>NZ_JAAVUQ010000003.1 GCF_018449515.1 Caballeronia sp. dw_19 | reverse complement strand
ACTTGATTCGCCTGTACAAAGAAACAACTGGCGAACACGAAGTCGATATGAAGAAGGTTGCCAAGTTCGCCCACCAGCGCGGATGGCCCCTGCCCAAGCCCAAAGATCCGTTCGACATGTTGGCAACGGAGTTCACACAGGCTGCACGACAAGAGTTTCGCCGAGACCCTAAGACTGGAAAGCCATACCGCGCCAACCATGCGCTGCCGGTTAGCCAGGGAGGTGTACAGCTCACGCTGTGGATCGATATTGACGAAGCTCCACGACATCAAATGCAAAAGTCGTTAATCAATCGGCGTGAGCAGATGGTCGGCGATGGCGTTCAGCTTTCGTTGGACGCGGATCACTGGAACAGCGTCCACGAAGAGGAAGATCCCATCGCTATCCCGATGGACCTTACCGATGACATTGAGTGGCGGAAGAATGCGCCGGATGAGGACGAGGATGCCGCATAGGCTACGGAGGGTAATCGCGAACAGACAACAACTTTGAGAAGTTACCGCGCTTAAAGCGGGAAAGCCCCTACCGGTAATCTTGGCGGATCCGGCAGAGGCTTAATGTTCAATCTACTAGGACGAACGCGTGGATACTACCACCAAGGCGCCGACGCGCCAAATTAAAGTGCCGTTTCACGGTGCTGAGCTTTACGTCGTTGAATACAACGGTGAACCCTACACGCCAATGAAACCAATTGTCGATGGCATGGGGCTTAACTGGAAGAGCCAACACGTGAAAGTCAAACAGCGCTTCGCATCAACTATGGTGGAAATCACCATGGTTGCGGAAGATGGCAAGAGCCGGCTGATGTCCTGCCTCGCTGTAAGAAAGCTCCCGGGCTGGCTTCACTCACTCAATATCGGGAAAATTCGTCCGGAGTTGCGCGATCGAGTAGCCCAGTACCAAGCCGAATGCGACGACGCGCTTTGGCGATATTGGAATACCGGAATCGCCGTCAATCCTGCCCAAGCGCGTACTGGGAGCGCCCGAAGCACGCTGACGGATCGCGCAGATGCTCTTAGGTCTGCGACGGAGCTTGTCATTGACCGTCACGTACCCTACAGCGCAGCCTATAAAGTTCTGCAGCTTTACGCGGGCACACTAAGCTTCCGCGCGATGACCTGCGATCAAGCTAACAACGCTGCAGATTTTGGACGACGACTTCTATCTCACCTCGATACGCCCAATGACTGGAAGCAGATCGCGCAAAACCGTGAGGATATAGTGGGCGGTCATGTTCAGTTGCCTCTGACGGGCCTCGTGCATTCGCGGTTAGGACCAACCGACGATTAACGGTCGGACGTCTGGGAGCTTCGCCGAAGCAACCAGGCTTCAGGTTCTGGCTATGTCGGCTTGGATCTCACCGGTAATCCCACGACCATAATTATTGAGGGGTATCTTTAGGGGTATAAATTCCCAAGACATCACTGAAAGCCTTATCAACGTTAAGTCCGTGAATTCTGCCGGGGGACCATCTTAGTTCCCAGTACTACCCAACGATTTCCAAAAACCTCGCATGCGTCGAGCCCCCATCGCTGGCCGCCCTAGCTATGCCGCTCGCGGAAACCATCCCGCATCCGTGTCATGGAAAACCATTCTCTGGTCTTCCTTGCGGTCCAGATCAGCGATGCGACCAATGAGTTCTTTGAGCTTTACATTGCCATCAACTGATTCTAAATAGATCGCCCGAATCATACGGTCTGCGGTCTTCGGAATCTTGCCGCGCCGCTCCCACAACGCAACAGTCTGCTCTGACGTGCCAAGGAGATCCGCAACGCCGTGCTGGGACAAATCCATCTCCTTGCGCAAGAATCTGAATTCAGCGCCCGTCAGGTGGCTCTTGCAAGCTACCGCCCGCCCGATGGCTTTGTGCAGCCCATCAGCGTCTTCAATTGAAATGGCCTTTCCGTATGGGGTCTTCCGCTCGTTGTAGCCGTTTTCCAGCCACACGTTCTGAAGCCCGATCTCTGTGTAGTGGTACATCGTCTACCTCAAAAAATAGTCAACACAACAACCCAATCGCCATTCTCAGCGCGCTCTAGCGCGACAGCCACCCGAACCTCATCGCCAGCATTTCTCCTCGTAAGCGTGCATTGCGAGTGCCCATGAATGTTCGTGTGCGAGGGCTCGGTTACCAGGCCATTGCGCAGGCAGTCATACACTTGCGTCAGCGAAATTTTCCGCTTCTTCATCCGCTTCTTCGAATGCGGCGTGAAAAACACGCTAGACGTGTCTTTAGCTGCGTCGCTTATCAAGCGCCTCAAGCTTTGATCGTTCAGTCGGAAGGGCGTGGGCTGGAAACAATACCCATAATTATTATGGGTATCAACAAGAATGTAAGCGACTTAAATATCGCCGGGTGTCAACCCACTCGAGCCGGCTGTGGATGCCGGCGGGGCTTTTCTCTGCCGTTATCGTCTCGCGGTCTTGCGGCATTTCCTGCATCTGTCCCGACAACGCCGCGAACCCGCGCGTAAGCGACGTAGACCACGCTTCCCAATGCACGAAGGCCCCGGAAAGCGCTACTCTTAGCGAGCCCTGTTTCGCCTCGCCGCGTGTCGATTTTTCTTCGGGACCCCACCATGGCCACGACCTTCACCGTTTTCAAGGCTCAACTCAACATGCTGCTTCGCGACCAGCCGCGCGGCATGACCGCGGACCTGACCGATTTCGCAGTGGCTTATTGGGACGGGCGTCAGGTAGTGGGCGCCTACTTGCGCGATGCCGGCCATGTCGATGAAGTGTTCGACCTGGACGAGAACGCTTTCGAGCAATGGCGCGACGAGTTTGTTGCGTGGCTAGCCGATCCGCGGTTTACAGCGCGGCCAGACCTGCTCGCGTAGACAAGAAGGAAGAAAGGAACAAGCCGCCGTTCGATGCCGGCGGATATCAGCGCGCTCCGCTACTGACCGCGCTTTAACGCTACTTACCGCGCACCGACCCAGAATTCGTCGTCGAGTGCCTGGAAGAAAAACGCTTCCAGCGCGTCCTCCGACAAATCGTCGAGCGTAATACCGCGCAGGCGGCAAAGCACGTGGAGCGTCTCGTCAGCAGCAATGACGAGATTCCGAAACGCGGTGGCGGTGGGGTTGGTCGTGTCCATGCATCCGCTAACGGCCACTATTGCAAAAACTTTAGACCCAAACGCACGATATTTTCGACTGGCCGAGTCAATCCGGATCCTGAGATGCCAAGGTAATACGTCGTAAGCAATTTTCGCCCTGGTGTCTTACATAAAACACCTGACGCCCATTGCGAGCGCCGGTCACATCGATGCCAGAAACGATCCTTGGATTCGCCCACCGAAATAGGCGCCGCCGCCAAGCTCATCTTCAAGTGCGTTGAAAAAGAATTCACCCAATTGCGCATCGGACAAACTGCCGACCGGAATCTGCCTCAGGCGGCAAAGCAGTTCCAACGCTTCGTCGGCGGCATTGAGTGCGCTACGGGTATCGGTATAGGCGTGTTTATCTGGATTCACGAGCGCAATAAGGGCACGGGTCGACCGGGCTTTAATGCCTCGCCGAAAGACTGAAAGACTGAAGAACCACGCCGCACCATCCATGGCAGATTCGCAGCGGTCCGCCCCAATCACCACGGACCGATGATGTCATCGCCCAGTGCGTTGGAAAAGAACTCGCCAAGCTCGTCGTCGGAGAGCTCTTCGATATCGACCCCACGCAGGCGGCAGATCAGTTCGAGCGTTTCACCCGCAGCTCGGATGAGAGCGCGAGAGGCTTCGGGGGAGGGTTCTTTGGTATCCATGCCAACACTAACGGCGCCGATGCAAGGAACTTTAAGCCCGTATTACCCGTGTATTAAATCGCAGCGCCAGGCAGCACGCGTGAACAAGCTAGACCCACTACCCTGTCATTCCGGCTCGACCGGAAAGCGTCGGTTCAACTCACGCTTCGCCCAATGAAGCGCTTCGTTTTCAGCGACATTGCTGGTCGGCGCCATCTCGCCCGCATTCGTCTTGAGCGGCAAGCTGCCCGCCTGCACGGACCAGTCCCAGCGGGTGCCGCGTTGTTCGACGAACACGTCGATGACATGTTCATTGTGCATATAACGCATGACTTCTCCCGTTGGCAGGACGCGATCCTAGCATGATGACGCGCGAGGCTTGCCGTCAGCCTCGCCCTGCCGCTTCGTGCTCGTCGCACCAGTCGAGCGCCCAAGCCCGCGCGCACGCGATGGCATCGCCGTCGTTATCGAACGCGTCTATGTCGCCTGACTCGTGCTTTTCCGGATGCGCGTCGTCCGCTGCCGGCATGCGGATCATGCGAGCCTGCGCGTAGTACAAGCCATCTTGATCGTGTCGTGAGCGACAGTCGATGTGAAAACCCTTGTAATCGAAACGCATCGGCGTATTCCTCGCAAAAATGTAAACGGTTGGCCCGTTCCAGCAGGTTCGCGCAAGACGCGTTCCGCGTGAATACGCGACCAGGCGTTACTGAGCGGACGCAGGGCCGTCGTATTGGCCCCATCGGTCCTCGCAAACTCGTTAAAATACGCCGACCTTGGCCGGACGAACGGAGCGCGAGCGTAGTTCAATACCCAATACCCCGCCCCGTCCCGTCCCGACCGAGCAAGCGGACACCTTGTACAAGTTAAATACCGTTTAGACACCGTTTGCCCCTGCCCAATCTCGCCAGCCACGGATTCCGCTATGAAATTGCTTGCCGCTGTCGCCTTAAGCTTGTGTTTGTCGACCGCTCACGCCTCACAGGAAACCGATGCGTGCGATGCCCATCGCCAGACCCTCGAAAGGCAAATGGCGACCGCGCTGAATCAGGACAACTCGGCGCAACTCGACGCGCTGCAAGCCGAACTCGACAAGACCAACGCCGAATGCACGCCCGACGCGATCGCGCAAAAACGTGCAGACGCATTGAGACGCCACGACAGTGCCGTGGCCGAGGCCAGGAATCGTTTGCGTGACTGGGAAGCGGAGTTGGCGCGCGCCAGGAAAAAGGGCACGGATCAGCTGAACATAGCGGCCTGGGAGCGCAAGGTGAACCGGGCGCGCGCCGATCTGGACCGGGCAGTGGCAAGACCCATTCAATAAACCGCTTACGAAGGATTCGTACCGGCCAGGAGTTCGCTAAAGTTTTTTTCATCGCTGCCGTTAGGCATTGATGAACTCCTTCATCGATATGAAACTCCAGGGTGCGCCTTCCGCGCTGTTGGCAGACCAGGAACTGACGCACCTCGAGCTGGTGCTGCGGCGTTCATTGATTGACGACGCGTTGTGCCCCATCATGCCGCCCACCTACTGGCGTGAGCGGCTTGCGCTGGTCGCGCGAAGCTCGCATCTTTCTCATACGCAGATCCAGACGGTTCATCGGCTGTATCTGCAGATCGACGCCCACGAAGCCGGCAACCGGACACTCGATACCGCGCCCGGATTCAGCCCCGACGCAACACCGCCAATTCAGCCCGTGCCACGCATGGTCCTGCAACCGGCCCCGGTTCGTCCGTTCGCGAAAGACCGCTCGTAAGCAGGAGTAAGCAGGTCGCACGAAATATCGCATGGACGCTCAATGCCGGTGCCGAAGCCACCAGTCGCGTAACGTGCCAAAGCCGCCGTGACTGCGGCGGCCGAGCATGCGGTCGCGGAATTCGTCACGCCAGTCGTGCGCGAGCACCGCAATCGCGAGCGCGGCGAGCGCCGCGAGACCAACGAGGATATTCGCCAAACCCTCCATGGCGCCCTCCATTCCGGTCGACTACCATGATTCAAGCATAGGTCAAGCGCCCGGAATCGGGGCGTGGGCAGGGGATTTAATTCGCTTGTTCTAGGGCGCTCATGGCTTGTTTGCCGGGGCGTTCTTCGCGTTGGGCAACCGACTCAACTTGAGGACGAAATCGCGGTGTTTGTCGTGGAAGTCGAACGTGAATTCGACAAGTTCGCGCAAGCCCTCGCGCGGGTCCATGGTGTCCAGATGCAATGACTGTCCGAGCGCGCGGATCTTGCCGTAAGCCTCATCGATAACCGCTTCGTACAACCCTTCCTTGCTGCCGAAGTAGTAATACAACATGCGCTTCGTTGTGTTGGTGCGCTCGGCGATGGCGTCGACCCGCTTTCGGACC
Organism: Caballeronia sp. dw_19; assembly: GCF_018449515.1. Lineage (GTDB taxonomy): Bacteria > Pseudomonadota > Gammaproteobacteria > Burkholderiales > Burkholderiaceae > Caballeronia. The sequence goes on along the minus strand of NZ_JAAVUQ010000003.1, from coordinate 425,083 downwards.
TCATTCGAACCTTCATTGCAGGCGGATTCTTCGCGAAAACCCTTGTTTCAAGGGCTTTCGCCGGGGTTTCGCTATACTTCCGCAGAATTTTGCAGACCCGGTTGCGCGCTCTCACAAGGAATCGAATGACTCACAAGCAAGCCCTGGCCCGCGTTGCGTCGGCCTTCAACTCGATGGTCAAGCCGACCCTGATTGCATGCGTTATTGCAGGTGGCGCGTGCGCCCTGCCGCTGAACGCTAACGCACAAAACGCGCCCGACCAGCAGCCGTTTCCCGCTCAGACACTGCCGCCGGGCCATCCCGCGGTGCCGCCGCCGTCACCGCAAAGTCTCGCGGCCGAAGGCGTGCGCACGAGCGCCAACATTGCACGGGGAGCCGCCGATATCTGCCACATCGACCGCGTGAAGATCGACAGGTTCAAAGTAGTGACGCGCAAGAGTTTTCCCGCCGCGCCCGATTTCGACGGAGAGTGGAATCTCGGCTACAAGGAAGCGCAAGCCACCGTCGACCGCTTCTCGGCGATGAAAACCAGCAACCCCACCGAGTACGCAAAGGAGATCGGCGAAGCGTGCCCGGCGCTGACCCAGGGTATCGACGAGGTAACGAAATAAGGAAGCAGCGCTTAGCCGGCCGTGCCGTAATGGGCACGCTTTTCGGCGTACATGGCGGCGTCGGCACGTTGCAGCATGACCTCCAGCCGCTCACCGTCCCGCGCGGTGGCCGCGCCCATCGCAAAACTCAAGGGCATGCCCGAATAGAACTGGTTGTTGACCTCAAGCAGTTGCCGGATGCTTTCGATCACCGCAGCGCCGCCGCGTTCGTCTACGCCAGGCAGGAGCAGCACGAACTCGTCGCCGCCAATGCGCGCGGCGTGGCTCGGCTTCTCCACCGCCTTGCCGAGGACTTCGCCGGCGCGCCGCAATAACGCGTCGCCGGCCGCGTGACCAAGTTGATCGTTGACGGTTTTGAGACCGTTCACGTCGACGGCGACGGCAGTCACCGGGAACGGCCCCTTGCGCTCCAGCCGGTTCATTTCATCGATGTAAAACGAGCGGTTCTTGAGTTTCGTCAGCGCGTCGTGCTTGCCGAGAAATTCCAGGTACGCCTCCGCTTTCTTGCGCGCGGTGATGTCGGTGAGCGCGACGAGAACGAGATCCCAATCGGCTTCGTGGCCGGGAAACACCGAGAATTGCAGATGCACATGCAACTGCTGCCCTTCCAGCGAATAGTTGACGACCTCGCGCTGATGGAACAGGCGGTTCTCCCATAAATCGATGAGCTGTTCCTGGAAATGGCTCACCATCTCGTCGCGGAAAACATCGCCCAGACGCGCGAGCAACACGGCTTTGTCCGGTGCGCCGAACATGGTCAGCGTGTGCTGATTCACGTCGAGCACATGAATTTCCTGCATGCAGCGCTCGACGAATTCCGGATGAACATTCGTGAACGTCCGGAAGTCGACAATCCCGCGTTCACGTATATCGTCCAGCAGCGCCTTCACTGAGCTGAAGTTTTCAACCCACAGCGAAACAGGCGAATGCTCGAACAGGCCGCGCGCATAAAGCTCGCTCAGCGCGGCCTTGCGGCGCACATCTTCCAGTTCCGTAATGTCTTCCACGGTCACCAGCACGCGGTCCCAGGTTGCTTCGTGGCCAGGCAGGATCACCGCTTTCAGCAATACGTCGAGCCGCTTGCCGTCGAGCGCGTAGTTCACCGTCTTGCTCACGAACGCCGCTTTGCCGGACCATAGTTGTTCGAGTTCGTCCGCGTGGGTGAGCAGCATGTCGTCGCGGAAAACAGCGCCAAGATTACGCACCAGATGGTCGATATCCTTTGCGCCGAACAGCGAAAGCGTGCGCCGGTTGACCTTGATCAGCCGGATGCGCGACGAGCATTCGGCGATCCGCGCCAAGTCTTCAAGCAGAAAAGCGCGCAGGTCGACAATGCCCTGGGCGCGCCAGCCTTCGAACACCTCGCGCACGGCGCTGAAATCCTCGAGCCACAGCGAAACGGGCGCGAGGTCGAACATATCGGCATCGTCCGCCGGCGCGTTCGATGCAGTCGTCGATGCCGCTGCCATACTTTGCAAAGCGCGCCCCTGGTTGTTCGGCATGTCCATCCTTTTCCGATGATCTAGCTTGATATTTGTCCGGTTCCGCCATTTTATGCGCAGACGTGGCGCAAGAATGCTGGAAGGAAATAATCAAGGGGACGCAAACGCCGCGGCGTTGAGCAACAATGAAGGACTTCAGGCATGTTTGCTGCGCGAAGGCGCTGAACGGCCGCACGCCTTGCGGCCTCCACAGGCCCGCGCGAATGGCTGAACGCCGGCCACGCGCCGGGATATCAAACCCCTTTAAAACCCTGTCAAAGGAGACACGTTCCCATGGCTGACTTTCGCATCTGGTCCGATGAATTCGCGGCCAACGGATATCTTTCGAAGAATCATGAATTCGATCAGCAAGCATTCGGCGTAGACGGCGAAAACATCTCGCCCGCGCTGCAATGGGACGGCGTGCCGGTCGAAGCCAAGAGCCTCGCGCTCACCGTCTACGATCCCGACGCGCCCACCGGCAGCGGTTTCTGGCACTGGATCGTGGTGAACATTCCGGTGGACACCCGCTCGCTGCCGCAAAACGCCGGCAAGGCCGACGGCAGCCTGCTGCCCGCCGGCGCGCTGCAAATGCGCAACGACTATGGCACGGTTGGTTTCGGCGGCGCGGCGCCCCCTCGCGGCGACAAACCGCACCGGTACATTTTCCGGATTCATGCGCTGAAGGCAGAGCACCTGCCGCTCGATGTCTCGACGACCAACGCGGTCGCCCGTTTCATGACGCATCTGAACGAAATCGATTCGGCCACCTATACCGGCCTGTATCAGTTGAAATAAGCGCCGGACCGGGATCGCGCGCGCCCGCTGGCAAGGCGTCGCGCGGCCCTGCGCGTGTTGAACGCGTTTTAAGTAAACCGTCTGAAAGGCGCGAGCCTTACACTTCGCGGCCCCCTTCCTCTTCCCTACCGATGGACGCAGACCAAGGTCTTCCTCTTCCCCAGCGCTATTGGGCCATCCTGGTCGTAGCACTCGGCATTACTCTCGCGGTACTCGACGGCGCTATCGCGAACGTTGCGCTTCCGACCATCGCCCGCAATCTGAACGCCAGTCCCGCCGACTCGATCTGGGTGGTCAACGCGTATCAGCTCGCCATCACGGTCTCGCTGCTGCCGCTCGCCTCGCTCGGTGACCGGATCGGTTACCGGCGGGTGTACATGTCGGGACTCGCGCTGTTCACCATCGCATCGTTTGGCTGCGCGCTCTCCGGGTCGCTGACCTCCCTTGCCATTGCACGGGTGATACAAGGGTTCGGCGCAGCGGGCATCATGAGCGTCAACACGGCCCTCATCCGCATGATCTACCCCAGCGAGCATCTCGGCCGCGGCGTCAGCATCAACGCCTCCGTGGTGGCGATCTCGTCGGTGATCGGACCCACGGTGGCGTCCGGCGTTCTCGCGATCGCACCGTGGCCGTGGCTCTTTGCGATCAACGTGCCGATCGGCATCGCTGCGTACGCGGCCGGCTGGAAAGCGCTGCCGCGCACGCCGGGACACCGGCAACCCTACGACTATCTCAGCGCGCTGATGAACGCGGCGGTGTTCGGCCTCGCGATCACCGCCGTCGACGGGCTCGGTCACGGAGAACATCGTTCGTACGTGTTCGCCGAGTTCCTCGTGGCCGGCGTGGTCGGATACTTTTTCGTGCGGCGGCAACTGACGCAGGCCTCGCCGCTTTTGCCTGTCGATCTCTTGCGAATCCCGGTATTCGCGCTGTCGATCCTCACGTCTTTCTGCTCGTTCACCGCGCAGATGCTCGCGTTCGTCTCGCTGCCGTTCCTGCTGCAGAACACCTTCGGCATGAGCCAGGTCCTGACTGGCTTTCTGATGACGCCGTGGCCGCTGGTGATCGTCTTCATCGCGCCGCTCGCCGGCATGATGTCCGACCGGTATTCGGCGGGCGTGCTCGGCGGCGTCGGGCTGGCCCTCATGATGCTCGGCTTGCTGCTGCTTGCGACAACCGGCGCACATCCCGCACCCGTCGATATCGCGTGGCGCATGGCGCTGTGCGGCCTGGGCTTCGGGTTGTTCCAGACGCCGAACAATCGCCAGATGCTGTCGTCGGCGCCGCGTCATCGCAGCGGCGGCGCAAGCGGCATGCTCGGCACCGCGCGGCTCTCGGGACAGACGCTCGGCGCGGCGCTCGTCGCGCTGATCTTCGGCATTGCGCCGCAGCACGGCACGACCATTACGCTGGTCGTCGCGGCGGGCTTTGCAGCCGCAGCGGCCATGGTCAGCCTGATGCGGATTTCACGCGGCAAGACGCCCGCGACCGCCTGAAGCCGACGTGCCCTACTTGCCTGCCTTACAGGCACCTGGGCACACCCTTTGCTGAATTGAACGAGCGTGGCTCCGACTACCGGAGCCGGTTCGTTCAATGCATAAAGGAGCGTATTTCATGGCTGATTCCCTCAATGGCTACAGGGTCGCAATTCTCGCTGTCGATGGCTTCGAGCAAGCCGAACTGGTCGAACCGCAAAAGGCGCTGAAGGCAGCCGGTGCACAAGTCGATGTGATCTCGCAAAAGCCGGGACAGATCCAGGGTTTCGTGCACACCGACAAGGGCGACAAGGTCAAGGTCGACGCCACCTTCGACCAGACGCGTGCCTCCGATTACGACGCAGTCGTGTTGCCGGGCGGCGTGGTCAACGGAGATGCGATCCGCGTCGATGCGAAGGCGCAACACATCGTGAAGCAATTCGATAAGGACGGCAAACCCATCGCCGTGATCTGCCACGGCGGCTGGCTGCCGATCTCGGCAGGGATTGTGTCGGGCCGCACGCTGACGAGCTGGCCGACGTTGCAGGACGATATCCGCAATGCCGGCGGCACATGGGTCGATGAAGAAGTCCATCGCGATCGCAATCTCATCACGAGTCGCAAGCCCGACGATCTTCCTGCGTTCAACAAAGTCATTATCGAAGCGCTCAGCGAGCGAAAGAAAGCGGCCTGAGTGCGGGATTCCAGGTTGTTTCCGATTGTTCCGATTGTTCTGATTCGCTACGGAGAACCGAATGACGAAATCGATGCCGACGAATATTCGCCAAGGTTTGAACGCTTTGCATCCTGGGAAGGCGCTACGAATGTCACGGCGCAGCGTGGGCGCTGGCACGATCGCAGCACTCGTACTGAGCGCAAGTTTTGCATCGATAAATGCGAGCGCGCAAAACGGCAACGCGGTAGCGCCGGCACGCCCGGGGTCGGACGGCGCGGCGACGCCTGCGCCGACCGATGCGGCGTCCGCGCCCTTGGCCGCCTCCCACTCCTCCCAAGCCCAATTGTCGCCGGCCGATCAGCAGTTCGTGCAGGACGCCGGCACGGCGGGCGCAACTGAAATCGCGGCCAGCAAGCTGGCGTTGACGAATTCGTCCGATGCGCAGGTCAAGAGCTTCGCGCAACGGATGATCGCGGATCACACGCGGCTCGCGCGCAACCTCGATATTGTTGCGAAGCGGCAAGGCATCACCGCGGCGCCGAGCGCGGATGCATCGGTGACGGGAAGCCTGGAGTCGTTGCATGGCGCGGACTTCGACAAGGCTTACATTGCACAGGTGGCTGTGGACGGGCATCGGAAAGCAGTGGCCGTCTTTAGTACCGAGAGCAAGGACGGCAGTAACACGCCACTCAAAAACCTTGCCGCCAGGGCGCTTCCTATTATCAAGCATCACTATGCAATGGCACAGCAACTCGCCAGACTCAAGGGCGTGACATCATGACGGCCGCCTCCGCTGCGCTCGCCTCGACCGTTGCGCAACCTCGGCCAGCCTATGAGGACTCGACCATGCATATCCAGTTTTCCGACGCTGCGCCCACCTACGACGGCGACGATTTCGCCCTTCATTTCGTCGCGCTGATCGACGGCGAACCGGTGATATGTTCCATTTCCGCCGAAGCGCTCGAGGATCATTTCGGCGCTGCGTCTGCACGAGAGGACGACCTGCTCGCGGCGTTCGAACGGGGCCGCGCGAGGATCCGCTCGGTATGCGCCGAAGCGCTTGACAGCAATGGCGGAGAGGGCGTCGTATTACGTAGCGGACTGTTCCGCGTGGCGGGCATGGAGCCGGAATGAGCGGCGCGCTCCATCCGTCATTGGTTCACTGGTGCGGTTCATTCACACGGTTCATTGAGGCGGTTCATTGAAATAAACGCTTCCCGGAGGTCCTCATGTCTCTGATCATTGCAGGACGGTTTCAAACCTTTCCCAAAGCCGAATCCGCAGCCCAACGTCTTTTTGCGAGCGGATTTCTCGAAGAGGATGTGACGCTTTTCTACGTGGCGCCGAGCGGACAGCACGCACGGCTCGCCACGGGCGGCGATCACTACGCAGATGCCGGGGCGAAAGAGGCAGGCAAGGGAGCGGGCAAAGGTGTCACGATCGGCGCGGTGATCGGCGCGATCGTGGGCGCAGGCGTTTTTGTGTTGTTCAAAACCCCTTGGCTGGCGGCGGTGCTCGCCGCCGGGGCAGGCGCCTATGTCGGATCGCTAGCCGGCGCAATGGCGCATGCGCAGTCCGGCAAACGGCCGGCCGCCGATTCGACCAGCACCGAAAATCATGGCTCGGCTAATGCCCTTGACGCGAGGCATTCCGGCGTTGTCGTCGCGGTGCATGTCGGCCCGGAATTGCAGGCGCAAGCAGCAGCCATTCTTCGCGATGCGGGCGGCATGGAAGTCGAGCGTGCATCGGGTCAATGGCGAAACGGCCGCTGGGCCGACTTCGATCCGGTCAAGCCACCGGAGCCGGTTCGGGAATTCGCGGAACCGCGTGCGTAAGGTTGGGTGGTTCAGGCCGCTTGGCGAGCGACCTGATTTGCTTCGCATGTTTAGGAAAGCTACGAATTACACCCACAGTTGAACCCGTGCTCTCGATGGCGCACTTGTGCCGCGCATATCGTTCGTCGATTCGCAACTCGCGCGCTGGGGACCGTTCATCAATGCTGACGCCGCCGGGTTGCAGAGGCCTTTATGCGTCGATTGCGCGACCGCGAGACTCCCATCGATCTCGTGCTGACGCACTTGCAGCACGATCGCGGATGTAACGATTGCAATGAACACAAGAAACTCGCGGGTATTAACGGTCATTGCTTCTCCAACATTCAGTTTTGGCAGTCATTGTGCAAAGCCCGTGCCACGTGCCAAGTATTGGCTCTATTTTCTAGTAGCGATTACTGAATTGATGACAGACCGCTAACCCCAAAACCATTCGCCCTTTGGCATGGAACGCGCGAGCATCGGGCACAGCCGTTGCGTCTCTCCCTTGGACCGCGATCCGGTGAATCAGGGGACCGCGGGCCATCTTCGATTACTCAAAGGAGGTTCATATGAGCACTAACATCGTATCGGTACTGAACGATCTGGTTGAAACGTCGAAGGACGGCGAGAAGGGCTTCCGGAAGGCCGCTGAAGACACCAAGGACGCAACCCTGAAGCAACTGTTTACCGGCCGCGCCGAGGACTGTGCACGCGGTGCGCAGGAGTTGCAGGATGTGGTCCAGCGACTGGGTGGAAAACCGCAAACCGGCGGGACGGTCGGTGGAGCGCTACATCGCGGCTGGGTGGACATCAAGTCGGCCGTGACCCATCGTAGCGATCACGCGATCCTCGAAGAATGCGAGCGCGGGGAGGATGTTGCGAAGAAAAATTATCGTGACGCGTTGGACAAGGAACTGCCGGCGGACGTGCGGGCGGTGGTCGAGCGCCAATACCAGGGTGTAATCGAAAATCACGACCGCATTCGCGATCTGCGCGACCAATACGCTGCTGCCAAGCCGTAACCACGGGTCGTGGGCTGAAATCACGCCGGCGCGCTGAAAGGTGCGCCGGATTTTTTTGCATTCTCATTTATGAATTCGCATAACAATTCGTTATCCATATTTATTTTTATGCTCATCAAAGCGACGATGGACGCCAGAAAAACCCGCCGGCTGCTGCCGCAGCCGCAACCGCAGCAACCGAGGCACCCCTGCCGCTTGAGAGTGCAAAAGCCGGTACACCCGGCAAGGCAATCTTTTTCGTTTGATTCATGAAAATTTCCCTTCCCCGGGAACCGGTTCATAGGGATCAAGCGAAGCCTCAGGTCCGTTACGAGCGGCTGACTACATCAAGATTAAATATATTCGGACTTCTTATTAATTATTCTGTAAAACTGCGTCCCTTCCAACCAGATACCAACATACAAACAAAACGGACAGCGAGCACGCTGTCCGTTTTTCACCGGCCCTTTACTCTACAATCTTCAGGTGGTTGCGCACCGATGACACGCCGTCCACCTTCGACACCACGTCTTCCGCACCGCTCTTGTCTTCGGCCGACGGCACCGTACCCGTCAGCGACACAACGCCAGCACGCGTCTTCACATGAATATGCGTGGACTTGACATTCTTTGCGCCCAGCAATTCCGCCTTGACCTTGGTCGTGACTGCCGTGTCATCGACCTTGGTACCAATCGACGTGGAGGCGCCTGTCGATGTCGTCGCGGTTTGTGCACTGACGTTAAGCGCAAACACGACACACGCGATACTGCCGGCTGCCTTCAGGATTTGGGTCGATTTCATCGTGATTCTCCTTCTAGTTGGTTTAAAAAACTGCGGCGTTGCCGCTGTCTTATTTGAGCGTAGGCCGCCTCGTACGGCCGCAGCATCTTTGCTGCAAAGCCCTGCTCGTTTTCATACCCGCAGCGCCAAGACCCCACGGATAGTAAAAGGTCAGACGCAAAGACCGTGCCGCGCCGGCCGCGATAACCGGCAAATGAAACGTTGAAGGCCGCGTCGAGACCGTACGCTGCAACGCGCACCCGCTGTTTTGTCCATGCGATGTTTACCCGCGACGTAAGACCTGAGGCGCTGCTTCCTATCCGCAGTGCTTTTGCCCGTGCGCGTGTAAAAAATGCGCGCATTTGCCGGCCGATCGAACGCCCCGGCATGGCGCCAGCGAATGAAAATCGTATTGAAACCTAGCGCTCACGCGCTCTGCGGCGCGCATGGCATGACTGTTGCTCTTAAGGACCCACGAAAGTCCTAACATTGAGGAACAACACGCAATGCCGCCTTCCCTCGAACTACGCACCAAGCAAAGTCTTGCGCTCACGCCGCGCCTTCAGCAATCGGTTCGTCTGCTGCAACTTTCATCGCTCGAGTTTCAGCAGGAATTGCGCAACGCGCTTGATACGAACCCGTTCCTTGAGTACGACGAGACGCAAGCAGAAGACAACGCACTGTCGACCGACAATGGCAACTCCATGGCCGACACGCCTGCGCCCACCGACCAGAACGCGCCTGTCGATGCCCCCATGAGTGCCGAAAGTAGCGCCGACACATCGGAGAGCAACGACTCCCAGTCGCATGAGGACTCCATGAACGAGTTCTCATCCGATCCGTTCGGCCGAACATCGACGCGTAATAACGGCGACGGCGAAGGCTCCGACCCGGCCGACTGGGTTCGCATTGAACCCTCGCTGCATGAAACGTTGCACGACACACTGCGGCTCTATCCGATCAACGATCGCGACCGGGCGGTGGCGCAGCTCATCATCGAAGCACTCGATGATGACGGATATCTGCGTCAGGATCTGCAGGAACTGTCGGAGCTCGTGGATATAGAGCCGGCGTTGTCCGAGGATGAGTTGAACATCGCGTTGAAGCTCGTGCAATCGCTCGACAAGCCTGGTGTGGGCGCGCGTAACTTGTCCGAATGTTTGTCGCTGCAACTCGACGCGCTGGACCCGGAAACGCCGGGACGCAAAGTCGCACTCGAGATTGTCACCCATTATCTCGAACGGCTCGCGCGACGCGAGCAGGCCGAATTGCAGAAGAAGATTGGCTGCAGCGCGGAAGAACTGCGCGTTGCCTGTGCTCTGGTACGCAAGCTCGACCCCAAACCGGGCGCGAACTATGGTGCGGCTGAAGACAACTATGTGGTGCCCGACGTGATCGTGCGGCAGGTAAAGAAGAACTGGGTGGTGACGATCAACCCCGCCGTGCTGCCCCGTGCGCGTATTCATCGCATGTATGCCGAGCTGTTCGCGCAGTCGGCGGGGGCAAGCCGCTCGCCGCTTGCCCAACAATTGCAGGAAGCGCGCTGGCTGATCCGCAATGCCCAGCAACGCTTCACGACGATCCAGCGCGTGGCGGAATGCATTGTGTCGCATCAGAAGGCGTTCTTCGACTACGGCGAAATCGCGTTGAAACCGCTGGTATTGCGCGATGTCGCCGATGAACTCGAACTCCACGAGTCGACCATTTCCCGCGCGACGGGCAACAAGTACATGTCTACGCCGCGGGGCATCTTCGAGTTCAAGCACTTCTTCCCGCGCGAACTCAGCACGGAAAGCGGCGGTACCTGCTCGGCCGCTGCCGTGCGCGCCCTGCTGAAGGAAATGATCGCGAAGGAAAGCAGCAGCGACCCGCTGTCCGATGTGAGCCTCGCCAAAATGCTTGCAGACCAGGGGGTGATCGTGGCGCGCCGGACGGTGGCGAAGTATCGCCATTTGATGAAGGTGCCGCCGGCGGAGTTGCGTCGCGGTTGAAGTAGACGATCCGGCCTGAAGGCTGGAAAGCTGGCTGAAAAAAACGCTCCTCGACTATGTCCAGGGGCGTTTTTTATCGCCAGCCGGAGGCTTGCTGCGTGCGCCTGCGCGCGATCATCGCCGATACCTCCGCGCCCAACAGGAATACCGCTGCCGAGTAGTACAGCCACATCAGGATGATCGCGAGCGACCCCGCCGCGCCGAATGTATTCGCCATGCCCGCGTGCTGCAGATAGAACGCAAAGAGCCGTTTGCCGCACTCGAACAACACCGCGGCGGTCAACGCACCGAGCGCGGCATCGCGCCATTGCATGCGCGCGCTGGGCAGGAATTTGAGCAGCACCGCGAATGCCAGCACCATCATCAGCAGGGAAATGGCGCGCTGCGCTACCGCCGCGATCAGGAAGGCCGGCCCGCTCGTGCCCAACACCCATTGACCGACCAGGACCACGAGGGCATCGAGGACGAGCAACGCAACAATCAGCAAGGCCGCGCCCAGGACGAACGCGAAAGAAATCGCGCGGACCCGCAAAAGAGCAATGATGCTGGCCCGGGTGCCCGTGATGGGCGCAGGCCAGATCACGTTGAGCGCCGTGTGGAGCGACGAAAAGGTTGCCGAGGCTCCGACCAGCACGCCCACGCCTGACAAGATCGCGGTGCGCGTCGCGATGTCCGCATGCCACGCGTTGGCGACGATCGATTCCAGGCCGTGCGCGGCGTCGGCGCCCACTATCCCGGCGATTTCGCCGAACAGACGCCCCTGGACCGCATCCGCACCGAAGAAGATGCTCGCCACCGCAATGATGATTACCAGCGTCGGCGCCAGCGAGAACGCCGCAAAAAACGCGATCGCCGCTGAAAACATCAGCCCGTGGTCCTGCGCCCACTGCACAATCGGGTCCTGGATCCACGACCAGAAGGACTTCAGTCTTTGGTCTCTTGCTGCTGTGTTCAAGGCTGGGCGCTCCCGCAAGTTTTGCTTTTTGCGATGGTAGCGCGGATTTGAGGTTTGGCTGCTGCCGATGAATTGGTGTCGCTGATTTTGTTTTTTTGCTTAGTATTTCTTATTATTATTTTTAAGCGCAAAACAGCGCGCCCTGACGGGCACGCTGTTTTGCAGCGCTTGCTTCCTAAAGGTCTTCGTCGCTGGCCGGGTCGGCGGTTTCGTCGTCTATCGCGCGCGCCTCGTCTTCCACGCCGTCCGGCAGGATGTCCGAATCGGGTTCAAGATTGTTGTCACCATCGGCGGACGCCATCTCGCCCGTTCCATACCGGTCCGTGTCGCTGTTCAGCTCGGCTGCGGACTGGCCGAGCGCATGCGCGTCGAGTTCTTCCTCGATATCGCCCGGATAACGCTTCTCGCCCTGCACATCCGAGCCGCTATCGGACGAATCGCTTGGGCCCAATGCGCCGGTCCCATGTCCCTTGCCTGCCTCCACGCCACCTTCTTCATCCTGATCCAATGTGCTTCCACTCATGATCGCCTCCTGATGAACGTGTCTTCTGCGACGCAAGTCCCGTTCCGCCCTCATCGACCCCGCCAACAAAAAGCCCCGCAGCGATTTATCGGCGCGGGGCTGGATTCGTCTGAGGCTTTTAACTCGATACTTGGCTCTGTAATTGACTCTGCAGTCAGCTCGCCACGCGCGCCGGGCGTTTCGCCTCCGTCACCTGCCTCACCGCTTTCTTCGTGACCGACGCAGCCGTCGCCACGCTGCGCAGATCGGTCAGGAACGAATCGCGCCACACCGATAGATTGTTCTCACGCAACGGCGCCATCATGTCGGCGTGACGTGACTGGCGCTCCGCAAGCGGCATCGACAACGCCCGCTCCAACGCCTCGGACATCTGCGACAAGTCGAACGGATTGACGACCAGAGCGCCCGGCAACTGATCCGCCGCGCCGGCAAACTGCGACAGCACGAGCGCGCCCGGGTCGGCCGGGTCCTGCGACGCCACGTATTCCTTTGCCACGAGGTTCATCCCGTCGCGCAACGGCGTGACGTACCCAACCTGCGACAACCGGAACAGCGCCATCAGCAAACTGCGATCGTACTTGCGGTTGAGATACTGGATCGGCGTCCAGTCAAGTTGTGCAAAACGGCCATTGATACGCCCGGCCTCCCCTTCCAGATTCTGGCGGATGCGCTGATACGTCTGCACGTCCGAACGCGTTGGCGGCGCAATCTGGACCATCGAGACCCGCCCATGCCACCCCGGCGCGTGCAGCAGCAAACGTTCGAATGCCTGGAAACGCTCGGCAAGCCCTTTCGAATAATCGAGCCGGTCCACGCTCATGATCAACTTGCGGCCACGCAGGCTATCGCGCAGGCTCTTCACCGGCTTGCGATTCGAAAATTGCTCGGCGACCTTTGCAATGGCGTCCGGATAAATGCCGATGGGATACGCCCCGACCTTCAACATGCGTCCATGCGCCTGCAGCATCCCGTCTTCGCTGAGATGCCCCAACTGCCCGCGCTCGATGTAATCCACAAACGACTGCTTGTCCGCCTCGGTCTGGAAACCGACGACGTCGTAGCTGCACATCGCCTTGATCAACTCTTCGTGCGGCGGCACCGTCCGCAGGATTTCAGGCACGGGAAACGGGATATGCAGGAAAAACCCGATGGGATTCTTGATGCCCGCCGCCCGGCATTCCTGCGCGAACGGCAGCAAATGATAGTCGTGCACCCAGATGATGTCGTCGGGTTCGAGCAGCGGCTTGAGCTGTTTAGCCAGCGCCTCGTTCACCCGCGCGTAACCGGCATATTCCTCGCGGTCAAAGCGCGACAGGTCGTTGCGGTAGTGAAATGTCGGCCACAACGTGGCGTTGGAAAAGCCACGGTAGTACTGGTCGTAATCCCGCCGGGTCAGCCCGACGGTCGCATACGTCACGTTGCCACGCTTCTCGATGACCGGCGCCGAGGCCTCGCCCACAATCTCGCCGCTCCAGCCGAACCACACACCGCCTGTCTCCTTCAGCGCGTCCAGAACGCCGATCGCCAAACCGCCTGCAGCAGGTTTGCCTTCCTGGATCGGCGCGACACGATTCGATACCACGATCAATCTGCTCATTACTGCTTCACCTCATCAGTTGTCGTTGCTCGTTCGAATTGATCGGAATAGCAATGCAAGACACGTGCCTTTTTTACAATCTGGAAAATAAAAATTGTGTATAAATGTGACAAACGAACAAAAACACGCGGCCGTTGCGCGCCGCGCAGAAGATTTTCATGGTGGCGCGCATGCTCAATCCGGCTGCTTCAAACCCGATTCAGGCGTCTTGCTCCGACCCGAGATCCCGTTGGTAATCGAGCCCTTCTTTCCGGATACCACCTTGGTTATGGTCGCCGTCCGGTGGTACGCCCGGCGCCGGTCGGTTCTGCGCGGCGGGGTCATGCGACGAATGCGGGTCGCCGGAACTGGCCGGAACAGCCGGAACAGCAGCGGCCTCTGGTGGGATCATTTTGGCTGGATCGGGCCGCGGCTCACGCTTCGATGAATGGCGTGCTGAACGACGGAGTGCGGGGTGCCTCATGGGTGCCTCCAGGAAGAAGGCCGTCGGAGAAGGGTTCGGCGGCGGATTATCAGCAAAATCCAGCAAGAACGACCAGGCTCAATGCTCTCACCCGGTCATTCTTGCCTAATGCGTTGTAATGCCTACAGCGAAGATGAAATATGTTCAATGCTTCCGCCACCGGCTGTCTCAATGCCGCGTGCCTGAAACATGCGGCGTTTCGTTCGGTCCCGGTGGCGGATCGCCGATCGGCTGACTCGGTGGTGATGGCGGCTCCCGCGTCGGATCGGGAATCGTGTCGGGCGGTTCTTGAGGCGACGGCGGTACATCCGGATTAAAGGGCGGGTCAGGCGGCTGCGGAGTCTGGGCGTGGACCGGCGTCAAATGCGGCGATCGTGAAACCCGCAACACTTGCCATACATGCAATACGTTACGGGATTGGCGTTGAAACGAGGCGAGATCGGTCATGGCGGGCTCCCTGGATCTTTTGATGATGACACTCGTTCGGATCGCGCGCAGCGGCCGATCCGGCCAAGGACTCTCGAGCTCGGACGCCTGCGGCCAAGGTACCGGACCGCCCGCGAGCCAAGCTATTCAGTCGCAGCAAGGGCCATGCCCCGGGTTCAAGCGCCTCTCGCATTCAACCCATGAGCGTTCTGACATTATCGGCGCTGCTTTCGCGCGCACCAACGAAAATCGCCCGTCCAAAGCGGACATCTTTCGAAGTCCCAATGAGACGGGCGTTGACTCAGTCTGCGCGTGATACCCGGCAGCGGCCAGGTATCACGCCGCGATGAACGATGAAACCATGAACGCTGAAACCTAGCGGCGGCTGGTGTCGGTGTCCCCTACTTCGCTGGCTTCGCTTATCGCCGCTTTGTTCGCGGCGTCATCGCCATATTCAACCAGGCGGTTGTAGAGCGTCTTCAGGCTGATGCCAAGAATCTCCGCTGCGCGCGTCTTCACACCACCGCATTGCTCAAGCGTGGCGAGAATCAACTGGCGATCCGCTTCGGCCAGCGACGTGCCAAATGGGATAGTAACGGCCGTTCCCGCCGATGGCTTCGCCAGCGAAATCTGCAGCGGCACGGCCGCGGTACTGTCCGACTCCGCGCCCGACATGATGTACGCGCGCTGCACGTAGTTCTTCAGCTCGCGCACATTACCCGGCCACGGATACGACGCGAGCATGTCGCGGACTGCGGCCGGAAACGTCTTCTTGGTGTTGTAGCGTGAATTGAGCTCGTCGAGGAACGCCTGGCCGAGCAACTCCACGTCCGTGCCGCGGTCGCGCAAGGGCGGCAGGTTGATCGGAAAGACGTTGAGCCGGTGATACAAATCGAGCCGCAACTTGCCTTCAAGCACAGCCTGCTCCGGATCACGATTCGTAGCGGCAATCAGGCGTACGTCGGTCTCGAGTTCCTTCGTTGTACCCACCCGCATGAACATGCCCGTCTCGAGCACGCGCAGGAGTTTCACCTGCAATTCGATCGGCATCTCGGTGATTTCATCGAGGAACAGCGTGCCGCCGTTCGCGCGTTCGAAGTAACCCTTGTGCTGACGGTCCGCGCCGGTGAACGAACCACGCTCATGCCCGAACATCTCCGACTCGATCAGGTTCGGCGAGATCGCCCCGCAATTCACCGCAATAAACGAATGTTTGCGACGCAGGCTCAACTCGTGAAGCGTTTGCGCGGCGACTTCCTTGCCGGTACCCGATTCACCGATCAGCAAGACCGACGCCGCGGTAGGCGCCACCCGGCCGACCTGGTCATAGACGGTTTGCATCGCGGGCGAATTGCCGAGCATCAGCCCAAAACGGCCCATGCGGCGCAGCTCGCCACGCAACGTGCCAATCTCGGCCTTGAGGTCGCCAGGACGCGGCAGGCGGCTCAGGATCGCCTTGACGCGCTGCATGTTGATTGGTTTGACGAGGTAGTCGGTTGCGCCCATCTTGAGCGCGCTGACCGCCGACTCCACCGTCGCGTGTCCGGTAATGACGATGATTTCCACGCCGGATCGGGGATCAAGGTCCTCGAACAGATCGACGCCCGAACCATCGGGCAGCTTGAGGTCGGTGAATACGACGTCCGGCGTCTGGCGCACAAGCTGAATCCGCGCTTCGCGCAAATCGCCCGCAGTCGCTGTTGTCAGTCCGTCTTCGCCGATGATCGCGGCTAGTGCCTCGCGGGTACTGGGATCGTCATCGACAATCAATACGTGTGGCATGCGTCTTGAATTTATCCAAAGTGTTGAGGGTCACACGGCGCAGAAAGCGTCGTGGAGGTCTCTGGGACAATGCTATGAAAGCAGTACGCCGCCAGGCCGAATGGGCACCGAGAGAAACTCAAGTACGCCGAAAGATGAAAGTCTTTCCGGTTTCGCGAATGGCGCCTGACTGCGTCGCGCAATTATTGCCATATAGCGAACTTATTACTGTGGATGAGTCGATTATAAGGCTTTATCAAGATGAAACGCACGCCTGGGCGTGCGTTTCGAATAGTCTCTCTTGCCGCATGAGCCTGGTGTTCCGGTCGCGCATTGAGATTGCGCAATGGACCCGGCAAAGGCGTCTCTATTCGTCTCTCTATCAGCTATGCGGAAAATGCCACGCTTCCGGGGTTCCACCGAGCGCCCCGTTGGCCGGAGTGTTCGACGGCTTGACCGGCGCCACGGGCGGTGCAGCCGAAGCGCTAGCCGGCGTGACGACCTTGCCTCCCTCGTCTTCCCAACGGTTCAGTTCACGCGTATTGCGTCTTGAAGCGTCGCGCTGTGCTTGTGCCCATCGCCAGGCCAGGACGCTGCCTATCGCGAACAATGCACCGAACAGGCCGAGTTTGGGTCGTGCCATTGTGATTCCTCCGTTTATCGCGGTTGTGGGGGTTACGGTTATCGCGAAACCAGGATGCCCGCCAGAAAGCCGATCCCCGCCGCAATGCCCAACGCCTGCCACGGGTTGTCACGCGTGTATTGCACGGTGCCGTCCAGACTGGCGCGATACCGCTCCTGCGCATTGGATTGTGCTGTTTCAAGCGCGTTGCGCGCTGCGTCGACGTGGTCCCGCAAGCGCGTGCGCAACGCGTCCACGCCTTCAGCGGGCAACGACGCGCTAAGCCGCACAAGTTCTTCGGAATCGTTCAGCAATACCTTGATGTCTTCGATGACCTTTTGCTTGCCCAGCGACATCTGAACCGTGGTTTGACTCATGTTATGAAACCCCTTGCCATTAACATTTGAGACGATCGGTGTGTCCGATACGTCTGATAGATGTCCCGCCGGACGTGGCGGCTTCTGCGCCCACATCACGATATCCACGTGTTGAGTGGCGCCTGATGTTCCGAGCGCCGCAGTCGCATCGCGCGTAGCATGGCGCCCAGCACCAGCACGCCTCCGAGTGCGGCAAACGCAGCGCTCGTGACGCTCGCCGCCCGCGCGAGCGTCGGCGTGCCGGCAGCGCAAGCCATGACCACGCACATCAACGCGGTCACCAGCGCGACGGCGGCCCAGTGATAAAGGTTGATCGGTTCGGCCGTCAGTAGTTCCGGACGCTCGGTCACGCGCGGCTGTGCGCGAGCCCGGCGGACGGGACGCGCACGCGGTCGCACGGGAATGTCGAAGTGAAGGGAATCTTCCATGGCTTGGTGCCGGATACCGGCCTTTCATTGCAGATGCCAAGCGAGTCGCAGGTTTCGTGCCATCTCGGCCAACTCGTATGCCGTCATGGCGATGATCATTGATTGCGGGCCAAGCGCAGCGGCTCGGGCCACGTCAAACGCGTAACAATTACGCCCGGGACAGGTAATGTCCTGGCGATATCGGTGAAGCTTTCCGGCTCGTGGCCGGGGTCTCCATTCGTGTGGAGATTCGTGTATTCAATGGTGTGAGGAAGGACAACGACAAAGGGCACCGAAAGGACCCGGCGCATGCAAAGCACATTGGCGCTAAGTCGTTACGGATGGTTAAATACGGTTTATGAGATAAGCCGCATGCAAGCGCTGGTCCCTGAAATGACGGAACCGGTGCCGTCGAACGATGCTTCGCCTACCCGAGCGGCAGTCACAACGGGCCTGCCATCCGACTGGCGGTGACCGCTTCCGCCCTGCGGCGCCGCCTCGTCTTCCCCCAGCGGCCGAGCTGTCGCCCGAATAACATTTGCAGGACAAAGACTCATGGCGTCAATCGATCTGGACTCGCCGGCTGTCGCCTCCGGCGACACGCCATCGCAAAAAAAACGCAATGCTGGTGAAATTGCCGGGTTGAAATCGTATGGACTTTTGTACGGTTCATCGCCCGTGATGATGGAGTTGTACTCGCAGATCGAACGCGTGGCCGCCACCGATGCCACCGCGTTGATCATCGGTGAATCGGGGACGGGCAAGGAGCTGATAGCACGCACGATCCACGATCAGAGCGCCCGCCGCGAGGCCCCGTTCGTTGCCGTGAATTGCGGCGCGATCCCCGATAACCTGATCGAACCCGAACTCTTCGGCCACGAGAAAGGCAGCTTCACAGGTGCCGTGCAGGGACGCCTCGGCTACTTCGAGCATGCCAACGGCGGCACGCTATTCCTCGATGAAGTGACCGAGATGTCACCGGTTCGACAAGTCAAGCTGCTGCGCGCGCTGGAAACGGGCACGTTCTTTCGCGTGGGCGGCAATGACCTGATTCACTCCGATGTCCGCGTGATCGCGGCGACCAATCGCGATCCGATCGTGGCGGTGAAGGAGAACGGCTTGCGAGAGGACCTGATGTATCGGCTGGCCGTGTTCCCGTTGCGCGCGCCGCCTCTGCGTGAACGCGATACCGACCGCGAATTCCTCGCGCAGCACTTCCTCTCTGAGATGAACGCGCAAGAAGGGACGAACAAGGCCTTCAGCAAACGCGCGCTCGACATGCTGCGCACGTACTCATGGCCGGGCAATGTGCGCGAGTTGAAGAACACCGTGTATCGCGCGTTCATCCTTGCTGAGAAGACCGTGGAGATTGCGCATCCGCATCTGGCATCACGGGTTAAAAAACCGGTCACGCAAGGCGATGCGATGAACGTGTGGGTCGGCACGCCGCTCGCCGATGCGCAGAAACAAATCATCCTCGGCACGCTCAAGCATTGCGGAGGAGACAAACGCCGCGCCGCCAAGGCGCTCGGCGTGAGCCTCAAGACGCTGTACAACCGCCTCGGCACGTACGAGAACGAAGGCGACGGGGACGCGTCAACGTCGGCGGGCGCGGAAAGCTGAGCGTCGTTGCGTCCTTTTGTGTTCGCTGCGTAGATGAAGTCGATGGGCCCTGATGCGGCTCATCGACGCGTCCACCCGTGAATTTGTCACGGTACTTTTTCATTTTGCGCACTACGTTCCCCGCATTTGCAATTTCTTGCAAATTTCTTTGCCCTTCATTTCGCTGCATCCTTCAAAATGCGCGGGCGCTCCGATTGCTTAGTGTTCCTTTCAGTGCTCGCACAGGCAAGCCGGTTGTCGTTATCGAAGGAATAAGGAAAGGCGAGGAAGGTACAGCATCATGCAGAAAACGATTCACCGGCGGCCCCCCAGCGCCGTCGCACTGGCAACGCTCCTGATTGGAGCACTCGCATGCGCCACCCTCTCAGGGTGTAGCTCCTTATATGGTGAAAGCGCCGTGGCAGGCGCCGGTATAGCCGGCGCCGCCATCGCGGGCAGCGTGACCCGCAACGCCGCGGTGGCAACCGGCATCGGCCTTGGCGCCGTGGCTGCGGCCAAGGCCGGCGTGCAGTACAGCGAGCGCGTGATGCACACCTATACGCAAGACAGGATTGCCGGCGCAGCCGGTCCGCTCGCCGTCGGCGCGGTGGCACCGTGGTTCGCGGTGCATAGCGTGCCCATCGAGCCGGACGAGAAGGGCCGCGTGACGGTCAGCCGGACCATCAGCACAGGGACGCTCGATTGCAAGGAGATCGTATTCTCCGTCGATACCGATGCCACCAAGGATCATCCGGCCGACAGCGGTTTCTACGTCGCGTCAATCTGCCGTGACGGCCAGGTCTGGAAGTGGGCGGCGGCGGAACCTGCCACGCCGCGCTGGGGTGCGCTGCAATGAAACCCGGCCTCAGTTTGATGCTCGCGGCCGGCGTCGCTGCGAGCTGTGTCTTCCTCAGCGGCTGCGGCTCGATCGGTGCGGCAGCCGGCGCGGCAGCGGGGGTCTCCACGGGCGTGATCACCAGCAATCCGGCCATCGGTTTCGGCGTGGGTATCGCGGTCCAGGCCGCCACCGACGAAGCCGTTCAGCGTCTGATGAAACGCCTGCATAGCGACCAGCAGATCGCCATTGCGACGACCGCGGGCGATCTCCCCATCGGCGATACGAAACCCTGGCGCGTGAAACATACGCTGCCGGTGGAGAACGGTCATGGCGACGTGCGTGTGCTGCGCGAATTCAGCAGCGCGCTGGCGACCTGCCGGGAGTTCGCATTCTCGGTCGCCGACGGCGACAAGCCGGACGCGCATCAGGACTGGTTCCTCGCGCAGGCCTGCAAGGGCAATGACAATAGTGGCGGCGGCTGGAAATGGGCATCGGCGGAACCGGCGGTGGAACGCTGGGGCAATCTGCAGTAACAGATTGTGTCTCCCTCTGCGTGGGCGCGTCACCAGCGCCAACGTACGCCCGCGTCTCCGCCCACCGACTCGCGACGCGCGCCGCTCACGTTCGTCGCGTAGTGCACGTTCACGAATACGCTGCCGCGCGCGCTCACGTTCACGGCCACCCCGGCTTCCACGTCGGCAATCGTCGCCGATGACTCCGCCGGGATCACGGTCGTATCGCCGAACGTCACGTGGCTCCCGGCATTGAAGTAGCGCCAGAGATTCACGCGTGCATACGGCTGCCAGATCGCGCCCAGCGCTTCCATACGGCTTGTCAGGCGCACGCCAAAACGAGCGGCCAGGGAACTTGGGTTATCGAAGGCGACGGTCGAAATACCATCGTTGAGATCGTCGAGGGCCACGTGTTGCCAGATCAGTTGCGCCTGCGGTTCGATACGCAATCCGGCCGGCAACGCAAATGGCAAGCCGGCCTCGATGGAACCTGCGATGGACCGGCCGTGCGTGGTTGGGTTGACGCCGTCGTTCGACGACGGTTTGATGGTCAACGCGCTGCCCATCACGACCGTATCGGTGTACCAGCCGCCCGCGCCGATGTGCGTCCAGTACGCGCCGAGGCTGCCGGCATCGATACTCAGATTGCCCGCCGACACAGCCGGCATGCCCAGCGCGAAACCGCTCACATCGCCTGAAGCGCGCGAGGCGCCGAGCATAAAACCATAGTGATTCCGACGGCCGTCGGCGGTGGCGTCAGCGTACACATCCTGACCGATTTGCACGCCGCCGGTCGAACCGTTGAAATGCGGATCGACGCCCGTGTCGCTGCTCGTGATCGTCCGGTTACCCCAGACACGGCTCCATGCCGCAGGCACCGCGCCCGCCTCGTTTAACATCGATTGATCGCCTTGGCGGTCGTGAAAAGTGCCGATCTGTTCGATACCAAGCTCGCGCGTGATTGAGGGGATCTCCGCGTAGAGCGGTACTTCGATGCGATAGAGTGGCGTCGGTGCTTGCGGCGGCGATGTCGGGTCTGTCGGCGGCGGTGCCGGCGACGTAGGAGGTGCAGGCGACGTAGGAGGTGCAGGCGGCGCAGGCGATGTGGGCGGCGGTGCGGGGGGAGCCGGTGGCACAGGCGGCACCGGTGGAACAGGTGGCACCGGCGGCACCGGCGGCACCGGCGTGATGCTCGACCGCAAATACCAGTCGTCCCCCGTCCCCGCCGTGACCCCGCCTCGAAACAGGTAATACGTGAACGCCCCGGCCTTGACCGGCTGCGACAACGAAAACGCCGTCGCGGCCGTCGTCCCGCCCTGAACCGTCTGCACGACCATGATCCCGTCGGCCACTGTCAGCGCCCCCGCGCCGCCGGCGTTCGTCACGCCGATCGCCGTATTGCCCGTCGCCGCGCCTTGCGAAATCACCAGTTTTCCGCTCGGCGAACCGTCCGTCCCGAGCACGCTCTGCACCAGCAATTTGCCACCCTGCCCGACATAGTTGCCGCCGACAACCAGCGCACTGTGCGGGCCCGCGCCGCCGGTCAAATCGATCGTGCCCGCGTTGCTTACCGTCACGAGGCCGCCCGGCCCGGCGGCCATGATTGCCGATGACCCGCCACCGTTCCACGCAAGCGTGCTCGTCGAATCGATGCCGAGCACACCGGTTTGCGTCGCGGCATCGCCGAGCGTCAGGCCCTGGCCGTCGAGCGTGAGCCGGCTGGCGTTCGTCACCGCGATGCTTTCCCAGTTCACGAAACGGCTCAGGCCGCTGGCTTGCGTGTGATCGAACGTGAGGGTGTCGTGGCCTGCGCCGCCGTCGAATGTCGATAACCCGGCAAGGTTGGCATCGCTCAGATTCGACAACGTGGCGGTGACCGCGCCCGCTCCGAACGACACCGATCCACCGATCACGCCCCCGCCCAGCCATCCGAAGGTCGTGGTCCCGTCGCCTGATGCAAGACCCTGCGCAATCGATCCGCCCGTGACCGTGATGGCGTTCGTGCCGTTGCCAAGCGTGACCGTGCCGCCGATCGTCCCGCCCGATAGCGTCAACGCCGTATCGCCGGCACCTGCCGTCAGGTTTGCATCGAGCTGCCCTCCGGACATCGTGAAGGTATTGCTCGCGGCCGTCAGCCCCACGCTGCCAATGCGCCCGCCGGTGATCGTGACGGCGCCGCCGTTCGTCAGGCCACCCGTGACGACTCCGCCGTTCAGCGTGAAGCGCGGCTGCGGTCCGCCCTGATCGACGGAATCGACTTGGCCCGCCTGCATCACGAACGTGTTGACGCCGGCGCCTTGCCGGATCAGTCCGGTGACTGTGCCGCCGTCCATGTTGAACGTGTTCACGCCGGTATCGGTCCATACGGCAACGCCACCGCCGCCCGATATCTGGCCGGTATTCGTGATGGTGACGACGTACGGGCCCGTGGTCGAGATGCCGAGATTCGTGCCGCCCGCGATCACCCCGCTGTTCACGATCAGCGTGTTGCCCCCGACCACCGACATCCCTACGTTGCCGCCCGAGATGGTCCCGGCGTTGGTGAACGTGCCACCGCCGTTGGCGTCGATACCGTTGTCCTGATCGCTGGCAATACGTGCCCCCGCGGCGTTGACCAGGGTGACCGTGTTCGCGAGATATGCGCCGAGCGCGTTCGGCCCATGCGTCACGATCGAACCCGTGTTCGTGATGAGTCCCGGCGTGGCGTCGAGGGAGATGATGCCGTGGCCGTTCGGTCCGGATGTCTCGACGGACCCGTTGTTGGTCAACGTCGTTCCGACGCCGCTGCCGTTCGCGAAAAGACCATAAGAACTGGCTCCCGACGTCGTAATCGTGCCGTTGTTGACGATCGTGTCTCCGGAAGTCTCGGCGGCCATGCCGTAGGAACCGTCGCCGGAAGTGGTAAGCGCGCCGTTGTTGGTCAGCGAGCCGCCGCCGGCGTTGGAAAAGTCCAGCATGGCTGCCGCACTTGCACCGCCCGTGGAAATCACCCCGCCCGCGGCGTTCAGCATCCTCACCGCCGCCGATGTATTGAACATGCCCTCGGACTCCGCTCCGCCCGTCTGGATCGAGCCGCCGTTGGTCAGCGAGTTGTGCCCGAGGCCGTTTGCGCTTCCCCCGGACGAGATGGCATCGAACGTATCCCCGTTGATTTGCAGCGTTCCAAGGTTCGTCACGGTGCTCGAATCCCGAACGACGATGCCGTTGATATTGGTCACGCTGATGCCGGAGCCGGGCAGCACGACCACGGTGACGCCCGTGCTTCCGTTGGCGGCTACCACGGGCAGCGTCGATGGATTCGGCGCATTGGTGTTGCATGTGGTGGTTTCTCCGCTTGCGGGCGCCAGGTTGTCGCATACAGCGAGCGCAGACGGAACGCGCAGCAAACACGTCACGCCGATAGACAGGCGGGTTAGCCGAGCGGGTTTGAAGAGCCAGTTGGGCGGCAACAGCGAGCGCATCTTTTGTCTCCACGTTTCGGGCTGACGACGCGTCTGCCCTGCCGTGTGTGATCGTCCCGCGCCGGTTTTAGCCAGGCGTGTCGACGGGTGCGTGTCCGGTTGGGGATCAAAGCGTAATCCACGATTTCCGCTGGAGCAATCTTGCGCAAAGCGATTCAATGGCGCGGTATCGAAACGTTCGAAGCCATAATAGGCCTGGCTCTCAGCGCAATATGAAACAATCCTTCGGAGTCCTTCCATAACTGCATGCAATCACGCGCTTACCGGCCGGAAACCTCGTGATGACCGAACCAGAACCGCAGATCGATAACTAAAACAAAGACGTGCAAACGCAAAAAACGCGGCATCCGTTTCTGGATAAGCCGCGTTTTTTTTAAAAGCCGCACCGTTGAACCGGTGTTTTGTCTCCGTCCGTCAGGACTCGACATCCTCCAGGCTGAAAATCTCGGTCTGGTCGTTGTACGAGAAAATCTCGCCGTAACGGCCCCAGTTGATCACCGCGTCCAGCGTTTCCTCGGCGGCTTTATCGGAGAGGAAGTCTTCCAGTTCCTGCTCGAAGCGCACGCGCGGTGCACGATGCCCAGGCCGTTCGTTCAGCACCTTCTTGATCCGGGCTGCGAGCGGCACGTGCCGCAGCAAATGCTCCGCGAACATCATCTTGCGCTCCTGCGTACCAAACTCGGCGAACACGCGCGCCGGCGGCGTCAGGAAAATATCGCCTTCGCGCACGTCGGCGAAACCCAGATGCTGCAGCACTTCGGCCACTGGAAACAGATCGTCCACTTCCAGATGCAGCGACCGCGCGATTTCCGGCATGTCGGCGCGGCCGTGATACGGATCGGCGGCAAGCGTTTCGATCAGACCCGCCATCAGGTTGGTCGACACCTGCGGCAGCCAGCTGCTCAGTTCCAGGCCCTTTTTCTTCTCTTCGCCGAACTGCCGCGCGGTCATCTTGGCGTAGATGTCATCGACCAGACGACGGAACGCCGGATCAAGACGATTGCGCGGGTGCTTGAACGGCACCCGGATCTCAGCCATCACGCGCCCCGGATTCGACGACAACACGAGGATCCGGTCACACATGAACACCGCTTCCTCGATGTTATGCGTCACGATCAGCACCGACTTGATCGGCATCTTGCCCTGCGTCCAGAGATCGAGCAGATCGGTACGCAAGTTCTCCGCGGTCAGCACGTCGAGCGCGGAAAACGGCTCGTCCATGAGCAACAACGTCGGGTCGACGACCAGCGCGCGCGCAAAACCCACCCGCTGGCGCATGCCGCCCGACAACTCACGCGGATACGCGTTTTCGAAACCGTCGAGACCGATCAGGTCAATGGCGGCCAGCGCCCGCTCGCGCCGCAGCTTCGACGGCACGCCCTGCGCCTCCAGCCCCGCTTCCACGTTCTGCAGCACGGTCAACCACGGAAACAGCGCGAAGGTCTGGAAGACCATGGCCACGCCTTTGGCCGGGCCGTGCAGCGGCTCGTTCAGATAGGTGACCTCACCGCCTGTCGGCTCGATCAGGCCGGCGATGATCCGCAACAGCGTCGACTTGCCGGAACCCGAACGGCCCAGCAACCCGACAATCTCGCCTTCGTTGAGCGTCAGGTTCACGTCTTCGAGCACGAGCAGTTCGCCCTGCGTCTTGTTGAAGCCGCGACTGACTTTGTCGACGCGCAGGATTTCCTGGCCGAGGCGCGGCGGGATCGGCGGCGTTTGGGTGGTCGTATTCGTCTGCGTTGACATAGGCGCTCGCGTGTTGCTGATTACAAAAATTTCACGGTGTGGGCCGTTGGCGGCGGGCGTTCGGCCGGATGACGGGCTTCGGACTCAGTCCAGCCTCAGGCGCGCTTCAGCGAAAGCGAACAACGGCCGCCACAGGAGCCGGTTAAAGAGTGTGACGAACAGCGACATCACGGCAATACCGAGGATGATTTTCGGATAATCGCCGTCGGCCGTACTTTGCGCTATGTACGCGCCAAGCCCGTGGGCCACGATTTTCGTATGACCCCACGACACCGCTTCCGCCACGATGCTCGCATTCCACGCCCCGCCCGATGCGGTGATCGCGCCCGTCACGTAGTACGGGAAAATGCCCGGCAGGATGGCCTGGCGCCACCACTGCCAGCCTTTGATCTGGAAATTGGTGGCCGCTTCACGGTAATCGTTCGGATACGACGTCGCCCCGGCAATCACGTTGAAAAGGATATACCACTGCGTGCCCAGCACGATCAGCGGCGAGAGCCAGATATCCGGGTTCAGGTCGAATTTCACGATCACCACGACAAACACCGGGAACAGCAAGTTCGCCGGGAACGCGGCCAGGAACTGCGCGAGCGGCTGGATCTTGCTGGCCAGGGCGGGCCGCAGCCCGATCAGCACACCGATCGGAACCCAGATCACCGAAGCCAGCGCGATCAGCACCATCACGCGAAACAGCGTGATCAAGCCCAGCCAGAAGACGTGCCAGACTTCGCCCCACGTGACGCCGGTGCTCACGAAAACCGTCACTTTCCACACCAGGAACACCGTCAGCGCGAGGACGATGATCGCCCACGCGATATCGCCGGCACGGGACGGATTACGGGACTTGTTGCGCGCCGCGGGCGTCGGCCCGGACGCGCCTATCGGGAATTTCGGCAGGCGGCCTTGCAGCGACGGCAGCTTCAGCGGCACCCGCGCCATCTTGCCGATCATCCAGCCCGCCGGCACGAGCAACTGGTGAATCAAGCGCGTGCGGCGAATCAGGTCGAGCAGCCACGACTCCGGCACGTTGCCCGAACTCGTGTTTTCCATGCGGAATTTGTCGGCCCAGGCAACCAGCGGACGGAACATGAGCTGATCGTAGGCCAGGATCACAACGGTCATTGCCAGGATCACCCAGCCGATCGCGCCGAGATTGCGCTCGCCAATGGCCGTTGCCAGATACGCGCCGATACCCGGCAATACGATGGTGCGGTTACCGACCACGATCGCTTCGGAGGCGACGACGAAGAACCAGCCGCCCGACATCGACATCATCATGTTCCAGATGAGGCCGGGCATCGAAAACGGCACTTCGAGCTTCCAGAAGCGCTGCCAGTTGGTCAGGTGAAAACCGCGCGAGACTTCATCGAGATCGCGCGGCACGGTCCGCAGCGACTGATAGAAGCTGAACGTCATGTTCCACGCCTGGCTCGTGAAAATGGCGAAGATCGCCGCCAGCTCGGCGCCGAACACGCGGCCCGGGAACAACGCGAGAAAGAACGTGACCGTGAACGAGATATAACCGAGCACCGGCACCGACTGGAGAATGTCCAGGATCGGCACGAGCACGACGGACGCCCGCCGGCTCTTCGCCGCGAGCGTGCCGTAGATCAGCGTGAAGACCAGCGACGCCACCATGGCCGCAAGCATGCGCAAGGTAGTGCGCAGCGCGTATTCGGGCAGGTTCGCCGGGTCGAGCGAAATGGCCTGCGTTTGCAGTGTCGAGATGGGCGCCAACGTCTCGTGAAAGCCGACTACGGTGAGCGCAAGCACGCAGATAATCAGCGGGAACGCGACGAAGTCCCATCGATTAGGCAACAGACGCAACGCCGAAGCGTTCGCCGTTCGAGTCAGGTTAAAGCCGAAATCCATTCCACGCCCTTCCCGTTGAGGCTCGTTGCAGCAGGCCGCCGTTGCGCGAGGCAGCGTCCGGCGCCTGTGTTATTGCCTGTATTCTTGTTTCCCAAGCGGATACTCCGCCCTTCCCTCATCCGCCAGGCGCGGGCGCGGCCTGACCTCGCCTCTCCGTCAAACCAGCGGAGTCCTGCGCGTTCCAGGCAGAACCCGGCGCATGGTGGTGCGGTGCCATTGAACACTCGCCCACCCGGCCGACACACAACTTGACTATTTCGGAAACGCACGACACTACACCAACCTTTGTTTCACGCACAACCTCGGCCGGCGGGTCTGTTGCCGGTTTTCCTGATCCACCGCGCTCAGCACCGCCCCTGGGTTAAACGGCTGACCCGTGGCGAACGTGGACACACGGTTCAGAAACGCGCGCTCGTGCCGATAACACCTTGATGGCCGGGAGAAAACGTCGTCCAATCGAGGCGTGAAGGCGTGGGCCAAGTGGGTGAACCGGAGCGAACCTGGGCAAATCGGACTGCGGTTGGGCGAACTACCGATATACGCGCGGCTGCGCCCGGTAAGATGCTCATATGCCGGTAAAACACTCATAACATGCTCGTGACGCGCGGTCGCGCCACAGTCAGACAGGCCAGAGGATCGATGAACAAGACAACCTTCCACCGCGCCATCGCGACGCTCGCCTTCGCGTTGCTCGCATGCGTGTGCTGGGTTGCCGCCGGGATGGTGTCGGACCGAATGGTACAGCAAGAACTGACCGCGTCGGTACGCGTGGAGCAGCAAATGGCTGCGTCGATCGTCGACAACACCGCGCAGATCATTGCCAGCGACATCGCCATGTCCCGGGCGATTCCGGCCACTATCGCCGAAATGGACATGATCCAGCTGGCGCTCGCCCAATCCCACGGTTCCACGGAAGAAATCAGGCAAACCGAGCCCGAGCGGCGGGCAAAATGGCTCGCCGCGCCGGCGCTCGCCAAACTCGACAACTTCCTGCGCAACGCCCGCGGCTTCACGGGCCTCGACTATGTGTGGGTCGTCAATAGCGATGGTTTTTGCGTGGCGTCGAGCAACGGGAATGACTCGAACAGCTTCGTTGGCATCGACATGCGCATGCGCGGTTATATCCAGAAAGCGCTGCTCGGCGCGTTCAACGAAACTTACGGCGTCGGCCGGATGAACGGCGACCCCGGCATCTTCATCGCGACGCCGGTGTATCGCGACGGCTTCCTGGTAGGCGCGGTGATCGCCAAAGTGAGTATCGACCGCTTGCGCCACTGGGTAGCGCGCGCGGGCACATTCGTCACCGACAGCAACGGCGTGATCATCATGGCTCACGAAAGCCGGCTCGAAAACCGCGTGCTGCCAGATTCGCCCGTGCTGCAAATGTCGAGGGCGGAGCGGCTGGATGCGTATCGGCGGGTCGATTTCCGTACGCTGCCGCTGACCAACATTGGGGACCGCGTGCGGGCGGACGCGCCCTGGCTGCCGCCTTCGCTCGCACACTCGTTTTTCTCCTCCGGCGACAGCAACACGCCCTCTCTCTACGACGAACGCACCGGTCTGAACTCGGGGCTTGCCGCGCATATTGTCCATCCGCTGCCGAACTGGACGGAAATCGTGAGCAATCAACGTCGCGACAGGCTGCTGGTGTTCCTGACGACACTCGGCGTGAGCCTGCTGGCCATTGTGATCACCGTGTCATACCTGCGCGAACGGCGCTTGCACCGGGCCACGCGCCATCTGGCCAACCAGTTGCAGTCGGCCAATGCGCTGCTGTCCGCCGAAGCCCGGCACGACGCGTTGACCGGAGCGCTGTCACGACGTTATTTCCTCGATACCTTGCGCCGCGAAGTCGATCTGGCCCGCTCGGGGGGCATGCCGCTGTCAGTTGCAATCGCCGACCTTGACCACTTCAAGCAGGTGAATGACCGCTTCGGCCACGCCACCGGTGACCGCGCGCTCGAACATTTCGTGCGGATGTGCGAAGGGCAACTGCGCGCGAGCGACGGTGTCGGGCGCCTGGGCGGTGAGGAATTCGGTCTGCTGCTGCCGCATACCTCGCTCGCCGATGCCCACACGGTTCTCGAACGCCTGCGCAAGCGCTTCAACCAGGAGCATTGCGCTTATCTCCCCGACGACTCCACGCTGAGCGTGAGCATTGGCATCACGGAAATGAGCGACGGCGACACGGCCGAAAACCTGCTCAAGCGCGCGGATCTGGCGTTGTATGCGGCGAAATCGGGAGGGCGCGACCGCAGCGAAGTGCGCCCGGCCGATACCCGCCCCCCCATGCCGCTGCATCCTGAAACGGTCTGACGCAAAGTTAAACCGGCTAAAACGGCAATTTAGCGAGACGTTGGCTGAAAGGCGTGGTGCGGCAGCGGCACGACAGCAGGTATTATCGATCTTCGAGTTCGATATCTGCCGTTATCAAGAATCAGGAGGGGTGCATGAAGGGAAATCTGGTCATTGTCTGCCGCGATCAGGACGCTGAAGCGTTCGATCACTTGCTGGCCGAGTATGGTGCGTTCCAGACACGACTCTCTTCGACTGCCTGGTATTTGCGTCTTGAGGTCGCCCCCGAAGTGATCCAGGAGGAAATCCTGGCGCGGTTCGGCAAATACACCACGCACTATATTTTCGAAGCCGCGACCGTGACGTACAACACGGTCGACAGCGAAGCGGCTTCCGCGCTCAATACCTTGTTCGACTAGGGATTTCGCCTGACGCCAGGCTTGGGTTCGCTGGCGCTGCGGGGGTTTGGCGGCGGAGTTTTGGCCACGCGCGAAACCCGCCGCCCGAGGACGCCAAGCCCCGGGCTGGCCAATCACATCATGCGCGCTTCATGCAGCACGTCGCCATGCAGCATCTCGGCCGAGCGCGCCACCACATCGAAAGGAAAGGTCATCACGGCCTGCAGGCCGCCTTCGGGGCGATTGCCAATTTCGCATTCACCGCCCGCCCGCCGTACCAGCCGCTCAACAATCGCAAGCCCCAGCCCGCTGTGGCCACTGCCGCCGCGCGCCGGATCGAGCCTGACGAACGGCCGGCTCGCCTTCACCAGATCGTGTGCCGCGATCCCGCTGCCGCTGTCCATGACGCGCAAAATCCAGCCATTCGTCCCGCGCAACGTTTCGATCACGATCGGCGGTGCGCCGTACGCGTGAGCGTTATCGAGCAGGTTCGACAGCAAGCGGTCAAGCGTCGCCGCGGGCAACGCGAAATCCCGCCCCGCTGTAAGCCGGGTCTGAATAGACGGCGCGCCCACAGTGACAGCGCGATAACTGCGCGCAATGCGCTCGCACTGCTGATCAACTTCGGCTGGCTCGCTGCGATCGGCGCCGTCGTGTGCGAACACCAGGAACTGGTCGACGATATGCGCCATGGAATCCACGTCGCGCACCACGCCGTCCCGTAGTTTCGCTTCATCCATCATTTCAGCACGCAGGCGCAAACGCGCAAGCGGCGTCTTGAGATCATGGGCGACCCCAGCCAGCATGACCGCGCGGTCGCTTTCCGTCTGCTCCACTTCGCGCACCATCTGGTTGAACCCGTGGGTCAACTGCCGCAGCTCGCGCGGACCACGCTCGGGCACCGGCGGAGTAGGTTCACCCCGGCCGAAGCGGCCGACCGCCTGCGCCAGCGAACGCAACGGCGTCTGTAATTGCCACGCGGCAAAGAGTGCAGCCATCACCGCCGTGGAAAAAATAATCGCGAGCCAGAGCAGCATCCGGTCGCGCGAACGCGGCGGCCGCAAAGGCTGAACCGGCACGACAATCCAGCTGGCGTCCTTCGCGCCTCGCACCCACAGGCGCGGCGGGCCGCCCGGCTCGCCGATGCGGATGTCGGTGCCATCCGGCAAGCGATCCCGCAAGTCGTCGATAAATCGCCCGAACTGCGGCGGCACGCGGCTGCTGTCAGCGTCGGTGAAGGGTTTGGGAACTTCATGACTGTTGGGCTCAACCACGCTCACGCTCGACGGCAGCGGCTGATCCGGCGAATTCGCGATGTGCTGGCGCACGGCGTCGACCAGGAACGCGGCCTCTTCTACTGCGTAGCGAGTTTGCGTCTGATCCCGCTCGAGCCGGATGACCGTGAACCAGGCGACGTGCGACAACACCAGCACGCCGATGACCAGGACAACCAGCCGGCCGAACAGTGAATCAATGGGCCGACGCATTTTGCTCGCCGTCCGGCACGAACACATAACCGCGTCCGCGCACCGTCTGGATGAAGCGCGGCGTGGACGGATCGGTTTCGAGAATCCGGCGCAGACGCCACACCTGCACGTCGATACCGCGGTCGGTGCCGTCGTATTCGGGACCGTGCAGCAGTTCGAGCAGGCGCTCGCGCGTCAGCGTGCGCATGGGGTGATTAACGAAAATCTTCAGCAATGCGAACTCGCTGCCCGACAGCGTGAGCGGCGTTTCGTCCTGATGAAGCGTGCGCGACTGGAAGTCGAGCCGGAAACGCCCGAACGAAAACGGTTCGCGCTGCTCGGGCGCCGCCGACGGAATCGTACGGCGCCGGCGCAACACTGCCTGCACGCGCGCCAGCAATTCGCGCGGGTTGAACGGTTTGCCCAGATAGTCGTCAGCGCCAAGTTCCAGTCCGACGATGCGATCCACGTCGTCCGCGCGCGCCGTCAGCATGATCACCGGAATGTCGTCACCCGAAGCGCGCAACTTGCGCAACGCGGTCAGTCCGTCCACACCCGGCATCATCAGGTCGAGCACGATCAGGTCCGGGCGCTCGCGTTCGAGGCGCCGTTCGAGCGTACCCGCGTCATGCAGCACCGATACTTCGATGCCTTGCCGGACCAGGTAGTCGCGCAGGAGGTCGCGCAGTTCAGAGTCGTCGTCGACGACAAGTATTTGAGTAGCCATGCGACGCAGTTTAACGCCAGTCCGCGGCCTCCACGTTGCAAACACACTGGAAACGTTTACTGGGTGTTACCGCGAAAGGCGGAAGTAAACCGGCGTAATAACGAGGCCCCTGCTCGTAACACGCGCTTCGCGGCGACTGTCTACGCTGTGTCTTACCGAAGGCGCGACCACCGAAACGGCGCAGCCAGATCGGCTCTGGAAATCAAAAAAGGAGTAAACCATGTTGAAGCAGTCCCGATTCCTCGCCACCGCCGCCGCTGCGCTCGCCCTGTCGATCGGCGCGGTCAACGCCGCCAGCGCCGCCGCGCCCGACGCGCCGCCGCCCGGCGGTGCAGGCATGATGGGCGGTCCCGGAGGCCCGGGCGGGCATCATCGGGGAATGCAGATGAAGAAAGAGTTCGACAAGTTGCACAGTCAGCTCAATCTCAACGCAGACCAGGAAAAAGCGTGGCAGGCCGCGCTCAGCACCATGAAGCAGAATCATCAGGCCATGCGTGAGAGCCACAAGCAGATGCACGCACAACTAGCTTCAATGAAGCAGCAGCCCATTCTCGATCTGAACGCCATGTACGCGGCGCATCAGAAGATCGAGCAGCAGAATGCCCAGTTGCGCGACCAGACCAGCGCCGCGTGGCTGAACTTCTATAACACGCTGAATGACCAGCAAAAGACCACGGTCAGTACAGCGCTCAAGCAGCGCTTCGCGAGAATGGAAGCGCGCCGGGAAAAGATGCATGAGCGCTGGAGTCAGCATCGCGGCATGCACGGTGCGCCTGCTGGAGCATCGGCCGTTAATCCGTGAGCGCCGCCTGAGCATTGGCTGAGGTAGGCGCCCGGAGCCTGCGATTGAAGCGGCGTGGCCCGCCGGTTCAATCGCAGGGAGCCCGACAGGCCGTTCCGGCTGACGTTGGAACGGTTTTTTTGCATTGCCCGGATGTGACATTACTTTTAGCGTTGAAACGACGGGCGACGCGATTGATCGATACAAGCCAGTTCCGTGTTGGTCCAGCGGGCGCGCGGCGCGGTGTTATCCGGGCGCCTCCGGGAAATTCAAAGCGCGCTAACCAATACAAAAGGCCGCGGAATCGCTTCCGCGGCCTTTTCTCGTCCCTTCCCCCAAAGACGGGAAAGATCAGCAAGTAACTGTTTACGCCAGGTCGAACAGGA
This sequence comes from Caballeronia sp. dw_19, assembly GCF_018449515.1. GTDB lineage: Bacteria > Pseudomonadota > Gammaproteobacteria > Burkholderiales > Burkholderiaceae > Caballeronia. The sequence continues at coordinate 391,235 of NZ_JAAVUQ010000003.1, read as the reverse complement.
TCACTTCAGCGCCGGCGCCCTGATCCAGCGTGACCTTCGACACCCCTTCCAGCTTCGCGGCATCGCCCGCCACCAGCGCTTCGCCGTTCACCGAAATCGCGCCCCGCGCCACGTGCACATACACTCGCCTCCCGGCCGGCACGTCGAATTCCGCGCATTCATCGCCGTCGAAAAGACCTGCGTAAAGCTCGGCATCGGCGCCCAGCTTGACCGCGCCGTCCCGTCCCTCCGGCGACGCGATCACCCGCAGCCGGCCACGCTTTTCAGCGTCGTCGAAACGCTTTTCCTCGTAGCCCGGTGCATTGCTCGCTGCGTCCGGGATGATCCAGATCTGCAGGAAATGCGCGGTTTCAGTGGCCGAGCCATTGAACTCGCTATGCCGCACGCCCGTGCCGGCGCTCATGCGCTGGACGTCGCCGGGACGGATGGTCGAGCCGTTGCCCATGCTGTCCTTGTGCGACAGTGCGCCCTCGAGCACGTAACTGATGATTTCCATGTCGCGATGGCCGTGCGTCCCGAAACCCTGGCCACCCGCCACGCGATCCTCGTTGATCACCCGCAGCGCGCCGAAATGCACGTGCTTCGGGTCGTCATAGCCGGCGAAAGAAAAGCTGTGATACGAATCAAGCCAGCCATGGTTAGCGTGGCCGCGTTCGTTGGCGCGTCGAATTTCAAACATATCGAACTCCCGGTGATATTGCGATGGAGAGAATGTAAGGGCGCTCACCACGCTAAACAATCGCCTGTGCAGGCACCACACCGTCCTGAAAATGCGTGCAATCTCGATAGTGCGCGGGCATTGCAGGGAAAATCGAGCAACGGGACGCTCGAACCGGCGCGCGGCGCGCGGCCTCGGGCACCGGTCGGCTTCGGGTAGAATACCGGCCTTTTCAAGGGTCAGCGGCCGCCTGAGATGTCGGCGCCCCGCCGGAAAGGCGCGCCGGGAAAGCCGCACGGTGCGTCCGCGGACTTTAGCCGAGGTCGCATATTTTCGGGCGAAAGGTCTTTGTCGACAAAACGCACCAATTTTGGACACCTAGAATAAGCACCGCCGAAGACGGTCGGTTGACAGCAGTCCCTCTGGGCGCGGTCGAAGCGGCGGTGACCGGACGTGACCGCAGTTTGTTTGCCGGGGAGCGGGCGAGAGGTAGAACGAAGCAGAAAGAAGCAGCGCGGCTGCTGACGGCGGGTGTAGATAAACCAGGAACCAAGCACGGCGAGAGGCCCGGGTTCACCGAACACCCGAAGCAGGCCGCGAGACAGCGGTTATGTGAATTCAGGAAAAAAAGCGCGGCTGAACAGGCAACAGCGAAAAAAAGCGAAGGCCACGGCACACGCGCACGTCATCAAGGAATCACCATGTTTCTGCAAGGCTACGGGCCGCTTATCCTCTCGGGCACATGGCAAACCGTCAAGCTGGCGGTCTTGTCGCTCGTGTTCGCATTCGTGATCGGGCTCCTCGGCGCGGCGGCGAAACTGTCGAGGAATCGCATTTCTTCGGGCGCGGGCACGATCTACACCACGCTCGTGCGCGGCGTTCCGGACCTCGTGCTGATGCTGCTCCTGTTCTACAGCATCCAGATCTGGCTCAATCACCTCACCGATTTCCTGGGCTGGGATCAGATCGATATCGATCCGTTCGTCGCCGGTGTCATCGTGCTCGGTTTCATCTATGGCGCGTATTTCACCGAAACCTTCCGCGGCGCGTTCCTCTCCGTGCCACGCGGCCAGCTTGAGGCGGGCGCGGCTTACGGCATGACCCCATGGCAAACCTTCTCGCGAATCATGTTCCCGCAGATGATGCGTTTCGCGCTGCCGGGCATTGGCAACAACTGGCAGGTGATGGTGAAAGCGACCGCGCTGGTATCGATCATCGGTCTGGCGGACGTGGTCAAGGCCGCCCAGGACGCCGGCAAGGGCACGTTGCGGTTCTTCTTTTTCACGCTGCTCGCGGGCGCGGTCTATCTCGTGATCACCACGATATCGAATCTCGTGCTGATGTGGCTTGAACGGCGGTACTCGTCGGGCGTGCGCAAGGCTGACCTCTAGCCATGAGCAACATGAGAAGCCGAAAGCAGTCGCAGCCGGCATGCGGCGCATGTGCGCCAAGCGCCCTCGCTTGAACCCAGACATTACCGGCAACCCCAGGTAACCCCCACGCGGCGGAATCCATGCTCGAAATCATCCAGGAATACTGGCGCAACTATTTGTTCACCGACGGTTATCGCATCACCGGCCTCGCTATCACCCTATGGCTGCTGGTTGTATCGATCGTGCTCGGCTTCTGCCTGTCGATCCCGTTGTCGGTCGCGCGGGTGTCGAAGAACAAGTTCCTGTCGCGCGGCGTCTGGGTCTACACGTATATCTTCCGCGGCACGCCGCTCTACGTGCAACTGCTGCTCTGCTACACGGGCCTCTACAGCCTGCAAGTGGTCCGCGATCACGTGCTGCTCAACCAGTTTTTCCGCGATGGCATGCACTGCACGCTGCTCGCGTTCACGCTGAACACCTGCGCGTACACCACCGAAATCTTCGCCGGCGCGATCCGGGCGACGCCTTACGGCGAGATTGAAGCAGCGCGGGCGTACGGGATGTCGTCGTTCACGCTGTACCGGCGCGTGATCCTGCCGTCGGCGTTGCGCCGGGCGCTCCCCTACTACAGCAACGAAGTGATCCTGATGCTGCATGCGACCACCGTCGCGTTTACCGCCACCGTGCCGGACATCCTCAAGATTGCCCGCGACGTGAATTCCGCGACTTATCAATCGTTCCAGGCGTTCGGCATCGCCGCCCTGCTCTATTTGTGCATTTCGTTCGCGCTCGTGTGGCTGTTTCGCCGTGCCGAGTATCGCTGGCTCGCCTACTTGCGGCCGCAGGGTAAATAAGCCTCAAGGAACAGGAACAGGATCGGCACCTCATGAACACACCGGCATCCAAGCTTTTCGTCGATAACCTGCACAAGCAGTACGGCGACAACGAAGTCCTCAAGGGCGTCTCGCTAAGGGCGAAAGCCGGCGATGTGATCAGCGTCATCGGCTCGTCCGGGTCGGGCAAGAGCACGATGCTCCGCTGCATCAACTTTCTGGAGCAGCCAAATCAGGGCCGGATTTTTGTCGATGGCGAGGAAATCCGCACGCTCAAGGACAAGTACGGCGCGCTGAAAGCGGCTGAACCCAAGCAGTTGCAGCGCATGCGCACGCGTCTTTCCATGGTGTTCCAGCATTTCAACCTTTGGTCGCACCTGAGCGTGCTGGAAAACGTGATGGAGGCGCCGCTGAAAGTGCTGGGGCTATCGAAGCAGGAAGCGCTTGAGCGCGCGCGCACCTATCTCGAGAAAGTGGGACTCGCGCCGCGGCTGGAACAGCAGTATCCGTCGCATCTGTCGGGCGGCCAGCAGCAGCGCGTGGCGATCGCGCGAGCGCTGGCGATGCACCCGGACGTCATGCTCTTCGATGAACCGACTTCGGCGCTGGATCCCGAGCTGGTGAGCGAGGTGCTGAAGGTCATGCAGACGCTCGCCGAGGAGGGCCGCACGATGATCGTGGTCACGCACGAAATGGCGTTCGCCCGCAACGTGTCGAATCACGTGGTGTTTCTGCATCAAGGACGGATAGAAGAAGAAGGACGTCCCGACGACGTTTTCGGCAACACCCGCAGCGAGCGGCTCAGGCAATTCCTGTCGGGCAACCTGAAGTAAAACTACAGACTGACCACGCCGCAAAACCGAAAGCGCCCCAAGGGGCGCTTTTTTAGTTGGTATATCTAAACAGACACGGGGTCTTTAAGCCCTCGGTGCATTAACCGCACGCGCATCGTCCGTCAATAGAGGCAATCCATAGCGTTAAGGGGCAAGATCACCCACACCCTTATCCCACAAGGGTTTGCGCCTTTTTTTGCCCACCTCGTGCAAACCCGCAACACACCGATCATTGCATTTTCGAGACAGAAAGTGGGTTGGCAACAATTTTCTTGGCGGCACAAAGGTATTTTGCTAAATTAGTAATCAAAGTACGGAAACGAAGTTCATTAAAAGTAGTTTTACTTCAAAAAGAACTGAGGAGACACCGATCCCAAGTCGGTTGTGACACGGGCAGCCACTCAACGTGGCATCCCGGACGTCACGGACACCCGTCCTTCGGGTGTCATCCCTCTAAATAGTTTCCGGTTCGGTGCGCTGGCGCCGGACCAATACCGCCGCTTTTAGGCTTCTATTTTTGACAGGGTTGGAGGAGATGATGAAGAAAGCTTTGCTCGCGGCTTCGCTGCTGACGGTCGGCGTTGTGGCGCACGCTCAAAGTAGCGTGACGCTCTACGGCCGGCTCGACGCCGGTCTGGAATACATGAATGGTGCCCCGACAGGCGGGGCCAATGGCGTTACCACCGGCAGCTCGAACCGTTTCCGCGCGGAAAGCGGCGACTGGGGTACGAGCCTGTGGGGCATGAAGGGCGTGGAAGACCTGGGCGGCGGCAACAAGGCCGTGTTCCAGTTGGAAGGCAGCTTCAGCACCACGACGGGCGCAGGTCCGGGCAACAACGAGATCTTCAATCGCTGGGCGACGGTAGGCCTCGCCAACGATCAGTTCGGTACCTTGTTGCTGGGTCGCGAACTGTTCATCGCCAACGGCGTGTGGGACTTTGACCCGTTCGGTCAGTCGAACTGGTCGTCGGCTTCGTTGGTGCGCGGTCGTAACTGGACGCAATCGAGCAACAACATTTCGTACCAGTCGCCGAAGTTCCAGGGCTTGGACTTCTACGGCCAGTACGCGTTCTCGAACGCGACGTCCTTCAACGGTAACGGCACGACGCCGCAAGGCCGCGAAGCGGGCGCTCAGGTCACGTACACGACGTCGCTGTTCCAGTTGCGCGGCATGTACGACGAAATCCGCGATCCTAGCAACGGCCAGCTGGACGGCACGGCATCCACGTCGAATTTCGGCGCGTTCTCGGCCTCGCGTGAATACACGGCGATGTTCAACGTGTTCCTCGGTCAGTTCAAGATCCAGGGCGCCTACCAGGCAATCCGTACCGCAGGCGCTGGTTCGTTGCCGCTTGGCACGCCGACCACTCTCGATCACGAATGGGGCGGCGTAACGTGGCAAGCAACGCCGGCAGCAGCGTTGATCGCAGCGGTCTATCACGTCAACGCCAACAACGGTGCCGGCAATGCGACCATCTATACGGTCGGCGGCTCGTACAACCTGTCGAAGCGCACCTTGCTGGATATCCAGGTCGCAACCACGCAGAACAGCAAGACGGCAAACTTTGGCCTGAACGCCAACAACCCGGGTAATACGGTTTCGACCGATAACCCGCTGCCGGGTCACAGCCAGAGCGGTGTGTACGCAGGCATCCAGCACTCGTTCTAAGCCGAACGAATCAGCCGGAGCAAGTACGACAGAGAGAGAGTTATAAGGTTTTCACGCTGCTGCGAGAGGCGCGTATCGGTGCGGTGTTCGAAAGGGCATCGCACCGTTTTTTATTGTTCGCACCGGTGGACGGGTTTTGGTCTTCTTTTAGGGGTGTGGGTTGTTTTAGATCTTCGGGGGTTGTGGGTTGAGATTGTTAGGTTTCCTCTCGACTGGTTGTGGTTGGTGGTGTTGGGGCTATGTCAGGTTGTTGGTGGTCGGGGTTTATGCTTTCGGTGTTAGTGGTCGGAGTCAGTGCCGGGTTGGTGCTTTCCGCCGTGGTGGCCTGCCTGAGTTGGATTTTCTCTTTATCACTATTAGCCACTGTGCGTGGCGGCACGTCATTTCTTTGTCCAAAGCGACAAAGAAACGAAGCAAAGAAAACGCTTTTAAACCACGCTACCCTAAGTGTCCACAGCGTGCAGTTTTGATTCATAGGTGCCCCAAAAGCACGGTGCTCGCCAGAGCGAAGGATATTTGAACCCCTCCTTCTCGCGAATCCTGACACGAACACGCTTCGCCCCCAACGCTCTCGGGCAAGCTCCTGCCCCCACGGATCAGCGCAGCCCTCAGTTATCCTTATCGTGCCGTGACCCCTAACTAAAAAGCCCCCGATGCAAACTTCGCATCGGAGGCTTTTTATCGCCACAGTCACTCATGCCCCACTAATCGCGGGCTATGCCTGCCGCGCCGTGACTCAGCCAGTCAAGCACCGCGCCCGTCTCGTCATCGCCCGCCTCCCGGACCTTCGTCATTGCTTCGCTCACGTCTGCGCTAGCGTCCGGTACCGCTCGGCGGATCGCCACGCCTACCGCAAGAATGTCGATCATCACCAAATGCAAAATGCGCGAAATCATCGACATCTGTGATTCGCGAATCTCAATGTGATCCGTCTCCAACGCGACAGTTGCACGCTTGGCCAACGGCGTGTTGCTCGACGTGATCGCCACCACCGTCGCGCCCTGCTGCATCGCAATTTCAAGCACACGCAACAACTCCGGCGCACGCCCCGACTTCGATACCGCCACAATCACATCGCCCTTGCCCAACAACGCCGCCGACGCCGCCTGCATGTACAGATCACCATAAGCAATGGTCGGGATGCCAAAACGGAAGAACTTGTAATGCGCATCCTGCGCCACGATGTTCGAATTGCCCAAGCCGTAAAACTCGATCCGCCGCGCACCATTCAAAATGTCAATCGCACGTTCCACATGGTCGAAGTTCAAATGCTCACGCAGTTGCAGAATCGCAGACACCGTGTTGTCCAACACCTTCGCGCCAAAATCAGTGGCAGTGTCGCCCAGATGAACCTGGCTGTGACTCACCGGGATCGTACCGGTCAAACCCGTCGCCAACTTCAACTTGAAATCCGATAGCCCCTGGCATCCCAACGACCGGCAAAAACGAATCACCGTGGGCTGGCTGACGTCGGCCTTGCGCGCAATATCGATGATCGGATCATTGATGATCGAACGCGGATGATTCAACGCAAGATCCGCCACGCGGCGCTCGGCAGGCGTCAACGCATCGCGCATCTGGCGAATCCGCTCGAATACCGCGGACGAACCGCCGTTCGCACGATTCGACAATTGCTCCGACAAAATGGCCGATACCCCAAGAAACGCCGGATATTCCGCCGTGATGATGAACGTGGGAACGCTCGACAAATACTGCTGGAAACGCCCCTTCGCCTCGAACCGCTCGCGAAACGGCGACTTCGTGAACAACTCGCCCAACTTCAACACCACCCCGCCGCCGATAAAAATCCCGCCCAACGCACCCAGCGTCACCGCAATATTCCCGGCAAACGTACCCAGAATGCCGCAGAAACAGTTCACGGCTTCAAGCGCCAACGCCTCGCCATCGTGAGCGCGCTGCGTAATGCTGGCCGACTCGAGATCGTCCGGCACCGTCACACCATCGCGTTCGGCAAGCGCCTCGTAAATCAGCAACAAACCCGGTCCCGCCGCCACGCGCTCAAACGACACATGCGGCCATTTCGTGCGCGCAAAACGCATCACCAGGTCTTCACGTTCGTTCGACGGCGCAAAGCTCGCATGACCGCCCTCGCTGCCAAGCGCAATCCAGCGGTCATCGGCGGGAATCAGGCCGGACACGCCCAGGCCCGTACCCGGCCCCAGCAAGCCGATCACGCTGTTCTGACGGCGCGAACCACCACCCACTTGCACACGCTGCGCGTCGGTCAAGCCGGGTAACGCCATCGCCAAGGCGGTGAAGTCGTTGACGACCAGCAAGGTGTCGAAACCCAGCGCCCGGCGCGTGGCTTCGATCGAAAAGCTCCAGTCGTGATTCGTCATCGAGACGTGATCGCCGTCCACCGGATTCGCAATCGCCACCGCCGCATGGTTGACGCGGCTCACCTTGATGTCCTTCAGATACTGCTGCATCGCCTCAGCAATGCCCGGATAGTCGCGGCCGGGATACACCCGTATTTCGCCAATCACGCCCGGCGCCATCTCAAGTGCAAACCGCGCGTTGGTGCCGCCAACATCGGCCAAAAGCCTGGGTCCGTCGGCGTGCTGACTTCCGGCCGCTACCGTTACGGCCTTACTTTGCACACCAGTAGACATCGAGCCTGACTCCCTGAGCATTTGCCAACGTGGAGATGGCGTTTTTTTGCGGTGCGGCAAGCGCAGCGTTCAGTACATCCAGCTTCTTCTGGCCACTAATGAACAGATAAAGCTGCTTGACACCCTTGAGCGCGGACATGGACAACGAAACACGCGCGTGCGGCGCGCTGCCCGGATGAACCGAGATGAACCGGTCAGCCGTCGATATGGCAAACGCCCACTCGGGGGCATCGGCGAAAATGGACGCCGTATGGCCGTCCTCGCCCATGCCGAGCACGGCGACGTCAGGCACCCGGCGCTGCGGATCGGCGTTCAGGTCCGCAATGTGCGCGTCCAGCGGCCGTGCCGTGTCCACCAGCGGCAGGAAATACGCGCCGCTCGCTGCGTTCTGCAACAGCGTTTCACGCGCGAAGCGCGCATTGCTTGCGCCGTCCGTCTCGGGCACCCAGCGGTCATCGACCAGGGTGACGTCGATATGCGCCCAGTCAAGCGCGCGGGTCGACAGGGTTTGCAAGAATGGCTTCGGGCTCGTGCCGCCAGATACAGCGAGCGTTGCGTGCTGGATGGGGTTGCCAGCCACAGCGGCATCAGCCGACGCCGCTCCGCGAGCCGCGAGCGTTGCGGTAAGCGCATCGCCTACCGCTTCTGCCAATGCGTCGGATTGGGCGCTTGGCTCATCAAAAGTATGAAGCTGGATCACTGCTCCTCCATGCTGCCTTGTTTTGGTTTCATTTCGCCCGTTACGACAACGCTTGAACCACTGCTTGAACCACTTTCAGCGTCGCGCAACAGGATTTGTCTCGGCTTTAATTGCAACATGTCTACAGCGCGTACGTCCTAGAACACGTTCCACCGACCCAGTACCACGGTCTGACTACTAATCTTGCTTCCCGGCTTCAATTCTCTTCTTCCAGCCAGCACGTTCCGTGCTGCGCCAGCATCGCGCTTGCGGCCGCCGGTCCCCAGGTGCCCGATGCATAAGGCTTCGGCGGTTTAGCAGACGCCGCCCATTCGTCCAGGATCGGCTCCACATAACGCCACGCAGCTTCCTGCTCGTCACGCCGCACAAACAACGCGAGACGCCCATTGATCACGTCGAGCAGCAAGCGCTGATACGCCTCCATCTGCCCTTCCTTGAAAAACTTGTCGAAGGCGAGATCCAGATGGACGCTCGCGAGATTCATGCCCTCGCCGGGCTGCTTGGCCAGGCAATACAAGCGAATGGTTTCGTTCGGCTGCAAGCGAATCACCAGCCGGTTCGCACCGGCACGCAATGCGTTCGCACCCAGCGCCGAATGCGGCACGGGGCGGAAGTTCACAACAATCTCCGCCGTGCGATCCGCCAGCCGCTTGCCTGTGCGCAGGAAAAACGGTACGCCAGCCCAGCGCCAGTTTTCGATTTCCACCTTCAACGCAACAAACGTCTCGGTATTGCTATCCGGACGCACGCCTTTTTCGGTCGCATACGCCGGCACCGATGTTCCCTTGATCACGCCAGCATGATATTGGCCGCGCACGGCAACCTTGCTGATGTCGCGCGGATCGACAGGTTTAAGCGCGCGCAGCACGCGCAGCTTTTCGTCCCGCACGGAATCCGAATCCATGGAATGCGGCGGTTCCATCGTCACGATGGAAAGCAGCTGCAGCAAGTGGTTCTGCACCATGTCGCGCAATGCGCCGGTGTTGTCGTAGAAGTCGCCGCGCGCTTCCACGCCAAGCTCTTCCGCAATCGTGATCTGGATGCTCTCCACCCACTCGCGGCGCCACAGCGGTTCGAACAGCGCATTGCCGAAGCGCAGCGCGAGCAGGTTCTGCACCGGCTCCTTGCCGAGGTAATGATCGATCCGGTAAATCTGTTCTTCCGCGAAGATCTCGCCCACTGCGTCGTTGATTGCCTTCGACGACTTCAAGTCGTAACCCAGCGGCTTTTCCAGCACGATCCGCGCGTTTTCGTTCAGGCCGACATCGGCGAGCGCCCGGCAGATCGGTACGAACAACGACGGTCCCGTCGCCAGATAAAACACCCGCGTGCCCTCGTGCTCGTTCACCGCATCGCGCAGCAACTTGAAGTCTTCCGGCTTGCCAAGGTCGAGACGAACGTAGACGAAACGCTCCAGGAAACGCTTCCACACGCTTTCGTCGACGCCATTCTTCGACACGTGCGGCTTGACGTGTTCTTCGACCCAATTCAAATACGCCTCGCGATCTTCGGCGGCGCGCGCCACCGCGACAATCTTGCCGCCTTCAGCGAGCATGCCGCCACGGTGCGCTTCGAACAGCGCCGGCAGGATCTTGCGCATCGACAGATCGCCTGTTCCGCCGAACAGAACAAAGGTGAAATTAGAGTCGTTTTGCATGTGTCTCCGCAGGGTTCAGGAGGACCGTAGTCCAATAAAATTTTTTTTGACACTGAATTGTAGTTTAACTACAATTCAAATCAAGGGGTAACGTGATCCCGGAAAAAAACACTTAGTCAATCAGAACATGCGTGTTTTCCCGGAGATTCATGTCTAGTTGCATGGTAATTGACCTCAGCCGATGACGCTTTTGCCAGATAGGCAACGGTGCGGCAAGGGACAAAAGCCGCTTGATGCAAAACCCCGGACGCACGCCGCGCTGGTTCATGCCAGTGTGAACGGGCAAAAATCAAAAGAGGAGACACAGTTGCGATTCGACACACTCATCTCTTGAGAGCCGTGCGGCCGTGGTTCGGTCTGCCGGCCAGGCTGGCGTGCCCAAGGTTCCTTGCCCTGGACAACGCTTGGCCTTTTCCCGCCGACACCGCCGATAACCGGCCACTTCAGTTTGTTCATGTTCCAGCCATCGCTTCCTGGCGGCATCAGGGGCCAATCGTTTTTTGTTCAGGTGTTCGGAGGAGATAAACAATGAAATTTCGCAAGCTCATCGGCGCGCTCGGCGCCGCAGGTCTGTTGTGCGGCGTGTCGGCGCAGACGGTTCAGGCGGCTGAATCCCTGTCGGTACTGCACTGGTGGACTTCCGGTGGCGAGTCGAAGGCTGTTGGCGTGTTGAAAGACGACATGACCAAAGAGGGCTACACCTGGAAGGACTTCGCCGTTGCAGGCGGTGCGGGCGCGGCGGCCATGACGGCGCTCAAGACCCAGGTCATCTCGGGCAACGCACCATCGGCAGCACAGATCAAGGGTCCGCTGATCCAGGAATGGGCTGAACAAGGCGTGCTCGTGCCGATCGACTCGGTTGCCGGCGACTGGAAAAAGAACCTGCCGCCCGAAATCGACAAGACGATTCGTGCCGATGGCCACTACGTCGCCGCGCCCTTCTCGGTGCATCGCGTGAACTGGCTGTGGATCAACAAGGCGGCACTGGACAAGGCAGGCGGCAAGGTTCCGACCACGTGGCCGGAATTCTTCGCGCTGGCTGACAAGATGAAGGCCCAGGGTATCGTTCCGGTGGCAGCAGGCGGCCAGCCGTGGCAAGACCTGACCTTGTGGGAAGACGTCGTGCTGTCGCAAGGCGCGGACTTCTACAAGAAGGCGATTGTCGACCTGGACCAGAAGACGCTGACGTCGGACCAGATGGTTGGGGTCTTCGACACGGTGCGCAAGATCGAAACGTATTTCGATAACGGCCGCACCGGCCGCGACTGGAACCTGGCGACCGCCATGGTCATCAACGGCAAGGCCGGCATGCAATTCATGGGCGACTGGGCCAAGGGCGAGTTCGCGGGCGCGAACAAGACCGCCGGTACGGACTATGTCTGCGCACCGGTGCCGGGCACCTCCAAGCAGTACACGTTCAACGTCGACTCGTTCGTGTTCTTCCAGCAGAAGGGCTCGAAGGAAGCAACGCCGGGACAACTGGCGCTCGCCAAGACCATCATGTCGCCTGCGTTCCAGGAACAGTTCAGCCTGTACAAGGGCTCGATCCCGGTTCGCCTGGGTGTATCGATGGCCAAGTTCGACGCCTGCGGCAAGCAGTCGTACGCCGATGAACAGACGGCCATCAAGGCCGGCGGTTATGTGCCGTCGCTGGCACACGGCATGGCGCAAGGCGACGCAACAGCAGGCGCGATCACTGACGTCGTGACGAAGTTCATGAACTCGACGCAGGATTCGAAGAGCGCAGTTGCCGCTCTCGCGAATGCCGCGAAGACGAAGTAACCGCGCGAAGTAAGCGAGAAGTAATCGTTTCGTTTGACACCGGGCGCGCGGCTTTTTAACCGGCCGCGCGCCCGGGCAAATCCCAAGCATGAGTTGGCGTAAAAACTGCTGTATCCCTGTTCCGGCCTGAGACTCTTGCCGGCAAATTTCCAGGAGTCGAGAAGTGGCTGCCTCCCCTAGCGGTATCGCGAGCAAGACATCGCGCACCCCGCCTCGCCGCACGTCGCCTCTGGCGGCGCTTGCCGATACATACATTCCGAAGCTCGTACTCGCGCCAAGCGTGCTGATTGCACTGGTGTTCGTGTACGGCTTTATCCTTATCACCGGCTGGCTTTCGCTGACCAATTCGCGATTGATGCCGCGCTATGAATTCACCGGCTTCCAGCGCTACACCGAGCTGTTCTCGAACGACGTCTGGTGGACGTCGGCTGCGAACCTCGGCTGGTTCGGCATTCCGTTCATTGCGATCTGCGTCGGGCTCGGGCTGTTCCTGGCCATCCTGCTCGACCAGAAGATCCGTAACGAAGGCGCGTTGCGCGCGATTTTCCTGTACCCGATGGCGTTGTCGTTCATCGTGACGGGTACGGCGTGGCAATGGATCCTGAATCCCGGCCTCGGATTGGAAAAGGTCTTCCACGACTGGGGCTGGACGAGCTTCTCGTTCGACTGGCTCGGCAACCCCGACAAGGCGATCTTCTGCGTGGTGATCGCGGCCGTGTGGCAATCCACCGGCTTCGTGATGGCCCTGTTCCTCGCCGGTTTGCGCGGCGTGGACGCGGAGATCTTCAAGGCCGCGCAGATGGACGGTGCATCGTTGCCGCGGATCTATCGCAAGATCGTGATCCCGAGCATGCGGCCCGTGTTCTTCTCCGTGCTGCTGATTCTCTGCCACATCACCATCAAGACCTTCGACCTCGTGGTTGCGATGACCGCGGGCGGTCCGGGCACGTCGTCTTCGCTGCCAGCCATGTTCATGTACACGTTTTCGTTTAACCGCGGGCAGTTGGGCCTGGGCGCCGCTTCATCCATGATGATGCTCGCCACCGTCGTCGCCGTGCTGGTGCCGCTCATGTATCTGGAATCGAGGAGCACGCGCAATGGAATCTAAGATGACGATCAGCCGCGCCGTCATCTATGCGGCGCTGGTTCTGTTTGCCCTGTATTTCCTGTTCCCGATCTACGTGATGCTCTCGACGTCCTTCAAGGACCTCGACCAGTTGCGCACCGGCAACCTGCTCACGCCGCCGACCTCGTTCACGTTCGCACCCTGGATCAAGGCGTGGTCGCAATCGTGTACCGGCGTGCGTTGCGACGGCATGGAACCGTTCTTCATGAACTCCGTGCGCATGGTGATCCCGGCCGTGCTGATCTCGTCGATAGTCGGCGCGTTCAACGGTTACGTGCTCACGCACTGGCGCTTTCGCGGCGCCGACGCCGTGTTCACCATGCTGCTGGTCGGATGTTTCATCCCGTTCCAGGCCATCCTTTTGCCGATGGCGCGTTTGCAAGGTTTGCTGGGACTCGCTAACACCACGACCGGTCTCGTGCTGGTGCACGTGGTCTACGGTATCGCGTTCACCACCATGTTCTTCCGCAATTTCTACGTGAGCATTCCGGCGGAACTGGTGAAGGCGGCACGTATTGACGGGGCGGGTTTCTTCACCATCTTCACGAAGATCCTGCTGCCGGTGTCGCTGCCTATTTTCATGGTGTGCCTGATTTGGCAATTCACGCAGATCTGGAACGACTTCCTGTTCGGGATCGTGTTCTCCGGCGTCGATTCAATGCCGATCACCGTCGCCCTGAACAACCTGGTCAACACATCGACGGGCGTGAAGGAATACAACGTCGACATGGCTGCCGCGATCATTGCCGCCCTGCCCACCCTGCTCGTCTACATGGTCGCCGGCCGGTTCTTCGTGCGTGGCCTGACAGCGGGCGCGGTGAAGGGCTGATTTCCGGGGCTGATTTCCGCGGAGCGCCTTCAGTTGCTGAACGGCGCTCGCGACAGAAGATCAACTGAAGCGCGGAAGAACATTAATTCGGCGCAGAGACATTAAAGGATTCACAGCATGGCAAGCCTTTCTATCCGTGACGTGTACAAGACTTATGCGAACGGCGTGCCCGTTCTGAAGGGCGTGAACATCGACATCGAGGACGGGCAGTTCCTGATCCTCGTGGGCGGTTCAGGCTGCGGCAAGTCCACGTTGCTCAATATGATCGCCGGGCTGGAAACGGTCACCAAGGGCGACATCATGATCGACGGCAAGACGGTGAACAACCTCTCGCCGAAGGATCGCGACATTGCGATGGTGTTCCAGTCGTACGCGCTGTATCCGTCCATGACGGTGCGCGAGAACATCTCGTTCGGCCTGAACATTCGCAAGGTGCCGAAGGACGAGCAGAAGGCGATCGTCACGCGCGTGTCGGACACATTGCAGATCCAGCATTTGCTCGATCGCAAGCCCGGTCAGTTGTCGGGCGGTCAGCGTCAGCGGGTGGCCATGGGGCGTGCGCTGGCGCGTGATCCGGTGATGTTCCTGTTCGACGAGCCGCTGTCGAATCTCGATGCCAAGCTGCGGATCGAGATGCGCTCGGAGATCAAGCTGCTGCATCAGCGTCTTGGAACGACGATTGTGTATGTGACGCACGATCAGATCGAAGCCATGACGCTCGGCGACCGGATCGCGGTGATGAAGGACGGCGTGGTGCAGCAGTTCGGTGCACCGCAGGACATCTATGATTCGCCGGCGAACTTGTTCGTGGCGGGTTTCATTGGCGCGCCGCCGATGAATTTTATCGATGGCAAGCTGGTCGATGCCGGATCGGGTGTCGGACTTGAGGTCGATACGGGCGTGACGCGCACCGTGCTGAACCTGCCGTTCGATGCCACGGCAATGCGCGGCAAGATCGGTCAGAACGTGATTCTTGGTTTGCGGCCGGAGCGGATTACCGATGCGCGCAGCGCGCATAACGTTGAAGACGCCCGGTTGCAGCCTATTGAGGTGAAGATCGATGTGATCGAACCTACGGGTCCGGATACGCTGGTGTTCACGCAGGTGAACGGCAAGCGCGTGGTGAGCCGCGTGCATCCGGCATCGAACCCGCAACCGCTGACGAACATGACGCTGTTGTTCGATGTATCGAAGGCGGTGTTGTTCGATTCGAAGAGCGAAGAACGGCTGGCTTGAGGTTGAACGTTTTGCTTGGAAAAAGCCGCTGCCCTCACGGACAGCGGCTTTTTGTTTTGGATGCCTGGCGTTCGCGCGCCCGTTACTTAATGGCTTACTGCCCTGCCCCACCCGCGTGATACTCAGCGCGCTGGCGCTCCAGGCTGCGGCCCAGATCGCCCTCGAACACGGCGGAGCCTTGATGGCTCAGATTCGATTTCGTATCGATGGCAGGCGTAATGCCGATCGCCGCACACCGCCGGCAAAACGCATAGTCCTCCGAAAGATAGCTCCCGGACTGCGGGTCGATCATGGTGTCGAAGAACGCGTAGTGGTTCCCGGCGATTTTCCCGGTCTTATGGTCCGGCCGATCAACCAGGTCAGCCCGGTAACGAAGCTCTGGAAAGCTGCTTGCGAGTTTCAAAAATACCTCGCGTTTGATGAGCATGAATCCAGTCGGTGCGTCGATGACATCGAGAAAACCGTTTTCGTCCGGTTCCAGTTCGGCCGAAACCGAGGTGGCCGGATAACGGGCAAAGCGCGCGCGGAAATCGACTTTCTTCGTGCCAGCCGGCAAAGCCTCGGGCAAACCCTCCGATGGCCAGCCATCGGTTTTCAGCGGATAGACGCCCGCCACCAAAGGACGATCTGCCTGAAGCAGCCGAACGACATCCGAACCCTTGAAACCGATATCGCCGTCGATCCACATCAGGTGCGTGAACCGATCGTCCGCAAGATATTCCGCGACCATCGTGTTGCGAGCACGCGTGATCAGGCTGTCGAAGCTATTGAAATTTACCCAAAGACCAAATCCGTGTTCGTCAGCGGTGTCGTACAGATCGAGAAGCCCATGGACATAGCTGGTGGTCACGACGCCACCGTAACTGGGCGTGGCCACAAATACATTGGCTTTGATTTTTACATCAGTCATCAAGCTTGCTCCAGATAGGGTGAGAATTTATGTCGGCCTGATGGTCCGAGAAGGGTCCGAGACCTCGATACGCTCCCCTGTTTCAATCAATGAAGCAGCGGGTTGCGAAGGCATCCTATCGGAATAATTCATCTCGAAAAACCAGCCCCGTGTGGCCCGTTTGGCCCGTGTGGCAATTCACCGGCTTTATGAGGGAGCGGTTCCGTGCCGATCCGCGTGGCGTGGTGCGGAGATTTTCCACGATATCGGGCCGATGAGATTGGGACGAGGATGCTTGCCTCGCCGTACGGGGCGGATCGCATGGTTTGACGCATCACCACGCGTACTTGAGGCCGAGACGCACGACATAGGCGTGGTAACTCTGCGCGCCCCATGCACCGCTTACATTGCTCCAGGCGCTCCAGTTCTTTCCGAGATCGCCATTCAGTCCGAGCTTCGCCTCATAACGATTGGCGGGGTACAAACTGCCCACCGACACTTGATCGAACGAGATGGTGCTGTCCGTGCTCGTGTGCCACCAGTTGGCCGTTGCATAGAACTGCACTTTCTTGCCCGCGCTGCGCTCGAAGGTGCGTTGCAGACGCAGCCCCAGCCGTGTGATGGCCCCGCTGGAACTGGCGTTATCCACCTGCGTGCCGTTCGGCTCGGTCAGCGAATTCTGGTGATAGTCCACGTAAAGCAACTGGCCTTGCGGCTCGAACACCCAGTCGTTGATCAGCGGGAACGCATAGCCCAACTCGCCCGATACCGCCCAGCCGTGCGCGTTGTAGTTCACCGTGGGCAACTCGTCGCCATCGACGCTGTTATTGAACCAGCCATACTGGAGCCAGGTGTCCGCGTAAGCGCCAAGCCGGCTCGCTTCATTCTGGTACCAGGTGCCATAGGCTCCGACGCTATAGCCGGCCACGTTGCCGCTTGCTTGCGCCGAGTTGCCGGCAGCCTCCACGTTGCTTCGGGCTGTCTCGTAAGTAGCCATCAGCCCGAGATGCAGAAGATCGGCATTGGAGATCAGCTTTTTCTGCGCCACCTCGCCGCCGCCTTGCATAAAGAACGAATCGGTGTTCACGTGGAAGGTGCCATCGCTGCTGTTGCTGCCTTCGTTACGTCCTTCCATCCGAAGCCAGACCGAACCTGGCCCGCTCGATCCGCTCCCGGAAGTCTGAGAGAGCCCACCGGTGCGGTCGTCCAGGCTGTGAACGAACATCTCTCCAGCCACATGCTGGTTAGCCAGGTAAGCCGCCACTTCTGGCCGAAACATTGGCTGCGGTGGTGCGGGAGGCTCAGGGGGTGTGGGCGGCGTGGGGGGCGTTGGAGGCGTAGGTTCAAGCTCGGTGCGCAAGTACCAGTTGCCGTCCGAACTCTGTACGCCCCCCTGGAACAGTTGATATTCATACGGACCCGCCACCGCCCGGCCGCTTAACGAGAAGGCGCCCGTTGCAGAATGCGTGGGGTCCTGAACCTGTACCACCATGATGCCGTTATCTACCGTCGTCGCCCCGGCGCCACCGACGTTCGTCACCACTAACTGCGTGGCGCCCTTCGCTCCAACCGCGGTGCCGCCCACCACCAGCAAATCGGAATTCGACGCGGCTCCGCCCTGGTTCAGGACAGTATCGATCAGGACTTTGCCGCCGTTCGAGGTATAGATGCCCCCCGTGAACATCCGGTCACCGGCGATACCGTTGGACATCGTCACGGTGCCGCTATTGTCGAGATTTCCCGCGATAGTGAAGCTGGCGTCCGGACCACTGGCGAAAGCCGGAAGCGCGTTACCTACGGCAATCACGCCGTTGTTGATCACGGACCCGGCGACCTTGCCATAACCACCCAGTGCGGCCGCAGCACCGACTGTGATCGACCCGCCGCCGGCTAATTCGGCGCCGGTATGGGATGCATCCCCGATCGCCAAGGTGCCCGCGTTGATGTTGGTCGTACCGCTGTAAATTTGCACGCCATTGAACAGCACCATGCCGCTGCCGGCTTGCGTTACCGATCCGGTGCCGCTAATGGTTCCATCGAAGGTCAGGTTGTCGGAGCGGTCGAATGCCAGCATTCCGTTGTTACTGACATCGCCGACGATGCCACCCGCCGTTCCGCCATTGCCGAGTTGCAGGGTGCCGGCGCTGATTGTCGTGCCGCCCGTGTAGGTGTTGTTGCCCGTCAGGATCAAGGCGCCACTGCCTTGTTGGGTCAACGAACCCGTGCCGCTGACCACGCCGCCATAGGTCGCGGTGTCGCTGCGATCAAACGCCAGCGCCGCGTTGTCCGTGATATCGCCGCTCACCGAGCCAGTCGTTCCGCCATTGCCGAGTTGCAACGTCCCCGCGTTGATGGCCGTGCCGCCGCTGTAGGTGTTGTCACCCGTCAAGACCAGGGTGCCGCTGCCTTGCTGGGTCAGTGAACCCGTGCCGCTGACTATTCCGCCATAAGTCGCGGTGTCGCTGCGGTTAAACGCTACTGCAGCGTTATCCGTGATGTTGCCGGCATAGCTGCCAGCGGTGCCGCCATTGCCGATCTGCAACGTCCCCGCGTTGACCGTCGTGCCGCCGGTGTAGGTGTTGTCGCCAGTCAGGATCAGCGTGCCGCCGTTGGCGTTCAGCGCGCCACTGGTGCCGCTGATAACGCCACTAAACGTACCGCCGTTGTCGATCGTCAGATTGCCGGCATCGATATTGAGGGCACCCGCCCCGCCGAGCGCGCCTATCGCCTGGGTCTTGCCGTTGATATCAGCAGTGGCGCCCGTACTCACGTCGAGTAAAGCGGTGTGACCCAGCGCGTTGTCGCTGCCGAGCAGGAGCGTGCCGCTATTGAGGGTGGTCGTACCGGTGTAGTCGTTGGTGGCGTTGGCGAGAATGGCGGTGTTGACTGCGTCGATGAAAAGGTTGCCGCTGCCGGTGATCTTGGCGATCAGGGTGTTGTCGACAGCGTTGGCGTTGGTCAGATCCAGCGTCTGGCCGGCTTGCAGGTCGAGTTGCAGAAGGTCATAACCGAGCCATACACCGGCGTTGGCGCCGGCCAGGACATTGGTGGCGTAGTTGTAGCTGGCTATCGCGACGGTCGCGCCATTTTCGCTCAGCGTGACGTTCTGCGGGGCGGCAACCGGGGAGCCGTCAAATTTAGTGAGTGCGAGCTGGGAGCCGGCTCCGGTCACGGTGCCGGTAGCGGCAATGAGTTGCAGCTGGATGTTGTCGTCCTGATCGAACAGCGAGGGTTGCGGGGGAAGCGCGTGGACCGGGAAGTCACTCGGGATGCCAAGGGCGACGGTGCCACCGGACGCAACGTTCAGGTCGCCAACAGTGAGTTTGCCGTCGGGGATAAAACCGGTGGCGGTGATCTGGAACGTGCCGCCGTTGAAGGTGAGGTTGCCAATCGTACGATTGGCGTTGATCTGCGCCAGTCCGCCGGTGTCCAGGCGCAGTGTGGTGCTGGGCATCGCGCTCTGGGCATTGTTGTCCAGGGTGAATGTGCCGCCGGAAACGGCGATGGTGCCGGCAAAAGCGCTGCCAACCGTATTGCTTAGGGTGAACGTGTCGGTGCCGTTGCCAAGCAAGACCTGCATGGTGCCGCTGCCGGTTAATGCGTTATTGAAGGTGTAGTTGCCGCTGGCCGGGTTGTTGATCAGTAAGGTACCGGCGTTGGCGAGATTGGCATTGCCGCTGCCGATGCTGCCCGCGCCGCTAAGTTCCAGCGTACCGGCGTTGACGTTGGTCCCGCCGCTGTAGGTGTTGGTACCGGTCAGGACGGTTGTGCCGCTACCTTGCTGGGTCAGTGAACCCGTGCCGCTGACTACTCCGCCGTAGGTCGTGGCGTCGCTGCGATTGAACACCAACGCGGCGTTGTCGGAGATGTCACCGGCCACTGAGCCGACGGTTCCGCCATTGCCGATCTGCAACGTGCCCGCGTTGATGGCCGTGCCGCCGGTGTAGGTGTTGTCACCCGTCAGGATCAAGGCGCCACTGCCTTGCTGGGTCAGCGAACCCGTGCCGCTGACCACGCCGCCATAGGTCGCGGTGTCGCTGCGATCAAACGCCAGCGCCGCGTTATCCGTGATATCGCCGCTCACCGAGCCAGTCGTTCCGCCATTGCCGATTTGCAACGTACCCGCGTTGATGGCCGTGCCGCCGGTGTAGGTGTTGTCACCCGTCAAGACCAGGGTGCCGCTGCCTTGCTGGGTCAGTGAACCCGTGCCGCTGACTATTCCACCATAGGTCGCGGTGTCGCTGCGGTTAAACGCTACCGCAGCGTTATCCGTGATATTGCCCGCATAGCTGCCGGTAGTGCCGCCATTGCCGATCTGCAACGTCCCCGCGTTGATCGTCGTACCGCCAGTGTAGGTGTTGTCGCCGGTGAGAATCAGCGTGCCGCCGCTGGCATTCAGTGCGCCACTGGAACCGCTGATAACGCCACTAAACGTACCGCCATTGTTGATCGTCAGATTGCCGGCATCGATATTGAGGGCACCCGCTCCGCCGAGGGCACCTATCGCCTGGGTCTTGCCGTTGATATCGGCGGTCGTTCCCGCATTCAGCGCCAGTAACGCGGTGTTGCCCAACGCGTTGTTGCTGCCGAGTATCAGCGTGCCGCCGCTGACGGTTGTGTTGCCGGTGTAGTCATTGGCGGCGTTGGTCAAGGTGATGCTGTTGGTGGCGTCGATGGTGAGCGCGCCGCTGCCAGTGATGCGGGCCTTCATGTCAGCCGCCCCGGCTGCGGCCGTGTCACCGGCGAGCGTGAGGGTCTGGCCGGTTTGCAGATCGAGTTGGCTAAGGCCGTAGCCCGCGTACAGGCCAGTGTTGGCCCCGGTGTTCAGCGTGAAGCTGTAGGTACCGATGGCAACGGTGTTGCCATTTTGAGCAATGTTCGCGGTTGTGCTGGTGAGCGAGTTCCCCGCCAGATCGGTGAGCGAGAGGTTGCTTACATTGCCGCTGACGCTGTTGGCGCTGATCAGTTGGGTGTTGGCGCCGTCATCCTGAGTGAGCAGGGATCCGGTTGGGTTGACGGCGCCAACGGGGTCGATGCGCACGGTGCCGCTATTGAGCGTGAGTGCCCCGGTGCTGAGCGTGCCGGAGGGCAGGTTAGCGAAGACCAGGGCATTGCCGTTCAGCGTCAGGTTGCCGATGGTTTGCGCGCCCGCGCCCACGGTGGTCGTGTTGCCGGCGTTCAGCTGCAGAGTCGCGTTCGTGAGTGCACTGGTGTTGGTGCCGGCAAGGCTGAAGGTGCTCTGGTTAAGCGTGACCTTGCCGGTGAAAGCACTGCCCGCAGCGGCGCCGAAGTTGAAGGTGTTGGTGGCGCTGCCGAGGGTGGCAGTCAGTAAGCCACTGCCGGTGAGGGCGTTATTGAAAGCGTAGTTGCCGCTGGCGGGGTTCAGCGCGAGCGTGCCCGTGCTGGCGATATTGGCTGGACCACTGCCGATAGTGCCCGTTCCGGTAAGTTGCACGGTGCCGGCGTTGACATTCGTGCCACCGGTGTAGGTGTTGGCGCCGGTGAGAGTCAGCGTGCCCGTGCCTTGCTTGGTGAGTGCGCCGGTGCCCGCGACCACACCGGAAAGCGTATCGGCATTGGCCTGTGTATCGATAGTGCCGGCGGCGGTGAGCGTGACCGCTCGAGCCGTGGTAAGTGCACTGGTGAACTGCAACGCCCCGCCATTGAAGCTCAGCCCGCCCGCCGCAACGCCGAGATTGGCGTCGGCGCCGATACTCAGAATGCCGGCATTGAGGTTGGTGCCACCCGCGTACGTGTTGATGCCGGTGAGGACGGTCGTGCCGCTGCCTGCTTGTGTCAGCGAGCCCGTGCCGCTGACCACTCCACCGTAGCTCACCGCATTCGAGCGATTAAAAATCAACGCGGCGTTATCGGTGATGTTGCCAGTGACGCTGCCAGTGGTGCCGCCGTTGCCTAGTTGCAAGGTGCCAGCGCTGACGGTGGTACCACCTGTGTAGACGCTGTCGCCCGTCAAGATCAGGGCGCCGCTGCCTTGCTGGGTCAACGAACCCGTGCCGCTGATCACTCCGCCATAGGTCACCGAATCTGAATGGTCAAAATTCAACGCGGCGTTATCGGTGATATTGCCAGTGACGCTGCCGGTGGTTCCACCATTGCCAAGTTGCAAGGTGCCAGCGCTGACGGTGGTACCACCCGTGTAGACGCTGTCGCCCGTCAAGATCAGGGCGCCGCTGCCTTGCTGGGTCATCGAACCCGTGCCGCTGACTACTCCGCCATAGGTCACCGCATCTGAGTGGTTAAAATTCAACGCGGCGTTATCAGTGATATTGCCAACCACGCTGCCAGTGGTGCCGCCGTTGCCAAGCTGCAAGGTACCGGCAGTGATGGTGGTGCCGCCCGTATAAGTGTTATCACCGGTCAGGATCGTTGTGCCCGTACCGGCTTGCGTAGCAGTACCCGTACCGCTGATCACATTGGCAAAGGTCACGACATCGGAGCGGTTAAAGTTCAGAGCGCCGTTGTCAATGAAATTGCCGGTAACGCTACCGCCAGCGCCACCGTTACCGAGATTCAGCACCCCGCCACTCTCGATAGTCGTGCCACCACCCGTGCCGCTATTGCTGATCTGGCCGGTTACGGTTAATGCGCCGCTGACGTCGAGCGTATTGGCTGTGGTGCCGATCAGGTTGATATGGCCGCCGAGAGTCCAGATGCTGCCTGTTGCGGCAGTCAAGCTGGAAAAGCCCTGCGTAGTTAAATTACCGCTCCCCAGAAAATCACCATTTTCGCTGCCTGTTTCTATCAGGGTAATGGTGTTACCGGTACCCGCGCTGATAGCGACTGCGTCAGTGCTCACCCCTGCAGCGAGAGAAGATGTTGTGCCGGTCCCTCCATGCAGATTTGAACCTGCACCTAACGTCAGCGAGTTGCCTGAGGTACCAAAGTAAAGGGCGGTACTTGTGCTGCCACCATAGATGGCTCCGCGATTGACGATATTGGCAATACCCGACTGTGACCATATCCCGGTCACAGCGGCGTTCAATCCCGTGCTCGCACCTATGGAACCGGTGTTGGTGATATTGGCAATGACTGAAGCACCGGTCACCTTGATGGCGGCCCCGCTTCCCTGTGTATTTATTATTCCATTATTAATGATGGTGCTGGCAGCAGCGCCTCCCCCGTCGACAACGACGTTATTGACCTCGCCCGGCCTGTTCGATACGCCTGTGCTACCGACCTGAAAAGTACTTCCGGCACTCATATGTATACCGGCACCAGCGTTCAGGACTCCATCCAATGTAAGGTTTCCGGCTATCGATACAATGTTCGACGTAGTGACTTGCGCGCCGCCGTTGATCTGGGAAAATGCACCACTGGCAACAGTTAGTGTGGTGGCATTGAACAGGCCACTTTGAGCAAAGTTCAAAGTTCCCGCATTGACGGAAACCGCTCCAACCGAGCTGCCTGCACCACTCAAAGTCAATGCATTGCTGCCTGTCTCAGTCAGCCCCCCTGTTCCACTAATCAGACCGCTGAAAGTCGTGTCGCTGCTGTTGTTGGCCGTCAGCGTTGCAGAACCCAAAGTGATAGAGCCAGCGCCGCTAAGGTTGTTGGCTGTCTGGGCGAAATTATTCAGCGCGAAGATAGCGCCACTGTTCACGGTTACCGCACTGCTATTGGCAAAAATATTAGCGATGCCTGCGGTGAGCGTCCCCGCCTCGATACCGGTTGCGCCGGAATACGTATTAGCTGAAGAAAGCGTCAGGTTACCCGTACCCGACTGGGTGAGCGAGCCGGTTCCGGAGATAAGCGCAGCATAACTAACTGCATCGCTGCGATCAAAGACGAGCGAGCCATTGTCAGCGATATTGCCAGTCACGCTGCCCGCGGTACCTCCATTGCCGACCTGTAGCGTGGCGCCCGAAGCGATAGTCGTGCCGCCCCCCGTACCACCGTTGGTGAGTGCACCAGTAAGGGTAAGGACTCCGCTTTGCACGTTGGTAGCGGTGGCGGTGATGCCTGTGGTCGAATTTGCACCGCTCAACGTCCAGGCAGTGCCGGACATGTTCAGGGTATTGAATCCCGTCAGATTGTTGCCCGCGCTGCCCGATCCTTGCAGGGTCAGCACATTGTTTGTGCCGGTGGCGGTCACAGCACCGTTCAGCACAGATCCCGTTCCGAGTACCAGCGTATTGCCACTCCCCGTGACAGAAACAGCCGTGCCACCGGTTCCGGTGATGGTGCCGGTGTTGGTCAGGGTAACGCCGCCGCTGCTTGCGAGCACAGCGCCAGTACCCGCGCTTAACAGGCCGCTGTTGCTGAATGCGCCCGTTGATGTCCCGCGAGTCCAGAAGGCGTAGGTTGTCGATGCCCCGTAAATCGTGCCGGCGTTAGTGCCCGCGACAGGCCCGGCGTTGAAAACGACACCATAGCCCGTGCCTCCATTCGTGCCAACCACGCCAGTTGCACTTTGAGTAAACGTTCCGCCGGAGTCGAAGTACACCCCGGAGAAACTGTTGCTGCCGCTTGTAATCAAGCCATCGTTGGTGACGGTACCGACAGCGCCCGAGATTCGAACGCCATCGGCGCCGCCCGCTATGGTTGCGCCTGCATGATTGGTCACCTGGCCGCCGTTGGACAGGTTGACACCCGTAGACGTTGTTCCCACGATTATGGAAAAATTGTCGAGGGTGACGCCATTGAGCGTGGCCGATGACAACGAGAACCCCAAGGCTCCGGTTATCGAGCCATGATTGGTGAGAACCCAGTTCTGGGCGTTGTTACCGTCGATGCCATCGCCCGACGCTGCATTGATCACCGTGCCCGCCGGCGCATCGAAGGTGGCCGAGCCCGGGCTCAGGGTTTGCAGCGTGACGGTAGTTGTAGCGCTGGGGATCGAAACGGTTTGCGCCTGTGCCTGACTAATGATCGCGCCAATACTGATTAACAGAATGCCGGCGCTAATGGGTGTCAGGCAGCTACGAGGACCGCCGGCAAAGGTTCGTCTATTTTTATAACCGAGGTGCAATTGGGCAAACACTGCTGCCATTTGCATGGAATCAAGCGCCCAATCCGGCGCGGCATAACGAATCCGGTTCATTTAGGGCCTCGCGCTAGATGCAATTACGTTACATGCCAAAAAATTCGAATCACCATCACGCCATTTCATTGAGCAACCTCATTGATATTTGGCATATGCGTCCTGCCGCATTTACGATCCCGATATACAGCAGGAACTCGTTGTTGATACAGATTTAATCGCCTGACGGATTCGCCGGATTATTGACAAGAAATGGAACGACACCGCCAATCCCCTCTATTTCAGTTACCACACCATGACAATGGGACATTCGCTCGATATCACTGACTGGATAAAGGATGGGGCATGGACGCCCGCTGCCCGAATTTTTATACGGATCACTGGATAGTTCAATTAGTGAGTATTTCGCTTTTACCGAATAATGACCCAAGCGTTAGCCGGGTTTGTACCTTAAATAAACCTGCTAGCCTTCGAGATCATCCTATCTTATGCGGGAGTGTCCGATTGCTTTATTTATTGTTTGATTCGTTTGATGTTCTCGCATTTTAATAAGTTTGCCGATTCAGATTCAATCTCCACGACATATACTATAAAACTTGCAACCAAATAAATAATCAATCTGATTTTGCATTCATGGCCTTGCAACGAAATATTCATCGAGCCTGATTTTTGCAAAAATTAATGTGCTTCGTTACGATCCTGATAAGACGAAGCTGGGCGTGATAATCAGCACAAATAGGCGAGAGCCCGGCCAGCAATAGCGAACTTGACGAGCGTGGTTAAGCGCCTAAATAGTGCCGCGCGCGGAAGTCGCAAAGGACCGCACGCAGCGCGAAATGAATTCGACCCAACGCGGCGTGATGCGACGCCGTCAGGCACAATTCCCCTTCCGAATTCCCGGTCAGGCCGGCTACGCGCTCTCCGGCAACCCAAAGCAGGCTCCCCTCCCGACATGACAGATTCCTTCCTCAGCCGACGCCCCGAACTCGAATGGCCTGTTGCCGACGGTCCCGATCCGTTTATCGAACTGGAAACGCTTGAAGACACCCGGGTCGACGCATGGGTCGGCGCGCAAAACGCGCGCACAACAGAAGCCTTCGGCAAGACCGCTGACACCGACACACTCACGAAGCGGCTGGCAAAGGCCTACACCTCGCAGGAACGCATCGTTTCATGTTCGCGTTATGGCGATTGGGGCTACAACACCTGGCAGGATGAGAAAAACCCGCTGGGCATAGTTCGGCGCACAGCCTGGCAAAAATGGCTCGCCGGCACGCCCGAATGGCAAACCATCCTGGACGTTGACCAGATCGACTTGAACACGAGCGCCGCCAAGGACGGCATCCGCTGGGCGCTGCACGACTTCGACATGCTCTACCCTACCTGGGACCGCGCGTTGGTGAGCTTGTCGCCGGGAGGCTCGGACGCGTGCATGGTCCGCGAATTCGATATCGAAACGCAGCGCTTCGTTGAAGACGGCTTCACGCTCCCCGATGTCGGCAAGCATGGCATCTCGTGGATCGATCGCGATACGGTGTACGTTGGCTGGGACGACAGCGCGCACAGCAAGAAGCCCGCGCTGACCACTTCCGGCTTTCCACGCCAGGCGCGCAAATGGAAGCGCGGCACGCCACTCGCCGATGCCCCCGTGGTCTTCGAAGGCAAACGGCGCGATGTATCGGCGGGCGTGGATTACGATCAGCTCGAAAAGCTCCATCTTGCTTCACGCGCGACGTCGTTCTTCGAGACGCTGCAATACTGGCTCGATGAAACCACGGGCGAGTGGCAGCAATACGATGTCCCGCTGCACGCGGAACTGGAGCATTGGAACGGCTGGTTGTTTGTCACGCCACGCGAGTCCTACGAATCGGGCGCAACGACCTACGCGAGCGGTTCGCTGCTCGTCATCCGCCGCGATGCCTTCCTGACAGGCGCGCGCAATTTCACCGTGCTGTTCACGCCGTCAGGCCGCAACGTTCTCGCCGATATCGACTTCACGAAGCATTGGCTGGTGGTGTCGCAGATGGACGATGGTTCGCCGCGCGTGGAGTTGCTTGGCCCCCCGGCTGGTCTGGAAGGCGAATGGACCCGCCGCGACTTCGCGTTGCCGGCCGCCAGCCAGTCGTACGTGGATTCCATCGACAGTGAACGCGACGACACCGTGCTCATTCACGTCGAACATTTCCTCACGCCGCCGTCGCTTTACTATGCCGATTTCGCGCAGCCGGAAAGCGAATGGCAACTGCTCGCGCGCCTTCCCGCTCAATTCGATGCGACCGGTCTTATCGCCGAACGTCGTCACGCGATATCAACCGATGGCGTCGCCATTCCCTATTGGCTGATCGGCCGTGAGGCGAACGTCAAGGGTCAGGAAACCGCGCCCTGCCTGCTCTACGGCTATGGTGGCTTCGAAGTCGCGCTCGACCCGCATTACGACGCGACCACGGGCATCGCGTGGCTCGAAAGCGGCGGGCTGTACGCGGTCGCGAACATCCGTGGCGGCGGCGAGTTCGGGCCGGAGTGGCATCAGGCGGCGCAGCGCGAGAAACGCCAGGTCGCCTTCGATGACTTCATCGCCGTTGCAGAAGCGCTGGTGGCGTCGGGCGTGACGACATCGAAACAACTCGCTATTCGTGGCGGCAGCAATGGCGGCTTGCTGACTGGCGTGATGCTGGTCCAGCGTCCGGAATTGTTCGGCGCAGTGTTGTCCGAAGTGCCTTTGCTCGACATGGCGCGCTTTCACTTGCTGCTGCAAGGCGCCTCGTGGATCGACGAATACGGCGACCCCGCCGATGCCCGCGACCTGCGCTTCCTGATGACGTACTCGCCGTATCAAAACGTGAAAGCCGATGCGGTTTATCCGCCGGCGCTGTTCACGTCGTCGGCGACCGATGACCGCGTGCATCCCGGCCACGCCCGCAAAATGGCGGCGCGGATGCAGGCGCTGGGACATGAACGCGTGTGGTATCTGGAGAACCGCGACGGTGGTCACGGCGCGGGCGTGGAGGCGGAAAGCATCGCTCGCGTGGAAGCGACGGCGTTCACGTTCTTGCAGCAAATGGTGGGCCGCGAGTGATGGTTAGCTGAACGAATGCGCGGACATGGCAACGCGCTTTCGTTCGCAGCTTGCGAACGCGCGTCGCTGCTCCAACGCGGCGGCACGGATATCCCCTTCCCGCCGCATCGTTCGAATTGCGCCAGCGTCACACGTCAACGCATCCGGCGCGCGAATGTGCCCGAAATAAGCGCGACTGCGTCAGCTCGCTCGACTCGCCCGCACGGGCGTGCCATGCCAGCGCAGCACCAGCGTCCGGCCGACGAACGTCAGCACGCCCGTCACCCCGATCACGATACCCATCCCCTGCGGCGTACCATCGTGGAACATCCCGACGGCAACGCTCGCCAGCGCGCCGAGCGCCAACTGCACCGCGCCGAACACCGCGGCTGCGGCGCCTGCGTTGTGGGGGTATCGATGCATCAAATCCGTCGTGCAGTTGGCCGATAACAAACCCACGACGCCGACCACGAAGAACAGACAGCCGACGATCGACCACAAGCCGCCAAAACCGGTGATACACACGAACGCCGTCGCCAGCGCCGCGATCACGCTGACAAACGACGCGATCGAAATCAGTTTCAGCGATCCCAGCGGCCCGACGAGCCGCGTGTTCGCCACGTTCCAGCCGATAATCCCGATGATGTTCAGCCCGAAGAAAAACCCGTAGTGCTGCGGCTTCACATGAAAGTAGTCGATATACACAAACGGCGTCGCGGTGATGTACGCGAACATCGATGCGAATGCCATGCCGCCGCATAACGTGTGGCCCCACGTGACGGGATCGGTGAGAAGACGCCCGTACGCCGCAAACGACCGCCCAAGCGCCGATGTCGCGCGTTTCTCGCGCGGCCAGGTTTCCGGCACGCGCAAATACGTGGTGACCGCGCATATCGTGCCGAATACCGTGAGCGTGACGAACACCGCACGCCAGCCCCCGAGCAGCAGCAACTGCCCGCCTATCAACGGTGCGAGCAGCGGGCCGATCGACGTGACAATGGCAAGCATCGACAGCACCCGGGCGGCATCCGACGGTGCGTGGGCATCGCGTGCAATGGCCCGCGCCAAAACCGACGCCGAACCCGCGCCGAGCGCCTGCAGGAAGCGCAGGATAACCAGCGAATCGATGGAAAACGACAGCGCGCACCCCACGCTCGCAAGCGTGTACAACACGATGCCGCCGAGCAGCACCGGCCGGCGCCCGTAGGCGTCGGAGAGCGGTCCGTACACGAGCATGCCGAGCGAAAAGCCGAGCATGAAACTGGTCAGCGTGATCTGCGCGGCGGCTGCGGTCGTGCCGAACGAAGCGGCGAGAGCCGGCAGGCTCGGCAGATACATATCGATGGAAAGCGGGCCGCACGCCGCCAGCGCACCGAGCAACAGGATCAGTCGGCGATCGGCACGGCGCTTGATGATTTCGGGCATGAGAGGCGAAAGGGAGCGTGAGAAAAAGGCGCGGTTTTCGGGGACTGGCGAGTGACGGGTAGCGAGTGACACGTGGCGAAACCAACCCGATACGAGGGCGAAAAACCTCGCAACGGCCACGTCCGGCATGCAAGCGAACGGCTTAAACAAAGCCTTAAAACAGTGTGCATTGTACGCGCCCCGCTTTCGCAAGCCGCGCTGGCGTCTTTTCGAAGGCAGCGCCAGACCGAGCGTCGCGGACTCGATGCAGACGACTCCGGTACAATTTCATCTTGATTTCCTGCAGCCGCGAGCCCCAGGCGCGAGACCCGGTCGGACCCCGCCCGATCCGATCCCGGCGCCCATCCAGGCTTGATAGAAGCCCGCGACCGCAGCCCTCTCCAGCCGAACCCGTCATCCAGTGCAGGCCCCGTCATGTCCAGAAATGAAGCTCTCTTCGAACGCGCCCAGAAAACCATTCCCGGCGGTGTGAACTCGCCGGTGCGCGCGTTTCGCTCGGTCGGCGGCACGCCGCGGTTCATCGAACGCGCGCAAGGTCCGTATTTCTGGGACGCCGATGGCAAGCAGTACATCGACTACATCGGTTCCTGGGGGCCGATGATCCTCGGCCACGTCCATCCTGAAGTGCTTGAAGCCGTGCAGCGCGTGCTCGCGAACGGGTTTTCGTTCGGTGCGCCGACCGAGTCCGAGATCGAGATCGCGGAAGAGATCTGCAAGCTGGTGCCGTCGATAGAACAAGTGCGCATGGTGTCGAGCGGCACCGAGGCGACCATGAGCGCTCTGCGCCTGGCGCGCGGGTTCACGAAGCGGGATCGGATCGTGAAGTTCGAAGGGTGTTATCACGGTCACGCGGACAGCTTGCTCGTGAAAGCGGGATCGGGTCTGCTGACGTTCGGCAATCCCACTTCCGCTGGCGTTCCCGCCGATACCGCCAAGCACACCACCGTGCTCGAGTACAACAACGTCGAGCAGCTTAACGAAGCGTTTGCCGCGTTCGGTGCGGAAATCGCGTCGATTATCGTGGAGCCGGTGGCCGGCAACATGAACCTCGTGAAAGCCACGCCCGAGTTCCTGCAAGCGCTGCGCGCGCGTTGCGACGAGTACGGCTCGGTGCTGATTTTCGATGAAGTGATGTGCGGCTTTCGCGTGGCGCTGGGTGGCGCGCAACAGGTCTACGGCATCAAGGCGGACCTGACGTGCCTGGGCAAGGTGATCGGCGGCGGCATGCCGGCTGCAGCGTTCGGCGGACGCCGGGACATCATGGCGCATCTCGCCCCGCTCGGCGGCGTGTACCAGGCGGGCACGCTGTCGGGGAATCCGGTCGCGGTCGCAGCCGGGTTGAAAACGCTGCAATTGATCCAGGCGCCGGAGTTCTACGACACGCTGACCAGGCAAACACGCCGTCTCGCCGATGGCCTCGCTTCGGTTGCAAAGGAAGCGAAGGTGCCCTTCTCGGCGGACGCTATCGGCGGGATGTTCGGGCTGTATTTCGCCGATAGCGTCCCGGGAAGCTTCGCTGAAGTCACGCAGGGCGACACGAAGCGCTTCAACGCGTTTTTCCACGAGATGCTCGATGTCGGCGTCTACTTCGCGCCATCGGCGTATGAAGCGGGGTTTGTCTCGATCGCCCACGACGACGGCGTTATCGACGCGACGCTCGACGCCGCCCGCGGCGCGTTCGCGCGCCTCGCCGCTTAAGCGCCGCCGCCATGTTCTCGCAGACCGATTTCTCGCACATGGAGCGCGCGTTGGCGCTGGCCGCACGCGGCATGTACACGACGACGCCGAATCCGCGCGTCGGCTGCGTGCTGGTGAAGGACGGCGATGTGATTGGCGAAGGTTTCACGCAGCCCGCCGGCCAGGACCACGCCGAGGTTCGCGCGTTGAAAGACGCGCGAGCGCGCGGCCACGATCCGCGGGGTGCCACCGCCTACGTCACGCTCGAACCATGCAGCCATTTCGGCCGCACGCCGCCGTGCGTGCACGCGCTGATCGACGCGCGGGTCGCCAAGGTGATCGCCGCGATGGAAGATCCGAATCCGGCGGTGTCCGGGCGCGGACTGGCGATTCTCCGCGATGCGGGTATCGATGTGCGCTGCGGCCTGCTGGCCAATGAAGCGTACGAGATGAACATCGGCTTTGTATCGCGCATGACGCGACGCCGGCCGTGGGTACGCATGAAGGTCGCCGCTACGCTGGATGGCCGCACGGGTTTGCCGACCGGCGAAAGCCAATGGATTACCGGTGAAGCCGCCCGCGCCGATGGTCACGCATGGCGCGCGCGGGCGTGCGCGATTTTGACGGGCATCGGCACCGTGCGCGAGGACGATCCTCAACTGACCGTGCGCGCGGTTGAAACGCCGCGCCAGCCGCAGCGGGTACTGATCGACAGCCGCCTTGACGTGCCGCTCACCGCGCGGATCCTGGAAGGCGCTCCGCCGTGGGTGTTTTGCGGCGCCGAGCCCGACCCCGCGAAAGCCGATGCGCTGCGCGAACGCGGCATCGAATTCACGCCATTGACGAACGAGCACGGCAAGGTCGATCTGCCCGCCATGCTGGGTATCCTTGCCGATCGCGGCATCAACGAACTGCACGTGGAAGCGGGTCACAAGCTCAATGGCTCGCTGCTGCGCGAGGGGTGTGTCGACGAATTGCTCGTTTATCTCGCGCCGAGTTTGCTGGGCAACGCGCCAGGCATGTTCGATTTCACGCCACCCGATACACTCGATGCCCGGCCGCATCTGCGGTTTCACCGGATTGACCGGCTGGGTGATGACCTGCGCATTCTGGCGCGCTTCGCGGTGGTGAAAGCCGATGCGCCCACGGACGCGAAACCGATTATCTAACGCACAACGTAACGTAAGGAAGCTCGACGATGTTCACAGGAATTGTCGCGGCGGTCGGCCGCATTGAAGCGGTTACGCCGTTGGGTTCATCCACCGATGCCGATACCGGCGTGCGCCTCACGGTGGCCTCCGGCGGGCTGGATCTCACGGACGTGGAGCTTGGCGACAGCATCTCGATCCAGGGCGCGTGCATGACCGTGATCGAGAAGTCGGCCGGGTCTTTTGCCGTCGATGTGTCACGCGAGAGCCTTAGCAAGACGGCAGGCTTGTCCGAATCCGGCGATGTGAACCTGGAGAAGGCGCTACGTGCGCATGATCGGCTGGGCGGGCATCTGGTGTCGGGACACGTTGATGGTCTCGGTGAAGTGACGCATTTCGCCCCTGTTGGCGAGTCACATGAGTTACGGATTCTCGCGTCTCGCGATATCGGTAAGTATCTGGCTTATAAAGGCTCGGTGACGGTGAACGGCGTGAGCCTGACGGTGAATACCGTGAACGACCGGCCCGATGGCTGCGAGTTTTCGATCAATCTGATTCCGCATACGGTGGAAGTGACCACGTTGCGGCATTTGAAAACCGGCGCGAAGGTCAATCTGGAGATCGATCTGATTGCGCGGTACGTGGAGCGGATTCTGTCGACGTCTAAGGACAATCACAAGCCGCTGCAATAACGGTTTTTTCAGGCGGCAGCGACAGTCAGCTTCTGCCCCCGCACCAAGAACTTGCGGATAAACACCGCCAGGACCAACGCTGCTACTTCGCAGGCGGCAGCGGCCCAGCCAAGATCGCTCACCGAGGTGAGACTCAAGGTAAGGGAACCGAGCGCGGCGCCGAGCGAAAAGCCGAGATACATGAACGAGGCGTTCAGTGACAGGACAATCGGCGTCCCGCGCAGGCCCGCGATGCTGATCAGCCCTGCTTGCTGCGCGGGGTAAAACGACCAGTGCGCCATACCCCAGGCCACCACGCCCAGCAGGACAGGGACCAGCGCCAAGCTTGCCGGCAACCAGTGCGCGCTCGCCGACAAAAGCGAGAAAGCGAGGATCGACACAATCAGGCAGGGGACGATCACGCGACGCGGGCCAACGCGATCCACCGCCTTGCCGCCGATCAACACACCTGCCGCTGCAGCAACACCCCACGTGAACAGGACGTATCCGATCTGCGCGCCATGCAACGGCGTCGTCTTGGCGATAAACAGCGCCAGGTAGGTATAGATCGTGTAGGCGCCCGTTGCCCACAGCGTAGTGACGAGCAAGGTCATCAGGATGACTGGCTGACGTGCGACATGGATGCGTTCGCGCAGCGTAGCGGTCGGCAATCCCGCGCCTATCGTGCGGGGCAGGCCGAACAGCAAGCCAGCCGTGGCCACCGCGGACAACGCGGCGACGCCCGCAAACGTCATGCGCCAGCCAAGCCGGTCACCAATCAACGCGCCCAGTGGCACGCCGAAGGCAACCGCGATCGTGATGCCACCGTTGACGATGGCCAGCGCCGTGCCGCGCCGTTCGGGACCAGCGATGGCACCGGCCAGCGCATTGGCGCCAGGAACGTACAGGCCGGCGGCGGCTGCAAGCAGGATGCGCGCCGCCATCAACTCCCAATAGTTCTGGGCGCCCCAGGCAATGATGTTAGCCAGCGTGAAGGCCGACAGCGACAGGATCATCAGCCTGCGTCGATGGAACGCGCCTGTCAGGGCCGTCAGGACCGGTGAGCTGAGTGCGTACGCCAAAGCAAACACCGTCACCAACTGGCCCGTGGCGACAATGCTCGTATGCAGGTCGGCGGCTATATCGGGCAGCAGGCCGGCGATCATGAAGCTCTCGGTGCCGACTGCGAACGTGCCAAGCGCCAGCCAGTACAGCGGCGCAAGGGAAATGCGCATGGTGGTGGAGTTCATCATGGGCTCCGCTTACGCTGCTACCGCGTCCTTGCGATAGAACGGATAGTCCGTATAACCGACGTCCGTGCCGCCAAAGAAACTGGGACGGTCATACGGATTCAAAGGCAACTGCAGGCGCAGGCGTTCGGGCAGATCCGGATTGGCGATGAAGTCGCGGCCAAATGCGACCAGATCGGCGTCACCCGCCTGCAAGATGGCTTCGGCTGTGTGGCCCTTGAAGCCGCCAGCGGCGATGATCGTTCCCTTGTAATGCTTGCGGATCAGTTGCGCGGCAACGGGGTTCTGATCCTTGCTGTCGTCATCGACGTTGCCGAGCACACGCGGCTCGATCAGGTGCAGGTAGGCCAGATTCAGTTTGTCCAGTTCCTCCGCTACGTAAGTGA
Organism: Caballeronia sp. dw_19; assembly: GCF_018449515.1. Taxonomy (GTDB): domain Bacteria; phylum Pseudomonadota; class Gammaproteobacteria; order Burkholderiales; family Burkholderiaceae; genus Caballeronia. The sequence continues at coordinate 356,404 of NZ_JAAVUQ010000003.1, read as the reverse complement.
AGAGCGCTTCCGGATTGCTGTCGGACATATCGCCCCAGGTGCCGCTCGGGCCGAGGCGCACCGCCACGCGTTCGCTGCCCCAGACCGAGATGACGGCCTGAGTCACTTCGATCAGGAAGCGGGCACGGTTTTCGAACGAGCCGCCGTAGATGTCGGTGCGTTTGTTGCTGCCGTCCTGCAGGAACTGGTCGAACAAGTAGCCGTTGGCGGCGTGCAGTTCAACACCGTCGAAACCGGCCTCCTTGCCGCGAATGGCTGCGGTGCGGAAACTCTCGACCAGATCGGCGATCTCGGGGACGGTCAGCGCGCGGCTGGGCGTGTTCGGGACCCAGCCCGCTTCGGTGTACGCGACGCCGCCATGCGGCACGGCGGAGGGTGCCACCGGCTGGGCGCCACCCGGCTGCAACTGGCTGTTGGACTGGCGGCCAGCGTGATAAAGCTGCAAGAAGATGCGGCCGCCTTTGGCGTGCACCGCGTCGGTCGCGAGCTTCCAGCCGGCAATCTGACTGTCGTCGTACAGGCCGGGCGCACCCAGGTAGCCGTTACCGTTGGGCGCGGCGATGGTGGCTTCGCCAATCAGGAAGCCGCCTTCTGAAGTGCGTTGTGCGTAGTACTCGGCCATCAACGGGCCCGGCTTGGCGCCTTCTTCGGCGCGCATGCGGGTGAGCGGCGCCAACACCACGCGATGGGAAAATTCGTAGGGACCGACTTTGACGGTGGAATGAAGTTTGGACATGATTTCCTCAAGATTCAGTGGCTGGTGAAGTTGGATCAACAGCGGGTTTTCGACCTTGAGGACAGTGTATGGACTGAACGGGAGAAGAAAAATAGGCTAAGGTTCCGAATATATCGGACACATATGTCTTAAATTGATCCCGGGACGCGGCGATGGATAGCCTCAGTGGCATTTCGATGTTTGTGCAGGTGGCAGAGACCCGCAGTTTTACCGAGGCGGGACGGTTGCTCGGCGTATCGTCCTCGGCGGTGGGCAAAAGCATTGCGCGTATCGAGGATCGCCTGGGCGTGCGGCTCTTTCACCGCAGCACGCGCAGCATCACGCTGACGGCCGAAGGCGCCTTGTTCCTTGAACGGTGCCGGCGCATCCTGGGCGAGGTCGAAGCGGCGGAAGCCGAACTGTCCGATGCCGCCGGCAACCCTCGTGGAAGGTTGCGGATCAGCACGCCGCAACTGTCCGGCCTGATCATGCCCGTGCTGGACGGCTTCATGACGAAATACCCGGAAATCGAGCTCGATGTCGATCTCTCCGATCGCATGGTGGATATCATCGAGGAAGGTTTCGATGCCGTCATTCGCACCGGTGAGCAGCACGACTCGCGGCTGGTATCCCGACGCCTGGGTTCCTGCGGGCAAGTGCTGGTCGCCTCGACCGGATATCTCAAGCGACACGGTGTTCCCACGCATCCTTCCGAACTCATTCGGCACGCCTGTTTGCTGCATAAATTTCCCGTCAGCGGCAAGCTGGAACGCTGGCCGTTCCAGCTCGTTGCATCGGAAGCGGAGCCGGAGTTACCGCAAACATTCGTCAGCAACACCATTGAAGTCCTGGGCTTTCTTGCGCTTCAGGACAAGGGCCTGGCCCTCCTGCCAACCTTCCTCGTGCGGGATGCTCTGGCGAGCGGTGCATTGCAGATCGTGCTGGATGATTTCATGGATCAGACCGTCACCTTCTGGATCTTGTGGCCGGCAAGCCGTTACGCCTCGCCCAAGCTGCGTGTTTTCATCGACTATGTCAGCGAGAATCTGCAAATCTAGATCGAGCAAGATGTGGCGCCAGGGGCGAGCTTCCGCGGCCGTCACATGGGCTGCATCGCGCATCGCCTGGAGGAACGGTGTCTGGTAGGTAGACCGCGCTCGCGGCGGCGGCGTGTCAAACCTGTCGTGGTAGCGGACTCAGATGTCCGAAATGATCGGAACCCAAGACCATTTATCTTCATTCCCACAAACTCTACTATTGCGATGTCGCTGAGCAGGGTCATCCGCACAGCCTTACATTGGGGAGTTCTCTTGAACAGCATCGCGACGCCAGCTACGGGCTCCGGCAAAATCAGGGTGGGTGTCATCGGCCTGGGCCATTGGTCAGAATATGGGCACCTCCCTTCGCTGAAACTGCTGCCGGAATATGAACTGACGGCGGTGTATAGCCGCAGCCAGGAAAAGGCGGCATCGCTGGTCGCCCGCCATGGCTTCAAATACGCGGCAGCATCGCTGCAGGAGCTGGTGTCGCATCCCGAAGTGGATCTCGTACTCGTGTTGACGCCCGCGTTCCAGCACGAAGAGGGCATCCGCGCTGCCATCGCGGCCGGCAAGGACATCTACTGCGAATGGCCCTTGACGCCGAGCACTGCGTTGTCGAGCGAGTTGCTCGCGTTGGCCGACAAGGCGGGCGTACGCACCATCATCGGTCTGCAGCGGCGGCTCAATCCGGGCTACCGTTATGTGCGCGATTTGCTGGACCAGGGCGAGATCGGCGAAGTACGTTCGGTGCGCCTGCATGTGAGCGTCGAGTACTTCCAGCGTGAACGGCCTGCGTCGCTTTACTACACGGTACCCGAAGAGAACTTCTCCAGCCTTCTGTCGATCTATGGCGGCCATTTCCTGGACGCTTTGTTCACGACGATGGTCGGCTATCCGCAGAGCCTGTCTGCGCTGACTGTCAATCAGTTCAAAGAAGTCACTCTGATAGAAACCGGAGAAACGCTGCCGCACACCAGCCCTGACCAGGTCGTGCTGGCAGGGACTTTCGCCAATGGCGCCGTGCTGACGGTCCATCTCGAGGCGGGAAAACGCAATAATTTCGGAGTACAGATCGATATCACCGGCAGCAAGGGCGATCTGAAAATCTCGAATACCACCAGCTTCGGCGACGCTTTCAACCGCATAGAAATCGCGCGAGGTGACGCACAGCCGCTAACCGCGCTGGCTATTCCGGTGGAGTATGAATGGCTGCCGCCGGGAAAACTCGGGGCGAGTGTTGTTGAATTGGCGAACCTGTACGCCGCCCATGCACGTGACGTAAAGACCGGTTCGACGCTTGCGCCGACTTTCGCGGACGCGATCCGCATGCATGAACTGATTGAACAGATCGTGGAATCGAATCGTGACGGCAAGCGCGTCCAGCTCTCCTTCAGCACGCCCGGTTAAGCCGGGCAGCCGGCCGAGCGCCCGTCCGCTCATGGCGGCCTAATCGGAGGTATATTTAGACGGTTGCCTAACTATCGTATTGAGAGCGAATCGTGAAACCATCCCGCCAGGCAAGGAGCGCTATAACTGAAAGACAGTTTGAGTTGATTGCTCAGGCTCTGGCGGCCCCACGGCGATATCAGATACTCAAGGAAGTCGGCTCCACGACCGGCGCATATCCGTGCACCGCGCTGCTTACCACGCATGGCGTGACAGCAGCCACACTTTCGCATCACATAAAGGAATTGGAACGTGCAGGGCTGATCGAGATAATCCGCGAAGGGAAATTCATGAACTTGAAGATCAAACGTGATGTCCTCCAGGCTTACCTCCATCAACTCTCGACAATCTAATTTCTTGCAGGCCTTGCATCTTCCATCTGCAAAGACAGCCTGATCAGCGTCGGCGGAAAATCCGTGGAAGTGGACTGACGAGTCCGGTATCACGGCCCGTGTACCCACATTGCCATCGATAGTTAGACGATTGTCTAACTATCGAATCGACAAGCGATGTGGATTTTCAATCTCTTCATTCTTGAACTTGAGTTATGACTACACTTTTTGATCCTATCAAGCTCGGTGATCTCGAACTGCCGAATCGCATCATCATGGCGCCCCTGACCCGTTGCCGCGCCGAAGACCGTGTGCCCAACGCGCTCATGGCGCAATACTATGCCCAGCGAGCGTCTGCCGGCCTGATCCTCAGCGAGGCAGTGTCGGTTACCCCGATGGGCGTCGGCTATCCCGATACCCCCGGAATCTGGTCGGAGGAGCAGGTGCTCGGATGGACCGAGGTCACCAAGGCCATCCACGATGCCGGCGGCAGAATCTTCATGCAGCTTTGGCATGTCGGCCGCATCTCTCACCCGACCTATCTCGATGGCCAGACGCCTGTCGCGCCCAGCGCAATTGCGGCACGGGGACATGTCAGCCTGATCCGTCCCAAGGTCGATTTTCCGGTCCCGCGTGCCTTGGAAACATCAGAAGTTGCTGGAATCGTCGAGGCTTATCGGCAAGGTGCAGATAACGCAAAGCGGGCCGGTTTTGATGGTGTTCAGGTCCACGGCGCCAATGGATACCTCCTGGACCAGTTCCTCCAGAGCAGCACGAACAAGCGTACCGATCAATATGGTGGTTCCCGCGAAAACCGTGCGCGACTGCTTCTCGAAGTGACTGACGCTGCAATCGGAGTGTGGGGGCCGGGCCGCGTAGGTGTGCATCTTGCGCCTCGCGCCGACGCGGGTGAGGACGGTCACGTCGATCACAGCATGGGGGACGATAACCTGCTCGAAACATTCAAATACGTCGCACGCGAACTGGGCAAGCGCAAGATTGCCTTTATCTGCACCCGCGAAAAAGAAGGTGAAGACAGCATCGGACCGCTCCTGAAGAAAGAGTTCGGCGGTATCTACATTGCGAATGAGTTGTTCACGCAGGAGAGCGCCAGCGCCTGGCTGGAAATCGGGAAGGCGGATGCAGTGGCGTTTGGCATTCCGTTCATTGCCAACCCTGACCTGCCGGCACGCTTCAAGGCAGGTGCTCCGCTGAATACGCCGCGCCCGGAACACTACTATGTACGAGGCCCGGTCGGGTACACCGACTATCCAGCAATGGAAGCGGCGTAACGATGTAATCCGCTCGTTGATCCGGTCTGATGCCAAGGATCAACGAGCGGCCTTTTATACATGGCAGGTAGTGTGACCGGGAAAATCTGGACCTGGCGCCGGTTACCTTGGTACCTGATGCGGCCCTATCCCACCCAGCGTGGGTAAAAACCAGGGTGTACTCGCCCTCGTTACGTCGTTACGAAGCCACCAAGGGTCCGGCGGCATCCGGGCTTCAGCTACGGTTAGGGCTCCATACTTTGCGCGAGGTCATCGCTATCGCCGTCACCAGCGTGTAAGCGGCGAGCGACGCAGCGACAATCGCCGCCAGTCCAGGCATGCCGGCCCCAAGGAACTTGACCGCTATCAAGCCAATACCCGCGGCTATGATCATCCGTAAGGTCGAGCCCAGGTACGGCCATAGAACATGGCCAGCGCCTTGCGCTGCAAAAGAGATAACAAAGCCAAATCCCAGAAGGCCATAGGCGGGAGCGACAATGTGCAGGTAGGTCATGGCAGGCGCCAGCACATTGGCATCGTGACTGAAGAGATGCAACCACGACAGTGGCCACAGGGCGACGATCAGACCGATCGTTTCAGTCAGGCCAACACCGACCGCGACAGACACCCACGCGATCTGTTTCGCACGCGCGACTTGTCCCGCGCCAATGTTGATGCCCACCATGGTGAGCACCCCGGACGACAATCCAAACAGGATCGGGATCATCACATAGTCGAGGCGCGACGCGATACCGTATCCCGCAAGCGCACTCGTTCCGAACAGGCCCACGGCGCCGGTGACGAGGATGACAGTCAGATTGGTCTGGACCGTATTGAGCGCGGCGGGCGCACCCACTTTGAGAATCGACGCAAAGAGCCTGCCCTCCAGCCGTGCGAATTTCAGCGTCAAACCGGAGCGACCCGACATCATGTAGCGCAGTAATACCAGCGTGGCGGCGCCGTAATAGATGGCAAACGCAAGGCCGGCGCCGCCGATTCCGAGACGTGGGATCGGACCGAAACCGAAGATCAGGATCGGAGAGGCCGGAATCATGACAAGCGCGCCGATCAATGTCACCGTGGCAGGAACGTTCACATTGCCCGATCCTCGTAGCGCGGCTGTGAGCAGGTTGACGATCCACACGGCAATCGATGCGGCGAACAAATTGTTCGAGTACTCGACGGCAGCATCCAGTGCGGCGTTCCTGCCACCGAGCGCACGGTACAACAGCGGGCCACACCAAAGGATCCCGAGCGTGAAGACGGCGCCAACGATAACTGCAAGGACAATGGCATGTAGAACAAGCGCGTCGGCGTCCTCCTGCCGCCCTGCTCCGACGGCTCGTGCCACGGCAGATCCCACACCGCTGCCCAGACCGCCCGCGGACATCGTCATCATCAGCATGAAGACGGGGAAGACGAGCGCGACGCCAGCCAGCGCACTCGTGCCCAGGAAGCCGACGTAGTAGGCCTCAGCGATATTGACCGCAGTTTGAGCCAGCAGAACGATCAGCGTTGGCAATGACAATCGAAGCAAGGTGGACAGAATCGGACCCTCAAGGATCGCCTTGCGCGCGGCCGCCTTGCGACTAGCGGCCGCCGTTCTGGGCGAGCCGGGATTGCCGGGATTGCCCGGACTGGCGACGACGCCTGCGTCGATATCTGCGGTAGCGGTAGACGATTCTGTCATGACGGATTCACCGTCGACAGCGGCGCTACCGAAAGCCTATAGATCGGCACGGCAGCGGGCGCCCCCGCATGCCCGCCGTCCGCGACGATCTCTGCGGCATGGATATGCGCCGCGTCTGCGGTGATAAGTGCAACCTTGTCTTGAGGTTTCATGCGAGTCCTTACGCTGGTTTATTGAATTACGATCGTACTTTTAAAGTATGAGTATAATCCTATACGCATGGACCGTATCAATTGATTCGGCGATTCCGCTCAACCCGGGGCGAACGACGCCAACGAGTCATGGGGAGTGCGGCGGCAGCGGCATTTGTTAAGGAGAAACCCACCATGCGATACGAAAAAGGACATAGCGACGTAACGCGGCAACACATCATTGATGTAGCTTCGCGACGGTTCCGTGAGCAAGGGGTCGCTGCCGCCGGCATCGCCTCAGTCATGTCCGATGCCGGTCTGACGAATGGCGCTTTCTATACGCACTTCGAATCAAAGGAAGATTTGTTTCGCCAGGTCCTGCTTGACGCGCTAGGCAAACGCAAGGAGCTGTTGGGCGGAGTAATCGATAGCGGCGCGGGTCTTGAGGGCGTCGTCCGAAACTACCTTAGCGCACGCCATAGGGATCATCCAGGGAAGGGCTGCACGACCTCGGCGCTCGCCGCGGAGGTCGCGCGCCACCCGAAATCTACTCGTGAGGTTTTCACCTCGAAGATTGATGAGTTCATTGAGCTGATGGCCGCTCAGTTCCCGGCGCCTTCGGCGCAGGCGCGCCGGCGTGATGCCATCGCTTTGTATGGAATGATGGTAGGAACGCTCCAGCTAGCTCGTGCTGTCAGCGACAAGAACTTTTCCGACGAGATTTTGGAAAGCGGCATCGAGGCTGCTATCGCATTTATCAACAGGGACGCTGGTTGACCGGATCGGGCGCAAGCCGTCGTCTGGCGATTTTGCCGGTCCGTTATTTCGTTCGCGAGCCCTCGGTCCGCTTCGCGGAGACCTTGGCCGCCGGTTTTCGAGGTGCCCGGCTGTTTGGATTCGGACGCGTCAAAAGCGAAAATGCGATTGAAAAGAAGTCGTCGAGCGGCTCCCGGCTATTGACGACTTTCATCCGTATCACCGCCCCTTCCCAGCTATTGGTCAAGAAGCGCGCCACCTTCCCGGCGTCGAGATCGGTAGTCACGCTGCCTTCCGACTGAGCCTCGCGAATGGCGACTTCTATGAGCTCACTCAATGCGGTGAGAGACTGATCGAGAGCCTCTCGGATCAGCGGCATGGTGTCCGACGTCTCGGCAGCAAAGTTGCAAATCAGACATCCCTTGTCATAACCGGAACGAGCAAACCGCGCCGCCATGAATTCGAAGTGGTTTCGAATACGATCGAGCGGCGCGAGGGTTTTGTCTGACAGCGTCTCTCTCTCGCAGTCTTTTCCGTAGACCTCCAGCACCTCCAGTGCCAGGAGTTCCTTTGCCTTGAAATAGTTATAAAACGTACCCTTCGGCAAACCGGCCTTGTCGACAATGTCCTGCACGCTGCACGCACTGAATCCGAGCGCGTGAAAGCGATCTACCGCAGCATCGACAATTTTCTCGCGCACTTTTGAAGCCATGAAATCCCTCAGATACCTGATTTATACGACCGATCGTATGTATTTTATCGGGTGAAGCAGGTTAGCCCATCGAGGGGCACTTAACGGTTGCGGTCGAATGAATTGGCGCCTGCTCCCACGCGATGGGTGTTGACGGATAATACGACTGGTCGTATTATCCGTCAACACCCATCGGAGTTCAGTCATGAACGGCACGCCGCGGCAACTCGGAAAGCGAGCCAGTTTCTGGGTCGCGGCGGCTATCGTTGCCCACACGCTCTGGACCAGCGCGGCGCCGGCGATGACCTATCGGCTCTACGCATCAGAGTGGGGCCTGAATACCACTACTACGACCGCGATCTTCGCCATCTATCCCATCGTGGTCGTCGGCGTACTCATATGTCTTGGCGATATCTCCGATCACATCGGACGCCGCGCCACGATGTTGCTCGGGCTTGCCGCTTCGCTGGTGGGCGTACTGCTGTTCGCTATCGCGCCGAATGTCTTCTGGATCTTCATCGGCCGGTCGTTCATGGGCCTCGGCGTCGGCTTGTCCGCTGGCCCATCGACTGCCGCGATGATCGAGTTCAGCGCAGCGGGCCAGGCGAAGCGCGCGAGTTCCATCACTACTGTCGCCCAGGCAGTCGGGTTAGCGGCGGCGACACTCAGCGCAGGCGCGCTGATCGAGTACGCCCCCTTTCCTACGCGCCTGAACTTCTGGGTGTTGTTTATTGTTCTTGTTGTGGTGTTCGTGGCCGCGTGGTTCTTGCCGCGCCACACATCGGGCGAAACTTCCGGACCTTGGCATTTCAAGGCGCCCAGCATACCCAAAGGCCTTCGCCAAGTATTCGCCATGTCGTCCGCGGCGATCCTGACCGCCTACGTCGTCGGTGCGCTGGTCCTCTCGCTTGGTGCTCAGATCGCACACGATCTCGTCGGCTCGGCAAACACACTGGTCGATGGCGCGGCGATCTCGCTGTTCGCCGTGGTGTGGGGCATATGCGGACTTCTGGCGAAGCGCCTTCCGTCCCGTTTGGCCATGACGCTCGGAGGATTCGCTTCCGCAATCGGGATGGCTCTCCTCGCGCTATCAGCTGACCAACACTCCCTGGCAATCTTTCTTGCGTCAATTGCAGTGACGGGAATCGGTTACAGCCTCTTGTTCCTCGGCGGTCTGAGCTTAATTAATACCTATGCGCCCGCTCATCATCGAGGCGGTACGTTTTCAGCCCTATACCTGGTCGCTTACCTGATGCAGGGGTTCGTTGCGCTCCTTCTCGGCGCCGCGGCCACTACCTGGGGGCTTGAAGTAGCGATTGATCTTGGTTCAACCGCCATAGCCATGTTTGCCATCATCGTCATCGTGCTTCCGCTTTTAATCACCCTACCGTCTCCTATCCCGGCTTAATTTTCTGGAAGACACTCATGAGTCAATTGTTTTCGCCACTGACGCTGCGAAGCTTGGTGATCCCCAACCGCATCGTCGTTTCACCCATGTGCCAGTACTCAGCCCAAAACGGCGAGGCCAATTCCTGGCACTTCATTCATCTGGGCAATCTTGCCCTTTCTGGCGCCGGCATGTTGTGCATCGAAGCCGCAGCGGTCGAACCGGACGGTCGCATCACGCCCGGCGACCTTGGCTTATGGGACGACACGACGGAGGCAGCGCTCAAGCCGGTATTTGCGGCGATCCGTCAGCATTCGAAGATCGCCGTGACGATGCAATTGGGACACGCGGGTCGAAAGGCGTCCAGTGCCGTGCCATGGAAAGGCGGCCAGTTGATCCCGGCGGCCAAAGGAGGATGGGTGACCCACGGTCCTTCCGCGCGAGCTCAGATGGAAGGCGAGGAACCGCCACTCGCCCTGGAACCTTCGGGCCTTGATCGAATACGAGAAGCGTTTGTCGCCTCGACAATACGCGCCGCACGGCTAGGAGTCGATGGCCTGGAAATTCATGCAGCGCATGGTTACTTGCTACATGAATTCCTGTCGCCGATCGCCAACCACCGGACTGATGCATACGGCGGCTCATTGGAAAACCGGATGCGCTTCCCGCTTGAAGTCTTCGATGCCGTACGTGCTGCATTTCCCGCTGAAAAGCCCATCGGTGTGAAGGTATCGGCGACCGACTGGATGGATGGCGGCTGGGACATCGAACAAACCATCGCATTCTCCAGGGAGCTAAAAAATCGCGGTGTCGATTGGATCGACGTGTCGTCGGGCGGCATCTCACCGCTACAAAAAATCACCGTAGGGGCGGGTTACCAGGTTCCATTTGCGCAGGCAGTAAAAGACGCTACTGGCGTCAACACGTTTGCGGTAGGCCTGATTACCGATGCTCGCCAAGCCGAAGAAATTATCGCGAGTGGCAAGGCTGACGCAGTCGCTCTTGCGCGCGCCATGCTGTATGACCCTCGCTGGCCGTGGCACGCGGCAGCGGAACTCGGGGCGGTCCTCGAAGCCCCTCCACCTTATTGGCGTGCCCCGCCGCATGGACAGGGCGCGTTGTTCGCCAACACGACGTATGGCGCGCGCTGAACGATTGAACTTTGGTCGGGGATCTGCCGGTCGTGAGACGACCGGTCTACCGAACCTGTCCCCCGAAGGCAAGGCGATTCTGGCGGGGAGGCATTTCTCGCAGATTCGCTTTCCTCTCGACCATGGCGCGACCGGCCGCCCGTGGATCCGGCTAATAACCGGCCGAACGGCCAACGCCAGCCCAAAACCGGCAAATCCCCCGCGTTGACATCGTCGGTGGCGTAAAATACGCCCTTTCTCGTACCGGACGACCACCGCAATGACGCTCGCCTCCACCCCAGAGATCATCGCCGAGCTGAAGGCTGGCCGGATGGTGATCCTCGTCGACGAAGAAGACCGCGAAAACGAGGGCGATCTCGTCATCGCCGCCGATTTCGTGACGCCGGAAGCGATCAATTTCATGGCGCGCTACGGCCGTGGACTGATCTGCCTGACACTGACGCAGGACCGCTGCCGCCAGCTGAACCTGCCGCTGATGACGCAGCGAAACGGCACCCAGTACGGGACGGCGTTCACGGTGAGTATCGAGGCGGCCGAAGGCGTGACCACCGGCATCTCCGCCGCGGACCGCGCACGCACCATTCAGGCTGCGGTCGCGCACGACGCGAAAGCCGAGCACATCGTCCAGCCGGGTCACGTGTTTCCGATCATGGCGCAACCGGGCGGCGTGCTGGTCCGCGCGGGACATACGGAAGCAGGCTGCGACCTCACGGCCATGGCGGGCCTGACGCCGGCATCGGTGATCTGCGAAGTGATCCGCGACGACGGCGAAATGGCCCGGCTGCCCGATCTGATCGAATTCGCGGAACTGCACGGCATTCGGATTGGCACGATCGCGGACCTGATTCACTACCGCTCGCGCACGGAATCAATCGTCGAGCGTGTCGCCGAGCGCACCATGCAGACGGCGCATGGGGCGTTTCGCGCGGTGCTGTATCGCGATCAGCCAAGCGGTTCGCCGCATATTGCGCTGGTGCGCGGCCAGCCGTCGCCGGAACGGGAAACGCCAGTGCGCGTGCATGAGCCGCTGTCGGTGCTGGATCTGCTCGAAGTGGACTCGTCCACGCACTCCTGGACCCTCGACGCCGCGATGAAGGAAATCGCCGCCCGCGACCTGGGCGCCATCGTGCTGCTCAATTGCGGCGACACGAAAGAACATCTCGTCGATGTATTCCAGGCGTTCGAGCGCGAGGACAAAGCGGCCGAACTGAAACGCCGCCCGATTGACTTCAAGACCTACGGCATCGGCGCGCAGATCTTGCGCGAATTGGGCGTGGGCAAGATGCAGGTGCTGTCGAATCCCCGCAAGCTTGGCAGCATGTCGGGCTACGGCCTGGAGGTGACCGGGTTCATCCCCATGCCGGGCTGCCCCGCCACGACGACCTCGACGGATTCGGTCGACCCCGCTTCCATCGCCCATTTACGCTCGGTCTGACCAGCGCCAATCACCACACTGCATCACACTGAAAACGGATAAATAATGGAAATCGGACAATATCAACCGAACCTCGACGGCGACGGACTGCGCATCGGCATCGTGCAATCGCGCTTCAATGAACCGGTCTGCAACGGCCTCGTGGACGCCTGCACGGAAGAACTCGAACGGCTTGGCGTGATCGGTGAAGACGTACTGCTCGTCACCGTGCCGGGCGCACTCGAAATTCCGCTGGCGCTGCAAAAGCTGGCCGAATCGGGTCAATTCGATGCATTGATTGCTCTTGGCGCGGTGATCCGCGGGGAAACGTACCACTTCGAGTTGGTATCGAATGAAAGCGGCGCGGGCATTTCCCGTATCGCGCTCGACTTCGGCACACCGGTCGCCAATGCAGTCCTGACGACCGAAAACGACGAGCAAGCCGTTGCCCGCATGACGGAAAAGGGCCGCGACGCAGCACGCGTAGCGGTGGAAATGGCGAATCTCTCGGTCGCGCTGGAACAACTCGGCGACGATGAAGACGAAGAAGACGAGGACCGCGCATGAAAAGCGCTCGACGACGCTCGCGCGAACTCGCGACACAAGGGCTTTATCAATGGTTGCTGTCGGGCGCGCCCGGCGGCGAGATCGACGCGCAGTTGCGCGGTGCGCAAGGCTTCGATAAAGCCGACCAGGAGCATCTGGACGCCATCTTGCACGGCGTGATCAAGGAAGCGGACATCATTTCCGCCGAATTGCAGCCGTGCCTCGACCGTCCGCTCGAACAGCTTTCGCCGGTCGAACGTGCGGTGCTGATGGTCGCTGCGTTCGAGTTCAAGCATCACCTGGACATTCCGTATCGCGTGGTGATCAACGAAGCAATCGAACTGACGAAGACCTTCGGCGGCTCCGACGGCCACAAATACGTGAACGGCGTGCTGGATAAACTCGCCGTCCAGTTGCGGCCGACGGAAGCGCAAGGCCGCGGACAGCGTAGCTGAACGAACGGTCTTCCCCATTCATGAACTTCGCAAAAGAACCGTTGAACGCAGCTATCCGATACGCCGCCCGCGTGGACGCCATCGAGCCGTTCTATGTGATGGAACTGGCGAAAGAAGCGCAGGCGCTCGAACGCGCGGGGCGCAACATCATTCACATGGGTATCGGCGAACCGGATTTCACGGCGCCGGAACCGGTGATCGCGGCCGCCACCGAGGCTTTGCGTCGCGGCGTCACACAATACACGAATGCGCTCGGACTGGCGTCGTTACGCGAGGCTATTTCCGGGCATTATCGCGACACATTCGGGCTCGATATCGACCCAGCGCGCATTGTGGTAACAGCGGGGGCGTCGGCCGCGTTGCTGCTGGCGTGCACCGCGCTGGTCGATCGCGACGACGAAGTGCTGATGCCTGACCCGTGCTACCCGTGCAATCGCCATTTCGTAGCCGCCACTGAAGGCCGTCCGGTCCTGATCCCAAGCGGTCCGGCCGAGCGATTCCAGTTAACAGCGGCTCAGGTCGAAGCGCACTGGACTCCTGCCACGCGCGGGGTGCTGCTCGCATCGCCGTCCAACCCGACCGGCACGTCCATTGAACCGGACGAACTGGCGAAAATTGTCGATGTGGTGCGTGCGCACGGCGGTTTTACGATCGTCGATGAAATCTATCAAGGCCTGAGCTACGACGCGAAGCCCGTGTCGGCGCTTTCGCTGGGCGATGACGTGGTCACGGTGAACAGCTTTTCGAAGTACTTCAACATGACCGGCTGGCGGCTCGGCTGGCTCGTGGTGCCTCCAGCAATGGTCGCCACCATGGAAAAGCTCTCGCAGAACCTGTTCATCTGCGCGTCGGCGCTTGCGCAGCATGCGGCGCTGGCGTGTTTCGAGCCGGCCACGCTCGCGATATACGAGTCGCGACGCCTTGAATTCGAGCGCAGGCGGGATTTCATCGTGCCGGCGTTGCGTTCGCTTGGTTTCGAAGTGCCTGTTGTGCCGGACGGCGCGTTCTACGTTTATGCCGATACGCGGCACGTCGCGCATCCGGCTGCCGGCGACAGCAATGCATTGACGCGTTCCATGCTGCATGACGCCGGGGTCGTTCTGGTACCCGGGACCGATTTCGGCTTCCATGCGCCGCAGGACTATATCCGGCTGTCTTATGCGACGGCGTACTCACAGCTTGAAGAGGCCGTGCAACGGCTGGGGACGCTATTTCGGGCTTGAACCGTAGATTCGAGGCGACCCCGATCTCTTAACGATCTCTCAGGAAAGCAGAAGCAAAAAAGCCGTTCCAACGCAAGTTGGAACGGCTTTTTTGTGCTTTTTTGTATTACCCGGCCTGCGATTAGCGGCTAACGATTAACAACTCAAGCATCCTGCTTTTGCTGCTAACGCATGGCCTTTACGCGCCAAACTCCGCCGAAGCTACGTGCTTCGCTTGCGCATCGGCGTCATCGGTACTGTTGTGGTCGCTGGCTTGCGGTTCAGACTTGGGCGGCACTGTAATGGCCGGAGCGCCGTCAAGCGTCACGTGCACACGCTTTTCGCCTGTTCCCGAGCTGGTGGGCGAAGCCGACGCCACCATCTGCTTGGGCGCAGGCGGCACTGGCGCTTGCGGCGTGACGATCGGCACATTGCGGCCCCGCGCTACATCGCGAAAACGTGAACGTTCGGCCAGCACCTTTGCACCGTAACCGCCGTCGTCCTGCGCCGTCGAACCCACGTAGAACTTCAATCCACCCGCCACCGAACCGCCACGCGCGATGCAATCCTTCAGCACCAGCGCGCCGACCTTGATGTTCGCGAGAGGTTCGAGCGCTGCGTGCGAACCACCGAAGTACTGGAATTTGTCGGAGTGAACCTTCGACATCACCTGCATCAATCCTTGCGCGCCCACACCGCTTTCAGCATACGGATTGAAACCCGATTCGATCGCCATGACGGACAGCAGCAGCAGCGGATCGAGGCCAACCTCCCGGCCGGTATCGAAGGCTGCTTTCACAAGCTCACCGACCGGCTCCTGCGCCACGTGGTAACGCCGCGCAATGAAGTTCGCCACCAGGTTCTGCTCACGATCCGACACGAGCACCCGATCGTCGCGGGCATCGGCGACAACCCGTTGCGACGAAATTGCACTGGCAAGCGTCGAAACGGTCGGCAACGTGCGGGGATCGAGCCCATTGGGCGACACGGCGAGACTCATGCCACCCGTGAGCTGACGGGTGCTGTCGTCGTCGCTGGCAGCGGCGCCGAGCGAAGTCGAATCGCCAGTACCCCCAGTCCCGTTACGCAGATCCTCTTCACGCTGATGACCCAGCGCGAAGGGAGGGAAAGGTTGTCCGGAGAGCAACCGGGCAGGACCGGCCTGTACAGCAGCCGAGACGAGGGGCATGAGTTTGGCGGCGAAAGAGCCGCGCCAGGCTGGAAGCAGCCAGAGCGCCAGCGCGGTCACTACAGCAGCACCACCGACCAGGCTAAAAATCGTCAGACTCATGTGTTTGGCGCGACGCAGCACAGCGCGTAGATGAAGCGCCAGGCGAGCGTCGGGACGCCACGACAACCAAGCATTCATTGGATGGATCTCCCAAATTGCATGATTTCCGCAGATGAAAACCGGAAAAACTGGTCCATCACGCAGAAATCGACACCGCCAGCCCTGGGTTAGCCACGAGCGGTATCGGGAACACGGCACAAACCGTTGGGGGAACCTGACCGGAACATTTCGTTTCCGGGTGCGCGCAGCACGAAGGACATGCCGGGGCGCGCACACAGGTCACCACGCGAAAAACCGGCGAAGAAGAGCGCCGGCAAGAAAACCAAAGCCTTGATTCGCCGTACTAATCCGGCGCAGGTGACGCGTCGCGTCGTTTCAAAAGACCTGAGGCAGTGGTAAAAAGTTTCAATTGGTGTTGTCAATGCCAAAGGATTCTAGCAGGCTCAAATGATCCGTCAATGCTGGTAAATGTAAAAGCTATTACTTTCAGTAATTATGAACACCGTTCAGAACGGCGAGAGCGGCCTGCCAAGCCACTTTCCAGCGGAAACCGCTGAATTGTGCCGTTGTGTGCTCTGACGTACCGACATCAACACAGGTAAAATCGACAATCGCCCGCGCGTGAAAGTTCCTCACAAGGGCTTGGACGCCGCTTGAACCGCAATTTCAGCCGTCGCGTCTGCTGTCCGTGCGCCTTTGCGCAGATCGCGCTTCCTGCAGGCCCCCTTCCCTTTAGCCGATGAAATACAAAGACCTGCGCGACTTCACTGCCCGCCTCGAAACGCTCGGCGAATTGCGCCGCATCAGCCAGCCGGTTTCGCCCGTCCTTGAAATGACCGAACTCTCGGATCGCGTGCTGCGTTCGGGTGGTCCGGCTTTGCTGTTCCAGGCGCCGGTGGGACACTCCATGCCCGTGCTGGCCAACCTGTTCGGTACGCCAAGGCGCGTGGCGCTCGGCATGGGTATCGAGACGGAAGCACAGGCGGCGGCCGATCCCAGTCTGCTCAGCGATAAAGCCGCGCTCGAGTCGTTGCGCGACGTTGGCCGGTTATTGTCGGCGCTCAAGGAACCCGAGCCGCCGAAGGGCCTGAAGGACGCGGGCAAGTTGCTGTCGCTGGCGAAAGCCGTCTGGGACATGGCGCCGAAAACGGTCGGCTCGCCGCCCTGCCAGGAGATCGTATGGGAAGGACAGGACGTCGATCTGGCGCGCCTGCCCATTCAGACGTGCTGGCCGGGCGATGCCGGTCCGCTCATCACGTGGGGACTCACCGTCACGCGCGGCCCGAACAAGACGCGGCAGAACCTTGGCATCTATCGGCAGCAACTGATCGGGCGCAACAAATTGATCATGCGCTGGCTCGCGCATCGGGGCGGCGCACTGGATTTCCGCGAGTTCGCACTCGCTAACCCTGGCAAGCCTTATCCGGTGGCGGTCGTGCTCGGCGCCGATCCGGCCACCATTCTCGGCGCCGTGACGCCCGTGCCGGACTCGCTGTCCGAATATCAATTTGCCGGTTTGTTGCGGGGCGCAAGAACCGAGTTGGCGAAGTGCCTTACGCCGGGTGTCGATACGTTGCAGGTGCCCGCGCGCGCGGAGATCGTGCTCGAAGGCTTCATCTATCCGCAGGACGGTCCTGCTGCGCCACTGCCCGCCGGCGCGCCGCCGCGGCCATCGAATAGTGCGTCGTCGAAGTACGAACACGCGCTCGAAGGCCCCTACGGCGACCACACCGGCTATTACAACGAACAAGAGTGGTTCCCGGTCTTCACCGTCGAGAAGATCACCATGCGCCGCGACGCGCTCTATCACTCTACCTATACAGGCAAACCGCCCGACGAACCGGCCGTGCTCGGCGTCGCGCTCAACGAAGTATTCGTGCCGTTGTTGCAAAAGCAGTTCTCCGAGATCACCGACTTTTATCTGCCGCCCGAAGGCTGCAGTTATCGAATGGCGATCGTGCAGATCAAGAAGAGTTATCCGGGTCACGCGAAGCGCGTGATGTTCGGCGTCTGGAGCTTCCTGCGGCAATTCATGTATACGAAGTTCATCGTGGTGGTGGACGACGACGTGAACATCCGCGACTGGAAGGAGGTGATCTGGGCGATCACCACGCGTATCGATCCGTCGCGCGATACGGTGCTGGTCGATAACACCCCGATCGATTATCTCGATTTCGCGTCGCCGAAGGCGGGGCTAGGATCGAAGATGGGGCTCGACGCCACCAACAAATGGCCCGGCGAAACGGACCGCGAATGGGGCCGGCCGATCACGATGGACGATGCAGTGAAGCGGCGCGTCGACGCGTTGTGGGACGAAATCGGCTTTTCCGGAGGGAAGCGCTCATGAACGTTGCGGCGACGGTGTATCGAGGGGATCTGGTTGAAAACACGCATGCCGCGCACGTGGCGGTCGTCGATGCCGAAGGCCGGGTGATCTACGCGTTCGGCGATCCGTCACGTTTGACGCTGGCGCGCTCGGCGGCGAAACCGGCGCAAGCGCTCGCGGTGCTGGAAACGGGCGCGCTGGACCGTTTCGGTTTCGACGACGCCGATCTCGCGCTGATGTGCGCATCACACAACAGCGAGCCGCGCCACATCGAACGCACGCGCGCGATGCTTGCGAAGGCGCACGTCACCGAAGCCGATCTTCGATGCGGCGGCCACGCCCCTTTGTCGGACGCGGTCTGGAAAGAATGGATCAGGCGTGACTTCACGCCAACCGGCGTATGCAGCAATTGCTCGGGCAAACATGCGGGCATGCTGGCGGGTGCGCAGGCGCTGGGGGCGGCCGTTCGCGACTATCACCTGCCCGAGCATCCGCTGCAGGTTCGGGTGAAACGCACGGTTGCCGAGCTCTGCGATCTGCCGGAAGACGGCGTGCAATGGGCTATCGATGGCTGCAATCTGCCTACGCCGGCCTTCCCTCTGGACAGGCTCGCCCGGCTGTTCATGAAGATGGCGGATGCCGATGCCGACGTTAATTCCGAAACCGCGCCGCGCTCGAAAGCTCTGGCCCGGATCTATCGCGCGATGACGACGTATCCGGAACTCGTCGCGGGCGAAGGCCGATTCTGTACCGCGTTGATGCAAGCCTTCGACGGCGATCTGGTCGGTAAAGTAGGCGCCGATGCAAGTTATGCGATCGGCGTGCGCGCTACCGGCACGCGCGGGTCGCTGGGCATCGCGATCAAGGTAGAAGACGGCAACACGGCCGTGCTTTACGCAATCGTCACGCATGTGCTCGGGCAACTCGACATCGGCCACGAAACGCAGCGCGCACAACTCGCCGCTTATGGAAACCCGCCAATGCGCAACACGATGGGTATAGAAACGGGACGGCTGGCGGTCTCGGTGCCGCTCGAACGCGTTCAGTTTTAGTACTTTAGTACGGGAGCATTTGTCCGGTTACCTCGCACGCCGCAGCATAAAAACGCGAAACCGGACAACCCGCTTCGCTCAATATAAAAAGATCAAAAAAGGAAAGTCGGGATGCACGTGTTGCCATTGCTGTCTGATGGATTTTTTCTGTCGTTGTCGCTGTGTCTGGATATTGGTATCGCAAACGTCGCGATCATCTCACTGACGCTTTCCCACGGTTTCAAGCCGGGCATGATGCTCGGTCTCGGCACCTGTTTCGGCGATCTCATCTACGCAGCGCTTGCGCTCGCGGGCATGGCGGCACTACTTCAGTTCGATACCGTGCGCTGGGTCGTATGGATAGGCGGCTCAATCGTGCTGCTTTTCCTGACCTTCAAAATGGCACGTGAAGCGCTATTTCCGGCGTCCGCGCCGCCGGTGGCGGGGGAACCCGATCTTCTCCCTACACCGCGGCCCTCTCACTTGCGCAGCTTCATGCGCGGCACCCTGCTCGCCGTGTCTTCACCCAGCGCGATCCTCTGGTTCGCGGCCGTGGGCGGCGCACTGATCGCGAAAGCCGGCGCAACGGGCCCGGGGAGCGCATCCGTGTTTCTCATCGGCTTCTTTTGCGGCGGGCTCGGCTGGACGCTTTTCATCTGCTCGCTCGCCAGCCACGGCCGCAAACGCGCAGGGACAGCATTGCTGCGCGCTTGCCACGTTTTATCGGCGGTGCTGTTTGCGTACTTTGCGTACAGCGTGATCGTCAACGGTTATCACGACCTGATCCTGAAGGGCGCGCAGACCTTATGACGGCACGCTATCAAGCGAGGAATTGAGCGAGCCGCGCGAGGTCGACATTGCCGCCGCTGACCAGCACACCCACCCGTTTGCCCTTCACCGGCACGATGTTCTGCAGCACGGCGGCCGCAGCCAGACAACCCGTTGGCTCGACCACCATCTTCATGCGCTGCGCGAAGAACTTCATGGTCTGCACAAGCTGGTCGTCGCTGACGGTGACGACCCGGTCCACATAGCGCTTCAGAATCGGGAAATTGTATTCACCCACGTGCGTGGATGCCGCGCCGTCGGCAATCGTACGTGGCACCTCTATATGAACGATCTCGCCGCGTTCGAGCGACTGCTGCGCGTCGTTGCCCGCCTCCGGCTCCACGCCGATCACCGTGCAGGATGGACTCAACTCGGCTGCCGCCAGCGCGCACCCGGCGAGCAAGCCTCCGCCACCCAGGCACACGAACAGATAATCCAGCGGCCCGGTTTCTTCGATGAGCTCTTTCGCCGACGTCCCCTGCCCCGCGATCACATGCGGATGGTCGTACGGCGGAATCAGCGTCATGCCGCGCTCTTGCGCGAGCCTCGCACCAATTTCCTCGCGATTCTCGGTGTACCGGTCGTACGTGATCACTTCGCCGCCGTAACCACGCGTGGCTTCCATCTTCGCGGCCGGCGCGTCCTCCGGCATGATGATTGTTGCCTTGATACCGGCGATGCGCGCCGACAGCGCGATTGCCTGCGCGTGATTGCCCGATGAATACGTCAGGACGCCGGCCTGGCGCTGGGACTCGGAGAAATGCGAGATCGCGTTGAACGCACCCCGAAACTTGAAAGCACCCATGCGCTGGAAGTTCTCGCACTTGAAGAACAGGTTCGCGCCGGTAAGCGCGTCGGCGGTGCGGGAAGTCATCACCGGCGTGCGATGCGCAGCGCCGGCAATACGTTCTGCGGCGTCGGCGACGTCGGCGTAGGTAGGTGCGGGAAGGATTGACATCGAAACCCAAGGGCGGCGGTTGAGGAGCCTCCATTGTCCCAGCATCGTGGAGCGTTTGGAAAGCTGGCCAAATAGCCAACGCCGCCGGCTGGCCCCAGCGCCGATAAAGCAAGAACCCCGGGCGCAAAATAAAACAGCGCAACCCGGCTCGACGCCAGCGTTGCGCTGTTTTGCAGCCAAACCCCATAGTCAAATGGTCAGTTAGCCGATCCGCTCAAGCGTGGAACTTCAATGACGCCAGCCGCCATAACCACCGTGATAGCCGCGATATCCACCATGGTATCCGTACCCGTAACCGCCGCGATAATGACCGCGCCAGTACGGGCCACCACCGTAATAGCCGCCCACCACAACGGGCCCCGGCGCGTAGACCACGGGAGGCGGCGCATAGACCACTGGGCCAGGCGCGTAATACACCGGCGGCGGCGGAGCTGCGTACACGGGATAAGCCGGCACCCCAATGCCAATACCCACCGAAACGTGCGCCTGCGCGGCGCTCACAAAACCCACGCCAAGCGCGGCAGCTGCCAGAACCTGCACTATCTTCTTCACTTTTATTCTCCGCGCTGCGGTCCTGTACACACGACCGGTTACCGCAACGACATGCATTCAATGTAGCTAAAAACCCTGAATCCCACCTTAAGCATTTGTTGCAAATTGCAATATCTACAGTCCTAAAAATGGGTTTTGTCTGCCGAATTTCAAGCAGGCGGACAACCGCGCTGGCCTTGGCGCAAAGGATTAACGAGATGGATTAAGGGTTTGCTGAGAAAGTCACCGCCTGGCTACGGTTGTCCGGAGCGTTATTCCCAATGTCACCAAAGTAATGATTCATTACACTTTGCTTTTAGCGCCCTAAAAATGGAAAGCCCCGCCGGCCAAGTAAGCGTCGAGCGGGGCATCTTCAAGCTGTGCTGTTTTTTCAGGCAAACGGTGCTCAATGCACCCGTTCAGCCCACCTTAACGTAAGCGAATTCGCGGGTGACGCTGGGTGGCACGTATGCCCCACTGATCCTGACCCGCGGCGTAAGCCGTTTGCGCTGATCCCACCACTGACGCCGGTGTGTGTGGCTGAGAAAACGCAGGTGTTTCCGATACGCAAAAATACTCATGGCGACTCCCGAACGTTGCAAAACAAGCACTGGCGCACATCGGCCAAAAAACCAACCCTGACTGTTCAGGCCCGGAACGCAAGTTTGCTCGAGCCTCGCAAAACCATTGGCGGCAGTGTTTCGCGCCGTTTTTATGGCGCCAACGCCGTTGCGCGATACTTCATCGTGCGCTGCGAACGCGAATCCGCGCATCGCAACAATTTCTATGGAGCAACAACCATGCCATTTTCAACGATGCCCCGCTTGGGCTTCGTCGGCGCCGGACGCCTCGCGCGTTGCCTGGCAGCCCTCTGGTCGCGCGCGGGCTACCCGGTCACCGCGGTATCAAGCCGATCGGCGGCATCGGCACGCGAATTCGCAGGCGAATTGCCGGCATGTCTGGTCGCCGACGACGCCAGCGCGGTCGCGCAACACGCCGATATCGTATTTCTAACCGTTCCCGACGATTCCATCGGTGCGACGGCGAACGCTTTGCGGCTGGATCCGCCCCTCGGTGACGCCAAGGCGGTCGTACATTGCAGCGGCGCCACGCCCGTCGACGTCCTCGCTGCTGCCCAGGCGCAGGGCGCGGACATCGGCGGATTCCATCCGTTGTTCCTGTTTGGCGGCCTGCCGAGCGACCAGACGCGCATTGCGGGCTGTTCAGTGACGATCGAAGCGAGCGGGTCCCTGCACGACACGCTGACCGCGCTGGTTCAGGCTCTGGGCTGCCATCCGCTATCCATCCCGCCAGGCGGCCGCCTGCTCTACCACGCGGCCGCGCACTACGCGGCCAGCTTTGCGCTGTGCTCGCTGTCGGAGACCGTGACGCTCTGGAAAGAGTTGGGATTCACCGAGGACGACGCATTGCGCGCCGTCCTGCCGATGCTCGCCGGCACCATCGAAACCGCGCGTGAAAAGGGTTTGCCGGGTGCGCTGGCCGGCCCGGTGTCGCGCGGCGACGCGGGTATTGTGATCAAGCAGCTGGCGCTGCTGCAAGGCCTCGGCGGCGATCACGCCGCGCTATATGCACTGCTCACGCGGCGCGCGGTCGCACTGGCGAAACGGCGGCCCTCGCCACCGCCCGCGGAAGCGCTGGACGCGATGTCACACGCTATCGAGCTCGTGCTGAACGGGACCGGGCCGCGCGACGATTGATTGCCCGATCCATTGCCCCGATCCGACACGGATAGCCGGCCATATGGGGGCACTCGTGTGCCGGCGTACGCCAAGCGGCACAAGGCGCCATCAAGCCATGCTATCGTGATGCCCGGCACGCCAGTGTGGCAAAGCCGCCGAGGGGTTCGGCCACCACGCCGGACGCCGGCAAAGATCGAGCAACGAGCGCTGCAATTCGCGGTTTGGAGTCTGGTTCAGGACCCGGACCGTGCGTTGAACCCACGCGAAGTTCCGGCTTCGGCCACCACCCTCGACGCCAACCCATTCCAGCTACGAGAACGAACAATGATCAAGGTGAGCTTTTTTTATCCGTATCGTGAGAATGCACCGTTCGACATCGATTACTACTGCACGAGCCATATGCCCTGGGTGGCCGGCTTGCTTGGCGGCGTATTAAGGGGCTGGTCGGCGGAAGCGGGCCTCGCGGGTGGCGCGCCGGGTTCGTCGCCCACGTATATCGCAGCGGGCCACCTGCTGTTCGATTCCGCCGATGCCTTCACGGCCGCGGTCGCGCCACATGCGAAAGCCTTCTCCGCGGACATCGTTAACTACTACCCCGACGGTGTTCCGCCGGTCGTACAGATCAGCGACGTCCGCGCCAGCAGCTGACTGGGAGTAACTGTTCCATGAAGCCGGGCGATTTCCGCTGCGGCTTTTCTTGCCCTGGTATCACTTCGCGCGGCCATGAGCGCCGCGCTTTTGCCTTGAAAAGGATTTGAGATGTTCGGCGAGATCGCCCGTTTTCTGCTCAACACAATCTTCACGCTGTTCGGCGCTGCCCTGCTGCTGCGCGCCTGGATGCAGGTCGTCCGCATGCCGCCGTACAACCCCGTGTCCAACGCGGTGATGCAAGCCACGAACTGGCTCGTCTTGCCGCTGCGCAAGATCCTGCCAGCGGCAAAGACCATCGACTGGGCGAGCATTCTCGCGGCTTTCCTCGCTGCGCTGGTGTTCGTGATCCTGCTGGTGCTGCTCGCGGGCGTCGATCCCGCCGGACTCGCACCCATGCTGCCCACACTGCTCGCGGTCGCGGTGATCACCGTCATCAAATGGGCGCTGAATCTCATCATCTGGATGACGATCCTGATGGCATTGCTGTCGTGGCTGAACCCGCAATCCCCGGCCATGCCGCTGCTGTACCAGCTCACGGCGCCGTTTCTCGAGCCGCTGCGGCGCGTGTTGCCGCGCATGGGCGGTATCGATTTGTCGCCTATCCTGTTATTCGTGATCGTTCAGGTACTGCTGATGATCGTGACGCGGCTGGCCGTGACCATGACCATGTTCGGGGTGTGAATTCCAGGGTTCAATCTCCGTCGATCCGCGTAAAGTTGCGGTAGACGGGGTATTTCGCGTAAAATCGCGGTCTCTGCGGGCGTCGTATAATGGTAATACCCTAGCTTCCCAAGCTAGAGCCGTGGGTTCGATTCCCATCGCCCGCTCCAGTTTTCCTGCGCAAAAAGCCGCCTTCGAAGGCGGCTTTTTGATTTACAGCAGCGCTAGATTTGCATCGCGTTTGCCGCAAGCTCCGCTCAACCCAGAACCCGCGTCCTTTTTCGATGATCCACGATCCCCCCCCCGACCAAGACGAGACCAACGAAAGCGACAATAGCGACGAGGTCAAAGACCACGAAGCGGCGGATGCGGCCGGCATGCTTCGTCATCGGCGGATTCGCAGCTTCGTCACGCGTGCGGGACGGGTATCCACAGGACAGCGTCGCGCGCTCGATGAATTCGGACCGCGCTTTGTCGTGCCCTACGCGCCGCAGCCGCTCGACTGGGACGCCGCATTCGGCCGTCAAGCGCCGCGCGTGCTGGAGATCGGCTTCGGCATGGGCGGGACGACTGCGGAAATCGCGTCAGCACGCCCCGCCGACGATTTTCTCGGCATCGAGGTCCATGAGCCGGGCGTGGGCGCGTTGCTGAAGCTGATCGGCGAACAGGCGTTGACGAACATTCGCGTCGTCCAGCACGACGCCGTGGAAGTGCTGGAACACATGATCGCGGCGGACAGCCTCGATGGCGTCCATATCTACTTCCCCGATCCGTGGCACAAGGCGCGTCACCATAAACGCCGGCTCATCCAGCCGAAGTTCGTTGCATTGCTCGTGTCCCGCCTCAAGCCGGGCGGGTATCTGCATCTCGCCACTGATTGGCAGAACTATGCCGAACAGATGCTCGAAGTGTTGTCGGCGGAACCGGCGCTGGAAAACACAGCCGGCTCGGATTACGCGCAACGTCCCGATTACCGGCCTGTGACCAAGTTCGAACGCCGCGGATTGAAGCTCGGTCATGGCGTTTGGGATCTCGTATTCAAGCGCCGCTGAAAGACAGCTAAACATCTGTCAGCCCAATACAAAAACAGGCCGTTCCAACCAACGTTGGAACGGCCTGTGTCGTATTTGCTTGCGGACTTCGAGCCTTGATTTTCAGTTTCAGCCAACACCGCCGCGCTGGCGAACGGCTCTAAAAACCGCGAATCATCACTCCGTCCAACTCAACCCGCCGCTATACCCGACAATCAGGATCAGCAGCCCGAAGCCGATCCGATACCACGCGAACGCCGTGAAATCGTGCGTGGCGACGTAACGCAACAGCCATCGGATACACACGAATGCGCTGACAAACGCAGCCACAAGCCCAACGATAAACAAGCCCAGCGAATCGACGGACAGCGTGCGCCACTCCTTCGCAAGTTCGTAAAGCGTGGCGCCGAAAATAATCGGAATGGCGAGGAAGAAGGAAAACTCGGTGGCGACTTTCCGTTCCAGCCCGAACAACATCCCGCCGATAATCGTCGACCCCGAGCGCGACGTGCCCGGAATCAGCGCGAAACATTGGGCGAGCCCGACCTTGAAGGCATCGGCGTAAGAAAGATCCTCCACCGACGTCACCCGTGGCGCGACATTGCGTTCGCGATGCCGCGCTTCCGCCCACAGGATCACGACCCCGCCCACGATCAGCGCGACGGACACCGGCACCGGCGCGAACAAGACGGCCTTGATGTGCTTTTCGAACAGCAAGCCAAGCACAACCGCCGGAATGGTCGCGATGATCACGTTCAGCGCGAACCGGCGCGCCTTGCGCTGCGTGGGCAACCCGGCGACGACCGAGCCGATCTTGCGCCGGTATTCCCAGACAATCGCGAGGATCGCGCCGAACTGGATCACGACGTCGAAGGTCTTGGCCTGGCCGTCCGTGAAATTCAGCAGACTGCCCACAACGATCAGGTGCCCCGTGCTCGATACCGGCAAAAACTCGGTCAACCCCTCCACCACACCCAGAATCAGCGCTTTGCAAAACAGGATCCAGTCCATCGCTCCGCCCTTTTGGCATAGTTTGGCCGTCGCCAGCCAAGCGTTCGGGCACGCGCGTACCGGATTGCGCCGAAAAACTACTTCTCGACGATCTGCACGCGTATGCCGTTTGTAAGGACGGTGATTGTACCGGGTTCGTAATTAACACCGGCAAACTGTAATTGTTCTAGCTTGAATGTGTAGATGGGATAACGGTCCAGGAACTGCGTCGCCATGACCGCGCCGACCGCGTTGATCTGCTGGGCGTATTGCGCAGCCTCGCCGGAGACCTGAACGTCGTCGACCGTCGGTGACATCAGGATCACCGAGTGGCTGGCGGCATCGTAGGAAAGTTGACTGGAAAGCGTAAACACGCCGGTGACCGGATTCGGCATGAACGGCGTCGCGAGCCGCGCGTCCAGCCGTACGGTTATCCGGTTGCGATCAGGCGCGAGGCCGACCAGCGGATTGCTCAGCGTGACATCGAAGATCTGCGAGGCCGTGCGTTGGAACGGAAACTTGCGCTGTACCGCGTCCTGGACCTGCGCCTGGCTGAACGTATAGTGATCGGGGATGAACGGAAATATCGATGCGGCGCATCCCTGGGTTCCCAGCGCCACCGCGCTCGCGCCGCCAAGGGCTACGAGCAGGAACCGGCGCCGCTTCGGCGCAACGGCTTGAGTCATGCGAAATTCTCCAGTGACTTGAACTTGAACTTAAGCGATGAGGATTCGACCGGCTAGGCGCGCTCAGGTTGCGTATCGATTTCGAGTTGCGTGAGCCAGGCCAGCGCGTAGGCACGCGTGTCGCCGCACATGGACGCCGATGGCTGCAAGCCCGAGCAACAGGCCGGCCTGCGCGGATCGCCGAAAATCGCACAGCGCAGATCCGCGCCGAGCTGGACGCAACGCACACCGGCCGGCTTGCCGTCGGGCATGCCGGGAATCGCGCTCGAAATCGATGGCGCGATACAGCATGCACCGCAGCTTTCGCGGCACGCGTGGACGGAGTTCGGGCGGGAGGCGGCAGACATCGGTTCGTACTGTTTGGGCAAATGGGGCGAATGGGGCAACCCGGCATTGTGCCACCGCACGGCTGCGGCGTTATCACGCAAGAACCAGGGGAAGGGGTCGGCTAGACTCGGAGCACCCTCCTCAAGTCTGTCCGCAATGTCCCTCTTTCGCCCCGATCTGCTCACCAAATACGACGCGGCCGGTCCGCGCTACACGTCGTATCCCACCGCCGTTCAGTTCACCGACACCTTCGATCCCGCCCACTACCATCGAGCCGCAGCGGACCCGGGAGCGGCATCGGCGGATCTTTCGCTGTACTTCCATATTCCATTCTGCGACACCGTCTGCTTCTATTGCGCCTGCAACAAGATCGCTACAAAAAATCGTGCGCACGCGCGTCCGTATCTTGATCGGCTGAAACGTGAAATTGCGTTGCAGGCAGCCTGTTTCGATACGACGCGCCCCGTCTCGCAATTGCATTGGGGCGGTGGCACGCCGACGTTTTTATCCCACGATGAAATGGCCGAGCTGATGACCGCGACCGCTGAGTCGTTTCGCTTGCTGCCCGACGCGCAGGCCGAGTATTCGATTGAAGTCGATCCGCGCGAGGCATCGGCGGAAACAATTGGTGTATTGCGCGATCTGGGTTTCAACCGGCTGAGCTTCGGCGTGCAGGACTTTGATCTGCGCGTGCAGCAAGCGATCAATCGCGTTCAGCCGCTCGAAACCACGCAGACGGTCATGTCGGCGGCACGGGCCGAGGGTTTCAAATCGGTCAGCGTCGATCTGATCTATGGCTTGCCGCATCAGAACGTGGAGAGCTTTAGCCGCACGCTCGACACGATTATCACGCTCGCTCCCGACCGGCTTTCCGTGTTTGGCTACGCGCATATGCCGAGCATTTTCAAGATGCAGCGGCAAATGGACGAAGCCACCTTGCCCTCGCCAACCGTGCGTCTGGCGATTCTGGAACGGGTTATCGAGAAACTGACCGAGGCGGGTTACGTGTATATCGGGATGGATCATTTTGCCCTGCCACACGATGAACTCGCTGTTGCGCAGCGAGCGGGCACGCTGCATCGAAATTTTCAGGGTTACAGCACCCAGGCGGATTGCGATCTGATCGGTTTAGGGGTTTCTTCCATTGGCAAGGTCGGCGATGTCTACGCGCAAAACGCCAAGGACATGGCCGGTTACGCCGCTGCGATCGATCGCGGTGAACTCGCGATTGCACGAGGCGTGCAGCTAAGCGCCGATGATCGGCTGCGGCGCGACATCATCACCGAAATAATGTGTCAGTTTTCGCTGCGCTTTGATGCGTTCGAAGCGGCTTATGGGATCCGGTTTGACGCTGCTTTTGCCAGTGAGCTGGAGCGCCTGAAATCGCTTGAAGCCGATGGCCTTGTCAAGGTGAACCGCGATGGGATTGATGTGCTCCCCGCCGGCCGCCTGCTCGTGCGTAACGTGGCGATGATCTTCGATCGGTATCTCGCCGGGAACGCCAGGCAGCGGTTTTCACGGACGATCTGATCGATAAGCCGCGGAGACATTCCCGCCGAGGTGGACCGCGCGCCTTGAATGCATCGCTGCGCCACGTAAGCTCGCTTTACGCACGAAGTTACGTTCGAAGTTACGTGATTAACCGCAGCTTATTTCTTCGTGAGCGCGGCACCACCCTCACGCTCCTCGCTGTCCACCGTGACCTTGCGCGGCCGGCCGCCACGCGCGCCGTTCGCGCGGGCCGCGGCCGCTTTGGATTCGCTGCGGCTGGCCCCGCCCTCCTTGCCCAGCCGCCTGGCCATGAACGATCGCGACCCCAGCACGCCAGCAAGTAACGGCGCCACGAGAATGTCGGCGTCGACGGTGGGGAAATACAGACCCGTGCCGGACGCCGTGATTTCGATCGTATTCAGGTCGCTGTCCGAAGCATTTTCCAGACCCTGAATAATCCGCGCGGGAATCGCGAACAACGCGCCATTCGACAGTTCGATAGCCACCCTGCCGTCCACCGGATTAAACGAGGCGGACAGGGCAACCGGATGTTCGGCAACGTGCTTGCTCATCCGCTCTTCGGCTTCGCGCATCTGGTGTTCGGTGATATCAACAAAAGCAGTCATGAAGTGTTTTCCATTCAGTGCACAGCGAGCCGACTACGTTTTGCATCCGGCGAGCGAAGGTATTTGCATCAACGTGCGAAAAACCGTGATTCTTTTGCAAGGTCGGCGGTCCGGCCGGACAGTGCAGGTTGAAAATGGCGTGTTGCTTGCCATCAAGGACATGCACGTGAGCAGGTTGATGGTCGTTTAAATAAATCACGACGCGGGCAGCGCCGATGCGGAAAATCGTTGGCATGTAGTCACTCTATCCGTTAGCTGCGTGCAAGTAAACCCAAACGCTTGGGTTTTTACAGGACTGTTGTTTGCCGCTGCAAAAGACCGCCTGCAGGAACCCGCCAAGCTTAGGCAGGAAGCAGTAACGGCGCTATCAGCCGAATGGCCGAGGGGCCCGGTTTATCGAGCGCCGCGCGCGCCGCGTCGAGTATTTATTACTGGGCTGGCTTAGAATGACAGCCACTTTTGGGCAAGTTACATCAGGCGTTTCATCGCGGCCTTCGGCACGGCAATGAGCAACGCCACGGTGCGAACGGATCACTCACCGCGCCGCATTCGCGCTCTGTGCAGAACGCCCGTCCTTGCCCCTTTTTGCAGCCCCTTTTACAGCCCGCCACGCCACCGGTTTCTCTCGACATCATGCCCATCACTTCGTCTCAGTTCGCGCCTCTCGCACAACTCGCCGCCGCGCTTCGTGACGGCAAAACCACCAGCCGCGAGTTGGTGGAGCAGGCGCTCGAACGCATTGCCGACCCTTCGGGGCAGGGAGCGGTTTCCTTCCTGCACGTCGATGCAGAGCGCGCCCGCGCCGCCGCCGACGCCCACGACGCGTTGCGCCGTGCGGGCACCGTCCTCTCGCCGCTGGCGGGCATTCCTGTGTCGGTCAAGGATCTCTTCGATATCGAAGGCCAGGTGACACGCGCCGGCTCGCGCGTACTGGCGGACGCACTGCCGGCAAAGGCCGACGCCGTCGCCGTTGCCAGGCTGCGGCGGGCGGGCGGCGTGATCGTCGGGCGCACCAACATGAGCGAATTCGCGTTCTCCGGGCTCGGGCTGAACCCGCACTACGGAACGCCGCACTCGCCGTATCGAAGCAATGTAGCGGGCGACGAGCGGATTGCCGGAGGCTCGTCATCAGGCGCTGCGGCGTCGGTGGCCGACGGCATGGCGGCCATCGCGCTCGGCACCGACACCGGCGGCTCCATACGCATCCCGGCCGCGCTCTGCGGGCTCACCGGCTTCAAGCCAACCGCTGCCCGCGTACCTACGCAAGGCGGCGTGCCGCTGTCCACCACGCTCGACTCGTTCGGGCCGATCGGATTGTCGGTGGCGTGCTGCGCGCTTGTCGACCGCATCCTGGCCGGCCGGGACTCCGGCGTACCCGCGACCCGTCCACTGGACGGCGTGCGTCTTGGCGTGCTGACGAACTACGTCATGGACGGTGTCGACGAAACGGTCGCCAGTGCCTACTCCGCGGCAATCGGACATCTGTCTGCGGCCGGTGCGCTGGTGGAAGACGTGCGTTTCGCGCCGCTCGATCGACTCGCCGAGGTCAATCGATTCAGCTTCGCGTCAGTCGAGGCTTATGCATGGCATCGGCCACTGCTGCACGCACACGCCGATCAATACGATCCCCGCGTCCACGTCCGGATCCTGAAAGGCCAACCCGCCAGCGCGGCTGATTACATCGACTTGTTGCAGGCGCGCGCCGTAATGATCGAGCAGGCGCGCGCGCTGTGGCAGCGGTTCGACGCCATCGTGTGCCCGACCGTGCCGGTCGTGCCGCCGCGCGTGGCCGACCTCGAACACGATGACGAAGCATTTGGCCGGACCAACGCGCTGATCCTGCGCAACCCCTCTGTTTTCAATTTCCTCGATAGTTGCGCATTGTCGCTGCCGTGCCATCCGCGGGGCGAAGCGCCGGTCGGCCTCATGCTGGCCGGGGCGCCGTTCAGCGACGACACGCTGCTCTCCATCGGTCGTGCCGTGGAAGCCGTACTCGAAACCACGCGCTAAGCCGTTCATGCCATGCCTGAAACCGCCTTGGGGCAGGGATCGCGATAGAATTCCGTCGCGGGACGTGCCCTTTCAGGTGTTTTTTTCTCGAACAATTCGAAAAATATGAACAACTCCTTGAACCATTTCACCATGCACCACGACGAGCGCGAGATTCGCCGCGAACGACGATTGCTGGTCTTGCTCGCTTTGATCTCTCTCGGGCTCGTGAGCGGAGCGCTCTATCTTCAGTTCGTCAAAGGTGAAGATCCCTGCCCGCTTTGCATCATTCAACGCTACTTTTTCGTGCTGATCGCGGTCTTTGCCCTGCTCGGCGCTTCGTTCCGGGGATGGAGCGGGATCGCGCTGCTCGAAACGCTGGTTGCGCTGTCCGCTCTCGGGGGCGTGGTAGCAGCCGGACGGCACGTTTATGTGCAGGCGCATCCGGGATTCAGCTGTGGGTTCGATGCCCTCCAGCCCGTCGTGGATTCTCTTCCGCCCGCGAAGTGGCTGCCTCAGGTCTTCAAGGTCGCAGGGCTTTGCGAGACGCCCTATCCGCCCATTTTCGGACTCTCGCTTCCGCAATGGGGCCTTATCGCGTTTGCGGTGATCTTCCTGGCCGTCGCCGGCAGTTTGTGGGGCAAGCGCAGGTTGCGCGCCGGTTGAATGGGGATGGCGTACGGTTCGGACCTTAGACCTTAGCCGAGTTGCCCTCGCTTTCGGCAAGAACTGGGGATCCGCGCTGTATGGCCGGCCTCAGGCTTGCCAAAGACGCTGTTGTCCAATCGTGCTTTTTTGTAGCGCCACCGCGCACGAACGTCTGTCACCGTTATCCGGTCCGCCGGACTTCGACACCAACGGCCCAAAAAGTCTCCTCTCGCTTCATCGCGGTCTGTCCCATCCCTCGGTGTTCTGGCGTTGTTTCCGCCGACCCTCATCCGGCTCTTCGCATAGTCTTGATACGTTCGCCGGAATATTTTTGAGATATTGCGGTGATATCGTTATCTTTGGATGGCGATCCACGTGCGCGCTTTCGGCCTGGTTTCTTTTGAATCCGACGCCGATTCTCGCGTAACGCGCGCCCGATCCGCAATGTCTCGGACTTATTTATGACAACGCAAACCATCCGGTTCTTCCAGCGCAACGCTGTGCGCGAAGTGCACGACGTACCCGCTTCCCGCACGGTGCTCCAGCATTTGCGCGAGCATGACCAATGCACCGGTACCAAAGAGGGATGCGCGGAAGGCGATTGCGGTGCGTGTACGGTGGTGATCGGCGAACTCGATATAGATGGCCAACCCGTTCTCAAAGCCGTCAATGCCTGCATCCAGTTCATGCCTACGCTTGACGGCCGAGCGCTCTTTACCGTGGAAGACCTGCGCGCCAGGGACGGCACGCTGCATCCGGTCCAGCAAGCGATGGTCGATTGCCACGGCTCGCAATGCGGCTTCTGCACGCCCGGTTTCGTGATGTCGATGTGGGCGCTGTATCAGAATCAGCCCGCCGACGCCGGCCTGCCCACCCGGGACGAAATCAACGCTGCCCTCTCCGGTAATCTCTGCCGCTGCACGGGCTATCGGCCGATCGTGGATGCGTCGCAGAAAATGTTCGAGTACCCTCGCGCGCCGCTTGATCGCGACACGCTCAAGCGTCAGCTCGACACCATCCAGCGCAAGGAAACGCTCGAATACTCCGCGCCCGACGCGCGCGGCGCCGCATTCGGCCACCCGACGTTCTTCGCGCCCGTCTCTCTCGCCGAATTCGCCCGCTTGCGCGCCGACCATCCGGACGCGCGCATCCTGGCCGGCAGCACTGACGTCGGCCTGTGGGTCACCAAGCAATTCCGCAATCTCGGCGACGTCCTGTATATCGGCAATGTGAACGACCTCAAGTCGATCACTCGCGACGGCCAATGGCTGAGCATCGGTGCAGCGGCCTCGCTGGAAGATTCATATGGCGCGCTCTCGGCTGTGTATCCGGAACTGGCGGAATTGTGGACGCGCTTTGCTTCGCGGCCGATCCGCAACGCCGGCACGCTCGGCGGCAACGTGGCGAATGGTTCGCCCATCGGCGATTCCATGCCGGCACTGATTGCGCTTGATGCCCAAATCGTGCTGCAGAAAGCCGCCAAGGTCCGCACGATGCCGCTCGATGCCTTCTATCTCGGCTATCAAAAATCCGCGTTGGAAACGGGCGAATTCGTCGCGGGAATTCGCGTGCCGTTGCCATCGACGAAACTGCGCTTCCGGACTTACAAGATATCGAAGCGATACGACCAGGACATCTCGGCTGTGTGCGCCGCGTTCGCCGTGACGCTCGACGGCAACCGCGTGGTAACCACACGTTTCGCGTTTGGCGGCATGGCTGCCACGCCCAAGCGGGCATCGAATGCGGAAGCCTTGCTGGTGAATGAAGAGTGGAACGAAGCGAACGTGCAAGCCGCCATGCGCGCGCTGGACGTCGACTTCCAGCCGCTCACGGACATGCGGGCGTCGAGCGCGTACCGTAGCAAGGTGGCGCGCAATGTGCTGTGGCGTTTCTTCCTCGAGACCCGTGAGGATTCGCCGCTCGCGCTCCGCGACGTCAACGCGTTCGCGTTCGATGTGCAATACGCGACATGACGCCACACCAAGCCCCAAGGACCACGCGATGAACAAGCGTACCGACCCACATCACATCGACCGTGCCGCCGCTGACGCGCTTGCATTACACGCGGCCGCGAACAAGCCGGAGCGCGCAGCGATCGGTGTCGGCTTGCCGCACGAATCGGCGACCCTGCATGTCAGCGGCGAAGCGACTTACGTTGATGACATCGGCGAATTGCGTGGCACGCTGCACGCGGCGCTCGGCCTGTCGCGGCATGCGCATGCGCGCATTGTCTCGATCAATCTCGATCTGGTTCTGGCCGCGCCCGGCGTGATCGCCGTGTTCACCGCCGACGACATCCCCGGCGAGAACAATTGCGGTCCCGTACTCCATGACGACCCGATCCTCGCGAAAGATGAAGTGCTGTATTTAGGACAACCGGTATTCGTGGTGATCGCGGAAACGCACGATCTCGCGCGCCGCGCGGCAGCGCTGGCAAAGAGCGAGGAAGTGATCCGATACGAACCGCGCGAAGCCATCCTGACGCCGCGCGACGCGAAAGCGAAACAGCAGTTCGTGCTGCCGCCACTGCATCTGAAACGCGGCGATCCAGACACAAAAATCGCGTCGGCGGCGCATCGGCTGCAAGGCGAATTCGAGGTTGGCGGCCAGGAACAGTTCTATCTCGAAGGGCAGATCGCGTATGCCATTCCGAAGGAACTCGACGGTTTGCTCGTCTACAGTTCCACACAGCATCCGAGCGAAATGCAGCATCTGGTCGCGCATATGCTCGACTGGCCGACGCATAACGTCATCTGCGAATGCCGCCGGATGGGCGGCGGGTTTGGCGGCAAGGAATCGCAGTCGGGCGTCTTCGCGTGCATCGCGTCGCTGGCGGCGCATCTGCTGCATCGGCCGGTGAAATTGCGCGCGGATCGTGACGACGACTTCATGATCACCGGCAAACGCCACGACGCGATCTACACCTACGAAGCCGGTTTCGATAACGACGGCCGCTTGCAAGGCGCGCGCGTGGAAATTGCGTTGCGCGCGGGTTATTCAGCGGATTTGTCGGGCGCGGTGGCCACGCGCGCCGTCTGTCACTTCGACAACGCGTATTACCTGCAGGACGTCGACATCACCGCGCTCTGCTGCCGCACCAACACGCAGTCGAACACGGCGTTTCGCGGCTTCGGCGGTCCGCAAGGCGCGCTGGTAATGGAAATCATGATGGATGAAATCGCGCACCGGCTGAAACGCGATCCCGTCGATATCCGCCGCGTGAATTACTACGGCATCACCGAGCGCAACGTGACGCCGTACGGCCAGACCGTGGAAGACAACATCATCGCGCCGCTAACTGACGAACTGCTGGCATCGAGTGCTTATGTGCAGCGGCGCAACGCGATTGCTTCGTTCAATAAAGCGAGTCCCGTGCTCAAGCGCGGCATCGCGTTCACGCCGGTCAAGTTCGGCATCTCGTTCAACGTGCCGTTCCTGAACCAGGCCGGCGCGCTCGTGCATGTCTACAAAGACGGCTCCGCGCTCGTGAATCACGGCGGCACCGAGATGGGCCAGGGCCTGAACACCAAGGTCGCGCAGGTCGTGGCGAATGCGCTGGGCGTGCCGTTGTCGCGCGTGCGGGTGACCGCCACCGATACCTCGAAGATCGCGAATACGTCGGCCACGGCCGCATCCACCGGCAGCGACCTGAACGGCAAGGCGGCCGAAGCCGCCGCGCTCACCATTCGCGGACGCCTTGCAGAACTCGCCGCGAAGCAACTCGGCGGACGCGCGGAAGACGTGCGTTTTCACGATGGCGTCGTCGAGTCGAACGGCGGCCAGATGCCTTTCGACCAATTGGTCGGGGCGGCCTATCTGGCGCGCGTGCAGTTGTGGTCGGATGGTTTTTACGCCACGCCCAAGGTCAACTGGGATTCGAAAACGCTGACCGGCCAGCCCTTCTACTACTTCGCGTATGGCGCGGCGATCTCGGAAGTGGTCGTGGATACGCTGACCGGCGAATGGCGGCTGTTGCGCGCGGACATCCTCCACGACGCGGGCCAGTCGATCAATCCCGCGCTCGATATCGGCCAGGTGGAAGGCGGTTTTGTCCAGGGCATGGGCTGGCTGACAACCGAAGAACTCTGGTGGAATCGTGATGGCCGGCTGATGACGCACGCGCCGTCGACGTACAAGATTCCATCGGTGAGCGACATTCCCGCTGCGATGAACATCGCGCTCTACGATAACCAGAACGTCGAGCCAACCGTGTTCCTGTCGAAAGCCGTGGGCGAACCGCCGTTGCTGCTCGGTTTTTCGGTGTTGCTGGCGATCCGTGCCGCGGTGGCGTCGGTCGCGCCTGATTCAACCGATGCCCCCGTACTGCGCGCCCCGGCCACACCCGAATCGATCCTGAATGCACTGGACGCGCAGGCCGTGAAAGCGCTCGCCCCAACGGCCGCAGACGTCGCGCAGCCTGTGTCAGTCAACTAATAAACCGGAGCCTGTTCGATGCCAGCCTGGCTACACGATCTGCAACACCTTCTCGCACACGGCGACGCCGTCGTGCTGGTGACGGTCGCGCGCGTGGAGGGCTCGGCGCCGCGCGAAGCGGGCACGAAGATGATCGTCACGCGTGACGATGCACGCCACACCATCGGCGGCGGCCATCTGGAATGGAAGGCGATTGAAACCGCGCGACAGGTGCTCAAAGACGGCGCGCGCAGTCCGCACATGCGGCGGCTCGAGCGTTTCGCGCTCGGCCCAAGCCTCGGTCAATGCTGCGGCGGCGCGGTCGTGCTGGCGTTCGAGCGGCTGGATGTAGGCGATCTCGGCTGGGTCACATCGTTGAATAAACGCATGGCGCAGGGACTATCCACGGTGCGCAGCGTCGGCTTCGGCCCGGTCCCGGATAGCGTGATGATCTCCGACCCGGAACCGGGCGTAGCCGGCCCCGATTGCCTGCTCTGGGACGGCGCGGGTTTCGACGAAAGCGGTTCGTTGCTGACCGAAACCATCGCAGTGCGCGAGTTTCCGGTGGTGCTGTTCGGTGCCGGCCATGTGGGCGCGGCGATCGTCAGGGTGCTCGCGAATCTGCCGTGCCGCGTGGTGTGGGTCGACGAGCGCGATGAAACCTTCCCGCCCATTGACCGGCTCCCCGACAATGTCACGATGGACGCCAGCGGAATCCCGGAAGCCGCTGTGGACGAAGCACCGGCCAACAGCTATTTCCTCGTGATGACGCACGACCACGCGCTCGACCTGACGCTCGCCGAACGCATTCTCCGGCGCGGCGATTTTGCGTTTTTCGGCATGATCGGCTCGCATACGAAGAAGGTGCTGTTCGAGCGCCGACTGACTTCACGGGGCATAGACCCCATGCGGATCAAGCGCATGACGTGCCCGATCGGCGTACCCGGCATTGACGATAAAGCGCCGGAAATGATAGCAGTATCGGTGGCAGCGCAGTTGCTGCAGAAGGTCGAGGAACGCGCCGCGCACAGCTACAATTCGGCGCAGCATCCGCAAACCGCGTGATCCAGACCTTTTAAAGCACAAAACAAGCATGAATCCCACTCTCGCTGACAAGATCGCCCGCGCGCCCAAGGCCGAACTCCACATTCACATTGAAGGTTCGCTCGAACCCGAGCTGATCTTCGAACTCGCCAAACGCAACGGCGTGACGCTCGCGTACGACTCCATAGACGCATTGCGCGCGGCCTACGCGTTCACCGACCTGCAATCGTTTCTCGACATCTACTATGCGGGCGCGAGCGTGCTGCTGCACGAGCGCGATTTCCACGACATGACCCTAGCATACGTTGAACGCGCGCTCGCCGATCATGTCACGCACACCGAAATTTTCTTCGATCCGCAGACGCACACCGAACGTGGTGTATCGATTGCGACGGCGGTCGCGGGTATCGAAAGCGCGCTGGCTGAAGGTGAGCGTCGCGGTTTGACGAGCAAGCTGATCCTGTGTTTCCTGCGCCATTTGCCGGAAGAAGACGCGCTTAAAACGTTCGATGAAGCGCTGCCTTTGTTCGATCAATACAGGCACCGGCTGATTGGTGTCGGGCTGGATTCGTCGGAACGCGGCCATCCGCCTTCGAAGTTCGAACGCGTGTTCGCGAAGGCGCGCGAGAAAGGTCTGAAGCTCGTGGCGCACGCAGGCGAGGAAGGGCCGCCCGCGTACGTGTACGAAGCGCTCGACCTGTTGAAAGTGGATCGCGTGGATCATGGTGTGCGCAGCATGGAAGACCCGGCGCTGGTCGCCCGTCTCGCCGATGCCCGTATCGCATTGACCGTCTGCCCGCTGTCGAACCTGAAGCTGCGCGTGTTCGACGACATGGCGAAACACACGCTCAAGGCGCTGCTGGATCAGGGCGTGGCCGTGATGATCAACTCCGACGACCCCGCGTATTTCGGCGGCTACGTGAACGCCAACTATTTCGCGATTCTCGATGCATTGAATCTCAATGACGCCGAGTGTTACACGCTGCTGAAGAACAGCCTGGAAGCGTCGTTCGTGACGGACGCCGAACGCGTTGCGATGGTAGCCAGACTCGATGCCTATTGGCACAACTCGCACGCGGCGGCATGAGCGAGAACGCCATGGCTACGATCACCAACGATACAACCACGCTCGAGCGTTTCTTCGGCATCCGCGCGGCGGGTTCGCGCACGAAAACCGAGATTGTTGCGGGCATCACGACCTTCCTCACGGCGATGTACATCATCGTCGTCAATCCCGGGATTCTGTCGCAGGCAGGCGTCCCCTTCCCTGCCGCGCTGACCGCCACCGTGATTGTCAGTTTCCTCGGCAGTTGCGCGATGGGGCTCTACGCGCGCAACCCGGTGCTGGTTGCGCCCGGCATGGGCATGAACGCGCTGTTCGCTTTCGTGATGGTTCACAGCGGCAAGATGCCGTGGCAGACCGCGCTCGGCTGCGTGTTCTGGGCCGGCGTGATCTTCGCGGTGCTAGCGGCGTTCAACGCGCGCAAGCTGGTCGTCGATGCGATTCCCGCGAA
Organism: Caballeronia sp. dw_19; assembly: GCF_018449515.1. Taxonomy (GTDB): domain Bacteria; phylum Pseudomonadota; class Gammaproteobacteria; order Burkholderiales; family Burkholderiaceae; genus Caballeronia. The sequence continues at coordinate 317,442 of NZ_JAAVUQ010000003.1, read as the reverse complement.
CCTGCGTCATGCCGTGTCGTGTGGCATCGGCCTGTTTATCAGCCTGATCGGACTGGTCAACGCGAAGTTTGTCATCAGCGATCCCGTGACGATCGTGCATTCGGCATCGCTGAATCCGGTGGTGATCACCTTCCTGATCGGCCTCGCCGTGACCACTATTCTGGTTGCACGAAAGATGACCGGCGCGTTGATGATCGGCATCATTTTCACGACCGTGATCGCAATTCCCATCGGCCGCTTCTGGGGCGACGGCACCGCTTACTGGCCCGCCGCCATTGCCACGAAAACGCTCGTCAACTGGAATGGTTTGTTCTCGGCGCCGGACTTCTCGGCGGTCGGCCAACTGGACCTGCTCGGCTCGCTGAAGGTGATCTACTGGCCGTTTATTTTCGTGATGCTGTTCACGTCGTTTTTTGACGCGCTGTCCACGTTCATGGCGATTTCGGAAGCCGGCAAGCTCTACGATAAAGACGGCAACCCGCGCAATATCCGCCAGTCGATGATGGTCGATTCCTTCGCCGCGCTGGTTTCCGCGCCGCTTGGCACGAGCCCGGCAAACGCGTACATCGAATCGGCAGCAGGCATTTCAGCGGGCGGCCGCACGGGACTGGTCGCGGTCGTGGCCGGTTTGTGTTTCCTGCCCTTCCTGTTCCTCTCGCCGCTGCTTTCGCTGGTGCCTGCCATTGCGACCGCGCCCGCGCTGGTGCTGGTCGGCGTGTTCATGATGGAGTCGATCACGAAGATTGAATGGGGCCGCTTCGACGAAGCCATTCCCGCCTTCCTCGCCATGATCCTGATCCCGCTGACGTATTCGATCACCGACGGAATAGCGTATGGGTTCCTCGCGTTTGTCGTGATCAAGTCGTTCACCGGCCGCAGAAAAGAAATCAAGCCGGCGATGTGGATTGTCGCCGCGCTGTCGTTGCTGTTATTGACACAGCTATAAGGGCGTTGACCCGCTTTACTGGAGACGTTTCACCCATGACTCAGACCGCTTACCGCGCACAGCTACTCACGTTCCGCGACGACCCCGCATTCTCCGACGACAACGCCGTGCATGAAACCGACGGCCTGTTGCTGGTGGAAGATGGCCGCGTGGTGGCAGCGGGCGCATATGCGGCGCTGCGTGAGACCATCGCGCCCGATGCAATCGTTAAGGACTTGCGGGAGAAGTTGATCGTGCCGGGTTTCATCGACTCGCACATTCACTATCCGCAGACCGACATGATCGCCTCGCCTGCGCCGGGTCTGTTGCCATGGTTGAACACGTACACCTTTCCGACCGAACGCAAGTTCGAGGACCCGGCGTACGCACGGGAAACGGCGAGCTTTTTCATCGATGAACTGCTGGCCTGCGGCACGACCACGGCGCTCGTGTACTGCACGGTCCACAAGCAATCCGCCGATGCCTTCTTCAGCGAAAGCGAGTCACGCAACCTGCGCATGATCGCGGGCAAGGTGCTGATGGATCGCAACTGTCCGGAGTATCTGCGCGACACGGCGCAATCGGGCTACGACGACAGCGCTGAACTCATCGCGCGCTGGCACGGTCGCGGGCGGCAGGAATACGCGCTGACGCCGCGTTTTGCGCCCACTTCGACGGAGGCGCAACTCGAAGCCTGCGCCGTGCTCGCGCGCAAGCACCAGGACGTGTATATCCAGAGCCACGTCGCCGAAAACACCGACGAGATCAAGTGGGTCGAAAGCCTGTTTCCGGGTCATCGGAGCTATCTGGATATCTACGATCACTACGACTTGCTGCGTCAGCGCGCGGTGTATGGCCACTGCATCTATCTCGACGATACCGACCGCCAGCGCATGGCTGAAACCGGCGCGGTGGCGTCGCATTGCCCGACATCGAATCTGTTCCTGGGAAGCGGCTTGTTCGATATAGAAAAGGCCGGCGCCGCGAAGATGCCAGTGGCACTTGCAACCGACGTAGGCGGCGGCACCACGTTTTCGATGCTGCAAACCATGGGCGAAGCGCACAAGATCGCGCGTCTGACGGGACACCATCTGACCGCGGCGCGCATGTTCTGGCTGGCGACCACGGGCGCGGCTCAAGTGCTCGATATGGCGGACCGTGTCGGGACGCTGCAGCCCGGCAGCGAGGCGGATTTCGTTGTGCTGGACCCGGCTGGTACGCCTCTGCTTGATCGCCGGACTTCGCGGGCTGAATCGCTGGAAGAACTGCTGTTCGCGTTCGCGATGCTCGGCGACGACCGCGCCGTGTTCGAGACGTATGCGGCGGGGAAATGCGTGCATCGGAGAGGGACGCGGCGCGGGACGGTGGCGGAGTTGGCGGCGGCTTGAAGGGGTTGTGGCCCGGTAGCCTGAGCGTACGATCGGGCCGCGCGCGCGCCGGACGCCGCCTTAATAACTTGAGCACGCCGAGCAAATTCGGCGTGTTCGCGGCCTTCAGCGCTGAAGCCTCCTTACGCACCTTGATTTTGCTTAACTATCCTTAGCGACGGGGCAGTTCAAGCACGCCTCAAACCCATTTGCACAGCTCACCTTAATTCTGCTGAGGATTACTCGCCGTCAGATTCCACAGTCGGGCGAGCGTGACGGCCCCCGCAGCGCCCCGCCAGACGGGCTCTAAGCACTTGTTTAAGCGCACTTTCCAGCTTCCCGCTAAAGTCTAGGCTTTTCGCAACGCCGTGTGCGTACTCACGTCGCGTCCTTCACGGGCGCGTGGGTTGGAACAAACAAACATGAAGCCACTCGTACCAGCCGTCCGCATCGGCTTATTCATGCTCATTGCAGTACTGTCCGCGCAAGCTTCGGCCTATGCGCTGGATGCTCAACTCGACTGCAAGTCGACCGCGCACGCGTTCATCGCGCCGCTTCAGGAAAATCACGCGATAGAAACGACCCCCATGCGCGTGGAGCCCAATTCAATCAACGCGTTTAAACCAACGCGCGATAGTCATCTCACCGCGTTCGACTTCGGCGTGTTCGCGGTAGTTGGGTTCCAGAAAAATGACGCGATTTTCAAGCAGGGCAACGGCGATCCTATCGCCGACTCGGCTTATGGCGCTGTTGTGATCGGCGGGGAAGATTCGGTCAAGCAAAAAGTTCGCGCGGCTGGCAGCGACGCCGTTATTCGTCGCGTCGCGCCTTTTATCACCGCGATCTTCTGCAAGCCCGATTCACCACAATTGGCCACGGTCACCCACGATTAACACGCGCCCACCAAGCCAAAGGCCGCGCCAACATCGGTTGGTGCGGCCTTTGGGTGAACAGCGTGGCATTCGAAGCAAGATCAGCGCGACAGCCTAGCGTCCAATATGCGTTTGCAGCCGGCGACGCACATCTTCCGGCGTGATCGACGGGCGCGGCAGGTCGCTCGGCGTGCCGGTGTTGATCGACAGCCGCGCGAAACGCACGCCATCGACGTCCTTCGCGTCGAATAGCCGGTCGATGATCGAGAGGTCATCGCCGTCCAGCGCCAGCGCGTACCCGCACGCCGAAGCGATCCGCGCGAACTCGATGCCCTGCGACACCGTCGCCTGACCGCCGGTCGACTCATGCGCGCCGTTGTCCAGCAGCAAGTGCGTGAGGTTGGCCGGCCCATAAGCGCCGAGCGTCGCGAACACGCCCATGCGCATCAGCGCGGCGCCGTCGCCGTCGAGCGCTACTACGTTCAGGTCAGGCCGCGACAGCGCGAGGCCGAGCGCCATAGGCGTCACGCATCCCATTGATCCAACCAGGTACACCTGGTTCTCGCGGTCATCGATAGCGTAAAGCTCCCGCCCGCAAAATCCCGTCGATGCCAGCACGACCGTCGACTCTTTCGGCGTATGCGCGATCACGCGTTCCAACGCGTCGTGGCGTGACACACGCTCGCTTGCGCCTTCAAACGACTGAACCTTTGCCCGCTCGTTCAACGCGCGCTGACGCACACCGCTCAAGCCTTTCTTGTTCAACTTGTACGGCGCGACGCTGCCCTTCTGCATCACCAGCGCGTACGGGCGCCCTGTGCTGTCCATATGCGCGGTCGCGCGATCGAGCGCGGGTCCGATCGCATCGGCTTCCGTAGGAAACAGCTCCCATGGAATCTCCATGGTGTCGAGCATGGCCGGCGTGACCGGTCCCATCAGCGCGTGCTGCGGTTCATCGGCGACGCCCGGTTGACCGCGCCATGTAACGATCAGCAATTGCGGCAGCCTGAACGTCCACGTGAGCGAGGTCAGCGGGCTCACCGCGTTGCCGAGCCCGGAGTTCTGCATCATCGAAATGCCGCGACGCGCCTTGTGCACGCCCGACGCGCCAAGCGCCACGCCCGCGATCAACGCGACGGCGTCGCCCTCATTGGCCGCCGACACGTAATTCAGCGTCTCGTCCTGCAGCACGTAATTGATGAACGGCGTCAGATACGAGCACGGCACGCCCGCGTACCAGTCGAAACCGCGCTCGCGCGCGGCTTCGACAAATTGTGCAGCTTCGATCACGCGCCGGCCTCCGAGGAGCCCGAGCCGTTCGATCCGTACGGCGCCTGACCGTGTGCAAAATCGCCGGCTTGACGCAACTCGTCGAGGTCGTTCACGCCGCGCCAATGACCGTGCACGTACTGCACTTCGATCTTTTCGTCCGCAGCCACCAGCGCGTTGAGCAGCGCGGCCATGTCGAGCTTGTCGAAGTCATCGCGTTGCTGCAGTTTTTCGAGCATGGCAACCAACCGCTCCCGGCCTGCGCCGCGCACGTTCAGAAGGCCCATCCAGCGGCCTTGCGGCGTCTTGGAATTTGCCGGACCCGCCGAGCTCGTCACGCTTTCGAGCCAGACCTTTTGGCCGAACAACGCGCGATCGTCAGCGGTCGAGCAATACGCAAAATCCGTCGATGCCACGCCAGCCGCCGGCGTCTGCGATGAATCCACGACCACGCAGAAATCGCTGTCCGACTCCACCAGATCGCGAAGAATGTAGCTGCGGAACAAGAGGTCGCCGTAGGAGATCACGGTGTCGGCGGTGAACGATTTCGCGGCGCATGCCAGCGACGCCAGCTCGCCCGTTTGCGCGTGCTTCTCGTTCACGACCAGCCGGATCCCCGATGTATCGATGGCATCGGCGCGATAACCGCCCACCACCGTAATGTCGTTGATCCCTTCTTTCTTGAACGCTTCAACCAGACGGCGCAGCAGCGGCTTGCCCGCAATCGGCAGCATGACCTTGGGTTTATCGGCGGTAACGGCTTCCAGCCCCGCGCCCCGGCTTGCCGCCAGCACGACCGCGTTACGCGATGCACTCGCCGACGACAGATACACGCTTTCAGCGGTCGAATATTCCTCGGCGTCCTGGAGACGGAAGATTTCGTTGACCGTCGCCACGCGGTCTTCCACGTTCACGAGCGTTTCGCTGCTGTGGATTTCCTTGGCGATCGCCTGCATGGTCGATGCCGCGCCGCGCAGCAAATGGTTCGCCCAGATCACGGTGCTGATGCCGGCCTGGCGGAACACATCGGTCGGCGTGCTGTAGTACTTGGTCGGCACGATCACGAGCGGACCGCGGCCGGCCCATTCGCGCGCAAACGTGAGGATTTCGTCCGGCTTGGACAGCTTGCTGTGGATCAGGATGGCGTCGGCGCCGGCCTGGCGATAAGCCTCCGCGCGCTTCAACGCTTCTTCCATGCCCCAGCCCGCGATCAACGCTTCCACGCGCGCAACGATGGAGAAATTCGGATCGCTCTGCGAGTCCTTGCCGGCCTTGATCTTGCCGCAGAACTCGTCCATCTCGGCGAGCGGCTGACGCTCGCCGTTAAGAAAACTATTGGTCTTAGGAAACTGCTTGTCTTCGATACACACGCCGGCAATGCCGCGCTGCTCCAGCTTCTTCACCAGCCGGCGGACGTTATTGAAGTTGCCGTAGCCAGTGTCGCCATCGAGCAAGATAGGCAGGTCGCTCGCGTCCGCCATGAACTCAAGCGTGTCGACCACCTGGGTCCAGCTCGCTTCGTTGTTGTCGCGTACGCCGAACTGCGCGGAGATCGTGAGACCCGACCCCCAGATCGCCTTGAAACCGGCTTCCTTCACAATGCGCGCGGACAAGCCGTTATGCGCTTCCATCAGGAATTCGAGCTGATTGCTCTGCAGCATCTCGCGCAGGCGAAGGGAGCGGGCATACGCCGCGGGTAGTTGATACGGTGCGTTCATCGTAGGGCTCCTGCAAGCTGACGCAGTTGCGGCAAGACTTCGTCGGCCGCGCGTTTAACGTCGTTCTGAAAATCGATTTCTATCCAAGGCGCGCCGGTTACGTCGGCCACGTCGAATACCTGGCTGCGTTCCAGCAGCAAATCGCGTACGGCTTCCTCGTGCGGCAAGTTGGCACGGCCCGTCGCTACATACCCGGCGACGAGTTCGGCCAGACGCCGCGCCGCCGTTTCGTCGAAGCGGAAAAATCCCACCGACTCGCCGATCACGTCGAATTGCAAATCCGCCAGCACTTGCTTGCGCAATTCCACCGGCACGCCATTCGCCACGCAAAGCTTCACGGGTTCATCGCCGGCTTCGAAATCACGGTCGATCAGCAGACGATTCACCGGTCCTGCGCCCGCCACCAGCGGCTCGAGAATACGTTCGTCGTAGAGCACGTCGGCGTCCATCAGCAGCACGTCACCGCCGCGTGTCAGCGCTTCTGCCGCCGTGTGGACGGACAGCACGCTGCCGAGCGAAAACTCGCGGTTCACGACCACTTCGGTATGCGGTTTCCAGTCGATCGCAGCCAATTCGGCTTCCACCTGTTCATGCTTGAAGCCGAGCACAAAGACGATTTCATCAACGCCCGCCGTCTTCAGCAATTGAAGATGGCGTTCGAGCAGCGACGACTCGCCGAAACGCAGCAGGCACTTCGGCTTTTGCTGTCCTTCCGGCTGAACCAGGCGCAAACCCATCCCGGCGGCAAGAATAATTGCGCGCATGTTGATCCTATCGGTGATGCTTTATTCGATTTCCGGCACGCGCGCGAGACGACGGCGCTGCCAGCCCTTTTCAGCGAAATGCAGATAAACGATACCCGGCAGGCCGAGCAGCAATTCCCGCGCGCGCTTCGCTAACGAAAGCGCAAGCGCGGCCTCCGGCGGCAAGCCGATCAGACGCGCGAGCAGCAAATAGCCGCCCTCCTGCACACCGAGCGAACCCGGAATGAAGAACGCCGCGCCCCGAATGGCCTGGCCAAGACTTTCCAGCATCAGCGCTTCAGCCCAGCCGACCGGCGAGCCCAGCAAATGCAACGCAAGCCACACCTCGCCGGTGCCCACGATCCAGCCCAGCAGGCTCAGCGCGAAACTCGCGGCGACCGGTCCGGGCTTTTTGTAGAGTTCGAGCACGGCGGTATCCACCGCTTCCGCGCGCGACACCAGCGACGACCAGTCGCGCTTCTTCGAAAAGCGCGCCGCGAATTGCGAGGCAAACCGCGTCGCGCGGGCGAACAAACCCTTGCGCTGCGCGAAGAAGAACCCAACGACCATCAGCGAGCACACCACGATCACGATCAGCACCGGCAGCAGCATGCCCACGCCCGACGCATAACTGCTCAGCAATGCGAGACCGATCATCGCGAAGATCATTTGTCCGACGGATTGCATGGTCGTGCTGACGGTGATGACTGCCGCGGCGTCGCGCGCCCGCATGCCGCGCTGCGAGAGATAACGCACCATCAGCATCGGGCCGCCGATCTGTCCGGCCGGCATCAGGCTATTCACCGATTCACCGGTCCAGCGCGCGAACAGCGCGTCGCGGAAGCTCACATCGCGTTCATGGCGGGGAAAGAGCGTTTCGATAGCCAGCGCGTCGATCACGACAGGCAGCAGATGGAATGCCGCCACCGCGAGCAGGCCCCAACCCGCGGCCGCGAGCGCGGTCGCTACGGAACCGAAGCCCTGCCAGCCCAGCAGCGCGATGAACAACACCACGCCGAGCGACAGGAGGATCGTTCCGGCGCGGCTCATGCGGCGCCGTTCTTCCCGCCTTTGCGGCGGAAAACCTGTCCGAAGCCGAAGTACGCAACCGAGTCCTTCATGTTCGAGATAAACCGCTGCCACGGCCGCATGTTCGGATTCGTGACGTACTCGAATGTCAGCGACACACGGAATTCATTCGCGCGAGCCGGCGTGACGCGATGACGCAGCTTGTCGCCATCGAAGAAAACCAGGCCGCCCGGCGGTATCTGCACCGAACCCGGCTGGTCGGGGATCTCTGGCGAACGCGTGTGCAACTCGTAGTCGAGACGGCACGATGAATCGTCCATCACGCCGAGCAGCAGCGTATAACGGCGGCCTTCGTAGTACGACGTATCGTAGTGCCAGCCGATATGGTCACCCGGCTTCGTATAGAAATACAGCGCGTACGCGTGCGGATCGTCGGCGGGCGACTCCTGGAGCGTGTCGCCGCTGATTTTCTCCAGCCAGCTGATCAGCGCCGGCGACCGGTACAACTCGGCGATGAACGGCGCGAGTTCGTCAATCGCGTGACGGCTGACGCTGCCGCCCTGCTTGTGTCCCGGCAGGTAATTGCGGTTGATGGCGGGCATGACCGCGTGGACAGCCGCGACCAGCTTCTCGGTGAACTCACGCGGCAAAAAGTCGTCCAGATACAGGAACGCGCCCTGGTTATCGAAGGTTTCGTGCAGCTTCGCGGTCTGGCGCTCGGGAGACAGGCGCTGAAGATGCGCGTCCAGGGTTTCGTCGAGAGCATGAAGGCTCTTGCGATCAGCGGGCTTGCCGCCAAACGCACGCGTGGATAGGGAATCGACAGATGAATTCATTGAACAGCCTGCAAATCTTGATCTTGACCATCAGAGTCTTTGTTACGCGCCGTGGCCCGGGCGAAACGCCGCAGCGCGCGTTGGTAATCCACGACAACCCAGACGGCAAATAGCGGAGCACCAATGGAAGCAGCCACCAGGAACGGCGTCATGCCGTTGAGCAGCGTCACCACCGGCAGTAAATACAGGACGTCTTCGGTCTCGAAACCCGCCATGGAGGCCTGCTTCGTGCCGCTCTTGCCCGCCATCGATTCGATCCGCATGCGCAGGAAGAAGATCAGCGCGACGGCGACGCCCGCAATCCCGCCAAGCCATTCGGCCGACACGATCATGGCCGGATGATGCACGTTCACATAAAACCCGAGGCCCACGAACAGCAGCACGGTCACCACGGAATCGCACGCGAGATCGTAAAAATGACCGATTTTGCTCGATTGCCCGCTGATTCGCGCGAGCTCGCCATCTGTATGATCGACGAAATTAGAGAGCGCGATCAGCAAGGCGCCCAGGCTGCACGACCAGAAGCTGCCGACCGACAGGTAATAAGCGCCGGCAATGCCAATCAGCAAGCGCAGAGTGGTCAGGTGATTCGGGGTAATCGGCGTGCCGATGAGCGGTGTAACGAGGCGCCGAGCGAGCCGCGCATCCCAGGTTGCGGGCTCAGGAACGGCATGGTGTTTAGCGTTGCGGGGTTTGTTCATCCTCGAAATATATCTCGTTTCGAATTTAATTGCATACAAGGGCACTCCGCCATAAACCTGTAAGAAGGCGGATTTTTAATCGAAATTCGAGCGTTTCGCGGACTGCAACAAAGGCGGCGGCCGGATCAAACGACCGGCCTCCATAGCGGTAAATTTTTCTCAGACGGGGCCCAACAACTGCGCCGGCTTGACGGCTATTGCACAGGAACCGGCGTGGGAGCGGGCGCCGGGACAGCGCTCTTCTCGTTTGCTCCCACCGCAACCGGCGCTTCGTTACTAATACCGCCCGTTTTATCGAACGGGATTTTCACCGTGCGCACGGTGCCGTTGCCCAACGGAAAATCCGTGAGCGCGCTGCGCACTAGATAAGGCATGGCCCGGACCAGCGACGATTCGCCGCCTGAATTGCTCGCGGTCACTTTGTACACCTCGCGCCCGCTTTCACGTTCGGTCATGCGGATCTGCAGCGAGTGGACGAAGATCGGGTAGCTTTGGTCGACATAACCCGCCGGTCCCATATCCCACCCTCCCCATCCTCCCCAGCCGCCGTAGCCACCCCATCCGTACGGCCGGCCGTACCAGCCGCCGTACATGGGCCATGGATCGTAATAGACGGGCTGGCGCACGGTGACCATGTCGCCGCGAATGGAGTACGACAATTCCACGAGATAACGCGCGCTGGCGTCGGCAACCTGCTTGAACGAATGGGTGGCGAGCTCGTTTGCGGCGAGCACTTCATACGTCTCCTGTTCAATGCTGTTCTGCTGCGGCGCCGAGCGCACGAACGCATAGGTCCGCGTGGCGTCGGTCCCGGACCAGTCGGAGAACGCCGCCACCTGCGTCTGAACATAGGTGGTACAGCCCCCGAGCAGCGCGAACCCGGCGATCAGCACCACGCGCGCCGCACCCTTCAATTCCCCGTACAACCGTCCCAACGTCATGGCCGACCTCATTTGTCTTGTTGATCTTGTTGCGATGTCATGTGTAAAACAGCAACCGCGAAGTGTCGCATGCACCGCACGAAAACCGCCTGATTCCACCTGTTTAAAGACTGTCGCAGACAGGTGAAGTTCGGGAAACAGGCCGTTCGGCCGACCCCGAATCGAGCACACAATCCCGCGAGCCTTTGTACAATGATCCGACACAAGGCCGCCTCGAAAGCAAAGGCACCCGCTCAACTCAATCAGAACCGCCATGTCCAATTCGACCGCACCTGCCGTAATCCGCCGCGCTGACTACACGCCGCCCGCATTCCTGATTGATACCGTCGCGCTCGAATTCGACCTCGTCCCCGAACGCACGGTAGTGCGCAACACCATGCGCCTGCGCCGCAACCCGGACGCCGCGCCTGCGGCGACGCTGGAGTTGCTCGGTGAGCAGATGGAGTTCATTGGCGCAACGCTCGACGGGCGCCCGCATGCGGATGTCCGCGTTACTGAGAACGGTTTGTCGGTGAGCAATATTCCCGACGCGTTCGAATTGACGCTGGAAAGCGTGTGCAACGCTGCCGCGAACACGACCTTGTCGGGCTTGTACGTGTCCGGCGGCAATTTCTTTACGCAATGTGAGGCCGAGGGCTTTCGGCGCATCACCTATTTCCTTGACCGCCCCGATGTCATGGCGACCTACACGGTCACGCTGCGGGCGGACAAGAAAGCGTACCCAGTGCTGTTGTCGAACGGCAACCTGATCGAAGAAGGCGATCTGGAAAATGGCCAGCACTTTGCGCGTTGGGAAGACCCGTTCAAGAAACCAAGCTACCTGTTCGCGCTGGTGGCCGGCAAGCTCGTCAAGCTCGAGCAGCGCATGAAGACAGGTTCGGGGAAGGAAAAACTGCTGCAGGTCTGGGTCGAACCTCACGATCTCGACAAGACACAACACGCCATGGATTCGCTGGTTCATTCCATCGAATGGGACGAACGCCGCTTTGGGCTGGAGCTCGACCTGGACCGTTTCATGATTGTTGCCGTGAGCGACTTCAACATGGGCGCGATGGAAAACAAGGGCTTGAACATCTTCAATACGAAATACGTGCTCGCGAATCCTGAAACGGCTACGGACGTGGATTTCAGCAACATTGAAGCGGTGGTCGGCCATGAGTACTTCCACAACTGGACGGGCAACCGCGTGACCTGCCGCGACTGGTTCCAGTTGAGCCTGAAGGAAGGGCTGACGGTGTTCCGCGACCAGGAATTCTCCGCCGACATGGCCGCTGGGCTCGAACCAGGCGCAGCCAGCGATGCAGCGCGCGCGACCAAACGGATTGACGACGTTCGCGTACTGCGCCAGATGCAGTTCGCCGAGGACGCGGGTCCCATGGCGCACCCGGTGCGCCCGGAAAGTTACGTGGAGATCAACAACTTCTACACGATGACCGTCTATGAAAAAGGCTCGGAAGTCGTGCGCATGTATCAGACACTGCTCGGGCGTGACGGTTTCCGGCGCGGCATGGACTTGTATTTCCAGCGCCACGACGGCCAGGCAGTCACCTGCGACGACTTCCGCCACGCAATGGCCGACGCAAACGGCCGCGACCTGGCGCAATTCGAACGCTGGTACAGCCAGGCGGGCACGCCGCGGATCACGGTACGCACGCGCTACGACACAGCCACGAAGCGTTACACGCTGACGCTCACGCAAGGCTACGGCGAAGCGTCCGAGGCCGCGCGTGCAACGCAAAAGGGTCCGCTGCTGATTCCGTTCTCGGTCGGCCTGATCGGCAAGAGCGGCGCCGACCTGCCACTGAAACTTGAGGGTGAGAAAGAACCGCAAGGCACCACGCGCGTGCTGGAATTCACGGAACAGGAACAAACCTTCACGTTTGTCGATGTCGCTGAAGAGCCGTTGCCCTCGTTGCTGCGCAACTTCTCGGCGCCGGTGGTGGTGGATTACGACTACACCAATGAGCAGTTGGCCTTCCTGCTGGCTCATGACAGCGACCCGTTCAATCGATGGGAAGCCGGCCAGCGCCTCGCCACGCGCGAACTGCTTGCGCTGGCGGATCGGGCATCGAAAGGAGAGGAACTGACGCTCGACGACCAGGTGGTATCCGCATTCGCCCAGGTACTCGACGACAACACGCTCACGCCGGCATTCCAGGAACTGGCGCTGATGTTGCCGTCCGAGGGATATCTTGCGGAACAAATGGCTGTGTCGGACCCCGCCGCCGTGCACGCGGCACGTGTGTTCGTTAGCCGCCGCCTCGCCACGGGCCTGCGCGAGCGTTGGCTCGCCGTGTACGAAGCGAACCGCACGCCGGGCGAATATCGCGCGACGCCGGACGACGCAGGCAAGCGCGGGCTGAAGAATCTCGCCCTCGCCTACCTGAGCCAGCTCGACGACCCCACCCGCGCCATCGAACTGGCAAGCGCCCAGTACGATGCCGCGAACAACATGACCGACCGGTCGGCTGCGTTGTCCGCGTTGCTGACGGCGGGCGCGTCAGGTTCCGTCGATACCACCGTCGCCGACGCCGCGCTCAGCGATTTCTACCAACGTTTCGAGAAAGAGCCGCTTGTGATCGACAAATGGTTCGCGCTGCAGGCTACGCAACGCGGCGGACCGAAGCGCAATGTGCTCGACATCGTGCGCAAGCTGATGCAACACCCAGCGTTCACACTGAAAAATCCGAATCGAGCCCGCTCGCTGATTTTCAGTTTCTGCGGTGCGAATCCGGCGCAATTCCACGCCGCCGATGGTTCCGGGTACGCGTTCTGGGCTGAACAGGTCGTGGCGCTCGATGCAATGAACCCTCAGGTGGCTGCGCGCCTTGCTCGCACGCTCGAGCAATGGCGCCGGTACACGCCCGCCTTGAGCGAGAAGGCGCACGCGGCGCTGGAACGGGTGGCGTCGAAGGTGAAATCGCGCGATGTACGCGAGATTGTGGAAAAAGCGCTCGGCTAAGCGTTTAATCCTCTGAGCCTTTGGGCCCCTTCCTCGGGCTCATCGGAAACCGGCGCTTCGGCGCCGGTTTTTTTATGCTCGCATATCCCGAAAATCAGCCAGCGTGAGACTCGAAGAGACTCGCCGAACCGGCACCCCATTCCTGTGACATCGGGAGACACATTCCGAGCGGGTAGAATCTGAGGCATTCGTCTAACGCTCCCGGAGCCCAACGCAATGTCGACCCCCTCATCCATTTCCCGTCGCACGACGCTGACCAAGTATCTGATCGAGCAGCAGCGGGAACATCAAAACCTTCCCGCCGATCTGCGGCTGTTGATCGAAGTGATCGCACGTGCATGCAAACAGATCGGCTATCAAGTGAGCAAGGGCGCGTTAGGTGAAGCGCTGGGTACTGCCGGCAGCGAGAACGTTCAAGGCGAAGTGCAGAAGAAACTCGACATCCTCTCGAACGAAATCCTGCTCGAAGCCAACGAATGGGGCGGCAACCTGGCCGCGATGGCGTCGGAAGAAATGGAAAAGATCTTCCCCATTCCGAACCGCTATCCGAAGGGCAACTATTTACTTACGTTCGATCCGCTCGACGGGTCGTCGAATATCGACGTGAACGTGTCAATCGGCACGATCTTTTCAGTGCTTCGATGCCCGGACGGCGCGGAGCCGAGCGAACAGGCATTCATGCAGCCGGGCTCGGCCCAGGTCGCGGCAGGTTATGCGGTCTATGGTCCGCAAACCGTGTTCGTCCTGACCACCGGCCACGGCGTGAACTGCTTCACGCTCGATCGCGAGCTGGGTTCATGGGTACTCACGCACAGCAACATGCAGATTCCCGCCGACACGCGCGAGTATGCAATCAACGCATCGAATAGCCGTCACTGGTACGAACCGGTGCAAAAGTATGTGAACGAGCTGAACGAAGGCAAGGACGGCCCGCGGAAGGACGACTTCAACATGCGCTGGATCGCGTCGATGGTCGCGGACGTGCACCGCATCCTGAACCGCGGCGGCGTGTTCATGTACCCCGCCGACAAACGCACGCCCGATCGTCCGGGCAAGCTACGCTTGTTGTACGAAGCGAACCCGATGGCGTTCATCGTCGAACAGGCCGGCGGCGCTGCGACGGACGGCGAGCAGCGCATCCTCGACATCGTTCCGACCAACCTGCATCAGCGCGTGCCGGTCTTCCTCGGATCGAAAAACGAGGTCGAACGGGTGACACGCTATCACTCGGAAATTAATTGATCGTAGGGTGTTGCCAAACTCGCCGGAAGGTCCTTATAATCTCGTTTCTCTGATGCCGGAATAGCTCAGACGGTAGAGCAGCGCATTCGTAATGCGAAGGTCGGGGGTTCGATTCCTCTTTCCGGCACCAAGCTTCATTTCAAGAAACCCGCATCGCCTCCAGGCTTCGCGGGTTTTTTAATTTTTCGGCCTCATCTCAAAATTGATCTTCAAGATCAATCGGTAAGTTCATGTACTTAAAGTGAAACTTTAAGTGAGCGTAATTCATAAACTTCCCGTCGTTTCCCCGATGCTTTCTTCCCGTGTGATTTGCGAACATTCGTTTGCATGAATACGTGCGCTTTCAGACACGGCAAAGTGTTAAATTTTTTTAAAGATAGGTAAAACGGTCAACCGCAACTGAATCGTGCCGTTATCACTATTAAGGAGACTCGCTTTTTAAGCAACGACTCGCATTTTCGAACACAGAAAACAGCCCGGCAGTCAGCCATGTACTTTGAAGTAAATTGCGAAATATTTGCCGCTGCGGCCGCCAGGTGTCGGAAAGATCAGCAATAAGCGGGGGACGAGTTAATCAGGCGGAAGTGGTCGAAAAACAAGTTGGCGAACGAATCCTGAGGCAGGGAAAAATATCGGCTGCAGCGCGATGAATTATCACAGCCTTAAGTCACGCCAAGGGTGTTCCGTTAAAGCAACACAGAAACGTGGAAATGCACGAGCCGCGCATTCGACGCTAGCGCGAAGCCAGAGTCGAGATTGATAATCGACCTATACAAGGAGAGAAAATGATGGACGCCAAGCCGACGAAAATCCCGACGCCCGACAAGGTGCAATGTCCGGATCAAGAACCGGTCGGGGTCGAATTCCTCGCAGAGTTGCCCGAATACGTGCAGGCATTCTTCGACGAACAACGTAACCTGTGCGACCCGAAGTAATTGCTGAAATGCGCAGTACGCCCACGGTGTTTGCAGATGTTATGCAAGCCGCGGTTTCTGCACACTTGATCGTTGCAGCATGCCTTTGCAGCAGCGCCGGATTCGCACGCGGGTATTAATAGCACGACCGGAATTGCCCGACCGGTTCACCTAATAACGCCACGAGCGTGGCGCGTTTCACGATCGCTTCATCAATTGCCATACGCGCGCCCCGCGCGTCATACGTTAAGCTGCGGCTTTCTCGCTCTGGCTCCGTATTCATGCTTCGCCATTCCCTTCTGCAAGTTCTCCGCGCCATGGCTTCCATGGCTGCTTTTGTTATTGCCATCACCGCTTGTTCCTCGGCGGCTCTCGCTGATGGCGACGACACGCCCTTCACGAATCTCATTGCGTTGTCGTCACAACGGCTGGCGCTCGCCGAGCCGGTCGCGCGCTGGAAATGGGCGCATCACGAGCCCATCACCGATCAACCCCGTGAAGCCGCGTTGCTGGCCGTTATCGATAGCCGCGCGAAATCCGCCGACATCGATCCGGCGTTTGCACAAGCTTTCTTTCGTGATCAGATCGAGGCGAGCAAGGACGTGCAGAACGCCCTCTTCGATAACTGGCGGAAATTGCGTGCGCCAGAAGGGACACCACCGGACCTCGCCCGCGAGACCCGGCCGAAGCTCGATCGCGTGACCAACGCGTTACTGTCCACGTTAGCGGGCGTGGAGCCGTTGCGCCATGCCGATGACTGCCCGGTGCGGCTGGCCGACAGCATCGCGCGCTGGAAACATCTCACCCGCTACGATTCCGCCCAAAACGCACCGCTCGCACGCGCGTTGTCGCATGTGTGCGCGTCAGGTGGCGTGGGTGCGGTCGGCTAGACCGGCTCGCTTGACAGGCACGCGGTGGCTGCAAGCGGCACGATTGTCAGTCCGCGCGACAAACGTTCGCTGAGAATGCGATACGTCGATAACTCGAAGCATGCCGCAGGCGCTGCCGCGCGCAGTTGCGCGGCTTCGTCGAGCGACCCGGCCATGCCGAAATACTGCCAGGCATCGACGACATGCCACACCCGCGCGCTGGTCGTCGCATCCGTTTCCTCTATCGCGATGGCGCCAGGATATGTCCAGGGCGCGTGACTCGGGTCGTCGCGACGCGCTTTGGACAGCCGGTTATGTGCAGGACGCAACCGTGCAACCGAGCGCCCTTCCACCAGCATCGCGCCGATCTCGCCGCCCGTCGCGGTCCACTCCACACGCCGGATGAGCTCCGCGAGGCGCAGATCCTTGGCCGAACGTTTCACCCCCGACAGATGCGCACGCACGCGCTGGCGCAAGCGCACGCTTCGTCCAACATACAGCGGCACGTCGTCCTCGCCATAAAACACGTAGATGCCGCAGCCGGCCGGAATCTGTTCGATGGTGTCCTCGTCAATATCTCCAGCAAGCCGGAAACGCCGGGCAACCTGTTCTATATAGCCATGCAGGGCATCGGCAGAAAATGCGCGATGCAGGTGCTGCCAGAATTGCCAGAGCAGGTCAGCGTCGGCAAGCGCGCGGTGGCGCGCCGCAGGCACGAGCGCGTGCCGTTCGATCAGTGCATCGAGCCCATGCCTACGTTGCGCCGGATAGATGGCGCGCGACAACTGGACCGTGCACAACACGTCGGGCTGGAACTTGATGCCGGCCCGCTTGAACTCGCTGCGCAGGAAGCCGTGATCGAACCGCGCGTTGTGGGCAATAAACAGCCGCCCGTCGAGACGGGCCAGCAAATCATGCGCGATCGCTTCGAACGTCGGCGCGTTGCGCACCATCGAATCGCTGATCCCGGTGAGTTGCTGGATAAAGAACGGAATCGGCTGCTGCGGATTGACGAGCGAACTCCACTGCGTCACGCCGGCCGGTCCGACCTCGACCACGCCTACTTCAGTGATGCGATCCACGCCGAAGGCGCCGCCTGTGGTTTCGAGATCGACGAAAACCAGCGGTTCTGAGCTAACACTATTAGTAGTAACGATTGGGAGCACGGCGCTGACCGCTAAAAGAGGAATGGAAGCGATCCGCGCAGGAAAAGGCGTATCGATCGGCCATTTTAGCTCACGTCCGTTCAGGCACCCGGTTCCGGGCCGGTTCGACGCAAGGAAGGAGCATCGAACGCTAGTACGCATGCGCTCTTGAATCACGACGGCTGAAAAGAGAACAATCCGACGTAATAATTCCAGATTAAACCGTCCATATCTGGCAGAAGGAAATATTTACTCAACTTGTAACTATTTTTATCGAATCGTAAGCGTTTACGAGTCTTGTTACCGAAATGGGCTGTCGGCATCATAAAAGCGTACCGCAAGCACTTTAAAGGAGGTCATTGCTGTGACGACCGAACTCAAAAGCATGTTTTCGTGGATCAGGACGTTGGTAGCGTCCCAGGCAGTATTGGAATCGCATTCAGCTCTGGATTTCGACCCGGCATGGCATGGCGATCATTGGCAGAACCTTCTGTCCTCGCCAATGGACGCACGCCGTTATGTGATGGAAGACTGGACGATATCGAGTCCGCTGATATTTGATAGCAACGACGAAGCGATGCGGGAAGAAGTACTTGAAGCGGCTAATTAACTAAGTAAAAAGTGCCCCGGAACAGGCTTCGGGGATTGAGCCCGTTCAGGCAAAAAAAAAGCGCGACTGGGAAGTCGCGCCGACAAGGTTTGGAGATCTTTTCCGTCAACGAAAAAGTCTGCCTCGGAAAGCAGAGATTTGAGTATAACGGCACGCCTTCTCGTAATCACCAACAGATCCGGCAATCATCTATTGCTGTTCCGTCAACAATCGACATCTAGGATTATTGGCGTTGTATTTTAACGATCGCGCATGTAGCAATTGCGCAACGAACCCCTGTTGACACTGCGCATTCAACCCCGCCATTCCCCCGCAAAGCCTTGCCAGCAAAGGCTTAGATTACATTTATCAATCATTGCCGATCGCAGAATACTTTATTGCGTAAATCGGAATGCCAGTGCTGTAACGCCGTCTTTACACTTCGTCTGGTCCGGAAACGACTGTGTCTTTTGTTGGCACATGAAATCACCTGATAGCGCCTCTCGCAGCGCGTCGGAGTGAAAGTTTCCTTCAAGCCTGGGTTGTCAGACCCAAACTGCTCTCGGAGTTACAAAGATGAAAAAGACTCTCATGGTCGCCGCCCTGTCGGGCGTATTTGCAACCGCCGCTCACGCTCAAAGCAGCGTGACACTTTACGGTTTGATCGACGCTGGCCTGACGTACACGAACAACCAAGGCGGCGATCACAACTTCAAGATGACGAGCGGCGCGGTGAACGGCAGCCGTTGGGGCCTGCGCGGGTCTGAAGACCTCGGTGGCGGCCTGAAGGCAATCTTCACGTTGGAAAACGGTTTCAGCATTGCTAACGGCACGCTGGGTCAAGGTGGCCGCGAATTTGGCCGTCAGGCCTTCGTTGGTCTGTCGAGCAACCAGTACGGCGCCGTCACGTTGGGTCGTCAGTATGACTCCGTGGTCGACTATCTCGGCCCGTTAGCTCTGACCGGCACGCAATACGGTGGCACGCAGTTCGCACACCCGTTCGACAACGACAACCTCGACAACTCGTTCCGTGTCAACAACACGATCAAGTATCAGAGCGCGAACTACGCCGGCTTCAAGTTTGGCGCAATGTACGGCTTCTCGAACCAGGCTGACGGATTCTCGAACAACCGGGCTTACAGCGCGGGCGCATCGTACAACTACGGTCCGTTGAATATTGCTGCTGCTTACTTGCAACTGAACAACTCGGTGACGGGTGCTGGCACTGCTGCAGCAATCTCGAACACCGGCGGTGCTGTCGCGACTGACAACACGTTCGTGGCTGGCCTGCAGCGCACGTTCGGTGCTGGCTTGAACTACGCGTTCGGCCCGGCAACCGTTGGCTTCGTGTTCACGCAAACGAAGCTTGAAGACGCAGCAGCCATCACGGCTGGCGCGACCGGCGGCGCAGGCGTTGCTCTGTCGGGCGGCTACGCTCGTTTCAACAACTATGAATTGAACGGCCGTTACGCGCTGACCCCGGCATTGAGCCTGGCTGGCGAGTACACGTACACGGACGCACGTCTTGACGGCGAGAAGCCTTCGTTCCACACGTTTGCCCTGCAAACAGCTTATTCGCTGTCGAAGCGCACCGACGTGTACCTGCAAGGCGAATACGTTCACGCGATCGATCTGGGCGATGGCCTGGGCGCTCCGATCACGGGCGTAGGCATGTCGTCGACCCCGAACCAAGTCTCGGCAACGGTTGGCATTCGTCACCGCTTCTAAGCCTTGTTCAAGGTTGTACCGATGTGAAAAAGGCGCCGCTTGCGGCGCCTTTTTTTCGTCCTGAGGTTCCTGACGTTATTGCGTCAGATGAAGCGCCTCAGACCTTCGGCGGATAACGCACGTCGAGGATATCGATTTGCTGGACGCCTGCGGGCGTGTGCAGCGTGACCGTATCGCCGACCTTGGCCTTGAGCAAGGCACGGGCGATAGGCGAGATCCAACTCACGTGCCCGACATCGAGATTCACTTCATCTACGCCCACGACGGTCACCGTATGCACTTCTCCATCGTCGCCGGCGTAATCGACCGTTGCGCCGAAAAACACCTGATCGACGTTTTCCTGCCGGCTGCTGTCCACCACTTCCGCCTTGTCGAGCCGCTTGGTCAGGAAGCGAATCCGCCGGTCAATCTCACGCAGGCGCCGCTTGCCGTAAATGTAGTCGCCGTTCTCCGACCGGTCGCCATTGGACGCCGCCCAGGAAAGCAGTTTCACGACATCCGGCCGCTCGACGTCCAGCAGATGCAGCAGTTCGTCACGCAGACGCTGGTGCCCCGCGGGCGTGATGTAGTTCTTGGTGCCAGGGGGGACGCCGGCGGGTTGCTCAAGGTCGAGATCGTCGTCGCTCTCGTCCGATTCCTTTACAAATGCTTTGTTCATGGTGCAAACCGCTCAAAATAACGTGAAGAGGAGCGAGATAGCTCCTGTGCACGGTAACACGAAGGAGATCGGTATTACAGAAATCGAGGCGTAACCCTTCCTTTTTTGGGAGAGCTTGGCTATACTCTTGGTCTCGCGTGCGGCTGTAGCTCAGATGGATAGAGTACTTGGCTACGAACCAAGGGGTCGTGGGTTCGAATCCTGCCAGCCGCACCACTTCTTCAAAGCGTTTAGTTGTTTTGTTTCAAGCAAGCGTTTCCTGCATCAGCTTTTTGTATTACCCTGTTTCATGCGCGGCTGTAGCTCAGATGGATAGAGTACTTGGCTACGAACCAAGGGGTCGTGGGTTCGAATCCTGCCAGCCGCACCAGTTTTAAAAGGGCCTTCCTCACGGAAGGCCCTTTTTATTTGTGCGGGCGTTTGCGCGAGCGAAATCTGCCCGCCGGTCTGGCGATTTCCCCAGGACGTGCGCTGGACTGGACCCTCTGACCAAGGCGCGCGAGGCGCAGCAACCTGCTTACTGCCGCGCAGTCGACCCGATATCGCCTATCCGTCCGTCCGGCAACGGTGCATCTTCAACCGTCGCCGCTGCGCTCTGCTCGCCCAGCAGTTCCGCCCGTTCCCCGAGCAGCATTTGCGAACGATGCGGGAATTCATCGTCCACCGTGTCTCCGAACGCATGCAGCAGAAACGCTCGCAGCAATGCAATACGCAACGACGGTCCGCGCCCCTCCACTTGCGCACCGGCCTTGCCGAATATCGCCGTGCACACGACTTCGCCCCGTCCGTGGTCGTTCATCTCCAGCCGGCACGCGCGCTCGAGGACCACTGATGCCGCTTCCCACGACGTCGACGGCAGGAAGCGCCCGTCCCATGCGCGGCCACGGTCATTGCCGCGAATGGACAGCGTCTGGCCGCCATCGGTGAAATGGATTTCGCGGATGAAGTCATGCAGCCCGCGCGCGACCCAATAGTCGAGCTCGGCGCCTTCCAGTTCTGATGTTTTCATAAGTGCCCCTGTGTACGCAGAATGGGTACAGGCACGCAGGTCGCGTTTCAGCGGCGGCGGTTCAGACTCAGACTCAGAACTCGCCAGCCGCTCTCGCCAAGAGGCGAACGCCAGGCGTTAATAATCGCCCCGTTCGCGATCGATCCGCATGCCGCCTTCGGTATTGCGATGATGCGGCTCGTCACTCGGCCGCTCACGCGCGATGCGCATCACGTCCGGGTTCGTGCGCACGCGCCGCATGACGTTCGCCAGGTGCACGCGATCGCTGACCTGGATGACGAAACGCAGCACGGTGGATTCCTGCGTCACGTCCTCGTCCATGGCGATGTGGACAATGTTGGCATCGGCGGACGTAATGTCAGCCGCTACACGGGCGAACACGCCCTTCGACGTGCTGACGAGCACCTTGATGGCTACATCGAATAGACGGCCCGGCTGCGGCGCCCAGGCCACGTCAATCCAGCGACCCGGATCGCGCTTGTGAATCCGCTGGGCCACACGGCATTCGGTAGTGTGAATCGCCATGCCCAGCCCGATGCCGATGTAACCCATGATGTCGTCGCCGGGAATCGGGCGGCAGCAGGCAGACAACTGAACCGACATACCTTCAGTGCCCGTGATCACAACCGGCGGCGCGGTATTCGTGCTGAAGCTCTCGCGCGGGGAATCGTCGTCATCGCGACCGGTCATCAGCACTTCAATGCGCTTCGCCATCACGGCGGCTACGCGCCGGCCCAGGCCGATATCCGCGAAAATTTCCTGACGGCTCTTGTTGCCGGTCCATTGCGCCAGCTTTTCCCAGGCTTCCGGCGTCACTTCCGACAACGCCAGGCCATAGCCCTTGAGGCTTTGATCGACGAGCCGTTCGCCCAGTTGAACCGATTCGTTCAACCGCATGGTCTTGAGATAGTGGCGAATGGCCGAACGCGCCTTGCCGGTACGCACAAAACCGAGCCACGCGGGATTCGGCTTCGAATAAGGCGCCGTGATCACTTCCACGATATCGCCGCTCTTCAACTCGGTGCGTAGCGGCAGCAACTCGTTATTGATCTTCACCGCGACGCATTGATTACCGAGATCGCTGTGAATGGAATACGCGAAATCCAGCGCCGTCGCGCCGCGTGGCAGCGGCATGATTTTCGACTTTGGCGTGAACACGTAGACCGCATCGGGGAACAGATCGATCTTGACGTGTTCAAGAAATTCGCTCGAGTCTCCGGCTTCGCTTTGAATGTCGAGCAGCGACTTGAGCCACTGATGCGCGCGCTTTTGCACATCGTTCAGGTCAGCGCCGCCATTCTTGTAAAGCCAATGCGCGGCTACGCCCGCTTCGGCGATTTCATGCATCTTGCGCGTGCGGATCTGGAATTCGATAGGCGCACCAAACGGACCGACGAGCGTGGTGTGCAACGACTGATAGCCGTTCACCTTCGGAATGGCGATGTAATCCTTGAACTTGCCCGGCACCGGTTTGTAGAGCGCATGCAGCGCGCCAATGCACGTATAACATTCGAGCGCGGTATCCACGACCACGCGAAAGCCATAGACGTCGAGCACTTGCGAGAACGACAACTGCTTGTCGCGCATCTTCTTGTAAATGCTGAAGATGGTTTTCTCGCGGCCGGTCACGTCGGCCTTGATTTTCGCGTCCGCAATTGTGCGCTGGACCGCTTCAAGGATCTTGCCCACCACCTCACGCCGGTTGCCGCGCGCGGCCTTCACGGCGCGCTCGAGCGTGGCGTACCTATGCGGATTGAAGTTCGCGAAGCTCAGGTCCTGCAGCTCGCGATACGTGTTGTTCAACCCAAGCCGATGCGCAATAGGCGCATAGATGTCGATGGTTTCACGCGCCACGCGACGCCGCTTTTCCGGTGGCACCGCGCCCAGCGTGCGCATGTTGTGCAGCCGGTCCGCCAGCTTGACGAGAATCACACGGACGTCGCGCGCCATGGCGAGCAACATCTTGCGGAAGTTTTCCGCCTGCGCTTCTTCGCGATTGCGGAACTCCATCTTGTCGAGCTTCGACAAGCCATCGACAAGTTCTGCAACCTTCGGCCCGAAACGTTCCGCAATCTCGGTCTTAGTCACGCCCTGATCTTCGATCACGTCGTGCAGCAACGCCGCCATGATCGATTGATCGTCGAGTTTCCAGCTGGCGCAGATTTCCGCGACCGCAACCGGATGCGTGATGTACGGCTCACCGCTCTGACGATATTGCCCGAGATGGGCTTCATCGCTGAAATGGAAAGCCTGCTTGACCTGCTTGATTTCTTCCGGCGAAAGGTACGCGGCCAGCTCGGTGGTCAGTTTCGCGATGGAAACTACGTCGTGGCGGCGCGGCTTTTCCGGCGTGGCAGTCGGCCCGAACAAATGGCGAAACGATTGTTCGAGGACTGCGTCGATGTACTTGCGCGCCGCCGAGGGCGAATCGGCATCATGAGCGTTGTCATGATCGAGCGCGTGGTCTTCGGAATGAGCCCCGGAGTGAGACTCTGTGCTGAGGACGTCGTTATGCGGGTCCACAGAGACGGACGATGGAACAGGATTCATGGTCGCCTCCGTGATTTGCTGACGCGGTTAGTGACAAGGCGCGTAGACGTCCGGGCCCGTAATCAGACCGGAACCTTCTTCAACATCTCGACGCCGACCTGGCCGGCTGCGATTTCGCGCAGCGCAACAACAGTCGGTTTGTCGCGGCTTTCGATCTTCGGCGTATGGCCTTGAGCGAGCTGGCGCGCGCGATACGTTGCTGCGAGCGCGAGCTCGAAGCGATTGGGGATCATTTTCAGACAGTCTTCGACGGTGATGCGGGCCATGGTTGATTCCTTCTCGATATGTTCTTCATTCTACCTTATGTGACCGGAAAGCCCCGTTCACTCGGCGTGCGGCGAGTGTATGCCTAACTCGACAAACAACTGCGTATGGCGGGCGTACTGTGAACCGAAACGTAGCCGTGTGGCAGCAACGAGACACTGCAATTCGCCGAGCGCGCGCTCGAAGTTCTCGTTGATCAGCACATATTCCGCTTCCGGCGCATGCGCCATCTCGCTGCCGGCCGCCAGCAAACGGCGCACGATCACGTTCGGCGCATCCTGGCCACGCTTTTTCAGGCGCTCTTCCAGCGCATCCAGCGACGGCGGCAAGATGAAGATTTCCACCGCATTGCGAAAGCGTTTCTTGACCTGCTGCGCGCCTTGCCAATCGATTTCGAGCAGCACGTCGTGGCCGCTTTTCATCTGCTCTTCAATCCACACGCGCGACGTTGCGTAGTAGTTGCCGTGTACTTCCGCGCTTTCGAGGAACTCGCCGGCGGCGTGGCGCGCCATGAAGTCATCGACGGAAGCAAAATGGTATTGAACGCCGTTTTGCTCGCCCGGACGCGGTTCGCGCGTGGTGTACGACACGGACAGGCGGATCGCTTCGTCCTGCGCGAGCAGCGCGTTGACCAGCGTCGACTTGCCCGCGCCCGACGGCGCCACGACCATGAACAGGTTGCCCGGATAAACACCGGCGTAGGTGTTGCGTTGTGCGTCGGTCATAGCGGCGTTACTCCAGGTTTTGCACTTGCTCGCGCATCTGTTCGATGAGCAATTTGAGTGTCATCGACGAATCCGCGAGTTCTTTCGCCGCCGCCTTCGACCCAAGCGTGTTCGCTTCGCGATTCAGCTCCTGCATCATGAAGTCGAGCCGCTTGCCCACTTTGCCGCCCTTTTGCAGCACGTGGCGTGTTTCCGCCAGATGCGCGGAAAGACGCTGCAATTCCTCGGTGATGTCGATACGGATGCCGTAGATAGTCACTTCCTGGCGAATCCGTTCCGCGATTTCCTCGCGCGGAATGCTGGTTTGCGTGCCTTCCGGCGACGCAATCCCTAATGCGTCCTGCAAACGCTCGACAATTTTCTGCTGATGCTTCGTGATCAGTTCCGGCACGAGCGGCGTGACCTTCGCCACGATCGCTTCCATTTCCGTCACGTTCGCGATCAGCACGGCGGCGAGTGCGGCGCCTTCACGGGCGCGGACATCGATGAGTTCGGTAATCGCCTGTTTGCCGCACGCGAGGACCGCGTCGCGCAACGTTTCCGCCGATACCCCGCTCTCCGACAAAATGCCCGGCCAGCGCAGGATTTCACCGGTGCGCATGCGTTCGGCATCGGGGAAGATATCCAGCACCGAGCGCTCGAGCGCGGCGAGTTGCGACAGCGCATCGCGATTGAGCACGCCGGCAATGGTCGTCTGCTCCGCACGATTCAGGTTGATGCGGATATCGACCTTGCCGCGCGAGAGCTTGTTCATCAGCATTTCGCGCAATTGCGGCTCGCAGACGCGCACGTCTTCGGGCATGCGGAAATTCATGTCGAGGAAGCGCGAATTCACCGTGCGCAATTCCACCGATACCCCCACGCCCGAGCCATTGGCGCCCGCGCCGTCCGACGCTACTTCGCGCGTAGCGCTGGCGTAGCCTGTCATGCTGTAGATCATTGTCGCGTCCGTGATTGAAGGCCGTGGCGGCTTTGCTGCTTATTGCTTGCTGCTTGCGCGGCACGGCCAGTTCGCTTCGAAACGCCCGGTATGAAGCTGCGCGAGAATGGCAGGCAATGTTGGCCGGGCGAGGAAGCTGGCATTATCCCATTTTTGCCGATCCCGCCCGTGGAAACGCGATGCCGCAATGCGGCGCGCGCGGATAAACACGGGACGCCGCACCGGACGCCCACTCCGATTACGGATAAAATTCGAACCTTGGCGCGATTTTTTCGCTTTTTTTACCGTAAGCCCAAGCTCCTTTCACTGCGTTTCTTTCACTTTGCCGCCTCCATGACCGACTCCACGCTGAACCCGTCCGCCCCGTTCATCCGCCCGAGCGGCCGTACCGTGGGCCAATTGCGCGACGTGCGTATCACGCGGCACTACACGAAGCATGCGGAAGGGTCGGTTCTCGTCGAATTCGGCGATACCAAAGTGATCTGCACCGCGAGCATTTCCGAGCGCGTGCCCGAATTCCTGCGCGGCCGTGATCAGGGCTGGCTCACCGCCGAATACGGCATGCTGCCGCGTGCCACCAACACCCGTAACGACCGTGAAGCTGCACGCGGCAAGCAAACCGGACGCACGCAGGAAATCCAGCGCCTGATCGGGCGCGCGCTGCGCTCCGTGTTCGATCTGAACAAGCTGGGCGCGCGCACGCTGCATATCGATTGCGACGTGATCCAGGCCGACGGCGGCACGCGCACGGCAAGCATCACGGGCGCGTTCGTCGCGGCCCACGATGCCGTCACCAAGCTGCTGGCCGCCGGCAAGATTGCGGAATCACCGATCAATCAATTCGTCGCGGCGATCTCGGTGGGCGTGTACAACGGCCAGCCGGTGCTCGATCTCGACTACGACGAAGACTCGCAGTGCGACACCGACATGAACGTCGTGATGACCGGCGCTGGCGGTTTCGTGGAAGTACAGGGAACGGCCGAAGGCGTACCGTTCACGCGCGCCGAAATGAACGCGCTGATGGATCTGGCGCAAAGCGGTATCGAAACGTTGATCGCGAAACAAAAGGTCGCGCTGGAGCTGCTCGGTGTCTGATTCCGCTTCCGATAACGCGTTGAAACGCGTTGTACTCGCGTCGAATAATCCCGGCAAATTGCGCGAGTTCGCAGCGCTGCTGAGTACCGCCGGTATCGATCTCGTGACGCAAGGCGAGCTGGGTGTGTCCGAGGCCGAGGAACCGCATGTGACGTTCGTCGAAAACGCGCTGGCGAAGGCGCGGCATGCATCGGCGGCGACGGGAATGCCCGCGCTCGCCGACGATTCCGGCCTCTGCGTGCATGCGTTGCGCCGCGCACCGGGCGTGTATTCGGCGCGTTATGCGCAATTGCTCAACGGTGGAGAGAAAAGCGATGCCGCGAACAATGCGCGGCTCGTCGCCGACCTCGCCAACGAAACCGATCGGCGCGCATATTTCTTCTCGGTCCTCGTGCTGGTGCGTCATGCGGCAGACCCCGAACCGCTGATTGCGGAAGGCCGCTGGCACGGCGAAGTCATCGATACCCCGCGCGGCGCGAACGGCTTCGGCTATGACGCGCATTTCCTGGTGCCGTCGCTCGGACAAACCGCCGCCGAACTCGATCCCGCCGTGAAAAACGCCAGCAGTCATCGGGCGATTGCGCTTCGCCATTTGCTGGCGCGGTTGAAGGAAGGTTCGTGACAAATAGCTCAAGCGGTCCTCAGACGATCAACGTGGTCAAGGCGTTCACGTCGCCGGGCAGTATCCGGCTGACGTCGCTGCCGCCGTTGTCGTTGTACGTGCATTTCCCGTGGTGCGTGCGCAAATGCCCGTATTGCGATTTCAACTCGCACGAGTGGAAAGGCGAGACGTTTCCCGAGGACCGTTATCTCGATGCATTGCGCGCCGACCTTGAGCGCGCGTTGCCGATGGTCTGGGGCCGGCAGGTGCACACTATTTTCATCGGCGGAGGGACGCCCAGTTTGCTGTCGGCGAAAGGGCTGGACCGCCTGCTCTCCGATGCCCGCGCGCTGCTGCCGCTCGATGCCGACGCCGAAATCACGCTCGAAGCCAATCCCGGAACATTCGAAGCCGCGAAGTTCGCGCAGTTCCGGGCGAGCGGCGTGAACCGTTTATCGATAGGTATCCAAAGTTTCAACGAGCAGCATCTCAAAGCGCTCGGCCGGATTCACGATGCAACGCAAGCGCGTCAGGCCGTTGAAATAGCGGCCAGGAACTTCGATAACTTCAACCTCGACCTGATGTTCGCGCTGCCCAGGCAAACGTTGGATGAATGCCGGGCGGATATCGAAACGGCTATCAGCTTTGCGCCGCCGCATTTGTCGCTGTATCACCTGACGCTCGAACCGAACACGATGTTCGCCAAGTACCCGCCGCCCGTTCCCGATGACGACGCCTCAGCCGACATGCAGGACTGGATTCACGAGCGCACGGCTTCGGCGGGATATGAGCGCTACGAGGTGTCGGCCTATGCGAAGCCGCACAGGAAGAGCCGGCACAACCTGAATTACTGGCGCTTTGGCGACTATCTCGGCATTGGTGCGGGCGCGCACACGAAGCTGTCGTTTCCGCAGAAAATCGTGCGTCAGGTGCGATACAAACATCCGGGAACGTACATGGATGAAGCGCTCGGCGGCGCGGCGGTGCAGGAAGAGCACGAGGTTGGGCCGCGCGACCTGCCATTCGAATTCATGCTGAACACGCTGCGTCTTGTGGAAGGGTTTCCGGTGCATTCGTTCAACGAACGAACCGGGCTTGCGATGTCCGCGATCGAACCGGGACTGGTTGAAGCGGAGCGTCGTGGCTTGATCACGCGCGATATTGAACGCATTGCGCCCACGCAGCGCGGACAGGATTTTCTCAACGATCTGCAAGCGCTCTTTCTTAGGGACACGCCCTCGATAAAAATCAAGGAAGAGCGTTAAATTGGACGCACCCGCCCCTAGTCTGACCACCGGCTCCGTGATGCGCCACCGTCCCTTCGCGCTCTTCTGGAGCGCGCGGGTGATGTCATCGGTTGCGTTCCAGATGATGTCAGTCGCAATCGGCTGGCAGATCTACTCGATCACGCACAGCGCGTTCGCACTCGGGCTCGTCGGCCTCTCGCAATTCCTGCCGATGTTCATGCTCACGCTGGTGGTGGGCCATGTCGCCGACCGCTACGACCGGCGCACGATCGCGTTCATCTGTCAGGCGATTCAGGGCGTGGCCGCGTTGACGCTGTGCGTGGCGACGTGGCGCGGGATCACCAGCCAGGGGCTGATCTATTTGATCGCTGCCATTGCCGGATCAGCACGCGCGTTCGAGTCGCCATCGATGGCCGCGCTCTTGCCCAACCTGATTCCGCGCGCCCAGTTACAGTTCGCGACCGCGTGGTCGACATCGGCGAACCAGACAGCACAGATTCTTGGACCGGCAATGGGTGGTCTGCTCTACGGGCTCGGGGCGCTTACGGTATATGGCGCGGTGGCGGTGGCGTTCATCGGGGCGGCGATCGTGCTGTCATCGATAAAGATCGAACAGGTGGTGCGCATGCGCACGCCGCTGACATTCGAATCGCTCTTCTCCGGCATCGCCTTCATTCGACGCAAGCCCGTGATCCTGGGGGCGTTATCGCTGGATCTGTTCGCGGTGTTGCTCGGCGGCGCAACGGCATTGCTGCCCGTTTTCGCCCGCGATATCCTGCACGCCGGGCCGTGGGCGCTCGGCGTCCTGCGCGCAGCGCCTGCGGTCGGCGCGCTGGCCGGATCGATTTATCTCGCGCATTTTCCGCTGCGGCGGCGGGCCGGGACGGCGTTATTCGGCGGCGTAATCGCGTTTGGCATTGCCACGATCGTGTTTGGGTTATCGCGGAACCTCTACGTTTCGCTGATCGCGCTGGCCGCGCTAGGCGCCTCCGATGTAATCAGCGTCGTCGTGCGTATGTCGCTCGTGCAGTTGCAAACCCCCGACGATATGCGAGGACGCGTGGGCGCCATCAATTCGCTGTTTATCGGAACATCGAATCAGTTGGGCGAGTTCGAGTCGGGGATGACGGCGGGATTGTTCGGCGCAGTGCCCGCGGTGCTGATTGGCGGCGTGGGCACGATCGCCGTTGCGTTGTTATGGATGCGATTGTTTCCCGGTTTGCGGGCGACCAGGTCGCTGGAAGGTTGAGTCCGTCTTGCTTGCTGGACGCGAGAGAAAGTTGCGCTACAATACGCGCCTTGGTGCGACACGTCGCATCGATTCGACGGTGAAAACTGTCCATAGGCTGACCCCTTGGGTTGGCACTTTTGTAACAAGCGAAACCCGGTGGGTGTATTGGGTTTCGCCATAGGCGATTCTCGGTATGTCGTTTATCACCGAGTATCGCATTGCATTTTCCTGACTACCGTCAGGTTCCGCCCTATCAGCGGCTTCATCTCCGCCGACAGGGCGGAATGTCGTTTGCAATTCCTCGCGTTATCAATGCTGGGTTTGTTACGTTTCGAGCGAAAGCTCGGTGTGTCATTGTTCTGCCCGCTTCTGCGGTTTAGGAGTGGCCAGTGAACCTGCTATACGACTAGCAGTAGCCTAGGAAGACATGCGTCACTGGTAACGGTGGGGTGTGAAGCTCTTCCGACAATGTAGCCCCCGGAAGTTCGGGCAGATGTGTGTCGTGAGGCACGCAGCTGGAGACTCCTAGCAGCGACGGGGTTGAGGAGCTAGGCTGGCTGATATGGTTAACTTATGTGAACTGCTGTTAAACACCGTGAGTATTGAGGTGCCCAAGCTGCTGCTAGGCATTAACCAAAAGGTGTGCGGTTGGTCATTCCGTTCAAGGCTCGGAATGCGTCGTTATTTATAACCGCCGGTGAAGAGGCAGAACCTAAGTCAGTCGTGTGACATGCCGGGAACGTGGTAAGCCCGTATGGTTGCCAGTGCTGTTTGGCTGGCAGGCGAACCGCAAGGAACGCTGTTGATTGTGCGGGTATGGGAGGACGGAAAAAGCGAACGCCGGGCTGTAATGGTCCGGATAGGGGTTGAGACATTACCTCACGCGAAAGCGGGCAGACTTCCGTCTGGTCTACCGTCGCAAGATGGCTGACTGACCCTTAGTAACTTGGTTAGGTACGGATGCATGCGTTCGTACTGAGAGTAATTTTCTGTTCCCCAGCGGGGCGTATCTGCCCCGCTGGGGGAGATGCGTCTTCTGCTTGGGGACTTTTCCGAGTAGGAGAGCAGCATGAAAGTATCTGGTCGAAAGACTGGATCTGCGCTTTCCCACGCACCAGACAACTGGTACGCCGTCGATTGGCGTCGGGTTGAACGGAACGTGAGGGGGATGCAGATTCGAATTGCGAAGGCGACGCGGGAAGGCAAATGGCGCAGGGTGAAAGCCTTGCAACGGATGTTGACCCGCACGTTGTCCGCGAAGCTGTATGCGGTACGACGTGTTACGCAGAACCAGGGTGCGCGAACGGCTGGAGTCGATCGCGAACTATGGGATTCGCCTGAAAGTCGACGGCTTGCTGTCGACCGGTTGAAGCGGCACGGATACAAGCCTCTGCCTTTACGGAGGGTCTTTATCCCCAAGGCCAATGGGAAGGAACGCCCTTTGGGCATTCCGACCATGCATGACAGAGCGATGCAAGCTCTGTATTTGCTGGCGTTGGAGCCAGTGGCAGAGTCAACGAGCGACCCGAATTCATATGGGTTCAGGAGTCATCGCTCAACGGCCGATGCCATGTCTCAGATTTTCGTTTCCATGTCTCAGAAGAGTTCAGCCCGATGGGTCTTGGAAGCGGATATAAAGGGATGCTTTGATCACATCAACCATGATTGGCTGGAACGCAATGTCCCAATGGACACGGCGATTCTCCGAAAGTGGTTGAAGGCTGGCTTGATTTACCAAGGTCAGTTGCAGGCAACGACGGCCGGTACGCCGCAGGGAGGCATCATTTCCCCGACGTTGGCCAATGTGACGTTGAACGGGTTGGAGCGCGAACTGATTGAGCACCTCGGTGCAAAATTCGGGATCGCGAGAACCAAGAAGCTGAAGATTCATGTGGTGCGGTACGCGGACGACTTCGTCATTACCGGTGACTCGCAAGAGGTACTAGTCAGCGAAGTCCGACCTTGGATAGAAGCCTTCCTCGCAGTTCGGGGTTTGCAACTATCCGAGGAGAAAACGCGGATCACTCACATAGATCAAGGCTTTGATTTCCTTGGGTGGAATTTCCGAAAGTACTCGGGAAAACTGCTCATTAAGCCAAGTAAGAAAAACGCGCAAGCGTTTTATCGCAAGGTGGCGGATACGATCAGCGGTCACAAGACGGTGAAACAGGCGGATCTGATCCGACTGTTGAATCCGATGCTTCGGGGCTGGGCGCAGTATCACAGTCCGGTAGTAGCCAAGCAAGCGTACAGTCGCATGGAGCATTTGGTGTTTCAAAGGCTCTGGCGATGGTCAAAGCGGCGGCATCCGCAGAAGAGCGCCGATTGGGTGAGAAAGAAGTACTTTCATTCCGTCGGTGACCGTCAATGGGTGTTCGCTGTTCCTGTAGTAAAGCGGGACGGCGGTAAGGAATTGCTTGAGCTGTATCAAGTCAGCGGAACAGTCATCAAGCGACACTTGAAGATCAAAGCAGGATTCAATCCCTTTGATCCGATGTGGGAGCAGTACGGCGAGAAATTGCGGCAGGATCGCATGTGGGAAACAATGCGCTATCGCAGGCGATGGTCCAAGCTGTACATGTCACAGGGTGGATTGTGTGCGCACTGTGGCACGGCGCTGACGGACGAAACGGGTTGGCACGATCATCATCTAGAGTATCGGATGCATGGTGGCAAAGACACGTTGGCCAACAGGGTTCTGCTTCACCCGCACTGCCACCAGCAGGTGCACGCTGGTAAGATTGTGGTAGCTAAGCCGGTTCTGTCATAAGAGCGGAGCTTCGTTTGTAGGCTTGAGCTGTATGCGGGGAAACTCGCACGTACAGTTCTTAGGGGGCCCTTCATCCATAAGGATGGAGGGCTACCCTACCCGGAAAGGTGCGGCGCGGTTTGAGCGCACTTTTCTAGTAGTTGCTGTGTGTGAAACGTGGAAGCGTGGCCGAGCGGTTTAAGGCACTAGTCTTGAAAACTAGCGACGGGGTGACTCGTCCGTGAGTTCGAATCTCACCGCTTCCGCCAAAAACCGGCGCTCCGGCTTGTCTGCAACCCTCTGCTTCAAATTCCCCGCCTCCATACCAAGCCATTCACACCGCCAGTTCGTCCGGCGAGTGGGTCTTGAGCCAATCGGACAGAACCACGTCGATTCGCGTCTGCCATCCCTCACCCGACGCGCGAAACGCTTCCACGACCTGCGGCGAAAGTCGAAGCGATAGCGGAATTTTCGTTGGCGCTTTTTGCGGACCGCGAACGCCCGTCTTCGCCCGCAACGATGCGGGTAACGCAGCGCCACCGCGCTTGAACGTCTTGACGTCTGAGGCAGTCAGTTCCCGGACTTCGCCGCTCTCGTCAATCATGGGCTTACGTGCTGGCATAGTGATTCACCTCTCTCGAATTAGCTTTGGCGAACTGATCACGCGGATTCCATCGTGGGTTTCAGTGAAGCAGAGAACATGCAAGCGTTCGTCGAGATAACCCAAGGCGACGTACCGTACTTCGCTGTAAACACGCCGATCGTCAGAGCCAATCAACGCTGTCTCGAAATTGAATTCAGCAGCCCGTTCGAACGATAAGCTTCGTTCAGCGATGTTGCGGGCGCTCTTATTCACATCGAAGGAGACTTGCATCGATCAAATTGTATATACAAAATTCGGCGCAGGCTAGGCTTTTTGTATATACAAAGATCAGAGTGAGGCGCATCACACCGCCAGTTCGTCCGGCGAGTGGGTCTTCAGCCAGTCGGCGAGCGCAGCGTTCAGGCGCGATTGCCAACGCGGTCCGG
Organism: Caballeronia sp. dw_19; assembly: GCF_018449515.1. Lineage (GTDB taxonomy): Bacteria > Pseudomonadota > Gammaproteobacteria > Burkholderiales > Burkholderiaceae > Caballeronia. The sequence continues at coordinate 283,494 of NZ_JAAVUQ010000003.1, read as the reverse complement.
TCGCGCGAAACGCTTCGAGTACTTCGTTGTCTAGGCGGACAGTGGTCGGTGTCTTCGTGCTGCCTAGAGGACGCCCCCGCCGAACCACCTTCCCCCCATCGCGTAACTCCGCGCCAGCGATCCATTCATTGGTGATTTCGGGCGCATCGTCGGGATCAACCCAAGTGCGGGGTGAGTCTTTTAGCTTCGCGGTCATTTGCTTTCCTCATGCTTATGATGCGGCGGTCCGCGCCGCGGGGTGTCCAAACCAACACGACAATCCGGCCATGCAACCAGCCCGCAGTCGTGAATCGTTGTTCCCCGTAATCGGAGCGCAAGTCTGGTTGCGTCAGCGTCAAGCCCGCAAAAACCTCGGCAGCAAGCTCAAAGTCCAGTCCGCGTTCACTAAAGGTTTTGTCGCGCTTCGCGCTGTCGTAGATAATTCCCATCCAATTATTGTACTAACATCAACTCAAAAGCAATGTCATTTTTTGTTAGTACGAAAATTGGCTTTAGCTCGATAAAAAACCCCGCGTCGTCACCGATGCGGGGCTAGCGTACCCAACACACCACCAAACCTCACCCCACATCCGGCTCGCCTTCCCCCTGCTTCTTCCCAGGCTTATCGCTTGGCGCCTGCTTACGGTCGTCGTCGGCGCGATCCGGCATCTTGCTTGCCTCGTTATCGCTATGCTCGGCGGGCTTCGGCTTTTTCACGTCAGTGGAATCGCTGCTCATGGTTCTCTCCTTGCGCATCAAAATGCAGTGGACGTGCAAAATGGGGCAGCAAGACCCGGACCACCCGCGTATTGTTAAGCATGAGTGCAACGAATTCGTGGAGCTTCGCCAGCCATGACCTCCCGTTTGAAAACCGCGCGCATCGCGCTGACCTTATCGATCGCGGCAGCCATCGCCGCCTGCACGATCACCCCGCCGCCCAGCTCCCTCGAACCCAAACCAGCCGCCGCCGTGAGCGGCGCGACGCTCGACCAGTACAAGGTACGCGTCGCGCAACACATCTTTGATCACAATCCGTCGCTGGTACTCAAGGGCACGCCGCAAGCGATGCTGCGCTCGCTCGTCGTGGTCGCGTTCACGGTGGACCGCAACGGACGCGTGATCCGGTCGTCGGTCTACCGGACCAATGGCGACGACGAAGCCGAAGCGACCGCTCTCGCGTCGCTGCGACGCTCATCGCCATTGCCCACGCCACCCGTACGTCTGCTCGACGGCAACGGCCACCTCGATTTGTTCGAAGACTGGCTTTTCAACGATAACGGCCAGTTCCAGCTTCGCAGCGTCCATTCACCGCAGGCGACAACCATCGATTGAGTGGAACCAGCGGAACTATTGGTGCATTCATCAATACGGTTTCCTTGCCGGCCGCGGCGCACGGTCGTTATAATTTTCGATACCCCACGCCGGCCATGCCGGCAAAGCCGTCGCCGCCGCCCATCCAGCGCTTGATCGACGCGCCTGACCGGTCGACTCCGCGACACACTGCGCGCAGTCCAACGCCGTTCGTTTTCATCGCCGTACATACATCGCATCGGGCGCCCGGCGCCCGTTGCACGCTGCGCATTCAATACAAAGCGTCCCGACGCGCGCCCCCGTTCCCGGGCGCGACACGAAGGGCGAACCGGAGACACCATGTCATCAGCCTCACCCTCGGGCTCCTTACCCGCATCGCCCGCAAGCGACGCGAAAATGAGCAGTTCCCGCGTGATCTTCGCGAGTTTTATCGGCACGGCGATCGAGTTCTACGATTTCTATGTCTACGCGACCGCCGCCGCGCTGGTTATCGGCCCGGTCTTTTTCCCGCATAGCTCGCCCGCCGCGCAAGCGTTGTCGGCGTTCGTCACGTTTGGTATCGCGTTCATCGCGCGGCCGATCGGCTCGTTCATCTTCGGCCATTTTGGCGACCGCATCGGGCGGAAATCAACGCTCGTCGCCTCGCTGCTCGTGATGGGCGTGTCGACCACGCTGATCGGCTTCGTTCCGGGCTACGCGTCCATCGGCAGCCTGGCGCCGGTGCTGCTGTGCATCCTGCGCTTCGGCCAGGGCATCGGGCTTGGCGGCGAATGGGGCGGTGCAGCGCTCCTCGCCACTGAATACGCGCCGCAAAACAAGCGCGGCTGGTTCGGCATGTTCCCGCAACTCGGGCCGTCGGTGGGTTTCCTGGCATCGAATGGATTGTTCTTTGGACTGGCGCTCTCGCTCACCGACGAACAATTCCGTAGCTGGGGCTGGCGCGTGCCGTTCATCGTCAGCTCGGTGCTGGTGGCGCTCGGACTTTATGTGCGCCTGAAAATCGCGGAAACGCCGGCGTTCCGCGAGGCGATCGAGAAAAAGGAACGCGTGCGCGTGCCTATCGCGACGCTGTTCAGCCAATACCTGAAACCCACGCTGCTCGGCGCGATCGCGATGATCGTCTGCTACACGCTGTTCTACATCTCGACGGTTTTCTCGCTCTCGTACGGCGTCTCGACGCTGCATTTCACGCGCGAGAAATTCCTCGGTTTGCTGTGTTTCGCGGTGCTTTTCATGGCTATCGCGACGCCGATTTCCGCATTAGCCAGCGATAAATTCGGCCGCCGGCCAGTGCTGATTGTGGGTTGTATCGCGGCGATCCTGTCGGGCTTCACCATGGCCCCGCTGCTCGGCAGCGGCAACACCTACGCGGTCGCGCTGTTTCTCACCATCGAACTGTTCCTGATGGGCGTGACCTTTGCCCCGATGGGCGCGCTGCTGCCCGAGTTGTTCCCGACCAACGTGCGTTATACCGGCGCGGGTGTCGCGTATAACGTGGGCGGAATCCTGGGGGCGTCGGTAGCGCCTTACATCGCGCAATTGCTGGCGAATCGGGGCGGGTTGGCGTGGGTCGGCGGGTATGTGTCGGTCGCGGCGGCGATCAGCCTGCTCGGCGTGCTGTGTATGCGGGAAACGCGGGACATCAAGCTTTCGTAGCGCGTTTTGCGTGCCGGCAAGGTTTCACGAACTTGCCGGCACGCGTTTGTTCACGACCCCTCTTTCATCTGTCACGCCGGTTCGAGGCGTGCGCCGGAACCGGCGGACGTTTCGGCAGCCGCGCCCGCTGCGCCTCCTTACGGTCGCGCCAGAGGGCCGCAAGCCAGATCAGGCTGCCGATCGCGATGGCGTCACCGGTCAGCCCCGCGATCCACTGGTATTGTCCAAGCGACACGAGCCGCAAGGCCGTGTCGATGACCAGCGACATGCACGCGCCCGCGATAAAACACACCAGCCCCTGCTTGCCGATGTTCACCACACTCGGCAAGCTCTTCGCCAGCGCCTTGATCCATCCGGCGTGCACCGCCTGAGCGAACAGCCACGCGATGACGACAAAACTCACTATGCGCAAGCTCGCCAGGTTCTGCTTCATATATCCCGGAGGCGCCTGCGTCTCCAGGAACAGCTTCGCGAACGCAAACGTCAGGAACACGACAACGGCCGCACGGGTCATCCAGCGCGCGGTTTTCGAATCGTGGAATTCGGCGGGGATCGGCTGAACGCGCGCCAGGATACCGAGCGCGAACATCAGTTGCCACGCGAACGGGTTGAAGGACCACCCTTCCGCGTAAGCCGACGGTAGCCATTGCGCAAGCGATGACGCAAAAAGCCATACGCCGAGACTGCCAAACAGCACGACAACTGGCTTACGTTCGGCCAACGGCACCACGAATGGCACGACGAGCGCGAACATGGCATACATAGGCAATACAGCCGATAAATACGGCTGGTGCCGCAACGTAGCGATATCAAACGTCAGCCCCAGCGGCCGGGCCAGGAACGACGGCCATTCGGTGATCTGGAGCATGGGGGTATCGATGCGCAGCCACATGAGCAGCGCGCCGCCGAACAGCATCATCACAGCCGTGAAGAGGTACGCGCGATAAATCTCCCAACTGCGCTTCAGGAAGCGGCGGCAGGCGGCCCCGTGACTCCGGTTCGCGGCCAGCGTTGTATAAGCGGCTGCCGATGCATATCCGCCCAGGAACACGAAAACCTCTGCGGAATCGCAGAACGCGTAGCTATGGAGTGTAAATGTGGATAAGACGCTTCCCGAGATGTGATCGACGGCAATCACCAGCAGCACGACTCCCCTGAAGAAATCCACTTCAAGAGAACGGCGATTTGGGGGATTCATAAAGCAGCTCCGTGGATAAGGCTCGCCCTGCACGGGAAAACACCAATTCGGGTTAGTACGGACAGCGCCCGGAAAATTCCCATCAGATCATTGGATAAATGCAACGACCGGGCCTTCGCTTATTTTTGTGCAACTTGCGTACCGGCACGTCCTGTCTATACTCAACTCAGACTGAACATTCGTGAGGCCAGCGTCATGCGCATTCATCTTCAAAGTGCTGATGTTGTCGCGATAATCGCTATTGCGCTATTCACCGCACTCATGCTGGCCGTGCGTTTCCGGACGACGAGCTGGCGCGGAATCGTGTTGCAGGCGCTGATTGCAAATGCCGGCGCCATTGCCGCCGTAGTCGCTTTCGAAGTAATGACCACCTGATCTTCAGTAAGCACTCCACGTCCCGTCTAATACAGTAATCGATAAAACTTTCAATCGCCCTGGGTCATCGTTGAAACGTTTGCGTGCCATTCAAAAGCCCGAATAATACATTACTTATTCATTACATTCCTCTCTCCGCTCTCGCCACCCCGACGAGAGTGTTTTGGGGCGCCGGCTCATAGCTGCGCCCCGTTTTCTTTTCGCAAGTACTTTCGCAAGTACGTTATCGGGCACCAATCGGCTGGATTATTGAGACAGATCGGTATAATCACCGCTTTGCCGACAGCCGGTCGCATGGCTCACTGCATATGATTCGCGCGTTACGCTCTCTGCCCCGATTTACTCTTCGGCGCGCACGCAGCCTCTGGTATCGCTATGGCATTTTCTGGGTTGGCGCGATTGCGGTCGGGCTCGTCGCGGTGCTGTACGCGAAGCTCATCGACTGGGGCTATAACGCGTTTCGTACCGTTCAGCACGACCATGTCTGGTTGCCGCTGATTCTCACGCCGGCGGTGGCCGCGTTATCCGTCTGGCTCACGCGGAAGTTCTTTCGCGGCTCGGAAGGCAGCGGCATTCCACAGGTCATCGCCGTATTGCATAGTCCACCGGGACTGGGGACGCGGCTGCTGTCGCCGGCCATCCTGATCGCCAAGATGGGGATCTCGTTTATCGCAATCCTGGGAGGCTTCACCATCGGCCGCGAAGGTCCGACGGTGCAGGTCGGTGCGGCGTTGATGTACAACCTGCGGCGACTGTTTCCGCGCTCGAACGCTCGCATTGAACGGCAACTCGTGCTGGCGGGCGCGGCGGCGGGGTTATCGGCGGCGTTCAACACACCGCTTGCCGGCATTGTGTTCGCGATCGAAGAACTGACGCGCAGCTTCGAAGCGCGCACGAGCGGCGTGCTGATCACGGGCATCATCCTCGCGGGTATCGTCGCGCTCGGCCTGAACGGCAATTACACCTATTTCGGCACCATCGACGTCAGCGCGAATTTCCCCAACCTGCTGGCGGTCGCCGTGGTACTCACGGCCGTCGTGACTGGCATCGCGGGCGGCCTGTTTTGCTGGTTGCTGCTCAATACGTCCAAATGGATTCCAGCACGTCTGCGCGAGATGCACGCGACCCGCCCGGTTGTGTTCGCCACGCTCTGCGGGCTGATTATCGCCGTGGTCGGGCTCGTGTCGGGCGGCACGACCTTCGGCAGCGGTTACGCCGAGGCGCGCGGCCTGCTGGAAGGCCACGAGCAGCTTTCGCCGCTGTATCCGCTGCTCAAGATGGTCTCGATGATCGGCTCGTATCTGCCCGGCATTCCGGGCGGCATCTTCGCGCCGTCGTTATCGATTGGTGCCGGCTTCGGCAACGTGCTGCATATGGTCTTCAGCCATATGCAACTGTCGATGCTGATTGCGCTCGGCATGGTCGGTTATCTGGCGGCCGTCACGCAATCGCCGATCATGTCGTTCGTGATCGTGATGGAGATGATCAACGGCCATGCGCTGGTGATTTCGCTCATGGCAACGGCCCTGATTGCGAGCCGGGTGTCGCGCTTCTTCTCACCGCCGCTTTACGAAGCGTTGGCTCAGCGCTACATGACCCCACTGCCTTTGCCCGTGCCCCGGGCATCGCCCGAAGTGCCTGAAACGCCCGTCGAGAACGAAGAGCCAGTCACCAAATAGCGCTCGGGCAAACTTAATAAACGTAGATGCGTGGCACCGGATGATAAGCATACGGATGCGCCGGTACGACAATACAGCCACCCAGCAAGGTCGCGAGCAAGCCGATAATCAACAGTTTGGTTTTCATGTGGAACTCCGGTAACGGGTTCATCGGATTTGGGCGGCGCTTAACAGGCCGCCCGTGCGGCTAACGAGGTATCGGAGGGCGTCAGGCCCAGTGTCCGGGCATCCAGCGCCATGCACCGCCGCGTGCGACCCAGTGTCCCGGCACCCAGTGGTACCCCACGCGCTCGACTTGCCAATGCCCCGGATTCCACACGTACTGGCCGTGTTCCCAACGCCAGTGGCCGTTGTCCCACACATAACCCACCCGCGCCGGCGGAATGGATTCCACACGCACGGGCGGCGGCGCATTCGGCGCCACGATAATCACTTCAGCCGACGCACTTCCAGCGACCGCCGCGACGCCGGCCAGAACAATAGCCGCCTGGGCAATGAACAAACGTATTTTCATGATCGGCCTCTTTGAGTTGGTCGCCTTGTATCGGCGATACACACTCAATGCGCGAGGCCACGGTTTAGCCGACAGCGCCCGTGTAACGACGATGGCTAAACTGCAACGGAATATTGATGTAAGTCGCTTATGCGACTTGAAGGTGCAGGCGCACTTGTGAAAAGGCCGAAATCAAGTGATTTCGGCCTTTGGATGCTGCACGCCAAGGAAATATTTTCAGCGCTGGTTCAAACCGTCATCCATCTTCAAACCGATGGAATCTCGATCTTCACTTCGAGTACTTCGAGATCGTCCTGACGTTCGAGGCTTACCCGGATATCGTCGCTCGAAATCTTCACGTACTTGGAAATCACGGCAACGAGTTCTCGTTGCAACGCCGGCAGATAATCGGCGGGCGCGTGTCCGCCCGCTCGCTCGTGCGCGATGATCAACTGCAAGCGTTCCTTCGCGACCGAAGCGGACTTCTTTTTCTCGCCCAGCAAAAACGAAAGAATCGACATTGCGTCCCCTTACTTGTTGCCGAAGATACGTTGCAACAGACCTGGCTTCTGATAGTCGGTGAAGCGCAGGGACTTTTCTTCGCCGAGAAAGCGCGAAACGATGTCCTTGTAGGCTTCAGCTACGTCAGTGCCATCGAGGTGCACGGCCGGCAGACCCTGATTCGATGCATGCAGCACGGCTTCCGATTCTGGAATCACGCCGATCAGTTCGATCCGCAGGATTTCCTGGATGTCGGTCAGCGACAGCATCTCGCCTTCGCTCACGCGCTTCGGGTTGTAGCGCGTGATCAGCAGATGCTCCTTGATCGGCTCTTTCCCTTCAATCGCGCGCTTTGTCTTCGACGAAAGAATCCCGAGAATGCGGTCCGAGTCACGTACGGACGACACTTCCGGGTTCGTCACGATCAACGCTTCATCGGCGAAATGCATGGCGAGCAACGCGCCCGATTCAATCCCCGCCGGCGAGTCGCAGACAATGTATTCGAAGTCCATCGCGATCAGGTCGTTGATGATTTTCTCGACGCCGTCTTGCGTCAGCGCGTCTTTATCGCGGGTCTGCGAGGCCGGCAGGATGTACAAGTTCTCGCACTTCTTGTCCTTGATCAGCGCCTGGTTGAGGTTCGCTTCGCCCTGGATCACGTTGATGAGGTCGTACACCACGCGGCGTTCGCAGCCCATGATGAGATCGAGATTGCGCAGGCCGACATCGAAGTCGATAACAGCCGTTTTATGCCCGCGCAACGCGAGGGCCGATGCGAAGCTCGCGCTGGTGGTCGTCTTGCCGACGCCGCCCTTGCCCGAAGTCACCACAATGATTTTTGCCATTCCTGTACCTTGTGTTCGTCAATTAAATCCGCTCGCGTCCTGTCCGAAAAGCGCGCCGTCCCCATCAGGCGCGCCTGGCTGATTCGTCTCAGGCCTCTCAGGTCAGCCGCAGCGGTTCGATCATCAGTTTTTCTTCGTCGAGCCAGATCTGCACCGGCTTGCCCAGGACATCGGGGCCGAGCGGTGTTTCCATCGTTCTGTAGATGCCGGCGATAGAGATCAGTTCCGGCTCCAGACACGTGCAGAAAATGCGCGCGTCGAGGTTGCCGTGCACGCCCGCGAGCGCCCGGCCGCGCAACGGCGCATAGATATGAATGTTGCCTTCCGCGATCACTTCCGCGCCGTAGCTCACGAGCCCGAGCACGACCAGGTCGCCCTTCGCATAAACCTGCTGGCCCGAACGCAACGGCCGGTCGATGATGGTCGTCTTCGGCACCGGCGCGCTGGGCGCAGGCGTTTGCGCCACGGCCGCTTCGATCACGGCGGCGGCCTCGGTATTCTCGACGCCCGCGTCCACCGACGGCTTCGGCGCGCCACGCCGGTCGCGCGCTTCAAGCAACGGCAGCGCGCCTTCGGACGCCCATGCCTGGTCCCCCGATGCAACTACGCCGATCGGGCGCATGCGTACGCTGTCGAGCAACGCCGCGAGTTCGCTGATCGATATACGTTCGCCGGCAGCCAGGCGGCGCACGTCGATGGCGACCGTATCGTTCGCGAAAAACTCGGGAGTCGCTTCGAAGCGCCGCGTGAGTTCCGTTCGCAGCGCGTCGAGGTCGGTAGTCTTGACGACAAACAGAAGCGTGTCGACAGAGCCGCTGCGCAATTCGAAAAAGGGCGTTTTTTTGAGCGACATAGGTAAAGCCAAAAATTTTGCGTATTTTACAGGCGTGACGCAAGCAAACGGAATATTTCAGATTGCCGCCCGAGCGCGGGCAGCATGGTATGAAGCGAGAGAAGTGACAGAAGTGAGACCGGGACGGCGAGATGAGCCACGACGGACAAGCCACGCGAGCCGTGGCCAATCCAGCCGCGACGAACGCTGGCGGATCAGATGTTCAGGTCATGCGCTCAGGTCACGTCACGGGAATCGCTCACGCGGCGCACGAGCAGCGTTTCATATTCCTCGGGATGCGCTGGAATCCGGCGACGTTCACCGGTAGGACCAAAGCCCAGGCGCTCGTAAAAACGCATGGCGTTGCGGTTTTCGTCGGTGACCCAGGCAAAGACGTCATGCACCCGCCGCTCCGCGAGCCATTGCGTGGCGGCATTCACGAGCAGCTCGCCACCGCGCAGATGCCGCACGGCCGGCGCCACCCACAACGCGTAGACGAACGCGCGCGGCGCAGGCGCTTCATCGATAAACGCACCGACCAAACCCGCCGGATGACCTTCGGTGTACAGGATAAAGGACGCGGTGGCGGGTGAATTCGCGTGGCGGTCGGCCGTTTCGTCGAAGCTCGCGACGTCGGCGGACAAGGCCTCCTCCAGCGTCTCACCGAACGCGTAAGGCGCCTCGCGCAATGAGGCCGTGCGAAGCTCGCGCAGGACTGCACCTTGATGCGCGGCGATCCTGCGAACAGTTAGTGAAGGACTCATGCGGGTGTTTTTCTCTCAAGCTTTCACAAGCTTCTTAAGCTTTCTTAAGCCGGCTTGGTCTATTTAATAGCTTCAACCGAACAGGCGAACGAGTCAAATCATTATTTCAGTCGATGCGCGAAGTGCCCTCACCGCGGGTCTCCCGGCCTGCCATCCCGCTCGTCCATGGTGCTTTATGGTGCCTCAGCGTGCATCAGGGTGCTGCGTATTCGCCCGTGCCTTCGGGCCAGGGTGTCAGCAATTCGAAGCCGTCGTCGGTCACCGCGACCATGTGTTCCCATTGCGCCGACAGCGACCGGTCCTTCGTCGTCACAGTCCAGCCATCGCGAGATTGCTGCGTTGCGGCGCGGCCTGCATTAATCATTGGCTCGATCGTGAAAACCAGCCCGGGCTTCAAACGCAATCCGGCTCCCGGCTGTCCGTAATGCAGCACTTGCGGATCCTCGTGATACACGCGGCCAATGCCGTGTCCGCAATACTCGCGCACGATCGAATACCCTTCGCGGTTAGACACCGTCTGAATCGCATAACCGACGTCGCCCAGTGTCGCGCCCGGACGCACCGTCCGAATGCCGGCGACCATTGCTTCATACGTCGTGTCGCACAGCCGTTTCGCCTCGCGGCTCGGCGTACCCGCGTAATACATGCGGCTGGTATCGCCGAAATACCCGTCCTTGATGATCGCGACGTCGATGTTGATGATGTCGCCATCCTTCAGCGCCCGCGGGCCGGGAACACCGTGACAGACCACGTGATTCACCGACGTGCAAATGGTCTTGGTAAAACCCATGTAACCCACGTTTGCCGGAATCGCCTTCAGTTCTTCGACAATGAACCGGTTGCAGATCGTATCCAGCTCTTCCGTGGTGATCCCTGGCTGCACATGCTCGCCGATCATCGCGAGGACTTCTGCGGCCAAGCGCCCGGAAATACGCAGTTTTTCTATGTCGGCAGGCGACTTGAGTGTAATAGCCATGGAGCGTTGGTGTGTCGGCGCGCGATATGAATGGTTCGCTGACGCATTAATTCAGGATGCCGGCGATGATAGCATCGCGCGCTTTCCCGCTCTTTTTTCGCTCTTTTTTCAATGGCGCGTTCGATTGCCTTGCGGCCGCGCGACCTCATGCCTTAGGCTTTGATCCAGCTTGATTCAGTTTGCCTGGCGCGGGTTGAGCGGGTTGTTTCTGCCCCTGATTTGCGGCCTGTTGCTGTTCTGATGTTGCCTTGTTTGTTGTCTTATTTGCTGCCTTGTTTCTACTGACGCCATTGCTTATGCTCTCACGCCGAGTTGTCCCGTTCACGTCCTTGTTTGCATCCGTGCTTGCGCTTGCTGCGTGCAGTTCCGCGAGCGTCCCTGAACTTCGCGCTTCGAGTCCGATGATCTTTGTGTCGTCGCATCGCCAGCCCCGTGATGTCCTGAATTGTTTGGAGGACAAGCTGCCTTCGGTGTCAACATCGAAGCTGGGTAGCGCCTCGGAACTGCTGGTTGGACCGAACGCGTGGCTGGTTACGCTCACGCCGTCACAATATGGGTCGACGGTGAAGGTGCAAAAATCTTCAGAAGATTATGGCGGGTTGCCCGAGCCTGAAATGCGCTTCGATATAGCGCGCTGCACGACCTGAATTCAATTGGCATCGGTCAAATAAAATCCCCGGCGAATAATAATTCACCGGGGATTTTTTAATACCGACGCAAGAAATTACTGAAACCAATCAGAAGTAGTAGTGAACTCCGACTGTGACGCTGTTATTACTACGTTTGGTTCCGTCATGACTATTTGAATCAGCGGTCCATTCTGCTGCGACGCTAACTTTTTTCATGAACTTATATTCAACGCCCAAGCCGCCATGAAGGCGCGCATTAGGCCAGGTTCCCGTCATGCCTAAACGCGCGTAGGGCATGATCGTGTTGAATGGCATTCCGGCCTTGAGATCTATACCAGCATCCTTATAGGTGGTTGAACCGTGATGAAAGTCCCCGAATACTTCCGCGCCGATCACGAACTGCTTTACATCGAATCCGTAACCCGCGGTCAGGCCGGGGAAAGTGGTGGCATGGGACTTGACATTGACGACGCCGGACGCGTCAGACCAGTTCTCACCCACCTTGACGCCGGCGTAGGGGCCCGCGAACTCGCTTGCTTGAGCGCACGAAATACCGGTCAGGGCGATGACCAGTGCGGCAAAAAATTTCTTAAAGTTGGACATGGGGATTGATGCATAACATTAAATCGAAAAGCAACGTTAATTGCCACATTTCGTGCACATTCATTGTGAATATGAATTCACATGATTTCTATTGATCTGAATTTAGCAACGAAGCGAAAGACTAAATTGCAGGGGCGTACAGGACCAATAAGAGCGATCCTAATTACCTGTTTTGGCGTTACTATTTATAATCTTTCCCTTCAAAACTGACTAAAGGGAACAATGTTGCGATGATTTTGTTCTCCATTTGCAACGGCGATCAATAGAACGTCCACACAGTTTATTTAATCGAATGCAACGAATTACCGATTTGAACCGGAGATTGATATAACGGCGAGCTGGACAAGGATAAAGAAGTGAAATCGCGTTTTCATTTTGCGGAACGCTTCGCCTTTGCCTGGATATTCCCACCGCGCCCGCTGCCGGTCTCTCACCACGGAAGTACACGCATGAACCTCCTCGCTCTCAACGTCCGCGCAAGCTTGCTGGCCACAGCGGTGACTGCTGCATCGCTTTGCTCAACGGCAGACGCCCAGACTGCCGGCCCGGTTGCGGTCGCGCCGTCCGCCGACAATCCCGTCTCGCTGTCCGTGGTGCCGGTCCATGTGTATCGGTCGCCCTCGATTACCGGGACGTCGCAACCGGAACCCGTGGCAAACCCCGCATCCGGTGCCGATGACGGGTCGAACCGGCCGACGCCGAGTGTCGAGAAACCGGACAACTGGGCCTGCCGGACATCGAATAATCTGGCGCGGAGCTCCGCCAGCAAAAATCCCGACGGCAAATCGACCTTCGATATTGAACACCTGCTGCCGAAGTGCTGAGACAAGAGCGCATGGGTGTGATGCGTGGTAGCCGCGTGGATGGCTGAGTCGCACACCTTACGAGACGTTCTAGCTGTGCTAGAACGGCAAAACCCCCGCTGATCTTCAGATCAGCGGGGGTTTTTGAATTTGGCGGAAAGGGTGAGATTCGAACTCACGGTACGCCTAAACGTACACTGGATTTCGAGTCCAGCGCATTCGACCACTCTGCCACCTTTCCATTTACTGCAACCGCTTTAGTGCCTGTTACTGCTCTTTGCGGCCTTCGCTGAACGGGTCGATGCTCAGCGAAGAGAAAGATTATAGACGACTCGGAATCGATTTCCAACCCCTTTTCGTGAGCCGGTTACAACACACCGACTCATTGCGCCGCTTATTCCGATCCCACCACTTCCAGCTTTTCCACGCCACGCATGTACGGCCGCAATACGGCCGGCACCGTCACCGATCCATCCGCATTCTGGAAGTTCTCAAGCACCGCAACGAGCGTGCGCCCCACCGCCAGTCCCGACCCGTTCAGCGTATGAACAAATTCGGGCTTGCCCTGTGCATTGCGGAACCGCGCCTGCATCCGGCGAGCCTGGAATGCTTCCGTGTTCGAGCAGCTTGATATCTCGCGATAGGTGTTCTGCGCCGGCAGCCAGACTTCCAGGTCGAATGTCTTCGACGCCGAAAATCCCATGTCACCGGTGCACAGCGTGATCACGCGATACGGCAGTTCGAGCTTCTGCAGGATTGCTTCGGCGTGGCCGACCATTTCGTCGAGCGTGTCGTACGATTTTTCGGGTGACACGACCTGCACCATTTCCACTTTATCGAACTGATGCTGGCGGATCAGGCCACGCGTATCGCGACCGTACGAACCCGCTTCGGACCGGAAACAGGGTGAATGCGCGGTGAGCTTCACCGGCAACGCAGCAGCCTCGAGAATGCTTTCGCGCACCGTGTTCGTCAGCGAAATCTCGGACGTTGAAATCAGATATTGCGTGACCGTGTTTTCTTCGCCGCCCTTCTCCACCCGAAACATGTCGTCCGCGAATTTGGGCAACTGTCCCGTTCCGACCAGAATCTCCGGATTCACGATATACGGCGTGTACGCCTCCGTGTAGCCGTGCTGCTCGGTGTGGGTGTCGATCATGAACTGGGCAAGCGCGCGATGCAGTCGCGCGATCTGCCCGCGCAGCAGCGTGAAACGCGCGCCGGACAGCTTGGCGCCAGTCTCGAAATCAAGGCCGAGCGGTGCGCCTACATCGACGTGATCCTTGACCTCGAAATCGAACGAACGCGGCGTTCCCCAGCGGCGCAGTTCCACGTTTTCGGTCTCGTCGCGGCCAACCGGCACGCTTTCGTGCGGCAGGTTCGGTACGCCGAGCATCAGGTCGGAGAGGCGTTTCTGGATGTCGTCGAGTTGTGCCGACGACGCTTTCATGGTGTCGCCAATTCCGCCCACTTCCGCCATCACCGCAGCAGTGTCTTCGCCGCGGCCTTTCATTGCACCGATCTGCTTCGACAACGTATTGCGCCGCATCTGCAGTTCTTCGGTCCGCGTCTGGATCTCGCGACGTTCAATTTCCAGTGCCGCGAACGCAGCGATGTCGAGGGTGTAGCCGCGTTGGGCCAGGCGCTGGGCGACGGCGTCGGGGTCTTTGCGCAGAAGTTGAATGTCGAGCATGGCAGGGCTGGTTCTTAGTAGGTGCGAATCCGCGATTTTAGCTCAGCACCGAAGGGTTATTGTCGCGCTTTGGCCGGGTTAGCCGTTGGGACTAAAGTTCGGGGCGTTTTCCGTTCCAGAAAAACCTGTCTCGAAATTAGTCGTTACGGTATTCATCAGCAATACCGCGGCACAGGACCACGATCACTTCTTCTCGCCTTTGTTCTCGCGCCGCCATTGCGCGTCCATCTCGGCCAGCCTTGCCATCTTCTCGCCGATCTTGCCTTCCAACCCGCGCGGCGTCGGCTCGTACCAGTGCGGATCGCGCATGCCGTCCGGCAGGTACGTTTCCCCTGCCGCGAACGCGTCGGGTTCATCGTGGGCATAACGGTATTCATGCCCGTAGCCCAACTCCTTCATCAGCTTCGTCGGCGCGTTGCGCAAGTGCACCGGCACCCCGCGCGACTGATCCTTGCCGACAAACTGGCGCGCCTCGTTATAGGCCTTGTAGCCCGCGTTGGATTTCGGCGCGACCGCCAGATAAATCAGCGCCTGCGCCAGCGCCAGCTCACCTTCGGGCGTACCCAGGCGCTCGTAGGTTTCGGCGGCATCGAGCGCAATCCGCCCCGCGCGCGGATCGGCGAGACCGATGTCTTCCCATGCCATGCGCACGATACGCCGCGCCAGATAACGCGGATCGGCGCCGCCATCCAGCATTCGACAAAACCAGTAAAGCGTCGCGTCCGGATTACTGCCGCGCACCGACTTGTGCAACGCGCTGATCTGGTCATAGAACGCGTCGCCACCCTTGTCGAAACGACGCAAATTCTCGGCAAGCGCGCTGCCCAGCAACGCCCCGTCGATATGCGTCGACTTCTGCTGCGCCGCCGCTCGCGCAACGATCTCGAGATTGTTGAGCAGCTTGCGGCCGTCGCCATCGGCGGAACCGATCAACGCGTCGCGAGCGTCGTCGGTGAACGTGAAGCCGCCCAGTTCGCCTTGCGCCCGGTCCAGCAACTCGGTGAGCTCGCTCGCTTCGAGACTTTTCAGCACATAAACGGCCGCCCGCGACAGCAACGCGCTGTTCACCTCGAACGACGGATTCTCGGTCGTCGCGCCCACGAACACGAACAGGCCCGACTCCACATGCGGCAAGAATGCGTCTTGCTGGCTCTTGTTGAATCGATGCACTTCGTCGACAAACACCAGCGTCTGATGCCCGTTCGCCCGATGAATCTGCGCCAGTTCGACCGCCTCCCGAATGTCCTTCACGCCCGACAGCACCGCCGACAGCGAGATGAATTCAGCGTGAAACGCCGCCGCCATCAAGCGCGCGAGCGTGGTCTTACCCACGCCCGGCGGCCCCCAGAGGATCATGGAATGCGCTTCGCCGGACTCGAAGGCGACACGCAACGGCTTGCTGACGCCGAGCAGGTGTTTCTGGCCGATGACCTCGTCGATAGTGCGAGGACGCAGACGCTCGGCAAGCGGAACATTGGCACGGTTTTCTTCGAACATGGCGCTCTGGAGGTTTCCGGATAGGTCTGGTGGTGCAATTTGGGCAAAGACAGCGATAATCGTGCGCTTTTCGAGACGGACGCCGCCGCTGCGTCAAAATGAACGTTTCGCCTCGAAAAAAGCGAATCGAGCCGCAACGGTGATTATGACAGCCGCGGACGAACCGAAGAAACGCGCATGAACCGGGCCAAGCCCTACAGATAAGGACGAAACGCGAATGGGACAAGGGAACATGAAGGAGAACACAACAGGCGCGAGCGGCGAAACCGGCACATCGACTTACGCGCCGCTTCTGCCGGTCCCCGCCGCGCGCCGCGCGTTCGGCACATCGGACGCCTTCGCGTTGTGGTTTTCACTCGGCATCGGCTTGCTGGTGGCGCAGGCCGGCGCACTGCTCGTACCGGGCATGTCGCTGCCGCATGCGCTTGCGGCCATTGTGATCGGCACGGTGATCGGCGTGGTCTTGCTGGCCCTCGCCGGCGTGGTCGGCACGGATACGGGCCTGGCCGCCATGTCGTCGCTGCGCCCAACACTGGGACTGCGCGGTGCGTCCGTGCCCGCAGTCATCAACGCGGTGCAACTGGTCGGCTGGGGCTCGTTCGAAATCATCGTGATGCGCGATTCCGCCGATGCCCTCGCCAAACAATCATTCGGCCTCTCCATGCCGCTGATCTGGACCTTGATCTTCGGCGTGCTGGCGACAACGCTCGCGATCACCGGACCGTTGTCCTTCGTCCGGCGCTTCTTGCGCACGTGGGGAATCTGGCTGCTGCTCGGGGGCGCGGGCTGGCTGACGTGGAATCTGCTGTCGAAACAAGACTTTGGCGCGCTGATGAACCGCCCCGGCACGGGTGATATGCCGTTCGGTGCGGGTATCGACCTGGTGGTCGCGATGCCGCTGTCGTGGTTGCCGTTGATCGCGGATTACACGCGTTTCGGGCGCAGCGCGGGCGGCACGTTCCGCGGCACGCTGTTCGGATACGGGATCGCGAACATCTGGTTCTATGCGCTCGGCGCGTTCTACGGCCTCGCGGCCGGCGGCGGCGATGCGCTGCTGACCGTCGCGCTGGCTCAGGCTGCGGGCGGGATTGCGCTACTGCTGATTCTCATCGATGAAATCGACAACGCTTTCGCCGATATCCACTCGGCCGCCGTTTCCACCGGCACGTTCTGGGCGAAGGCGAGCGTGCCGTTGCTGTCGGCGGCGTTCGGCGCGTTGTGCACGCTGATCGCGCTGCTCGTGCAGATGGGCAAATATCAGAACTTCCTGCTGCTGATCGGTTCGGTGTTCGCGCCGCTATTTGGCGTGGTGCTGGTGGATCACTTTATCGTGAGAAAACGTCGCGTTGAAATCGCCGCGCTCACCGATCCGCGCGGACCCTACGGGTTCTCGGGCGGTTGGCACGTGAGCGGGTTTATTGCGTGGGCGTTGGGAATCGCGGCGTATCACGCGATCAACCAGTGGTTGCCGAATCTCGGCGCGACGCTGCCGGCACTCGTGGTCGGCGCGCTGGCTTATCTGGCGTTAGTGTCCGGGCGCCGGGAGCAACAACGGTCGTCGGCGACTTAGGCGGTAGGTCGGGCGGTGACTCGGGCGGAAATTCACGCGATGAGCTCACCAGCGACATAGGCGAGCGATTCGGGCGTGAGGACCGTCAGATCCCCTCGCCCGCTTGCTGAGTTCGCTGGCTGAGTTTGCGTGCTAAGCCCGACTGAGCAGCCTATCCCGAACAAGCTGCACTACATTACCCGTTGATCACATCCGCGCCCTTCGGCACGATGAACTTGAACTGATCGGCTTTCAGCGGCGGATTTTTCTCGATATTCGAGAACGTCAGCAAGGTGACATTGCCGAACACGTCATGCAATTCCATCGCTTCGAGATTGCCGTTCTTGAAGCCGATACCAACCTGCTGGAATTGCGTGTCCTGTGCTTTCGGCGTCAGTTCCAGCCAGTCGATGCCATCCTTCACGCCCGCATCGCGCGACGTGAAATTCTTGTCGAGGTCATTGCTGCCGAAGAGAATCGCAGCCGGACTCGCGCCTAGAGCATTGCCCAGCGGGCGGATCGTGACCTGGTTCAGGTCTTTATCGTAGACGTAGAGCTTGTCGCCGTCAGCCTGCAGCACTTGCGCGTAGGGTTTGTCGTACGACCAGATGAACTTGCCCGGCCGCGCGAACGTGAACGTGCCGCTCGACGTGCCGCTCGACGTGCCGCCAAGCCGCGACGCCATGCCCTGCGTAGCCGATGCAGCGGCCTTACTCGGCGCCTTCACCTCACGCTGGACAAAGTTGCCATGCGCCGCGTGAACCTGCGCGATAAACGCCTTCAATTGCTCGGTACCGCTTGCGAAAGCCTGCGACGCCAGCAACATGGAAACGCCGAAAACAACGGCTTTTATTGTCCGGCTTTGATGTTTCATGGCCGATCTCAAAGTCGATCCCAAAACTGACTGCATATAAAAACTCTCCAGATAACCTTATTCGGCTTCACGCGCCGGCGTGAGGATTTCTCGATTGCCGTTCGAGGACATCGACGAAACGAGCCCCGAATTTTCCATTTGTTCGAGCAGTCGTGCTGCCCGGTTATAACCGATCCGCAGATGCCGCTGCACAAGCGAGATCGACGCGCGGCGGTTCTTGATAACGATTTCGACGGCCTGGTCGTAGAGCGGATCGGCTTCGCCTTCTCCGCCCGCGCCCGCGCCGCCTGGCGCACCGTCCTCGCCATCGCCCAGCACGCCGCCTTCAAGAATGCCCTCGATGTAGTTCGGCTCGCCGTGCTCCTTCAGCTTGGCCACCACGCGATGCACTTCTTCATCCGAAACAAACGCGCCATGCACACGCACGGGCAATCCCGAGCCCGGCGGCAGATAAAGCATGTCGCCCATGCCGAGCAGCGATTCCGCGCCTTGCTGGTCGAGGATGGTCCGCGAATCGATCTTCGACGACACCTGGAACGCCATCCGCGTGGGCACGTTGGCCTTGATCAAACCGGTGATCACGTCCACCGATGGCCGCTGCGTGGCGAGAATCAGGTGAATCCCGGCGGCGCGCGCTTTCTGCGCGATCCGCGCGATCAGCTCTTCCACCTTCTTGCCGACCACCATCATCAGGTCGGCGAGTTCGTCGATTACGACCACGATGGTCGGCAAGCGGTTAAGCGGTTCCGGTTCATCCGGCGTCAGGCTGAACGGATTCGGGATCTTCTCGTCGCGCTTGGTGGCTTCGTCGATCTTGTTGTTGAAGCCCGCAAGATTACGCACGCCCATCTTGCTCATCAGCTTGTAGCGGCGTTCCATCTCGGCCACCGCCCAGTTGAGCGCGTTGCCGGCCTGCCGCATGTCGGTGACGACCGGACAAAGCAGATGCGGAATGCCTTCGTAGACGCTCATTTCGAGCATCTTCGGGTCGATGAGGATCATGCGTACTTCGTCGGCGGTGGCTTTGTACAACAGCGACAGGATCATTGCGTTGATCCCCACCGACTTGCCCGAGCCCGTGGTGCCCGCCACCAGCAAGTGGGGCATTTTCGCGAGGTCGGCGCATATCGGCTTACCGCCAATATCCTTGCCCAGACCCATGGTCAAAGGCGAAGCGGCATCGGCATAAACCTGCGAACCGAGAATCTCGGATAAGCGCACAGTCTGGCGGCGCTGATTCGGGAGTTCCAGCGCCATGAAATTCTTGCCCGGAATGGTCTCGACCACGCGAATGGAGACCAGCGACAACGAGCGCGCCAGATCCTTCGCCAGCCCGACGATCTGCGAGCCCTTCACTCCCGTTGCCGGCTCGATTTCGTAGCGCGTCACGACCGGACCCGGGTACGCGGCAACCACGGCCACTTCCACGCCGAAATCCTTCAGCTTTTTCTCGATCAGCCGCGACGTGTATTCGAGTGTATCGGCGGAAATGGTTTCCTTCACTTCCGGCGCGGCGTCGAGCAGAGCCAGCGGCGGCAGCGTGGAGTCGCCGGGAAGATCGGTGAAAAGCGGCACCTGCTTTTCCTTCTCCACACGCGCCGATTTGGCCGCTGCGACCGGAGGCACGATCATCACCGGCTCCTGCTCCTCGATCTTCACGCGCCCGCGCACCACCTTGCCTTCGCGCTTCTCGGCCGCCACCTCACCCAGCTTGCGGTCCCGGCCCGCCTCACGGCGCATTCTCGCGCCGGTGATGGTAGCCATGATGGCGTCACCGGTTTTTTCGCAGACGGACAACCATGAGAAGTTGAAATACAGCGACAAACCGATCGCCAGCGCGACCAGCAGGAACAACGTAGCGCCGGTGAAACCGAGCGCATGGGAAACCCCGTGCGCAACCGCCTCGCCAATCACGCCGCCCGGCGCCCGCGGCACCTGCACCTTGAGCGACCACATCCGCAGCGCTTCAATGCCGTCGCTTGCGGCCAGCACCAGCACGAACGCGAACGCCTCGGCCAGCCACGTGCGATCTTTCGATGGCGAGTCGTCGGCGTCAGCCGCTTCGTGATTCGTGATCCGCCGATAATTCGCGATGATCCGCCGCACCAGCAGCACGACCCACCAATAGGCCGACAGCCCGAACAAAAGCAGCAGGATGTCTGCTGTCCACGCGCCCACGCGGCCCGCCCAGTTGGCGATCTGGTCGACTTGCGCGGCGTGGGTCCAGCTTGGATCGTGGCGGCTGTAGCTCACCAGCGCCATGAGCAGGAACACGCCGAGCGCGACCTGCAAGATCCATCGAATCTCGGTGAAAAGGCGCGACATGCGGTGCGGCAATGCCTGGGCGCTTGCAGAATAGGTAGCTTTTGCCATTGATCCGTAAGGCTTTCTGACCCGCCGCACGGCGTGCAGCAGGTCGACAGGTTTAATGACGCATTGTAAACGCTGCGTTGCGATGATCGAGCAAAAATGGTCTGCAGTTTCACCCTGTAACACACGCGTTACACGCTGCAAGCCCTGCAGCGTGCTATGGCCGCGATTAAAAGGATCACTCGGCGAGCGTTCTTTACCCCCTTTATAATGGCGAACTCGCACCTAACTACAGGTCATCGGCAACGGTGCGCGGCAAGCGGTTAGCCGCCATAAGCGACTTTCCACGGTCCGCGTGCTCAAGCCGATATGAATCGTTCATCGATCACCGCGGATCAATGCGGATCAACGGTTCGGCCCTAACCACAACGGATTGCTCTCATGTCTTCGCCCAAACACGCAAAAGTGCTGATTCTCGGTTCCGGCCCCGCCGGCTACACCGCCGCTGTCTACGCGGCGCGTGCCAACCTGTCGCCGTTGCTTATCACGGGCCTGGCGCAGGGCGGTCAGCTCATGACCACTACCGACGTCGAAAACTGGCCCGGCGACGCAATGGGCGTGCAAGGTCCGGAGCTGATGCAGCGTTTGCTGGATCACGCCGAGCGCTTCAACACTGAAATTGTCTTCGATCACATCCACACCGCCAAGCTGACCGAACGGCCTATCCGCCTGATCGGCGACTCGGGCGAGTACACCTGCGACTCGCTGATCATTGCGACGGGTGCCTCGGCACAATATCTCGGCGTGCCTTCGGAGGAAGCGTTCATGGGCAAGGGCGTGTCCGCTTGCGCGACGTGCGATGGTTTCTTCTACAAGAACGGTGAAGTAGCCGTGATCGGCGGCGGCAACACCGCCGTGGAAGAGGCGTTGTACCTGGCGGGTATCGCGAAGAAGGTGACGGTGGTTCATCGGCGCGACAAGTTCCGTGCCGAGCCGATCCTGATCGACCGCTTGCTCGCGAAGGAAAAAGAAGGCCTGGTCGACATCAAGTGGAACCACGTGCTGGATGAAGTCACGGGTGATGCTTCCGGCGTGACGGGCTTGCGCATCAAATGCACCGAAACGGGCACGACCAGCGACGTACCGCTGCAAGGCGTGTTTGTCGCGATCGGCCACAAGCCGAATACGGACCTGTTCGTTGGCCAGCTCGAGATGAAAAACGGCTACATCATCACGCACGGCGGCCTGCAAGGCAACGCGACAGGCACGAGCATTCCGGGCGTGTTCGCCGCCGGCGACGTGCAGGATCACATCTATCGCCAGGCAGTCACCAGCGCTGGCACGGGCTGTATGGCCGCACTCGATGCGCAGCGTTATCTTGAAAGTATCGACGAAAATCCCGCCGTGCACTCGATGAGCGCCGAAGCGGAACGGTAAGCGGCGGGAGAGGCGGCGCCCGATTAACACGAATTTGCGCGCCGCTTGAACACGACTCGGTATTGCCCGTACGGGTATGCCGGGTACAAAGAAACGCCGGTCGCGATCCCTTGGATCGGCCGGCGTTTTCATTTGAGCGCGGTTGGAGTCGATTGAAGGCGACTGAAAACGAGTAAGAAAACGCCCTCCGCGCCGATTTTTCCTCTTCCCATGTTAAAAAGGGTTTCCGAAAGCGGCGTGAACCGTGTTCTGCCGCCGTGCATCTTCTTCTGCCGTGTAATGCCCAAGAACCTGCCCCATCCGAACGAACCCAAGCTGAAACGCCAGCGCGACGCCGTGCCGGGCACGGCCACCGCTCCGCCCAAGGCCGCTGCGCCGACGCCGGAAGAATTGTCGGCGGTGTTGAAACGCGATGGCCTCGCCGGGCTCGGCGCGTTGCGCAGCTCCCTCGAGGCCGCTGCGGCCAAACGCAAGATCCAGCGCGCCGCGGCCGTGGCGGCCGAGCGCGAAGCCGTGGCGGATGCGGATGTATTCCGTCGTTCGATCGGTGAAGTAGCGCCGTTGAAAGTGCCGCCCCGCATGCCGCTGCCGCGCGTGCCGCCGTCGCCGCTGCCGTTGCAGACGCGCCTGGATGAAGAGGCCGTCCTGCACGAAGCGCTCTCCGACGAATACGATCCCGAAAGCCTGCTCGATACAGACGACTCCCTCTCCTACTGCCGCCACGGCGTGCGCCAGGAAGTGGTGCGCAAGCTCCGGCGCGGCGCATGGATCGTGCAGGCGCAACTCGACCTGCACGGCATGCGGCGCGAGGAAGCGCGCGAGGCGCTGTCGGAATTTATCCGTGAATCGGTGAAACGCGGGCTGCGCTGCTTGCGCGTGATTCACGGCAAGGGACTGGGGTCGATCGGACGCGAACCAGTCCTCAAAGGCAAAGTGCGCGCGTGGCTCGTGCAGAAAGAGGAAGTGATCGCATTCTGTCAGGCGCGGCCTCATGACGGCGGCGCCGGTGCCGTGCTCGTGCTGCTGCAGCCCGGCACCTCATCGCAGCATCACAGTCATCCGCAAGACCGGGACCACCGGATTCACGATTCCGACCACCGGCGCGACCAGCGAAAGGGGCCGTAACCGTGCATCCGAGGCTCACACTGGCCATCTCCATCATGGAGGCGTTCGCGATCTTCGCGTATGCGATTTCCGGGTTGATCGAAGCGAGAAAGCGCCGGCTGGATGCCGTCGGGGCCTTTCTGGTCGCGCTCGCCACCGCTTTTGGCGGCGGCACGATACGCGATGTGCTGCTGTCACGCCGGCCGTTTTACTGGGTCCAGCACCAGGATTACGTGATCGTCATCTTCATCATGGCGATTTTTGCACCTTTCCTGCTGCGCACGACCACACGCCTGTTCGATCAACGCGCGCTGCTGATTGCAGACGCCATCGGACTGGGCCTGTTCAGCATTTCCGGGACGTCGATTGCGCTCGATGCGGAGATGCCCGCGTTCACGGCGGCCATGATGGGCGTGGTGACGGGGGTGTTCGGCGGCATCATGCGGGACGTGCTGTGCAACGAGGTGCCGCTGATCCTGCGCGATTCGCGCCCGTATGCGGTCTGCGCGTTCGCGGGTTGCTGGCTGTATCTCGGACTCGACTGGCTGGGGCTGGAAGGGGTGTACAACGTGCTGGTATCGACCGGGTTTACATTGTTCGCACGGCTGGTCACGCTCAAGCTGGACGTGCGCTTGCCGCACTGATCCGAGGCCGCAGGAGCGTTACGGCAAATGCGCGGCCACAGCCCCGCCCACACACGCGAGCGAAGGCCGCCGGCTATTTGCTACAATCTGTCCTCGATTTTCGCCTTATTCCGGCGTCGCATTTACATCAACTCGTTACGTCAACTCCACCCCAACGGTCGATCGACCCGCAGACTGAACATGAATATCGAGCAAGCGCGTTTCAACATGATCGAACAGCAAATCCGTCCCTGGGATGTGCTGGACCAGGACGTCCTGAACCTGCTGTCGATCGTCAAGCGTGAAAATTTCGTTCCGGCCGCGTATCGCAACATCGCGTTCGCGGATCTCGAGATTCCGCTGCCCGCCGGCCAACACATGCTGTTTCCGCGAGTCGAAGCGCGGGTATTGCAGGAACTGGCCGTGAAAAAGCACGAAGTCGTGCTTGAGATCGGCGCCGGATCGGGTTACATGGCGGCGTTGCTCGCCGCACGTGGCCGGTCGGTCACCACCGTCGAAATCGAGCCCGAACTCGCGAAGCTGGCCGCAGAAAACCTGACGGCGAACGGCGTGTCGAATGCGCAGGTCGAGCTCGGCGACGGCGCACGCGGCTGGAAAGAAGGCGAAACCTACGACGTGATCTGCGTGTCGGGCGGCCTGCCGGTCATGCCGCAGGAATTCCTCGATCAGTTGAAGATCGGCGGCCGGCTGGCGGCGTTTGTCGGCGGCGCGCCAGTCATGAAGGCGCAAATCATTACGCGCGTGGACGAAAAGCAATTCCGCGTCGCCGATATTTTCGAAACGCTGATCCCGCCGCTCAAGAACGCCGTGCAACCGTCGCGCTTCAAGTTCTGACACGACCTGGTTTCACGCTCGGACTCGCGTTACTGGGGCGAGTCCGAAGCGTCAAGTTGCACGCTGCACCTTTGTTTGTGCGGGTAGCACCAGCGGGCCGGCCGGCTCGCTGTCGCTGACCACTTTCACCGGAATCCCATGCAAAATCTGTCCGCACCCGAACTGGCCGAATGGCTCGCCGATACATCGCGTCCCGCCCCTCTCCTGCTCGACGTCCGCGAACCGTGGGAAATCGAAACCGCCAGGCTTGCCAATATTGTCGCCATCCCGATGCGCGATATCCCGGCGCGCAGCGAAGAACTGGACGACGAAGCGCAGATCGTCTGCATCTGCCACCACGGCGCCCGTAGCGCGCAAGTCGGCATGTTCCTGGAGTCGCGCGGCTTTACGCAGGTATTCAACCTGTTCGGCGGTATCGACGCATGGTCGCGTCAGGTCGATCCGGCCGTGCCGACGTACTGATCCGGCCGCTTTAGTATTCTCGTTTTACCCCGCACTCACCGATACCAACGAAGCCCAGGCCAAATACGATCAGGCGATCCCGCAGGAAATTGCGCGCAGAACGACCTTGAGTGAAGCTGGCGGCGCTGGAGCAGATCGTCGGGCATCTGGCGACCCGGGGTGGATGGCCTCGCGCGCGGTGTGACGCTGCCGCCGCCCGTTCCGGCCGACATGCAGCAATGGATCGATACGGCACGCGACGCGAACTATCAGGTCGTGCTCAACTGGCCGTAGCGAACTCGCAGCGCGAGACATTGAAGGCGAAGGCCGGCCATTACCCGACGCTCGATCTGGTCGCAAGTTACGCGAAGAGCAGTCTGGGCGCGGCGGCATGTAAGACCAACGCGGTTCACCGCCTCTCGATGCCGCAATAAAAAACCGCGGGCTTCTTTCGAATACGAAAACGAAAACGAAAGAAGCCCGCGGTTTCTTTAAAGCCGGTAAAAACTCAAACCACGTTCATGGCCAGCGCGCTCTCGCGATAATGCAGACTCGCCTTTTCGCTATCGCCGAGTTGCTCATGCAAACGGGCCAGCGCCCGATGCGTACGAATCTTCAACGGTTCGTTGTCCGCGAGCTTCAACGCCGATTCCAGGAACGCCTGCGCCTTGCCCCACAACTGCTGATGCAGGCACAAGCGCCCGAGCGTGAACAACAGATCCGCGTCTTCGGTGCGTTCCTTGTGCCAGGCTTCGGCCCGCTGGATCAACGGCAATGCATCGCCCGGCGACGCACAATCCGGATAACGCCGCAACAGCCGCGCGTCCCAGTTGTGATTCAACGCTTCTTCCACGATCTTGCGCGCGTCGTTCCTTCTATCGAGTGCAATCAGCAATTCGGCGGCAAGGTCAGCAAGACGAGGCGATTGCCGCTCAGTCGCCGATAACGACTGCCAGAACTCCAGCAACGCGTCCGGGTTATGCCGCCGATCACGCAGCAGATTTTCCGCTGCGACCTGACGCAAACGCACCGCGACCGCCGGATGCAGCGCCTCGCGTTTCTCCAGCGTCTTGACCAGCTTCAGCACTTCGCCCCAGTTCTTCAACTGCTGCTGCGCGCGCAACGCAATCTGCTGTGCGTACAGGCGCCGGCCGCCCTGCGCCTGCATCTCGGTCAACGCGACCAGCGCGCCGTCCGCGTCGCGGCCATCGGCGCGCATGTCGGCGGTGGCCATCAGACGCGCGTCCTGCCAGTCGCTGCCCTGCACCTTGGCGAGCCATTCGTCGCGACGTGCGTACTCGTTCATCTCGTGCGCCGCCTTGGCGCCGATCAACCCAGCAGCACCGGCGTTTTCATCGGCGATAAGGGAATCGCGTGCGGACTTCTCCGCCTTGGAAAAACGTCCCGCATACAAATGGCCGATGGCATCGCGCAACGCGGCATTGGCCTTCGCGAGCCGCGAGCGGGTCCGGTACGCCGACACCCGCTGCGGCATTTTCAGCACGCTGCGAATGGCGCGAAGCACGGCGTAGATCACGATGAACGACACGACCAGCGCCACCACGAACAGATTCAGCGATATATCCACCCGATACGGCGGCATGACCAGCAGCACTTGCCCGCCGTCGAAGACACCGACGAGCGCCAGGCCCGCCGCTGCCGCGAACAGCAGTACAAACCAGATGAGTCCGCGCATCGTCATCATCCGCCTCGCTTGAACTGGTGAACCGCCGCGAGACTCGCGTTCAGGTCGGGCACGGTGACCGCGAGCGACGCCTGATCGACTTGCTGCAAGAGCGCACGAACCGCCTTGACCTTGCCCGACGACTGATCGAAATACCGGCCGAGCGCCGTGTCCGCAGCGTGAAGATCCGACTTGAGCGCGGGTTCACTGCGCGACAGCAGCGACAAGCGCGCCGACAACAAACGCAGCTTCACGTTTTCGCGCACAAAATAACCTTGATCCGGCGATGCGAGCATGGCGTCGGCGTTATCGATGCGACGCACCGACACAAGGCTCGACAACTGCTGCCCGATCCCGCTGGCAACCTGCTCCAGCCACACTTTCCAAACAGGCTGGCCCGTCGCGGCTGCGATGGAGGCGGTATTGCGCGGAGTATCGGCGTGGGCGGTGGCTGGCGTGATCGGCGCTTCGCCCGCCAACGGCAGGGAGTCGATCTGATCGATGGCCGTATCGAGCTTGATGGCCAGCCCGGTGAGGTCGGTGGACGGCGTTGCGTGCAGCTTGTCCATGTCCTGCGCGATGGCCTTGCGGATCGTCACGATCTGCGGACCCGTGGTCGCGGCCAGGCGCGTGTCCGCGCTTTGCAGTGCAAACAGCGCGAGCTGGACGTTGCCGGTGAGCTGCAACTGCTGGCTCGCGCTGGAGAGGATCTGCTCGACTTCGGCAAGCGTCCAGTCGTCGCGATTGCTCGCCAGATCCTGGTATTGCTGTTGCAGCGCCTGGCTTTGCGCCTGTGCGTCGGTGAGTTTGCCCTGGAACTGGATGATCTGCGTGTTGAGCGCCTGCACGGAACTGGCGGCCTGGTCTGCCTGGGCTCGCAACGCGGCCGTTTGCGTGTCATTCGCTTGCAGGCGTTGCGCGAATTGCGCGTCGCGCTGATCGAACTTGCGGTTGAGCATGAAACCGCCCACGCCCGCGACCACCACGACAATCAGCAGCACCAGCCACAGCAGCGCAGTGCCCGCGCCGCCGCCACGCTGTTTCGGCTGAGACTCGTAGGGCGTGAACGGTGTGTTCGGCGGGTTCGACGCCGGGGGCGGCGTCGACGTAGCGG
This sequence comes from Caballeronia sp. dw_19, assembly GCF_018449515.1. Lineage (GTDB taxonomy): Bacteria > Pseudomonadota > Gammaproteobacteria > Burkholderiales > Burkholderiaceae > Caballeronia. The sequence continues at coordinate 255,669 of NZ_JAAVUQ010000003.1, read as the reverse complement.
ATTTCGGGGCGGTTTTACTTGAATCGATCGAATCAGTCATGCGTGATTGAGCCGGTTGGTGAGCCGGCGTTGAAGCCGGCCTGGAATCCGTCGGCGCGGACTCCTGGTTGGTTTGACTGGATTGGCTGAACGGCGCTGCCGTCGAGGCCTTGTATCCATGTTCCTGCGCTTTTGCAACCTGCGCGCCGGGTTCTTGTTCGGGTTTCGATTGTTCCGCGGTCTGTTCCGTTCTTTCCGTTGCCGCGGCGAAGATGCCCGTGAGCGCCTGCACGATACGCTCGTCGCCAGCGCCGGACACCGTAATCGTATCAAAACCCGCTTGCCGCGCGGCTTCGGCAATACGCGGATGCGGGCTCACGAGCGGCGCGTGCTTGAGCGTAAGGGTTTCATCGACGGTGAGATGTTCGCGGGCAAGCTCTTCAAGATTGCGCACGCCTTCCGAGCTTGTCAGCAGCCACGCGTGCGGAACGCCGGCGAGCAATGCATGGATGCGTTCCCAGTCGCGCATGGACGGTTCCGGCACGATCCGCCGGTACGCCGCGACCTTCTCCACTTTCGCACCCGCTGCGCTGAGCGCGTCCGCCAGCCATTCACGGCCGCCATCGCCGCGCACGATCAAGATGCGTTTGTCCTTGAGACCGCGGAGGCCGAAATGCACTTCGATAGCCGCAAACAACGCCTCGGAATCGTAACGGGGGTCCGTTTGCGACGCCGTTGTTGTCGCCGTTGCCGTTGCGCCGGGCGCTGGACTGATAAGCGGGCTGATGATCGTATAAGCCGGCTGCGCTACGCCTTGCCGGGCGAGCGCAGCCACGCTGCCGGGGCCGACTACGCCAATGGGTATCTGCGAAGGCCACGCTGAACTGAGCGCGGCAAACGCGTGATCGACCGCGTTCGGCGATACAAACACGACCAGCGCAAAGCCAAGCGGCGCGGGTGCGTAAAGTTCGCCGAGCGCGGCGTGCAGCGGCGCGGCATCGGCCACCGGGCCGATATCGATGAGCGGAAACTCAATTGGCTCGAAACCGGCGCGCTCCAGCAGCGGCAGCAGCACGGCCGATTGGCCCAAAGGACGCGTGACGACAACAGCGGGTCGTTGGGTTGGCGGCTGCGTTGGCGATTGCGTTGGCCCTTGCGCCGATGAATGGGCAGATCCTTGAGCGCTCGCCATCAGTCGGCAGGCGACGCAGCGAGAGGAGCGGGAGGAATATGCGCGCCGCTCGCGGTGCTCAACTCACGGACGATATCCATTGCGCCCTGCGCTTCGAGTTCGGCCGACACGCGACTGCCGAGATCCAGCGCGGCCTGTACGTCAGCGGCCTGTGCCGAGCCTTCGGCGCGCAGGACCCGCGTGCCATCGACCGTCGATACACAGCCGCGCAAATGCAGCACGCCGTCGCGCCAATCGGCATACGCGGCAAGCGGCACTTCGCAACTGCCGCCGAGCGAGCGCGACACCATCCGTTCAGCTTCGACAGCAGCCGCTGTCGCTTCATGGTGCAAGGGCGCGAGCCACGCGGCAAGATTGTCGCGGCCGGCGCGGATCTCGATACCCAGCGCGCCCTGTCCTGCTGCGGGCAAGCTGATTTCGACCGGCAAGCTCTGGCGAATCCGTGATTCGAGGCCGAGGCGTTTCAAGCCGGCGGCGGCAAGAATGATCGCGGCGTAGTCACCACGATCAAGTTTGCCAAGCCGGGTATCGAGATTGCCGCGCAACGGACGGACGTCGAGATGAGGGAACTGCATGCGCAACATGGCTTCGCGGCGCAGGCTGGAGGTCCCCACGATGCTGCCTTCAGGCAGTTCCGAGAGCGACGCATAGTGCGGCGAGACGAAGGCGTCGCGGGGATCTTCGCGCTCAAGGATCGTGCTCAGCGTGAAGCCATCAGGCAGTTCCATGGGCACGTCTTTCAGCGAATGCACGGCCAGGTCGGCGCGGCCGTCGGCCAGCGCGGCTTCCAGTTCCTTGACGAACAGGCCCTTGCCGCCGACCTTCGATAAGGTCCGGTCGAGAATCTGGTCGCCGCGTGTCGTCATTCCCAGGATTTTGACGTCGCAAGATGGATATAATTTGTGCAGCGCAAACCGCACGTGCTCAGCCTGCCACATGGCTAGACGGCTTTCCCGCGAGGCAATGACCAGAGTGTCGGGCGGTGGCGTGGAAGGCGTCTCGGAGTTCATTGCAAAGTCAATCGAATGACGGGATGGATAACAAACAATGGTAGCACGCACGCCATGGCCCAATTACAGTCGGACCCCGCGCCCGAACGCCACGGCGCGGGCTTCGAGCGAGGCGGCAGGACGGAGACAGCAAGGGTGTGCCGCATCGCGCGGCATCGCCGGGGCACGCATTTTATCGTGTGGCCGCGGTAGGGCGCCTTCGCAATCTCGGGTTTCATCCGCTACGGTGTAGTAAGGCATGGCAAAGCAGTCGAACGTCGCACCGGCAGGCGGTCTCGCGCCCTTTCGTGTTTTCTGGCGCCCGGCCACCCCGGTATCCTGTCTCTGGCTTTCAAGAGGAATTCAACGTGACGTCTCCCGGATCGGCGCGCAATGCCCGCCCCCGCCGCAACGCTGTATCGAAGGATGCTTCTTCCGCTGCGCCTGCCACGGCGCCCACCGTTCGTAGCCGCACGGCCACCGCTACCGTTACTGCCAGCAAAGCGTCCAAAACCGCCGCGCCCGTGAAAAAGGCTGCAACTGGGACAACTAAACGTGTGGTCAACGGCCGCGCTGCAGCCACGCCTGCGCCTGCGTCCGCGAAGACTGTGAAGAACGGCAAAGCCCCCTCGCGCACGCGCGACAACAAGGACCAGCCGCTTTTTGAGGACATCCGCTATCTCGGCCGCCTGCTCGGCGACGTGGTGCGCGAGCAGGAAGGCGACGAGGTATTCGATGTCGTGGAAACGATTCGTCAGACGGCTGTGAAGTTTCGTCGCGAGGAAGACAACGAGGCATCGCAGACGCTGGAAAAGCGCTTGAAATCGCTCTCGCCCGAGCAGACGGTGAGCGTCGTGCGCGCGTTCAGCTACTTCTCGCATCTTGCGAATATCGCGGAGGACCGGCATCACAACCGGCGCCGTCGGATTCACGCGCTCGCTGGTTCCACCCCGCAGCCCGGCACCATGGCCTATGCCATCGAACGCCTGAAGGCGAGTCCGAATGCGAAGTCGGCGAAAGCTACGCTGCAAAAATTTTTCGATGACGCGCTTATCGTTCCGGTCCTCACCGCCCACCCGACCGAAGTCTCGCGCAAGAGCATCCTGGATGCGCAGCACGAAGTCGCGCGGCTCTTGGCCGAGCGCGATCAGGAACTGACCGCGCGCGAACGGGCGCACAACGAGGCGATGCTGCGCTCGCGCGTCACGTCGCTCTGGCAAACGCGGATGCTGCGCGAGGCCCGGCTGAGCGTTGCCGATGAAATCGAAAACGCGCTCTCGTATTACCACACGACGTTTCTCGAAGAAATCCCCGCGCTTTACGCCGACATTGAAGCCGCGCTGACCGAACACGGCCTGCCCGCGCGCCTGCCGCCGTTCCTGCAAATGGGGAGCTGGATCGGCGGGGATCGCGACGGCAATCCGAACGTCACCGCGCCTACGCTCGTGCACGCCATCACGCGTCAGGCCACGGTGATCTTCGAACATTATCTTGAGCAGGTGCACAAGCTGGGCGCGGAGTTGTCGGTGTCGCATTTGCTGGCCGGCGCGAGCGATGCGCTGAAGACGCTCGCCGATGCGTCGCCGGACGCGTCGCCGCATCGTATCGATGAACCTTACCGGCGCGCGTTGATTGGCGTGTATGCGCGGTTAGTGGCGAGCGCCGACGAGCGGCTCGGACGCGGCCTGGTCGCGGCGCGCAGCCGCCATCCAGCGAAACCGTATGCATCGGCGGCGGAATTTGCAGCCGATCTGAATGTGCTGATCGAATCGCTGGCGGCGCATCACGGCGAATATTTGTCGGCGCCGCGCTTGTCGCCGCTGGCGCGCGCCGCAGAAGTGTTCGGCTTCCATCTGGCGAGCATCGACTTGCGTCAAAGCTCCGATATCCACGAAGCGGTGATCGCGGAATTGCTCGCGCGGGCGGGCGTCCAGGACGATTACGCCGCGCTGCCGGAAGCCGACAAGATCGCGTTGCTGCTGAGCGAACTTGCACAACCACGGCCGCTGCGCCTGCCCTATTTCGATTACTCCGATCTCGCCAAGAGCGAACTCGGCGTGCTGGAAACGGCACGCGTGACGCGCGAGAAATTCGGTACGCGCGCGGTGCGCAACTACATCATTTCGCACACGGAAACGGTCAGCGACTTGCTGGAAGTGATGTTGCTGCAGAAGGAAACGGGCTTGCTGCACGGGCGGCTGGGACATGCCAAAGACCCCGCGCACGACGGGCTGATGGTGATTCCGCTGTTCGAAACCATCGCCGACTTGCGCAATGCGCCGCACATCATGGGCGATTTTTTCGCGCTGCCGGGCGTGGACAAGCTGGTCGAACTGCAAGGCGGCGAGCAGGAAGTGATGCTCGGTTACTCGGACAGCAACAAGGACGGCGGTTTTCTCACGTCGAACTGGGAGCTGTACCGGGCAGAACTGGCGCTGGTGGCTTTGTTCAAGCAGCACAAGACCACGCTGCGGCTCTTTCATGGCCGTGGGGGTACGGTCGGTCGCGGAGGCGGTCCGACCTATCAGGCGATCTTGTCGCAACCGCCGGGTACCGTCGATGGCCAGATCCGCACGACCGAGCAAGGCGAAGTGATCGCGAGCAAGTTCGGCAATGCGGAGATCGGGCGGCGCAATCTCGAGCTCGTGGTTGCCGCTACGCTCGAAGCATCGCTGTTGCCGCACGAGAACACGCCGGCGCAGTTGCCGCTGTTCGAAGCCACCATGCAGACGCTGTCGGATTCGGCGATGGCCGCGTATCGCGCGTTGGTCTATGAAACACCCGGCTTCAAGGAGTATTTCTTCGAATCGACGCCGATTTCGGAGATTGCAGAGTTGAACATTGGCAGCCGACCGGCATCGCGGAAACTGCAGGATCCGAAGCAGCGCAAGATCGAAGATCTGCGTGCGATTCCGTGGGGCTTCTCGTGGGGCCAATGCCGTTTGCTTCTCACGGGCTGGTATGGCTTCGGCAGCGCGGTGACCGGTTTTCTCGATGCGTCGCCGGATGCAGCCGAGCGCACCAAGCGTCTTGCCACGCTCAAGAAGATGCACAAGACCTGGCCGTTCTTCGCGAATTTGCTGTCGAACATGGACATGGTGCTGGCGAAGACGGACATTGCGGTGGCATCACGTTACGCGCAGCTCGTCACCGATAAAAAGCTCCGCAAGCATGTGTTCGGCCGGATCGTGGCGGAATGGGAGCGGACGTCGAATGTGTTGTCGGAGATCACGGGGAACAGCGAACGGCTGGCGAATAACCCGCTGCTCGCCCGGTCGATTAAAAACCGCTTCCCGTATTTGGATCCGCTGAATCACCTGCAGGTGGAGTTGCTGAAACGCCATCGAGCGGGGGATGACAACGTGCGGCTGGGGCGCGGGATTCATTTGACGATCAACGGGATTGCGGCGGGGTTGCGTAATACGGGGTGATCCAGCAGTAGCAACGTGATCGCTTCATCGAAAAAGCCGGCTTGTGCACGTCACAGCCGGCTTTTTTCATTACCTCGCCGGGAGGGTCAATTGTCGGATTCCCGGTGCACTTGATGTGCTGCGTGGTTCCGTGGCAAAGGGACCGTCGAGCAGCGCTCGCTCCGTTATGGGCAGGCTACAGAACCGCCGCACGGGAACCGGCCGCGTCGGCAGCTTGCTCATCGCGTCTCATCCATCGCTCCAGGTTTTCGTCCGTATTTTCTTGCCGCCCGCAACGCTACAATGGCACCCTCTTGTACCGGTACAAGTCGCGCGGTTATTCTGGTATCTAAACTACCCGAGCCACTGCCGGACTTTCCAACGCGTGTATTGAACCTCATGCCCTTGTCACCCGCCGCCCCCGCTGCCAGCAAAACCGACGCCGCGCCTCCCCTCGACGCCACGCCGGCCCGCGCGCTTGGCGACTTCATCCGTGCGCATCGGGAACGGCTGTCGCCCATGGCCGTCGGCTTGCCGCCCGGCCCACGCCGCCGTACACCCGGCCTACGACGGGAAGAGGTCGCCCAATTGTGCGGCGTCAGTCCAACCTGGTACACGTGGATCGAACAGGGACGGCCAGTGTCGGCTTCCGCCGACGCGCTTGCGCGCATCGCCGTGGCGCTGCAGTTGTCACGGGCCGAACGGGCATATCTGTTTGAACTGGCCGCCCAGCGGGACCCCACCGAACCCGATCCAGCGGCGCAGGACGCGCCGGCAGCGCTGTTGAAGTCAGTGGAATTGATCGATGCACCCGCCTACGTCCTCGACCGGCAGTGGAACGCCTTGCGCTGGAACGCGCGAGCGGCGGAATTGTTCGTCGGCTGGCTGGACGGCGTTCAGGACCGCAATCTGCTTAGCTTCACGTTTACGGCGCCGGGGGCGCAGAGCTTGATCGTAGATTGGGAAACGCGCGCGCGAAGGCTGGTAGCGGAGTTCCGGGCAGATTCGATCCGCCATCTGAACGATGCCCCCACGCGAGCGCTGATCGATTCGCTCAGTGCCGCCAGCGATGCATTCGCGCGTTTTTGGGCGTCGCAGGACGTCGGTGAACGGGAGGGCGGGATGCGGGAATTCAATCATCCGACCCGCGGGCGTCTGGTGTTCGACCAGATTACGTTCAAGCCGGCGCATCGGGAGGATTTGAAACTAGTGATGCTGGTGGGTGCCGACGGGACATAACGACGGGAATAGCCCGCACACGCCCTCCTTCAAAGAGGGCGGTGCCCCCGCTCCGAGGACCGTTCAATACGATAACCACCCGCCGAGCGCTGCCGCATACGCGTGAGGCACACGAATCCAGGCTGTCGGCACGTTTCTGAACCGATAACCCAAAAAAATGCCCGACCTACGCGGTCGGGCAAAGCCGCCTCTCCCCGGCAGGGCCGGTGGAGAACGGGGACACATGGTGAGCTGTGCGTGCAGCGCTGATTGTTTCGCGGGCCGCAAAGCTCGTATCCGTTGGTACGCAGGTAAAAGCGAAACGGATGCATCCGGATGCAAAAAAACCAGCGCGGTTTGTATCGATTATTTCTATAAGATCAATCGCGCCCACCCGACCGGTCCCATGACGACAACACTCCCCCACGACCCGACCCCCGACACCCTCGCGCAATTACTCGATCGTGTCGCCAGTGAAGATGCCGCCGCGTTGCGCGCGCTCTACGATCTGACTTCCTCGAAACTGTTTGGCCTCGCGCTTCGTATATTGGTGAAGCGTGAGTGGGCCGAAGAGGTTTTGCAGGACGCGTTCGTCAATATCTGGCGATACGCGGGCGACTACAAAGCCGGCCTGTCCGCACCGATGACCTGGATGGCGGCGATTGTCCGCAACCGCGCCCTCGACTATTTGCGGCGGCAAAAGGCCAACGGGGCAAGCGCCGAAACAGAATGGAGCGATGCGTTGGACGATACCTTGCCGGCAAATGAGGCAGATCCTTCCGAGCAGATGTTGATGAGCCAGGAAGCACGGCAACTCGCCCTTTGCATGGGCCGGCTCGAAGCCAATCAGCGACAGGCCGTGGCGCTGGCCTATTTGCGCGATCAGAGCCACAGCGAAGTGGCCGATGTCCTGAAAGTACCGCTTGGCACAGTGAAGTCGTGGATTCGGCGCGGCCTCGAAAAACTGAAAACGTGCCTGGGAGGTCTGTGATGGATCTGCATCGATACCCGGGCCTGGTAGACCAGCTTGCTGCCGAGTACGCGGTCGGCGTGCTGCGTGGGGGTTCGCGCAGACGGTTTGAAGCTATTTCGCAGCACGACCCGGCGATTCGCCTCGCCGTGGAAACCTGGCGTTTGCGGTTGACGGCAATGAACGAACTTGGGGCCGCGGTCGCGCCGCCGCCGGAGATCTGGCCGGCGATCGAGCGGCGCTTGAATCTGGTGAATGCCCGGCGCGACGCGACGGCGGGCTCGGTTCCGCCGGTTAGCCGGCCAAAACCCAACTGGTTCGAGAATCTCTCGTTCTGGCGCGGCTGGTCGATCGCCGCCACCGCCATCGCGGCTATCGCGCTGGTTGTTTCCATTCGCGAACTGTCGACGGTCGCGCCCGTTCCTGCCCCCGTGCCCGCGCCGCAAGTCGCGCAGGAACCGCGGATCGGTTATGTGGCGACCCTCGCCGATCAGCAATCCAACGCAAGGATGCTGGTGACGTGGGACGACCGGACTTCTGAAGTGACCGTGCGCCGTTTGAGCGGCTCGTCGGATCCATCGGACAAGTCCATGCAACTCTGGGGTCTGCCCAAGCAAGGGCACCCGGTTTCGCTCGGCGTGCTGCCCGTCGGAGGAACCGCTCGGTTCAAGGCGGCTTCTGTGAATGCGTATCCGATGTTGGCGGTGTCCGTGGAGCCGGTCGGGGGATCGCCGAATCCGAATGGACCGAGCGGCCCGGTCGTCTATACGGGTAAGGTGATTCCAGCGGCTTGACGGTTATCGTTTGATCAAGGGGCGTCGCGAGGCGCCCTTTTCTTTTGCGCCTTGTCGTTACGTACGTATAGCTCCGATCGACCGGATTGCGCCGGACTAAGCCGCTTCCCTCCGTTCGATGGTTGCTCGTTCCCATTGCCTGTAAAATCGCCAGTTCCGCGGGTTTCTATCCGGATTGCGCCACACCCGGCCGCCTGCCATCGACTTTCCGCCCTCTTACGAGCATCACTATGACGTCCCAACTGCACAAAAAAGGCGAAGCCTGGTCGGCTCGCTTCAACGAACCAATGTCCGATCTGGTCAAGCGCTACACGTCATCGGTGTTCTTCGACAAACGCCTCGCGCTTGTAGATATAGAGGGATCGCTGGCGCATGCCGCCATGCTGGCCGCGCAAAAGATCATCGCCGATGCGGATTTCCAGGCCATCCAGCAAGGCATGACGCAGATCCGCGGCGAAATCGAACGCGGTGAGTTTGAGTGGAAACTCGACCTGGAAGACGTCCACCTGAATATTGAAGCGCGGCTGACGGCGCTTATCGGCGATGCCGGCAAACGCCTGCACACCGGCCGCTCGCGCAACGACCAGGTCGCGACCGACATCCGCTTGTGGCTGCGTGGCGAGATCGACCGGATTGGCGAACTGCTGGTTGAGCTGCGTCGCGCGCTGATTGATATTGCCGAGCAAAACGCCGAAACGATCATGCCCGGGTTCACCCATCTGCAAGTCGCGCAACCGGTAACGTTCGGCCATCACCTGCTGGCTTACGTCGAAATGTTCAGCCGCGACAGCGAACGCCTGCTCGATTGCCGCAAGCGCATGAACCGCCTGCCGCTTGGCGCAGCAGCACTCGCCGGAACAAGCTATCCGATCGATCGTCACGCTGTTGCCAAAACGCTGGGCTTTGAGGGCATCTGCGCGAACTCGCTCGACGCGGTCTCGGATCGCGATTTCGCCATTGAATTCACCGCGGCCGCCGCGCTGATCATGACGCACGTGTCGCGCTTCTCGGAAGAACTCGTGCTGTGGATGAGCCCGCGCGTTGGGTTTATCGACCTGGCTGACCGCTTCTGCACCGGCTCGTCGATCATGCCGCAGAAGAAGAATCCCGACGTGCCGGAACTGGCACGTGGCAAGACGGGTCGCGTGAACGGGCATCTGATTGCTTTGCTGACGCTGATGAAGGGCCAGCCGCTCGCGTACAACAAGGACAATCAGGAAGACAAGGAACCGCTGTTCGATACCGTCGATACCGTCTCGGACACCCTGCGCATCTTCGCCGAAATGGCGGCGGGCATCACGGTGAAGCCGGATGCCATGCGCGCAGCCGCGCTGCAGGGTTTCTCGACGGCGACCGATCTCGCGGACTATCTGGTGAAACGCGGCCTGCCGTTCCGCGATGCACACGAAGCGGTGGCGTTGGCCGTGCGGATCTGCGTGGACCGCGGCTGCGATCTGGCGGACCTGACGCTTGATGAAATGCGCGCGGAATTGCCGAATGTGGCGCGTTTGATTGGCGACGATGTGTTCGAATACCTCACGCTGGAAGGCTCGGTCGCCAGCCGCAATCATGCTGGTGGAACCGCGCCGGAGCAGGTTCGGGCGGCGGCGAAGGCGGCTCGGGCGGCGTTGGGGTAATTAAGGCGCCCGGCTAAGCCCGGCGCTAGACCGATATCGATATCGATCGTAGCTAATTTGGCTACGATCGTAGCCGATCTGGCTACAGTCACGCGCGGCGATTGCGCAGAAGCATGCATTCAACTCCGTTGTTTCCGGTACGCCCATGATCATCCGCCCCAAACTCAACTGGTTCCGCATGCTGTTCGTCTGGCGCGGGTCCGTACTGCCGCAGCTATTGCCGCGCCTTGCATTGATCTTCGTGTTGTCAGTCGCGGCGATCGTGATGCACGACCACGTGCGCAATTATCCGGTCGGACTCGGCACACCACCGTTCGCGCTGGTTGGCATCGCGCTCGCCGTGTTCCTCGGCTTTCGCAATAGCGCGAGTTATGAGCGCTGGTGGGAAGGCCGCAAGCTGTGGGGTTCGCTGTTGATCCACGGCCGCTCGGTCGCACGCCAGGCGCTGACATTGCCGCGCGGCGTAAAAGACGAAGACACGCGCGAGTTCATCGCGGCAATCGGCGCACTGGGTCATGCGCTGCGCCACGAAATGCGCCGCACGGATCCCCTCCCCGATCTTGCCACGCGCCTTCCGTCCACGCTTTATCAGCGCGTCGCTCAAGCGCAATATCGCTCGGCCATGATCCTGCGATGGCTCGGCGAATGGGTCAGTACGCGTGCTCGCGAAGGCGCATTCGACGGCTACGCCGTGCTCGCATTCGAGCAAAATCTGAACGAGTTGTCCGCGGTGATCGGCGGCTGCGAACGGCTGGCATCGACGCCTCTGCCGTTCTCGTATTCGGTGATGATCCACCGGACCGTGTATCTGTTCTGCGTGATGCTGCCGTTCGGTCTTGTCGATGGCGCCGGTTTGCTCACACCCTTGTTCGCGCTGCTGGTCGCGTACGCGTTCATGTCGCTGGAGGCGATCGCGGCGCAGATCGAAGATCCGTTCGGTCTGGAAGAAAACGACCTGGCATTGACCGCGCTGTGCGAGTCGCTGGAAAACGCGCTGCACGATATGGCCGCCGATCCCGCCTTCGCGCGACCACCGAAGGCATTGCCGGAACCGGGCGTGGCAGAGCGTCTTTTTATTGTTACCTGAACTAAAAAGGCCCGCGCAATGCGGGCCTTCTTCATTCCTACGTTCTTACACCGTCACATCAGCGCTCAACTGCCACGCAATCGACGAAATACTCGATACGCCCATTGATCATCTCCCCGACCAACCCGTGGATATCCGTATGGAAGCCCGGGAAGCGCTCGTTGAACTCACGCGCAAAACGAAGATAGTCCACGATCGTCTTGTTGAACCGCTCGCCCGGAATCAGCAACGGAATACCCGGCGGATATGGCGTCAGCAGAATGCTGGTCACGCGTCCTTCGAGTTCATCGATAGGCACGCGATCGATCTCCCTATGAACAAGCTTCGCATACGCTTCGGACGGCTTCATGGCCGGTTCCATGCTGGAAAGATACATTTCAGTGGTCAGTCGAGCAATATTGTTGGCCCGATAAACGCTGTGAATCTGCGCGCAAAGATCCCGCAATCCCATGCGCTCATACGACGGATGCAGCGCAATGAAATCAGGCAGCACACGCCACAAGGGCTGGTTGTTGTCGTAGTCGTCCTTGAACTGCTGCAACTCGGTGACCATCGAATTCCAGCGACCCTTCGTAATGCCGATCGTGAACATGATGAAGAACGAATACAGCCCGGTCTTCTCCACGATAATCCCGTGCTCCGCCAGATACTTCGTCACGATCGCGGCCGGAATCCCGGTCTCGCCGAACTCGCCGTCCACGTCGAGTCCGGGCGTGATGATGGTCGCCTTGATCGGATCGAGCATGTTGAAACCTTCCGCGAGCGGCCCGAAACCGTGCCAGCGATCGTTCGGCTTCAACACCCATTCCTCGCGATCGCCAATGCCTTCTTCCGCCAGCGCTTCCGGTCCCCACACCTTGAAGAACCATTCGTCGCCGTATTCGTCGTCGACCTTGCGCATCGCACGGCGAAAATCCAGCGCTTCCGCAATCGACTCCTCCACTAGCGCGGTGCCACCCGGCGGCTCCATCATGGCCGCGGCCACGTCGCAGGACGCGATGATCGCGTATTGCGGGCTGGTCGACGTATGCATCAGGTACGCCTCGTTGAAGCGATGCTTGTCGAACGTGCTGTTCTCGGAGTCCTGAACCACGATCTGCGATGCCTGCGAAATCCCCGCGAGCAGCTTGTGCGTGGAGTGCGTGGCGAACACCAGCGCCCCCGTACGCGGACGCCCCGCGCCAATGGCGTGCATGTCCTGATAAAAGTCGTGGAACTCGGCGTGCGGCAACCAGGCTTCGTCGAAGTGAAGCGTGTCGAGCATGTCGCCAAGCAGGTCCTTGATCATCTCGACGTTATAGACAATGCCGTCATACGTGCTTTGCGTAATCGTCAGAATCCGCGGCTTCACGTTCGGATTTTTAGCGAGCGCCTCACGCGCAAACGGATTTGCTTCAATCTTCCTGCGGATGTTTTCCGGCTTGAACTCGTCGCGCGGAATAGGTCCGATCAGGCCGAAATGATTGCGCGTCGGCGTCAGGAACACGGGAATGGACCCGGTCATCGTGATCGCGTGCAGGATCGACTTGTGGCAATTACGGTCGACCAGGACGATATCGCCAGGGGCAACGGTCGCGTGCCAGACAATCTTGTTCGACGTCGACGTGCCGTTGGTCACGAAGAACAAATGGTCCGCGCTGAAGATACGCGCCGCATTACGCTCGGACGCCGCGATCGGCCCGGTGTGGTCGAGCAACTGGCCGAGTTCATCGACGGCATTGCAGACGTCCGCCCGCAACATGTTCTCGCCGAAGAACTGGTGGAACATCTGCCCGAGCGGGTTCTTCAGGAACGCAACGCCGCCCGAGTGCCCCGGGCAATGCCACGAATACGAACCCTCTTCCGCGTACTGCACGAGTTCCTTGAAGAACGGCGGCGCCAGCGCGTCGAGGTAGACCTTCGCCTCGCGGATAATATGGCGCGCGACGAACTCCGGCGTGTCCTCGAACATGTGGATGAAACCGTGCAGCTCGCGCAGGATGTCGTTGGGCAAGTGCCGCGACGTGCGCGTTTCGCCATACAGAAAAATCGGGATATCCGCATTGCGTCGTCGCACTGCTTGCACGAACGCGCGCAACGCGACGATCGCGGAGGCTAGCTCCGGCGTATCGCCTTCGGCCACCACGACGTTATCTACATAGGGCAGCAATTCGTCGTCGTCGATCGACAGGATGAAGCACGACGCGCGGCTTGATTGCTGCGCAAACGACGTCAGGTCGCCGTAACTCGTCAGCCCGAGCACCTCGACGCCTTCACCCTGGATCGCCTCGGCGAGCGCGCGGATGCCGGAACCCGAAATGTTTTCGGAGCGAAAATCTTCGTCGATGATGACGACGGGAAAACGGAACTTCATGCGGCGAATCTCCAAATGGAACGACCGCTGGCCGAGTTGTGCGTGCTCGATTCCAGCGGTCTTTCAAAAAGCGTTGCAATGACGTTTCGAACGATCAAGAAACGTCAGGTTTTCGGCAGCGTTACGCCGATTTGCCCTTGATACTTGCCCCCACGATCGGCGTATGAGGTCTCGCAGATCTCATCGCTTTCAAAGAAGAGAACCTGCGCCACGCCTTCGTTCGCGTAGATTTTGGCAGGCAAAGGTGTCGTATTCGAGAATTCGAGCGTCACATACCCTTCCCATTCGGGCTCGAACGGCGTCACGTTCACAATGATCCCGCAGCGCGCGTACGTGGATTTGCCGAGGCAAACCGTCAGGCATGAGCGTGGAATCCGGAAATATTCGACCGTCCGCGCAAGCGCGAAGGAGTTCGGCGGGATGATGCAGACGTCGCCCTTGAAGTCGACGAACGATTTCTCGTCGAAATTCTTAGGGTCGACAATCGTCGAATTGATGTTGGTGAAGATCTTGAATTCGTCTGCCACACGAATGTCATAACCGTAGCTGGACGTGCCATAGCTCACGATCTTGCGACCGTCTTCAGACACTCGCACCTGGTCGCGCACGAACGGCTCGATCATGTTGTGCGCTTCGGCCATGCGCCGGATCCACTTGTCGGACTTGATGCTCATAGGGAACGCTACCCAACGAAAGAGGCGGCTTGGAGAGGGCCGCCGGGCTTGAAACAGGGCGTGGCCGGAGACTCGGGATGAATGCAGAAGCACGCCGAAGCCAGCCAGACCAGACGAGAAGCGCGTATTTTACTTGATGCGCCGGCCGCGCGGCCGGCTGCACGAGGCGGCTATGCCAACCGGCCGGGTCATGCGCCCCAACAGCCTGATTTCATTGAAAGATCAGTGCCGGATCACGGCCGGATCATTGCCGAATTACGCCGCACGCGAGAGCGGGACCGGCGCCGTGCGGCACGATGGCGTAGGTGTCTGCTGCGTCGCGATGAAGCACGATGGCTCGCGACAACACCGACCGCACGCCGTCGAGCGACACGTCCGGCGCGACGATGAACCCCGTCGCCGTACCGTTTGCGTCGGCGCGAATGCTGGCCAGGTCGCCTTCCACCTTGGAGCCGGAGTCGCTGCGCTCGGACGCGGGCGCGAATACGGGGCCGACGTCGGACGAGGCTGGAATGATGCAGTCCCCACGCTCATGAATCTGCAGCGCGTGCTCGCTGTTGGGTGGCATTCCCGACAGGTTGTAAGACACCTGGACGCCGTCTGAGCGTTCGATGAACGTGACCGTGCCGGTCGCCGCATTGCCGCCGGTAGGCTGCAACGTGGCGTCGGCACGTTTTTCGTGGTTCTGGAACAGAAGGCCACAGCCGCCGAGCAGCATGACACTGGCCAACACGCTGACAGTCGTGCTCAAACTCAGTATCACGCTCGGGACCGGGTGTCTCGCGGCAGGCAGTCTGCGCGATTCAGGCCCGTCGAATCTTTGTTTCATGCGATCCTCATGGCGACCCGCGACCACCCCGTGTGTTCACCCGGCTGCGCCAATCAAGGCGACATGATACCGCGACACGCGCCGCTAAAATCGCCCGTGCCCCGCTGCGCTCTAAGTGTTTTGCACTACGATGCTGGGGAACATCGACGTCATGTCGCGCTGGCGTTCGGCAATCGAAATGGCCACCTTGCGCGCGATTGCCCGGTAAGCGTCAGCAATCTTGCTGTCAGGTTCCGAGATCACCGTCGGCTGGCCGGCATCGGTTTTCTCGCGGATCGCGATATCGAGCGGCAAGTGGCCGAGCACCGGCACGCCGTATTCCTTCGACATCCGCTCGCCCCCGCCCGCCCCGAAAATATGTTCTTCGTGGCCGCAATTCGAGCAGATATGCGTGCTCATGTTCTCCACGATCCCCAGGATCGGGATGCCCACTTTCTCGAACATCTTCAAGCCCTTCTTGGCGTCGAGCAACGCGATGTCCTGCGGCGTAGTGACAATCACCGCGCCCGTGACGGGCACTTTCTGCGAGAGCGTGAGCTGGATGTCGCCGGTGCCGGGCGGCATGTCGACGACCAGGTAATCGAGGTCCTTCCAGTTGGTCTGGCGCAGCAGTTGTTCGAGTGCGGACGTGACCATCGGGCCGCGCCATACCATGGGGTTGTCCTGTTCGATCAGGAAACCGATCGAGTTGGCCTGGATGCCGTGGCCGATCATCGGGTTCATCGACGTGTTGTCGGGCGATTCCGGACGGCCGCTGATGCCGAGCATCATGGGCAGCGACGGGCCATAGATATCGGCGTCCAGCATGCCGACCGACGCGCCTTCCGCGGCCAGCGCGAGCGCCAGGTTCACGGCGGTCGTGCTCTTGCCGACGCCGCCCTTGCCCGACGCGACCGCAATGATGTTCTTCACGTTCGGCAGCAGCTTGACGCCGCGCTGGACCGCGTGCGCGACCACTTGCGAAGCCACCGTGACCTGTACGCCGGCCACGCCCGGCACGCTGGCGATGGCGTCAGCCACGAGCGCACGGATGATGTCGAACTGGCTTTTCGCCGGATAACCCAGCACGATGTTCACGGTGACGTTTGCCCCGTCTACGGCCACGCTGCGGATGCTTTTCGTGTCCGCGAAAGTGCGGCTGGTATTCGGATCGATCAAACCGCTGAGCGCGGTATCGATCTGGGCGCGATCAAGACTCATCGAAACTCCAGGGGAACGCTTTTTGCTTTAGCGGATCGAATGTTCCGCGCGCAAAGTATGAAATTGAAAGGAATTGTTGCACCACGTTGCGTCGCAGCACTGGGCGATGCACTATCCGACGCTGCCATGATTCGGGGACGCATCGTTATAATCGCTTGAATCCTTGGCCGTATTGTAGTGGCAGCCGTAACGACGCGCCGGAAGACCCTTCGGGCTGTCGGTGTCGGCTTTGTCTGAATTGGTATCCTGGAGAATGAACAAATGAACTCGAAAATGATGACCCGCTTGTGTGTAATCGCCGTTGCGGGCGCGCTTGTCGCCGGTTGCGCCACCCAGCAAGGCAATAACGCCGCCGTTGGCACGGGCATTGGCGCGGCGTCGGGCGCGGCGCTTGGCGCGATCTTCGGCGGCGGCAAGGGTGCGGCCATTGGCGCGGGCGTAGGCGCGGCGGCGGGCGGCATCACCGGTTACAACTGGCAGGCCATCAAGGGCAAGCTGACCGGCGCGACGAAGGGCACGGGCACGCAGGTGACGGAACAGCCGGACGGATCGCTGAAGGTCAACATTCCGAACTCGATTTCGTTCGATACCAACAGCTACGCCATCAAGCCAGGTTTTGCACCGGTGCTCGACCAGGTCACGCAAACGCTCACGCAGCATCCTGAGTTGATTGCGCAAGTGGTTGGGCATACGGACAGCACCGGCCAGCCGGCTTACAACCAGACGCTGTCGCAAAATCGTGCACAAAGCGTGGCTTCGTATCTGGCTAGCCACGGCGTGGCACCGCAGCGTCTGTCGGCGCAGGGCATGGGCCAGACGCAACCTATTGCTGACAACAGCACTGAATTGGGCCGTGCGCAGAATCGTCGCGTGGAAATCTATTTGCGCGCGACCGCGCAGCCGGGTCAGGTTCAGTAAGACGTTTGATTTATGAGGGGGAATGGCGCTGTAGCCAGGGTCCGAGATTCAATTTCAAGCTCGGAGATTCAATTCGTTTCGCGGCGAAACAGTAAACCCGCTGCGAACACGAAAATATTTGAAACTTTGCCCTTGCTGTCCGTGTCTGTCTTAACGGTAGGTGGCTGGCTTTGCCGCCACGTGCCATTCTCCTCTTGTCGTTGTTGCTCCGGGGCCGTTGATCGCCCCGGTTTTTTTTCGTCTGGAATTTTTCGTCTGGAATTTTTTTTGGGGCGCAGGGTGCGTCAGGGCCTTTGGTCGTTTTAAGGTTTTGTCTGGGATTTTAGTGCCGGATTGCTAGGGTCCTGGGGTTGGGGGTTGCTAGATTCCGGGGTTGGCGGTTGGGGTCAATGCTGGGGCGGTGCTTTCGGCCGTGGTGGTCTGCGTGAGTCGGATTTTCTCTTTATCACTGTTAGCCACTGTGCGTGGCGGCACGTCATTTCTTTGTCCAAAGCGACAAAGAAACGAAGCAAAGAAAGCGCTTTCAAACACGCTACCCTAAGTGTCCACAGCGTGCAGTTTTCATTCATAGGTGCCCCAAAAGCACGGTGCTCGCCAGAGCGACGGATGTTTGAACCCCTCCTTCTCCGAACACCGATACCCACACGCTTCGCCACCAGTGATTGAACCTGCCCAAGGAGCACCCCGCGCTATCCGCGGACGACCGAGCTCCAAATGTGTACGCACCTCGAACCATGTCGCCAACCCAGCTGGAAACGAGGCCGCAAAGATGCGGGTGGCCGTAACCGACGAAGATAGCTGTGCAGAACGCGCAGCCAATTCACAAAAACTGAAGCAGTAACCACAAACACGCATGAAGCTGTGGCCTATGAATACGGTCGCACAGACCAGGAGCTAAGCCATCAAAAAGCCGCAGCCGTAAATATCTGTAAGGCCGTGCGGGTTCCTTGGCAAATGGTGCTTGCCCGAGAGCGTACGGGGCGAAGCGTGTTCGTGTCAGGATTCGCGAGAAGGAGGGGTTCAAACATTCGAGGCTCTGGCGAGCACCGTGCTTTTGGGGCACCTATGAATGAAAACTGCACGCTGTGGACACTTAGGGTAGCGTGGTTTAAAGCGTTTTCTTTGCTTCGTTTCTTTGTCGCTTTGGACAAAGAAATGACGTGCCGCCACGCACAGTGGCTAACAGTGATAAAGAGAAAATCCGACTCTCGCAGACCGCTAAGGCCGAAAGCACCAACCCGGCACTGACCCCTGACCACTAACCCCAAAACCACCACCCCGGCATTGACCCAGAACCGCTAACCCCAGAACCTGGCCCCCACCACCAACCCCAACACCCCGCACGCCCACCCCGCCCGCCCCCCGAGTGCGAACGAAAGCCCCTTGACTGTTAGAATCGTGATTCGCTTTTTCACGCAATCACTGAATTCTTCAACCGCAGGGCCAGCGCCTTATGTCAGCACCCACCTCGTCCACACCCGTCTCCGCAGCGGCGTCAGCCACCCCTGGCCATCGCCGGATTCTCGTCACGTCCGCGCTCCCGTACGCGAACGGTCAGATTCATATCGGCCATATGGTCGAATACATCCAGACCGATATCTGGGTGCGCTCACTGCGAATGCACGGTCACGAGGTCTACTACGTCGGCGCCGACGATACCCACGGCACCCCCATCATGCTGCGCGCCGAGCAGGAAGGCATCACGCCGAAGCAGTTGATCGAGCGCGTGGGGAAAGAGCACAAACGCGATTTCGACAGCTTCGGCATCTCGTTCGACAACTACTATTCCACCGATGCCGAAGAAAACCGCGTGCTGTGCGAATCCATCTACGAGTCGCTGAAGGCGGCCGGTCTGATCGACGCGCGCGATATTGAACAAGCCTACGATCCGGTCAAGGAAATGTTCCTGCCGGACCGCTTCGTCAAGGGCGAATGCCCGAAATGCGGCGCGAAAGATCAATACGGCGACAACTGTGAAGTCTGCGGATCTACGTACCAGCCGCTCGATCTCATCAACCCGTATTCGGTGGTGTCGGGCGCGACACCGGTGCGCAAGACCTCGACGCACTATTTCTTCCGGCTCTCCGACCCGCGTTGTGAAGATTTCCTGCGCGGCTGGGTCGGCGGACTCGCGCAGCAGGAAGCCACGAACAAAATGCGCGAATGGCTCGGCGACAAGGGCGACGCGAAACTCGCCGACTGGGATATTTCACGCGACTCGCCGTATTTCGGCTTCGAAATCCCCGGCGCGCCGGGCAAGTATTTCTACGTGTGGGTGGACGCGCCCGTGGGTTATTACGCCAGCTTCAAGAATCTGGCGGATGCGCGCGGCCTCGATTTCGAGGAATGGATCCGGCCGGGATCGAAGACGGAGCAGTATCACTTCATCGGCAAGGACATTCTGTACTTCCACACACTGTTCTGGCCCGCAATGCTGGAGTTTTCCGGCCATCGGACGCCGACGAACGTGTTCGCGCACGGGTTTCTCACCGTCGACGGCATGAAGATGTCCAAATCGCGCGGCACGTTCATCACGGCGAAAAGCGTGATCGATACGGGCATCAACCCCGAGTGGCTGCGCTACTACTTCGCCGCGAAGCTGAACCACACGATGGAAGACATCGACCTGAATCTTGAAGATTTTCAGGCGCGCGTGAACAGCGATCTGGTCGGCAAATACGTGAATATCGCGAGCCGGGCGGCAGGGTTCCTGATTAAGCGTTTCGACGGCCGCGTGCTGGACAGCGCAATGGATCATCCGCTGCTGCTGCAATTGCGCGCCGCCGTGCCGCAGATCGCGGCGCTTTACGAGTCGCGTGAATACGGGCGGGCGTTGCGCACAACCATGGATCTCGCCGATACCGTCAACGCGTTTGTCGATACCGCGAAGCCCTGGGATCAGGCCAAGGACGAAGCCAACCCGGCTGCCCTGCATGAAACGTGCAGCGTGAGTCTGGAGGCGTTCCGCTTGCTGTCGCTGGCGTTGAAGCCGGTGCTGCCGGTGCTGGCGGTATCGGTGGAAGGGTTCCTGGGCATCGCGCCGCTCGTCTGGGCAGATGTCTCCGCGCCGCTCAGCTCTTTGCGGCCGATCAACGCGTACAAGCACTTGATGACGCGCGTCGATCCGAAGCAGGTTGAAGCGCTGATCGCGGCGAACCGGGAATCGGTCGCGCCGGGGCAAGCGGTTGCTGCGGCGCCCGCAGCTGCTTCCACGTCCTCGTCGAAGAAAGCCGCGAAGGTGAAAGAGCCGGAAGCGGAGGGCGTGATTTCCATCGATGACTTCGCCAAGGTCGATCTGCGAATCGCGAAGATCGTCAATTGCACGGCGGTCGAAGGGTCGGACAAGCTGTTGCAACTGACGCTGGATATCGGCGAGGAAAAAACCCGCAACGTGTTCTCCGGGATCAAGTCGGCGTATCAGCCGCAGGACCTGATCGGAAAGTTCACGGTGATGGTCGTGAACCTGGCGCCGCGCAAGATGAAGTTCGGGCTGTCGGAAGGCATGGTGCTGGCCGCTTCCGCCGACGACGAAAAAGCCGAACCGGGTTTGTACATCCTCGAACCGCACAGCGGCGCGAAGCCGGGTATGCGCGTGAAGTAAAGCGTGAAGTAAAAGCACCGGTCGCGCGGTTTTTCACCGCGCCCGGACGCAAAACCAAAAGGCCGTTTCCAACTCGCGTTGGAAACGGCCTTTTGACTTTCACGCAACGTTCATGCGGTCCGCAACCTACTTCGAGTCCGTCGGCCCGTTCCTTCGCGACCACGAATCGAATCGCCGCGTGTAAAGCAGATCCATACCCTGGAACGTGCCGCCGTAAGCCGATACCGACCAGAACCGCGACAGGCTCAGCGTCGCCTTGATCGCATTGCTTGCCGACTGCAGACCCTGCTCATAGCCCAGCACGAGCCGTTCATTGATCGCCTTCGACAACATCACGACTTGCGGATCGGTTAGCCCAACCTCACTCGTCCCGATAGAAAACTCATCCAGCCCGAACGTCTGCGCAATCCGCTTGCCCTGCGAACTTCCCAGCAATGCGAGCGCATTCGTCATCGCGCTCTGCTGACCAATGTTGTTGCCCTGATCCGTGCCATGACCGAACAGCAACCACGATAACTTCTCGTTATCCGGCACGTTCGGCTCTGAGATCAGCTTGGCAACCGGCGACTGCACCGTGCCCGTCACCTGCACGCCGGCCTCGATTTCCTGATTGCGGCGCATCGCCAGAATATTGATGCCGGGATTCGCGACCGGTCCGTTGAACGTGAAAAAGCCGTTTTCGATTCCCAGCTTCCGCCCGAACGCCGTATACGTGGAACCCGGCGTGACGCGCACATTGCCGACCGCCCGCAGCGGCATGTTCGGCGCGCTCATCGCGGTGACGGTGCCGGCGAGACCAAGGTCCGCGCCCGCGCCACGGAAGCGGAATTTCTGGCCGAGATTGATATCGATATTCGCGCGCGGCGCGAACGCGCCCACGGGCTTGTCGCCCGTCGCGACCACCTTCTGATCCTCGCCCTTCACCGTCCCGTCGGGACGCACGATCACGACGTCGTCGCCGAGCGACGGTGCCGATTGCTCGGGCAAATCGAAGAGCGCGTGATCGATGGTGAACTTGCCGTCAATCGCCATGCCGCCCTGCAGACCCGCGTTTGCCACGGACGCACTGCCCGACAACTGCAACTGCCGATCCGGCGATGCAAACAGTTCGAGTTTGTCAGCAATGATGCTGGCCGTCAGGTCAGGCTGCTGCTGATCCAGCCGCACCTTGCCGGTCGCGCGCAACGTGCCGCTCGCGCCGTGAAACTCGACCTGCTGCAGATCGACAAGATTCTCCGACAACGCAATCCGGATCACGCCGTCCTTCAACTGCACGCCCTGATCGATGACCGTGACCGACAAGGCGTCACCGGTGAGCATGCCGGAGACCGTCGGTTTCGCCACGATCCCCGCGATAGTCAGCTTCAGCCCAAGGTGGCCATCGAGCAGATAAGCCGGGCCGAACAGCCCGCCGGTCGTGCGCAGCGTTGGAACGTTGGCGTCGATCGCTCCGCTCAGCGGCGCTTCGTCGGCGACCGTGAGCACGCCGTCGCGCGTCACCAGGTTCGTGTGGACATTGGCATCGATCACGCCGATCCGCGTGGCCTGCGCGTGCACCGTCGCGTTGAGCCGATTGCCGCCGGTAAAGTCCGCGCGGGCGGTGATGTCCGTGATGCCGAGCGCCGCGACACCGCGGGCGGCGTCGATGGAGACATCGCCCGAACGCCGCTTCAGCTGCACGTAGCCCGTCGCGGTGGCGCCGAGCGCGAAATTCCAGTCACCATCGAAAACCAGATCGGTCTTGGCTGGCGGCGGTCCGCCCTCCAGTTCCTGACGGATTTCGAGCAGCCGCGCCACCGAGAGGTTCGTCAACTGGCCGGCCGAACTGATGCGCCCGCCATCGAGCGCGAACGATTTCAAGTCGAGCACGGCGCCTTCCGCCGATAAACGCGTCGCCCCCAGCGCCACGTGATTCGGCGCGTAGCTCACGGTTACCGGCGCGTCGAGATTCACGTTCGGCGTGCCCTTGTTCGACAAGCGCGTGACGGTACCGTCCCAATGCGCGCCGTCGCGGGCATCGGTCAGGCGGCCGTTTGCAGCCAGCGTCAGGTCGACCGCGTTACCGCGCACCTTGCCCACAGCGGTTGCATTGAGCGTATGGTTCGCGCGCGTGCCGTTCAGGTTCGCGTCGAGGCTCGCGAGATCGACGCCGTCCGCGCTGACATCGCGGGCCTGCAGGGTGAACACCAGCGCGCCATTCGCGCCGTCACGGGCTTCCGCCCGGCCTTCTGCATGGCCAACGCGGTTCGCACCGAACACCACGCTGTCGGCCTGATAGTTGGCCGCCAGATTCGGATGCGCGAACGAGCCGGTGACATCGCCATCGGCTTTTACAAGCCCTGCCAGTCCGAAGCCCAGCCGCTCGAGTTGCGGTGCATCGATACGAAAACGCAAGCGATCGCCCGGCGCGCCGAAACTGCCATTGAGATCGACATTGTTGCCCGCAATGGAAAGCGTCGCCGTGCTCGGCAGGATGCGCGTTCCCACGACCTGAATCGTACCCGCGCCGGTGAGGGGGAGGTTATCGTAGACGCTGTCGCCGAGCTTGAACTGCGCCTTGGTGGTGAGCGTTGGTGCGAGTACGCCCGTCGCGGAAAGCGTGCCGTTCACCCGCGCTTCGATGGGCCGTGATTTCGCCGCCGGCTTCGCTTTGGATCCCTTCGGCGGAGGCTTCGCGACCAGTTCGTCGGTCAGCAGCAGCGGATTGAAATCGATGACCTTCGCCTTCAGGTCGTAGCTCGAATGCACGTCCTTTTGAAGCGCGCCGCTCAGCTCGATACGGCCTTTCCCTACGCTCAGTTTCACGTCGTCAAACGCGGTTTGTTTGGCGTCTAGCGTGACCTTGCCCTGCGCGTGCAACGCCGCTTTGGGGTCGTTGAGATCGAGCGTAATGGTCTGCTTGTCGCCATCAAGATGGATGCCGATCGGCCCGGCAAACTGCGTCGGACGGATGGTCGATTCGATCGCGTTCAGGTCGAGTTTCGCGACCTTCAGATCGAACTGCCCTGTCCCACCCTTGAGCGTTCCGCCGCCCGTGATGGTGGCGTCCTTCAACAGCCGCACGTTCAGGTCGGAGATAACTTGCGCCGACGCATCGAGCTTCACGTTCGCCTGGGCATCGATCAAGGGAAGCAGTTGCTTGTCGACCGAACCCGGCTTCGCGTTCACGATCGATACCGGCCCGGTCACCACCAGCGCGTTCGGCGTAGCCGGATCGGGGGTCAGTTCTGCCCGCAGCGCGAGGTCCGCGAACGGCGCGCTCGGGCTGAAGGCCTGTGGATTGACGTGATCGATGGTAACCAGTGCGCGCTTGAGCGGCACATCGCCGAACGGCTCTGCCTCGACGTGCGCCTGGCCCTTGAGTTTTAAACCGCTGGCGTTGATATCGGCGGCGAGATTTTCCAGCGAACCTGTCAAATGCGCGGCCACCTGCACGGCCTCGCCGCTGACTTCGCCTGAATAACCGGCATCGCCAGTCAACGGGAACGGGCGCGCGCCGCCATCGAGTTTCAATGCGGCCGTGATCGCGCCGAACGGTGTATCTAGACGCTGGATGCGCGCCTCGTGATGACGGCCGTCGCTATGTCCGTCGAGTGCGAGCCGCGAGAATTCGGTGGTTGTCGCGCCTTCATGAAGGCGCAGCTTGTCGAGCGTGACGTCGCTGACGGCAAGCTGGATCGGCAAACGCAAATCTTGCGGCAACTCCGTCTTGCTGGTGTCTTTTGGCGAAGGCGCAATGCGCGCATCGACCGTACCGACATGCAAATAATCGATGGTGAAACGCAACGGCGCGCGGGTCAGTTCCCACTTGCCGGAAACGCTGTCCACGGCAATATCCGTTCCTTGGCCGTCGAGACTTTTCCAGTGCACATTGCGCAAACGCAGGCCCGTCGATATTGCGCCGCCGTCGAGCGTGCCGCTCAGCCGGCCGCCGAGCAGCGACGTCGCCGCCTGCCACACGTAACGCGTCCCGCGCTCGCTGTTAAGTGCGTACAGGATCATGGCGACGCCGAGCGCGAAGCACAGCACGAGCACCAGCACGAAACCGCCTAGCCATTTGGCCAGGCGCCGCCAGCCGCCGCGCCGTGGCTTTGGATCACGCGTTCCGTTTTCAGACGCGCCGTTTCCCCGGTCCTCGGAAGGGTCCGGTTGGTCCGCGGGAGATTGGCCGTTCTGGTCGCTCATGCTTGAAGGAACAATCGAAATAATCCAGGCAAATTCATCAAAAGGCGATCCCGAGCGTCAGGTACGGGCGGATGTCCCGGTTCTTGAAGCCATACGCAATATCCACGTTTACCGGCCCGACCGGGCTGCGCCAGCGCACGCCCACACCTGTGCCCGGCTCGAATACGCGCTCTTTCCAGGTATCGGTGGCGGTGCCTATGTCGAAGAACACCGCGCCACCCCAATCGTGCGAAAACCAGTGCTGGTATTCCGTGCTGCCGGTCATCAGATACTTGGTCGGCAATACGGAGCCATCGACGTCATTACCAATAGCCTGATAACCGTAACCGCGCACCGAATTCGCACCGCCCGCCCGGAACAGCAGCGACGCGGGAATGCCGCTCGAACTGCCCGCCGTGAACACCCCGCCGAACTCCGCGCGGAACACAAACAGGTCGCGTTTGCCCAGCGGCAGGTATTGCAGCAGGTTCGTATAAACGCGGCCGAAGGTTTGATCGGTGAGGATGCCCTTCACCGCTACATCCGCTTCCGCCCGAATCAGGTTGCCCGAGCGCGGAAACAGCGGATCGTCGACATTACGGCGCACCCATTGCCACGACGGCACGAGCGCACGGCTGGTGGTCGGGGGCCCAAGATTCTGTGTCAGCCGGTCGGCATAGAAGAGCAGCGAAAACGTGGTGTCTATGTTCTGCAGCGAGCGCGTGCGCTGCACGCCCACGCGTGCGCTGTAGATGCGTGTATCGGATACGTTCGTGTTCGTGTACGAAGCCAGCACGCTGTTCACCCAGGTGCGGCCGTCCGGCGGCATCGCGAGCTGCACCTGGCCGTATTGCTGAGTCTGGTCGAGGCGGCCGGATATCGTGAACGGATAAGCCTTGCCGAAGGTATCGAGGTAGCTGTAAGCGCCCTGGATGTGCGGGCCCGTATCTGTCGCATAACCCACGCCGTAACGCACGCTGTTGTACGGATACTCGCTGACCTTCAGGTGCATCGGCGTTTCATTCGGCTTGGTGACGTCGTTGTCCGCGTCAATAGCAACCGACGCGTAATACGGCGTGTTCTGCAACTGGCGCTGCAACTCGTTCACGCGCGCGACGTCGTAGGTGTCGCCTGGATGAATCCGGTTCACATTGTGAATGATCTTTTCCGGATAACGCCGCACGCCGCTGATGTCCAGCTGGCCGAAGGTGAATGTCGGGCCGCTATCGAATGTCACCGACAAATCCGCTATATGCGTGCGTGGATTCACGCGCGCCTTCGACTCCGAGATTTTCGCGCCGAGATACCGGCGGGCCTGTAGCGCTTTGAGCGCGGCATTCTTCGCGTCATCCCACGCGTTTTGGGAGAACGGATCGCCTTCCTTGACTGAAAACGCGAGGCGCGCGGTGTTTTCCTGCGCGGGGTCTTCGGTCGTGATTGCGCCCTTGAACGTCAGCGAAACGGACGCGATCTTGGTCTGAGGACCGGGATCGACGCTGATGGTGACTGACTTTTTATTGCCGTCATGTTTCACGTCGGTGCGCACGATCGGCGTGAAATAACCGTCGGTCGCGACGAGATCGCGGACTTCCTGCGGCGTGGCCGTGACCAGGAAGTCGAATTGTTCGTCGCTGATGTCGTCACGCTTCTTGAACCGCGACAGATCGAGATGGTCTTTCAACAGCGCCCGGACGCTGCGCGGCGCGTCGATATCCACGTCGTATTTCGCATGCGCCGGTTGGGCCACGGCAAACAACGCCAGTGCGTGGAGCGACCAGAATACACGGCGCGCGGATGTCCACCACCACGCACGGGAAGGCGCCTTCGACGACGCGATGACCGGCGGCGGAAGCCGCCGGTCATCGGCTTGCCCGCGCTTGAAGCGCAGCGGATCAAACAGGCGCCCCGCCAAACGTGACCTCCGGGGTTGAATTAATGGGATTGCGTGGGTGACACGGGATGGCCGGCGCTCGGTGCCGGCTTGATGCTGAGGCGGTCGCGGCGAATTGCCGGCGCATTTGCCTGGCAAGCGCCGAGCGTCGGTCCAGCAGGCGCTATTTCACCACACTGGCGCGGCCGGCTGTCCCAAAAACCACTGGGTTGGCCGATCGGACAACGTTCAACCCGACCGTCGCCCGGCTTCGGCCGCTTCGCCTCACTCGCTCCTGGAAATGCCGGAGGTGCGCCTTGGACGGCTCTGTACGGCGCTTGTTCCGCGCTGCATCAATAATTGACATCGTTTTACCGTCGCTTTTCGTTCACGTTTCGTTCACGCCTCGTTCACTTTTCCGGCCGCTCCGGTAGACCTGATGGCCGATGTCCCCGCTTTCCGGCGACCTTCCGGCGGGTTAACCGCTCCGCTCCCCGATGCTTGCGGTAAAATTGCGATGAATCACGGCGGCAAGTCACGGTGGCAACTCGCTTGGCCCCCCGCCGCGCCCGTTTTCGAATCGCTCTGAGCCAACGGAAGTCGAATCATGTACCTGTCGGACATCACCCAGTTCATCAACCAGATGAAAGAGCAGAAACCGTCGCTCGAAGCAGAGCAGCGCCAGGGCCGTGCGCTGCTGTGGGACAAGCAGCCTATCGACCTGGACGAGAGCTCGGAAATCAAGACATCGCGGGTCGAACAAACGCCCTACGTCTATTACCAGAATTTCTGAACGTGAGTGCCGCCCGCGAGGCGCCGGAGCGTTCGGGACACCCAGGACACTCCGGCAAGGATGATCGCGCCGCGGCGCTTGCCGCGCCCGCGACCGACTCCACGCCGAACACCATTGACGGCGTGGCGTTTGCGCACCTGTACGGCGAGCCGCTCTGGAAGCTGCCAACGGACCTGTATATCCCGCCGGACGCACTCGAGATTTTTCTCGAAGCGTTTGAAGGTCCGCTCGACTTGCTGCTGTACCTGATCCGCAAGCAGAATTTCAACGTCCTCGACATCCCGATGGCCGACGTCACGCGCCAGTACCTGGGCTACGTCGACCAGATTCGCGAATCCAACCTGGAACTCGCGGCGGAATATCTGTTGATGGCGGCCATGCTGATCGAGATCAAGTCGCGCATGCTGCTGCCGGTGAAAAAGGCGGATACCGGCGAGGAAGCGGAAGATCCGCGCGCCGAACTCGTGCGGCGCTTGCTGGAATACGAGCAGATGAAGCTCGCGGCGCAGCGTCTGGATCACCTGCCGCAACTGGGCCGCGACTTCCTGCGGGCAGACGTGTACGTCGAGCAGAGTTCGGCGCAACGCTTCCCCGACGTCGATGCAAACGACCTGCGCGCCGCCTGGGCCGACGTCATCAAGCGCGCCCGGCTGGTCGAGCATCACAAGATCTCGCGCGAGGAATTGTCGGTGCGGGAGCATATGAGCGTGATCCTGCGGCGCCTGCAGAATGCCCGCTTCATGGAATTCTGCGATCTCTTCGACCCCTCGCGCGGCGTGCCCGTCGTGGTGGTGAATTTCATCGCGATGCTGGAACTGTCGCGTGAAGCGCTGATTGAAATCACCCAGGCCGAGCCGTATGCGCCTATCTACGTGAGACTCGCGTATTCGCCGGCCTAAGCCTTCCGCTGCGAGTAGTAGCGCGAAAGCAGCGCAGCGCCCTTCCCCTTTTCTTTCCCCTTGGAGCAGTGTTTTCAAAGCTGCCCGCCAGGAGACACCTGCTAGATGAAAGTCATCAGCTCGATCCATGAACTGCGCGACCAGTTGCGCGGCCAGAACCGAACCGCCTTTGTCCCGACCATGGGTAACCTGCACGACGGCCACCTGTCGCTCATGCGGCTGGCGCGCCAGCATGGGGACCCGGTGGTTGCCAGCATTTTCGTGAACCGGCTGCAGTTCGGACCGAACGAAGATTTCGATAAATACCCGCGCACACTGCAAGACGACATCGAAAAGCTGCAGGCCGAGAACGTATACGTGCTGTTCGCGCCGACCGAAGCCGATCTTTATCCGGAGCCGCAGCAATACCGGGTTCATCCGCCCACTAATCTGGGCGACATCCTGGAAGGCGAATTCCGGCCGGGTTTCTTCCAGGGCGTGTGTACCGTCGTGATGAAGCTGATGTCATGCGTGCAGCCGCGCGTGGCAGTTTTCGGCAAGAAGGATTATCAACAACTGATGATCGTGCGGCAGATGTGCCACCAGTTTGCGCTGCCCACCGAGATCATCGCGGCTGAAACCGTGCGCGACGCCGACGGCCTGGCGCTCAGTTCGCGCAATCGCTTCCTGCAAGCGGCCGAGCGCGCCGAAGCGCCTATCCTCGCAAAAACGCTGAATCGCGTGCGCGATGCGGTGCTGGCGGGCAATCGCGACTTTGCATCGATAGAAAAAGAAGCCGTGGAATCATTGGCACAGCGCGGCTGGCAGCCCGATTACATCGCGGTGAGAAAGCGCGTGGACCTGCTGCCGCCCGGCCCCGGCGATACCGCGACCCCGCTCGTCGTACTGGCCGCCGCCAAGCTGGGCACTACGCGCTTGATTGACAACCTGGAAATTTGAACGAGAAACACATGCAGCGAACGCTTTTGAAATCGAAGATTCACCGCGCCACGGTCACGCATTGCGAATTGCATTACGAAGGTTCGTGCGCTATCGACGAGGATTTGCTGGAAGCGGCGAATCTGGTTGAAAACGAGCAGATCGATATCTGGAACGTGAACAACGGCGAACGCCTGACGACCTATGCCATCAAGGGCGAGCGCGGCAGCGGCATGATTTCGCTGAATGGCTCGGCAGCGCGCCGGGCGCAACTGGGCGATCTGGTGATCATCGCGGCGTTTGCGCTGGTCGATGAGGCGGAACTGAAGGCGGGCTGGAAGCCGGATCTCGTGTTCGTCGATGAAAAGAACCGCATCAAGGGAAACCGCGACCACGTGCCGACGCAGAACTGGACCTGAATCGGGTTCTGGTCTGCTAAGAAAACGCAAAAAAACGCCGGTCGGCTTTCATGGAAATGAAGCCAACCGGCGTTTTTTATGGTCTTCGGGGTCGTCTACATCACCTTCTACTTCTTCGACACCCATTCAATAATCGGCTGCCACTGCTCGATATCCTTCTCCACCCGGCTTTTAGCGACGTCCCAGATAGTGAGCCCGTGCGCCGCGACCTGCACGTAGTTCTGCGTATCGCGGATAAAACCCAGCACCGGCAGGTCAAGCCCTTCCACGAACCGATGCAGCTGATCCGCTGATTTCGTCCGGGCATCCACCCGCATACCCACCACGCCGACCTCGATCGTGCCCTTGCGTACCGCCTTCTCTTTCTGCAGCCGTTCGAGGAATTCCTGTGTGGCGAGAATATCGAACATGGACGGCTGCAACGGCACAATCACCTTGTCGGCCAACTCCAGCGCCAGCGCGAGACGGGTGCCGTGAATCCCTGCAGGCGTGTCGATAACCGCCTTCTCCAGGCCTCTCGGCGGCTTCGACGGCGCATCAACGTTTGTCTTCCACTCTTCTATCTTCGGCAGCGTGTCCGGGCGCAAGCCAAGCCAGCCATGGGCAGACTGCTGCTTGTCCAGGTCCGCGAGTGCGACCCATTCGCCGTTCGCCGCAAAATAACCAGCCAGATTAGTAGACAGCGTGCTCTTGCCCACGCCGCCCTTCGGATTCGCCACCACGATCACCGTCATAGGTTCAATCCACGCGTTGTCGGCCGCGCTCCACAGCCGATAACCCCCGGCGTGCTGTAAGCGCTGCATTAAGTGAAAAGTTCGAGCCGTTGATACTATCGGATTTGCCTATTTCAATCCATGCGCGTCAACAACGCCACTCAACTTCAAGGACTCCGCAACATGGCCACACTGCGCCCCGAAATCACCCTTGACTATCTGCGCGAACGCCAGCGCGGCCGTCTGCCGGAGCTGCTCGGCGTGGAGCTCGTATCGATGGAAAGTGGTACGCTGACCGGCAAACTCACCGTTCGGCCCGAAGTGCTCGCACCGAACGGTTTCCTGCATGCGGCGACGGTGGTCGGCCTTGCCGACACGTGTTGCGGCTACGCCTGCATCGCCCATCTGCCCGAGGGCGCGAAGAATTTTACGACCGTGGAACTGAAGAGCAACCACGTGGGCACGGCGCGCGAGGGCGTCATCACGGCCAAGGCGACCGCCGTTCATCTCGGCCGCAGCACACATGTCTGGGACGCGGTCGTGACGAATGGCGAGGGTAAAACCATCGCGTTGTTTCGATGCACGCAGATGATCTTGTATTGAAGCTGCGCCGGGGTGGTCAACAGTTTCGGCGATGGGCGAACGTGGGCCGGCTACGGTGCATCGCCGGGATCTGTCGCGTCGGATAGTCAGACCACGGACATCGGGCGAACCATCTATTGCAGGTAAAGTTGGGCCAGCCGAGGCGCTTCTCCAGGCGCGTATCGGCTAGCCGGATGTTGCCCTCACCCGAAACCCGACCCGAGCCCGAACCACGCCCCGCCCCGCCCCGCCGCTTTCAGGCGAACATTGCGGCAATAGCGTCAAGGTCCAGCGCTTGCCCGAGCGTATCGGCGAGACGGTCCAGCGAAGCCTCCCGCAATGCTGGGTAATCGAGCGCCGCGGCATCACGCAGACCCGCCCATTCGAGCAGCGACGCGCAGGCTTCCGGGGTATCGAAGATGCCGTGCAGATAGGTTGCGGCGATCTGGTTATCGGCGGAAATCGCGCCGTCCGGACGCTCGCCGTCGAGCATCACGGCCGGCTGGGCGAGCGCTGCGCCCGTCGTGCGGCCCATGTGGATCTCGTAGCCTCGCACGGGCGCTGGGATAGGGCCCGCGGTTAAGGTCAGCCTGCCAGTCACGTTGTCGAGCAGCTTGTCCGCCGTCAGCGTGGTGTCGAGATCCAGCAGGCCCAGCCCGTTCACGCAGCCTGCCGGCCCTTCGAACCCCTGCGGGTCATCCACCGTGCGGCCCAGCATCTGCATGCCGCCGCAAATTCCCAGCACCTTGCCGCCGTATCGGAGATGCCGCTCGATCGCGCGATCCCAGCCGTTTTCGCGCAGCCACGCCAGGTCCCGCTGCACGCTTTTCGACCCCGGCAGCACGATCAGATCGGCCGGTGGCGGCGCCGTCCCCGCACGCACGTAGGAGAAATCGACCTGCGCGTGTGCGCGCAATGCATCGAAATCCGTGTGATTGCTGATGCGCGGTAGCGCCGGCACGATCACCTTCAGCACCTCGCCGCCGGCTTCGCCCCGGGTGTGTAACTGACTCGGCAGCATGTCCTCGGCATCAAGCGTCAGGCCGTGCAGATAAGGCACCACGCCAAGCACCGGCTTGCCGGTCTGCGCTTCGAGCCAGTCGAGACCCGGCTGCAACAGGCTGATATCGCCACGAAAACGGTTGATTATGAAGCCGCGAATCCGCGCCCTTTCGGTCTCCGATAAACACGCGAGCGTCCCCAGCAAATGCGCGAACACGCCGCCACGGTCAATATCCGCCACCAGCACCACCGGGCAATCCACGCGCTCGGCAAACCCCATGTTGGCAATATCCCGGTCCCGGAGGTTCACCTCGGCCGGGCTTCCCGCCCCTTCCACGATAATCGCGTCAAAATGCTGCTGAAGCCGGGCGTATGAGGCGAGAACCGCGT
Source organism: Caballeronia sp. dw_19 (assembly GCF_018449515.1). Taxonomy (GTDB): domain Bacteria; phylum Pseudomonadota; class Gammaproteobacteria; order Burkholderiales; family Burkholderiaceae; genus Caballeronia. The sequence continues at coordinate 223,068 of NZ_JAAVUQ010000003.1, read as the reverse complement.
CGAAGGCAACGGTTTTGTACGCGTGATACGCACGGGCATCGAGATTGGCGTGCGCGTGGCCGTGGATGATCACCTGCGCGCCGCGATCGCTGGTCGGCTTGAGCAGCACGGGATTGAAGTCGATTTCCGCATCCACGCCCGCCGCAATTGCCTGCAGCGCCTGAGCGCGGCCAATTTCGCCGCCGTCCACGGTTACCGCGCTGTTCAGCGCCATGTTCTGCGGCTTGAACGGCGCGACCCGCCTGCCGCCGCGCCGCGCGAGCCGGCACAAGCCCGCGACCAGCGTGCTCTTGCCGGCATCGGAGGTCGTGCCCTGGATCATCAGCGTGCCGCGCGGTGCAAATTGCATGGGTGTTTCCGTGCTCATCGGTTCTCTGGGAAGCCGCTATGGTAGCGCCCGCCGGTACAATATTGCGATGACTTCACCCGACCTCACCTTCATTCTCGGCGGCGCGCGCTCGGGCAAGAGCGCGTTTGCCGAACGGCTGGCCGCCGACAGCGGTTTGCCCGTTACCTACGTGGCCACGGCGCGTATTGGCGATGCCGAATTCGCCGCGCGTGTGGAACAGCATCGTGAACGCCGGCCGGCGCACTGGGCGCTGGTCGAAGCACCGCTCGATCTGGGCGGCGTGCTGCGCGAACTGGATCGCGAAGGTCATGTGGTGCTGATCGACTGCCTGACGTTATGGCTCGCCAACTTGCTGTTCCCCGCTGACGGCAGCACACCCGACGAGCCGCCGCTTGAGGCTTTCAGCGACTTCGACGCCGCGCTTTCAAACGTCCGCGGCCAGGTAATCATAGTGAGCAACGAGATCGGCCTGGGCGTGGTGCCAATGGGATCGGTGACGCGCCTTTACGTCGATGAACTCGGCCGCATCAACCAGCGCGTCGCCGCCGCGAGCACGCATGTGACCATGATGGTCGCCGGCCTGCCGCTCGTCCTCAAAGGCTGACATGCTGCTGCTCTCCTTCTACGTTACGGCGATGCTCGCCATTGCCGGCGTGGTGATCGACCGGATCTTTGGCGAACCGGCCACGCGGCATCCGCTGGTCGCGTTCGGGCGGCTTGCCACGCGCATCGAAGCAAAGATGAATACGGGTTTCCGGGCGCGGCCGGCGGGCATTCTCGCGTGGCTGCTGGCCGTCGTGCCGCCGGTGGCAGTGAGCTGGATTCTCGTGAGCGTGCTGCCGTTCGCCGCTGCGTGCGCCGTGCATGCCGCGCTGCTGTGGTTCTCGCTCGGCGCCAAAAGCCTGCGGGACCACATCGTGCCGATCGCCCGTGCCCTCGGGATCGGCGACCTGCCCGCCGCGCGAAAGCTGACGGCGCGGATCGTCTCGCGCGACACCACCCACGCCGATGAAGCCGCGCTGTCCCGCGCCGCCGTCGAATCGGCTCTGGAAAACGGCAACGACGCGATTTTCGGCGCGCTGTTCTGGTTCGTCATCGCGGGCGGACCGGGCGCGTTGATGTTCCGCCTCGCCAACACCCTCGACGCGATGTGGGGTTACCGCACGCCGCGTTACCTGCGTTTCGGCTGGGCGGCCGCCCGTTTCGACGATGTCCTGAACTTCGTGCCCGCGCGGCTCACGGCCGCAAGCTACGCCCTGATGGGCGACACCCGCACGGCGTGGCGCTGCTGGCGCACGCAGGCGCCGCTGTGGGACAGTCCGAACGCGGGGCCGGTGATGGCGGCGGGCGCGGGAAGCCTGAACGTGCTGCTCGGCGGCCCGGCGATTTATAACGGAGCTCTGGAAACGCGGCCCGTGCTCGGGTTCGGAATGACCGCGTCGTCGCGGCACGTGGTGGCGGCGCTGCGACTGGTCGAACGCACGATCCTGCTTTGGCTCGCGGTGCTGCTGGTGCTGGCTTTCATGGGCGTGGGGCTTCATGGCTGATCCCATCCGGCATGGCGGGAATCTGCGGGAAACCGCGCGTCGATACGGAATCGCGCTGGGCGACTGGCTGGATTTATCGACGGGGATCAATCCGCGGGTCTATCCGGTCCCGCCCGTTCCAGTGGACGCATGGCGCCGCTTGCCGGAGGACGCCGATGGCCTCGCCGAGCTTGCCGCGCGCCACTATGGAGCGCCGGAGGCGCTGCCGGTTGCGGGCAGTCAGGCGGCGATTCGTGCGCTGCCGGGCGTGTTGAAGCGAGGCGTTGCGGCCGTTGCACCTTTGACCTATGGCGAGTACGGGCCGGCGTTTGAACGGGCGGGGCATCGGATAGTCAGCCTCGATGTCGCATCGATCGATTTGAAGGATGACATTGATCACGTGATCGTTGCGAATCCTAACAATCCGACGACCGAACGTATCGCGCGTGATGTCCTGCTGCGGTGGCATGAGCAATTGTCCCGGCGCGGCGGTACGTTGGTCGTTGATGAAGCGTTCGCCGATGCCTACGGCGATACGGCGATCTCGTTGGCATCGGAGAGTGGGCGGCCGGGATTGATCGTGCTGCGCTCGGTCGGCAAGTTTTATGGGCTGGCTGGGATTCGCGCAGGGTTTGTGCTCGCGGCGCCCCCCCTACGCGATGCGCTTTCGGAAGCGCTCGGTGCGTGGACCGTAAGCGGTCCGGCACGACACGCGGTGCAAGCCGCGTTCAATGATCTTTCGTGGCAAGCAGAGACTCGCGCCACGCTGGCTCGCGATAGCGCAAGACTAGCCGCGTTGATCCGCAATCAAGGTTTCGATCCCCATGCAACGCCGCTTTTCGTATGGTTCGAGACCGACAAAGCAAAGGCACTGCAGCATGCTTTGGCCTCGCGCGGAATCTGGACACGGCTCTTCGAGCACGGCGCGTTGCCAAGTTTGCGGATTGGTTTGACGGGATCGGAAGAAGAATGGGAGCGGTTTGAGGAAGCGTTTAACGTCGCGGTGAAAGCGATCCGCTGAACGACTGAGCCCTTCCTATCGCGCGGTTCACTCTCCCAATGCTAATCAAAACCGAACGCGTATTCGTGCTTCGATCACAAGACCCGCTTGTTATGCTGCCCGAGCCATACATGACGCACCCGAACCAACACTCCTCATGACCCTGCGCCACTTCCTCACGCTCACCTTCATCGCTACTGCGATTTTTGCATCGGCCCAAGCCCGCGCCGAAACCCTCACTGTCACCGACGACACCGGCGCCGCCGTCACCCTCGCCACCCCTGCACAACGCATCGTGAGCCTTGCACCCCACGTCACCGAACTCCTGTTCGCGGCGGGCGGCGGTGCGCGCGTGGTCGGCGCGGTCAGCTATAGCGACTACCCGCCGCAAGCCAAAGCCATCCCGCGTGTTGGCGATAACAAATCGCTGGACCTCGAGCGCATCGTCGCGATGAAACCCGATTTGATCGTCGTCTGGCGGCACGGTAATGCAATGCGTCAGATCGACCGGTTGCGCGAACTGCATGTGCCGCTGTTTTTCAGCGAGCCGCACAGACTGGACGATATCCCTGTCACCATCGATAAACTCGGAGTCCTGCTCGGGACATCGGCTCAGGCGAACAAGGCGTCGGAAGCGTTCCGTCGCGACATTTCCGATTTGCGGACGCGTTATTCGAACCGCCCGTCAGTGAGCGTGTTTTACCAGGTCTGGGACGACCCGCTGATGACGCTCAACGGGTCGCAAATCATCAGCGAAGTGATAGATCTATGCGGTGGTCACAACGTGTTCGCCGACCTGAAACCGCTGGTGCCCACCATCTCGACTGAAGCCGTCCTCGCCGCCGATCCCGAAGCGATCGTGACGGCCACGCCGGGCGCGACGAGTTCGGAACATGCGTTGCCGTCGCTGGATGCATGGCGCAAATGGCCATCGATCAAAGCCGTCGCGCGCAACAATCTGTTCGGTATCGATGGGGACCTGATCAACCGCCCGACACCGCGTCTCGCGCTCGGAGCGGCCGCGTTGTGCGAAGACCTGGAAGTTGCCAGAACGCGGCGTCCGAAGTAGAGATTCAGGCGTTCCAGCGCACCAACAACCACTGATCGCGCACGCGTTTCAACCAGACGATCGCGCCGAAATCCAGCGGCCATTGGATCGCGTTCGCGCGCGGGACGCCGAGCAAATGAGCGGTCAATACACGTATGACACCGGCATGCGCCACCGCGTGAACCGGGCCAGTTGTATTGGCGGTACAAATTGAATCGGCCCAACCGATTACCCGCTCGGCAAACTGCGCGACGCTCTCACCGCCATGCTCGCGGGCGTGTTCAAGATCCTCTGCCCAGGCATCGAGCATTGCACGATCAAGGCCATCCCAGCGCTGCCCTTCCCATGCGCCGAAATCGAATTCCTGCAAACGTGCATCGGCTTGAATGGGACCAAGTGCTTCGGCTAGCAAACGGCATCGGCTTAACGGACTTGTATGCCAGAGGCCTTCAACTGCCGGCACTTTCAGCAGCCGTAAATGCTCCTCCAGCACACGCGCGGAATCGGCCGCATCGCCTAGAAGCGGGACATCGGTGCGGCCATAACAAATCCCGGTGTCGATACCAACGGCCGGATGGCGAATCAGGACGAGATCCATCCGAGTCCAATGAGGTAGATGGCAAGTTCAAAAATCTGCTGCGCGAAGCCGAGGCAATCGCCGGTATAACCGCCGATACGTTTGACGAAGTAGCGCCCCATGGCAAAACGCAACACACCGAGCGCCACGATCATCACGCATCCGAGCCGCCAGTCGGGCCAGAAAAGCCAGGGCAATCCGAACAAGGCGGCTAACAGAAACGCCCACGTGCTCATCTTATGCGCGACCGGTTTCGCCTTACCTTCGGCCCGCACATAGTCGAGCGTACAGAGATAGCTGATGGCGAACGTTCGGCTCGCCGCATGCGCCGCGACGATCGTCCATGCGGTGCGCAGCGGCAGCATCGTGGCCAATGTCTGCCACTTCAGCGCAAGCACGACGATCAGCGCAATCGCGCCGAACGCGCCGATTCGCGAGTCGTGCATGATGCGCAACACGTCCTCGCGGGTAGTTGCGCCGCCGAAGGCATCGGCGCAATCGGCGAGGCCATCTTCGTGGAACGCGCCCGTGACAAGCAACGTTGCCGCCATCGACAACAACACGGCCACGCCCGCCGGAAAGACCTGCAGCGCGGCGAGATAAACGACTGCGCCGAGCCCGCCGACCAGCGCACCGATCAACGGAAAATAGCGCGCCGCCGCGTTCAGATAATGCGCTTCGAAACCGACCCAACGCGGTACCGGCACGCGAGTGAAATACCCGAGCGCGGTGAAGAAATAGCGAAGTTCCTGCGATGGCCGGTTCATCACGGGATCACACGGCCTTATCGGACACGCCGGCCGATTCGAAGCTCGCCATTTCATTGATGAACGCCACCGCCGCGCGCAACAACGGCAACGCAAGTGCGGCACCGGTGCCTTCACCCAGACGCAATCCAAGCTGCAGCAACGGGGCTGCGTTGAAATGCTCCAGCATGCGCCGGTGCCCCGTTTCATCCGATGCATGCGCGAACACGCAGTAATCAAGGACCGCCGGGTTAAGCGCGTGAGCCACAAGCAACGCCGATGTAACGATAAAACCATCGACGAGAATCGTCATGCGCCCTTCAGCCGCCGCGAGGAACGCGCCCACGATCATCGCGATTTCAAAGCCACCGAAGGTGGCCAGTATCTCGATCGGATCGGTGGATGCCGCGTGTTTCTTTAAAGCTGCGGCAAGCACATCGCGTTTGTGAATCAAGCCGGCGTCGTCCAGACCCGTGCCGCGTCCGACACACGCATCAATTTCAACGCTGCAGATCCGGCTCATCAGGCACGCCGCCGCCGATGTATTCGCTATCCCCATCTCGCCAAAGCCGATCACGTTGGTCCCGAGCGCCGCGTGAAAACGCACGCGCGCAGCCCCACGTTCGATGGCTTGCAGAACTTCATCGCGCGTCATCGCCGGTTCGTTCGCGAAGTTACGCGTACCGCCGCGCCGGATCGCTGCATCGACGAACCCTGGCGCTGCCGGCGATGCACTCGCCACACCCGCGTCCACCACTTCGAGCGTCATGCCCGCCGCCTTCGACAACGCATTGATCGCCGCCCCGCCCGCGATGAAATTCGCGACCATCTGTACGGTGACTTCCTGCGGAAACGGACTCACGCCTTCGGCCGCAATGCCGTGATCGCCGGCAAAAACAATGATCGCCGGCCGCTCGATACGTGGCCGCAAAGTCCGTTGAATCAGCCCGATCTGAAGCCCGAGTGATTCGAGCCGCCCGAGACTGCCGGGCGGTTTTGTCTTCGTATCGATCACATGTTGCAACTCGCCCGCCATCGATCGAGCGAGCGGTTCAGGACGGGGAAGTATGTCGTTCATAGTGTTGTTCACGGAGAGGTTGAACGCATCACGGGCACGAGCGCCTCGTGACCATCCTGCTGGATCAGGGTAAGCGGATAACCGAACGCCGCGCCGGCACGCTCGGGCGTGAGGACATCGCGAACGCGGCCGGCATGCGTGTGGCCCGCGCCGTCGAGCAGTAAAGCGTGCGTGGCGAAACGCCGGGCAAGGTTCAGATCGTGACACGAGAAAATCACGCTGCGTTGTTTCGATCCGACCCAGCCGCTCAGCGCTTCGAGGCAATCGATCTGATGATGCACGTCGAGATGCGCCAGCGGTTCATCGAGCAACAATAGCGGCGCGTCCTGGCACAAGGTCGCGGCCAGCGCCACACGTTGACGTTCACCGCCGGACAACGACAGGACATCGCGTGAAGCGAATTCGGCAAGGCCGAGCCTATCCAGTGCCGCGTGCGCAGCCGCGCGGTCCGCGTCGCTTTCCCAGCCCCAGCCAGTGAGATGCGGAAAGCGGTTGAGCATGACGGTGTCCAGTACGGTCGCGCTGAACGCATCGTGCGTGGCTTGTGGCATCAACGCGCGGCGGCGGGCCAACTCAATAGTGCCCCAGGCGCTCAACGCTTTTCCATCGAGTGAAATCGCATTCGATGCCGTCTTCGATACCCCCGCCATCGCTGCAATCAAGGTCGTCTTGCCCGCACCATTCGGACCGGCGATGCACCACATTTCGCCGGGCGCGAAGGTCTGCGTGAGGTCCGCGACCAACACGCGAGTTGCTGCACGAGTACCCGCGCGCAACGTGAGATGAGTGATCTGAAGTCCGTTCATGGCGCGCGCCTGAGGAGCATCCACAAGAATACCGGCACGCCGATCAGCGCGGTGATGACACCCACCGGCAACTGCGCCGGCGCGATCACCGTGCGCGCGATCAGGTCCGCTCCCATCACCGCCAGTCCGCCGGCCAGCGCCGATGCAGGCAGCAGCATGCGCTGATCGTTGCCGAACGCGAGCCGCAGCACATGCGGCACCACGAGCCCGATAAACCCGATGGTCCCGGCCGTCGTCACGGCAGCGGCTGCCGCCAGCGACGCAACGAGATACACGCGCACTCTCAACTGCACGACGCGCACGCCAAGCGCCTCGGCCGCTACGTCGCCGCGCAGCAGTATGTTGAGCTGGGGCGCGACCGGTACGATAGCGATCAACGCAATTACCAGCGCGATTAAAGCGGTCCATGGCATCGCGACGCCGTTCAGGTCGCCGGTCAGCCAGAACACCATGCCGCGCAAGCGATTCTCGGGCGCGACCGCGAGCATGAGGGTGATCAACGCGCCCCACCCCGCGGCGATCACCGCGCCGGTGAGCAGCAATCTCGGCGATGTGTCCTGCGGTTCCCCACGCCACAACTCGCGCCGGGCGAGGCCGAGCACAAGCAGTATCGATAAGAACGCGCCCGTGAACGCGGCAACATCGACGCTCCACCACGACAGGGAGAACAACATCGCGGCGAGCGCGAACGCAGCCGCGCCACCCGATACGCCAAGCACATACGGTTCGGCCAAAGGATTGCGCAGCAAGACCTGCAGCAATGCACCGGCCATGCCAAGCAGAGCACCCGCCGCAAAACCACCGAGCGCGCGCGGCAGGCGCAGGCTGAGCACGATTTCATCGATCACGTCAGTCGACCGGGACACGAGCGCCTGCATCACCCGCAGCGGCGACACGGCGATACTCCCCAGCGCCAGCGACGCCACGAACACAGCGAGCGCGGCCAGGCCGAGCCCGGTCCAGACCATGAAAGCGCGCTGGGCGTTCATGCGCTTGGTGTTCACTGCGGCAGTCGGCCGGGCATGATCGAGGCGCCGCGACGCGGCGTGCGGCGTGCTGTACGAGTGCGCAAGCTGATGGTCCTTGTTGAAGAGGTTGCCGAGGTTATCGATAAGCGCGCCGCCCCACGGAACGGCAAGCTTTGGGCGACCAACGGATTGCCGCTGAACGGATAGTACAGATCGTCGAAGCTTGAAGCACGGCGGATGATCGCCGCCGTTGCGTTCCCCCAAAGCTGGTATCCGGGCTGTCGACCCATCGGGCGACCTTCCCGTGCGCGGACGCGCAGTGGCCAACCGCGTGCTGCCGGACGCCATTTTTCGAGTGGTGAAATGGGCGGGGCAACGCGCCAGGACCGGCTTGCAACTTGGGTTCGAGTCGCTTACCGTTGCGGGGGCAGCGCAGAGTGAGTCGTCCGGGCTGACTCTGCTCCCTGCTTCCCGTTTAACTGCGCGCTGGCAGCGCACGCATGAGCACCAGGGTGGCGGGAGTTTAAGATCGGCACAATGGCCCGTCAAGAAAGCAGGACCATGCGGGCATATTGACCGTCCACAACGTGGTTCGATTATTCGATTTACCCCTGTTTTAAAGGCTCCCGCGCGATATTCCGAAGAACGCTCGCACGCCTGAATGAATGGGAAAATGAATCGATATAAAACGTTTCCCCTTACAAATAAAGGGCCGTGCCCATGCTTTGAAGACCGAATGCTGTTACGTCTGGAAACGAACCAAATTTCTGAAGCGCCGGAGAAGCGCGCTAAAATGCGAGGTCTTAAGAGGACGCAGCACATGCTCAACGAACTCGAATCACTGTCACAGAATATCGGCCGGCTGATCAAGATCAGCGAACGCCATCATCAAGCTCACCACGCGTTGGCCCAGCAACTCGAACAGTTGCGCGCCGACTATGCCAACACGCAGGGCGAACTTGCGGCCATGCGCGAAGAACGCGACGCACTGGTGGCGGAACGCGACTCGCTGTCGGCCAAGATCGACGACGCGCAGATTCGCCTCAACGCGATTCTCGAAAAATTGCCGCGTGCGAAAGCTGCACCGGAGCCGGATAACCAGCTTGCCCTCTTGCCTCCCGATGGCGGCATCGAACCGGATACCGCCGACTCGGCGCACGGTGCGTTGCATGAAGAATCACACCATCACGGAGAAAAGGCATGACGACGAAACAGATCGAGGTATCCATTCTCGGCGCGCCGTATCGGCTCGCATGTTCGCCGGAAACCGAAGGCGCGTTGCGCGAAGCGGTCGCGCGCGTAGATGCGGAAATGTCGAAAGTGCGCAACGCAAGCAGCGTGCGCGGCACCGATCGGATCGCGGTGATGGCGGCGTTGTCACTGGCGTCAGAATTGCTCAAGCTGCAAAACAGCGTGCGTCACGGCGAGGCGTTCCCGGCCGAAGAAATTCGCCGCACCATGCATCAAATGAACGAGCAACTGGGCGTCGTGATTTCACAATACGAAGCGCAGTAGTTGCTGAGGTAGTTGCTGCAATAGATACGGTAGCGGTAAGTGTGTAGTGGCTGGAATTTGCTTTAAGTGCTTGACGTACGAGCTAATATCCGGATGTTATTTTGTTGCCGGAATGCTGGCACGATTCTGCGTCAACCGCTACGTCTTCAGGCATTTAACGAATTCATCGGTCACCATAAAGTTTTCCTGGATCATTGCTGCATCGTCTCGTCGATTGGTGTAAAGTGACTGCTCCCTGCCTGGTTTGCCAAGGTCATATATTCCTTGAACCAATGCCATTGTGCACGGTTGTGGGACCTTGTAGCACTGGCGAGCGCGTCACTCTGTCTGATGAGCCCAAAGTGCTGCTTACTGCGACCAATCTTGAACCCAGGTTCAGGATGCCGGCCTAGCGGCTTGGGCGGGGACCCTTTTCAACAGCATGCGTGTTTTTATGCGCATGCTAGTAAGCGGTTGAGTTGACTGAATGGACTAACGGCGCTGGAGCTTCTCCGGCGCCGTTTTCTTTTGCATCGTGAATCCTGCATCGTGCATGCTTCTTTGCACGGCACCTTTCTCCATGGAAGACATTCATGCGCTACTGGCTGATGAAGTCGGAACCAAACGAAGCGAGCATCGACCATCTCGCTCACGCTCCCAAAAAAACCCTGCCCTGGACCGGCGTGCGTAATTACCAGGCACGCAACTTCATGCGCGACGGCATGCAGGTTGGCGACGGTGTGCTGTTCTATCACTCAAGCTGTCCGCAGCCGGGAATCGCAGGCATTGCGAAGGTGTCGTCGGCCGCTTATCCCGATCCCACTCAATTCGATTCCTCCAGCCACTACTACGATCCCAAGTCATCGCAGGAAAAGCCGCGCTGGTTGCTCGTCGACGTCCACTTCGTGAAGAAGACGCCGCTTATCCCCCTCGCCACGCTACGCGATCACGCAGAGCTTGCCGATATGCAAGTGCTCGCCCGAGGCAATCGGCTGTCGATCACACCGGTTACCGAAACGCAATGGCGCTTTATCACCGAACACCTTTTGTAACCTCGTTGAAGGGAACTTCGCGAGCATGAGAAGCGCCTAAGCTTCGCGTCACATGACGCGCACTCATGCTTATGGAGTTACACGATGACAAAGAAAAACACCACTTCCACACTGGCAGCCGCTGTGCTGCTTGCAGGCGCTGCCATGGCACAGAGCGCGTTTGCGCAAAGCGTCGTTCAGGCCCAGCCGTCGGGCGTGTTGTCGCTCGCAGCACAGGCCAGTGCTGACGTGCCGCAGGACGTGGTCGACATCACCCTGTTCTATGAGCAGGAAGCGCAAGACCCGGCCTCGTTGACGTCGGTGCTCAATCAACGCGCGGACGCCGCGCTGCGCCAGGCCAAGGGTGTCGATAACGTCACCGCGCACAGTGGTTCGTTCACCGTCTATCCGTCCACCGATCGCGATGGCCGTATTTCCGCATGGCGCGGCCGCACGGAAGTCGTGCTGGAGTCGAAGGACTTCGCCGCTGCGTCCAAGCTGGCGGGCAAGATGAGCGATTCAATGCAAGTGGGCAGTGTGACGTTCTCGCTCTCGCCGGAAGCGCAGCGCGCCGCGGAACAGAGACTCTCGACGCAGGCCATTGCTTCGTTCAAGCAGCAGGCACAGAGTTCGGCCCAGGCATTCGGCTATAGCGGTTATGCGATCCGCGAGGTGAACATCGGCCATAACGGGTCGTCGCCGCGTCCGGTCATGATGATGGCCGCGCGCAACATGAGCGCGGATGCAAAGATGTCGGCACCCATGGCGCTGGAAGGGGGCACGTCGACGGTGACCGTGAACGTGTCGGGTTCGGTACAGATGAACCGCTAGACGCTCAGTTCAAGTCTCGCTATATATAAAAAAGCCTCGCTGCGCGCGAGGCTTTTTCATGGCATTTGCAAAGGCTGATCTCTCGTTCAGGAGAGTTTCGCGGACTCCGACGGCACTGCGCGCCCACGTCGATACGACCAGACAAGCAGTCCAATTCCGCCAATGATCATGGGCAGCGAAAGCCATTGGCCCATCGACAGGTTCATGGCCAGCAGGCCCAGATAATCATCAGGTTCACGCGCGAACTCAACCGTGAAGCGCGCGAGGCCATAACCAATCAGGAACACCGCGGAAATCCCGCCCACCGGCCGCTGCTTGCGCGACATCAGCCACATCACGATAAACAATGCGAACCCTTCCAGCGCGATCTCGTACAACTGCGACGGATGCCGCGGCAGCATCTGGTAACGCTCGAAGATCTCATTCAAATGCCACTGCGCGGCCTGCTGCGGATGGGTGCGCAGCCAAATGGCGTCGTCGGGGGATGCGTTCTGGAACAGCATGGCCCATGGCGCGTTCGGATTGGTCACGCGGCCCCACAACTCGCCATTGATGAAGTTGCCGAAGCGACCGGCCGCCAGCCCGAGCGGGACCAGCGGCGCGACGAAATCGGTGACTTGCAGCCAGGTCCGGTTTCTTTGCCACGCGAACAGGACCATCGCGAGAATCACGCCGATCATGCCGCCGTGGAACGACATGCCGCCTTCCCACACCTTGAAGATATCGAGCGGATTCGCGAAGTAGAAACTCGACTTGTAGAACACGACATAGCCAAGCCGGCCGCCCAGGATGGTGCCGAGCACCCCGTAGAACAGGATGTCGTCGATATCCTTCGTGGTCCATCCTTGCGCCGAGACGTACGGCAAGCGCAGCCGCAAGCGCCCGATGACGATGCACTGGATGAACGCCAGCAGATACATGAGGCCATACCAGCGCACAGCGAGCGGACCGAGATGAAGCGCGATGGGATCGAAATTGGGGTGAATGAGCATGTTTCTATTTACGTGTTGGGGTCACGGCAACGCAGGCACGGTAGCCGCATGAGCGCGCACTATATCGATAAAACCGGCGAGCACCGGGCTGACCTCCGCCGCGCGCCACACGAGTCCGGTCTCAACCACCGGCCCCGATTCGAGCAACGGACGATACACCACTCCGGTCCTGCGCAGATGACGCAGCGATTGCGGCACGAGCGCGACGCCCATGCCAGCCGACACAAGACTGACGATGGTCTGCATCTGGATGGCTTCCTGCCCGACCCGCGGCATCAGGCCAGCCGCGCCGTAGCAACCCATAATGATGTCATAGAATCCGGGCGCGAGACGCCGTGGAAAGACGACGAGTGGGGCATCGGCGAGTTGGTGAAGGCTCACAGGCGTCTCCGACCATTCTTCGGCGCCCAGCCCGAGCGCAGCCGCGGCGTCGCTGGACATGGCGATGACCAACGGCTCGCGGGCGATCGGCAAATACGACAGCGCGACGGCGTGGCGTGGCGGCAGCGGGGGAATGACGAGCCCGGCGTCTATGCGGCCGGCCACCAGCTCTTCCACCTGAACGTCGCTGGTGGCTTCCACGAGTTGCAGCCGGACGCCAGGGTAACGGGCGCCAAAATCGCGCAGCAAGAGCGGCAGGAGCCCGTAATCGGCGGTGGAAACGAACGCAAGCGATAAACCCCCCGCCTCGCCCCGCGCGAGCGATTGCGCGAGCGGTCTTAACGCATCCGCGCCGGCGAGCAGCCGTCGCACTTCCGGCAGCAGATCCTTGCCCACGGGCGTCAGCTCGACTGAACGCTTCGTACGTACAAACAACGCAACGCCCAGCATGTCCTCCAGCGCCCGGATAGCCTGCGACAACGGCGGCTGCGTCATCGCGAGGCGCCCTGCGGCCCGTCCGAAGTGCATTTCCTCGGCAACCGTCACAAAATATCGCAACAATCTGAGTTCAATGTTCCGCGTTTCCACTGATATGTTCCACGACCTAGTAGACCCTGAATAATATATTGGACACGCGTTCGTACAAGCTTCATCCTTTCGCGACCAGACAATAAAATCCTCAAGGAGCCCCCACATGGCCTTCAATCGCCGCTCGAAAAACATCACGCAAGGCATCGCGCGTTCCCCGAATCGCTCGATGTATTACGCCCTCGGCTACAAGGACGAAGACTTCGACAAGCCGATGATCGGCATCGCCAATGGTCATTCCACCATCACGCCGTGCAATTCCGGCCTGCAAAAGCTGGCGGACGCCGCCGTCGAATCGATTCGTAAATCGGACGCCAATCCGCAGACATTCGGCACGCCAACCATCTCCGACGGCATGTCGATGGGCACCGAAGGCATGAAGTACTCGCTCGTGTCACGCGAAGTGATTGCCGATTGTATTGAAACGGCTGTGCAAGGCCAGTGGATGGACGGCGTGGTCGTGATCGGCGGCTGCGACAAGAACATGCCAGGCGGCATGATCGGCCTCGCGCGCATGAACGTACCGGGTATCTACGTGTATGGCGGCACGATCCGTCCGGGCAACTGGAAGGGCAAGGATTTGACCATCGTGTCGTCGTTCGAAGCGGTCGGCGAGTTCTCCGCCGGGCGGATGTCGAAGGAAGATTTCGACGGCATCGAGAAAAACGCCTGCCCATCGAGCGGTTCGTGCGGCGGCATGTACACGGCCAACACCATGAGCTCGTCGTTCGAAGCGCTCGGCATGTCGCTGATGTATTCCTCGACCATGGCGAACCCCGACGAAGAAAAGGTCACGTCCGCGGCGGAATCGGCGCGCGTGCTGGTCGAAGCGGTCAAGGCCGATCTCAAGCCGCGCGACATCATCACGAAGAAATCGATTGAAAATGCGGTTGCGCTGATCATGGCGACCGGCGGCTCGACCAACGCGGTGCTGCACTACCTGGCTATCGCCCATGCGGCCGAAGTGGAATGGAGCATCGACGACTTCGAGCGTATGCGCAAGAAAGTGCCGGTGATCTGCAACCTGAAGCCGTCGGGTCAGTACGTGGCGACCGATCTGCACAAGGCCGGCGGGATTCCGCAAGTGCTGAAGATTTTGCTCGACGCGGGCATGCTGCACGGCGATTGCATCACGATTACGGGCAAGACCATCGCGGAAGAACTGAAGGACGTGCCGTCGAAGCCGCGCGCTGATCAGGACGTGATTTTCCCGATCAACAAGGCGCTCTACGACGAAGGCCATTTGGCCATCCTGAAGGGCAACCTGGCGCCGGACGGCGCCGTGGCGAAGATCACCGGCCTGAAGAACCCGGTCATCACCGGCCCGGCACGCGTGTTCGAGGACGAACAAAGCGCGATGACCGCGATTGTCGCGGGTCAGATCAAGGCCGGCGACATTGTCGTGTTGCGTTATCTCGGCCCGAAGGGTGGTCCGGGCATGCCGGAAATGCTGGCGCCTACGTCAGCGATCATCGGCCAGGGGCTGGGGGAATCGGTGGGCCTGATTACCGATGGACGCTTCTCCGGCGGCACTTGGGGAATGGTGGTGGGTCACGTTGCCCCGGAAGCCTATATGGGCGGCACGATCGCGTTCATCAAGGAAGGTGATTCGATCACTATCGACGCTCACAAGCTGCTGTTGCAACTGAACGTGGATGACGCCGAGATCGAGCGTCGTCGCGGAGAGTGGACGCAGCCTGCGCCACGTTATACGCGTGGCGTGCTGGCCAAGTATGCTGCGCTCGCGTTGCCGGCAAACAAAGGCGCGGTAACGGGTTGATCGCGGGGTAATTGCTCGCTGTTTTTCGCTCGCGCCGGCGGACCGTTTCAGGTTCTGCCGGCGTAGGCAGGAAATTTAATGCCGGGTTAAATGCCGGATTACCGCTGCGCTGGGTCGGACTCGGCTCCGTCAGCCAGAATTGCCCCGAAATCCCCTTCTTACTTGCGCCCTCGCCGTTCCAGTTCGTCGGCCACCGCCTCGCGCACCCATTGCGTCAACTCGGTTTCCAGCGCCAACGCAACCTCCCGCGTAATCTGGCTGACTAGCCAGGTGGAATGCTCCTGCAACGATTCCCTGCAGCGTTCCTCGATCAACGCCCGGCCATCGCCAGTCAAAAAATGCGTGAAGCGCCCGCGCAGCCTGTCTGCGATCACATCGGCGTCACGATCCGCGCCGTGTGCAAGCTCCTCGTGCGATGGCACAGCCGCCGGCGATAACACCGGCTCCGGCGCCCGCGGTGCAACGCGGGCACGGTCTGGCCGGCCCGGCACGATGATATCGGTCAGCACGGGAATGGAGGAATCGAAGTTTTCGGGTGTTTCAGCCGTATCGGGCGCGGTGGTGATGGGCACGAGTGGACTCCGTCTCTCTTGATGGCAGGCTGTTGGAACCTGATGGCAGGCCGACTGCGGGCTAACGGTAACGGCGGGCGTTTTTGCGATCATACCGCGTGGCCCCCGCACACTGCGACTGAGCGGTGCGCTCAGCCGCCCTGCTTGTAATTGTTGAGCACATAGCCCCGATCGCGATAGAAACGATACCGGTCGCGCCCAGCCACGAGTTCCTGCTCCTCGTTGCCGACCACTTCCAGCAGGCGTTCAAACCGCGCGAACTGCGGCGGTACGGTTGCGCCGAGGTTCAGCAGGATCTGCTGCTGCAGATCCTGCCCCAGCGATTCCAGCGACGCAGTCAGCAACACCGGCGTTTGCCCCGCCAGCGCGCTGTCCGCCATGCAATGCGGCACGAACTCGAGCGGCTTGAAGGTCCACAATTGCTCGTCGAACCGCTTCAACCGCTCGGGTTCGGCCAGCACGATCAACGGCTGACCGCTCAGGTAAGCCTTGCGCACGAGGCGGCAGGCGTACGCGATCGAATCCCCCACATTCGAATGGAAATCGATACGCGTCATGGCTGTGCCTCCCCGCTCACGCTTGGTTCAACCACGCTCATTGGCCCGCGCGATCGACCAGGAACTGCGTGAGCAAGGGCACCGGACGACCGGTTGCGCCCTTTGCCGCGCCGCTTTTCCACGCCGTACCCGCGATGTCAAGGTGAGCCCAAGGATAGTTCTGCGCGAAACGCGACAGGAAACACGCCGCGGTAATCGCGCCGCCCGGCCGTCCGCCAATGTTCGCGACATCGGCGAAATTCGACTTCAGCAGGTCCTGATACTCGTCGTCGAGCGGCATGCGCCAGGTCGGATCGATGGCTTCCTTCGACGCATCCAGCAACTCGCCCGCCAGCGCGTCGTCCTTCGAGAACAAAGCGGTGTTGTGATGGCCCAGCGCCACGACGCACGCGCCCGTGAGCGTGGCGATATCGATAACTGCCGCGGGTTTGAAGCGTTCCACGTAGGTCAGCGCGTCGCAGAGAATCAGGCGGCCTTCCGCGTCCGTATTCAACACTTCGATAGTCGTGCCGGACATGGACGTGACAATGTCACCCGGCTTTACCGCGTTGCCGGCCGGCATGTTCTCGCACGTCGGAACCACACCGATCACGTTGAGCTTCAACCCCATTTCCGCGATCGCGCGCATGGTGCCGAACACCGAACCAGCGCCGAGCATGTCGTACTTCATCTCGTCCATGCCTTCGCCGGGCTTGATGGAGATGCCGCCGGTGTCGAACGTAATGCCCTTGCCGACCAGCACGACCGGCGCGGCCTTCGCGCCCGCGCCCTGGTGATGCATCACGATGAACGCGGGCGGTTCGACCGAGCCTTTCGCGATCGACAGGAACGAACCCATGCCCAGCGCTTCGATCTGCTTCTGGCCGAGCACTTCCACCTTCAGCTTGAATTCCTTGCCCAGCTTTTTCGCGGTATGGCCGAGATAGGTGGGCGTGCAGACGTTCGGCGGCAAGTTGCCGAGATCGCGCGTCAGGTCCATGCCGTTGGCGAGCGCCGTGGCGTGTTTCAACGCGAGCTTCGCAGCCTTTTCGTCGGCGGCATCGATGCTGAACACCACTTTCTTCAACGCGCGATCGCCGTTTTCCGGCTTGCTTTTCATCTGCGTGAACTTGTAGGTCAACTCGCGCAGCGCGAGGATGGCGCAGCGCACACCCCAGTCGCTGGTACGCTCGGGCACCGGCAGTTGGGCGAGCGTGAACGCCACGTTCGCGATCTTCGTGGCAAGCAGCGCCCGCCATGCGGCGCGCGCGGCTTCCGTGTAAGCCTTCTGATTGAAAGCGTCCTGCTTGCCGAGGCCGACCAGCAAAATCCGTGACGCCCCAATCCCCGTCACTTCGGTCAGCATCAACGTGGAACCGGCCTTGCCGCTCATGTCGCCAGCTTTCACCGTGCGCGTAAGCAGCCCCTTGGTGACCAAATCCATCTCGCGGGCTGCGCCCGTCAACGTCTGCGCTTCGAACACTCCGAGCACTACTACATCGGCCTTTCCGTTAAGGAAACCATTTGCCGAGCCTTTGCTCCAATCACAGGCTTTTATGCTAAAGTCCATCGCGCTTATCCTCGGATAAAATCTGGGCTGAAGGAAGAAAGCCGCAATTATCCGCTATTTTTTTCCGAGGCGGTCGCGGGCAGCGATACCCGGATTGAATGTCTCGCTCATGACTCGGTCGACTCGTTCATCCGGCACGTTTGTCATGGCGTGTGGTCCAAACGTGGTCCAAGCGCGGCCCGCACATAATCCAACCGCCTGGTCGCCGCCGGTTTCCACCTGACAATCAATGATCTTCGAACGCTCCCTTCAGCGTGAACTCGCGTATACGGCTGGCGCCGTATTCATGGTGCTGCTCACGATCATGCTGACCACGATGATGATCCGCATCGTCGGCTTTGCCGCATCGGGACAAGTCGATCCGCGCGACGTCGTCGTGCTGATCGGCCTCACCGTCATCGGCTATCTCGCCGTGATCATGATCGTGACCCTGTTCGTGTCCATCCTCTTCGTGCTGACGCGCTGGTATCGCGACTCGGAGATGGTCGTGTGGCTCGCGTCAGGCGTCAGTCAGACGGCGCTGATCAAACCAATCGCGCTCTTCTCCACGCCAATCATCCTGGCCATCGTATTTTTTGCGTTCGTGGTCTGGCCCTGGTCGAATTTGCAAAGCAAGCTCATCAAGGCACGGTTCCAGCAACGCGACGAAGTCTCGCTGCTCGCACCGGGTCAGTTCCGTGAATCGCAAACCAGCCACCGCGTGTTTTTCATCGAAAAGATGTCGCCGGATCAGGGGCACGTGCAGAACGTGTTCGTGACGAGTACGGAAGGCGGCAAGGTCAACGTGGTGGTATCGAAGAACGGCCATACCGAAACGCACGCCAATGGGGACCGCTTCGTGGTGCTGGAAAACGGCCGGCGCTACGACGGCATTCCGGGGCAGCCGAACTTCCGGATCATGGAGTTCGAGCGCTACGGCGTGAAAATTCAAAGCCAGCAATTCGTGAACACGCCTACCACGACCGGCATGTATACGAACGAGTTGCTGGCCAATCCCACCCGCGACAACCTTGCCGAAATCGCGTGGCGCGCGGGTCTGCCGCTGATCGCGATCAACCTGATGCTGCTCGCCATTCCGCTCTCCTACCAAAACCCCCGGCGCAGTCGAACAATCAATCTCGTGATGGCAGTACTGATCTATCTGACATATTCCAACCTGCTGAACGTGGTGCAGTCGTGGATCGAACAAGGCCGAGTGTCGTTTGTTGTCGGGCTGGTGGGGCTGCACATAATCGTCTCGGTCATGGTCGCGTTCATCTTCTGGTTGCGCATACGTAATCGGCCGCTCTTCAAGCTGTCGGCGTTTACCCGCTCGAAAGGGGCCTGACGCAATGCGCATTTACGAACGGTATTTCGCGCGTCAGATCTATCTCGCGTTCATCTTCATCCTGTTCGCGTTCTCTGGCCTGTTCTTCTTCTTTGACTTGATCAACGAGCTGAATACGGTCGGCCACGGCAACTACAAGTTTGGGCTCGCCGTGCTGCGAGTGGGCTTGCAGACGCCCTCGCGCTTCTACGAAATCATCCCGGTTGCCGCGCTGATTGCGGCCATCTACGTGTTCGCGCAAATGGCCGCCGCGTCCGAGTTCACCATTTTCCGCGTATCCGGATTGTCCACCGGCAAGGCGCTGCGCTCGCTGCTCAAGATCGGCATACCAATGGTCCTGCTCACGTATGTGATCGGCGAAGTGGTCGGCCCCTACTCGGACCAGCTCTCCGAGAAAGTGCGGCTCGAAGCGCTGGGCTCGTCGGTGTCGATGAACTTCGAATCAGGCGTCTGGGTGAAAGACACGCTGACCGCGCGCGCGGACGGCGAACAGGTCACGCGCTTTGTAAACGTGGGCACGCTGAATCCGGATACGACCATTGCGAACGTGCGCATCTACGAATTCGATTCGTTGTTCCGGCTGACGAACGTGCGCATCGCTAAAAGTGGCGTGTTCCAGCCGCCGGGCCACTGGAAGCTCACCGACGTAACGGACACCGAACTCATCGACGCGCCGCCACAAACCGTGAATCCCGGCGACGCGCTTAATCCCGTGTATCGCGCGAAACAGATCACCCTGCCGGAGTATTCGCTGCGCTCTGAACTCACGCCGCAGATTTTGTCGGTGCTGCTGGTGTCGCCAGACCGGATGTCGATGTTCAACCTCTTCAGATACATCCAGCATTTGACGGAAAATCATCAGGACACGCAGCGGTATCAGATCGCGTTCTGGCGCAAGATCTTGTATCCGCTCGCGGTGCTGGTGATGCTGGTGCTGTCCCTGCCGTTTGCGTACCTGCATACGCGCGCCGGCGTGGTCGGTGTGAAGGTGTTCGGCGGCATCATGATCGGCATGAGCTTCCAGCTGGTCAACACGCTGTTTTCACACATTGGTACGCTGAACACCTGGCCCGCGCCATTGACGGCCGCAGCGCCGGCGCTGGCGTACCTGATCGTCGGCTTGATCGGGTTGCGGTGGGTGGACCGGCATTAGGCTTCAAGCATTAGGGCTTCAGGCGTCAGCGCTTTGAGACGAGGGAGAACGCGATGAGCAAGCACGGCATGATCCTGTTCGGTCACGGCGCACGCGATCCACGCTGGGCCGAGCCTTTCGAACGGCTCGCCACGAAGCTGCGCGCAATGCGCAGCGCGCCGGTATCGCTGGCGTTTCTTGAACTGATGACCCCCGATTTACCTACGGCTGTCGAACGCCTGGCGGCGGATGGGTGTGACGCGCTCACCGTCGTGCCCGTGTTCTTCGGTCAAGGCGGTCATATACGGCGCGACCTGCCTGAGTTGCTCGATCGATGCCGCGCGATGTTTCCATTGCTGACCATCCAATGCGCAACAGCGGTGGGCGAAGACGACTCGGTGCTGGATGCGGTCGCACAATATTGCGTTCGGCAGATTGAGTAGGTTTATCGCTCCTCACTAGCGTGCTGGCGAAAGCTCGACCGTTTTCCACAATGCCCCGCGAGTCATGGACTTCCGGGGCATTGTTCTGTCCGAAGGATTTTCCTGGCCGACGCCATTGTGCCTGCGCGCCGAAGAGGGCCGGAGCGAGCTTCAGCGGACACCCGGTGCGGGCAAATCACCAATCAAACGCGTTCTAATCAGCCAAAAATGGTCATATCTGATCAATTAATCCACTTATTTGTTCAGATATGACCATTTTTTCCATATAGAAATATTGACGATCTTAGGATTTTGTCTATACTGACCAATTAAGTGGGTTTATATGTCAGATACGACAAAATGAAGCGCAACAACAAGGATTTTTCTTCGCCAGAACTTGGGCTTCAGGCCACGGGACTTGGACGCGCGGTCGCCGCCGCCCGGATCGCACGCAACATGACCCGGAAGGATTTTTCCGAACGAGCCAACATCAGCCCGAGCACCCTGATACGCATAGAAAATGGCGATGTTTCGGTCAGTTTCTCGTCGTGGCTGCACGCGTTCGAACGTGCCGGCCTCCTCGGATTGCTCCAGCCGCTCGCGAATCCGCAAAACGACGTGGTCGGCGAAGCGCGGCGCAAGACGGAATCTCGCGTGCGTCCACGCAAGACCGCTTCGAAGACAGGCGAGTATGATTTTTAATACAACAACCTGGAGCAAATACGTCTTCATCGCCCTCGAAGGAGCGGCCGAGGCGGTCCCTGCCGGTAAGCTCGAACTACTCGAAGAAGGTATCAAGCCCGTCGGGTCGACCTTCGTCTACGGCAACAAGTACTTACAGCGTGCGAACGCCGCTGCCGTGGACCCGGTCAGCATGCCTCTGAGCGAGGCGAAGAAGTCCAAGGAAACGGTATTTCAGCCCCCTGCAGGACTGGCGCTGTTTGGCGCAATCCGTGACGCGGCTCCGGATTCCTGGGGACGGCGCGTGATTGAGAATATGTTGAGGGCGGCGCCCGACGGTTTGCCCGAGACTGAATATCTGGCTCATGCTGGCCCCCACCGGACTGGCGCGCTGGATTTCAGGGACTCCCCCACCGCACCGGCAGAACCCGGCAAGTTGCCGGATGCAAAAGAGCTTTCTTATCTGCTCGACGCTGCAGCCATGATCCAGGACGGCAAGCCGGTTCCGAAAAAGCTGCAGTTACTCTTTAGCGTTGGCGCAACTTTCGGCGGCGCGCGACCCAAAGCCGTGTTGCTGGACGATGGACGACAATGGGTCGCCAAATTTCCTGTCGCCCGGGACGGTTTCAACGTTCCCGTCGTGGAGCGTGCAACGCTTGAACTCGCCCGCGAGTGCGGTATGCGCGTTCCCGCAACCAGGCCCATTCACTTGGCCGACGGGCGCGATGTCATGCTGATCGAACGATTTGACCGCGTGCCGTTGCCCGGCGGTACGTTCGGCAAACGCCACGTCGTGAGCGCGCTGACCATGCTCAAGATGCATGAAAGCGATACCGCATCGGCTAATTACACGGACCTGGCGGACCTGCTCGGTGAACGAGGCGCCACGGGCTTTGTCGCGGCCGACAAGATCGAGCTGTTCAAGCGAATGGTGTTCAACATTCTCGTGACGAATGACGATGACCATCTTCGCAATCATGCGTTCGTGTGGGACGGAGCAAACAAGGGCTGGCGCCTGAGCGACCTTTACGACGTCGTGCCGAAGCCGCAGGTCGGCTCCGAGCGTTTCCTCGTACTGGGCGTAGGTCCGGCAATGGGCCGGCTGGCGACGCTCGACAATGCCCTCTCCGCGGCGGGCCGATTCGGTCTGCTCAAACACGCGGCCGTTGAAATCATCCAGCGTTTGTCGGCTGTTGTGAGAGAGTGGCGGACTTATTTCGAGGAGTTCGGTGTTCCCCGAACCGAGTGCAACAAAATCTCCTCTGCATTCCGCAAGCCGCAGGCCATTGGGCTGCGTGAAGTGGAGAAAGCGTAGTGCGTCAACGCTCGCGAAACGGGTCGTTGAAGCACGCAATTGCACAGGCATCAGGAAACCGGCGCAGGTGAAAAAAGCCCCGTGGGTCAGTGACCCACGGGGCTTTTCAGACGACGAATCACAAGCGGTCTAAAGCTCGCCAGGGCGGCGCGGTTTCGCCGCGTCGCCTGCGGCCTCACTCAGGCAGCAGCCTGTTGTAATGCCGCTTCCACGCTTTGGACCGGTACTACCATAACCGACCGCTCCGCAAACGCTTCACCGATCATCAGCAAACTCGGCTGCGATGCATCGAGCCAATCCTGCGCTTCCCCAATCGCCATTTCGCCCAGCGTCAGCGTCAGCGAACGTTCGCGCGGCGTACTGCAAGCCTCGACGATGGCAACCGGCGTCGACGCCAGCCGCCCTGCATCGATCAGTTGCTGCGCAATCTCCGGCGCGCTGTCACGGCCCATGTAGAACACGAGCGAATCCGCGCTGGCCTGCTCGCGGATTTCATCGCTGTCAGGGGCACGGCTGTACGTTGCCAGAGCAACACTACGCGATACCCCGCGCAAGGTCAGCGAACGCTTCAACGTCGCGGCGCTCGCCAGCGCGGCCGTGATCCCCGGCACCACTTCGTACTCAATACCCGCCGCTTCGAGCGCGCGCATTTCTTCGTCGGCGCGGCCGAACAACATGGGGTCGCCACCCTTCAGCCGCACGACGATCTCGTGTTCGCGGGCGGCATCGACGATCTGCTTGTTAATGAAATGCTGCGCCGTTGAACGCTGTCCGCAGCGCTTGCCCACCGCAATCTTGCGCGCGTCCGGCGCGTAGTCGAGCATGGCCGGCTCGATCAACGCGTCGTGCAGAACGACCTGCGCCTGGCTCAACAACCGGGCGCCCCGAACCGTAATCAGGTCCGCAGCACCCGGCCCCGCTCCGATCAAATACACCTTACCCATAGTCGATTCTCAGGCTGAATACGAGCGAATCATCCCGGCCGCAACCGTGTGATGCGTCGCTTCATCGATAAGAACAAACGCGCCCGTGCCCTGATGCGTGTCGTAGGCATCGCAGACGATCGGCTTTTGAAGCGTCAGCGCCACGCGGCCGATGTCGTTCATCGTCAGGTTATGGCGGTCCACCGAATGCAGCAGCGTATGCACGTCGAGCACTTCCTTGATTGCACCAATCCGCGCGAACACCGTGTTCGTGGTCTGCTTCAGCAAGTACTTGCGTTGCTGTGAAAGCGGCTCCTCGTCGAACCAGCAGAGGTCAGCGTCCAGCTTCTTCGCCGGCTCGATCTTGGCGCCGCTCGTGTTGCGCGGCA
Organism: Caballeronia sp. dw_19; assembly: GCF_018449515.1. Lineage (GTDB taxonomy): Bacteria > Pseudomonadota > Gammaproteobacteria > Burkholderiales > Burkholderiaceae > Caballeronia. The sequence goes on along the minus strand of NZ_JAAVUQ010000003.1, from coordinate 199,006 downwards.
CGAACGTATCGCCACGCGAGACGTCGACATCTTCCGCCAGGCGAATGGTCACCGTCTGGCCCGCGAACGCGCGATCCACTTGCGCCACGCCGCCCGGAACCGGTGCGATGATCTCGGCAACGGTTGCATCGCGATTGGCCGGCAACACGGTGATGGTGTCGCCCAGTTTCACTTCGCCCGATTCCACCCGGCCCATGTAGCCGCGGAAATCGTCGGCCTGACTGCCGTCCTGTCGCGCGACCCATTGCACCGGGAAACGCAGCGCTTGATCAACAGGTTGCGTAACCGGCAGCGCTTCAAGCAGATCGAGCAGCGGTTCGCCCGCATACCACGGCATGCGCTCGCTCGCGGTCACGATGTTGTCACCCTTGAGCGCCGACACCGGCACGAAGCGCACATCGGCAATTCCAAGCCGGCGCGCGAGTTCAACGTACGCGTCGCGGATCTCGTTGAAACGCGTCTCACTGAACTCGATCAAATCCATCTTGTTGATCGCGACGATCACATGCTGCAGCCCAAGCAATTTGACGATCGCGCTATGGCGCACCGTCTGCGGCAGCAGTTGCGCCACGCCATCCTGCAACGTCACGCGCGTGGCATCCACCAGAATGATCGCGGCATGCGCGGTCGATGCGCCCGTCACCATGTTGCGCGTGTACTGCTCGTGGCCGGGGGTATCGGCGATGATGAACTTGCGCTTCGCAGTCGCAAAATAACGGTACGCCACGTCGATCGTAATGCCCTGCTCACGCTCGGCTTCAAGGCCATCGGTCAGCAGCGACAGATCGATTTCGTCACCAACAGTACGCTTGTTCTTCGCCCGCGACAACGCCGACAACTGATCCGACAACACCGCTTTGCTATCGAACAGCAGGCGGCCGATCAGCGTGCTCTTGCCGTCGTCGACGCTGCCTGCCGTGATGAAACGCAACACGCCGAGGTCTTCGGGTTGATGAATACTCATGATGTTTCCCTGTTCCTTGTTTGCGGCGTGATGCTTAGAAATAACCTTGTTTCTTACGGGTTTCCATGGCGGCTTCGGACGCTTGATCGTCCATGCGCGTGGCGCCGCGTTCCGTGATTTCCGTCACGGCGGTTTCCGCGATGATCTTCTCGACGTCGTCGGCATCGCTGGCAACGGGGCACGTGCAACTGATGTCACCGACGGTACGGAAACGCACTTGCGCGACTTCGGACACTTCGCCTTCCAGCAGCGGCGTGATCGGCGTCAGCGGCACGAGCAAGCCATTGCGGCGAATAATTTCGCGATCGTGCGCATAGTAAATGGACGGCAATTCAAGCTTCTCGCGCCCGATGTATTGCCAGATATCCAGTTCGGTCCAGTTCGAAATGGGGAACACGCGCAAGTGCTCGCCGTTATGCAAACGCGCGTTGTAGATGCTCCACAATTCCGGGCGTTGCGCTTTCGGGTCCCACTGGCCGAATTCATCGCGGAAAGAGAAAATGCGCTCTTTGGCGCGGGCCTTTTCTTCATCGCGACGCGCGCCGCCGATCAACGCCGTATAACCGTATTCCTCGATGGTTTCGAGCAACGTCACCGCTTGCGCAGCGTTACGCGAATCCGTTTCGCGACGCAGACGCACGGTACCTTTCTTGATTGAATCTTCGACATGACCGACCACGAGTTCCGCACCAATTTCAGCGGCGCGACGATCGCGAAAGTCGATGACTTCGCTAAAGTTATGACCGGTATCGATATGAACCAGCGGGAACGGCAGCACGGTCTTGCGACCCGAGCCTAGGCCAAATGCCTTCAACGCAAGATGCAGCACGACGACCGAATCCTTGCCGCCGGAGAACAGCAACGCAGGTTTGCTGCACTCGGCCACGAGTTCGCGCAGGATGTGAATGGACTCGGCTTCGAGCCAGTCGAGGTGATCCATCCGGGTCTCGCGATTCGCGATCGGAGCGTTGACTGTTGAATCGAGCGTGCTGCTCATATGCGTCGTTCCTTGGTTGCTTTGCATGACACCCAGCTTGTGGCGTCGTGCGTCAATATCAATGCGTTCAGAGTGCCGAGGTTGGCGCTGCGCTGCGGTCTTCCACGATCCTTATATTCGTCACGTGCAAGCCGCATTCCTTCGTGTCCCGCGATTCCCACCACCAGCGCCCTGCCCGGCTATCTTCGCCCGGACGGATAGCGCGCGTGCACGGCTCACAGCCAATGCTCGGATAACCGCGCGCATGCAGCGGGTTGACGGGGACATCGAAGGCCTTCAAATAGGCCCAGACATCGGCTTCGGTCCAGTCCGCGAGCGGATTGAACTTCGCGATACCACGCGGCGCGTCGTGCTCTTCCTCATGCAACTCTACGCGTGTTACCGATTGCTCGCGCCGCTGTCCCGTGACCCACGCGCTCACGTCCTTCAGCGCGCGATTCAACGGCTCGACCTTACGAATTCCGCAACAGCTTTTACGCAGATCGACGCTCTCGTAGAAGGCGTTCAAACCGTGGTCGCGCACATACTCTTCAACCGCTTCCGGCAGCGGATAAAACTGTTCAATATCGTATCCATACCGCTCTTTCACGCGATCAATCATGCCCAGCGTTTCAGCATGCAGACGACCGGTGTTCAGCGAGAAAATGCCGATCTTTATGCCGCGCGAAAGAATGGCGTGCGTGAGCAACATGTCTTCGGCGGCGAGACTGCTGGCTAGCTTGACGTTCGCATGACGTTGCGCGATGGAATCGAGCAGCGCATCAAGACGACCGACTTTGGCTTGCAGTTCGGCATTCATGCAGACGCTCCGGCGGCAGCTTTGCCACGACGACGGAACAGCGGTTCCGGATTGTCCACAGCGCTCTGGTACGGGATGCTCAATTCACCGAACGCGTTCAATGCGTCGTGAATGTCTTTATCGGCACGAACGGCGAAGGCGTCGAAACCGCAACGCGCGTGGAAGCGCAACTGATCGCGCAACACGTCGCCAATAGCCCGCAACTCGCCGGTCCAGTGATAACGCTCGCGCAGCAAGCGGCCTATGCTGAAACCACGGCCATCGCTGAACTTGGGGAAATCGACGGCGATCAGCGCGATCTTGTCGAAGTCTTCGACCAGTTCCGCGGGTTCATCGTCGGGGGCGAGCCACACGCCGATCGGTTCCTTCTTGTGCGCCGCGGTCAACGCGTTCTTATGCTCTTTCCACCACGTGAACGGCACAATTACCTTACCCGGCAACAATGCATCGACGGCGGGCAGCGTGCCATCTTCAGCCGCACGCACCACGTTCCAGTCGTCTTCAACCACTTCGCGGTTCTTGATTATCAAAGCCATGTGCTTATTCCTTAGCGTTTCAAGCATGTGCCGGCTGGCGCGACGCGTACACGCGTTCCTTGAACGGCGCGATGCCGATACGGCCATACGTCTCGATGAAACGCTCGCCTTCAATGCGATTCTCAACGAACGTATCGATCACTTGCGACACGACCTCGGGCATCTCTTCCGCCGAAAACGACGGGCCGATCACGCGGCCAAGATGCGCGCCCGTTGCGCCCGAGCTTTGCTCGCCGCCGAGCGTGACCTGATACCACTCCGAGCCGTCTTTATCGACACCGAGCACACCGATGTTGCCAATGTGATGATGACCGCACGCGTTGATACAACCCGAGATGTTGAGCGTCAGGTCGCCGAGGTCGTACACGTAGTCGAGATCGCTGAAACGTTCTTGAATCGCTTGCGCGATCGGGATCGACTTGGCGTTCGCGAGCGAGCAGAAATCGCCGCCCGGGCACGCAATGATGTCGGTCAGCAAACCAATATTCGATGTCGCGAAACCCAGCGCTTTCGCGCGTTCCCACACCGCGTACAGGTTCCGCTTCTTCACGTTTGCGAGGATCAGGTTCTGCTCATGCGAGACGCGGATTTCGCCGAACGAGAATTCATCGGCGAGATCGGCGACGGCTTCCATCTGCTTGTCCGTTGCATCGCCCGGCGCAATGCCGGTCGGCTTCAGCGACAACGTCACCGACGCATAACCCGGCACCTTGTGCGGCCGCACGTTGCGCTCGATCCAGCGCGCGAACGGCTTGCTGTCGATGAGATGCTTTTCATACGACACATCCGTATCCGGCAGCTTTTCATACGCGGGCGGTGCGAAGAACTGCGACACGCGCGTGAGTTCTTCTTGCGTGAGCGTGGAAGGACCGTCCTTCAAATGCGCCCACTCTTCCTCCACTTGCTGCGCGAATTTCGCGGGGCTCAGCGCCTTCACGAGAATCTTGATCCGCGCCTTATATATATTGTCGCGACGGCCGTAGCGGTTATACACACGTAACACGGCTTCGCAATACGTCAGCAGATGCTGCCAGGGCAGGTCTTCCTTGATGATCGCGCCGACGATAGGCGTACGACCCAAGCCGCCGCCCGCGAGGATGCTCGCCACCACGTCGCCCGCAGCGTTCTTCTTCAGATAAACGCCAAGATCGTGCACTTGCACGGCTGCGCGATCTTCCACCGAGCCATTGACCGCGATCTTGAACTTGCGCGGCAGCCACGCGAACTCAGGGTGGAAAGTCGACCATTGGCGCAGGATTTCGGCCCACGGACGCGGATCGACGATTTCATCGGGCGCGACGCCTGCGAATTGATCGGCGGTGATATTGCGGATGCAATTGCCTGACGTTTGAATGCCGTGCATTTGCACCGACGCCAGTTTGCGCAAGATTTCCGGCGTTTCTTCGAGCTGGATCCAGTTGAACTGGATGTTGGTCCGCGTCGAAAAGTGGCCATAACCGCGGTCGTGTTCACGCGCGATCGTGCCGAGCATGCGCATCTGGTCGCTGCGCAAGTTGCCGTACGGAATCGCGATACGGTGCATGTACGCGTGCCGCTGCATGTACAGGCCGTTCTGCAGACGCAGCGGCCGGAATTCTTCTTCGCTCAACTCGCCGGACAAACGGCGGCGCACTTGGTCGCTGTATTGAGCGACGCGTTCGTCGACGATTTTCTGGTCGATCTGATCGTATTGATACATTCGGGGGCCCCAGTTTTCAGTAGTTCCGTCAGTACGGCGTCCTAGCCACGCCGCACGTCTCTATAAGTAGAGTCATTGCCTGGAACGCCGTTCGGACGATGCGTTCATTTGCTTATGACAAATACAGATATCGATATTGGAAAAATTGGCTCGATGGTAATAAACTTCCTATATATTGCAAACGACTGATAAATTACTTTGATATGCGGATGGGTTATATATGAATCTGCACCAGTTCCGCTTCGTGCGCGAAGCCGTCCGGCAGAACTACAACCTCACCGAAGCCGCTAAAGCGCTGTTCACGTCGCAGCCGGGGGTATCGAAAGCGATCATCGAGTTGGAGGATGAACTCGGGGTCGAGATCTTCACGCGTCACGGCAAACGGGTTCGTTCGCTGACGGAGCCAGGGCGAATTATCCTGGCATCGGTGGAAAAAATCTTGCAGGAAGTGGAAAGCCTGAAGCGTGTCGGTAAAGATTACGCGGCACAGGATCAGGGCAATCTGGTGATCGCGGCCACGCATACACAGGCGCGGTATTCACTGCCGAACGCTATCGCCGAGTTCAAGAAGCGCTTTCCGAAGGTGCATCTTTCGATTCTGCAAGGCAACCCGACGCAGGTCGCCGAAATGGTCATACATGATCAGGCGGATATCGCCATCGCCACCGAAGCGCTCGCCAACTATAAGGAGCTGGTGTCGCTGCCGTGTTTTCAGTGGCACCACGTGGCCGTGATGATGCCGGACCATCCGCTGCTCGAACGCAAGCTGCTGACGCTCGACGACCTCGCGCAATACCCGATCATTACCTACGACAACGCGTTCGCCGGCCGCTCGAAGATCAACCAGGCGTTCGCATTGCGCAATCTGTCGCCCGATATCGTGCTGGAAGCCATTGATTCCGATGTGATCAAGACCTACGTCGAACTGGGCTTGGGCGTGGGCATTCTCGCGGATATCGCGTTTAACCCCGAACGCGACAAACACCTTCGCGCAATGCCCGTCGGCCATCTGTTCGGCACGAATGTCACGCGGCTCGCTTTGAAACAAGGCGCGTATTTACGCAGCTATGTGTACACGCTGGTCGAACTGCTCTCGCCTTCGATGAACCGCAAGCTGATCGAGCAGGCGCTGTCCGGCGAGCACGAAACCTACGAGCTTTGATTGACCGGGGTTCGAGCACGACCTAAGACACGGGCAACGCTCGCGTCGAAACCCGCGCCGTGCGATTTTTGTCATCCCACACTTCAGCATTTTTAAACCACACCTCTTCGCGGAGACCTTCCAATGAAGTTGTCGAAGTTCATGCGCCCGGCGCTGATGGTCAGCGCGCTCGCGTTTTTCAGTGCAGCGGCTAACGCGCAACTGAAAGTTGGTATCGATTTGTCGAGCACCGGTCCGGCGGCCGCCATCGGCATCACGAGCAAGAACGCCATGCTGATGTGGCCGAAGACTATTGCGGGTCAACAGGCGGAATACATCATTCTCGACGACGGCTCCGACCCGGGCGCGGCCGTGCGCAATATCCGCAAGCTGATTACAGAAGACAAAGTCGATGTGATCGTCGGACCGAATATCACGCCAGCAGCGCTCGCGGCGCTCGATCCGGTGGCCGAATACCAGACGCCGATGATCACGCTGATCGGCTCGGCATCGGTTGTCGAACCGCAGGAAGGCAAGAAGGTGTGGGCGTTCAAGATGGCCCAAACCGACGGCGCAATGGCCGACGTGATGACCCGCACGATGGTCAACCGGAACGTGAAGACGGTCGGTTTCATCGGTTTCGCCGATAGTTACGGCGATAGCTGGTTCAACGAATTCTCGAAGTTCGCCGAGTTGCGGCATATCAAGGTGGTCGCGAGCGAGCGTTTTAATCGCACCGACACGAGTGTGACCGGGCAGATTCTCAAGCTGATGGCCGAGAAACCCGATGCGGTGCTGATCGCGGGCGCGGGTACGCCGACGGTGTTGCCGGAACGCACGCTGATCGAGCGCGGTTATAAAGGCGCGATTTACCAGACGCACGGCATTGCGACGCCGGAGTTCATCAAGCTCGGCGGCAAGGACGTGGAAGGCACGCTGTTCCCGACGCAGCCGGTGGTGGTCGCGCGGACTTTGCCCTCTGATCATCCATCGAAGAAAGCGGCGCTGGCTTTCGTCGATGCCTACGAGGCGAAGTATGGCAAGGGGTCGGTCACGCAGTTTGCCGGCGATGCGGCCGGGGTCTATCCGCGGCTGCAGGATGCGGTCGGGCGTGCGTTGAAAGCCGGGCAACCGGGGACGGTGGCATTCCGGGTGGCATTGCGCTCGGAGCTGGAACACGCGCATGAACTGGTCGTGCCTAACGGCGTGGTCAACACGAGCGCGACCGATCACGTCGGGTTGGATCAACGGGCGAGCGTGATGGGCATCATCAAGAACGGCCAGTTCACGTATTTGAGCCAGTGAGTGCGCCGGTGAACGCGGTAGCCTGCTGCGTGGATCCAGGGGCTTGCCCGCGGAAACGATTTTCGGCATAATCGCTGACTTGCCGGTTGGTGTCGGGTTTTTTCCGCCCCCAGTCGGCTGGTTCAAATGCTGTTTGCCCGGGTGGTGAAATTGGTAGACGCAGGGGACTCAAAATCCCCCGCCGCAAGGCGTGCCGGTTCGATTCCGGCCCCGGGCACCACAAAATATTCCGGCAAGTTCCAGAGAAGTTCAGAAACCCGCGCCAGCTCATGGCTTCGCGGGTTTTTTTGTCCTGGGTGGTCGGGCTTGTTCCGTGGACATCTGTTGGTATCGGATGGTATTTTTGTTGGTATCGACCTCGCAAACGCACTTTTCCGCTTCGAGATACCAACATGCCGCTCACCGACATCCAGATTAGGAACGCACGCTACAACTCAGACGGAACCGGCAACCGCCTGTCAGATGGTGGCGGCATGTACCTTCAGCTCGATAAGTCCGGCGGGAAATACTGGCGGATGAACTATCGGTTCGTCGGCAAACAAAAAACGCTCGCGCTCGGCGCGTATCCAGCTGTGCCGCTAGCGGCAGCTCGCAAGAAACGCGACAACGCGCGCGAAAAGCTTGCTGCGGGAATAGACCCTGGCGAGGCGAAGAAAACCGAAAAACGCGCTGTGCGCATCGCCGCCGCCAACTCATTTGAAGTCGTCGCCAATGGCTGGATGGAAGAACGCAAGACGGTTGTTGAAATCGGTCAGTACGAGAAGACATCGGCCCGCTTCAAGAACGATGTGTTTCCGTGGCTGGGCAAGAGACCGATCACCGAAATCGACGCCCCGGAGATCCTTTCTGTCCTGAAGCGCATCGACGGCCGGGGCGCGCGATTTACGGCCCATCGGGTGCGCAGCGAGATCAGCCGGGTCTTCCGCTTTGGCATCAAGGAGGGGTTTTGCAAGACCGACCCGGCTAAGGATCTGATCGGCGCGATACCACCCCCAGTAGAAAAGCATTTCGCGGCTATTACCGAACCCGTGAAAGTCGGAGAGATGCTGCGCGCATTTGACGGTTTTTCGGGCACGTTTCCAGTGCTTTGCGCGCTCAAGATAGCACCGATGATATTCGTGCGGCCCGGCGAATTGCGGCAGGCGGAATGGACTCAGTTCGATCTGGACAAGGGCGAATGGCGCTACCTTATTAGCAAGACCAAAACAGAGCACCTGGTGCCACTTGCCACGCAGGCAGTTGCAATCCTGCGCGAACTGCACGCGATGACGGGGCAAGGCCGATTTGTATTTCCGAGTGCACGCTCCAAGCTTCGTCCGATGAGCGAAGCTGCCATCAATGCAGCGCTGCGCCGACTTGGCTACGATACTCGCACGGAAATCACGGGCCACGGCTTTCGGGCGATGGCTCGTACAATTCTGCATGAGGAACTCGAGCAGAAACCGGAGGTGATCGAGCATCAACTCGCGCATGTCGTTCCAGATAACCTCGGTTCTGCCTACAACCGTACGAAGTTCATCCGTGAGCGGCGCGTCATGATGCAGCAATGGGTTGACTACCTTGATCGGATCAAAGCCGGGGCCGAGGTCGTTTCAATTGCCGCACACCGACGATAAGTCCGGTTTCGCTACGAGCTTGTGCAACCTTTCTATCATCCGTTGCTGTCACCCAGTTTCGCGGTGTTGGACAGCAGCAATTTTGCTGGACCCGACGATCAGGATGACGAAGCTTTACGTCCAGAATTGTCATAAGTCGTGCACCGTTGGCATGCTGCGAGGGACTGCTTGCGCCGAGGTCCGAAATCATTGAGTCGCCACGTAACGTAGTGGGCGATTTGCACTCATGGAGGTAGTGTGCCTCCTCCCGGGGATGCGAGCTTCGGTGCGACAACAATAGCAGGTGCGATCGACTCGACAACTGGGTGTGTTCGGCGAGCCTTTCCCCCAACTGAGAGACAACAGCACCACAGTCTGGGCATTCCCATGTCCACCGCTCAACCAATCCATTCACTTGCCGGCTCGTCGCTCGCTGTCGCGCCCCGAGGTCCTCGCTGGGCTTACCTGGCGCGGCGGCGGCGCCTCGAGTGAGCGAATCTGGTCGATCGAGAGCATATTGCAGCAGCCCGCCGCGTCGTGAAGATGTCGTAGCGGTCGCCGCCAAATGCGATCTTGCTGCGTGACCGACAATCGCCTGCCGTGTTAAACACTGCTTCAGCCACAGATGACTTTCCACGTGTTCTCTGGCCGCGGTTCATTTGGCCACGGTGAATGCCCACTTCCGAGAACGCCAGCACCACAGCCCAGCCCTCTTCGACCGTTCCAAGCGGCGCACGAACAAATTGCGCGCATCCTATCAACTCCCGGCCGATTGCGAATTCGGCAATCATTGATCCGCGCGGACTGACGCTAGCCCGATTACGAAAACATTCGTGTGAATCGCAGCCTGGAATTCTCAGTGATGATTGACCGCGGCTCCAAAATTCGATAAATTCACACCTGTAATTGGGGGCGCACATCTGTGCGTCGTGCATCCTTGAGACACTTGGAAGCACGTGTCGGCTCCCGTCTTAGAACTGACCGCGAGTCGGTTGTAGGCCGAAGGACAACATAGTCGCGACGAAAGTAGATCTGCCTGCGCTGAACTAGCGGGGTGGGTTCTTTCGACCGTATATTATGGAGTTCCGAATGCCGATCATTAACTCTGACGATCAACAGCACTTGGCGCTGCACCTTGAGAGGCTGCGTCAACTTCCGCGAGTTCTCCTTGAGACTCCTGCCGTTCCCTTCCCAGCAACTGCTGCTATAGACTCGGCCTGCCCGCAGGAAATCGCCCAGTGGGCATATTGGGGGGAAAGTCTGTATCCCGCGACGCTCGATGACTTCATCAAGTCGACCAAATCAGGCGGGTCCCACGAGAAAACCGCGAAAAGTCGTATCGGTGCCTGCCGTCGTGAGGTCGCTCGCCTCAACAACACCTTGATGATGCGTGGCCAACGCCCTATTTCCGAGGACGTTGCCCCCAATGCGGGCCAACTGGGCAAGGCCATCCCGACTGGCATGGCAAACTACGCCGTCATGTTGATCGACCAGATCAAGGCAGATCGTACATTTCTCGCATCGAAGCAATCGAACCAACGCCTGGACCTCTTGGCGAAAGATCTCGGTTTCAAAGGATACGGCGCGTATAAGAGCTTTTGCTCCGAGCTTGAAAAAGTTTGCGCCGAGATGGGTTTCGGTAGCTACCGCAATCTGTGCAAGGGTAGCGCCTACATCTCCCATCTGCGGGAAGCCCGCCCCGAACTCAGTGGCATCCTAAACTCCGAAGAATGGAAGACTGGTGAGGCGGTCTTTCGGCAGCGCTCTCCGTATTTGATCGATCGCATTATCGAGTGCCGCAAATCCCCGCGTGATTGCGACTTCTGGATTGAGCCGCAGGGCGGACACCTCTACTGCGTCTTCCGCGATGGCGAGGTCTTTGGCTGGGACATCATTTTAGGTACGTTCGAACGGGGCTACGAGCCTGCAATGCCCGGCCATGAGCAAGCTCGAGTTATGGCAGCTAAGATCCTTTCCGAGATCTTCGCCGAGGCCGGGACTCCGCCCGACGCCGACTGACGATCTCACCGCCGCCGCTCTGCTGGTGCCGGCAGATCCACCCGATTGTGGCACTGCGTGTTTTTACGAAGCAGACCTGGTCGGTGAACCCACTATGCAAGCAATTTCGTAGTCGGATCCAGCCTGCGCGGAGCTAGAACGGCGCTTGACTACTCGGAGCCAATGCGTTTGGCAAATCTGGACAAAAAAATCGGAGTGAACGATGTACGACGATAGAGCATTTGAAGCTGGCTGGAACGCTGGCGTTATGGCGGATGGAGAGCCGGACGCTTTTGAGTTTTCGCAGTACAAGGACGAATACCGCGAAGGCTTCGTTTTCGGCTATGGATACGCGCTGGGGTTCCGCATGGCTAGTTCGTGGTTTGGGGTCAGCGAGTCGGGACGGATGGTGTGCAAGTACTCATTGTGGGGCGCCGAAGCACTCGGCAGAAAACACTTCAAAGATCCGGCGTTGCTTCAGGTCTATCTCGACGGTTACAACAGCGAAATGGAATCCGAGGCTGAGGACGACCAGGATGACTGAGGCGTCGACCTAGTCCCTGCTAGGCGGCGAACCTCGTACATCGAGGGTCGCCGCTTTCTGGCGCAGATACAAGCATAGGTGCGTTGCCTGTGCATCAATCGTGTTCCGTGGCGCGCACTGCGAGGTCGCCTATCAACTAACCAATTCGACGGTGTACTGGATCACTTCCCCGCATCGCGCTCGCGGCATCAATTACAGTTGAAGATGTCCACTTCAGCCGTTGACCTTCAGGATAGTCCCCATCATCGAAGGCTCCGCACACAGCAATGCCATCGAGTTAGAACGTCCGCTACGGAACATCCCTAGCATCCCGATAACAACCCTTCTCCGATACTTATGTTGCGGCGTGTCCCTTGACGTCAATGATCGCGTCGTGCTCCGTCGGCTGAAGGCAGTCAAACTCTTCAAGCACAAAGACCGTGAGCTTTTTCCACAGGTCAACGACTATATCGCGTGTAACTTTTTTCACTAGCTCAGGAAAATCTTTCTCGCGATAATAGCCAAGTCCACTTGGCTTGAAAAGGCGGGCCTTAGTGGGCGGATGACAGCGATCGGTAATCAAAAATATTTCGAACATGTGAACCCACTCAAAAGGAAACCTGATGCTTACTAGAGGTTATTTTATTGGTGACATCATCGACGAGCTATCCTCGTTGTCTGCGCAAATCGATATGCGCTGCAAGTTGGGGATGACAGACCTAAATGTCATATCGGAAAATTATTTCAAAGATATTTTAAATATCATACTAAACGCACAATTACTTAATTTAAATGAACATCGCTCGAATGAGCCGGGCTTAGACCTTGGGGATGCGATTCGCAAAGAGGCATTTCAGATAACGTCTACTGCAAACGCGGACAAGGTTAATAAAACGCTCAAGCGCCTGACCGCCAAACAGAAGGACGAATACAACAAGTTTCGGGTCCTCATTATCGGCAAGAAACAAGGTTCGTACTCACTGGATCCTGCCTCGGTCGCAAGCGTCGGATTTCACGTCTCCGATATCTGGGACCTAGATGACCTAGCCCGACTCTGCATGAGCCTTCCTCTTGAACGACTTCAGGCTCTCCAAACCTTCATACGCGCCAATAGTGTAAAACTTAGAATAGAGCTAGAGCTAGCCGACGATAGCGGACAATATCCTACAAATGGGTATGACAAATGGGAAACCACACCCACTCCAAAAATGGGAAATCTCGCGGCCTTTAGAAAATTCTGCGCGGCGGCCGCAGAAGTCAATTTGGATGCTATCGAAGAGCAAGAGCTTGGAGAATCCTTTAGAGTCTTGTCACGTTCACTCATAAGGACGCCACGCATCACGCGAGAGTTTCTTGCCATGCTGTTTGAACGTCGATCAAGGACGAGAACAAGAAGAAGTAATGACAGTCAATATGCCTTTGTTGTCGTCGAAATCGGCCGAAGGCTCTATACCGGGAGTAATTTTCTTGAAGAAGTTTCGTTGCTCGAGCATGCTGATCTCGCTTACCTCAACTATGAGGATGAATCTGAGCTAGGGTTGCCGGAAGTCATTCTAAGGTTATCGGATAACGACGATCTCGCAATGAATTTCGTTAGTTTCGTGGAAAAAAACAAACTGAGCTACAGAATGGTCTTGGGAAACGTGGATTTCTCTGCATTCTGAACCGCAAAATGGCCAAGATTAAATTGGCCTCACCTTCGTTCCCGATCCCCTGCCGAACAACATTCCGCCGCCGCAAGACCCTATCGACGCTCAACTGGGACTACTGATTGGTCAAGCAGCGGATGGTGTGTTGAAGGCTGACCACACAGTCACCTAGTCGCGCCGTGTCTTACGATGGACAAACAGCCGCTTACGGTGACAAAAACGTTTGAGATTGTTGATACAGCGCAAGGAGGTAAGACGTTCGGATTTAAAATATTTTATTCAGCAGAACTGAAAGCTAGCCACGCGACTAATGCCAAAAACACGCTTACAGTGAAGTTCGCCATGCATGGAACCCAGGCCATCCAATGACAAGCTTTTCCAACCAAAAAAATGGCAGTTTCGTTGGCGGTAAGCGGAAGCCGGCAACGATTCAACTGTCAGTCTGTGCGATGAACGTTGATTCGCACCGGGCACATATCGCCTTTGCATCTAACGTTCACTGAAAATTGCGTCTTCTGCATATAGACTCTGCACGACGTCAAGATGTTGCCCGCGACACGCTTACTTACCCTAGACTGCGGCAGGCATCTTCGTGATCCATGCGATCGCATCGCTAAAATCACTTGCGACATACGTGGCACTTTCCCACGAGTCGGAGATGTGCCAAGCAGGCCGGAATCGACTCGGAATTAACACCGCCGAGCATCCTGCCGACAACGCCGGTTCGATATCTCGATCAGGTTGGTCACCGATGACCGTTACAGACGCAGACGCAAAACGCTCTCGTAGTCGTCGAAATTGAGTAACCGTCTTCGTCACTTCAAGCACACTTTCGAACGCCCATCCAAGTCCATGGATTTCGATTATTTTGCGTTGTTTCTCGATCCTGCCTTCCGTGAGCATATAGACGCTTAGCCCCGTTCGCTGCGCTAACTGTAGGCCTTCCTCGACGCCAGGCAGCAAGCCCGGCGTTTTATCTCGCGCAACAATATAGTCGGCGACGATTTGTTCAGCAAGCGGGATGGAGATTGCTTCGGAACTACGATGTCCAGTCAGCGCTGCCCGTGCAGCCACGTCGGGGGAGCCACCTCGCAGTCCGTCCACTAATGCGAACACCAGCATAATTGGAGGGTAGCGAAAGTGGAGATGATGCTTGGCCGCCAAAGCTTGGTCATACCGGCGGACAAAATCCAGACGTCCATGCGCCGAATTTCGATTATCTATAATCGCCTCGACCCTGCTGAGCAGCGCCTCCTGCGCCTTCGCATACACCGAGTCTGTATCCCAAAGAGTGTTGTCTGCGTCACACAAGACGACCTGCTGCATCATGGTTTGGCTCCGTCGGCGGTTCCCCTATTACCCGAGGAGCTTACGGGAGCGCTCGCCGATGTGCTACTGGTGGGGCTCTCTTGCGCCGCCGAAGCAGCACCTGATACGGGGCACCGCCCGGCAATTGGCGACGACACGGGGGTGCTCGCTCCTGCCGCCTTGTCTCTTTGTGCCTCATGTAGACCTGACCCACCACCCATCGCAGAAGCGCCAAGTTGCGCACCGTTATCGTCTTTGGTTGAATCCTGCGCACCAGTTGTCGGTTTATTCACATCCAACTCGATTTTGGTTGGAACAACAGCAACTACAACAAATAATGACAATAGCCACAATATCAACAGACGTATGCCACATTGAAGTAATTTCTGCGCCGGCTGCAAGTACCGCAGTTTGTCCCCACACTTTGCAGCCACTAGGTAGCTTTCAGTAATATAATTTTTGTAATACTTCAACGTTAGAGAGCTTCCGCTACTCCCTGCCGTTGTATTTTTCACGAATGATCTTGCCCAGCCGACGGGATCTGTTCGCAGAATACTTTTGAAAAAGAGATGCGACAATGCATCCGGGAAAACTGCTTCATCCACATCGGTTAGTTTGCGGGGCTTGTCATTCACAGTGCCTGGTTTGAGTGATTTATCACCCGGCTTCTCCGGTTTCATTTCCGGCCAAACAAAACGCGTTTGCGTCGCATGAAAACTCACTAACGCGCCGAATGCAACAAACATAATAAACATTCCAAACGACAGATAAACTACACTGACCGGGATACCGTAGCCTAACGAGCTACGAAACACCGGCCTTAATGGATACGCATCCACGAATTTGGCGAAAAGCGCGCCCGCCGCTGCCGTCAAGAATGCGACAATGGTAAGCAGTCTTGCGGATTTCTGATCTTGGTATTCGGTTAGATCCTTTACCTCCTTCAAGGAATCTTTCGCCCTATCAAGGTATTTTTCATCCAAGCTATCCATACTATCAAGCAATTTTAGTTGATCTTCTATCGCAGTGAGATAGATTTTCGCGTCAATAGATGCGCCATCCTTACGAGGATAATAAGTTATCTCTTTCCCTATAAATGCGTGTACAACCGCACGCATCATGCTCAGATTTTTTTTACTTTTTCCTAGTGCAGCAGGGTTCTGATCCATGAGCAAAAATCCAATAATTAGTTTTTCAATTATAAACAACGCTTGTCGCAGAAATTATGTACAAAAAATAAAGAGGCGACCGTTACACCTGAGACTTCTTTATCTTCGTTGGTCGAGCGGCTTTTTTCGTTTGTTCACCAGAAATGGCCCCGATATTTACTGTTTCAAGCGAGATATGCCAAGGTCGGTTTGCCTTCATATTGCTTGCCATCTTTTTTAAATCCGACAACAATAACTCTTGCCCGGCCCGGGTGTCGAGACCCGTCATCGCCCATTGAACGTCAAAGAAATTCGGTTCCATTTTTTTTAAAACTTGACGAACATGTTTTGCTAACACGTCTGGATCCGAATAATCAACATCTCCATCTGCGAAAATTAACAGTTTCTCAAGCGAGTCACAAATGTAAGCTGTCACAGCCTGCACGCTGGCCTTCTCAAGCAAATGAGAACCGGGATTCCAAAGATCCGCCCAATCTTTTTTGATAACATTCCAAATTGCCGCAAACGTGTCAAGTTCCTGATCAACCACCGCAAGCAGCGAGTTTCGATTTGCTACTTCGCTTAATCCGGCTTCCAGGGCGTTGGCAACTATGAACCCGCTTTGATTTTTCGCCCACTTTAGCTCACCTTTAAATGGACTATCCGCCCCGCCATCAAAGTAGTCTAGCGCTGTAATTTTATCTTCATCTACATTCGTGCTACCGCTGTCCAGCATGCGCGAAAGTAAATCGTCTTCCTTATAGGAAGTGAAGAGCGCTTTTACCTGGCTTGAGCTCACTTTCGAACTATTGTTATTAATTACCAAGAATTGAAATGCGCCTTCTGTATCATCTGCTCCCATAATGCCAACGACATTCAGACTAATGTCATCCTCAAATTCGTGAGAGCCAATGACTCGATGTTGACCATCCACAATAATTCCGGCAGCCTCGTTCGGTTTCCACGTAACCGATAACTTGCCGAAGCCTCCCGTTTGACCATCAAGCTCATATTCTTCAAAATTGACCGCATCGTCATTGAATATGATGACGATTGAAGTCGCGATAGTGTTACCTGTATACTCAAGGAATTCCTTGATTCTCAGCACTTTCGTTCGATTTAGTCGTCTCTGAATAGCTTTTGGCTTTTCAGGGGACATCCGATCGATATAAGCCCACTGATAAATCTCCGAAGCCGGCGCATGAAAAAGGTAGAATCGGAGATTGTCGGAATCAGTGCGTTGAACGTTTTCAAGCGCCAAATATTGGCGATTTTGTGCTGCGGATTTCATCGCAGCCGTTTTCTTTGCTACAGGTTTTTTTCTCGAAACCATACGGATCTACTCCATTGCATTATTTAGTATTTCAAAGAAAGTATATCGAGTTTTTGGCTGAAGGGTCAGCTTGGGAATCGCACCCTTTAAGAGACCAATAGCATCTTTCAAGGATATCCGAGAAGATGAAAGCGGCGTCTGACCACTTGCTACCTTCATAAGTCGGTGCAGAGCAATTGAGAGTAGTATCTCCCGGGGAAGGGCTCCGTTCACGTCAAGTTTTTCGTTGATCGCTTGAGTTGGAAACCACGCCCAATTAAAAGCGTGTTGCCTCGTGCTATTGCAATCTCCGCATGCAATCGCTAGATTCTCCGGGCTTGAGTCGCCTCCTAGAAATTCGGGCCACAGGTGTTCAACCGTCGCTTTAAAATGAGACGGCGTACCCTTCTTTCGGGATGTTGGAATGCCACACCAACAGCACGTCTTCACAGCGTTTCGGTGAACCTCAGTGATTGACGCAACGGTAAGCTTGCGATTGATATAAGCCAACGCAGCCAGTCGAGCGGATTGCGCAATCTGCGTTGTGATATCGAGGCGTTGATGCAAACCCACAATCAATCTCAATCGGTGCATCAACGCGTTGACTGAAGCACGCTCGTTGGCTTCATACAGTTCCACGCTAACATTCAAGCTACGGTAGGTGAGTTCCATCGATGCGATCAACCGGCAAAGCTCAGTCAGTCCAGCTGACGAAACCAGCCAACTCTGATCTGCAAAGAGCGCAGGCACACTTGGAGCCACGTACTGGTAGACCGCAAGAAACAAGCGCTCGCCGTCGGTCTCCGGAATCCAACGAGCAATATTCGAAACTGTCGCCACGTATGATCCTATTATTGGATTCGACGACTCTGTTGGGCGTCGCGTGTTGTAGTGGGGGCAGAAAGTAAATAATGTCCGAAAAACCATCTACCTCAAAGCTTGCGTGCCAGCCACGTCAGTTGGAAGAACTTTCGTTCGATCGGCCGGAGCTAGTCAATATACAACGTACATTTGTCACCGGATGCACGTCGCGAAATAGAGATCTTTGTCAGCATTGGGAGCGCCGGGGTAAGCGATCTAGCAATATATTCGCAAAGTCTTTCGAGCGTCGGCACTTCGAGCCCTGCCACGTCATCCAAGAGACGGTGATCCAACTGGTCTCGCACGTCACCTATAAGCAGTTGAAGTTTGGCTAAATCGATCAGCATACCCGTCGTCGGGTCCGGCATCCCCGAGACACTGACCTCTGCATGGTAGGTATGACCATGGATGCGGCGACTGGCGTCAGTATCGACCTCTCGATTGAGGGTATGAGCCGACTCGAAATAGAACTCTTGCGTTAGTTCAAATTTCATCTCCTATTCATCTCCGCGCTAAACGCCATATAAGATCAACCGTAAAAATATCTATACGTCTGTCACTCACGGCAAGGATATTTGTCCCAACGGCCCTTGCCGCCACGTCTCGTAACCACGCGCGCGCAAATCACAAGCCGGACAAGCAGCACATCCGTATCCCCACGCGTGGAACACGCCACGTTCTCCCAGATAACACGTGTGAGTCTCTGATCGAATGAGATCGATTAGATGCGCGCCGCCAAGTTGATATGCAAGGTCCCATGTCGCGGCCTTGTCTAGCCACATCAGCGGCGTTTCGATCACGAGACGGCGATCGATACCGAGGCTTAGCGCAACCTGCGTCGCCTTGATGGTGTTGTCCCGGCAATCAGGATAGCCAGAGTAGTCCGTTTCGCACATCCCCCCCACTATCACGTCGATGCTACGGCGATACGCCAGCGCTGCAGAGAGCGTGAAAAAAAGCAGGTTTCTGCCTGGTACAAATGTGTTCGGGAGCCCATCTTCCTGAAATGCTATCTCGGCGTCGCTGGTAAGGGCGGTGTCACTGATAGTGGCGAGTACATCCAGGTTCAGCAAATGATCATCCCCGAGACGATCAGACCATGCGGGGAACTGCGTCTTAATGCGCTCTCGCAGCACTTGACGGCACGCGAGTTCGACACGATGGCGTTGGCCATAGTCAAACCCCACTGTTTCAACGCGTGTGAACCGTTCCAATGCCCACGCCAGGCAAGTTGTCGAATCCTGCCCACCCGAGAAAAGCACAAGTGCCTTTTTCCCATTCATGCTTCAATCCTCCGTGGCTTTCGTGCCTTGACAAGTTCTGCGCGCTTAACCAAACCAACAAGATGCAGTGCGAGGCGTTGAATTTGCCTAGGGGTGTTCTCGACTTCATCCCATTTCGAGACCGAACCGTCCGCAAACGTCCATGCGCCTGAAGTCCAAGCGGTGTGTTGCGCTAAAGGCTCGAGGCCCCGTTTAAAATCGTTGACCTTGATGCTTCCGGTTCGGCTATAGAGTGTCTCCATAACATATCCCATGGACACAATCCCGGCACCGTGAATTAATCGTGAGGTCCGAGGCGTCTGTTCGTGCCACGCATCAGGAAACACCTCTGCAACGGCCCCATAAAAATTGCTCAACAACTCAAATGCGAAATCCATTCGGGTTGCAGGCACTGAGTGATCACGTAGTGCCCCACTGTCCGCCGAATTCATGATGACCTTTTGCAGGGACGTATCTTTAATGGCCCCACCAGGATTTGTGTGCATGCTGATCAGGCCGCTCAGCGAGGACTCCGACCGATAGTTCAGCATCTCGGCCAACTTCGCGGCGAAGGCGCGCGAAGTAAGGCGTTTGGGTAACGCCGTCACTTCTGGCAACAATTCGTAGATAAGCGACTTCGGGAGCGGTCGAGTGTTGTTTATGAGGATAAATTGGCGTCGTAGTTCTTCGTCGCTATCACAGATAACGCATGAAACAAAGACTTCGAAATCATCGCGCTTAGCCTGGGATAACGCCGTTAGGCGCTGCTGCCCGTCGACCACAAAGCCGGGTTTCCCTTCAGATATTGAAATGGTGAGTTGATAAACTCCATCACCGAGATCCTTTACCCGGGTACCCCCCAAAAACCCTACAACAATCGCATTTGGAAGCACCGCTTCCTCTTTTTGGAGGTAGTCTCGAATCTCTTGGATATGCCCTGCGATCTGAGGGCGTTGGAAACCGAAAAGCTTGCCGTCCTTACCACGACCAGCACGACTGATCTCGCAGGTGGCAAGCACATCCGCAGCGGTGGCTGCGAACGCAAACACGCGCGCTCCTGCCGCCTGCTTAGCGCCAATAGCTCGAACTTTAAACAGCTTTGATGTCATCGAACAGCTCGTTTGAAATGTTGGTAATAGACAGCTAGGTTATGGAATCCACGCCGTTTGTTTCGATTACTGCCACGAAAGATCACGGCTTCAATGCCCGCTTCTTGACACACCCTGCACCCGCAGCGCTTCCATGGACTTTCCTCGAGCGTGCGGCGCATTGCGGCTTCTGTTTTGTCGACGACGATTTCGTTAGCCGCCGTGCTCTTCTTAGGATCCCAAAGAAACTCGCGGTTGTATTCAATGACTGACTCAACCGTGCGATTGACTGAAGCCCTGCCCTTGTCGAAAGCGCGCAGATCTTCCAACGCGCGCTGTTCGAGTTTGATAAGTTGCTCCTGATCCGTACCAGACTCTCGCGCCTTGCGTTTTAAGCGTGCGTTCTCTGTTGCCTGTGGGATCCGGATTGCAGTGTAATAGTCGAGGCCACCCTTACTGTTAGGAAGGTAATAATTGGCTTTAGCGTCCTTGAAGGCCCGGGTCAAAGGCGACGTACTGTCAAAACTTGCAATGCCATAATCAGTGAAGTCCTGGATCTGTTCCGCCTTTGCGAAACCTAGTATGTGCAGTCGCACCTTACTTGATACCTTTCGCCGAATCGCCTGTAGGCAAAGGTGCACCTGATCAGCAGACAATGGCACCATGCCGCCTATGGCAAGATACGTGTAGCCCATCTTCTCCAAGCGTTGGCCAGCATTCGCCATGCTGTCCGGTGACCATCCCTGAATGACACCCATTGGGGTGAATCCTCGCCCCATGGACTTAGACGCCTTTAGAAAGGCCGAAGCGTTTTCAAGCGTGATATCGAAGCGTCGTCGCGCTGCAGGCGTCCCGCCGCCCATATCTTTGAGATTCGGATCGAAATCAAAGATGATATGGTCGACCGAGCAACCGTGTGTAAAACCGCCATCTGTATAGAAATCCAGCATCATCTCCGGCGTGTAGGGTGGGACCTCCCTGTCCACGTAAGAAAACGCGCCGCAATCCCCAAAAATCTCCATTTTTGCAAAGCGCTTGTCCTGCAGACGGAGAAACGACTTGGCGCCGATCCGTCGGAACCGCATCATCAGATCCTCGGGATACTTGCCAGGGAAAAGGTCGTCGCCAACTATGCCCCGGGACACGAGAATTCCTTGGTAGGGCGCTGTTTTAAAAAATTCATGGGGATACACGTCGCCCCAGTACATTTCTCTGTCGTTTCCCATCCGATCTGCTTCAAAATCGAAGTTGGGATCGATCATGTCGAGTGAGTCAGCGAATATGAACTTCATCGTATGATTCGCTGAGCGTAAAGTTGTACAAGCACCTGTGAGAGCATTTTGATGTCTTGTGGTGTGTTCTGAATTTCGTCCCACCCACGATCCGCTGACTGCCAACGTCCCTCGGTCCATGCGCAGTCGCCCGCGATACGGTTGAGTTCTTTCACGAAGAATGCGCGTTGTCCTTTTCGGCTCGTGGCGCGCGCAGCAATACGATCCATCAGATCACCCAACGCTGCGATACCCGCGGAGTGCATGAGACGGCTTTCAGAAGGGGATCTACCCCACGCATCAGGGAACACGTCTTTGACCGCGGACCAGAAATCGATCAACGTTTGCAACATCGAACTTGCATCACCAGTTTGATCTCCCAATGCCTTGAAGTCTGCAAGCGCACCATTAGGATTGCTCAGGCTCCGTTTAATCATGTCGAGAATAGCTGTATCCGATACCAAGCGTTCAGGGTCGGAAACCTGAGATGCTCGTCGTATCATCCCTTGCAGTGGGGATTTTTCATGCGTGTTTAAAGCATTGCAAAGCTGGCTGGGCAATTGCCGCATAGTGAGGTCTCGCGGCAACGAAATGCCTTGGGTCTCAGGCAACAGTTCGTCAATGAGTCTTTGAGGCAGGGGCTTGGCCCGATTCACCAGAATGAATTGCTCGCGCTGAACATGGATTGAATCTGTCTCAAAGGCAACGACAGGTACGACCAGGTTGCTATTCGAAGACTTGGACAGAGCCAACGACCTCTGCTGACCGTCCACAATCCAGGCTGATCGCTGACCTTCTTCGCGAACCGGAATGTGCAGACGTCCGAGGGTGACATCCTCGACTGTGACGGTAGCCTTGCCGCCGCGCGAGGAGTCAAATTTCATGTTCGGTTCGAGCGCCAAGATAATTGCGTTGGGAAACAGCGTTCCACCGTTATCAATATATTGCGCAATCTCGTTGACGTGATCACGTATCTCCTTGCGCTGGAAGCCTTCAAGGTCGTGATCTTCTCCACGCTTTATTCTGCGAATATCGGCGATGCGCCGGACGTCACCGCCCGGAAGAAACATCAGATAGACCGTCGTTTCTCCCTGCTGCGTTTTGATCGCAGGCGCGATTATTATTTCGGATAACTTAGCTGACTTCATTCATTTTTCCAGGCGTCCGAGAATCGATGCTGCTCACAGGCAAGCCCCATTACATTTCGAAGTGTGTCTAGTGCGCGACTCTTTGATACTCCGTCACGCTTGAAAGTATCGATCGCGCAACAAAGAAAATTGTCGTCAATACGTTGCCGCACGACTCGCTGTGGCGCAAAAAGATGTGCTAGCGACAAGCGAACCCGTCGGGCATGATCCTCGACTGTTTGGATTCCCTTGTCCCGACGCAGCAAATGAACGAAATGCGTGAGCGCTCTCGCCGGATAATCGAACTCCGTGCCTCTCAGCACAAGGCTCGGGTCGTTTAGTCGCGCGTCGTAAGGCATGACCAGAGGCCGTAATCGAGTACTCGTCAAGGTGGCGTTTTTAACCCCAACGATCCGAACTCGGGCACATAGCCGATCTGGCAAATCAGCGAGTTCATCGCCGATCATCTCGAGATACGGCCCCGTCGCTGCGATGATAATCAACGCGTCAGGCCGACGCCGTAGCAACGCACCGATGGGTTTTATCCTTCCTTGCGTCGCGTGGACAGCGTGCCACCAATCGTGCGCGCCAAATCGAGAACGACCAGTCGCTTGACCCAGAATGCTATCTTGGCCGCCACGGCTGACTGACAGGCTGTAGGAAGGAATCGGTATGTCATTCCTCACAAGCCCCATTCCCGCAGACAGCACGTAGAAATGCTCGCCCGCCGTCTGAGCTGCCCTCTTCGCGATTTCGAATCCTCGACCGCTATAAAGCTTGTCTGCGCGGACGTGAACTCCGGCGCGCTCGACGCGTGCGTGCCACTCAGCCGAGATCTCCCAAAGCGAAGATCTCGACAGCGAGGACGCCCTGAGTCCGGCGTCGACAGGCGCAGTTTTTTTGGCACTGCAATTTACAAGAGCAATTAACTGCATCGGCTGAAAAACTGCACGTTTGAATAACTGCAATTATCGATCAAGAAGGTGTTGTTGTCACGTACCACAACAACTATGGCAGCGTCGGCCCAATCGCGCTGACGCAGTTTGAGCCTTCCGCCAATCGGTGGTCCCCAAATTGGCGACGCAAGTCCATGCCAAGAGCAAGCAGGGCCGAGTAGAAGAAAAAGGGGACGGAAGGGTCAGCCTGGGCGCCCAGGGGCGACTGCCTTGCGTTTGTATGCTGGCAGATGAAGAACCAGAGAAAAGCGATGCCTGGGTCCAAAACGCAATCGCGACATCGCGGTGACACGATGGTGTTTTGTGCTTCAGCGACACACTTTTAGCTAATCGCGGTTTCGCGTCTTGCCTATTACAGGACGAACTCGCCCTGTATCCAGTTCGATTGATGGCAGAATTGCCGTCGTGGATCGTCGATGACTAACAAATGAAGCGCATGATTACATCAGCGTGAAATAAAATCCCGCTCTTTTCGCAGATAGGCAATGGTCGCGAAGCAGTCCGTGAATCACGGCACCGGCGGGGGTTCGATTACATACGATGCATTCTTTCCATGTGGACGAGCGCAGAAGTATCTCGAATCACACGCAACGCATGTATCAGCGTCTTCGCAGGATGGATGCCAAGCTTGCGATATATCCCCCAGTGCAATTTCCTGCGAAATACGCTGCTCGATATCGACGACAACGCTGTCAAATGCCTGCCCGGCTGCCTGAATACTGGCTGGTGTGACCGGGATAACTCTCAATGCCCGCTGGATCCGGAACGACTCGCTTAACTCATGGCCAGCACCCGAACCCGATCGCGCCGTTGTAAGAACGTAATAGTCCTCGCTCCCTCGAACGGGTAAGACATCAGTACGCCCAGCCTTGACCTGCCCTCGTAGCCCGATTACATCGGTCGTGCTAGGCATTAACTCGTTCACGTAAAGCACGATTCCTGCGATGACCGGCTTGGCCTCGACTTTGCGAGCGCGTAACCACGCGTACATCTGAATTTGCCAGTCATGCTGCTGCCAATAGTGCTTTTGCTCGAATCCGACATCCGGGCGCGCCGCGCCCTTATAGTCCACGATCACCTCAAATTCCGGCGGCAAAGTGATGCCTTGGCTAATCAATGCCTTCTCGATCGCTGCTCGTATCAGATTGTCTGCCGGCACTTGGCTTAGGCTGATATTTGTAAGGACGTCGGCCACGCCCGTTACGCCGTACCGTTCTGCGCGAAGACCCGCTACGGTCCCTCCGCCAGGCAGCGGCCGAGAACCTGCCAGTGGTTCTTCCGCGAATACAACAAGCGGAAACAGATGAGGGCCAATAAGGTTAATAGCTTCGGTGGCGCGTGCATACGCAGTTCTTCGTGCATCTCCGTTTCGTGGAATCTTCCCTTGAATGGCAAGCACTGCTTCGACACGACGCCCAATCTCGCCGATGTCGTGCTCCGGAAGCCCTTTGCCAGCCTCGCGGTCGGTCCATTCGATTTCGGTCGAGGGCCAGGGAAGGGGGATGCCGCGCTGTTTCCACAGCGTGTACGCCATTTCCATTACGCCGTGAATAAACTCGCCGAACCACAATTGAACCGGCCGCGCGGGCGGCAACGCACTACCGTTTTGATAGCGGTACTGAAGCCCACAACGCAGAAACGACAGCAGGTCACCTGTCAAGCTGTAGCTTGGGATAGTCGTCGGCTCGTGACGAGCATCAAGTGTCATAAGATTTCCCTAAAGCAGGGTTAGCGGCATGCGTTCTGGCCGAGTCGGCGTACCGCTTTTTAGCGGGGGATTGTTACTTCTCCACGCCCATGAACCGTCCCGCGTCCAGAACGTAGCAATGTTTTGCACTGTCGTCCGATACTCAATGCTCTTGGTCAGACCAACAAGCAACAGAGCGACTTGAGCACGGCTATAAGCCACGTAGTAGAGGCGCATCAGATCATCAAACGTCCGATCGAGGTCACTACGCACCGTCCGAACAGCGCCGACGGCAGTGTATGGCGCAAGGGCCGACTCCATCAAAACGGTGTTGGAAGGATCTCGCGGAAACCGGCGAAACGCTTGTTTCGCGTGGTTAGTCTTGAATTCAGAGCCGACATCCACAATGACGAGTGGGTATTCCAAACCTTTCGATTGGTGGATCGTCATGATGCTGAGCCGGTTTCGCGGTACAGCAAATAGCAAATCCTCGTCAATCTCGATCAGCTTCTCTGCGATAGGAGACAGCAAATCTGCCACCACAACGGAGCGACTACGTTGGTCATGCGGTGCAACATCAAGGACCGCAAATCCGTAGGCAGAATAGTGAGCGCCTTGCACAACGCATCGCATGATGGCTTCGAGGTAGACCAGATGCTCTGGATCTCTCTGAAACTCTGGAAACCAAACGATCAGTTTGTACAGAAGATCCAGCAGAGGGATCTCATCAGGCCAGGTGCCGGTGCTTGCTTTGCGTATACGCCATCCGTTGACGTAGCTCGCCAGAGAGTTGCCCGCTTTACTGGGCGCCGGATTCGATGCGATAAAGGCTTGTGCGGCTGTTCTCCATTGAGGAACATATCGCTGCGTGTCACGCTGAAGATACATCCCTGCTTCTATGCAATCGGAAGGATCGAGGCACAGCAGCACCAACCCTAAAAGTCGCTGGACGTTTTCAATATCGCGAAGGTCCTGCCCACGGGGGTTAAACACACCGAGACCCGCCCCTTCAAGATGCCGACGAAGCTGAGCGGGCAAACGTTCGACAAGCCCCCCTTGATTATCGTCCTTATACT
Source organism: Caballeronia sp. dw_19 (assembly GCF_018449515.1). GTDB lineage: Bacteria > Pseudomonadota > Gammaproteobacteria > Burkholderiales > Burkholderiaceae > Caballeronia. The sequence goes on along the minus strand of NZ_JAAVUQ010000003.1, from coordinate 172,704 downwards.
CGCGCACGCTCGATGCGAGGAAAACAGCGTCCCCAATCGCTCCGCCCTCTGCGCTTGCCCGCAAGGTAACATCAGTGTTTGGGATTGGCCTTCCCGCTCCTTGAAACACGTCCAGTAGCAGTTGAGACAGGTCAGTCGCCAAGTCCGTCATCGAGTCCCGAAACATCCCAAGTACCGGAATTCCGCGACTCGGGTTAAACGGTGCAATGGCCGGCTTGCCCACCACGCGCGCCGCTGCGAAGCGCGCGTCATGCTGGGCGAATTCATTGAACAGTTGAACAATTTCGGGGGTTGAACGGTGATTAGTAATCAGGTAGACAAGATGGCTGGTTGAACCAGGGATCGCAGTTGAATATCTAGATTGGAAATTGGTAAAAAGTTCGACTGTAGCGCCCCGAAACCTGTACAGCGCCTGGTCGTCATCACCGACAACTGAGAAAGCGCACGCCGACTGCCGGACAAGTTCGTAATAAATCGCTTCCTGCAGCGGATTAGTATCCTGGTACTCGTCCACGAGGAGCGCGCGAATCGGCGTTAACTCTGGATATAAGGTACCGGCCGTCAACCCCGCAAGAATGCGCTCAGCACATAGCGAGAAGTCGAACATTTGCTGGCTTTGGAGATGCTGCCGATAGCTGGCAAGCAAACTGGCTTGAGTTTGCTGCGCCGTCGTGCTTGAACTGTAAGCCCCAATATTCACCAGATCCTGAATCAACCGATTGTTGACTGAAATCGATAAATCCCCCGCCTGCGCCTGGTTTCGAGGAGTTTGCTGCTCGAAGTTGTATTGCGCCAGATACGGGTCCAGCGTCGCTTGATGGCCCGCCCGGTAGATAGGAGCGAACACTTTCCTGCGATACACAAAGTTAGCAGCGAACTCTTCCAGCATAACCGGTGTCGGCGATCCGACTTGCCGGGTATTGCCCAACCATAACTGGCAAAAGCTGTCGAGCGTACCGGCCTGGATGGCGTTGATGTCCAGACCGGCAAGCCAACTCTCTTGCTCCGCGTTCCCGGAAAGCGTAGCAGCTTCGTGGAAGTGACTGACGAGTTTGAGACCCCAACCGATCAGCCGGCTGGACAACTCAGCAGCCGCTTTGCGTGTGAAAGTCGTGATAACTACTGAGTCCGGAGACATTCCATCCACCAGCACGTGCCGCAATGCCCGAAGAACCAGTACAGTGGTTTTACCGGAACCCGGCCCTGCAACGATCATCAGCGCAGGCATTTGAGGGTGGCGGACGCATTCGAGTTGAGGATCGTTTAATTGCCGGGACAAAACTGACCGGACAGCATGCAAAAATTCGTCAATGGTAATCACCTATTTGCCCCCCGAGCCATTGCTTGTGTTCGCATTTTCTGGCTGCTGGCAACCGCTCCACCGGAGTTTTCCGTGAAGGGAAACGGCTTCAGATTCGGTCTTAATGTCATAGCCATTCTTCTAATTTGTCATCTTACCGCTTGAACCGCCGGGCGCTCTCAGTCACCGACGGATAAACCTACCCGCAAGATAGTCGATACCTACGGTATCCCTGTTATCGGCACCATGATCGGAAAACTTGAAGGGTGTCCGGAGCAATGATGTCTCGACCCAACCGAAACCCGGAGAATTATATATCTGTGCGTGGGCCGAACAACTATGAACCTGATGTATCGCACAAAAATCGTGATCTCTCACGCTGGATGCGGCCTTGCATAATACATCTGCTTCCAGCCTGTTGTTATGCATCGCCATCGATTTGCTGCAGGCCGGACAGCTGGAATAAATCGTCCGCTGTGTTTCTAGCTCCTAACGGTTTTTCACATCGAGATTCGTAAGAAAAAGGCCTCAGGGACTACGGCGCATGCAGAGGGCGATGATACCCAAGGCAGAGATGCATATTTCATCGACAGGTGTACGCGATGATTGACTTATCGCCGATTAACGATTCCTTGCGCAAAGACACACACGGCGAGATCCGCCGTTGCTCGTCATCGTCTTAGCTTCGATCATCCGATCCAACTGTCCCCACCGTCTATCACGCGGCGCTGTGATCCGCCCTCCCTAACCATCGGTATATCTATTCCCCTGTTCAAGATTCGTCCGTTCAAAGGTCCTGAACAAGCGGAGTTGCCTCGGTAGCGGAGAGCATTGCGATCTAAGTTCCAGCCGCGGTGCCCCCTTAGAGCGCCTCCCCTGCGCTGCGCTACGGGGACCGGGCTTTCGTGCAAGGCATCGAGCCGCGTACCGCGTCTCGCCCCTGCGGGCATCAATCCCTGGCGCACCCCGAAATGCCCAGTCAGATGGGGCCACAAAGCGGCCCCATCTCCGCGCTCGCCGCGCGGCGTTTCATTCCGGTCGAACACGATCCGCTTCGCAACCACCAGCCTCCACCGTTCCCGCCCTAACCCGCGACCGTAGCCAACTCCGTGCGTCTGTCAAGGCGTTCGGGGCCGTGTCCTGCGCTGCGCTCCGTCCCGCACCAACCCCTCTCTTCTTTCCTTGACATCCACCCGGCGCCGGCTCCTTCAGTCGCACGGGCGCGAACTCAGGAGACTGGCGGCAGCAAAGCCAACCCCGGCTTCGACCAGGATGAAACCAACCCCTACGCGGCGGGCGGAATCTTGGAGCCCGGTCAGCGCAACACCGTTCAACCCTTTGTTTTCGATGTGGAGATTGCCATGCAACTCGCTTCCTCTTTCCGTTACGACGCCCCGATGCTCCGCGCCGATTCACCGCTGTCGGATGACCAGATCCGTCGCGTCGCCCCCTCCATCTTTGCCGATGGCAAGCATCAAAGCCGCTCGGAGCGCTACACCTATATCCCCACCATCGATATGCTACGTGGCCTGCGCAACGAAGGCTTCCAGCCCTTCATGGTCTGCCAGACCCGCGTGCGCGATCAGGACAAGCGCGAATTCACAAAACATCTGATCCGCATGCGCCCCGCGAGTGAGATAAACGGTGACGACGTCAACGAAATCATCCTCCTCAATTCGCACGACGGCTCCAGCAGTTTTCACCTGCTCGGTGGCGTCTACCGATTTGTTTGCCAGAACGGCATGGTTGCGGGCGAAACCATTGGCGAGGTGCGTGTGCCCCACAAAGGCAATATCGTGCAGAACGTCATCAACGGCGCGTTCGACGTGGTCGACGGGTTCGACCTGATCCGCGAACAGAAGGACGGCATGCGCGCCGTGACGCTCACCCGCGACGAACAGCACGCCCTCGCCCGCTCCGCTCTCGCGCTGCGCTATGACCCGACTGACACGGAAGCGCCCGCCCCGATCACCGAAAGCCAGTTGCTCGCCCCGCGCCGCTTCGAGGACCGCCGCGACGATCTCTGGACCGTTTTTAATCGCATACAGGAATCGCTCACGAAAGGCGGCCTGCACGGGCGCTCGCGCAACGGACGCGCCATGTTCACCCGTCCCGTCACCGGTATCGACCAGAACGTGAAACTGAACCGCGCGCTGTGGATGCTCGCGGACGCAATGCGCCAGATAAAGGCGTAAGCACGGCACGGGCGGCAGCGCATTGCCGCCCGGATTCCGGTTCTTACCATCAGGACTCCTATCCGGGTCAAGCCCTGACGGTATCCCGCAGCACCCTGACCCGGTACTTTCATTTTCCATTTTATGGAGTCAATCATGCAAGCCCATGAAGTCGAAACGACCGTTATTACGGCGGACCCTACCGAAACCGCGCCGGTACTCGAAACCACTGTTGGCAACGAGCAGCCAGTCGTGACCGTGCCCTATTCCAGCCTGCATCCCTCGCCGCTCAATGCCCGTACGAAACCGCTCACGGGTATTCCAGCCCTTGCGGTCAGTATCCGCGCAAAGGGCCTGCTGCAGAACCTCGTCATCCACGAGATGAAGGGCTCGCGCGGCATGCAGCGCAAATACGGAGTCTGTGCCGGGCAGCGCCGCGAGGCGGCACTCGACCTGCTGTTCGAACAGAAAGACATCACCGCCGACTATCCGGTCCCCGTGCGCATCGTCAGCGAAGGTGAAGCCCTCGCCATTTCGCTGATCGAAAACAGCGAACGCGAAGGGCTCGACCCGTTCGACGTGCTGCGCGCCTACCGGATGCTGGCCGAGGAAGGCCGTAGCATCGACTACATCGCCGCTCTTTTCTCGGCCGCGCCGATCACGATCAGACGACGTATGAAGCTCGCCAGCGCCTCCCCGAAACTGCTCGCCCTGCTGCGCGAGGACGCCATCACGCTCGACCAGTTGTCGGCGCTCGCACTGACCGATGATCACGAGACGCAGGAACGGCTCTGGTTCGACGCGAATGAGTGGCAGCGCCAGCCCAATTATCTGCGGCAAGCCATCACGCGCACCGAGATCGACGCGAGCCGCAGTCGTCTCGTGCACTTCGTCGGCCTCGACACCTACGAGGCAGCAGGCGGATACGTTCGTCGTGATCTCTTCAGCGATGACGAAAACGCCGGATACATTGCCGACGCGGAACTGCTGCAACGCCTCGCCGCCGCGAAGCTCGACGCGGCCGCCGAAGAAGTCCGCGCCGAAGGTTGGGGCTGGACCGAACAGCGTGTCGAGCGCGACGTGTTCGAACTGAACCGCTACGGCAGGTTGCAACCGGTGCAACGCCCCCTTAGCGATGAGGAACAGCAAGCATTGGATGCACTCACCGTGCAGCAGGACGAACTGGCCGAAAAGTTCGAAGCACTGTCGGAGGACGACGAGAACGCCTACGAGGAAGGCGAACGCCTCGAAGCCGAAATCGACAGGGTGAACGCTGCCCTCATCACACTTGAAAGCAGCATGTTGACGTGGGACCCGCTGCAGATGGCCGAAGCGGGCGCATTCGTGATGGTCAGCCCGCAGGGCGAACTGGTCATTGAAAGGGGTCTGGTGCGCCGCGAGAACAGCGCGGCACTGGATGCGGTAGGCGCGACCGTGACCGGCACGCCGGACGCTGAACGCGCATCCGGCAAGACAGAGGAACCCGAAGCGAAGGAGAAGCCGGTTCACAGCGCAAAGCTCTGCCAGCGCCTCACCGCGCACCGTACCGCCGCTGTTCACGTGGAACTGATCGCGCAGCCGACCGTCGCCCTCGCCGCCATCCTGCAACACCTGATTCCGGAAGTCTTTCAGGAGGGATATGGGACGCGTTTCGCACCACATGCGCTGAAACTGTCCTGCACGAGCAACCGCGACAGTCTGCTCGGCGCGGCGGACGATCTGCACGCAAGCACTGCGTGGAGTCTCATCGAGGCGCAGCGCGAGCGCTGGGGACGCGAACTCCCTGCGCGGCGCGCCGACCTGCTGCCGTGGCTGATCGAACAGGACCCCGGCACGACTCTGCTCGACCTGCTCGCCTTCTGCACCGGCGCGCTGCTTGACGGTATTGCGGGCGACGAAAAGCCTCACGCCATCAATGCGCTCGCGAGCGCACTGACCCTTGACATGACTCGGTACTGGACGCCCACGCGCGCCTCGTATTTCGATCACATCAGCAAGGCGCGCATCGCAGAGGTCGTCGCCAGCGCCGTGTCGCCGAAGATTGCCGCCGACCTCGGCAAGATGAAGAAGTCCGACGCGGCTGCCGCCGCTGAACTACATCTCATGAAAGCCGCATGGGTCCCGGAAATCCTCACCGATCGCCAAATCCCTGCCGCACCCTCATGGCATATCCACGACGCTGCAGACAACACGGATGCCGGGAGCGGCGCAGGCGAGACGCAGGGTGGCGAGGATGGTGATGCCGACGCCGAACCAGATGCAGACGAGGGCGGTGAATACGTCAACAACACGCCTCACGATACAGGCGCGTCCCCCGACACTCGCAGCGAACCGCCGCCGTGGCCTTTCCCCACTGCTGCCAGCGTAAGCACCGCAAAAGCTGACCGGCACGTCACGTAAACCCAACACCTTGCCCTGCTAACAGGGCAACACAGACGGCAGCCCCTTCAAGGCCTGCCGTCTGCCTGCCGCATTTGCACCGTGCGACAATCCGCACCCGCCAGATCACACTCCCTCCACCAGTCCGCCAGCCCGCCGGAAACCAGCAGCAGGCAGAGGACGGCACCGCCCGCCAGCAACAGGCGACGCATCGAGCGTACAAACCGCTTTTCCATACGTGTGGCCATAACCTCCACGCGCGCCGTCGCTGCCTCAACCGCCTGCCCGAACGTGGACATCGCGACGTCCAGTCGCTCGCGTTGCTCACGAGCCGAAACCGCTGCGGCACCGATCAACCGGTTGCCCGCCGTGCGCGCGACCTGATTTGACATGCGCTCGATCAAGGCCATCATTGCCGTCTCATTGAGTTGCGCGAGTGTTGCACGGTGCCGCGCCTCATGCTCCTGTATCAGGTTTTCCGCCAACTGGATCGTTGCCTTGCATCGCTCCAGCGCATCCCGATGCTGCTGCATCAGCGCATCGGTCGCGCCACCGACTTCCCGGCGCGCGGCTTCGAGACTACCCTCGCTCGCCCACCGGATGCGCTCCGGCATGGCTTCATACAGGCGCGCGTAGTATTCAAGCACAGCGATAATCGACCATAACGCGTCATTGTCACGCAGGTTCAGCGCGCTCGATACCCGATGCATGCGGGCGAGACTGGCCGCATCAGGAACGTCTCCCGATACCTCGCGAAACAGGCGTACGAGTGGATCGACGGACCTCGACCGCCTATTGCTCATGGCCGGTCCCCTCGATGCTGATCACTTTCGAGAACATGTCATCGCACAGTTCCCGCCAGCGAAACAACTCCGCACGCTGTCCAATCTGCATGACTTCAGCCGCCTTGCGGATCGAGATGCGTTGACTGCGCAATTCGTCCGCGACCCGATCCGCCAGATCGGGGAAGTCGAGCGACCGACCTTTCGTTTCGATCGCTTTGCGAAGCTGCGATTCCTGATACAGCGTGAACTTGTCCGGCTCACCGAAGTAGCCATTGCGAACGACATGCGTCAAGGTATCCGAAAATGTCTGCCCGAAAATATGCAGTAATTCAAGGCTGTCGCGCTGGCGGTTGATTACCCATAGCACAACCAGTTGCCGCTCCAGTTCAGCCAGCGTCCGGGCCAACGTCCCGCCGTACCGTGTCACTCCGGTCTGATTTCGTGCGGCAGTATTGACGATCACCGCCGCACCTCGGTGCGCATCGCAGAAGTTGACGAATCCAATCCAGCCGTCTGCATCGTCGAGATCATAGGCGGCGCACTTGATTTCGTCCCTGAGCGCTTTCATGACATCGGGATTCGACGTATCAGTTTCCAGGAGCACCGCATGAGTACCCTGTCGCTGCAAAAAGTCCGCAAGGGCAAGCGTCACCATGCTTTTTCCAACGCCGCCCTTGCTGCCACCGACCAGATAAATGGGATGCACCGTATCCATCATCGACCTCCTAGAGGTTTTCGATATCAGGTCGGATCTCAAACGAGAACGCGTCCTGAATCTCCATCGATCCCGACTGGTTGACACCCCTTCCCCTTTGTTGTCGTGCGACGTCATGGGCGTTGTCCACGCGTTTGCCCTTCTGCTTTGCAGCTTGCTTCGGACGGGACGATTGGTCGGCCTCGCGCGGTACCTTCGGATTGGCCGTTCTGGATACTGCGTCAGAAGGTTCAGGGCGATACAGCGCGTACTTGACTGCGCCGATGCTCACATCGAGCCCCTTGCGCCCGGCCTCCTGAACAATTTCCTCGAGCGTATAGCCTTTCGCTTGGGTGGCAGTGATATGCGCCCGAATCTCTTTCATCGCATCGCTGACCGTGACGCGTTGTTCATGCCGGGGCTTCGCTGGTAATGCCTCAAGGGCATGAACAAACTCATCCCACTGCGCCCGTGTGTAGCCTTTTGCACCCGGCACGATTCGCTCCATTGCATCGCTTTCGGGACCATCATGCGAATCGCGAAAGCGCTCGTCAAGCCCCTTCCGGCGGTAGAACCGCACGAGCGGAATCGATTGGAATACGCAGGAAACCTATGGAACAGAAGAATATTTTTGGCACCCCACCTGAGCCGTCAGCATTCAAGAGGGCATATCGCAGACTAGGGCCATTGGGCTGACAAACTGATGCGCAGCGCTGTATGGCTATACGCGCTACACCTGCCGACCAGCATCCCGACAGTGAGCAATTTCCTGCGGCGCGCCCGCAAAGCTCAATCGACCATACCGGCGGATTTGACCGGATAGCTTTGCGGACTTCTTGCGCGCACATCGCCGACCGGTGAACGTGCGCTAGCCGACGCAGCGCGGGAACCCGTCGGAATGAGGCTATACGCCGATGCGACCAACAGGATAGGCATGTACAAATTGGCGCGCATGACCTCGGAGACTTCGCGATCCCAGCCGACTTACCGACGTTGTCTACTCCGCCGACCCGGTAGACGCTATAGTCCAAATCTCCCCAGCACCCTGACAGACTTTTGGTAGAGAGACAACGGAATCCGGCAGTCAACCTCGCAGAAAATGCTGAAGTTCGCAACCGAAATACGATATTGAGAAAGTGATGGCAGGATTGGCTCTCGCCGGTTGTGGGCGCCGGTGGCACACATGCCTTGGTGCGGCGTCTATCTCGAGCCTAGAAGGAGCCGAAAACGAAGAATTCCTGAGACGGGCCGTGTCCGGGCGTTCGCCCACGGACGTCCTTTTCTCGTCTCCTGATATAAGCACAATCGCTCAGCAAGGCAGCCAATTGGATAAAGGACACCGCACCGGCTGCAGGCCGGCGGTTCAGGCAAGATGCGCGAAGCACCGTGCAGGTCACTCATTTAAGAAGTCGGGCGCCTCGCCACGGCCGAGACCGTGAAAGAAGCATTCCGGAGTTCATGAGGCGATGTCAGCCGGACATCGCTGGAGCAAAGGTCCATCGTCCATTGCTTTGGATTTTCCCTCCGGAAAATCGCAAACAGTCCCCATCGATAGGCTTTACCAGACGCGTCATCGGGTGCACCATATGTTATGTTTTAATGTACCGCTGACGCTGTTCTGGATAGCGGCGTACAGGCGAACGGTTTCGGAGCTGGGGGATTGAACTTTCCGACCGGCGAGCGTTACCGCAGATATCTGTGCGCCCGAAAGGTCGGGGCGCCTCTCATTAGGCGTTCTGTTTAAACCAAGGCAGCAAAAGCATGCGACTGTCCCAAACGGAAGAGGGCTCGGCCTGGATTAGCCAGTTCGCCATCCCCGATCAGCCTGATGCAATCCTCTTGCTAGACGCTATCCGCTGGGTTTCCTCGGCGGAGTTCACGTCGTCGCTACGTGCCAGTATCGAGGCGGAGGCTGCCAAAATCGACGGCCCGATCGCACTCTTTATCGAGCGCGAGCTACGTAATCCGGGTGGACATCTCCAACGATTTTATAAGGAAAGCCCTACGAAGCCGAAGCGCGCTCATGGTGCCGCCCTTCAGCCGGTGGAGAGCATTCGAGCGTATGCCCATGAAGTGGGCAGCGAAGGCATCATTGCGACGCTCGCGACGTCGGTGGCTCGCGCAAATCCGTCCAGATTTCTTCTTCATCCGACGGCTGAGGACATTCGCAAATGCAAGATCCGCGCTTTCTTCATTCTCACGGACACCATAGGAACGGGAACCCAGGCGACTAATTTCCTTTCGTCGCTCTGGCGTGTCGCATCGGTGAAGAGCTGGTTTTCGTCGCGGTTGGTCTCGTGCCATGTCATTGCGTTTGCGTCGACGACGGTCGGCGAGAAGCATTTAATGTCTCATCCGATGAAGCCCAAGGTGATCTGGTCACTGAGTTGCCCGACGATTGAGAACAGCTTCGGGGAAGTGGACGCACAACGACTTGTGAGCTTATGTGCAAAGTACAACCCGGTGCGTGCTGCCCAGGCGTTCGGTTTCGGAGGAGAAGGCGTTCTGATTGCGTACCCGCACGGCGTACCAAACAATGCTCCGGCGATCCTTTACAAGGTAAGCGCAACGTGGAAACCGATCTTCTCAGGACGGGCGATAGGTGACGTGGCCGACGCTCTCACAACTGGTTTTCATGAAGTGGAAGCCGGTGCCCAATTGATCAGAATGGGGCAGTCACGTCTTGCGGCTGCAGGCTGGCTTGATCGGCTGGACGCGGACGCTAGAAGGCTGGTGCTGGTCCTTGCTTCCCTTTCGCGCTCCCCACGAAGTGAAAACGCGGTATCCACCCGCACAGGACTCCAGCGGGCGGAGGTGCGCCGGCTGCTGAACTCGGCGATTCACTACGGATGGATCACCGAGCAGCATCGTCTCACGGATGATGGAATGAAACAGCTACAGCGTCTGCGCGCACAGACAACGCCACAGGAAATACTACACACGCCGAACGACTTGCCGTACTATCCACAATCGCTGAGGGCGTCGGATTAGCCATCTAGAGATGGCATGGCAACATGCCCGGCGACTGCCCTTCGGGGCGGCCACGGGACACATATTTTGTGCTCCTTCGAGGCAGCAGGCGCAAACGTGTAAGCATCGTCGCGATCCGCTACGCTGTGTACCACTGCGCTCGTCTTGCTGCGAACCGCGACGATCCTCACCCTTCGGGTGTCAAAGTAGATGGCTATCTGGCGCGCTCAGCACTATCGACAAAACGGCCTTCGGGAGGGCATAGATCCTCTGCTATTGCGCCGTGCGATACAGTATGGAGATGCGATTACGAGTTCAAACCGTAATCTCACTCCGATTTTCACGCTGCGTCATCTTGCGTTTCTATGCGGGGTGAGCTACCCGGCATTGCGTGCTTACGCGGGTCGAAAAAATGACGAGGCGATTCACCCTTATCGACTCTTCCGGATCAAGAAACGGAGCAGACCCGGTGAACCCTCCCGGCTGCGGACGATCTGCGTTCCGGCGCCTAACCTGCGTACGGCACAACGGTTCATTCACGAAAACATTTTGTCTCATTTGCTGGTACATCCGGCCAGCATCGCGTATTCGCAGAACACTCGCCGCGTTGAGGAGATCGGCATTCACTGTGGGTGTCGGTGGCTCATCAAACTGGATGTCCAAAACTTTTTTGAGGCCATCTCGGAGCGTGCGGTATATCGTGTCTTTAGGGACGCAGGCTATCCAGCCCTCGTCTCGTTTGAAATGGCAAGACTGTGCACGAGAATCGTGCCTGTGAACCGAGACGAAGGCCCCTTCGTTCAGACGCCTACGCGCGTGTCCCGGTACTCCATCGAGGCCTATTGGAACTGGCGTCAAGGTTCATTGCCGCAAGGGGCTCCCTCCTCGCCATGGACGCAAAAGATAACTTTGGTCGGCATGAGGGCTTTGCGAGGATCCGAGGGGCCGGGACGGTCCACCGCTTCCGCCGGCTGATCGTGCAGCGGTGGGAATCGAATGGCGAATGGTGATGCTGTCGTCGGCCACCACAACCTCTTTGATGAGCAGTCTCGTGATGCGCTGACGGTCCTGAATATTGAGCGTCTCGGCATGGCTGCGCAAACGCTCCAGGAATGCCGTTAGCGTTTCCGCCAGCCGTAGATAGGCGGTCTGGTCGACCAACTGGGCACTGAGCGAGCGAAGCTCGTCCTGCAGACGCTGCTCACGTTGTCGCATCGCAGGCATGCGCCGCCGCAACTCGTTCAGAGAAAGCAAGTCCTCCTGGTAGGCTGTGAGCAATCGGTCCATACGCTTTTGGACTTGTGCCAGATCCTGCGTGACGTTGTCCTGCTGACGCTTGGTTGGACTCGAATTGCGCGCCGTCTCAAGGCGCCGGTTCAATTCGGTCTGGATCAGCGCGGGATCTTCCAACAGACGCACAATTTCCGACCATACGATGCGCTCCAGCAGATCCAGTCGGATGGGACGCTGCTCACATTTGGCGTGGCCGTCGTAGCGCCAGGCGTCAGTACCCAGGCAGCGGTAGTAGGAGATCTTACGTGCGCTACTGCGTGTCGAGGTCCGGTATAGGGCGTAGCCGCACTCGCGGCAATGCACAAGCCCTTGGAGAATACTGGGTTCGATCGTCCGACGTGACGCGTGCTTCTTGTTGCTTTCCAGGCGCTCCTGCGCCAGGGCGAACGTATCTGGATCGACCAACGCGGGAACCGGAATCTGAATCCATTGATCGGGCGGTAGTTCATGGTTCGCACTGTTGCGCGCGGGCAAGCCACCGCGCTGGCGTAATGTCCGGTTGTTGGTGCGTTCTCGCACAGCCTGTTGGGTCTTCCCGAAGCAGGCCATGCCACGATAGGCAGGATTGCGAAGGATGGCCCAAACCGTGGAGCGTTCCCAGCGTGCTGCACCCTTCTTGGTGGGTATCGCCAACTCGTTCAACCGGCGCGTTACGGCACCGATGCTCAGCCCCGTCACCGTGTATAACTCGTAGATCTGGCGGACCACCTGCGCCTCGGCGTCGATCACCGCGTAACCCGCTGCCTGCTCGTCGCTCTTGCGTTCGTAGCGGTAACCGTAGGGTGCGCCACTTAACACGCTGATCTCGCCTTGCCTTGCACGGTGCAGCTTTCCTCGCCGCGAGCGCTCGAGGATCTGAGCACGTTCGTACTCAGCGATCATGCCTTGGAATTGCAACAGCAACTGATCTTCCGGCGTTCCCGAATGTGGCGCCTTGATGAATATCACCTCCACGTGATGGCGGGTCAACTCCTCAATGAGCAGAACCTGGTAGGCATATTTGCGACTCAGACGATCGGGCGCGAGCGCCAACACCGCTTGAATCTCGCCACCAGCCGCCAGATCGCGCACCCGCTCCAGTCCTGGCCTCACCAGGCTTGCGCCGCTGTAGCCCTCGTCCTGGAAGACCCACTCATCCGGCACGCTGTAGCCTTCGCTTCGGGCAAACTCCACCAATGCCGCCGTCTGACTGGCGATGGTCTTCTCTTCCCTCTGTTGATCGGACGATACCCGGGCGTAGATCGCGGCAACCTTCATCAGTCTCTCCACTCAGTCCAGTTTGCTCGCCTGTGCGGCGTACACGATCCGGCACCAGGATGTCATAGACCTGCTCCAGCTTCTTTGCCAGCAGGCGGTCGAACGCATATTCCAAGTCAACGTGATGGTTGCGTGGGCGGCGATTAGCCACGCCCGCCTGCCTTCGCTAGTAAAGCGCCGACGGCACGCGTGAGCGTTTCGCCCATCGTCAAGTCATTGGCGTGCGCGTACGCTCGCAACGTGACGGCAACGTCTGCAGGAACTTTGAGCGTGATCGCGATGGTGGGCTCGGCCACGGCCACCGGAGACGACGTGTGCCGCGCCTCTTGCAAATAACGGTAAGCCTGGCGCCGCGAAATCCTGTACTGCTCGGCCATGGCTTCGGCTGCCTCGTTGAGGCGGCGACCATCGGCAAGCAGATGAAAGGCGGCATTCAAACGCTGAGCCCTTTCGGAGAGAGTCGAGCGCGACATATGACATTTTTATATTACTTCTTGTGACGCAAATCAAGGACTGAATCGGAACGGCACAGCGGAATCAGCCGCTCAAACTCAAAGTTATCTTTTGCGTCCATGGCGTGCTGAGCCCTCTGCTCGCCAATCTCTGTTCGTTTCGACTCGATACGATGGTTGCTGATATCGCGACCGAATACGGCATGGTCTATACGCGTTACGCCGACGATATCGCCTTGTCGACGACCAATCCCCATTTCTCGAGATCGGACGTCCGGAAGATAATCCAGCGGGTGTATTCAGCAATGAGGCAATGTGACCTGTCGCCGAACACGGCCAAGACAGTGATTGCCCCTCCCGGAACCCGGAAGGTCGTACTGGGACTGTACGTTGATCAAAGCACCCCACGGTTGACGTGCGAATTCCGTTCACGACTCGAGCAACATTTGCATTTTTGCCTGCATCCCGACGTAGGCCCTGTCGCTCATGCGCGCAGGAAAGGCTTCTCCGCGGTGCTCGGGTTCAAGAACCACCTCAGAGGACTCATTGCCTACGCGACGCAGGTCGAGCCAGGGTTTGGCGCGCGGAAACTCATTGACTTCCAGAAGGTTGCGTGGCCGTTCTGATGCAGTGTCACGACGAAAGCGTTTAGCGCTAGAACCATTCGGTCCTGTTGCGCGTTCGGCGGAAGCTTTGTGACCAACGGTAGATAAATCTGCGTTCTCGATCCGACGGACGCGAGGGCGACTTCACTCGCAGCGAGCAGTTGCGGGCTCGAAATTACGTAATGAGGCCGTCTGCTCGGAATGTGCCTGGAGCGGTATGCTATTACGTTGAACCTTGGAGCATAATCGCATGGACTCGTTCTCACAACGTCAAGGCCTCGTGCGTCCGGACGCAGAAATCACGATCAGGAATGATGCACCACCACAAGTGCGTGATGCGCTGATCCAAATCGCATATCGATGCGGCCTGCGGCCAAGCGACATACGGGAACGCCTGTGTCAGGTCCTTTACCGCTCGCCTGACAGCAACAATTGGTCGGAGTTTCCCAATATCGATGACGAGGTCAGCGATCTGATCGGCGATTGCGAATGGTTTGAGGTCTATGACTTGATCGAAATGCTCGCGGTAGAAGGTGAACGCCGGGGGCAAAGCTACGCAGATGGAATGAACAGGTTTTTTCGAGCCGCAGGCGTTGGTTGGCAGCTTGTCGACAAACGTGTCGAGACCCGGGGCACCGAAGTTTTTGAAGCTGCGGTCCGTCAAGGTCAGGCGGAATTGCATCGGCGAGGTAGGAAAACCGCCGCGACCGAACTGCACGAGGCACTGACTGATCTCTCCAGGCGACCGCAGGCCGAAACAACCGGAGCGATTCAGCACGCCATGGCGGCTCTCGAATGTGTAGCGCGCGACGTTACCGGAAGTAAAGACACACTGGGACAACTCATCCAGCGGAATCCAGGGCTATTTCCGGCGCCTGTCGATCAGATCGTCGAGAAAGCGTGGGGATACACCTCGAACTACGGCCGCCACTTGACCGAGGGGAGGCCTCCTCAGTTCGAGGAGGCGGAAATGATGGTGGGTCTCAGTGGCGTGCTTTGTCGCTATCTCGCGCGTACGGTGCCAGAGAATTCGTGATGAACCCTGCTTCCAGACCAAACGGTCACCTTCGCATCTATATTGGTGCTCCGGTCGAGCACTCGTCCGAGCTTGACGCACTTCGCATAGCCTACGCCGCTGCAGCCCGGTCTGACGGTTGGGCCTATATATTCGCCAACTTCAATGTCCGCGGTCGTCAGGTCGACCTTGCCATCTTTACTGAGACGACGACACTCGTTATCGAAGCAAAAAGTTATGGGCAACCGGTACAGGGTGGGATGAACGGGCCGTGGACTCAACTTGGGCCCTTCGGCACGAGGCAAACTGGGAACGCCTACGAACAGGCCCTCGGGGCAAAGAACCGTCTGCGCGACGCGCTTCAGGACATCTCGAACGTTGAGGGGTATCCAAATGGTCTGGTCGCCGTCATGCCGGCCATCCCGAATGGCTCGGAGGTGACCTCGGGCGATTTCAAGGTTACGGTTGGTGGCGCGGAACAAATCGCGCAGATGCTGACACAGCGCTCCGGAGCCATCCTAACAATTCAACAGTGCGAGGCACTTGCCAGGCGCTTGCATCTGGAAGGTATCTCCACCGTTGATGGTGCCTTGGACCAAAGGATTCTGTCGTCTGAACGTTTGTGCGCCGCTTACCTGACATCCTTTGCGGGCTTTTACGGTTCACAGGCCACCAAACTCATCGCCGACCAGTATGATTCCGAACCGGTTGCTATTGCACTCGCAGATGTTCAATGCATGGTTGCAAGCACGAGTGATTGTGTATTGATCTCGGGCCCCTCCGGATGCGGAAAGACCTTGCTTGCCGTCTCATGTGCAATGTTCTGCATTGAACACAACTGCCTGCCGGTATTCGTTTCGGCAATGAACTTCGATGGCCGGCTTCAGGGCTTGCTCGACCATGAGGTCTCACTGCTCGACACTCGCTCGACGAGTAGCATCGTTAGCGCGTGCAAGCGTCTTGGAAAACGTATTGTCCTTTTCCTGGACGGCTACAACGACTGTCGTGACGATCTCAAGATTGCCTTAACTCGAAGCCTCAGGGCTTTTTCGTTGCGCTTCGGTGCAGGTCTTGTCATCAGCACGCAGCATGACCCGTCCTGCGCGGACCTGCTATCGCTAAAGAGGATTGTCGTCCGACGCCCATCCGATGAACTCAAGCTAGTTCTCGCCAGGATCGGGGACCCGGGCCATCACGCTGCCAATTGCACAGCCCTGCTTCGCGTCGCACGTTCAGGCCTCGAGGCGACACTCATTGGGGAGGCCGGTTGGTTACTGCCGGCAGGTGCGAGCATATTTGCCCTTTTCGACACCTATGCGCGCAGCAAACTCGGGCGCGCTGCCCGAGACGGTATTCGGCTGCTGACTGCGCTTGCCAGCGTCCTTACCGAAAGAACGTGTTTCAGTATCTCCATTCGGGAGTTCGACAGACTTGCTGACTCGATGTCGATCGACGGCGAGGCTCGAGACATTCTGTTTCGTGTGGAACTTCTCTATTTGCGTGGCGACAGGGTGAGCTTCTCGCACGAGCTCTTCCATGCCGCATTCGCAGCCGAATCTGCAATTCGAAACTCTGGGGCCAATGCCTCGCAGATTGAGTTGGCCATCAGATCTCCCCGTTTTCAGTCATCTCGTTCATTCATCGTTGGCGGCCTCGAGGACGAACGCATAGTCGGGGACGTGCTTGAGAAAACAGTGGACGCCTATCTCTTGGCGGATTGTCGTCGTGGCGAATGCGGCTCCGCTGCACATTCAATTGTGAAAGAACGGATAGAGGCCACCTTGGACGCAATGGTTGCTGAGGCGCAAACAATCCGGTTCGAATTGGTCGGCGAAGGATGGGATGGCGTAGCTATTGCAGAGAGCTCAATCCAGAAAAATGCCAAGGATTACACCCGTTACTTTGAGGCTATTGGCGATGGTCTGATGGACGGGCAATACATAGATGTCGTCTTGGCTGCATGTAGCTATATGGACCAAGCCATATCAACCGCTTCGAAAGAATTTTCGACTGCAGCCAAGGACAGGAATATTCCTCTTCGCCACGCGATGTTCTCGCAGGCGTACGTTATGGACCGAACCGCCGCAATATCGCAATTGATTTCGTTCATTCACAGCGGCTTCCTGTTGCGGCGCAGTCAGCCAGGCCAGGACTTCGGTCCGGCGATCAGAAAAGCATGGTCAGACGCGAAAACGCCTGGCCAGTTCTATCTTCTGATCGGGCTGACGAGATCGACAGAATACGTCGC
This sequence comes from Caballeronia sp. dw_19, assembly GCF_018449515.1. Lineage (GTDB taxonomy): Bacteria > Pseudomonadota > Gammaproteobacteria > Burkholderiales > Burkholderiaceae > Caballeronia. Next base: position 155,532 of record NZ_JAAVUQ010000003.1, on the reverse strand, counting down.
CGAGGTTGTTCCTTACGTGCGAACCTTGCTTCAGAAGATACGGTCATGTCCCTACCATCTCCAACTCGATTTGCTCAATATTGTGCTGTACGTTCGTGACGCGGAGGAGCCATATCGGACGGAGATGATTGAAGCCCTTGACGCGTCTCTCGACAAACTCGGGGTGATGATGAACTCGATGATCTTTGAGGCGCTTCAGGCGCTTGGAGGGTTGCAAGAGGAAGAGCACAATCACGCCGAGGTTGTTCGCCGTGAGATCGAAGAAACCCTGAACACCGAGGGAGAGGATGCAGACAGAACGGCATGGGGAGTGTTCTCCTGCCAGTTCGATCACCCCTTCGATTCGGCATACTGGGATGAAATACAGCAACTCGATGATGTACGGAAGAAGGTCCTCCTTACGAAGGCTTGTCGTGGCGCGACTCGCCCGTATCTTTCCTTTCTTGGAATCCTTATTCGACAGTTAAGTGAATTGAATGATCCCGCCACGGCATCAGCGATTGCACCATGGACAATGCTTCCCGAAAAAAAAGCTTTTATGCCACAGGATGCGATCGAGGTCTTTGTTACCGCACACGAATGTTTGGGCGATCTAGGCGTTGATCTTCCCCACATGAGAGGGGAAGTGGCGACGGATGTGGAGCGTGCCTTGCTTGCTTGCGGCGAACTTCTTTATTGGTCATCTCGAACGCACGTCAAGGATCCTCAGACTTCCAGCCATACTTACAATGCGAGGTCCATCCTTCTTGATCACTCCAAGTGCGCAAGCGCCGGTGCCCTCGATCTTGTTATGTCAGTGCGCCGTTGGGGTCGCAACACACGCTGCTCCATCATAGATACATATCCCGATTTGGCCTTACAGGTCTGCCGCGAGGGTCTCAAGAAGCTACAGGCTCAGGTCTCATACTACGACCTTGGAATGCGCAGTAACCCAATCGGCATTGGTATCTTCTGCATTCAGGTGCTGGGAGAAGCAGGAGACAGTGACGATTTGCCAGCTCTCCGAGGACTTTGCGATGATCCCGACTACGGTGTGAGCGCGTTAGACGCTATTAAGAAGATAGAGGCACGGGTAAACTTCAGGTAGTTACAACAAGAAATTGAAATGCAGGACCGCCGCTTTCCATGAAGAATCGTTGTACCGCGGGCGGTGCGAAGACAGATCGAGCCAGCCCGGGCCATCACGCCTCGTATTCCGATCCTCAACTTGCTTCAACATGGGATTGATGAAATGGCCTTCAAATCCGTCGACAGCATTCTGCAGCCGGATCCACGCTTTGCCGATCTGTGTATTGTCGAACATGGTCTTATTCGTCCCGTTGGTCTCGCAGATCATCATTCGGCACTCGTGGGCATCACCCTGACCGACCTTGCGCCAGATGAGGTTCAGGTAGCGTTCGATCGTGCGCGCAACACGATCATTTATGCCTTCTTCGACTACGACCTCTTTGTCGTCGGCGAGGTACAAGCTTTTGGCGCCTTCGAGTTGGCCCTGAAATATCGGCTCAATGGTCGTGGCAATACTTCTCGCGGCACTCTGCGAAAGCATGTCGATCGCGCCAGGAAAGCCGGGATCCTCCCCTTGCCCACTCTAGGTACCAACGTATCAATCGATCCAATTGGGGGCCTAATTTCACTGCGTAATGACTTATCTCACGGCACTTCGGATATCCACTCGCCCGGAATGGCACTACAGGTGGTCGAAGCCTGTGCCTTCTGGATCAACTACGTTTATTCGCCACAACCGGAACAGCCAGTAGCAAGCCCAGATTAGTCCTTGAATGTGTGCGGATCGCCTGAGCAACAGACCCATGGCTCAGCCAGCGATCAGGCTCTCGGCATAAGACAGAAGATCACCTTGCCTTCGCTTCGGCAGTCGGCCAAACAGAAGAATCAGACGAGCCAGATCAGCGTCATCCGCATAGAAAAATGCCACAGGCACCCTGAGCACCACCGCAAGACGGTTCGCAAATCCGTAATCCGCCTTGTGAATGCCAAGCTCATAGCGGTTGATACGCGTACTGGCAACAAAAGCGTCCAGGCCCGCCTCAATTCCAAGCTGCTTCTGCGACAGCCCAGCCTCAAGACGAGCCTCTTTCAATCGCGCTCCAAAAACGGACGAATGCGCCGCAGACATTCAATGATAGCTCGTTGCAAACGAAGCTACGAATATCGTTGCAAAACGTCGCGCTAGATACTACGATTTTCGTAGCATAAAAAGATACCGGAGAACTGGTTTCAAAACGCGCCGTCGGCGGGCATCGACCTTTTTCACAAGCAAAGTAGCAAATTCAGGGTTTGGTTTTCTCACCTCGCAGCAATCAACGAGTACAGGACGGAAAGAATGTCGGATGAACTTCCACGGTCCGGTCGCTGGGCTAACTTGAGCAGGCACGAATACGAGCAGTTGCTTACGCTCAACGAACAGATCGAACAGGCAGAACAATGGATATATCGGCGTAGTCGTGACATGGTGACGGCGTACAGTCTTGCGACTGCACAAGCACGCCACGCTGACAACGGGAACCTGGATGAAGATGTAAATCTGATCGCTACTGTGCTGTTTCTGGTGCAGGAGGATCACCCAGCCTTTCTCCCCGAGCGCGACAACATCCTTGCTCGAATCGACATCCCTATCTTGCCTGCAATCAGTACCGACGAAAACTCTCCTTATCTAGACCTGAGCATCGCATCTGACTCGGCTCAACGCCGCAGCGACTGGAACCCGCTCTTGCTGAACCTATACGAACGGGTTCTGCAGCGGGACAGGGCCAAACTGTTGAGCATCGGGGCACTGTGCATCGATGTCGCGCTCATCGAACAGCAATTGCGCTCCTGGTGAGCGTTGGCCCTGCGTTGAATATGCAGTGACTGTCGTCGTGATGTGCCGGGTCCGCCATCCAACGGTACCGTCCTTAGCCGCTTAGACAGGGACTCGTTGCAATCGCCAGACGACCGACTATATTTGAGAGAGGACAGTGGGTTGTGCTTTGCCCACAGATCCGGCGCCTACACCGCGTATCTCGCATCGAAGGAGAACGTAGCATGAGCATCCTGAATCTCGCTATCAGCTTAGGTATCCTATTCGGCGTTGCCAAGGGAATCCAGCTATTCACCCGCCATTGCCGACGTCGGTTCGGTCGCAGCTTCTTCACGGCCCACAGGTTCTGGCTAGCGGCGATCGCTATCAACTTCCTGTGGTGGGGATACTATTTCTGGGTAACCGCCCCACTGCGCCACACGCCGTCATCTGGAGGACTCATCCTCATGGCAATAGGCATTGCCGTTGTTGCGTGGCTGATATACGAGAATGTCCGGGATACCGATCTCCTGCACGGTATCGGAGGCTCGTCTCTCCAACTCGTGCTGTTTTTCCCCGTGGCGCTCTACGGTATTCCGCTTCTCGTGATCGCAATGCTCTTCCTGCTCTTTGCGACGTACAAGGGCGCACCCGCATGGTTTGTCGATCCATAACGACATGGACATTAAGACATCCGACGTTGACCATCACCCCATAGGCCCGGTCAGCGGCACAAAAATCTGATCCCTCAGTTCTCTGCCCGCAAGACACCGCTTGCCGCCAGTCAGAGGCCGACGGGCATGGCCATCATCGGCCCCGCATCAGCGATCGACCTCCGGACCGGGATCGTCCGGCCGATTGTCACGCTCTGGCGACATGCGCGCCGGTCTTGGCGGTTCCTGTTGCTGCCGACGGTTGATGACCGTCGGCGCATCCCGTTGCACCGGCATGGCCTGCACGAAATCCGCAATGCCGACCGCCATCTCACGATCCAGTCTCGCCGGTGACGCTGCCATCCCCTGTGCTATTTCCCGCCACGCGGCGAACACGCCATCATGAGACTGCCATCCTACCTGTCGCTGTTCCGCACTTGCGACGGGCCGCCAGTACATCGGCGCGTCGCCTCGAGCCAGCATATGCGCGACGCCCTGTTTCGGGTAACGCTGCGTGACACCACGCGTTCTTCGGGGTGTCGCATTCGCCTCAACGCCATGCGCACGTAGCTGCTCAGCAAATCGCTCACGCCAGCGCCGCAGATCCTGCTTGCGCGGATTGAGCCGTCGACCATCTGGGCCGCGCACCTGCACGCTGAGGTGGACATGGGGATGGGCCTCGTCATCATGGGCTGCAAACACATACGCGCGACCATCACCGAACTCGAGTGCCGCAAAATCGCGCGCAGCATCGCGCACAGCCTGCCGGTTCGTGCCCGGCGGCATGGAAAGCAAGACATTGAATACCTCACGACGATGACTTGTCTCCGGTATTCCCCACCCGCCGAGTTGCCAGGTTCGTGCGAGATCGCGGACAGCCTCGACACCGGCAATTCGGTCCCCGTTCTGGTCTTCCAGTTCGACCTGTCCATTGCGCGAGATGTAACGTAGATGCCGGCGCACCGCACCCATACCCTGGGCGCTGGGCGCCTTATTGGTGATCTTGACCATCACCTCCGGTGTTCGCCTGAGCGTCCGGGCCAACTGATCGCGCATGCGCTTGGCTTCATCAGGCATGCTCGCACTTGGGAGCCGCTGGGCACGAGCATGCTTGAACGGCTCCTGAAACAGGCGGTCTCCCCAGTTCAAAAGCATCGCATCGATGTAGACCTTCGGGTAAGCCATGTCACCGGCTCCATCGATCGAGGTTCGCGCGAATCACAGTCGCTACGGCACGCAGATGCACGTCGATCTGGTTCCTGATTGCTCCAATATCGCTGCCCGCATTGGGCGCCATACTCACCGCAATCCCCTCTCGCGCGAGCTGCCCCAGCCACCGGCTGATCACGGCAAGCTGCTGGTTCGAATCCGACAGCAGCTGCATCTCGTGCACGCCAAGCTGAGGTTCCCGCATCAGCTGCGCCCGGATCAGCGCTACGATCCAGCGGTTGCTGGTCAGGCCCGAAGCCTCCGCACGTTGCTCCACCACTTCCAACTCTGCGTGCGTTATCCTGATCTCGATTCGTATGCGAGGCTCGTTGATCGCGATCCAATGAACTTCTGATTCGGCCTGCAGGTCGTCAGCGTCAGCACCCAGGGCCGCCGCAATCAGTTGCCGCACGCCCTCGCCAGGCGTCAGGCCGCGGCTCATACACCAGCGATTCCAGTCTGATCGCATTCCCCCGAGTTCGACACACAGGCGCTCGCGCATACGAGAATGCACACGCATGGCTCCCCCTTAGCGTGCAGGCGAGGGGTCGGCCGGCGCGCGCTCAATCTCGCGCCCGATCTCGTGTATAGGCGCACGCCCGGCGGCCGGCCGTGCCCGGCGATCTCGTGCCGACGGCGCTTTTGGATCGAAGACTCTCGGTCGCGGCACCGGAATACCCTCCCGGCCGAACGCATCCATCAGCTCTTCCGCGCGCTGCTGCACGCGCGCAATCGAACGCGCGCTGAACCCCTGCTCTCGCATGGCCCCGACCAATACAGCCAGGTGTAGAACCTTGTCCTCATCGGATACCGTCGAAGGTCGATGCTCCTGACGGTCCTCGCGCGCTGGCGCGTTGGCAGGAGCCGTCGCTGTACCGGATGAACGTTCGGAGCGTCCCGCAGATTCGGCAGTCGATCTTTCACGCTGTACCACATCGACCTGCCAGGTATTCCGGTAAACGTCCTTCTCTTCTTCACCCACCGCCATGCCGTGGTCATCAAGAATCGGCACCTTGACCGTGACGAGCCGGCGACCCAGGTTTTCCAGCGTAACGTGCTGCCCAGGTTCGGCGCGCGAAGCAAGCACTGCGCGTTCAAGATCCACGCCCCAGACGACACGATCGGTGCCCCTCGCGTCGCGGAAAAGGACATAGTACGAGTCGCTTCGTGCAGGGTTGTGCAGGTACGGCGCATGACCATGCTCGCGCAGCTCGCCAGCATACTTCCGTGGGGTATCGGGCTCGTCACTTACTACCTGTGGTTCAGACCGGTAGGATCGTGCCTGATCTCCGGAGATCGGAGACACCGGGCGAGCAGTGCCACCCGCGGTGCCAGGTATTTCCGTCCGGAAGTCGGACGCCTTCGCCGGTGTACGGTTGTCGTCCGCGGGCACTTGCGTTCCGGTCGTGGACATCGACGCGTCCGCCTCAATCCGGTTGCTCAGGTGTGCCTGCCGGGCATCCGCAAGACGCGCGAGATCAGCGGCTTTCGGCTCATAGCCACTCACCTCGATACCGAGCAACGTCCCTTGCAGCCACACTTCGCTGCGAAATGCCTCATGCCCGGATACGCGAATGCGCTGCCACGATTTGGCCGACGCCATGTCAACCATCGATTCCACCACGTCCGGGCGGTTATGCGCGGTGACAAGGTATGGTCCCAGATCCTCAAACGCGAGCTGATACGGTGCGTCCTTGAGGAAATACTGATTGCCCGCACGCAGGTAGCGCTTGCGAATACGCTCGGGCGGTTGGTCGCTCGGCGTGCGGGCTGTATCGCCAACTCCCAACGACGCGTCTGGGGCTGGACGCGTACCAGGCTGCCGGGTGCCGGCGCTGTCGCGAATCGCCTGATTACGCAGGCCGGCGCGCGCTGCGTCGAACTCGCGCCGGCGCCGCGCCGACACGGCATCCATCGCGGCCGCGTCCAAGTTGCGAGCGCGACCATCGTCACCGGACTGCTCCGCAAAGCCCATCCGTCCAGGAAGAAACTGCTCGATCACGTTAATGACCGGGTCCGAAAATACGGTTGTTTCAGTCATGGTCGAACCTCTTACAGATCAGATACGACTCGCCGTAGCCGACGACACATGAGACAGTTCAACGGTCCGGCCCAAGAGGGCCCTGCGACGCGGCCCGCTCCTTCGACTGCTCCAGCGCTGCTGCGCGCGCCTCACGCACGCGTGCCCATGACCGCGCCTGCAGCTGATCCAGCATGCCCTCGAGGTTTGGACTGAAATTCAGCTCGCGTGCAGACTTCTTCAACGAGCCGACCGTGCGCTCCAGCAGGTCACGCGCGCGATCCCACGGATAGACTTTCGGCCGGTCCCCGTCGTATCCGATCTGCAACTCCGATCCATTTAGACGGGCGTTCTCATCCATCCACCGGAGCCGGTCCGATGCAAATTCCATCCGCCCCTTCGGATGGAAGACGACACTGCGCGTTGCGACCTCCTGAATCAGATAGTGCTCGGTGTTGAACACCTCTCCGCGGTACGGGCCGCCGTTCTCGCGTGGTGTGCCCATGCGCAAGGGTGTGCCGAAGCGGTGTTCGGCCAGCGCCCGGACTTCGTTGGGCACATCCGTCAGAGCGAGCAGCGGCTCGCCAACGGGCGGGCGTGTCGATATCGGACGCGTTGCCCCGACTGCGGGAGCGTCGGCATCCGGCGGCGGTGCGGAAGGCCCGGCCACCGGATGCTCCGCTGGCGCAGGTGCACCCGTCGGCACGTGAGATTCTGGCGGATCGGCCTGCTTCGGGGCACCGCGCTTCGATGACTGGCGGCGCGAGCCGCTCTCTGTTTCGTTCACCAATGTTTCTTTCACACGGCTCATCATTTCCTCCTTCAGTTCGTCCACCATTGCGTCGGTTGCCATAACCACAGTCGGCTCCAGGCCCTCGACTGTCCGTTCAAAGTTTCTGAATGCAATTTCCCGCAAGCGATCGCCGACCCGCGCTAGCCCCGACAGCACCGCCATGTCGTTGCAATCCGTCGGGACCTTGTCGTCGGTCCGTGCGCCGGCTGCGAATACCGGCAGCGCCAGACGCGCGAGCGACTCTTCTACCGCCTGTCGGGCCTTGGCTTCACCCGGCCCAAGATCCCCAAGGACAACCAGATCAGCGTCGGGATATCGATCACGCACAATTCCAGCGACCTGAGGCAGGGTCCCACTCGACAGGGCTGCGAGCGCCACCCATCCGGTCGCGCGATGCGCAGACAGCACAGTCGCCATACCTTCGCCGATCACGATGGGTGCGGTGGGTTCGCTATCGATCGCGACAGGCCCGCCGATCCAGTACCCACCTCTCTTCACGCCGCCAGCCAGCGATGATTTACAGCCGTGTTCATCGATCAGCTCGAGCGTCGAGATCGCTTCGCCGATCCAGCACGGCACCAGAAGCACCCGTCCCATGAGCGGCTGCTCTTCGCTCGCTGGAACGTAACCCAGCAATACATGCAGTTCGGGGGCTTCCAGCTCGCGCAGTGACCGCGTCGACTCTAGCTGCTTGCGAACGAGATACGGGTGTTCCGGGCCTACCGGTCGTGCCCATTGCCAGATTTCCTGTGCCTCGCGAGCCACCTCTGCGTGCCGGGCCTGCTGCCGGGCCTCATCGCGTGCCCTCCATTCGAGCACGTCGGGATGTGGCGCGAGCGCTGTTGCCATCCGGTCGGGATAGTGGGTACGCTTCAGGTCGAAACCGTGCTGGCGCGCGAGCCAGAAAAGCGAGGCGAGCGTCTTGCCGCCGGACTCCCTTGCCGAACGCCAGGTGGTGCGCGCCGAACGTTCGTTGTAGTTGCCGGCCGTGCCACTCCACTCGTCCCAGATCTCGAAACCGGCATCGCCGAAGCCGTGCTTGAGCGCGAATGCCATGTCGACCCACTTGTCGTAATCATCCGCAGGAATGACGGCCAGTGCGGCTCGCACACGCGCGGTTTCATTCACATAGGCCGTGCTCATGGCCGGCCTCCCTGGATCGATACAACGTTCGATTTGGCGACCAGCACAGGTCCACGCTTCGCACGCGCGGATTTAGCCGGCACCAGTTCCGCTACATCAAGGTCCGCCACGGACAGCCGACGTGTCGCCCGCGCAACGCGCTCGGCCGGTACCCCCAGCAGCATGAAATGCCGCTCGACATAGGCTGTAACCTCGTCCTCGCTCAGGTCGGAATGCCTTTGCGGCAGATCGCGCGGGTCCCATGCCTGCAGCACTTCCAGGTACTCCGCCGGAAGATGGACGAGACCCGCACCATCCGGATCGATCTCGTCTGGCTGCACCTCGCGCAGCCGTCGCTCGGCCTGGGCACTGAAGCGCGCCAGATTCATCGCAGGCACCGATGGTGCGGCCGACACGCGGGAAGCAAACACAGGATCGCGCCAGTAGCAGATCCTGTTGGCGAGTATTGGCTTGGTGTTCTCCAGCACGATGATTTCCTTGTCGCGGCCGAGTTCTTTTAGTTCTTGCGGTAGCAGCAGCGGCCGACGCTGCTCGGACACACTCTCGCTCGCCCCACCCCGGCCACCGAAGATCCCGCTCGAGCGGCTGACGCTACGCGACTGGTCGGTGAAGGTACCGAGCATCTCCGAGTAGTCGTTCGCATCCTTCTGTTCGCGCGGTGCATAGAGAATCTGCATTGCGTGGTTCGTGAGGAACGTGCGCGCGTCGGCCCGGCCGTAGACCGATTCGAACTGCGCAATCGACTGGACGATTGACAGCAGGCGCAGGTTATAGCCCGCCATGTAGGCGACCGCGCGCGCGATGATGTGGATCTTGTCGATCGCTGTCATCTCGTCGAGCAGCAGCAGGCACTGGAACCGGAGCGTGGGGTCCGCCTCGGGCAACTGCTTCGTGTTGAGATTGACGAGTTGCGAGAACACCAGGTTCACGAGCAGCGCTGCCTCGGAAAGGTGGTCCGGTGTGATCCCGATATAGACCGACATGCGGCGGCGGCGCACGTCGCGCAGGTCGAAGTCGTTGGCGCTCGTCGCCGCATCGACGATCGGATTGGCCCAGATCGTGAGCGGCGCATGGAATGTCGCGAGAATACTTGCGAGCACCTTGTCGTCGTTTGAAAGGAAGCGGTTCAGGGCGTCGACGCACGGCCCGGTCAGCAGATCCCGATGCTGGACGAGCGCACGCTGCAGGTACGCCTTGACCGGCGTGCCGTTACCGGACGACTGCCGCAGCACCTCGCCCATCGTGACGGGATAGTCAGGGATGGTTGCCCCTTTGCCTGCCCGTCTCGCATCTCGCCATTCGCACAGCAGCAATACGATGCCGAGAAACAGATTGCGCGCCTGGTCCTTCCAGAAGTCATCATGCCCACCCGGCGGATACAGGGCATAACCTATCGCGAGAATGTCACCCACACGGAAGAGCCCCTCCGAGATCGCCGACAGCGGGTTGTACCGATGCGTGCGACCGTCTTCCGCGAACGGGTCGAACAGGTACACGTCCTGCCCGTGTGCGCGTCTGAATCCAGCGGTCAACGCATAGTTTTCGCGCTTGATGTCGAGCACCACGACGGAATCGGGGTAGCTCAACAGGTTCGGGATCACGATACCGACGCCCTTACCCGAGCGCGCAGGCGCGGCGAGCAGCACGAACTGCTGCCCAGCGAAGCGCAGATAACGGCCTCGCCACACGCCTACGACGATGGCTGGGGTGTCTATGTTCATCTGCGCGGTCATAGCAACCCCGCCGCGCGGATTTCCGCTTCGCTGGCAAACCGGGCACTGCCGTAGAGGCGCCGCCGCCCGGAACTCGTCACCAGCGAATACAGCCCCATCGCAGGGCCACCCACCGCGACGAGTACGCCCAACAGCGCAGCACCTGCCAGACGCCGGCCACCGTTCAGCATCCGGCCGTCATGCCAGGCGAGCAGCGCATCGGGCCAGCCCCACAGTCCTGCGTGAAGTGGATTCACCCGTAGGCTGGCATACAGGAAGAAGGACGCGAGCCACAGCGACGCCAGCAGGGCTCCGGCGAGAAGCGCCAGCGCAACGATCGTGATCGCAGCCGCGCGAACGTGAGGCGCCACGGCATTGGCAGCTTCGGGATCAGTCAGGGATAGACGGTTCGTGTCCATACTGGCCTCACGCGAACGCCGTGCGCACCTTGCGCACCGGATCGAACCAGACTTCCGTCATGCTCCAGCGCTTAGCCGTCTGTTCACCCGCTTCGTTGTAGAGGGCATGCGCTTCCATGTGCGCCACCACATCGATGGTCAGAAAGAGCAGGCGCTTCAATGCAGCATCGTCATACGCCGCAGCTTCGGGATGCTCTTTCGCCATCAGCGCAAAGCGCTCGATCGCGACCGCGGCGCTCGACGCGTGATAGCTCGTGATCGAACCCGAGTGGCCCGTCGTCAGGAGTTTCAGGAAATCGTAGGCTTCGGCGCCACGCAACTCAGCGAGCAGAACCCGGTCGGGTCGCATGCGCATCGTGCTCGCGATCAGGTCCGCCGGTGTCACGCGCGCCTGGCCGTGACCGCCCTTGCTGTACAGCAGATGGACGCAGTTCTCGATGTGCCGGATAAAAAGCTCGCGTACATCCTCGATCGTCACGATTCGCTCAGTAGCCGGGATCGCCCGGCACAGGGTCTTCATGAAACTGGTCTTGCCGGACCCCGTATTGCCGACGATCGCGATGTTGAGCCGCCCTGTCACGGCGAGCTCAAAGAACGCGCCCCAATCTCGCGCTTCCAGACAGTGGACCAGCTTGCGATCACCAGGGCGCAGCATCGGCAATGCCGCGTCGAGCCCATCCGGGCGATGCCAGACCGTATCGTCGAACAGCCCCTCATCCCGGTACGCGTCGAGCGTTTTCTCGCGTGCGGACGGGCGGCGGATCGTGATCGAGACTGTGCGCGGCGGCACGACAGGCGGCACCACGATCTGGATGCGAGCATCACCCGGTAGCAATGCGGAAAGGACGGGATGTTGCGCCGAGACTTCCTGGTTCGTGAGCGTCGCGACGGCCACCGCGAACGACATCAGGCGCTCGTAATCGAGATCGGTGTAGTCGTAGCCATGCCACCCGCGATGCGATTCGGTCAGCACGCGCTGTGGCCGGTTGATGACCAGTTCGGTCACGTCGGTGTGTTCCAGTAATCGCGCGAACGGCCGCATGAGCTCCCGCACGGATGCATCGTCGGGAAGCCGAGCCAGCACCGCGTCTCTCGACTGATCCTGCATGTCAGTACGGGCGATCATCGCGCACCCTCCGGTTGCAGCGCATAGACCGATTCGAAATCGAGATCCCGCGCCACAACGATCGTGAATTCGGCGCCCTGATTTTGTGTCAGCGTCGGCGGGATGTTGATCGTGCTGTCGAGCACCCGCGTGGCCATGTCGTTGCCCTGCTGCTGCGTGTTCTCGTAGACGACAGAGCCATTGCTGTTTCCACCACGCGTCGCCAGATAGCCGATGGCGTCCTGGGTCACGCCGAGCAGCATTGCCGCCCCGAAACGCGCGCCCCAGTGGTTGTCCACATAGCCGTCAATCCCCATGCGACCCAGTGCATCGGCTGCCGGCGAATCTATCTCGACGGTCACGCCAAGCGGCGTCTCGATACGTGCAGCCAGAATGAAGGTCCGTTTCTGCCCCGGCGAAAGGTTCGACCGATACTGGCTGTTGATCTGCGAGCCCCGTTCGATCAGCACCACCCGTCCGTCGTCGGAATAGACATTCTTCGTCACGGTGCAGGTAGACAACCCCGCCTCGGTTGAATCGAACGCAGTGTCGCCTCCGCAGTCAATCTTGGCTCCCTGCGCAAGGACCAGGCTGCGGTTGCCGAGCGTGCCCGCCCGGACCCGCGGCGTGGCAGTTGGCGTCAGCGCCTGGGCGAGTGTTCCCGCCCCACCCTGTCCGGCTGCACTGACCGTCCGGCCGGACACGACTGCCGCCACAGAGGAGGCTGCCCCCGCGACACCATCCGGAATACCTTCTGTCCCCAGCGCGCCGGGTTCGATCGAGACACCTCCTACCTGGCCACCCGCTCCGGACGTGTTACCCGTCGCAAGCAGCGGCGCATCGTAGTAGCTGCGCGCAGATATTGGATGCGCAACCGCTGCAGGCGATCGGACCACGGCCGGCACTTGCCCCGGTTCTGACGTCGGGACAGGTGCACTCGCCGCGGGCGATGCGGATGCCGCACTCGCTGCGACCGGACCATCCCTGAACACCCGGCCCGGTACCGGCGTCTGCGCCACCGCGTCCCGACGCGCTTTGGCTTCTGCATCATGACGGGCTAGGAACGCATGGATCGTCCAGACCGCACCGCCGCCCGCCAGGACGATGACGACGAGCGGTGTCAGCCACCAGGCCCGCGGGCGCGTCCTGCGGTACTGTCCGAGAGCCGGCATGCCACGATCTGTGAACACATCGGACGTGCCAGCAGAATTGCGGTCGTGCCCTGCCTGGGTACGGTCATTGGGAACGTCCGGCTCGATTGTGTTGCGGGTATCGTCATTCATCGCCGCGACTCCTCGGGACACGCTTCACACCTATGGCCGTCGTACCGTCATGGGGTGGTACGCCGTCCATGTCGTACGCGTCGTTCCATATACCAACGACCTCGTCGCCAAGACGCAGTACGAAGCGCTTCGCCACCTCGTGCACCACGATCGTGTCGTCCTCCATGTGCCGGTCGACGACGCTTTCGGTGCCGTCATCCGCCACCCGGAAGATCGCGGGAATGCGCCGGTTGTTCGGAATGCGAATGTACGTGAACCGCCCGTCATCCCACGCCGCCGTCGGCGCGATATCGTCCGAGTGCGACATGACCTGCATCGAATACCGCGTGTTGCGCACCACGGGCGGCTGGCCCAGGCGCTGGGCGACAATTTCCGCATCCGTTTCGGCGTGCGCCTGTGCTTTCACCTCATCCGGGTACACGAACGTGACGCGATACATCTCGTCGCCGTTGCCAAACTTCGCCTTCAGGGGCAGCACGACGAGATCGAAGCTATAGCAGCGTTTGTCGGTCCGGATTTCGAGGTTCGAATCGTGGGCGGCAAATTGCGGCTTCAGGTACACGTCATGGTCGCCCCTGTTCGCTACCACTTGCCAGCCGTCGCGATCGCCGGGCGCTACGACCTGGATCTGCTCGTGCGGATCGAGCGCGATATGGGTGGCAAAGCCACGCTGAGCCTGGATACGTACGACAGCATCGGATGCATACACGATCTGTCGGACGCGCGAATCCTCGGACCAGCCAGGCAGGTCATAGGCGCGAACAACAGGGCTCACCATCATTAGCCCGACGAGCCAGGGAACCATGAGAGAAAGCGGTTTCATGGTGTGCCTCCCACAGCCGTGGGCGAGGCCGGTGGCGTGTATTCGGAATCGCGGCTATAGGCCGTTACCTTGAAGCCGAACGGGTTTGCAACGGCAACGCTTTCGCGAGTAAAGACTGGCGGCCGGTAGGTGTACGCGAGCGTGATCACGAAGCGTTGTGGGGGCTCCGCGTTCGCGAGGCCGTTTTTGAACGTCGTGCGTTCGATATGCACGACAGCATGGCCCGGTTCGTCGGGCGGCAGCGTGGTTGAGATAATCCGCACGCGCCGCTCGGTATTCGGGCCGAGCTGCCGGTCCAGCGCGTCCGGGCCGCTATAGACACCGAGATAGTCGCGCGCCACCACGTCATCGCTCATGGCGAGCACGCTGTCGTAATCCATCTGCAGCAGACCCCAGTCGTAACGCTCACGGGCACGCACATACGCCTCGGCCCAGTGCTTGTCCTGGATCTCCTTCGTATGGACGTGACCCGCGTCTAGCACGTCGATCACCTGCGATTCGCCCGTCAGGCGATCGACCTCGATCGGCAGCGGCACCACCCGGTAGAAAGGCACCATGACGGCAAGTGCCATGACACTCAGCACCGCCACCCCGAGCGCGCCGTAGGCGACGTGCCAGGCGCGCCGCACGGACCGCTCCTGCAGGTGTGTGAGCGACGCCTCAATGTCGAGTACCCGCCCGTAGTCGTCGGGGGTGTTCATCGCCCACCTCCTTCGGCCGGCGTGTCAGGGAACGCCGACGGAGCAGACGCGGCCGGAACTGGTGGTACCCGATTGACGGGCACGCGACGTGATCCGTCCGGCAGCACGGGTTTTGGTGGGCCTGACGCGCACCCACTGATTAGGATAGCGAAACACATAGAAAGTACACCAAGCGGGAATTTGCACATGATCGCCCCCTCAGTTTCCGAACGAGGCCGATACCATCTGGTCCTGCAACCGAGCAGTGTTCCCCGCCCGGCTCAGCACCAGTTCGCTCTGCTGTTCGGCGACGAGCCTGTCTTCCGTCTCTGCCAGCATCCGGAACAGCTGCAGCTTGGTCATCTCGTTACCAACCGTCGTCGTTTCGCTCTGGATACGCGCCTGGAGTTCCGCCACGCCTTTCGGATCCTGCGTGACGTCGATCTGCTGCATCAGGCTCTGGATCTGGTTCAGCTCCTGCAACTCGGTCTGGTACGCCTGCAGACCGAACGCCTTGTCCTGGAATGGCTTGTTCAGCGCACGCTGGCACACCTTCTGGTCAATGCCAGTCTGGTCCTCGCAGTTATATATCTCACTCGCCGAGCGCAAGGCCTGGGCGCTGCCCGTAAGTCCGGCGTAGCCCCCGCTCTGGACGGCCGTATACACGCCCTGCCAGTTCGACGGCAGGGAATTCGGGATCACCGGATTGTTCAGCAGCGCACCGAAGCCGCGCGTACCGACCGTGGACTGATAGATCTCGATCTCCTGCTGGACCTGCTGCTCAAGCTGGGCCACCGTCGCAATCGCCTGAGCCACGTTCTGTGCGTCGAATACCGGGATGCCCTGGGCGTGACCAACGCAGGAAAGCGTTGCCCACACGACTGCCGCACCGGCTACCTTGAATCGTCCTGTCATGATCGTCACCTCACACACTCAACTGCCCTGTCCCAGATTGGCGCGTGCGGCCCGCTGGTACGCGGGTAACGCGCCGTTCCCTGAAGCTGTTCCACCGCCCCCCGAACCCGTCCGGTCGCGAATCTTGCCACCGGAGCCCGGACCATTTCCGCCACGGGTTAGCGCCTGTCCAATCGCTGTAGCAATGCGGCGCGATGCGACGCCCGCCACGAATGCGCCGAACCCGGACAGGGTGGCGCCACCCGAGAGGCCCGACGCCACGGACGGTAACTGCCAGCCGACCATCGCCAGGAAAATAGCGGTTGCAAACATGCCAAGTGCCGCGCCCCACGCTGCCGACGCTTCCAGTGCCGCCTGCCCCGCAGCAACGAGCGCAGCCGCATTGGCTCCGGGCGGCGATGTCGTCACCTGGAACGGCGCAAGCTCGGCCGAGAATGCCGTCAGGGCCACGCCAAGGAAGGCGGCAACGAGCACCTGCAGCAGCGCGTAGTTCGCGACCTTCGCGGTCCACGCCTCGAAGAATCGGGCAGTGGGTGCGAACGCGGCGCAGGCAATGAAAATCGGCCCGATACCGAGCACAAGATCAAGCAGCATGCGCCCCATCACGACCTCAAATGCAAGCACGATCAGGAAAATCGAACCACCAATCGCTGCGACGAACCCGCACGCCGTATCGCCAATCGCAGCGGCAATCCCGCTGGGGCTGAGCCCCTCGTGCGTGGCCTTCTCCGAGTAGGCGTCCAGTACGAGATCGATTTGCTGGTCATAACAGTCGAGCGTCTGGTAGATACTGGTCGCGCTCGCCGCCGTCACACTGCTGCCGCTCACCGACCCGCAACCGGGATTGCCGCCACCCCTCGTATTGGCCGCGTTCTGGATGGTCTGGGCGAGACCCGAGGTAGCGCCGCTCACCGCCGCCACGACCTGCTGCTGGTAGATGCCGCTGCCGAGGGCAAATGCGAGAATCGCGGCAACCTTGAGCCCACGCCATGCGAAAGCCGGTACCGCCTCGTGTGCCTCGCCACGCACGATGGCCAGACCATAGGCAATGATCCAGATCGTGACCGCGGTGGTCACGATGGGAACGAGTGCGCCGGAGAGCGCCGACGACACATTCGTGACGTAGGTCGACATGCCGTTCTCGAGCGTGCCGCCGATCGCGCTAAAAAGGCCGCTCATCGCACGCCTCCCTTCTGCGCCGCGCGGCGCTTCGCTAGTTGGGCGTGGAAGACTGGCAACCACACGTCGGGATTGTCCCCGACCTGCGCGCGGATCGTATCGAGCAGCTCCACGTTATCGGTCGTACCGGACAGCACGTCGAGCACGTCGCCCAGCCCCGCGAGATCGAGCCGGCCGATCGCCGAACGATGCCCCTGCTTGACGAGAAACATGCGGCTGTTCTCGCCAAGATTGCGCACGATATTGAACTCGGCCTCGGTGAGCTTGAACCCGTGTACGTAGTCGTCGTAGTCGGCCCTTGGGTTCGGCAGAAAGAAGAAGGTCGCGCTCTGCTCGATCAATGCACGCGCGATATCACTGCGCAGCACGTCGGCCGGAGACTGTGTGTCGAAAATCCCCAGGCCGTTCTGCTTGCGAATCGTCTTCTGCTTGTTCTTCGCGAAATCCGTGAAGACGGGGTCACCCAGCCGCTTCCAGAACTCCGTCATCACATAGATGAAGCGCCGGCCGTCGATCACGCGTTCCGTCAAGTGCAGCAGGTACATCGTGACGGGCGTCGACACTTCAGAGTCATCGAGCAGTTCGGTATCGTCGAAGCCGAAGAGGTTCGAGCGCGTGAGATCCACGCGATCGGTCGGATTGTCGAGCACCCAGCCAAGCCGGCCGCCTGCGCACCATTTAGCGAGTCGCGCGTGCAGGCTGTTCTCGCCGACGTTCGGCAGTAGCTGCCGGACCATCGACAGACGCCGCAGCGATTTATCCATTCGGGCGACTTCCCGCACCGCGCGCGAGATGTCGAGCTCGTCCCTCGCGGACAGCCGTGTACCTATATCGACAAGCTTGCGCACGAGCCGCTCCCAGAAGTCGAGCACGGATTCATTGGGCGTCATCTGAAATGGATTGAGCCCCGTTGGCTCGCCACGGCGAAACACCGTATAGATGCCGCCCATCGCCCGGATGGCGATCTCGGTACCGCGGTCCTTGTCGTACAACACGGCGGTCAGACCGAACTTCGTCGCCATCGCGAGCAGGAACAGCTCAAGCACCGTCTTGCCCGCACCGGCCTGACCGATAATCTGGGTGTTGGCAAGAGCCTTCTCGTCGCCCGAATCCTGCTTCTCCGGCGTGACGTGGAAATTGAGGTACAGCGGCTGGCCGCTCGGCGTCTTGACGATAGTGATCGCCTCGCCCCACGGGTTGCCGTCGCGCTTGCCCGTCGCGAAGTTGTGCAGGCTGGACAGGCCACAGAAATTGCGGGACGTGAGCTTGGCCTCGCGCGGCCGGTAGCGCCAGTTACCTGGCAACTGGGCGAACCACGCGGCGTCGGCCACGAGATCGATCAGTGCCGTCTGGAACCCCGCGTCGGCGAGCTGTGTGCGAGCCTTCGCAACATGCTTGGACACATCCTCTGGCGTATCAGCCAGCACCGCGAGCGAATAGTGAAACTCGCCCAGCACAAAATCACCGTTGATCAGGTCATTGAGCGCCTGATCCATCGCGTTGACCTGCGAGACCGCCACATCCTCGCCGGCAATGAGCTGGTTGCGCTGCCGCTCAAGCGCTTCCTTCGCGCTGGGCTTGTCGAGAATTGTGAAGCTCTGCGTTTCGATATATTCGAAGTCGCCGTACAGCAGGCCGTTGAGCATGCCCGGCTCGGTTTCCTCGGGATAGTCCTTCAGGTCAAGCAGCGCGGCATGCCGCGTGGCAGCCGGCATGCGGATTTCGACTTTCTCGACGCCGACGAACAGGCGTGAGGTCGGCAACGCTTCGCGAATAAGTCCAAACGGAACCGGCTCCGGCTCCCAGACGCCGTTGACGAGATAGCCGAGCAGTTCCAGCGCCGACGAATACCGGCGAGACCGCTTCGTGTACGGGTTCGGTTTGCGATAAACCCCGAGCGCGACCGGATCGTAGGGTTTCAGGCTCGACTCGAGCTGAGCGGCGAGTTCGTCCATGACCTTGAGTGCGTCCTGCTGGTCGCGCCTGATGTCGTCTCGCGTGCGACGCGCGGCGCGGCTGAAAATACGGCCAATTTTCGTACGGTTGGGCCGGTAGACGAGCGTCAGGTAGAGCTCGTTGGCCATCATCCGGTAACCGGCGAAGCTGGCGTAATAGCGTGTGGCGAGCTCCTGGCAGAAGCGGTTGCCATAAGGTGTGGCGAAGTGGTCCGAGACACGCCGGCGCAGACGATGCGACCAGAGTGCCACATGGCCGCCAGGCAAAGCACGTACCAGTTGATTGAACCCGTCGTGACGCACAAGGATGTCGGCCGGATCAGCGGCTTCAAACGCGATGCCCGCCAGTTTCCAGATCCGCAAGTAGTCGCCTTCGCGCGTCCTGATCACGTGGTCTGTGACGTGCGTCGAGTAAGGGATGGTGTCGGCGAGTGCAACCTCCCGATTCGCAACCCGGACGTATTTCGGATCGGCCGGCATCTCACGCCCTCCTCTTGAGGCGAACGGGCACATAGGCGTGAATCCCCCAGAAGCGACGGTTGCCCTGGCGGAAAGCCATGCGCAGGCGCAGCGCATATTGCGCGAGGCGTTGGTCGTCGCGTCGGGTGATGACGCGCATCGCAACGAACACCGGAATCATCAGGAACAGCAGCCCGACACCCGTCGGTGGACTCGCGAGCAGTGCCCAGATGGCCGGGATCAGCATGCCACCACCAACGATCAGGAACGGAACCAGCGGTACGCCCCAGAGCATCGCGGGCCGCGTGCAACCCTTGAAGACGGGATCCCTAAGTGAGTTCATAAGCGGATTCATGGTTCGTCGCTCCCGATCAGCTCGTCGGAATCAGCATGCCGGCGATCACCGTCGCGCAGCCGACAAAGAGACCACCGATGAACACGTTCGCAATGTCGCCGAAGCGAGCGTGCTGGAACATCATCCGGAAGCCCGCCCAGATGATGGAGATCGAGCAGATGACGCCGCCCACGCCGAGCAGCGTCGTCTGGATCGTGGTCAGCAATGTGTTGACCTGAGAGAGCTGTGCCCAGGCCGGAGAAGTGACCAGCAGTGTGATGCACATGGCAGTGGTTCGCCGTGCTGCCCGACGGCTGGCAAGGACTACGCTCGGGGTGCCCGAATGACGCTCCATACTGATATGTATTCCTAAATTCATGACAAACTCCTTTCCACTTGAGATGGTTCTGCTATCGTCTGGCCGCCGGACTAGAACACCACGGCGCTACGGTCTGAATCGCCGTCGGGTCTACCTGGTGATATCTCCGCCGGCTCCGATACCGGATGCCGGCCCTGTCGAGATCGTGTCGCCTGGGTTGGCACGTCGGAACTGGCCGGACCGACGGGAATTGGGGCAATGGACGGCACGACGACAGGTGCCGATGGCGGCACCTGGATTCCGGCGCCACTGATCACGCGCTGCACATAGCCCGTGCGATAGCCCGTCGAGAAATTGCCGCTTGCATAGCAGGACAGGCTCGCGCGCAGGGCCGACTGTGCATCGCGCCGGGCATCCGCCTGCGCGCGTCGCGCTAGTTCGAAACAGCCCTGCAGGATCGCGGCGCCCGCAGCTAGGTTGCGGCATGGCTCGAATGCACTCTGCTCGTTCAGCCCATATGCGAGCCAGTTGGCGCGATTCACCTGCGCGAGCCCGACGCTGAAACTCCGGCCACCGGCGGCAAGCGCATGCGCCGTGGCCACTGCCTCGGCTTGGCTCGCCGGCTGACGCACCAACCGGCCGTGCACAACGCCGATCGCATACGGATTAAATCCGGATTCCGTCCGCACAATCGCCGCCAACGTAACCAGTGAGACTTGAGGCGCACATTGCGCCGCGAGCGCAATGAAATCGAGCGGCAGCATCACTGACCTCCACCGCTGAAGCTGTTTTGCTGCCCGATCTGCTGCAGGAACAGCGCGGCAGACTGCGACGGGTCGTACGGCACCTGTGTACTGCCCGCACCGTAGAATTCGGTGATCGTCGGCCCAGGTCCCGCTACGTCCCACCAGACGTGGGTATAGAGTTGATTGTTGATATCGACGTTAATTGCCCCGGTGGCGCGGCACAGCAGTTCGCTCTGCTCGTGACCGCCCCAATACAGGAGGTCTTCCCGGCAGTAACCGCCGCTTGCAAAAGTGTTGGTCGCGAATGTTCCCTGCGAGCCGCCTGCGCCGAAACCACAGGTCGGAAAGGGATCGCCGTGACGCAGCGCACGCCACAGCTTCTCGATCGGCGGCACGCACCCGCTGTATTGCTCGGGACCGCTCGGATTTGAAAGGCAGAGCAAAACCTGGCAACCCCAGTCGTCCGCATGGGCCAGACAGGGCGCGAGGATCGATGTCTCGGCGAACAATGCGAGCGCGACGCACCACCGGTGCAGGACACTGCGCATCGTTCGCAACCGACGCCCCTCCACGACCAACTGAAACCGTTTCATGATCCGCTTCCTTTTATCCATGCCGCACCGGCGTACAGGAACGGAAGCGGGGAAAAAGGAACCCGCGGCGCCGGGAGGCTCACCGCGGGCTCAAGGGGGACCAAATACTGGAAAGCAACAACGCCTGCAAACGCAGGCACACGTCATGACACAAGCACCATGTACACACGCATCCATTGGTACGTCGGGGCCGCTCACGCGCACTCGGTCGTGCCGCTCGCGCATTGGCACGTTGACCGGAACAGATTGTTGAATTACGAACGAAGCCTCACCGCCGGCGCGCGAGATTGATTCGCGCCCGCCATCTGCTCCGTTTTTCAGCCTATTGCCATACTGTGCTGCCTCATGGTCTCTCCATCAGCAGACCCGCCAACGCCCGCTTCGCCGACGCCAGTTCAAGTTCATACCGGCACCACGGATACCGTGGAATCCTGAGCCGCCGGCAAACCACCTCACGTCCGGCACGCCACAGGTACACCGTGCGTAATAAATCCCGCTGACGCGTGGCAAGCCGCTGCCACGCCTGTTCTATGCGAACGGCGTCCACCGGATCATACGGACCGCGACCCGCACTCGCCCAGTTATCCAGGCGGGCGTCGATAGAGCGCGGCGTCGAACGCTCATGCATCGCGGGCCTCATCATCAGACGGGGGCGCGCGATACCCAGCGGGATTCTCAAGAAACAGCTCGATATCAGACGCACGCCATCCGACAGCCCGCTCACCCAGACGGATCGGGCGCGGAAACGTTCCCTCCTGCATCCGCTGGTAGATCGTCGAGCGCTTCAGGCCAACTTGCTGCTCGACCTGACCGCGCCGCAATATCGCGCCCGTTCCTCGCAATTGACCCGACATGGCCACCCTCCCGCTGTTCTGCCCGAATGAGTTGCTGCACAGGTCCCATTCAAGCAGCGGTAGCGCCTGACGGGCAATTCCGTCATATCGTCGGAATGTCCCGTCAGAGAGTGCGTTCAGCGATGGCGCCCGTCCTTCTCGTTGACCGAATCCGGCCTCAGTGCGGCTGCAAAGGTCTGGGCACTGCGCGACGCTTCGCCATTCGCCTGCCCTTTGAGGCCGAGCTTCTCGTCAATGGCGCGCGCGACAGTGGAAGATTTGGGGGGACGTTCGGGATCCCACTGCGACCAATGCTCTCGCATCACATCGAAGAGCGCCTCGAGCGTCCCGGTCAGATGAGGAAGACGAACAATTACGCCGTTCTGCAGTTCAGGCTCTGCACGGGATTGTCCGGGCTGGGTATTGGGGGCAGGCACGGGCGACCGCTCCAGCTTGCGCTCGAGATGTCCCGCCCAGACGTGATGCATGACTACCGTTCTGGCGATAGCAAGTTCCAACAATTCGATACGGCGGTCACGCCCTCTCAAGCGAGCCGCCAGTCGCGCAATTGCAGCCCGCGACGCTTCGGCCTGCTGGCGCCAGTATTCAAGGCTGAACTGGACAGTATCTTCCTGCCGGGCTGAATCAGAATGATTGTCGGTCGATTCGGGCATATCCTCTCCAGTTCTGCGCAAAACCGCTTGATCCCGGAGTAGATACCCCCCGGTCACGACGCGACTGGATCAGATACTCCGACACCCCCCGGAAATGATTGTTAAATGTCCTTTATGTTTTCTTTAATCTAATGAATACATCAGCATGGATCAAGGCTGCTGTGCCAACGCTACGAAAATTTCCCGCGATATAGAAAAATTAACCGCTTCGGACAATACCCCCGAGAGCGTGCCTGCATAGGCCGCGTCCAAGGCAAATCACGAGATGCGGTCGCGATTTCTCTTAGAAAGGTCATCGCTTCGCCGGCGGGATCAAAGGGAACGGGAATATAGTCGTGGCGATAGTCTGCAACCGTATTGCACGGAATGCTAGCCGCTGCCAGTTTGCGGCTGATCATGGCAATAAACCCGACTGCATCGAGACTCGAATGAACCGGTAAGGTACCTGATGCGCTGGCCGGGCATCGGAGCGATACCGGAAGCAACTGCCTTACGTTTTCGGGCTTCCACTGTCGCTCCTGGTCGCACTAGCATCTCGGTCGCGCACCAACGCCTTCTCTCGTGAGTCGAATCAACTGCCTGCGTCGCATCGGCCAAACTCTCCCCCCCGAACACTCAGTCCTCGACCGCTCTCTCGTCCCGCTTATCGAGCGACGCTGGCGGCAATTGAGTCAACGCCTGGCGCGCGTGCCGAATGACCATTTCGCTGATCGCGCTTGCATTAGGTGGCGCCTTCTCCCAATGGTGCCAATACAGATCGACGCAAGCTCTGCTATGTGGTGCGAGGGCGACCAAATCACCGGAATCAAGAAGCGGCTGAACCTGCATGGACGGCACAAGACCATAGCCCACCCCAGCCCGCACCGCCATCAGCAAGGCCACCGGAGACGGGAAATAATGCACGGCATAGCCGCTTATGGGGAATCCGAGCAAGCGATCAAGGAATGCCGCATGTATACCTTCCTTGCGATTAAGCAGCACAGCCGGTGCAGCTAGGATATCGTGCAGATTAAGTCCCTGGGGAAAATGCGCTTCACAAAATGAGGGGGTGGCCACGCACTCGTACTCCATAGCGCCAATGGCCTCCGCCACAAATCCAGTCGGCGCGCTGCTTGCCGTGGAAACACAGCCAATCGCCTCGCCGCGTATCAACACCGCCAGAGTGAAATCCTGATCATCCACTATGAGTTCCAGCGCAAAATTTTCCTTGGCAATAGTACAGGCAACGGGTTCAAACCATGTCGCTAGCGAGTCTGCGTTGACCCCGACCGCAATCTTCGTTCGTCCATAGAAACCAGGCTTGATTTGTTGGAGTGTGTCCGCTTCCATTAGTTTGAGGACTTGGATGTGCCGGAGAAGCGCTTCGCCCGCAGGCGTCGGTACGTTCCCGTCGCGCACGATCAACGACGTCCCAAAGGCTTCCTCCAACGCAATGATTCGTTGCGATATTGCACCGCGAGTAACATTCAACGCTTTAGCGGCGATGCCGAAGTTCCGCAACTCCACCACTACAGAGAACGTTTCCAGGTGCTGTCGATCGAAGATCACGGTCTCAACGCGTCTCGCTTAGGTCCAACGTCGAACGCCTGCGGCGTATAGGACGATCGCCGGCCTGAGCCCATTGCAACTGTGCTGCTCCGGACAATCGTCCTGTCCGGCAAAAGTACGATCGCGTAACCCAAGAAGCCGATTGGGGCGACAACACCCCACTTCGTATATCGCGTTCGATTGTAACGATGTCCCGATCGAACGGACTGCTAAATGGAACCGCAGAGATTGACAATAACATTGTAGAGAACACGCTGCCTGTAGTTAGTGTGATCCGTAAGAATTCCTATTCATGGGCGTCGACGGCGGCGGCCGCGCTGCCGCCGTCTACCCCTTATTGGCCGTGCAAGCTCATCCACATTGTGCAGGCTACCCGATCAGTCGTATCGACGAATTGTCGCCCTCCGACGGGGTTGCGCAGATTCCGACTAACGACCGCGTCGAACAGCGCACCATTCGTCCGTCGCAGTCAACAACGGTGTTTGCATGACGCTTACGTTCGTAACGCAGGTCCGCCAGATGACGTCGGCAGTGTACTCGGGCACGTCGAATTCTTGTCAGCTATACATCCCTCGCTCGAAGACCAACCTGCCTGTTTGTCATTCCAAAAGCCACGACATTGCGTCGTAGATCGAATTTCAGCGGACAAAGCGGCTGAATCAATCTACTAATTTTGGTTCAAATCGATTTATGGAGAAGGCGTCAAGAGCGACGTCCGTCTTGCCTTCGATGACTATTTCAGACAGCACTTCTCCAACGCCGGGCGCAAGAAGGAAGCCACCCCCAGAAAAGCCAAAAGCGTGTAGGAGCCGCGGTACGGTAGGGCTGCAACCAATGACCGGATTTGAGTCAGACGTTGCTCCCTCCACGCCGCTCCATGTACGAATCAGAAGGGCGTTGGACAAACCTGGAATCATCGATATTGCGATCTCCATCGACGTAAGCACCGAGTCGACCGACGCGTGAGCGTATTCACCGTCGCCGTAAGCTCTTCCGCCGCCTATGACACAGTTTCCGCGCGTCACTTGCCGGGCGTAAAAGCCACCTCCATAAATCCCCACATTCATGGGGATGAGTGCCGGCAGTGGTTCGGTCACCCACATGCTCGGATAGATTGTCTTCGTGGGAACATCATCGCCCAAGCGACTGGCCAACTGGCCTCCCCATGCACCGGCCGCGTTAATCAGCCAGTCCGAAGTGACCCAGCCACTGTCCGTCCCTATCCTGAACAGTCTACCGTCGTGCTCGACTTCAGTTATCGGGGTGTTCTCCAGAATCTTTGCCCCAGCAGTCTTCGCCGCTCGGGCGAAGGCCGGGGAAATCAGCCGTGGATTTGCGTGACCGTCGATTGCACACAGCGACCCACCTACCGCAGCCTCGCCCAGCCAAGGATAGCGCTGCCTCAAGGTTCTGCCAGCTAAAACTTCCAGTTGAAGGCCATGCTGCGCAACAGTCTTGGCATATAACTCGAGTGCTGCGAGGTCCGCTTCACTGCGCGCCAAGCGCAGATGACCGGATACTACAAACTCGCCGTCAATCCCGATGTATTCAGGAAGTGAATTCCAGATCTTGCGGGCCCGCAGCGCTAGCGGCAATTGTTCGACCGGACGGCCCTGGCACCTCACTCCGCCATAGTTAACCCCGCTCGCTTGCGCCCCGCAGAAACGCCTTTCAAACAGGCATACCCGAAGACCACGCCGGGCCAAAGCCAACGCAGCCGATGAACCGACGAGTCCGCCACCTGCTATGACGACGTCATAGTGTTCAACATCGCTCACACGAGTTCCTCTCTAATATTGTCTGGTGCTTCGCCCTTCAGATGCTAATTGGCAAATCCCATCGGTCGTACTGATGTCAGAGAGCTCTAGGTTCCCGCAATGATCGTCAGCATGGGCCGTGAACAGGGACACCCTATCGCGGTCACAGGATGAGTCGATGTGACCTACGATCTAATCAAATGCACAATTGCTTTTGAAGTAACCTAACGACGGTGGTGAGTCTTTCGCGGCTGACCGAGTTCAACTGTGTTGAGGTAAACCCAGCCCTCTTGAGGATGATCACTGCGGCAAGAGAGTGCCGTCGGCGTTATTTCGTCGACCGATCCTGAGCATAGGTCACGATCTTCCTAGCAAGACCGGCCATTTCATCAGCAATCCGCGACGCTTCGACCCGTCGGATTTCCAGGGATTTCTCATCCATGTACAGATCGCGAACAATTTCGATCTGCAAGCTATGTTTGCCGCGATCTGGCGAACTATGTCTACGTATTGCCTCAGCTCCAGCAAAATACCGGTTAACGGAAACTGTGTAGCCAAGTGCTTTAAGATGTTCAGAAACGAGTTCGACAAGCTCCGGATTGCAAGTCGTGCCGCGACGATCGCCAAGATCAAAATCTGTACGTCGATGAGCGAGTGTGCCCTTCGAAGCAGGATGCATTGCCTTCATGCTGTGGCAACTAAGGTGATAAGCCACGCCTATTTTTTTATGGGCTGTATCCAGCAACCGCCCCAGTTCCGCATGATATGGGAGGTACAGTTCGTTTAGGCGACGCTGTACTTCGGCAACAGGAAGCGTTGCCGGGTTCAATTCGATATCGCCAATTTTTCTCGGTATCAAGCCACTTCCTGCCTGCGCCTTCTCGGATGGAAGCAGAGTCGTCGGCCATTGTCCCTCGATCTGAGCAGGGTCGATATCTGCATCGTTCCTGTTTGGATCAATGACGGCGTTTGGAAAGCAGGCGTAGAGCCAGGTCGCACCACCCTCTACGACTTTGCTATAGAGTTCTTCGACGTACAGGGATGCGGAGTTCCGGATGCCGGCGACGGTCGAAGGGCTCGCAAACCACCCCGGAAGTTCCCGCCCGCTGCGTGGGATATCAAATACAACCGGATCAACGTCGCCGTGCGACGTTCGCGCATATACGCCGGGCGCGGATACAACGTAGCGTGTTTTAGGCATATACATCTCCGTCTTCTACACGTGGAAAAGAATTACGGGTAACTGGGAAAACTAACTATCAATCTCAAGAATCGAAGTATTTATTGTGTACTGTTGAAAATTACCTTGACCTACACTTTTTTCAGCGATCGCAACTTCCGGTATCCACCTAGAAGGTAGATTTGTTGACCCAACACGTATGGGAATTCTTATTGTTGTTCTCCATTCTTACTCGCCTCGCAATGTTGACGTACTAACCGTACGGTACCCAATGATTAGCGCCGGGGAGATTGCTATTGGTTTGACGGGAGCCTGACCTCTAATCCGTCCCACTGCCGAAAGCGGTTTGCCAATGGCGTGACTCAGAACGTGCGCAGCCGCCTCGCCACACATCCGACCTTGGCAGCGTCCCATACAGACACGTGTGAGCGCTTTGAGACGATTCACCTCGGAGATGCCATCAGTCGTCACACAGGTTCGCAACTCCCCGACGGTCACTTCCTCACATCGGCATATGACCATTGAATCAGGCCAGTCTGCCGAAGGATTCGACGGAGGAGGGAAAGCAGCTTCGATACCGGATCGGAAAATTGCCGCGCGTCGAAGTTTCCGGTCCAGGACGAGATCAAGTTTGTCTGAATTGAAATCTGGCAGTGCAACTCCGATGTCGTCGAGCAATGCAAGCGCTGCGCGTCGACCAGCCAGCTCCGCAGCGTCAGCGCCCCCAATCGAGGCACCGTCACCGGCGAGATAGAGACCGGATACCGAACTTCTCCCGCTAGCATCCCGCTCCGGTAACCAGGCTTTTTTTGCCTCATCAAAAAAGAATCGGCATCCGGCGAGATCGGCAAGCTGAGTTTCCGGTCGTAAGCCGAAGCTCAAGCCTACTCCGTCACATGCAATGGTTCTGATCTCGGCGGACGTCTTGCCAGTATTCCGTCTCCATCGAATTGCTTCTACCGCACAATTCCCCAAAATTTCCACCACCGTCGCGCTATGCTCGACGCGAACACCATGAGCCATCAGCCAACCGACGTAATAGACTCCTTTAGCAAATGTATGCGGATCCCACAGAAGACGAGGTGTTGCAGCAGCCTGTTGAGCCAAAGAATTGCAGTCTAAAACTGCGGCGACTTTGGCGCCCGCCTTGACGTACTGATACGCGACCAGATAGAGCAATGGTCCGGTACCGGCCAAAACAACCCTCTGTCCTATCACGCATCCCTGCGATTTCAGCGACACCTGCGCAGCACCGAGCGTATACACACCAGCCAGCGTCCAGCCCGGCGCTGGTAAAACCCGGTCTGTAGCTCCACTGGCGATGATCAGATGCGAGAATGGAACCGTTGAACTTTGCGCCTTAGAGATAACGTGCAGCCTTTGCTGCTCAAATCCCCAAGCGACGGTCTCGGGCATGTAGTCGACATTTGGAAGAATCGAATCCATTGTTGCATGGAGCGATTCGGCCTTTCTGAATTCAAATCCATAGAGGCTGCGTGGCGTACGTCGGAAACCGGAATTGGGCGGCGGCTGACGATATATCTGCCCTCCACACCTTATATTTTCGTCGATCATAACCGGGCGAATGCCAGCCGAGACAAGCATTTCGGCTGCCCGAATCCCTGCGGGGCCGGCCCCTATGACCACCACGCTCGGCTTCTCACTCATTTTTCGTTTCCTCGGTTACAGGCACCAAACCTGTAACCAATCGCATGGCATCCTCGATCAGGGTGGAACAGCCACGAACTTTTTTCCCGTTTTCGCACATTACCCAGCAGTCCTGACATGCACCAATAAGGCAGAATCCGGCTCGGAACGTGTCGCTGAAGTCGGCTCGTCTCAAATGCCGCTGCTGGGTAAGGATCGCTGTCACAACAGTGTCTCCCACGAGTGCGGAAACTCTCACTCCGTCGATAAAAAAATTAACCGGGCTTCGCGTTTCTTCCGCAACGCGAACTAGCTGACCTTCCCGCTCCCGAGCTCTAGCGAAAGTGATTTCTGATGGCTTCAGTGACGGTTCATTTTTTCGATGTACTGTACGTAATGGCATCTAATACGACCTTTTAAAAACTTAACGCGAGCGTAATAAGATATCGAATGTTTACCATTATTAAATTGTTCGAAACCTCATTAACTTGCCGCTGCAGCGCATCTGCGGAACCGCTGTTCTTTCGACGCTACGAGTGCAAATATTGGCCATCGAGGATGTGTTAAAGGATTTTGGATAACATATCTGCATTCCTTCCAATTCTACGCACGGTCTCGAAAAAAACATCATTCCCATACGTGATGGCCTTCATGCAAAACGTCAATGTGAGATCGATTTTTGTCAACCATATGCTAGGTGTCACATAAGTTCAGCCCTCGGACCCGCCTTCACTTGGAGGCTGATCTCATGGACATAGGAAAACCCTATTATAATTTGGAGCTCTTGAATGGCTATTTTTCGACGAAAAGTTGATCTGCCTGCATTGGGTGCATTGTTGTTCGCCACTGATGCCTTTTCGCAATCCCCAGTGACGCGCTATGGTCTCGTCGATGACGGTGTTCGATGCGCGAACAATCATGGGGGCCGCTTCGAAGCCAACACGCAAAACGGCGCACTCGGAGGCAGTGATTGGGGGCTGCTCGGAGCCGAAGATATTGGCTCCGTCCTAAAGGACATTTTCAGGTTAGGAACTTTCTCCGATCGTGTTCCTGACGTGGCGTAATCAAAGTTATGCCGTAAGAAACAACGTATCCGGATTCACCAACATGCCCGCACTCCCGAGTTTCCTGTCGGGCTACTCCCTGGAGAATGTGAGCCTGCATTAGTGGGCGGTTCTGCCAGTTCTTCGGGAATCTATGGTCGATCGGAGGCGAGGCGTATTCGGGCGAAATTCGAATGCGCAGTCTCATTGATTTTTTTGATTCGTGTAATAAATAGTTAGGTAAGCGAGATAAATAATATTTAATTTCATATATATTATGTTACAACATAATTATGTTTAAATTATTATTTAGTTATACTAATGTATTGGGAGATTAAGATGAAAAAAATGATGTTGACCTTGGCTCTTGGTGCTGTGGCCGGTGCGGCTAACGCACAGAGTTCCGTAACTCTGTACGGAATCGTAGATGACGGCATTCAATACAGTACCAATCAAGGCGGGCATTCCGAGATCAACATGCAGTCGGGAGCCCTCGGTGCCAGCAATTGGGGGCTAACTGGTGCAGAAGACATTGGTGATGGAGTCAAGGTTGTGTTCAGAGTGGAAAACGGTTTTACTACGAATAACGGAGCATTTTCTTCTTCCGGTTATGAGTTCAATCGTCAGGCATACGTCGGGCTCGACGGGCCATACGGAGTGGTAAAGTTAGGGCGGCAATATGACCTATCGTATCTCGACGGGGTTGGGCCGCTGGCGGCGCCTATCCGTGTGGCTGGTGGCCTGGGTGACAGCCCTGCCGATATGGATAACCTCTTTGGAGATTTCAATATCCAGAATGCGGTCAAGTACATCACGCCGGATCTCGGCGGGGCACACTTCGGAGCGCTTTACGGTTTCGGCAATACAGCGGGCGCGGTGAGCCAGAAACAGGTTCTTAACTTCATTAGCACGTATGCGAGAGGACCGGTCTCTCTTGCGGCCGGCTATATGAAGGTTAACAGGCCTGCTACCGCCGTCTGGGGGGGCAGCGCAGACGCGGTCGCAAATAGCGCTTTTTCTGATCCACTAACGAACCCGATTAACAGTGGCTACGCATCCGCGAGATCCTTGCAGATTGTCGATCTCGGTGCGTCGTACTCGTTCAATCCGCTAGTGTTGGGCGCTGTGCTTACCCAGACGAGCTACCAGAATGTCGTCCGGACGTCGAGCACCCCGTTTTCCGGCACAGCAATCTTCAGGACCGCTGAAGTAAACGCTTCAGCTTTTATAACCCCTGCGTTGTACGGCGGGGTTGCGACAAGCTATACCTACAGTGATACGGCGCACTATGTGCAAGTTGACGCAGGCCTGAAGTACTCGCTTTCAAAAGCGACGCGCCTTTATCTGATCGGGGCGTGGCAGCATGCGGCTGGAACCAACTCGCTCGGGAAGTCGGCCGTTGCTGACCTAAACGGATTTGTGGCTTCGACGACGAATAATCAACTCGCGTTTCGCGTCGGTATTCGACATAGCTTCTGAGATTGAGTTTGAGTACAGGGTATCGGCGATCCGGTTGTCCAGAGATTTACTGGCAGTCGGATCGAATATGAATTGACTGCATCGTGTAGTCAGGAGATCTATGAGCAAAGTGGAATGGGCTACAAGGCTTGAGTTGGCCGCATGTTACAGATTGATTGCGTTCTATGGAATGATCTGTCTAGTGTATACCCACATCACGGCAAGGTTTCCGGGGCCAGTTGAGTACGCCCTGACCATTCCGTACGGAATGCTTTACGAAGAAATTGCAGCGTAGAGCCTTGTAAAAGTTGATCTCGAAGGGAATGTCATCGATACAGGGAGTATCGAGTATGGAATTAACCGCGGCGGTTATGTAATTCACAGCGCAGTTCATACTGCTCGTCACGATGTCAAATGCGTGATTCACACGCATACACGTCCCGGTATAGCTGTCTCCGCTACGAAATGCGGGCTACTACCCTTGCCACAGACCGCGATACGATTTGCTGAGATTGCTTACCACGACTACGAAAGCGTTGCGCTCAGGTTCGATGAGCGCACTCGACCGATAGCCGACCTGGGAAAGCTGGATTCGATGATCCTTCGTAATCATGCTCTACTCATGGCCGGCGCGACCGTCGCTCAGGCGTTCGATCTGATTTACTGGCTTGAGATGGCGTGCAAGATTCGAATTGACGCCGTTACATCGGGGGTTGAGTTGATGATGCCGCCGCAGGCTATCGTGGATGAGACGTATCGCCTGTATCGTCTGGAAGTAGGGAGATCATTCGGTGAGATGGAGTGGCCGGCGATGTTGCGTTTTTTGGATAGTAGAGACTCTTCGTTCAGGGACTGGAAATTAACTATGATGCGGGTCGGTAACGCGGTTATTTTTCACCGGGTCAGCGGTGATATATGGAACATTTTTAAAATAGTTTTACGAAATGGGCACCACAGTACGTCATAAAGTAGATCCTGTCCGCGGCAACCAGTGGGTTTAAATATTTTCCATGTTCGCACCGGAAATTTCGTTCCGGTTCTGGTCGGACGCAGGCGAGTCCAATGAGATTGAATATCTCATCGCTTTTCGTCCACCAGAGAGATTGGACGAATTACTTCTCAGATTAAAAGCCGTTTTCGCGGTATCGGCATCAGCGCATTGCAGTCTCTGAGCAATCAAGAGGTGTTGCTTCTTGTCCCCATGCGACTCATGCGGGCACAAGATTTCGATCGTTTTGCTAGACGTTTTCTCGTCCTATGAAAGCGCACGTATTGGACCGCTGCGCTCTTTATTTAGAGGCAAGATACGCCTGTTATCCCGCCAGTGACAGCCTTTGAAAGCGCTTATAGTACTGCAAATGGGTTCGACTTTCACCTTTTGCGAATCAACCTATATAGTACATACATGACTCTTCCTATCGGACTACTTTTTCGCACGAATAGACTCTACACGTGCCGCGGTAATTACTTGTTGAGCGCAAGGGCAGGAATCGCACTCTCAACAATCATCCTTCTAAGCCACGCATGCGAAGCGAGCGGGTCGTTCCGAGAATGCCATAGCATTTGAACCGGTTGAGGTCGTATTTCGACGGGCGGGGGGAGCAGTGCAATTGCATCCTTATAGGGCGTGTCGCTGATTGTGGCTGGCGGCAAGATGCAGATGAGATCGGTATCCTTGAGAATTGCCGGTACCACCGTGAACTGGTTGACAGTTAGCACGATCTTTCTCGCATGGCCTAATTCGGACAGTTGTCTATCAATCATGGTCGTGCCACCAGCAAGGCTTATGCATAAATGTCTGGCATCCAAGAATCGCTCGATCGTAAGCGTTTCCCGGGCGAGTGGATGGTCCTTCCGCATCGCGCAGACGTAGTTCAGTTTGTGGAGCGCAGCGAATCGGGATGCCGGGCTTATAAACGGGAAAACGCCCGCGGCAACGTCAATCTCTCCATGTTCCAGAAGTGCATTGACGTTTTCTAAGTGATGCGGCCGTATATGAAGACTTATGTTAGGTGCTGCCCGCTCAACGACAGCGATCAAGGGCCTGATAATTTGCGAAACGAGGTAGTCGGACATAGCCAGCCTGAAGGACAGGTTTGCGGTCGCCGGGTCAAATTCGTCGGGGTCCAGCACCATGTGCATTTGCCGTAGCGACTCGGTAATCGTTGGCCAGATCATTTCGGCTTTGGCGGTTGGCGTGACCCCGTGAGGGGATTTCAGAAACAGCTCGTCGTGAAGAACATGCCGGAGGCGCGCGAGGGCATTGCTCACAGCCGGTTGGGTCATATGAAGCAGCCCTGCTGCCTTTGTAACATTGCGCTCCGCCATCACGACATCGAATACACGCAGGAGATTGAGATCCATCTTCGGAAGCATATAATTCTCTTATATGGAAATATGTAGCAAAAACTTTCTCATATGCCGAAAATACACCGACATTTGCTGACACGCTAGCAAGGCAAAATTGTACTCGCTATTGATTTTAGTGATGACCAGCATAATTCTGGTCTATTTCGTTTGGATGCAGAAGCACGCTAGATTCGCTGGGCATACTTGTGGTTTAGAAATTGGGAGTGGACCTTGGAAGACGCAGTGGTTAAGTTCGTTGCAATTTTTAAACAGTATGGAAACTTCCATATTTTGAAAGGCGTTGACCTCGAAATTCGACGAGGGGAATTCCTGACCTTGCTCGGTCCGAGCGGCTGTGGCAAGACCACTCTACTGAGATTGCTCGCTGGATTCGAAGACCTCACTTCTGGAGATATTCTGATCGAGGGGCGCTCCATAAGAGGCGTTCGGCCCCATCAGCGCCCCGTAGGCATGGTCTTCCAGAATCTCGCATTATTTCCCCATTTGACCGTCGAAGGGAACGTTTCGTATGGCCTCCTCGGCAAGAAACTGACCAAGCAGCAGATGAAAGCGGAAGTGGAAGGAGTGCTTTCGCTGGTCGGGTTAAGTGGCTTCAATACGCGAAAAATCGGTCAGCTAAGCGGAGGTCAGAGGCAGCGTGTCGCTTTGGCACGATCGCTGGTTGTCAAGCCTAAAGTTCTTCTGCTTGACGAGCCATTCAGCGCATTGGACGTCAAGCTCCGGCTGCAGCTTCAGGGCGAACTCAAATCGATACAACAGCGGGTTGGTACGACGTTCGTGTTTGTCACTCACGACCAGGACGAGGCATTGGCGATGTCCGATCGGATTGTCGTGATGAATAAGGGCTGTGTCGAACAGATAGGAACACCCGAAGAAATCTACCACCGTCCCTCAACTGAGTTTGTTGCGCGTTTCGTCGGCGAGGCGAACCTCTTTACCGCGGAGTCGGGCGAAGACGACAGGGGAGATCCAATGATTACTGTGCCAAAGTTGGCTCTCACCGTGCCGTTCAACCCGCCTGCTGAAAACGCGTGGCCACGCGGTTGCTTCTGCATTCGACCCGAAGCCATTTCACTCACTCAACATCATATTGCTGGTGCCGTTCCCGCTGAGGTCCTGAATCGTCGGTATTCGGGCTCGTCTATGCGGCTTGATCTGACCGTGCATGGAACCCTGCTTATCTGCCGCGTTCCCAGCAATCATCCACTTGGGCCACAGCTTCAGGTCGGTTCAAAGTGCTTCGCCTCGGTCGATAGCTCTCAGATCGTCTTTCTTCCAGATAGTGCGCAGTGCTGAGGAGCGAACATGAGTTCAAGTACATCCGTTCGTCGAATGGCTAGCCTAGGGGCCTGTGCGCTTCCGGCAGGGCTAGTGATGATTTTCCTGTCTGCTTCCATCGTTTGTTTGTTGCAGGTAGTTTTCAAGAACGGCCTCCACGGTGTGCTGGCTATTCTGCATCGCCCAGACTACGTGGAAGTAGTTGTCCGAACTCAGGTGATATCGGTAGCTGTAGTAGCGATTTGCGTATTGCTTGGCTATCCGCTTGCAGCTTATATCGCATCTACCACGTTGCCGCGCAATCGCCTTCTTTTGTTCGTCGTACTCCCTTGGCTGGTCAGTATCGTCGTCAGATGTCTAGGATGGGTCACGTTGCTAGGGCCGGCGGGTCTGATAAACAGTTCGCTGTCCCTTTTGGGGGTAAAGCGCGTATCCCTTATGTTCAATAATGTTGGGGTAATCATCGCGAGCGTCCACGTTCTCATGCCGTTTGTCGTCCTGTCGATCTTAGGCGCGTTGCTCCAGATTCCTAAGTCGCTGTTCGAGGCTTCGAATAGTCTGGGGTCTGATAGGTTCGCGACGTTCGTCCGTGTGACGCTACCTTTGACGAGCCCGGGACTGATATCCGGGGCAATGATTGTCTATTTGTCGTGCTGCGGTTCCGTGATTGCTCCACTCATGCTTGGCGGGTTAGGGCAAAACATGGTCGGTACGCAAATCTACACCGACATATTCACATTTTTCGATTTTGAAAAAGCAGGTTCGCTGGCATTGATTCTTGTGGCATCAAGCCTGATCGTGATCTTGCCGATGTTGATTCTTGAACGGAATATTACGCGGCGAATTTCGGTCGGAAAGGAGACGTAAATTGCGACGTTTAACTGTATTGGGCGTAGTCGCGTGGGCGGCCATCGCATTTCTCGCTTTGCCGTTGATCGTCGTGATTGCATCGTCGTTCACGGCCAACGGTGACCTCTCATTCCCTATCGGCGGATTTAGCCTCGAGGCCTACACGCGCCTGCTGTCAGATGAGCAATGGCTCAATTCGATCAGAAACAGTTGTGTTATTGCTGCGGCGGGGGCTGTTGTAAGCACCACGATCGGCTTTTCTATGGCAATAGTGAACGTGCGCAATTCTTATCGTGGTAGGACCCTTGTCGAGGGTGTCATTCTCGCCCCGCTAGTTCTCCCGCATGCGGCTCTAGCCATCGCTTTATTCAGTCTCGAGAGAAGCATCGGGATCATTGGATCATTCTTCGGGATCTTAGCTGCACATATTGTCATCACGTTACCGTTCGCATATCGCCCATTGATCACCGCGTTCAAGCGGTTCGATCAAACGTATGCGGAAGCGGGCAGCATTCTTGGCGCCCCTCCCGGCCGGGTGTTCCGCACGGTAATCATGCCAATACTGAAACCGGCCATCGTAATCTCGCTCCTTTTCACGTTCATCATTTCGTTTGATGAGGCAACTGTAACGTTGTTTCTAAAAGGTCCGAATACTACTACCTTGCCCGTGATGATCTTTGGGGAAATGCAGGAAGGTACCGGCCTGGTGGTTCCGGCAGTATCCACCTTACTGATCACCGTGACGATCGGTCTTGTGATGGCCATAGAAAAGATGGTGGGGCTCGATGTTTTCGTAACGAGCGAAGCCGGTTAACAGTTGTTCTTGGGAATGAGGGGACTTTAAGATGAATCGGCGCGATAGCTTGAAAATCCTGTGTTCGGCGGCGGCCGGAAGCCTTCTGGCCGCAAAACTCAATAACTCGTATGCAGACTCAAAAGAGCTTCTGTTTTGCAGCTACGGTGAAACGACTACATCAAGTTGGAAACAGGCTGCCGCGGCTCCGTTCAAACGCCTAACAGGCATCAACGTAGAGTTCGCCGAAATTCCAAATCCGTCGGCCGCGCTCATCGGAAGTGCCGGAAGTGGCACCTACGACCTTGCTCTCACGACGTTCATTGATATTCCGAATCTGCGGCGTAACGGCGCGATTGAGGAATTCGACGCTGCAGTGTTCCCCGAAGCACAGAAGCTTCCTCCGCGTTATCAATTGATCGGAGAAAACGGAAAGGTCTCGGGAGCGGCTGCGTTCCAG
Organism: Caballeronia sp. dw_19; assembly: GCF_018449515.1. Classification (GTDB taxonomy): domain Bacteria; phylum Pseudomonadota; class Gammaproteobacteria; order Burkholderiales; family Burkholderiaceae; genus Caballeronia. The sequence goes on along the minus strand of NZ_JAAVUQ010000003.1, from coordinate 118,502 downwards.
ATGTGGTACGGAATTACCTATAACAAGCGTCTGGCAAAATCCGACGATTTCAAATCCTGGTCGAATCTCGCTAATCCAAAATGGAAGGGGCGATTAGCTCTAAACCGACCCCAATGGGGTGCCGCCTATGATCTCTCCATCCTTTCTAAAGCCACGGGAGGCGACGAAAGGAATGTAGACAAAGCGGTTGAACTCTACAAGCGGATTGCAAGCAATGCGGTTACCGCCTATACGTCGATCACACACATGATGCGATTGCTGTCGCGCGGGGAGATTGCGGCGGGGCCGTTCTATTCCCAAGAGACATTTCGCATGATCAGGACCGGAAACGCTGACATCTCCATGGTCATTCCCGACGAAGGTGCGCTCGCGCTACCGTACGCAATAGTGATTCCCAAAGGCTCGAAGAACATCGAGCAAGCGAAGCAGTTCTTAAGATTTGTGTTTTCTCAACAGGCAGCGTTAGGACTAGCCAATAATGATCCTGTTCTTCCGATCGATCCGTCAGTAAAACTGCCGGACGCCGTGGTTCAGCGGATCGGAGCTTCTGCTCAGCAGATTGAGGCGAAGCTTTATCAGCCGGATTGGAGCATCGTTGAGGCCGACTGGAAGCGACGGACAGCAATCTGTGAACAGGTCTTCGCAAACAGGGCCTGACAAACGCGGCAGTTCTCTCGCGCTTCGAGAATAAAAGACAAGCCGCAGGGACCTATTGACTCGGTAGCGCTTGTGTTCGAGATGCCGCATCGAAAAAGCGGCTACTCCCATGTTTCTTGTCAATGAGACACATACAATTTTTTTATGTCTTTCAAACCTGTATTACGTATAGTCTATTCAGGTGTGTAACAGAAATTAAAGCGTCATTTAGCTAACTGAATAATTTTGGAGTACGAAATGCAACAGATGGACGGTGTCGGAGGCGAACCCTCCACATTCCGTGTCAGTTTTGACGTTGGTGGCACGTTCACGGACTTTACGTTGTTGAATGAACAGGACGGAAGTATTCAGTATTTCAAGGTCGCATCGACGCCGTCGGATCCTTCGATAGCAATTCAAGCGGGACTGGATGCATTGCTCAAGGAACACAAAGTCTCTCCAAATGCAGTCAAGTATGTCGGCCACGGAACTACTGTCGCGACAAACATGGTGATCGAGAGACGTGGCGCAGATTCAGCGTTGCTCGTGACGCGCGGGTTTCGTGATGTCCTGGAGATCGGTCGGCAGACTCGTCCGGATCTTTACGATTATGGACACGTAAAGCCTCTGCCACTGATCCCGCGTTCGCGTCGTTTTGAAGTGACCGAGCGTGTAATGGCGACAGGTGAGGTATGGTCACCATTAGACGAAAGTGAAGTGAGAGAAATTGCCGTCAAGCTTCGCGAGCAGAACATTAAGGCTGTCGCCATCTGCTTCCTGCACAGCTATAAGAACAGCCGGCATGAACTGAGGGCCAAAGAAATTCTTGAAGGGGAGCTCCAGGATGCCTTCATCTCTTGTTCTTCAGAAATCTTGCCAGAATTCCGGGAATTCGAGCGGATGTCAACGACTGCATTAAATGCATATCTCGGACCGCGGATGTCTCAGTATATGGGGAGGTTAGTTGGGGCGGTTCGGGAGATGGGCATCGCGGTCAATCCTAGTACCGTTCATTCCAACGGTGGGCTCATGTCGGTAGAGTCTGTTCAGACAGCTCCCGTTCGAACCTGCGTATCCGGTCCCGCAGCGGGTGTGATTGGTGCGGCAGAGATCGGACGTGTTTCTGGTAACCATAACCTAATCACATTTGATGTCGGTGGGACAAGCACGGACGTCTCACTAATCAAGAACCTGGCTCCTCTTTACACGTCATCCCGGCTAGTCGCGGACTATCCGGTCAAGACGCAGATGATAGATGTCCACGTAATTGGCGCTGGCGGTGGAAGTATTGCGATCGTAGACGAGGCAGGCGCCTTGAAGGTTGGCCCAACAAGCGCCGGAGCTGTCCCAGGGCCAATCGCGTATGGACGGGGCGGAAAACTAGTAACCATCACCGATGCACATGTCACCTTGGGCCGTCTAAGCCCCGTTTCGATTCTCAATGGAAAGATGCCGATTTACGCCGACGCTGCCCGCGAAGCGGTTTGGGAACAGGTAGCTAAGCCGCTAGGGCTGAATGTTGAAGAAGCAGCACTTGGAATTTTGTTGATTGCGAATGCGAATATGGCTCGAGCAGTACGTGCGGTTTCGACCGAGCGTGGCTTGAGCGTGGAAGAGTTTGCGCTGTGTGCGTTCGGTGGTGCGGGAGGATTGCATGCTGCCGAACTCGCTGCTGACTGCGGTATGCGCAAAGTTCTTGTACCGCAAGAACCAGGAACGATGTGTGCGCGAGGCATTCTGCTCTCGAACATTGCAATGGACTTCGTGCGCTCAGTGATGGCGCTGGCGAGCGATGAAGGTTGGAGGGCCGTGGCTTCCACTTTCAACGACCTTTGCAAGGAGGGAGACCAATGGCTCAGTGATGAAGGAGTAACGTCTGAACGGCGAAAAATGTCTGTTGCGATTGACGCACGCTATCGCGGTCAGAACTTTGAGATTTCGGTGCGGTTCGCGTCACTCGAAATTCCGAGGTTGGAAAACTTCGTAGAGCTTTTCGAGCAGGCGCACTTAGCCGAATACGGTTATACGGCGTCGGACCATCCGATCGAAATCGTCAATTGTCGTTTATTGGCTGTCGGGATCGTTCCGCGGGCGCCCATTCAAACTGTCGAGGGTGGTGAAACGGTCGAAGGAGCTCTGAAAGAAAAGCGCGCCGTGTACTTCGGCTCCGTGGGTTGGGTTGATACGTGCGTTTTCAATCGACAATCGCTCCCGTATGCAATCCGTATTGATGGCCCCGCCATTGTTGAGGAAATGAGTTCTACCACCGTGGTACTCCCTGGTCAGGCTTTTGAAATGGATGAGTACGGAAACTTGTCGATCCTCTTAGCGCTTTAACCTGATTTATTTCGAGAAACAGACATGAATGCCCTCAGAAAGCTTGACGCGATCGCGATGGAAGTTTTTAGCAACAGGCTCTTATCAATTACGGAAGAAATGGGGAACACGCTGATCCGCTCCGCGTTCTCCAGTAACATCAAAGAGCGCAAGGATTGCTCGGTTGCGCTATTCGATGGTAGCGGACAACTAATTGCCCAAGCTTCCCATATCCCGGTTCACCTCGGCGCATTGTCAGGCGCAGTCGAGGCAGCAATAAAAAAATACGGAACCGGTATGAAGCCTGGCGACGCCTACCTTTCGAATGACGCTTATTTGGCTGGAGGCAGTCATCCGCCTGACCTCACCGTTGTAGGCCCTGTTTTCGTTGACGGCAAACTGGAATTTTTCATCGCTAACGTAGGCCACCATACTGACGTCGGAGGGGCTGTGCCCGGGTCAAACGCGCCGCACCTACGCACTGTATGGGAAGAAGGATTGCGAATCCCTTCGACCCGTATTGTCGATGATGGTGTGATGCTGAAAGACATCATTGACCTTGTGGCTCAAAATTCCCGTGAGCCGGACGACCGAGTGCATGATTTACGCGCGCAGATCGCGACAAACGAGAAGGGGCGGCGCCTGCTGCAGGAGCTTGCTGGAGAGATCGGGATGGAGAAAATCCAGCGGACGATCAACGACATTTTCTATTACACCGAGCAACGTTTGCGCAAGCGAATAAGCGAACTTCCATCGCACGTCGGAGAGTTTGAAGAGTTTCTCGACGATGATGGTTTGGGCGGTGATCCCGTGCCTATCAGGGCGTCGGTGCGCGCTATTGGAGACCGGTTGGTAGTCGACTTTACGGGCTCGGGACCAGAGGCGCGTGGATCATACAATATTCCGCTAAACGCTTTGCGAGCCAGTGTTTATTTTGCGGTGAAGGCACTTCTTGATCCGGGATTATTGCCAAACTGCGGCATGTTCGTGCCCATTGAGATTGTGCTTCCTGAGAAATCTATCATCAATCCGCAGTTCCCCGCCGCGATCGGCTGTCGTGCGACCACTGCACAACGAGTGGCTGGAACCGTGATTGGCGCACTTGGCAAGCTCCTGACCAACGGACGCCGTATGGCATCCTGCAATGATGTAATGCCGGCGATGGTTTTTTCGGGCCCATCGGGGCGACGCGGAGGTCGATTTGTATATCTCGAAACGTTAGGCGGCGGGGCTGGCGGAAGAGAGAATGGTGATGGAATGGACGGCGTACAAGTGCACATCACGAACACGTCCAATTTGCCTGTCGAAGCTCTTGAAATCGAATACCCTCTGATGGTGGAGGAATATGCTCTGGTTTCGCGCAGCGGCGGTCGTGGCGAGTTCCGAGGAGGAATGGGGCTGGCGCGTCAGATTCGAGCGTTAGACCCGGAGGTGGTGTGCTCTGTGCGGTGTGATGGCTCTATGAGAGGCGCAGAGGGGCTAGACGGCGGTGAGCCCGGGTATCCGTCACGGATTGTGATCAATCATGGGCAGTCGACCGAGGAAGTAATTCAAACTCGGGCGACGGTGCAAATGTCTAGTGGCACGACAATTCGCTTGGAAACTCCGGGAGGCGGCGGATTTGGCAATCCCGCGCAACGCGCAAGAAATCTTGTCGATGCCGACGTTGCCAACGAAGTCTGCTGATAAGTCACTGCGTTCCGTGTCCTGCCCGTTCGGGAATCGAGGTATTGCGTATGCACATATTAACGCGCAGGTTCGTCGTTGCACATCAGGACGTATTTGCCCTTGAGTATGGACATGGATGCACCGCCAGTTCCAGATGGCCGCTACATTCAGCGATGATCGACAGCGTGCCGCGGTCGAGGTTTTCCAGCGAGCGCGCATTTGCGTGACGTAGATGCCCCCACCGCGTGTCAGTACAACGCGCCGTTTGGCGCGTGCGAAAAACCACACGCCCAGAATCGATTCCAGCGTGGCGATCTGGCGCGATACCGCGCTTTTTGTCAGAAACAGTTTCTTGGCCACATGGGTGAAGCTTCCATGCGGCGCTGCGGCTTCAAAAGCCGGCAGCCCGTCCATGTTCCGAATTTTGAACTTGCGCATGTTGAGTCCAAGTCCTGGTCGTGTGACAACCTAAACTCGCTTTACGCAGATGACATTCAGGCATAACAAAGCAAAGCGCCTCTTAAAGAAGCCGATCGCGAAGCGACATGCGGCCAAAATTTAATCCCCTGCCAGATGATGACGATGATAAATCCGAATGTTGAAAGTCTGCTGAAACGGCTGCTCGGCCCCGAGAAAACCGATTTCCTCTTCAAAACCCTCAACGTGCCCACGATTCTCACCGACTGGGAAGATGGCACAGTGACCCGCGCCGAGCTCGCTCAAGCGATGAACATGGTGCTGTTTGAAGGGCTGCTCACGAGATCGCCAAACGGACGCACGTATACCGACGAAGCCACCGCGAACGGCGGCTCGGTGTATTTCGATCACGGCGCACTGCGCACGGTGCGCTGGACACACAACGGCGCGCTGCCGCCGGGCGAAGCGGCGTTCACGCGTATCTTGCGCCCGCTCGGCTTCATTCCCAACGGCCGCTATCCGCTCGACAAGCTAGGCATGACTGGCCGTGCATACGTGCATGACGACGCTCCCGACGAGATCGCGCAGTTTTTCTTGAGCGAGCTGCACCCGGAGCGCTTCTCCGAATCCTTCCAACAGGCCGTCACCAATGTGCTCTCTACGTCGAAGGATCCACTCACGCCGCTCGCAGTCTCGCAGTTGTGGGAGCTGGAGCGCGAAGGCTTGTTGCCTCTCGAGGCGGCACATGCCCTGCTCCCCGTGATCGTCGGCGCCTTTGCTCGTCAACACGACGTGCCAAGTGTCGTCGATTACGAAACGCTGCTCGCCGAATCGGCAGAAATGGCGTGGATCGCGACCGAAGGCAACGCGTTCAACCACGCCACCGATCGAGTCGACAATGTGTTCGATCTCTCAGACAACGAGAAGGCCAAGGGCCGGCCAATGAAGCGGGAAGTCGAACATTCGCGCTCAGGCCGCGTGTTCCAGACCGCGTATCGCGCCGATACCATCGAGCGCGAATTGCGCGCGGCGGACGGCAGCACAGTCAAGCGTCAGGTGCCGGGTTCGTTCTACGAATTCATCACGCGCAAGCGCAAGTTCGATCAGGATAAACGCAAATGGGTGACAGATCTGCGTTTCGATGCCGGCAATGCGCAAGGCATCTTCAAGATGACTGCCAGTGCAACGAACAACGCCGAGAAGTAAGCTGTGAAAGCTGCCACACCTTATACGGCCGATGCCGCCCTGCTGCAACGTCTCGAAAGCGAACTCGCGCGCACGCTGCGCGGCGACGTGCGTTTCGATGCGAGCGCGAAGGCGCTCTATGCGTCGGACGCGTCCAACTACCGGCAGGTGCCACTCGGCGTGGTCGTGCCGCGTGACGTGGACGATCTCGCGGCAGCGCTCGACGTCTGCTGTCGCCACGATGTGCCGTTTCTCACCCGTGGCGGGGGTACCTCGCAGAACGGCCAGTGCGTGAACGTCGCGGTGGTGGCCGACGGGAGCAAGTATGTGAACCGCATCGTATCGATCGATCCCGACGCGTGCACGGCAATCGTCGAACCCGGCGTGATCTGCGATACGTTGCGTGATGCGGCCATGGAGCACGGTCTCACGTTCGGCCCCGATCCGGCCACGCACAGCCGCTGCACGTTAGGCGGCATGATCGCGAACAACTCGTGCGGTGCGCATTCGGTGATGGCGGGCAAGACCGCCGAGAATGTTGAGGCGCTCGAAGTCGCGACTTACGACGGCGCACGTTTCTGGGTCGGCCCTACTTCGGAAGACGAACTCGAACGGATTGTTGCGAAGGGCGGTCGACAAGGCGACATCTATCGCCAGTTGCGCGATCTGCGCGACCGCTACGGCGACGCGATCCGCCGCGAATTCCCACAGATCCGCCGACGTGTGTCGGGCTTCAATCTCGATCAGTTGCTGCCGGAAAACGGCTTCAACGTCGCGCGAGCGCTGGTCGGGACGGAAGGCACCTGCGCCGTGACGCTGCACGCGAAAGTGCGGCTCGTGCATAACCCCGCCTGCCGGGTGATTCTTGTGCTCGGGTTCGCGGACATCTTCGTCGCTGCCGATGGCGTCGCGCATTTCGAGCGCTTCGGTCCGATCGCGATCGAAGGGCTGGACCGCGCGATCATTCGCGGCCTACAGGCGCGCGGCCTCAAAGCTGACGAAATTGCGTTGTTGCCCCAGGGCGATGCGTGGGTCGTTCTCGAATTCGGCGCCGATACGGTCGACGAAGCACGCGCGAAGGCCGGCAAAGCGCACGCGCACTTCGGTTCCGGCAAAGGTGGAGCTGGCATCACCGGCTTCGTTGTCGAAGACAAGGCGAAGCAACAGCAGATTTGGTCGATCCGCGAAACGGGCGCGTCGGCAGTGGCCTTATCGATCGATTCGTCGAAGCCCGATCCGATTATTGGCTGGGAAGATGCGGCGGTGGACCCGCTGCGTCTTGGCAATTATCTCCGGCGCTTTCAGGCGTTGGTGGACCGCTTCGGCTACGAGACCAGCCTGTACGGCCATTTCGGCGACGGCTGTGTGCATGCACGGATCACCTTCGATCTGCACAGCGCCGAGGGCGTGCATACTTGGCGGCGTTTTCTGCGCGAAGCGGCAGAATTGGTCGTCGAGTTCGGCGGCTCGCTATCGGGCGAGCATGGCGACGGCCAGGCGAAGGCCGAATTCCTTCCGGTGATGTACAGCCCCGAAATCATCGCTGCAATGGAGCAGTTCAAGGCGATATGGGATCCGGCTCAGCGGCTCAATCCCGGAAAGGTGGTGAACGCCTATCGCGTTGATGAAAATCTGCGAATGGGGCCAGCGTACAAACCGGTGCAATTCCGCACGAAGCTTACCTTCGAAAGCCCCGAAGGCGACGGCATGCAGCGTGCGGTCGAGCGCTGCATCGGCATGGGGAAGTGCCGTTCGCTCGAAGGCGGCACGATGTGTCCGAGTTTCCGCGGCAGCCGCGAGGAGGCACAATCGACGCGCGGCCGCGCACATTTGTTCTGGGAAATGCTGCAGGGCGAAGTCATCACGGACGGATGGAACAGCCCGGAAGTGAAGGCCGCGCTCGACACGTGCCTCGCGTGCAAAGGCTGCAAGAGCGATTGTCCGACGCATACGGATATGGCCTCGTACAAGGCCGAATTTCTCTCGCATTACTACGAATTCAACCGGCGCCCACGTCAGGCTTGGTTCATGGGACGCATCGGCCAATGGGCGCCACTCGCGGCACGCGCTCCCTGGCTCGCGAACTTCGCGACCTCTTTTGCGCCGCTCGGGTCGCTGAGCAAATGGCTTGCGGGCGTGGCATCGAATCGCACCCTACCGACCTTTGCGCCGCGCACCTTCCGGTCATTGGCCGCGCGTCGAGACGATACGCATGCGGCTGATACGTTGAAGTCGGCACGCAAGATCATCCTATGGGTTGATACGTTCAACGATCACTTCACGCCTGAGGTTGCACAGGCCGCAAGCGATGTACTGAGCGCGCTCGGCTATCAGGTCTTGTTGCCTCGCAAACGGCTGTGCTGCGGCCGTCCACTGTATGACTATGGTTTGCTCGACGAAGCGCGCAAGCTTTTGCAGGAAGTGATTCAAGAATTTGCCGACGACATCCGCGCGGGCACGCCGGTGGTAGGCCTCGAGCCCGGGTGTCTCTCGGTGTTTAAGGACGAACTGCTCAAGCAACTGCCCGACGATCCGCTCGCGAAGCAGCTTTCGCAGCAAACCTTCATGTTCTCCGACTTCGTCGCCGACGTGGACTTCGCCTGGCCGAAGCTCGACGCCGATGTGCTGCTGCACGGCCATTGCCATCAGAAGGCGGTGTTTGGCATGAAGCGCGAAACCGCGCTGCTCGAACGCATCGGCGTGCGCTGGAAGCTGCTCGATAGCGGCTGCTGTGGTATGGCTGGCTCTTTCGGCTTCAACGCGGATCACTATGACCTATCGATGAAGATCGGCGAGGACAAGCTGCTGCCGCTGGTGCGCGCCGCGGCGCCGGACACGCTCGTCGTCACGAACGGCTTCAGTTGCCGCGAACAGATTGAGCACGGCGCGCAGCGGCACACGCTGCATATCGCCCAGTTGCTGCAACGCGCGCTCGAACAGCCTAACGCTAGCCGCGCGACCCAACCCGACACCATAGTGCTTGAGGGATAGACCGCATCAAGTCGTTTAACTAGCTATTTGGAACCGTTGCGCACAATCTGGCACTTTCTTCCGTAGAGTGTCGCGTGAAAGCATCCAAAATCCTTTCCGAACTGAGCATCGCCCGCTTGGCCGAAGAGGGCGGCACTGTCGCGCATTCATTGATCGACGGCGAAAATAGCCGGCCGTGTGATGAGGCAGTCGGCTACCGACGTCGATACCACACTCTCCGCTACGAAAAGCGTCTATGAATCTGGCGCAACGTCCCGACACCGCGCCGTGGCGAACTGTTGCGCTTGCTTGGCAGCAAGCTACGCGAGAAGAAGGAAGCTTGGGCCACATGATCGCACTGGAGACAGGCAAAATCCCTCAGGAAGGCATGGCGGAGTGCAGATATGCGACATCTGCGTTTTCGCAGTCGGCCTCTCGCGTCAGCTCTACGGTCTTACGGTCGCCTTGGAGCGTCCGAACCGCCTTGTGGTCGCGCAATGCGGCACTCGCAGCAAACAGAATTCTGAAAGGTGCGCTGGCCGCGTTCGCCGACGCGACAAAAGGGCCCATCTGCGTCATCAACGTCGGCCATGGCGTCGCCGCGTATCCGGTCGCCGGAATCTCACACTCCAGCATCGCTATATGGGGCGCTGATCGACGCTCAGTCGTTCGAGCGCATACGGACCTTGCTCGCCGGGCCAGGAATAAAGTCGGCAAGGCCACGGCTGGTGAGCGTCACGGGTATGCGTCGCGACGCCGCGGGTTGGCGCTGTCCAACAGCGAACGGATCTCGATCAGTGTTCACCTGCGACGCTCAACTCACCGGAAGCATCCATGCCTTGAACCTGCCCCTGCAACGATGCGGACACTTTAAATCCTCATCGGTTCATTCTAGCTCTGGGCATCAGCGTTTCGCGCATGAACCGATGAACGGACCCCTTCGGGTCACGATGCAGCGAGCCCCGTTGGTGGTATTTTTGGTGGTACATTTCCAACGAAAAATCCCCGGACCCGCTCTAGTAAAGCGATAGCAAGAATTTTTCGATTCCGGCCCCGGGCACCATTTCCGAAAAGCCGTTTCTGCGTATGCAGAGACGGCTTTTTCGCATTGGGCCCGCGCCGGATCAACGCACGCAAGAAGCGGCGGGCAGTCCAGGGAATCCACCGATCAGATCAACGACAGTCCCCAGCAACGCGCGACCCAAGCGGTTCCCGACAGCCGCGATCCCGCTGCGGCGCTCGGAAAGATTACGGATGGTGCTGCTTTGACAGGTCCGCTACGAACTCGCTCAGGCCATTCTAAAGATCGTCCTGGCAGAGTTCGAACGCCGCCGATTCCCCCGCGAGCGGCATGGCCGGGTATCACCGCCGCCCCGATCAGAACACCTTCGTTCCTCGATCTGTTCGTAACGCGGCTCGCGACCGAAAGGCCCTGACTGGCTCCTTCCCCGTCACGATTGTTTCTCTCCCCTCAAACCCCACCGCACAAACAGATATCATGTGCGCTCGTTAATACTGCCGTGCTTACCCGGCATTCCTGCTGGAGTTTCTATGGCCTCATCCCCTGATAGCGTCAGCATGGCGTTGTTTTGCGACTTCGAAAACGTCGCCCTCGGCGTGCGCGACGCAAAGTACGACAAGTTCGACATCATGCCGGTGCTCGAACGGCTGCTCCTCAAAGGCAGCATCGTAGTGAAAAAGGCTTATTGCGACTGGGATCGCTACAAAGGTTTTAAAGCCGCCATGCATGAGGCGAGTTTCGAGTTGATCGAAATTCCGCACGTGCGTCAGTCGGGCAAGAATTCAGCGGATATCCGGCTCGTCGTCGATGCGCTCGATCTCTGCTACACGAAATCGCACGTGGATACCTTCGTCATCATCAGCGGCGATTCGGACTTCTCGCCGCTGGTGTCGAAGCTGCGTGAGAACGCGAAAAAGGTGATCGGCGTCGGTGTGAAGAACTCCACGTCCGACCTGCTCGTCGCGAACTGCGATGAATTCATTTTCTACGATGACCTCGTCCGCGAGCAGCAACGCAGCATTGCGAAACGCGAAGCGCGCGAGGCCCGTGAAGCCCGCGACGCGCGGGAGGCGAACGCAACGGCATCGTCGGCGAAGCGCTCACCCGACGACGACCGCCAGCCCAAGCAGGAACTCGAAGCACGCAAGGCCAAGGCCATCGCGATTGCGGTGGAAACATTCGATGACCTCGCTTCCGAGCGCGGCGAGAGCGGGAAGATCTGGGCCTCGGTGCTCAAGAGCGCGATCAAACGGCGCAAACCTGATTTCAACGAGTCGTACTACGGCTTTCGCGCGTTCGGCAATCTGCTGGAGGAAGCGCAGGTACGTGGTCTGCTCGAAGTGGGACGGGACGAGAAATCGGGTTCATTTGTGTTTCGCACGCAGTCGGTGGCCGTCACTGAATCGGTAAGGGACATCGAGGCGCCCGTCGTGCCGAAGGAAAACCGCCAGACGGGGAATACGGGTAGCTCGGGCAACGACCGGAATCGGCGGAAAGGCCGCAACCCGCGTCAGCAAGTTTCCGAACCACTCTTCGATGAACCGCGCGAGGCCCAATCCGGAACGTATATAGAACCGCGCTCCAAATCGGGTGGCGAGCACGACCGCAGAGACGGACCGAACCCGCAATCGCAGGTCGTGGAACCGCTCCTCAACGAACTGCAAGATGCGCAGCAACCTGAGGCGCAGGTGGACACGCGACCCAGGCAGGGCCGCGAACGCAATCGCAGAAACAACCGGAACGCAAGGCCGCAGGTTCACGAACCGCTGTTCGATGTAGCACATGAAGCGCCACCCGAAGCTCATGTGGAAGCCGCTGACGAGCAGCCGTTCTTCACGCTACCGCCGAAGGCCAAGGAAGAATTCGTGTTCGTGGAACGCACGGAAGAAGCACTTGCGCCACCCAGCGAAGTAAGCGAAACGCCGTCACCCAAACGCGGCGTGGCACGGCGTGGACGTCAGGCGGCAGCGAAGAAAGTCGTGGCAAAGACGCAGCCGGAAGCGCCGGTTGAGGTTGCCGCTGCGGGTGAAACTGCTGACAGAACGGACGCGTCTCCCGCAAAGAAAACGGCTGCGAAAAAGACGCCACGTAAAACGGCTCCCGCTAGCCGGCGTCCGCGAAAGACAGCGGCCGCAACGAACGAAGAGTGAACGGTTGAAGACGGGGAATCGCCATGACGTGGTTGTCATGGCGATGCTGGTTTGTTGAAAAATTGCTTGCGGTTAAATGACTGGAACGCCTTGGTGACAGCTAGGGCATTGAGAGCTTGGCTCGCCGCGGCCGGACTTATCCGACTCCGCATTTAACGTAACAACTCGACGCCTTAGGGCTCTGGAATCTCCAGATCCATCAACGCCGAACTCAGCGATTTTCCATGCGCATCGAGGGCAAGCGATCGCGTCACGCCGCCGCCCAGCGCGCGTCCGAGTACGAAATTCATCGCGCATATTCCCGGCAATTCGAATCGCGTCACATCGCCCTTCACGACATCGCTCAGATGCGCTTTCACGCGCTCCGGCGTGACATGCGCGAGCAGATGATCGTAATGCCGCGTGTCGTAACAGATCACCGATACATTCAGCGTATTGCCCTTATCGCCGGTTCGGGAATGAGCAAGTTGGCGTAGTTTCATTTCAGGCCTCCACCATTTCAAACGATGGCCGCACGAGTTCTCGTGGCAACAAAACCGACTGCACCGCAATCACTTCCCGAGCGGTCTTTGTCACCCCGCCGCCGCCTGCAGGACCATTTGTATAAAGCGTCTCTACTTCATTGCCGATACGAACCGCCTGCTCCATCGAATCCGTGCGACCGGCTACACGCACCCGAACTTCATACGGCTCCGCGTTACGTTCACCCAGCGTCGCGCCATGCAATGAATCGATACCGATCAAATCGAAGCGCAGTTCGCTGGTCGCAACGCCAATTATCTCCAACCGCTCCCGCACAATCTCAAGCGCCAGTTTCCCGCGCGCGACGGCCCCCGGACCGCCATAGGAAATCTGCCCCTCGCCGATAAACCCACCCAGATAAGCCACGGTCACCTTCAACGTCCCGGTACGCGATGTCCCACGTCCACCACTCACGCGCACACGATCCTGCCCTTCTTCCACCACGCGAACCTGCGTGAAGTCGGCGACGACATCGGGCTGCAGATATCGGCGGGGATCGTGGATTTCATACAGCAATTGTTCCTTGCACGTAGCCTCCGTCACACAACCGCCGGCGCGCGCGACCTTGGTGATCGTGACGCAGCCATCAGCGTCGACCTCGCCTATCGGGAAGCCGAGGCGCGCGAGCATGGGTACGTCCTTAAACCCGGGATCGGCGAAATAACCGCCGGTGATCTGTCCCGCGCATTCGAGCAGATGCCCCACCACCGTCGCCTGTCCGAGCGTGGTCCAATTGTCCATCGCCCAGCCGAATGCGTGGATCAGCGGCGCCGTGAACAACGACGGATCGGCGGCGCGACCGGTGAGCACGATATCGGCACCGGCCTGTAATGCTTCGACAATCGGCTCTGCGCCCAGATACGCATTCGCCGAAACGAGCCTGCTGTCGTAGTCCGCAACGCTATCGCCCGACTCTTCGAATCGATACGCTCCTTGCCTCACGACATCGAGTACGTCGTCGCCGCTCACTGCCGCGATTTTCAGACCGCTCAAACCCAGCTCGCGCGCAATCGATGCTGTCTTGCGCGCCGCCGCCAACGGATTCGCCGCGCCCATGTTCGAGATAATCCGCACGCCGTTGCGCGTAGCCGCCGGCAACACCGCGCGCATCCGGGCTTCGAGCAACGGGTCATAACCCAGATCCGGATTCGCTCGCCGCGCCTGTTGCGCAAGTGCAATGGTTCGCTCTGCCAAACATTCGAACACGAGATAGTCGAGTGCTCCGTGTTCGGCCAGTTCGACCGCAGGCTCGATACGGTCGCCCGAGTAACCCGCGCCCGCGCCGATCCGCACGCGGACGGCTTGGGTCACAGCGTTGAGTGCAGCAGTCATACCCATTCCTTGCGTGAAGAGAACGCGCTCAAAGAGGAAAGATGCCCATCACGACGCACGCGATCGTCATCACGATCGATGCGCCGAACAACAGCGGAAACGTGAATTTCTGATGATCGGCGAGATCGATGCCCGTCAGCCCGACGACCAGGAATGTGGCGGGCGTGAGCGGGCTGACCGGAAACCCTGTCGTCATCTGCCCAAGCAATGCTGCCTGGCCAACGTGCACGGCGGGCACGCCAAGTTGCCCCGCCACCTCCGCGATCACAGGCAACACGCCGAAGTAAAACGAGTCGGGATCGAAGAGCATGCTGAGCGGCATCGATAAGAAACCGAGTGCGACCGGGATGTGCGTTGCCATCGACGGCGGCACGAACCCAACGGCGGCTTGCGCCATCGCCTTGAGCATGCCGCTGCCTTGCATCACGCCCGTGAACACGCCGGCCGCGAGCAGGATGCCGGCCATCATTAGCGCGGCGCGCGCGTGAGCATCAATGCGCTGACGCTGCATATCCACGTTCGGATAGTTGACGAGCAACGCGACGCACAACCCGACCATGAACATGATCGCCGGCGGAATCTTCTCGCCCATTACCACCATCGTGCCGAGCACTATCAGCGTCAGCACGATGTTGAACCAGAAATTCTTTGGTCGACGCAGCGCTTTCTGTTCGTCGGTGAGTTCGCGCGCCGGCACGTGCCCCAGCATCGGGATTGCGCCGTCGGCACCCGTGTATCCCAAGCGTTTTTCTTCGCGCCGGCCGAGCCACCACGCCATGCCGAACACAAATATAAGGCCCACGATCTGCACCGGAATCAACGGATTGAATAACGCCGATATAGGCAGATGCAGCGACGCCGACGCGCGGATCATCGGCCCGGTCCACGGCAGGAAATTGATCCCCGCCGCCATCGATGCCGCCGCAGCCAGCACGCGCCGATCCATCTTGAGACGATCGTAAAGCGGCAGCATGGCGGGGATGGTCACGAGAAAGCAAACTGCGCCCGAGCCGTCGAGGTGGATCAGCAGCGCGAGCAGCGTCGTACCCATCACAATGCGCGTCGGCCGCGTGCCGACGGTGCGCAAGATGCGGTCGATGATCGGATCGAGCGTGCCCGCGTCGGTAATCGTGCCGAAATACAGGATCGCAAACACGAACATGCCGACCACGGGCGCAAGGCTCTTCAGCCCGTCGATGACAAACTTGCTGGTCTGCAAGCCGAAGCCGCCGATCAGCGACGCCGCTATCGGCACGATGATCAGCGCGACCAGCGGCGACATCCGTTTTGAAAGAATCGCCGCGAGCAGGACAACGATAGTGGCCGGGCCAAGTAAGGGCAGCAAGGTTTGTCTCCGATCTTTTTAATCGATTGTTTTATGAGTCAACCAAGCGTAATTTCTGGACGTCGATAAAACAATTGAAATGATTTGATGGCAGCAATCACGTTTTGTAATGGCCGAAAACCATGGACCTGAATCTCCGCGACATCCGCGCGTTCATCGCCGTCGCGCAGGCGGGCAATTTCACGCGCGCGGCGGTGCGGCTGCATCTGTCGCAGCCCGCGTTGACGGTGCAGATCCGGCGCCTCGAAGAAACGCTCGGCGCGCGGCTGTTCGACCGCAATAGCCGCAGCGTTGCGTTGACGCCGGTCGGCCGGGATTTGCTGCCCGTCCTGCAAAAATCGCTCGGCGACATGGAGCAGGTTCTCCACGACGCCCGCGCGCTCAGCGACGGTTCCACCGGCACGGTGCGGCTCGCGTGCCTGCCGTCGTTCGCCGCAAGTTTGCTGCCCGATCTGATCCAGGATTTCAGACGCGAGTTGCCGCACGTGTCGTTTCAGATCCGCGATGTGGTGGCGAGCGTCGTCAACGCGCTGGTGCGTAACGAGGATGTGGACGTGGGCCTGACCGGCGGCGACGTCACCGATGCCTCGCTGGAAGTGCTACACGCCGGTGAGGACCGGCTGTGCGTCGTGTGCCCGGACGGGCATCCGTTGACGGCTGGGAAGCGGATCGGCCTGGAGGAGATCGTCCGCTATCCGCTGGTGTTGACGGCGGCGGGAACGAGCGTGCGAGCAGTGGTGGATGCCGCGTTCGAGCACGCCGGCTGCGCTCCCGTGCCCACCTGCGAGCCGACTTACATGATGACGGCGGTGGCAATGGTCCGGGCAGGGCTAGGCGTGACCATCCTGCCCCGCTCGGCGCGCGAAGTGCGCGCGGAACCGGCACTGGTGACGCGGGTTATCGATGAACCGGGTTTCGTGCGGCCGATTGCGCTCGTGAAGAAGCGCGGACGCACGCTGCCGCCCGTGACGGAGGCGTTTGTCGGCGTGATCGTCAAGGGGCTTGGGCAGCGCGGAGAGTGAAAGCGCGGTTATCGATTCAACGCGTTTAGGCGATCACCGTCAGTCTCTCCATACCGCTGCGCTTAAGGGCGCAGCAGCATGGGCCCTGCGTGTTTCAGACGTCTCCATTCAAGCCTCCGTGACTTCGTTTTGCCCTCACGCGGACGCTTAGATCAGCAACAGCAAGGCCGCGCCATACACCACGGCGCCGAGCAGGAAGGTCATGACGGTGAAGCCAAGCACGCGCTGCACCCCGACACCCGCCATGGCGACAACCGGCGCGGCCCAGAACGGCTGCAGCATGTTGGACACCTGTTCGCCCATGGCGACTGCCATCGTTGCGCCGGGTACCGATGCATGGAGCGCCACCGCCGCCGGCACCACGAACGGGCCCTGCACCGCCCAGTGGCCGCCGCCCGACGGCACGAGGAAGGTCACGATCAGCGAACACACGTAACTCCAGAAAGGCAGTGTGTGCGCGTTCGAAATGGCGATGAAAAAGTGCGACAGCACGTCGGGCAAACCGGTCGCCTCCATGATCCCCATGATGCCGCCGTAGAGCGGGTATTGCAGCATCATCGACCCGGTCTGGCGCGCGGCGTTCTTGATGGCATCGGCGTATGCGAGGGGGTAGCCGTGCAGCACCACGCCCGCGAAGAACATTACGAAGATCACTGCGTTCACGCCGCTGAAGCTGGTCTTGTGCGTCCACGCAATCGCCAGGAACGACACCCCCGCCGCACCGATAAACGCGCTGCCCACCCACGAATATTCCAGCCACTTCGCCGGTGTGAGCTTGCCTGACGGACGCGTCTTGGCAGGCGGATCGGGATTCTTGTCGAGATCGAGTACAACGATGTCTTCATCGGCGGGCTTGAGGAAAGCAAGCACGATCGGCGTGGCGATCAGCATCACGATGGTCGGCACCAGGTTGAACGCGGTGAAAACCGTGCTGCTGAACGGCAGCACCTGCCCCGTCAGTTTTTCGACGACGTTCATCGCGCTGCCGTGCGTCGCCTGGGCGAGTGCGATTGAACTTGAGATGCCGCTCGCCCATACGACCCAGCCGGAGAAACCCGCCGCGACGATCCACGCAAAGTCCACGCGCATGCGCTTGGCGACTTCACGCGCGAGCAGCGCTGCGACCACGAGCCCGAAACCCCAGTTTAAAAACGAGGCAACTGCTACCGACACAAAGGTAAGCGTGGCAGCCTGGACCGGCGTGCGCGCAAGCGAAACGACCGCACGAAAAAGCCGCTGCACAGGAGGCGCGTGTGCGAACGCATGGCCCGTGACGAGGATCAGCGTGATCTGGAACGCAAACGTCAGGATATCGAAGAAACCCTTGTACCAACCGCCCACTATCCCCATGAACGAAGGATGAGGCGCGAACAACGCTGAAACGACTGCGACGAACGCGGTGATCAAGATGGCAAGAACAAACGGGTCGGGAATTACTCGCTCGAAAAGCTCAATGGTCGCATTGGTGAAGCGCGTTTTACCGCTGCCGCCCGAAGGTGAGGCGCTCGCCGGTTTCATGTCAGTCTCCTTGTCATTGTTGTTGGATTTTTCAGCGTCG
This sequence comes from Caballeronia sp. dw_19, assembly GCF_018449515.1. GTDB lineage: Bacteria > Pseudomonadota > Gammaproteobacteria > Burkholderiales > Burkholderiaceae > Caballeronia. Next base: position 100,360 of record NZ_JAAVUQ010000003.1, on the reverse strand, counting down.
GGCGGTGTTAGAAGTCGTATAGGGCGGCAGGGTTGTCGACCAGAATCGCGCGGCGTTGCGCGGGGTTTTCCACCCAGTGCGAAAGCAGGTCGAACAGCGCGGTATCGTCGGGCTTGGTAGCCTCGGTTGGATGCGGCCAGTCGCTGCCCCACACCAGCCGCTCAGGCGCGGCGCCGACCCACGCATGCGCCGCGCGGTCCATATCGCTGTAGCGTTGCGCTTCGCCCACGCGCGAATCAAGGTACGGACCGGATAACTTCAGCCACGCACGACCGCCATCCAGCAGCGAGCGCACGATGCCAAACGCGGGATGATCAATGCCCTCGGGTAACGACAAACGCGCGAGGTGATCGAAGACGATCTTCGACGGCAGGCGTCTCAGCAAAGCCTCATGTTCGACGATCTGCGCCGCCGTCCAATGCAACTGGACATGCCAGCCAAGTTCATGCACCCGCCGCGACAACGACTCCACCATTTCGAAGCCGACCACCGCATGCACCGGCGTGTACAACGTGAAGCGAATCCCGCGGATACCGCCGGCATGCAGCGTGACCAGTTCGGCATCGGTCACGTCGGTGCGCAGCACAGCCACGCCGCGCGTACGGTCGGCGCCGAGTTGCTGGATGGCATCGAGTGTCACGCGGTTGTCGACGCCATAGATGCGCGGCGTCACGACCACCGTACGCGTCGTGCCAATGCGCGCCTGCAACTCACGGCGATAGTCATCGGCAGTTGCGTTGTTCACCATCGTGCCGGTGTGCGGAAAGCGGGCATCGTAGACATGCATGTGCGCATCGCAGGCAAGCGGTGGCGCTGGAGTGATTTCGGGCATGACGTGTCTCCGTTCGTTTTATCCGCTTTTATTCAATCACGCGCTTCGCCCGCAGCACTTCGATGTCGTCGCGCGACATGCCTTGCTCGCTCAGCACTTGCTCTGAATCCTGTCCGAACGTGGGGGCGGCAAACGGTTCGGGACCTGGCGTCCGGCCGAACCGGATCGAGCGCTTGAGCCCGCGATATCGCCCCACCACCGGATGTTCATACATCGCGATCATGTCTTCGGCCAGCACCTGCGGATCGTCGAACATATCTTCCACCGTGCGCGCCGCCGCGCACGGCACGTCTTCGCCGAACAGCGCTTCCCATTCCAGCGCGCTCTTCGCGGCCAACGCGGCGTGAAGTTGCGGCACGATTTCGTTCACATGCAGCGCGCGCTTCCTGACGGTATCGAAACGCGGATCGGCGGCGAGTGCATCGAGGCCCGTCTTGCGGCAGAGCGCCTGCCAGAAATGCGGCGTGTTGGCGGAGATGTAGAGGTATCCTTCGCGCGTCGGATGAATGCCGGTGATGCCGCCTGAACGCATGTCCCGGCCGACTTCGCGGGGCTCGCTGTCGGCCCAGACGAGACGCGCCGACTGCATGGCAAGCGCGCTGCGCAACAGCGACACGCCCACGTATTGCCCCTCGCCGCTGCGCTCACGCTCGAACAGCGCCGACGCCACGCCACCGGCCACCAGCGCCGCCGCGTAGTAATCCACCACCGATCCGTACAGCACCTCGGGCGGGCCGCCGCTCTTGCCTTGCATCGCGCACATGCCGGTCATGGTCTGCAGCACCTGGTCGTAACCGGCCTTGTCCTTGAGCGGCCCGGTTTCGCCATAGCCGGTCACGGCGCAGTAAATAAGCCGCGGATTGAGCGCTTTCAGCTGCTCGTAATCAATACCCAGCCGCGCCGGCACGCTCGGCCGGAAGTTGTGCACGAGGACGTCGGCGCTGGCCACCAGCGCCTTCAGCGCGGCCAACCCTTCAGGTTGTTTGAGGTCGAGCGCGAGGCCGAGCTTGCTGCGGTTCACGCCGAGAAAAGCCCGGCTTTCGCTCTCAAGGGTCGAGGGATATTTGCGCAGGTTGTCGCCTGCGGGCGGCTCGATCTTGATGACTTCAGCGCCCTGGTCGGCGAGCAGGCTGCACCCATACGGCCCGGCGATATACGCGCTCAAGTCGAGCACGCGGATGCCGCTCAGCGGCCCGCGTGCGCCATCGGGTCTGCGGGATGACGCGCTCATGCCTGCGGCTCCCGGTCTTGCGTTGATGCAACCGTCGAAGCCGCAATAGAAGCCGCATTAGAAGCCGCCTGCGCCACGATCGCCCGAGCCCGCGCGAGGAATGGGCCGTCGATCATCTTGCCGTCGACCACATACGCGCCCCGGCCTGCCGCATCGGCTTCTGCCGCCGCTTCGACCACACGTTGCGCGTGGGCGATCTCATCGGGCGTCGGCTGGAACACTTCATTGGCGAGCGCAACCTGGCTCGGATGAATGCAGCTCTTGCCGATAAAACCAAGACTGCGCGCGAGCCGCGCTTCGGCCTGGAAACCGGCCTGATCGCGGATATCGGCGAACGCGGAGTCGTAGGCGAACACGCCCGCCTCGCCCGCCGCCATGCTCAACGCGAACATGGCCTGCTGGATCGCCGCGGTCTCCCGTCGCGCGATGCCCAGCGGCTCGAACAAGTCACCCAGCCCAAGCTGCAAGCCTTTCACGCGAGGATGTGCGCTGGCCAGTTCAAACGCACGCCGCAATGCGCCCGGCGATTCGATATTCAGCAGCAAGCCAATCGGCTCGGTCACGCCGTTAGCGCGTTCGGCGGCATCGAGCGCGTTCGCGGCTGCCCGGACGTCGTCGGCGTTGCGCGGTTTCGGCAAGTTGATCAGGTCGACGCCCGCCTGCACGACGGCGGCGAGATCGGCTTCGAAATGAGGTGAATCGATGGCGTTCACGCGCACGATCAGCGTCTTGCCGCCGAACCGGTCCGCAGGAGAAGACGAAGCGTTCGAACCCGGCGGAGAACCCAGGAGAAAATCGCGCAAATGTGCCCGGGCTTCGGGCTTGCGCGCTTCGGACACGGCGTCTTCGAGATCGAAAGAAAGGGCATCTGCCTGGCTCGCCAGCGCTTTGGCGAACAGTTCGGGCCGTGAGCCCGGAACAAATAATTTGCTTTTCATGCCGCCAGTCTAGTCATCGGCACAATGAAGATAAAGCGATAGAATGTTCCTTCAAAATAAACTAAAAGTATCTTGTATGGAAACCTCGTTCCTGACCAGTTTCTTGCTGGTCGTCGATACCGGTTCAATGGCCGAAGCCGCTCGCCGCCTCGACCTGACGCCTGCCGCGGTCGCGCAGCAGATCCGCACGCTCGAACGCGAATTCGGCGCCCCGCTGCTCGCGCGTGCCGGCCGGACGGTATCGGTCACGCCGGCAGGCAGCCGGATAGTCGCGCAGTCGCGGGGTTTGCTGCGTGAACTCGCCGACCTGAAGATCCTCGCCAACGACGAATACGCAACCGGAGAGCTCAAGCTCGGCACGATCAATACGGCGCTACATAGCCTGCTGCCCGATATCCTCGCGCGTTTTGTCAGCGCTCATCCGCATGTGAAGGTGTTCATCCAGTCGGGGACCTCGAACGAATTGTATGAAGCATTGCGGCAAGGTGACGTCGATGCAGCCGTCTGCACGCATCCCGCCTTCGCGATGCCAAAAACCTTCGTGTGGGAATTGCTTCGAGAGGAACCGCTGGTGGTAATCGCGCCGCAGAGCCTGGCGAAACGCGATGCGCATGACCTGCTCGCGCACGAGCCGCTGATCCGCTACGACCGCTCGCTCGCGGGAGGTAAAGAAGCAGAGCGATATTTAAGGCGAGTCGGCATTGTGCCCAACGAGCGCTTCGAACTAAGCTCGCTCGCGGCCATCGCGATGATGGTGGACCGTGGACTCGGGGTATCGCTCGCACCCGATGTCGCCTCTCCAATGACCAGCGCCCTGCGCATCGCGCGGATCAGCTTGCCGATGGAGTCCGAGCCGCGCCGCTTTGGCGTGCTCTGGAAACGGGCGTCGGTACGTGACCGGCTGATTCGCGGCCTGGTGGACTGCGCGCTGCAATGCGTGCGCGGATCGATGGTATGAAATTACCGGGTTGTTCGCGGCGCCTCAAAAATAATACGGCGGCACGCTCACGCGTGCCGCCGTATATGGCGCTCGAAACATGCTGTCCCGGGCGCCTTACTCCAGGCCTTGCCGCTTACTGTGGTTGACCCTTGTCGTCGGTACCCATGGCTGAAGCAGATGAGATGCGGCAGCCGATGCGCCCTTCAGGTGCGATGCCTTGTCTTACTTGGCCGCCGTACCGCTTGCGCCCGATGCTGCCTTCTTCTTATGCTTGAAGTGCGGCAGATGCGGCTTGGGTTCTTTCGGGCTGACAGCAGGCTTGCTTTCGTCAGTCTTCGAACCACCACCCGCACCTTGAGCCATTGCCGTGCCTGCGAACGCGAATGCGAGCGCACCAACCATTGCAATTTGCGAGAACTTCTTCATTTGCCAATCTCCCTGGAGTGTTGAATCGATTGCAGCATCGCATTGTTGTTCGAAATGTAAAGAAATTCAACGAATTCAGAATATTCCTATCGGAAATTGGTCTTGGCTAGCTCCACGATTTCGTCGCCGCGACCATTCAGGATCGCGCGCAACATATAAAGGCTGAAGCCTTTGGCCTGCGCCAATTCCACTTTGGGCGGCATCGCCAGCTCATGCTTTGATGTCACCACATCCACGAGCGCCGGCCCGGGATAAGCGAAAGCCTTTTGCAGAGCCTCTGCGATGTCCTCGGACTCCTCTACCCGGATGCTGAAAATGCCCGCACCCTGAGCGATGGCGGCGAAGTCCGTTTTGGCCAGATCGACGTTGGTATCGAGGTAACCGGCGGCCTTGAGCTCCATGGAAACGAAGCCGAGCAGACTGTTGTTATAAACCACCACTTTGATCGGCAGGTCGAGTTGGCGGGCGCTGAGCAAGTCGCCGAGCAGCATCGATAAACCGCCATCGCCCGAGAGCGAGATCACCTGGCGCCCCGGATTCGCGCCTTGGGCGCCGAGCGCCTGCGGCATCGCGTTTGCCATGGAGCCGTGGTTGAACGAGCCGTGAAGCTGGCGTTTGCCGTTCATCGTGAGGTAACGCGCGGCCCAGACGGTCGGCGTGCCGACATCGACGGTAAAAATGGCGTCTTCCGAGGCGGCTTCGTTAATCAGCTTCGTCAGGTATTGCGGATGAATCGCGTTACCCGGGCCTGACGGCGTGGCGAGTTCATCGAGTCCCTTTCGCGCCGTTGCATAGTGCTTGCGGGCGGTATCGATGAACTTGCGGTCAGACTTGCGCGTGAGCTTCGGCAGGACCGCCGCGATGGTCTCCTTGACCGTGCCGACCAGCCCAAGCGCGAGCGGCGCGCGCGAGCCGAGCTTCGAGCCGCGCCAGTCGATCTGGATGATCTTGGCGTCGGCGGGATAGAACGGCCGGTAGGGGAAATCGCAGCCGAGCAGCAGCAGCGTGTCGCACGACATCATCGCGTGATAGCCGGAGCTGAAACCGATCAGCCCCGTCATGCCGACGTCGTACGGGTTGTCCCATTCAATGAACTGCTTGCCGCGCATGGCGTGGACGACCGGTGCGCCCAGCACGTCCGCGAGCGCAACCACTTCGTCGTGCGCGCCCGCGGTGCCGCTGCCGCACATCAGCGTCACCGCTTCCGAGTCGTTCAGCATGGCCGCGAGCCGGTCGATATCGATGTCCGACGGGAGGATGGTCGACGGTCCCGTGGCGGACCAGCCGGGCTTTTCCGTCGGCGCGTCGCTCAACGCAACATCGCCGGGTAACACGATCACCGCGACGCCGCGCTCTTCGATCGCCGTGCGCATCGCGCGTGCGAGCACGCGGGGAAACTGCGCGGCGCTCGACACCAGTTCAACGTAATGGCTGCATTCCTTGAACAGCGCGGTGGGATGCGTCTCCTGAAAGTAGCCAAGCCCGATCTCGGTCGACGGAATATGCGCGGCAATCGCCAGCACCGGCTGCTGGTTGCGGTGGCAGTCATACAAGCCATTGATCAGGTGCAGGTTACCCGGGCCGCAACTGCCGGCGCACACGGCAAGCTTGCCAGTGGATGCGGCGTCGGCACCTGCCGCAAACGCGGCCACTTCCTCGTGGCGGGTGTGCATCCATCGAATGGAGCCGAGCTGCTCGAGGCTGTAGGCGAGCCCGTTCAGGCTGTCACCAGTTACGCCCCAGATACGTTCGACGCCTGCTGCCGCCAGCGTCCTGGCCAAAAATTCCGCAACCGTGTTTCTTGCCATGTCCTGCTCCTTGGGTGAAAAGAGGGATCGGAGTGCTCGATCGGGTGCCGGATTGTCAGCATCCTTTCGTCATACGCGTGGAACGGGTCAAAACGGCTCAAAGCGAAAAGCATAAACGTCACGCAGGGGATCAACTATGAAAAAACCTTAATCGCCTGCTTTACGGATGGCCGACGATAGAGGCTGAGGGTCGATGCGCCGGTATGCAATGCATTCAACAGGGCCCTCGTTCATGATGTGCTCACCTAAATCCCGGTGTTGCTCGGCGGCCGCCGCAAGGGATCGAAGCACGCGGGTTGCTAGAATGTCCGTCCCTTCTTTCTGCCTGAGCCAAGAACCACCCTGATGGATCTCGAACGCATTCTTTTCACGCAGGGTTTCGGCTCGCGCCGCCAATGCCGCGCGCTGATAGCCGATGGCCGCGTGTCCATCGCGGGCTCGTCCTGTAGCAATGCCGCCAATGCCACGATCGACATTGCGTCCGACACGCTCGCGTCATTCGAGTTTCAAGTCGATGGCGCGACATGGCGATATCGGGAGAAAGCGTATCTGGTACTGAACAAGCCGCCGGGCTACGAGTGCTCACGTGATCCGCAGCACCACCTGAGCGTCTTTCACCTATTGCCGCCACGGTTGACCGAGCGCGGCGTGCAATGCGTGGGACGTCTGGATCAGGACACGACCGGCCTTCTGCTCCTCTCCGATGACGGCGCGTTCGTGCATGCGTTCACATCGCCGAAACGCAAGGTACCGAAGGTGTATCTGGCGACCACGCGCCATCCACTGGACGATGCTCAACTCTTGGCGTTGCGCAATGGCGTCTTGCTGCATGGCGAATCGCAACCCGTTGCAGCAGTCAGCGCCGAACAGCGCGACGAGCGACAGCTCGAGCTTTCGGTGCTCGAAGGCAAGTATCACCAGGTGAAGCGGATGGTTGCGGCGGCGGGGAACCGCGTGGAGAAATTGCATCGGGAGCGTATTGGCGGGTTTGCTCTGCCCGATGAGCTGGCCGAGGGTCAATGGCGCTGGCTGGACGATGCAGACCTCGCCATGCTCAGGCATTGCTGATGCATTCCTGACGCGCTTCGTGTGGCATATTCGCGCGACAGCGCGCGAAGTCACGATCACGGCGGGTTTAACGTCTCCATCAGAGCAGCCCAACGCGCTGCATCCATCCGGGCGCTTCGAGCGTAGAAGGTGGCATCCCCCTGCTTTTCGACATTTATGCCCACACAACAAAAACGCCGCATCGTGACATTGGGTCTTGCCAGCCTCGGCGCGGCGCTCGCCGCCTGCAGTCCCGTCAAACTTTTGAACGCCGCGATCCCGTCGAGTGGTTACAGGAAAACGTCAGATATCGCGTACGGAAACGATCCGCGCCAGGTACTCGATGTCTACGTACCCGCCGCCGCGCCGACTAGCGTGCCGCGCCCGGTTGTCGTCTTTTTCTACGGCGGAAGCTGGCAGACCGGCAATCGCGGCAATTATCTGTTTGTCGCGCAGGCGTTGACCTCGCGCGGCTACGTGGCCGTGCTGCCTGACTACCGTACGTATCCGGAAACGGCGTTTCCTGGTTTTGTCGATGATGCGGCGGCGGCCGCGCGCTGGACCCGCGACCACGCGCATGAATTCGGCGGCGATCCGTCGCGGCTGTTCGTCATGGGCCACTCAGCAGGCGCTCATCTGGCTGCGCTGATCGCGACCGATCCGCGTTATCTCGCTTCGCAATCGATGTCGAAAGCCGACTTGCGCGGGGTGATCGGCCTGGCTGGACCTTACGATTTCCTGCCGCTCACGGATCCCACGCTATTCGACGTATTTCCAGAAAGCACGCGCGCCGAGAGCCAGCCGATCAATTTCGTCACCGGCCACGAGCCGCCCATGTTCCTTGCAGCCGGCACGGACGACACCGTCGTCGATCCTGGCAATACCGACCGTCTGGCGGCCATGCTGCGCAAACATGGCGACTCGGTGGAGGTCAAACATTACGACGGCTTCGGTCATATCCGGATTGTTTCAGCGCTGGCGTTGCCGTTGCGTGGACGCTCCACCGTGCTCGCGGATATATCGGCGTTCATCGATTCGCAATAACCGCAGCATTACGCTCGCCGTGGCAATTCCATAGGTGTTAACACAATACGCTGACGCCGCACTGCAGCATGGCTTTCTTACGACGAAAATCTATACTGCTTACACGACCATTAAAAGAAGCAGGAGGGCCACCATGGCCGCTCACACGACCATTGCAATGATTGCGTTCGTTGCCGTCAGCGTGTTGTTTATCGTCGGATTGCTGGTGACAATGCATCGGCACCATCGCTATCAACCCAACCTGATTGGTGCGCTGATCGGGGCCTTGCTGTGCTTCATCCTGCTGGAGACGCTGCCGGTACTGATGTAACGGCCGGATGAACGATCGCCTGGCGCAAGAAGTCGCCGATGCTCGGATAACGCAGCGCGTAACGCATTTCGTCTCGCAGCCGGGTGTTCTGCAGACGTCGCGATTCGCGCATGAACGAGAGCATCATCGGCTCGAGTTGCGCCTCCGCCTGCTCGCGCGAAACACGGGGAACGCGCGGCAAGCCGAACGCATCGGCAACCAGGTCGAAATAATCCCCCATGCGCAAGTCGCTGTCGTCCGATGCATGCACCACGCGCTGCGGCCGCGCTCGCCGGATCGCGAGTACGAGAATGGCGGCGAGATCGTCGGCGTGGATATGGTTGGTGTAGACATCATCGGCCGGCGCAAGCGCCGGCGTCCTCTTGTGCAGTCGTGCCAGCGGCAGACGGTTGCCGGCGTAGATCCCGGGAATCCGCACAATCGATGCACTCAGCACGCCGCGCCGCGTAGCGCCCCGCAATTGCGTTTCCGCCGATACACGTCGTTTCGCGCGTGCGTTGTCCGGCCTGACCGGGCGCGTCTCATCGATACACGCCCCGCCACAATCGCCGTAAACCCCCGACGTGCTCGCGTAAATCAGGCGGATCCGCGCCCGGCGCGCGGCGGCGCCCGAAACCCGGTCGGGTACAATAGACGCTCTTTTTATGGCTTTGGCGTGCGCGTTGCCGCCCATTCTGACGGTCGCAGGCATAGCGCTTTTGAAGGTCGCACGAAACCATCCGCGCCATGCCCGCTGACGGGCCACGGCGCGGGTCGCCTCGCGCGCAACGGAGCGTCGCGGCGCAATCAACGCGGCAATCAGCGCGCGGGTCCTGCTGTCGTCGTCGCCGGTTTTCTGCGGTGGCGCGAGATGCAGCACCGTGGATGCAAGACCGGCCAGCCGTCGCAGGCTGCGGCGCTCGTCAAGGTTAGCAATCAACGGTGTTGTGCCTGCGGCGCGCAATTCGGCTACGCGCGCGGGTTGACTTGAAAGTGCGATCACGCGAGGCGCGGCAGCACGGTGGGCGAGAAGCGGCACGCAACGCAGGCCGACATCGCCGCAACCGGCAATCAGCACGCGCGCGCGGCGTAGTTTTCGAGTGGCTATCATGCTGTCGATTGTAGCCGCGACAGCTTTTGCATTTGTCTCATCCAACTCATCCAGGATCTATGGCTTTCAACGTAACGCTCCGGCAAAGCGGCCGGCAGTTTCAGGTAGAACCCGACGAAGCGGTGCTGCTCGCCGCCCTGCGTCAGGGCATAGGACTTCCCTACGGCTGCAAGAACGGAGCCTGTGGTTCATGCAAGGGCACGGTTGTGTCCGGCGAAGTCGAGCAGGCGCCGCATTCGTCGTCGGCGTTGTCCAACGACGAGAAAACCCGCGGCATGGCCCTGCTGTGCTGCGCGACGCCCAAGGGCGACCTGACGATCGACATACGCGAAGTGGCAGGTGTAGGCGACATTCAGGTCAAGAAGCTGCCTTGCCGGGTGAACGCGCTGGAACGCAAGGCAGCCGACGTCATTGAACTGAAGCTGCAATTGCCGGCCAACGAACGGCTGCAATACCTGGCTGGCCAGTACATCGAATTCATTTTGAAGGACGGCAAGCGCCGCAGCTATTCGATGGCGAGCCCGCCGCACCACGAAGGCCCGATCGAGTTGCACGTTCGCCACATGCCTGGCGGCACCTTCACGGACCACGTGTTCGGCACCATGAAAGAGCGCGACATTCTGCGCTTCGAAGGCCCGCTCGGCACGTTCTTCCTGCGTGAAGATTCAGAGAAGCCCATCGTGCTGCTCGCTTCCGGCACGGGCTTCGCGCCAATCAAGGCAATCATTGAACATGCTGTGTTCAAGAACCTGAACCGGCCCATGACCCTCTATTGGGGCGGCCGCCGCAAGCAGGACCTGTACATGATGGACATGGCCGAGCAGTGGGCGAAAGATGTACCGAACTTCTCGTTCGTGCCGGTGCTCTCGGAACCCGATGAAAGCGATGCGTGGACCGGACGTACGGGCTTTGTTCATCGTGCTGTCATCGAAGATCTGCCAGACTTGAGCGGCTATCAGGTGTACGCGTGCGGCGCGCCGGTGATGGTGGAATCGGCGCAACGCGATTTCACGAGTCATCACCGCTTGCCGGAGGACGAGTTCTACGCCGATTCGTTCACCAGCGCGGCGGATCTGGCCAATCCGGTTTAGGCGCACCAAAGCCTGCGAGTGTGGCGGCTCGACAAAAAATCGGGCCGACATGGTTTACACGCAGGAACTTCGTAACGTATTCTTCGCGAATGCTCAAGATTTACGCCACTCTTCGACGTCGCCGCTCGCCGCTCCCCTAGGGATGCCGCTGGCTCGTCACGGATTGGCGCTTGAGTTTTCGAACCAGCGCACACTTCGCCACCATGAAGCCACGGAATTCCGTGGCTTTTTGCATTCTTAGTTCGGTTTTTTATCTCGCCACTTTTTTTACTTGCTGTTTTCGTGGAGCCCGCCGTCATGAATTTCCAAGAGTACCCCGTCGAATCGCTGATGTTTATCACGAACCGTCCTGAGATCGTGTTCACCCACGGCAAGGGTTCCTGGCTCTACGACAACAACGAGAAACGATACCTCGACTTCATCCAGGGATGGGCGGTGAATAGTCTGGGTCATTGCAACGACGGCATGATCGAAGCCATGGACAAACAGGCTCGCACGCTGATCAACCCGTCGCCGGCTTTCTACAACGCGCCGATGGCCCAGCTCGCCGCCTTGCTGACCGCCAACAGCTGCTTCGACAAAGTGTTCTTCGCCAACAGCGGCGCCGAAGCCAACGAAGGCGCGATCAAGCTTGCGCGCAAGTGGGGCAAGAAGTTCAAGGGCGGCGCGTACGAGATCATCACGTTCGATCACAGCTTCCACGGCCGGACTTTGGCAACCATGTCGGCCAGCGGCAAGCCGGGCTGGGACACCCTCTATGCACCGCAGGTGCCGGGTTTTCCGAAGGCCGATCTGAACGACATCGCATCGGTGGAAAAGCTCATCACCGATAAAACCGTCGGCGTGATGCTCGAACCTATCCAGGGCGAAGGCGGCGTGATCCCGGCCACCCGCGAGTTCATGCAGGCTTTGCGCGCGCTGACGGAGAAGCATGGGTTGCTGTTGATCGTCGATGAAGTGCAAAGCGGTTGCGGTCGCGCCGGCACCTTGTTCGCGTATGAATTTTCGGGCGTGGAGCCGGACATCATGACGCTCGGCAAGGGCATTGGCGGCGGCGTGCCGCTGGCCGCGCTGCTTTCGACCAAGGAAGTGGCGTGCTTCGAACCCGGTGACCAGGGCGGCACGTACAACGGCAATCCGCTGATGACGGCGGCGGGTTTTTCGGTGATTTCGCAACTGACGGCGCCGGGTTTTCTCGAAGGCGTGCGGGAACGCGGCGAGTATCTGAAGGCGCAGTTGTTGCAGCTTTCGGAAGAACGCGGTTTTAACGGCGAACGCGGCGAAGGTTTGCTGCGCGCGTTGCTGCTCAATAACGACAACGGTCCGAAGATCGTCGAAATGGCGCGCGACATGGGACCGGATGGTTTGCTTCTGAACGCAGCGCGGCCGAACCTGCTGCGCTTCATGCCGGCGCTGAACGTGACGAAGGACGAGATCGACCAGATGATGTCGATGCTGCGCTCCGTGCTGGACGCGCTTTGATTATCCGGGTCTTCGATGAGCGCGACACGCAGGCCGTGCTCGCGCTCTGGGCACAAGCGTTTCCCGAATACGCCACGCCTGGCAAACCGCAGCGTGATCCGCGTTTATCGATTCGAAACAAGCTCGCCATGCAGCCGGAGTTCTTCTTCGTCGGCATGCTGGAAGAGCGTCTGATCGGCACGGTGATGGCGGGTTACGACGGGCATCGCGGATGGATGTATTCGCTCGCGGTCGCCGAGGATCAACGCGGTAATGGTTATGCCCGTGCGCTGGTTGAACATGCGGAACGCGCGCTTGCCGCCATCGGATGTCCGAAGCTGAATTTGCAGATCATGGCGAACAAGCCTGAAACCCAGGCGTTTTACGCGAAGCTCGGTTATCAGAGGGATGAAGTGATCAGCCTCGGTAAGCGGCTTTGAACTTTTGATCGCGCATTAAAAAAGCCGCATGCCCTTCTTCAAAGGCATGCGGCTTCTTCATTCAACAATGCCGACTCATTCACCCAAGTAAGCAGCCCGGACCTTCGGATCATCCAGCATGGTCTTCGCGTCACCCGACATGGTGACCAGACCCGAATCCATCACGTACCCACGATTCGCCGCCTGCAACGCCAGCCGCGCGTTCTGCTCGACCAGCAACACTGTCAGCCCTTCGCCCGAAATCTCACGCACCACCTCGAAGATCTTCTCGACCATGATCGGCGAGAGACCCATCGACGGTTCGTCGAGGAGCAACAGCTTCGGCCGCGACAACAGCGCACGCGCCATGGCCAGCATCTGCTGTTCACCGCCCGACAACGTGCCCGCATACTGCGACGCCCGCTCTTTCAGCCGCGGAAAGAAGCCGAACATGCGGTCGGTGTCCTTGTCGATTTCGTCCTTGTCGTTACGCAAGTACGCGCCCATCTGCATGTTTTCAAGAATCGACATGCGCGCGAAAATGCCCCGTCCTTCCGGCACCATCGCGAGGCCGCGCTTGAGCAATTCATGCGACGGCACGCCCTTGATCGACTGGCCCATGTATTCGATATCGCCAGCCGAATACGCCTTCAGACCCGTGATGGCTTTCATCGTGGTCGTCTTGCCCGCGCCGTTCGCGCCGATCAGCGTCACGAGTTCGCCCTGGCCGACTTCCAGGTCCACGCCCTTGACGGCGTGAATACCACCGTAGCTGACCTGCAGGCCCTTGATCTTCAACATTGCGCCGTTCGCGCCATTCATCGTAGCCATCAGTGAACCCCTGCCCCGAGATAAGCCTCGATCACCTTCGGGTCCTTCTGCACGTCCTGCGGCAGACCCTCGGCGATCACCTTGCCGTAATCGAGCACCGTCATCCGGTTGCACAATCCCATCACCAGTTTCACATCGTGTTCGATCAAGAGGATCGTGCGGCCGTCGCTGCGAATCTTGTCGAGCAGGCGCGTAAGTTCCACCTTCTCCGTCGCGTTCATGCCGGCGGCGGGTTCATCGAGTGCGAGCAGCTTCGGATCGGTGGCAAGCGCGCGCGCAATTTCCAGCCGGCGCTGGTGCCCGTACGACAGGTTGCGCGACGTGTAATCCGCGTATTGCAACACGCCCACATACTCCAGCAACTCCAGCGCGCGCTCCTTGATTTCCTTCTCTTCGCGACGCTCCGACGGCGTCTGCAATACCGCGCCGATCAGGCCGTGCTTCGTTCGCACGTGGCGTCCGACCATCACGTTCTCGAGCGCCGTCATGCCGCCGAACAGACGAATGTTCTGGAAGGTACGCGCAATGCCTGCCTTCGCCACCTGATGCACGGCGGTCGGCGTGTAAGGCGTGCCATCGAGCACGAACGAACCCGAATCCGGTGTGTACAAGCCCGTGATCACGTTGAAGAACGTGGTCTTGCCTGCGCCGTTCGGGCCGATCAGGCCGTAGATTTCGCCTTCCCTGATTTCCAGGCCAACTTCAGCCAGTGCCTGCAAGCCGCCGAAGCGCTTGTTCACGCCCTTCACGGACAGTCGAATGGGTTTTTCGCTCATTGTTTTTTCTCCGCTGCTCGGGGCTTAGGCACGCACCGGCTTCTTGCCAGCGCGCTTCGCAATCTTCGCGATCTTGTCTTCGTGTTTCGGAGACGGCCACAGGCCTTCCGAGCGATACAGCATGATCAGCACCATCGCGAGACCGTAGAGCAACTGGCGGATGACTTCGGTGTCCACGATCTGATGACCGAAGATGAAGTTCTGCAGCGGACCCATAGTCGAGCGCAGGAATTCGGGGAACACGGCGAGCAGCACCGCGCCCAGGATCACGCCTGGAATGTGGCCCATGCCGCCCAGCACCACGCAGGCCAGCACCACGATGGATTCCCAGAACGTGAACGATTCCGGCGAGACGAATCCCTGGAACGTACCGAACATCGCGCCCGACAAACCGCCGAATGACGCGCCCATCGCGAAGGCCAGCAGCTTCACGTTACGGGTGTTGATGCCCATCGCCTTGGCGGCGATTTCGTCTTCGCGGATCGCGGCCCACGCGCGGCCAATACGCGAATGCTGCAAGCGTACGCACACGAAGATCACGAACAGCGAACACAGCACGAACAGGTAGTAATAGTTGTAAACCGAGGGGAAGTTGAACCCGAACAACGAATGGGACTTCGATAAATCGAAGCCGAACAGCGACACCGGATCAACGCCCGTAATCCCCTTCGGCCCGTTCGTGATGTTGATCGGACGATCCAGGTTGTTCATGAAGATCCGGACGATTTCCCCGAAGCCCAACGTCACGATAGCGAGGTAATCGCCGCGCAGACGCAGCGTCGGTGCACCGAGCAGCACGCCGAAGGTGGCCGCCAGCGCCATCGCGCACGGCACGATGATCCAGAACGGCGTATGCAGGCCATTGGGGAACAGGTGCGCGATCCACTCGAACTGAGTGGTGAGTTGCGGCGAGGACAGCAATGCAGCCACGTATGCGCCCACCGCGTAAAACGCGATGTAGCCCAAGTCCAGCAGGCCGGCAAAACCCACCACCACGTTCAGGCCAAGTGCCAACATCACGTACAGCATCGCGAAGTCGAGCACGCGGACCCAGTAATTGCCGCCGGCCGCGCCGATCAACATGGGCGCGAGGATCACGAGCGCGGTAACCAGCACCGTGACGGCGTAATTCTTCGCCGTTTTTCTTTCAGGGATGAGCGTGGTCGACGGCTCGATCGGTTGAATTGAAGTCATGCTTGGTCTCCCTGTTTAAGCGCGATCTGCGACACGTTCGCCGAGCAGGCCGGACGGACGGAACACCAGTACAACGATCAGCACGATGAACGCGAACACGTCCTGGTAGTTACTGCCGAACACACCGCCCGTCAAATTGCCGATATACCCGGCACCCAGTTGTTCGATCAGGCCGAGCAGCACGCCGCCCACCATCGCGCCGCCCAGGTTGCCGATCCCCCCCAGCACCGCCGCCGTGAATGCCTTCAACCCAGGGATGAAGCCCATGTAGAAGTGCGCGTTGCCGTATTCGGAGGCGATCATCACACCGGCGAGCGCAGCAAGCGCGGAGCCGATCATGAAGGTCGCGGAGATCACGAAATTAGGGTTGACCCCCATCAGGCTCGCGACGCCCGGATTCTCGGCAATGGCGCGCATCGCGCGGCCGAGTTTCGTCTTGTGCACGAGCAGCAGCAAGCCGCCCATCACGAGGAACGCCACCACGATAATCACGATTTCCGTCATCGAAATGACGGCGCCCGGACGATCGGCGGTGGCCGTAATCACGTTGATCGGATCGGTCGGCAGCAGTTGCGGGAAGGCCAGCGGATTGCGGCCCCAGATCATCATGGCCAGCGTCTGGAGAAGAATCGATACGCCGATAGCCGTAATCAGCGGCGCAAGACGCGGCGCCCGACGCAAGGGCCGGTAAGCCACGCGTTCGATGGTGTAGCCGACCAGCGCGCAGACGACCGCGGCAACCAGTAGCGCGATGACCAGCACCAACGCTAACGGCATGCCCGGGAAGTGGTTCTGCATGACGCCGATGGCGGACAGCGCGACCATGGCGCCGACCATCAGCACGTCCCCGTGAGCGAAGTTGATGATGCCGAGAATCCCGTACACCATCGTGTAACCCAACGCGATGATGGCGTAGACGCTGCCAAGCACCAGCCCGTTGATAATCTGCTGGATGAAGATATCCATTGAAGGCTCCTTAGCCCGTGCGACTAGATTTACGCTTTATCGCTGGCCGATAAACCGAAGGGAAGAAAAAAACGCAACCGCACCGCGCGTACTTGAAAAAAAACTCTAAAACGTCTGAAAGTGACTACGAATCGAGGGGTTGCTCAACCAGGTGTGCATTCGCCGCGCGGCGCCGCAACACACGGTTACGGCGTGATGACGTCAATGACGTTCTTCTTGTTATCCTTGAAATCGATTAGCGTAATTGCGCCGCCGCCTTTCAAATCACCTTTGTCATCGAATGCAATGTGCCCTGTCAGCCCATTGAAATCCGTCGATGCAATCGCGGCAAGCACCTTTGGCGCTTCAATCGAATTGGCCCGCTTCATGGCGTCGACAATCACATATACGGCGTCATAGGTGAACGGTGCGTAGCTCTGGACCGGCAGATGGAAACGGGCTTCATAGCGCTGCGCGAAATCCCCGCCCTTGTCCAGCTTCGACACGTCCACGCCAAGTTCCGAGCACACCACGTTCGGCGCTGCGTTGGCCGCGAGCGTGGCCATGTCGGCGGAACACATGCCGTCACCGCCAAGAATCTTCGCCTTGATGCCCATCGCCGCAGCCTGTTTGGCAAACGGTCCACCGGTCACGTCCATGCCGCCGAACATCACCGCGTCGGGCTGGACGTGCTTGATCTTGTTCAAGATCGCCTTGAAATCGCGCGCTTTTTCGCTCGTCACCTCGTGACCCGTAATGCGGCCGCCGCCTGCGACCACAGCCTTGGCAAACTCGTTCGCGAGACCCCGGCCGTAGAGCGTGGCGTCATCGACGACCACGATTTTTCGCGCGTGCAGGGTCTTGAGCGCATAAGTCGCCAGCACTGGCCCCTGGCGCGCGTCCGTCGGCACCACACGGAACGTTGTTTTGTACCCTTGCTGCGTGAACGCGGGGTTGGTCGTCGCACCCGAGATCTGCGCCACATCCGCGTCGCTGTAGATCTTCGATGCCGGAATCGACACGCCCGAATTCAAATGTCCGACCACCGCCACCACGTGGTCAGCCACCAGTTGCTGCGCCGCTGCAATGCCCTTCTTGGGATCGGCTGCGTCGTCCTGCGTGTCCAGTTCGAGATGAATCGCGTGACCGTCGATAGTCAGTCCCTGAGCACTGATTTCCTCGATGGCCAGCCTTGCGCCGTTTTCGTTGTCCTGCCCAAGATGGGCCAGCGGTCCGCTAAGCGGCGCGACGTGCCCGATCCTGACGATAGTCGCGGTGCTGGCCGGTACGGGCGCGGAGGCCGCAGCCACCGATGCCGCTGATGCCGGCACGGCCGTCGCACTTCCCCCCACACTCGCCGAGGCTTCCGGCACCGCCGACGCCCCCGCAGCCTGCTCGTTGTCACTCTTTTTGCTGCACGCCGTTGCCATCGCAACTGCAGCCGCAATGGTCACGACAAAGCCAAACTTAATTCGCATTCAATTGGTCTCCGGCGCCCTGAGAAGCTGATGTTTCCAGCCCATCCGGCTTGGAACGCGCGCATTGTAACTCGGTTTTTGAGACGTGCAATATTGTTCAGCGACAGGGGTTTTCCTCCATTGCAACCCTCTCTTTGGCCTCTGGCGGAGGTCTTGGAGCAACCCGGTTGCGCCCCGCCTCGGTGCGCAAGTTGCACCATTGACTGGCATCGTGGGTAAACACCAATGCGTTGCATTGCTTTGGCGGCCATGCGAATTCGCGAAAACGCACTTTCATGGTGCGAGTGCAAAATCAGCCGGTCAATCCGGGCGTTCTCGTAGCGACCCTGGCGGTGTGCTCGCGGGTGCGACGTTTGGGCGCGACATTTTCGAAGCGCAGAAATAAAAAGCCGCGCCAACACGGGTTGGAGCGGCCTCTCAATACAATTTCGACTTTCGCCTCTAATTCAGGAACGAAGGACGACGCTTCGCGGATGGCGCGTCACCCCGGCAGCGTCAATCCACGCGGCAGCGGAAACGAAACCGTCTCCTCGATCCCTTCCAGCGGGCGCACGTTTCGCACTCCCAGCTCCCGCAACCGCGCGATCACGGCTTGCGCCAGCACTTCGGGCGCCGACGCGCCCGCCGTCACGCCGATGCGCTTTTTGCCTTCCACCCATTTCGGGTCGATTTGCGTGGGGGAATCCACCATATAGGCGGGGATTCCGCGCTTTTCAGCGACTTCACGCAGCCGGCTTGAATTCGAGCTGTTCGGGCTGCCGACCACGATCACCACATCGCATTGAGGCGCGAGAAACTTCACCGCGTCCTGACGATTCTGCGTGGCGTAGCAAATATCCTGCTTCTTCGGCTCTTTTACCGACGGGTATTTCAACTTCAATGCACCGATGATCGCGGAGGCGTCATCCACTGACAGCGTGGTTTGCGTCACGTACGCAATCCGGTCGGGATCGGCAAGCGTGAGCGCTTCCACGTCCTCGATATCCTCCACCAGATGCATGCCCTCACCGCTCTGTCCCATCGTACCTTCCACTTCGGGGTGTCCCTTGTGGCCGATCATCACGATATCGAAGCCTTCCTGGCGCATCTTCGCGACTTCCATGTGCACCTTGGTCACCAGCGGGCAGGTAGCGTCGAACACGCGCAAGCCGCGGGTTTCCGCTTCCGAACGCACCGCTTTCGACACGCCGTGCGCGCTGAAAATCAGCGTGCTGCCTTCAGGTGCATCCGCCAGATCTTCGATGAAGACTGCGCCTTTCTTGCGCAGATCCTCGACGACATAGGCGTTGTGCACGATCTCGTGGCGTACATAAATAGGCGCGCCAAACAACGCGATGGCCCGCTCCACGATTTCGATTGCGCGATCGACGCCGGCGCAAAAGCCGCGCGGCTGGGCCAGAAGAATTTCGACATCGAGAAGGGTGTCAGTGGAGCTCATGGCTACAGAATTCCGATGATTTTCACTTCGAACGCCAGCGCCTGGCCGGCAAGCGGATGATTGAAATCGAACAGCGCGGAGGTCTCGCCAACCTCCTTGAGGACGCCCGCGTAACGGCCACCGCCCGGCGCATTGAATTCGACGAGGTCGCCGGGAGAAAAATTCTCACCGATCATCGCGTTCTCACGCAACGTGGCTAACGACACCCATTGCAGCATTTCCGGATTGCGCGGACCGAACCCCTGGCCAGGCATCAGCCGAAAGGTCGAGTGGTGGCCCACCTTCAGACCCAGCAGAATGTCTTCGAGCGGCGGCGCAAGATGACCGGCGCCTAATAACAGCGTGGCGGGCTTGTCGGCAAACGTGCTGACAATGTCCGCTCCATCCTCAAGCGCAAGCCGGTAATGAAGCGTGACATGCGAACCGGGTTTCACCTCGGAAATATCAATGATGCTCATGTTTGATCGTGGTAGCCGTAAAAGCCGTAATTACCTTCTCAGCCGGTCCCGCCGTCCGATAAAAGGCCGGGCGTCCAAACGGGACGCAGTCGTGGCGAAAGCTTGGCCGGCACCCGGGCACCGCGCCGCAGGAGTTGAAGCATCCGTTGGGCAAACCGCTGAACGGGCGCTCGGGGAAGTGCCAAACCTGCATTGTAAGCCACAGTACGACAGCCCCGCCTCGGTCCGAGCAATGCTCCGGCGTGATAGCCGACCGGCCGGCCAGTCGCCGCTTCCGACGCTATTTTCAATCTCGATTTCAACCTTGGTTCTGACGTTCTTTCCGCGATTGCACGCGGGCAGGAGCGTGACATGAACGCCCGGCTCGAGCTGGTGCAAAACAACGCGCCCTATTCTGCCGCCGACCTGCTCGCCGCGGAGCCTCCCGCACATATCGCGCCTGCCGTCATGCGCATGCTCGACTGGCCTGCGCGCGATCGTCCGCGCGAACGCCTGTTAAAACTGGGCGCTCAGACGTTATCGGACGCTGAGTTGCTGGCATTGTTCCTGAATACGGGCCGCCCCGGCATGACGTCCGTTGACGTGGCGCGCGACCTCCTGGTCCGGTTCGAATCAATTAGAGGCGTGCTGAGCACGACTGCGACGGAATTACGCAGGTTCGGCGGCATCGGCCCGGCGAAGGCGGCGCTGCTGCTTGCTGTCTCGGAGCTGTGCCAGCGTTCGCTCGCGGAAAAAACCCGCGACAGGCCCTTGCTGGACGCCCCGCAGGCAGTGGAAGACTATTTGAAGTGGCTGATCGGCACGCGGCCCAACGAAGTGTTCGTCACCCTTTTTCTCGACATCAGACATTGCCTGATCACCGTGGACGAGTCGGCGAAGGGGTCGATCTCTCGTGTTGCCGTTTATCCTCGCGAAATCGTGCGGCGGGCGCTCACATTAAATGCGGCCAGCCTGATCGTCGCGCATAATCACCCCTCCGGCGGCGTCGAGCCGAGCGCAAACGACCGCAGGCTGACGCGCGTGCTGCAGGACTCGCTCGCGCTGATCGACGTCCGGCTGCTGGATCATCTGGTGGTGACCTCGAACGAGGTTTTCTCGTTTTCGCGACAGGGATGGATTCCGGCATGAGTTGCAGCCGAAGTGACAGCCGAACGCTGATTTCACTGATTTAATAGCCCGCTGGCCGCAAAAGGCGGCAAAACCAAGCCTGAATGAGGCATTGCGGGCGGAAAACCGCACGAAACCTGCCCCGGACCAGATGGGCGGATACCTCGTCCGGTACCAAAAAGAGTTGATTTTGCTGGTTTTTTGCGGTTAGAATCTCGGTTTGCTTCTTTCAACCAACCTGTTCCGAGCGTACGCGGTCATCATTTCGGGCAAACCTCTCGGTAGCCCGAAGCGGTCCCAAATGTATCTGGCGTTCGAACTCAGAATTAAAGCGTATTAGGAGTGCTCTCATGGCACGTGTATGCCAAGTAACCGGGAAGGGGCCGATGAGCGGCAACAACGTTTCCCATGCGAACAACCGCACCAAGCGTCGTTTCCTGCCCAATCTGCAAAATCGCCGCTTCTTCGTTGAAAGCGAAAACCGCTGGGTTCGTCTGCGTCTCTCGAACGCCGGCCTTCGTCTGATCGACAAAAACGGCATCGACTCCGTGCTCGCAGATTTGCGCGCACGTGGCGAAGTCTAAGGAGCAGGAACATGGCCAAGGGCGCACGCGACAAGATCAAGCTGGAATCGACCGCAGGAACGGGTCACTTCTACACGACCACGAAGAACAAGCGCAACATGCCGGAAAAGATGGCGATCAAGAAGTTTGATCCCGTTGTCCGCAAGCACGTTGAATACAAAGAAACCAAGATCAAATAAGATCCGGTCTCTTTCGCTGCAGCATCACAAAAAGCCTCGCTCACGCGAGGCTTTTTGCTTTGGTGCCGGCATCCTTCCTGTCCGGCCGAACTCGTGCGCTCTGTTCGCCCTACTGGCCGAACGGCCAAGTGGCCGCGTAGCGTGGCACGCGTTATCCTTACCGACCAGGCTTTCTACATGCCACCGGCGTGAATCCCGAAAGTCGCAGCGGATAAAATTGACGGAGACAGGGCGGGATGAATTTCGACGTGGCAATTATCGGCAGCGGGCTAGCGGGCCTGAGCGTGGCGCTGAATCTGGCGGACACCCGGCGCGTGGCCATCCTCGCCAAGCGCAGCGTAAGCGAAGGCGCCAGCGACTGGGCCCAGGGCGGTATCGCGGCCGTGCTCGACTCAGCCGACAGTATCGACAACCACGTTCGCGACACGTTGATCGCCGGTGGTGGCTTGTGCGATGAGGCCGCTACCCGATTCATCGTGGAAAACGGGCGGGCGGCCATCGAATGGCTGATCAGCGAAGGCGTGCCGTTCACGAAGGATCTGTCCGCCGAACTCGGCTTTCATCTGACGCGTGAAGGCGGTCATAGTCATCGGCGAATCATTCATGCAGCCGATGCAACCGGTCACGCCGTGGTCACCACGCTCAACGAGCGCGTGCGCAATCATCCGAACATCACGGTCCTGGAAGATCATCACGCCATCGACCTGATCACGTCCGAGCGGCTCGGGTTGCCCGGGCATCGCTGTCATGGACTTTATGCGCTCGATCTTGCGAGCGGACGTACCGTCACCATCGAGGCGCCGCATACCGTGCTCGCGACCGGGGGCGCAGGCAAGGTGTATCTGTACACCACGAATCCGGATACCGCGACCGGCGATGGTATTGCGATGGCGTGGCGCGCGGGCTGCCGGGTATCGAACATGGAGTTCATCCAGTTCCATCCGACTTGCCTGTTCCATCCGTACGCGAAGTCCTTCCTGATTTCGGAAGCCGTACGCGGCGAAGGCGGCATCCTGCGCCTGCCCGACGGCACGCGGTTCATGCCCGCCCACGACGAACGCGCTGAACTCGCGCCGCGCGATATCGTCGCCCGGGCGATCGACTTCGAGATCAAGAAGCGAGGTATTGACTGCGTGTATCTCGACATCAGCCATCAGCCGGAAGCGTTCCTTCAGGAGCACTTCCCCACCATCCTTGCGCGCTGCCGCGAGTTCGGTATCGATATCACAAAACAGCCTATTCCCGTGGTGCCGGCCGCGCATTACACGTGCGGAGGCGTGGTGACCGATCTGGCCGGCCGCACCGATCGCGCCGGCCTTTATGCCGTGGGTGAGACCTCGTGCACGGGGCTTCACGGTGCGAACCGGCTGGCAAGCAACTCGCTGCTCGAATGCCTGGTGGTCGGGCGCGCGGCGGCGCAAGCCATGGAAGAGGACGGCTTCGCGGCGAGCGGCCATGCCCCCCTGCCCGCCTGGGATGAAAGCCGCGTCTCCGATCCGGACGAGGAAGTCGTGGTCGCGCACAACTGGGACGAGTTGCGGCGGCTGATGTGGAATTACGTGGGCATTGTGCGTACCGATAAACGGCTTGCACGCGCCCAGCATCGGATAGCGCTGCTGCGTGACGAGATCCACGAGTACTACGCGAACTTCAAGGTGAACCGTGACCTGCTTGAATTGCGGAACCTTGTTGATGTCGCTTCGCTGATTGTGGAAAGCGCATGCTCACGGCGCGAGAGCCGCGGTTTGCACTTCAGCCGCGACTGGCCGGAGACGTTGCCGAAGGCGCTGCCGACTGTATTGACGCCGCCGTCTGTGAGACGCAGGGGAATTTGAACGAAGGGAACCGCGGATTGCACTGCGATAGCAGGTATGCAGCAACAGCCCATTAGCTAAAAGCGAAAAAGCCATTCCAACACGAATTGGAATGGCTTTTTCGTTTCTGCCTTGGAGCAATCGGCAGCGGGAAATTTGAACCGCGCCTGGTTACGCCGAACGCACCGCATCCAGCGCGCACTGCACCAGATCCCGCATCAACGGCGCGACCCGTGCTGCGCGGGCTTCGTCATAGGCGTACGGCCGTGTCTCTTCCATATAAGTCACCTGCGACAACTCCAGCTGCACCGCGTGAATGCCGTCCTGCGGCGCTCCGTAGTGCCGCGTGATGTAACCGCCCTTGAAGCGCCCGTTAGCCACAGCCGTGTAAGCGCCCTGCCCGACTACCATCGCTTCGAGCTTTTCCGCGAGACCCGCAACCGCGCTTTCCCCGGCCGCCGTGCCGAAGTTGAAGTCAGTAAGCTTGCCGTCGAAGAAACGCGGCACGTGTGAGCGAATGGAATGCGCTTCCCACAGCAACGCTTTGCCATGCGCCGCTTTCAAACGCGCCAACTCTTCGGTCAGCGCATCGTGATACGGCCGCCAATACTTCTCGCGACGGTTGGCGATCTGCGCATCCGAAGGCGCGGCGCCCGCGAGATACAACGGTTCGCAGTTGAAAGTATCGACGGGACACAGGCCGGTCGTATCGCGTCCTGGATAAAGATTCGCGCCGTCCGGCGGACGGTTCAAGTCAATCACATAACGCGAATTCGCGGGCACGAGGATCGACGCGCCCATCTCCACCGCGAACGCGTAGAGACGTTCCAGATGCCAGTCGGTGTCATCGACTTCGCGGGCGATCGGCGTCATGGACGCGGCTATGTCGGCGGGAATCTGGGTGCCGGCATGGGGAATCGAAATCAGCAGCGGCGCAGTGCCGCGCTTCAACGTAAAAACTTGATCCGTCACAGGCGTGTCCTTTATTTGAGCAATCCGGCCAGCGTGTTTCGATACTGCCCGAACGCCTCTCCTTCATCGCGATGCCGCCGCGCCTCCACCACGCGCTTCCCGCCAACGCTCACATCCAGCACCGGCGTCTCGCCGTGTTCGCAAAACACCACGCCCGATAACCACGCGTCCGGCGCATGCCCGGCAATCGCCGGATGATCGGGATCGAGCACGATGAAATCCGCCCGGCGCCCCGCTTCCAGCGCGCCGACCGCACGGCCGGTGGCGCTGGCGCCGCCTCGGCCTGCGGCGTCGAAGAGACGATCGGCAACGTGCGCCTGTTCGTTCGATGCCAGCACGTTGCGCTCGCGTCGCGTCAACCGTTGTCCGTATTCAAGCAAGCGCAATTCCGAGCGCCAGTCGACGGCGATGTGGCTGTCCGAGCCGAGCCCAAACCGCCCACCGTCGTTCAGGTACGCATGCGTGGGGAAAATGCCATCGCCGAGATTGGCTTCGGTTGTCAGGCAAAGTCCCGCGACGGCACCGCTTACGGCCATTGCGCGGACTTCGTTTTCGTCGACGTGCGTGGCGTGCACAAGGCACCAGCTTTCGTTCACGTCGAAGTTATCGAGCAGCCAGCGTACGGGCCGCGCCTTCAGCGTCTCGAGACAGGCATCCACTTCAGCCGTCTGCTCGGCTACGTGAATGTGCACCGGCGCGCCTGGAAAAGCGCTGTCGAGTCCGCTGAGCAAACGGCCCAGCGATTCCTTCGATACAGCACGCAGCGAATGTGGCGCGACGCCGTATCGCAGGTTGCCGTTTTCGGGCTGCGCCGAGCGCAATGAAACGAGGGCATCGAGCAGGCTTTCCGGCGTGTGGATAAACCGCGCCTGACCGGGCGTGGGCTCGCGCTCGCCAAAACCGCTGTATTGATAAAGCACGGGCAACATCGTCATGCCGATGCCGGTTTGTGCTGCGGCATCGACCACGCGAGCGGCCATTTCAGCAGGATTCGCGTACGGTTTGCCGTCTGGCGCGTGATGCACGTAGTGAAACTCGCAGACCGACGTGTAGCCCGCCTTCAGCATTTCGATATAAAGCCAGCGCGCAATGTCGCCAATGCTGTCCGGGGAAATGCGCGCGGCAAACCGGTACATCAGGTCGCGCCAGCTCCAGAAGCTGTCGGCAGGATTCGCGCGATATTCGGTGAGCCCCGCCATCGCGCGCTGGAACGCATGCGAGTGAAGATTCGGCATGCCGGCGAGCACCGGACCTTTGGCTTTATCCACGCCCGCCGGTTGCGTGCTGTCCGGCGTAACGGCGACCAAGGTACCGTGATCGTCCCATTGCAGCAGCACGTCGCGATGCCATCCGTCCTGCAAACGCGCGTGTTCGGCAAACAAGCTATTTCGATTCATGTGGAATCCTACTTAATTCCGCTTATTTTCGTTTATCCACGGTCACCGCCCCGTGGCGCACGACCAGCGCGCAACGATCAAGGCCGGTCCAGTACGCCAATTCCGCCAGCGTTTCGATATCCCACGCAACAAAATCCGCCTTCGCGCCAACGGTGATCTCACCGTTCACATCGGCGTGACCGAGCGCTTTTGCGCCGTGACGCGTCACGCCCGCGAGCACTTCCGCCACCGATAAACGGAACAACGTGCAGCCCATGTTGAGCATCAGCAGCAGCGACGTACTCGGCGATGTGCCCGGATTACTGTCGGTGGCGAGCGCTATCGGCACGCCGTGACGACGCAAAAGCTCGATCGGCGGCAACTGTTTTTCGCGGATGAAATAGAACGCGCCCGGCAACAGCACGGCGACGGTGCCGGCTTCGCGCATCGCGATTGCGCCGGCTTCGTCGAGGAATTCGAGGTGATCGGCGGATAACGCGTGATGCTTCGCCGCGAGCGCCGCGCCGCCCATCAGCGACAACTGCTCGGCGTGCATTTTCACGGGCAGATTCAGTTTCGATGCCGCGTCAAACACGCGCTCCGCTTGCTCAAGCGTGAACGCAATGCGCTCGCAGAACACATCGACGGCATCGACCAGGCCTTCTGCCGCGAGCGTCGGCAGCATCTCGTTGCAGACATGGGCGATGTAGTCATCGGCGCGGCCGGCGTACTCCGGCGGCAACGCGTGCGCGCCAAGGAACGTCGTGGCGATGGTCACCGGCCGCGCCGCCGCGAGTCGCCGCGCGACGCGCAGCATCTTGCGTTCGGTCGGAAGGTCCAGCCCGTAACCCGATTTAATTTCCAGCGCGGTCACGCCTTCGGCGAGCAACGCGTCCAGCCGACGCAGCGACTGCGCGAACAATTCGTCCTCGCTCGCGGCCCGCGTGTTGCGCACGGTCGAGACAATGCCGCCACCGCGTTTCGCGATGTCTTCGTAACTCGCCCCTTCAAGCCGCATCGCGAATTCTTCTGCGCGGTTTCCGGCGTAGACGAGATGCGTGTGGCAATCGACGAGACCCGGCGTCACGATCCGCCCTTTTAGATCGTGGCTTACAGCACCGGCAAACGCGGACGGTAATTCAGCCTCGGCGCCGAACCATTCGATACGCCCGTCGCGCACGACAATCGCCGCGTTTTCGAGTACATCTGCCGGATCCGCACGCGCTGCAAGACGTGCATTGCGCCAGATCTGCACGCTGTTATTGGTCATGTCAGCGATCCTTCGAAACAATACGAGCGTCGATGAGAACCGCTCCTTCCGAAACCGGTTCGACGTTTAAAGAAGCCTGTTCGCCGGCCTCAAAAACAAGCGCATCGCCTTGAGACAAACGCTCGCCATTGACCGCAAATTCGCCGAGCGCGCAGACCAGCACAACGCTGCCTTGCGCCACGCTCAACGCTGCAGCATCACGCCGCACCGTCACACTTCCCGACACGCGATCCCGCCTCAACATCAGGTTGAAATCGCGCGTTGGACCGTGCGGCAATTCTGCCGTTATCTTTGTTTCACCCGCGAACGCGAGCGAATCCCAGCGAGCGAGAACATGCCGCGGGCCGTCTGCATCGACAAGCACCATCTCCGCGCCTTCGATCAGCGTCAGCACGCGGTCGATGCCCTCGAACACCGAGAACGCCCCCGCCTCCGATACATCCGCGATGCTCACGCGCCAGTCGAAGGCATCGAAGGCCGCACCTGGCGGCGACGCGGCGATCTCGCGCGTCGCACCGCCTCCGTTTTTCCACGGCACGGCCTTCAAATCGGCCGCGCGAATAATGCTGAAGGCCAGTGCCATGATCAGGTCGTGATGAACGGCAGATCGAGGCCGAAGCTCTTCGCGCATTCAATGGCTTGCTCGTAACCGGCATCGCCATGACGCATCACGCCCGACGCGCAGTCGTTCACCAGCACGCGCGCGAGACGCTTCTGTGCTGCGTCGGTGCCATCGGCAACGATCACCATGCCAGCATGTTGCGAGTAACCCATGCCAACGCCGCCACCATGATGCAAGCTGACCCACGTCGCGCCGCCTGCTGTGTTCAACAGTGCGTTGAGCAGCGGCCAGTCCGAGACGGCGTCCGTGCCGTCCTTCATGCTTTCCGTCTCACGATTCGGGCTGGCAACCGAACCCGTATCCAGATGATCCCGGCCAATCACGATCGGCGCTTTTAGCTCGCCGCTCTTGACCATTTCATTGAACGCGAGACCGGCGACATGACGCTCGCCCAGCCCCAGCCAGCAAATCCGCGCCGGCAGACCCTGGAACGCGATGCGGTCGCGCGCCATATCGAGCCAGCGGTTCATGCCTGCGTTATGCGGGAACAGTTCTTTCAGCTTGGCGTCGGTCTTGTAGATATCTTCCGGATCGCCTGACAACGCGACCCAGCGGAACGGACCCTTGCCTTCGCAAAACAGCGGGCGGATATACGCCGGAACGAAGCCGGGAAAATCGAACGCGTTCTTGACGCCGTCATCAAAAGCGACCTGACGCAGGTTGTTGCCGTAATCGACGGCATGAATGCCCATCGCGTGGAAATCGAGCATCGCCTGCACGTGTTGGGCGCACGAACGTTGCGCGGCGGCCTTCAGTTCGGCGTGCTGGGACGGGTCGAGCGACGCCGCGCGCCACTTCTCCAGGCTCCAGCCAACCGGCAGATAACCGTTGATCAGATCGTGCGACGAGGTTTGATCGGTGACCAGATCCGGCTTGACGCCACCCGCCTTGGCGCGGCGCACGAGTTCCGGCAGCACTTCGGCTGCGTTGCCCAGCAGCGCGATCGACACAGCGTCGCCAGCGGCCGTGTGCTGCTTGACCAGTTCAAGCGCGTGATCGATGTCCTTCGCTTGTTTATCGACGTAGCGCGTGCGCAGACGGAAATCGATACGCGTCTGGTCGCACTCGATATTCAGCGATACCGCTCCCGCCAGCGTCGCCGCCAGCGGCTGCGCGCCGCCCATACCTCCCAGCCCCGCGGTCAGGATCCAGCGGCCCTTCCAGTCGCCGTTAAAGTGCTGCCGCGCGGCTTCGACGAAGGTTTCGTACGTTCCCTGAACGATTCCCTGGCTGCCGATGTAGATCCAGCTTCCGGCCGTCATCTGGCCGTACATGAAGAGACCCTTGCGGTCGAGTTCGTTGAAGTGTTCCCACGTCGCCCATTTCGGCACGAGGTTGGAGTTCGCGATCAACACGCGCGGTGCGTCGGCATGCGTCTTGAACACGCCAACCGGTTTGCCGGACTGAACCAGCAGCGACTCATCGCCTTCCAGGCGTTGCAGCGTTTCGAGGATTTTGTCGAGACATTCCCAGTTGCGGGCAGCGCGGCCTATACCGCCATAGACCACCAGCTTGTCGGGGTTTTCGGCGACCTCCGGATCGAGGTTGTTCAGCAGCATCCGATACGGCGCTTCGGTGAGCCAGCTCTTGCACGTAAGCTCGGTGCCGCGCGGTGCGCGCAGGGGACGCGGGTTGTGGTTTTTCATCAAAGCACTCCTCGGACGGGATGGTGAACATTCGGTATCTTGCAAC
This sequence comes from Caballeronia sp. dw_19, assembly GCF_018449515.1. GTDB lineage: Bacteria > Pseudomonadota > Gammaproteobacteria > Burkholderiales > Burkholderiaceae > Caballeronia. Next base: position 70,987 of record NZ_JAAVUQ010000003.1, on the reverse strand, counting down.
CAATTCCTCGGGGCGTTTCAGCCAGCAATGGAGCTTGGTCGGCGAGTTGTATATACAAGTCTGAATTAAAACAAATCAGAGCGCAAGCGGTGGGCAGATGGATTCGGCTAGGGGTTTACTTGAACGACGCTGACAGCCCGGCATAAACCGCGCGGCCAACGCCGATCCCGCGTAAAAACGGCAGAATCGGCGGCAACGGAGCGTGCGCGGTCTGTCTATACAAGGCCCCTGATAATTAAAACTCGGGGTTTGCCTCGTGGACGAACGCCCAGGCTGCGGCGATATCGCCCGCCAATGGCCGGTCGTCCCGGTATCGCGAAATAACCGCACGGACGCTTCGATAAATTGCGTCGGTTTCAGGCGCACGCGACAAGTCAGCGGGTTGCAGGTCATACGCCTGAGTCGCCGCCAGCAGCTCGATAGCCAATATGCGCTCGGCATTCGCGATGATTTCCAAAGCCTTCAATGCAGCCGGCGTCGCGTGACACAGGTGATCCTCCTGCAAGCCGGAAGTAATCCCCCCATCCAGACTCGCAGGCATCGCAAGGCGCCGGTTGTGCGCGACCAATGAAGCCGCCGTGTATTGCGCGATCATGAAACCGGAACACGTGCCGCCGCCATCGGCGAGAAAAGCGGGCAAGCCGCTCACCAGCGGATTCACCAGCCGGTCGATGCGGCGCTCAGCCATCGCGGCGACCTCGGCCACCGCGGTACTCAGGCTATCCATCGCCAGGCCAATCGACGCGCCCACCGCATGCGCCTGCGAAAATACCCGCGGCGAAGCGAGCGTGCCGGCGACGACCGGGTTATCGGTGACCGAAGCCAGTTCGCGATTCACCACTTCCGCCGTCGTCGCGAACACGTCGCGCGCCGCGCCGTGCACGTGGGGAATCGTCCGCAAGCTCAAGGGGTCCTGCGTCTTGCGTCCGAACGACGCCGCGATAATGCCGCTGTCAGCAAGAAGCGCCCGCAGGTGGGCGCCTACCAAAGACAATCCCGGCGATATGCGCAGCGCAAGCGAATCGGCATCGAAGGCCGCCGCTTGACCACGCAGGTTCTCAAAAGACATCGCCGAAATGGTGTCGGCCCACTCGAGCAGCCGCTCAGTGCGCGCCAGCGCCAGCGAGGCAAGCCCGGTCACACAAGGCGTGCCGTTGACCACGCTCAAGCCCTCCTTCGCCTCAAGCACGAGCGGTTCGTGCGCCAGCCGTTGCAACGCGCCGGCGGCGCTCATACGGCCGGTGTCATCGCGGACAAACCCTTCGCCGATGAGCACCAGCGCAATATGCGCCATATGGCTCAGATATCCGACCGAGCCGAATGCCGGCACTTCGGGCGTCAACCCGCTGTCGAGCAACGTGACGAGCAGCTCCACAAGTTCGAGGCGCACGCCGGAATGCCCGTGGGCGAAGTTGTTCACGGCAGCCGCGATGATCGCGCGAGTCTCCTCACCCCGCAGCGGCTCCCCCACACCGACCGCGTGACTCATCAGGATATTGCGCGACAACGCGCGCTGTTCCGACGGCGACACGACCACGTCGCACAGCGCACCCACGCCGGTGTTCACGCCATACGCGCGAATCCGGCGTTCGACGATCTGCTCGACCAGCGAGCGCGCATGGTCGATCCGCGAGCGCGCCCCCGGCGACAAAACCAGCTTCGCGCCATTCGCAATCTGGGCAATACCACGCCAGTCAAGCGGCTTGTCGATACACACGGAAGACACCGCCGCTGCCGAGCGCTCGCTGCCGCAACCTTCACTCAAGTCCGCGCCGATGACGATAGGATCAATCGATGGCACTGGTAAAAAGGAACTTGCCAACACGTCAACCTCGCTCTATTTTAGTTAGCAGTACGTGAATGATGACTCGATACGAACTGCTGGAACCGTTCCGAGCAGCGGCCGTTGAACAGGTCGTCGGGCGCGCCTTGGGCATCGACTTGTCCCTGGTGCAGGAACATCACGCGATTCGATACATGCCGCGCAAAGCCCATCTCATGCGTGACGACCAGCATGGTCCGGCCTTCCTCGGCGAGCGCGCGCATCACGCGCAATACTTCGCCGACCAGTTCCGGATCGAGCGCGGAGGTGGGTTCATCGAAGAGCATGACCTTGGGGTGCATGGCCAAAGCCCGTGCAATGGCTACACGCTGTTGCTGGCCGCCCGACAGATGCGCGGGGTAGGCATCGCGCTTCTCGTAGAGGCCGACCTTCGTCAGCAACTGTTCCGCCTCTTCAACGGCTTCTGCGCGCGTGCGTTTCTGCACGCGCAACGGCCCTTCAATCACGTTCTGCATTACCGTCATGTGCGACCAGAGGTTGAAACTCTGGAACACCATGCCGAGCTGCGAACGAATCCGGTCGACCTGCTTGCGGTTGCCCGGCTGCAGGCGGCCATCGCGGCCACGCTTCATTTCGATCGCTTCGCCCGCGAGTTTCACTTCACCGTCGTCGGGCGTTTCCAGCATGTTGATACAGCGCAGGAAAGTGCTTTTGCCGGACCCGCTCGCGCCGAGGATGGAGATCACATCGCCTTCGTGCGCGTCGAGGGAAATGCCCTTGAGCACGTGCGCGTCGCCAAATGACTTGTGGATGTTGGTCGCGGACAGCGCAATGGAGGTGCTTACGTTCATGAGGTTTTCTCCCTTGGATTCAGGAATCGATGTGTTGGCTGTCGGGGACGGTCGCCGCTTTGAGCGTGGCCTGTGAACGCTGCTTCTTCGGCGCCGTAGCGTTGCGATCGCGCAGATGCGGCGAAAGCTTCTTTTCGAGCATGCCCAGCGCCCGCACGATGATGAAATTCAGCACGAGATAGATAGCGGCCGCGCAGATAAAAACCTCCATCGTCCGGTAGGTGCGCTGGATGATCTGCTGCGCAACGCCCGTCACGTCCCAGACCGTGACAAGACTGGCCAGCGCCGTCGACTTGACGAGCAATACGGCTTCAGTCGAGTACGCCGGCAACGCGTAACGCAGCGTGATCGGCGCGATGATCCGGCGCAACACGGTCCAGCGCGACATGCCGCACGCGAGCGCCGCTTCAATCTGCCCGTGCGGTACCGACTGCAAACCGCCGCGAATAATCTCGGCGGTATATCCAGCCGTGCACAACGCGAGCGAGACAATCGCACACACATACGGCACGCGCAGCAACGGCCAGAGGAAGCTCTCGCGCACAGCTGGGAACTGACCCAGGCCGTAATACACGAGGAACATCTGGATCAGCAGCGGCGAGCCGCGGAACACCAGGATATAGCCCCGCGCAAAACGGTTGAGCGCCCAGTTCGGGCTCACCCGCATCGCAACGATCACAAGAGAAAGCATCCCGCCCACGATCAGCGAGGCGAAGAACAACCCGAGCGTGGTGGGGACAGCGGCTAATAGTTTGGAGAACGTATCGCCGAGAAATTCGAAATCGATATTCATGGTCGGATTCGCTAGGGATTCGTATGGGTGGCTCAGTGGCGCGCGAGCGTGCCGCGAAATGATCGGCCGATACGTGCTTCGGCGCGGTCGAAGACGCGGTTCGACAGGCTAGTGAGGACCAGGTACAACGCCCCGCCGACCATATAAAACGTGAAGTATTGATGCGTCGATCCGGCGGCGACCTGGCTCGTACGCATCAGTTCGGCGAGTCCCGTCACGGCGATCAACGCTGAATCCTTGAGGCTCAATTGCCAGACGTTGCCGATACCCGGCAGCGCAAAACGGATGACTTGCGGAATCAGCACGCGTCGCCATAACGTTGCCGTCGGCATGCCGATGGCCCGCGCTGCCTCGATCTCTCCACGCGATACCGCCAGCACGGCCGAGCGATACACCTCAGCTTGATACGATCCGGAAATCAGGCCAATGGCAAGTGCACCGACCATGAAAGGCGGCACGCCGATGAACCCGTCAGCACCAAAAAAGTGACCGACGGCGGTCATCACCGACGAGCCGCCGAAGTAGAAGAGATAGATGATCAGCAGCTCGGGGATGCCGCGAAAGAGCGTGGTGTAGGCATCGCCGAGAATTCTCAGCGTGCGGCTGCGAGACAGTTTTGCGGCGGCGACCATCGCGCCGAAAACTGCGCCTACGGCGAGCGCGGCGATCGTCAGCACCACGGTCATGAGCAGCGCGAGCAGCAAGGTGCTGCCCCACCCTTGCTCGCCGAAACCGAGTAGTTGAACCAGACTCATCTTTTATCTCCAACGGTGACACATCGTCGAGCGCGCCGGGTTATCGAGGCGCGCTCGCCAGGGCTTCGTGAATCAACAGCGCCTCAAGGCGTGGCGTCGACCTTCAGCCACTTCAGCGAGAGGCGCTTGACCGTGCCGTCGGCGAGTGCCGCCTGGATGCCCTGGTCGAATTTAGCCTTCAGGTCCTTGTCGGACTGACGGAATGCCAGCGCTTCGCCGGGACCCCAGACCGTTCCGGCGATCTTCGGGCCGGTGAACGCGAGACCCTTGTTTTCCGGCTTGGTGAATGCCGACGCCCAGTAGGTGCTGTCGTCGAAAGCCACGTCGATGCGGCCGGCTACCAGATCGAGGTCATGCTCCGGCGCGGTCTTGTATTCGCGAATGGTCGCGACGTCCTTGAAGTTCGTATCGATGAACTTGGTGTAGACCGTGCCCGACTGGATGCCGATGGTCTTGCCCTTCAGCGCGACGCGCAGTGCATCGACGGTCGCTTTGTCGTGGGCGGCGTCGCCCGTCAGCTTGACGGTCTGGCCTGCACCGGGTTGCTTCGCGAGCGCGGACGGGCTTTGATCGGCGGACACGAAAGCGGCGGGCGTCGATGCGTACGGCGTCGAGAAAGCGATGATTTTCTCGCGTTCCGGCGTGACCGAAATGGCGTCCATGAGCACGTCGAACTTGCCTGCCTGCAGGCCGGCGATCATGCCGTCCCAGTCTTGCGTGACCAAGTTGCACTGGATCTTGATGCGGGCGCAGACGTTCTCGATCAGTTCCGGCTCAAAGCCGCCGAGCTTGCCGCCGGGAAGCGTCAGGTTCCACGGTTCGTACGCGCCTTCAGTGGCGATCGTGACGGATTTCCAGTCTTTTGCCTGGGCGCTGGCAGCGCCGAGAGCGATTACACCAACGGCCGCCGATGCAGCCAGCCGGGCGAGCAATTTCGTTTTGCCTGTCATTGTTAAGCCACTCTTCCACGAAGGTTGTTGGATCAAGTGGCGAACGCCAACTTGTATATACAAGCATGGAGTGAACAAAAAGGACTGGCAACGTTTTTTTCGCCTAAGCAGGGGAAGTTAGGGAAAATACTGAGGAGCTTGATGGATAAGGCTTACGGAGGCTTTACTACGGTTGATGCAGGGAATTTGACGGGCGGTCGTTCGATTTGTTTTAAGGTTTATTGAAGTTGTCTAGACACAATGGGAGAAGAATGCCGGCTGATTGCTGCTCGGCCGGCGGTGACCTGTGGCGGATTGGTTTTGAGCGCAGCGGCCGGAGCCGGTGCGGGATTGCTGCTTTCAGGCTGTTCACCCAGCCTGAAAACAGCAACCGGGCATCACGCCGCTATTCAAGCCGCATCGAATAATCCGTGGCCCGCACGTCCTTGGTCAGCGCGCCGATGGAAATTCGGTCCACGCCAGTCTCGGCAATCGTCCTCACGGTATCGAAGTTCACGCCGCCGGACACTTCCAGCACCGCCCGGCCGGCGGTCAGCCGCACGGCATCGCGCATGGCATCGAAGGCGAAATTGTCGAGCAGGATCGATTCCGCCCGATGCGCCAGCGCCGTTTCAAGCTGTTCGAGCGTCTCCACTTCAATCTGAATCGGCACGCCGACATTCAGCGCGAGCGCCGCATCCATCGCCGCACCCACGCCGCCCGCCGCGGCAATGTGGTTTTCCTTGATCAGAATGCCGTCGTAAAGGGCCAGCCGCTGGTTCGCGCCGCCGCCCACCCGCACGGCGTACTTCTGCGCCAGGCGCAAACCCGGCAAGGTCTTGCGCGTGTCGAGAATCCGCGCCCACGTCCCTTCAATTGCGTCCACATAACGACGCGTCGCGGTCGCCACCCCCGACAACATCTGCAGGAAATTCAGTCCATTACGCTCGGCCGTCAACAGCGCGCGCGCCGGCCCGTGCAGCAGAACCACGGGCGTATTGGCGATCATTCGCGCCCCTTCGCGATACAGCCATTCGACGCGAATCGATTCATCCACCCGGCGCATCACCGCTTCGAACCACGGAACGCCGCACAACACCGCTTCCTCGCGGACCGTGACGCGTGCCGTACGCTGCACGTTGGCAGGCACGAGAAGCCCGGTCCGGTCGCCGTCACCGACATCTTCTGTCAGTGCATCGGTGACATTGCGCTGAAGCGCCTGATCGAACACAGCGCCGTACAAGGCCCGGATTTCTTCAAGCAAGGGAGACACCAACTGACTCGCCGCCATCACGCCGCTCCTACGTTTGAAAACAACGAAACATCCTTTGCGAGATCACCGCTTGCCTGGACGCGCTTCTTGTGACGGGCAGCGAAATCGAGCATGCGGTCGATCGGCAACCGTGCGCGAACCGCGATCTGGGAATCAACGAAAATTTCGTTGTGGCCGCGTTCCAATACGGCCGCCAGATTCGTCAGGCCGTTCATTGCCATCCACGGACAATGCGCGCAACTCTTGCAGGTTGCGCTGTTCCCGGCCGTTGGCGCTTCGATGAACTCCTTGTCCGGCGCCGCAAGCCGCATCTTGTGCAGGATTCCAAGATCCGTCGCGACGATAAACCGCTTCGCTTCAAGCCTCACCGCCGCGTCGATCAACTGCGTGGTTGAACCCACCACGTCAGCCAACGCGACCACCGCTTCCGGCGATTCCGGATGAACGAGGATTTTTGCATCGGGATACTCGGCGCGCAGCAGATCGAGTTCGATGCCTTTGAACTCATCGTGGACAAGACACGAACCTTGCCACGACAGCATGTCGGCGCCGGTTTTCTTCTGGATATAACCGCCCAGATGCCGGTCGGGCGCCCAGAGGATCTTTTCACTGCGCGCATGCAGATCAGCAACGATCTCCAACCCGATCGACGATGTCACCATCCAGTCCGCCCGTGCTTTCACCGCAGCGCTGGTGTTTGCGTACACCACGACCGTGCGATCGGGATGGGCATCGCAGAAAGCGGAGAATTCGTCGGCGGGGCAACCCAGGTCGAGGGAACACGTGGCGTCGAGATCGGGCATCAGCACGCGCTTTTCGGGGCTGAGGATTTTCGCGGTCTCGCCCATGAAACGAACGCCGGCAACGATCAGCGTCTGCGCCGCGTGATCGCGCCCGAAACGCGCCATTTCCAGCGAATCCGCTACGCAGCCACCGGTTTCATCGGCGAGTTCCTGCAACTCGGCATCGACATAATAATGCGCGACCAACACCGCTTTCTCGCGCACGAGCAACGCGCGGATGCGCTCCTTCAACTCGCGCTTTTCCTCGCGCGACGGGGCGTCCGGCACTTTCGCCCACGCCTGCCCGATGCCGCATGTCAGTCCCTGCGGCCGGTCGTACTCGACGCTTTTAATCGCCTGCTCCATCGCTTCCTCGTCTCCGTGTCTCGTGAATACGCCGTGAATCCATCGTGAACCCGTCGTGAAAACCAGGCCCCAAAACGACAAAACCCCGCCAGAGCGGGGTCTTGTGACGTCATGAAATTTTAACGGATATCGATGACGAAGGTCGGCGCGGTTGCTGCCGTCAGGCGTAGCGTCGCAGGCGTGACGCGAAGTCCTGCAGCGCCTTGATACCGCTTTGCTCGGCACGGTGACACCAGTCCTGCAGTTGCGCGAGCAGTTGTTCGCGCGACGCATTGGAGCGGTCCCACATGGCGGCCAGATCCTGACGCAATTCAATGTACGTGCGCAGCTTGTGGTTGTCGGAGAACAGCGCCGGCAACTGCTGGCGTTGCGGCTCGTCCAGACCCGCCTCTTCCTTGTGCGCCCACTTGCGCGCGCCGCGCATCAGTTGGTACTTGTCGGCGGAGCCGCCTTCTTTCAGTTTCGACAATTCCTGCCGATACGCACGCTTCATTGCCTTGCCATAACGCGCCATCACTTCATAGCGGTTCGACAGAACTGCTTGCAGCGTGTCGTGATCGAGCACCGGCTTGGAAGCCGACAGACGCGGCGTAGGCGCGATCTTCTTGACCTTGGCCAGCTTGAACGCCGACATGATGCGGATATACATCCAGCCGATATCGAATTCGTACCACTTGTTCGACAGCTTGGCCGACGTTGCATACGTGTGGTGATTGTTGTGCAGTTCCTCACCGCCGATCAGGATGCCGAGCGGGAAGATGTTCGTGCTGGCGTCCGCCGAATTGAAGTTCCGGTAACCCCACCAATGCGCGAGTCCGTTGACTACGCCCGCTGCCCAGAACGGAATCCAGATCATCTGCACGGCCCAGACTGTCAGTCCGACAAAGCCGAACAGCGCAATGTCGATGACCATCATGATGCTGATGCCGAGAATAGGGTAACGCGTGTAGACGTTGCGTTCCATCCAGTCATTCGGCGTGCCGTGACCAAATTTGCGCATGGTTTCTTCGTTCTTGGCTTCCGAACGATAAAGTTCAGCGCCTTCAAGCAAGACTTTCCAGATGCCGCGCGTTTGTGGACTATGCGGATCTTCTTCGGTCTCGCATTTAGCGTGATGCTTGCGATGGATTGCCGCCCATTGCCCGGTCAGCATACCGGTGGTGGCCCAAAGCCAGAAGCGGAAAAAGTGGCTGACGACCGGATGCAATTCCAGCGCGCGGTGCGCCTGGCAACGATGCAAATAGACGGTCACACCGATGATCGTGATGTGCGTCATCACGAGCGTGAACAGCAAGATCTGCCACCACGAAAGGTCGAGCAATCCGTTGGCGAGAAACTGAAGCGATGAATTCAGCAAGGCAATTTACCTGAAAGGCGGAAAAAATAGCCGAACGAAAACCGAATCGACGGCTGTTGGGTGCATGAAAGGATTATGCACGTGGTTCGACGGCATTTTACGTCATGCGTTCCAAGTCTTTGTGTCGATTAGGGAAAATTTTGATTTCGCGCAGGGTCAACAGGAAATTTGACCGCTAAATCGCGTTGCTGTTTAGTGCGGTAAACACGAATTTCCCGCTTTTGAAAGCTTTGGCCGGGGATCGCTTCCCGATTCCGCCGGCCAAACCGAGCAAATATTACTTATTCCTCTGCGGTTTCCTCAACTACAGCTTCCTTCGCGGCAACTGGCAACCGTTCAAGTACGGCAGCGAAGAAGCCGTCCGTGCCGTGCTTGTGCGGCCAAAGTTGCAGGTAGTCGCCCGTGTCGAGGTCAATGCGTTGTTCAGCCAGCACCTCGCGTGCCGGAACCAGCTTGAAGCCCGGATGCGTTGCCAGGAACTGGTTGACCACGCCCTCGTTTTCCGCTTCCAGCATGCTGCATGTTGCATAGACGAGACGGCCGCCCACTTTTACCAGCCGCGCCGCGCTGGTCAGGATGGACAACTGCTTCGGCGTCAATTCCGCCACCGATTCCGGCGACTGGCGCCATTTCAGGTCTGGATTACGCCGCAGGGTACCGAGGCCGGAGCACGGCGCGTCGACCAAAACACGGTCGATCTTGCCGGCCAGGCGCTTGATCTTGGCGTCGTGCTCGCTGTCGATCAGGACCGGATTCACATTCGACAAACCGCTGCGAGCCAGGCGTGGCTTGAGTTTGGCAAGCCGGCGGTCGGACACGTCGAAGGCGTAGAGACGGCCTGTGGAACGCATCATTGCACCGAGCGCCAGAGTCTTGCCGCCCGCGCCCGCGCAGAAATCGACGATCATCTCGCCGCGCCGGGGCGCAACCAGCGAGCACAAAAGCTGGCTGCCTTCGTCCTGCACCTCGATCCAGCCATCCTGGAACGGTTGCAGGCGTGTGAGCGCCGGCTTGCCGTCCACACGCACGCCAAACGGGGCATACGGCATTTCGCCTGCATCGATACCGGCTTCGGTCAGCGTCTTGATGACCAGTTCACGCGTCGCCTTGATCGGGTTTGCGCGCAAATCGAGCGGTGCCGGGTAGTTCAGCGCGGCGGCGAGCAAGGCGAGCTCTTCGGTATCGAAGCGCTTCGTCATGGCGTCGTAGATCCACTGCGGCAAATTGGTCCGCACGCGCACCGGCAAGCTGCCCGGATCGATCTTCGACACCTGGTTGAGCCACTGGTATTCATCGGCGGAAATGAAAGGCTTTACCGCCGATAACCCCGCCGTCTGCATCAAACCCAGCAAGGCAAGACGCCGCGCGAGGTTGCCGCTGCCGCTTTCGGCGAGATGCGAAAATTCCATCTTGCGGCGCAGGACGGCGAACACCGCTTCGGCGATCACACCGCGTTCGTTGTGGCCGAGCTTCGGATGCGCGCGGAAAAAGCGGCTGGTAGCCGCGTCGGCGGGGCCGCTGAAGCGTAAAACGTCTGCCAGCAACGTCTCTGTTTGTCCTATCAAAAATCCATGAAGCCTCATACGCCCTCCCCGGCAATGTCGGCAAAGAGCCATTGCGGCTCTGGTGGCGTGAGCACGACACGCTCGCCGTCGATGGCAAGACGCCCTTCGACGAACCAGCGCACCGCGCGTGGGTAAATAATGTGTTCGACAGCCAGCACCCGCGCAGCGAGTGTGGCGGCGTCGTCGCCAGCCATGACCGGCACCGCCGCCTGCGCGACGATAGGGCCATGATCCAGCGTCGGCGTTACAAAATGGACGCTTGCGCCATGCACGCGCACGCCGGCATCGAGTGCTTGCTGGTGGGTTTTGAGCCCTGGAAAGCACGGTAGCAGCGACGGGTGAATATTGATCATGCGCCCTGCGTAGCGTTCTACGAAGGCGTCGGTCAGTACGCGCATGAAGCCTGCGAGCATGACGAGATCTGGCTCGAAGCCGTCGATTACGCGTGCAAGCGCCTGATCGAAGTTTTCGCGCGTGGTGAAATCACGGTGATCCACAACAGTTGCCGGAATGCCATTCTCCGCCGCGAACGCAAGCCCGGCGGCGTCTGGGCGATTCGATATGACGGCGGCCACCAACGCCTGCCAGCCGTCGCGCGCGCAAGCCCGCACGACGGTTTCCATATTGGTTCCCCGCCCGGAAATCAGGATGACGATTTTTTTCATCCGCGGATTTTATCATTCAAGGAGGGCCGGGCAGATCGTTCGGGGATGGTCGTTCGCACTTGGTCGGGGTTTGGGGGCGGGGTGGTCGGTTCTGGGGGGTAGTGGTCGGAGTCTATGCCGGGTTGGTGCTTTCGGCGTTAGTGGTCTGCGAGAGTCGGATTTTCTCTTTATCACTATTAGCCACTGTGCGTGGCGGCACGTCATTTCTTTGTCCAAAGCGACAAAGAAACGAAGCAAAGAAAGCGCTTTAACCGCTCTACCCTAAGTGTCCACAGCGTGCAGTTTCTATTCATAGGTGCCCCAAAAGCACGGTGCTCGCCAGAGCGAAGGATGTTTGAACCCCTTCTTCTCCGAACACGGATACCCACACGCTTCGCCACCAGTGATTGAACCTGCCCAAGGGGCACCCCGCGCTATCCGCGGACGACCTCCCTCCAACTTTGTGCGCATGACGGACCACGCCGCCAACCCGCCAAGAAATGGGGCCGCGAAGATGCGTAAGGCCATAGCCTACGAAAATAACCGCACTGACCAAGCGGCTAACCCACGAAGAACCGTAGAAGCAAATACGCGTTAGGCCGTGCTGGTTCCTGGTCAATTCGTGCTTGCCCGAGAGCACGGGTGGCGAGACGTGTTCATTGGCAAGCGCGAGTCTACGAGTACGCGTGAGGCCGTACTGGCTCCTTGGCAACTGGTGCTTGCCCGAGAGCGTACGGGGCGAAGCGTGTTCGTGTCAGGATTCGCGAGAAGGAGGGGTTCACACATCCTCCGCTCTGGCGAGCACCGTGCTTTTGGGGCACCCATGAATCAAAACTGCACGCTGTGGACACTTAGGGTAGCGTGGTTTGAAAGCGCTTTCTTTGCTTCGTTTCTTTGTCGCTTTGGACAAAGAAATGACGTGCCGCCACGCACAGTGGCTAACAGTGATAAAGAGAAAATCCGACTCTCGCAGACCGCAAACGCCGAAAGCAGCAACCCGGCATTGACTCCGACCGCTAACCCCGGAACCGAACACCCCGACCACCAACCGCCAAACCGTCCCCGGGCGCTCCAGCCCCAAAACCCCGCCCGACCAAGTGCGAACGAAACCCCCACCGCCCCTGAACGTTTATAATCGAACGCTTTGCGGCTTCGCGCTGCACGCGCAGTGCCCCAACGGGCAGTGCCCCCGCCCATTTAACCGCCAACCGCCGACCCAACCGATATCGTGAGAGTCTTTCGCGGCCTACCCAATGCCGAAAGCCGCGCGCCCTGTGCGCTGACCATCGGCAATTTCGACGGTGTCCACCGAGGCCATCAGGCGCTGCTCGCCCACGTGCGCGCCGCCGCGGACGCCCGCGGACTGCCGGTCTGCGTCATGACCTTCGAGCCGCATCCCCGCGAATTCTTCAATCCCGCCGGCGCACCGCCCCGCATCGCCATGCTGCGCGACAAACTAGAAGCGCTGCGCACAAACGGCGTGGATCGCGTCGTGGTCGAACATTTCAATCACACCTTCGCCAGCCAGCCGCCCGATACGTTCGTCGAAAACGTGATCGTGAATGGCCTGCACGCTCGCTGGGTCATGATCGGCGACGACTTCCGCTACGGCGCCAAACGTGCCGGCGATTTCGAATCGTTGCAAATGGCCGGACGCAAACACGGCTTCGAAGTCGAACAAATGGCAACAGTCGCGGACCTCAATGGCGCGCGCATTTCGAGTTCGGGCGTGCGGGCGTCGCTGGTAGCCGGTGATCTAGACGCCGCCCGCGTCGCACTCGGCCGCCCCTACGTGATCAGCGGCCACGTGGTCCACGGGCAAAAGCTCGGCCGCGATCTCGGCTTTCCCACGCTCAACATGCCGATCGCCCACAAGCGGCCGGCGCTCGCAGGCATCTTCGTCGTGCGCGTGCATGGGCTTGGACCCGACCCGCTGCCCGCCGTGGCGAGCCTCGGACTGCGCCCAACCGTGGACGACTCCGGCCGCGTGCTGCTTGAAACCTTCGTGCTCGACTGGCATGGCGACGCGTACGGCAAGCTCGTACGTATCGAATTCCTGAAAAAGCTGCGCGACGAGGAAAAATACGTGGACCTCGAAACCCTGACGGCAGCCATCGCGCGCGACGTGACCAACGCCCGCGCGTATTTCGCTGCAGACGTGAACTCAAGTGGCCGCGACAGCGGTTTCGCCATCTCGGCCACCGATCGAATTAGGTGAGCGCGTAGCGCCGGGAGCTTAGATTGCCAATAAAGCCCCCGACGCGCTGCCCGCTGCCTCGCTAAATACGCATCTTCGAGCCCGTTCCCGAGCTTGTCCGCTTGGAACCGCCGCCTCACCGCCGCTTCATCGAATAGATATCGAGTCATCCATGAGCAACAAGAAAGAAGCCAAGCCCCAGTCGAAATATCCGGTCAATCTGCTGGATACGCCGTTCCCCATGCGGGGTGACTTGCCCAAGCGCGAGCCGCAATGGGTGAAGGAATGGCAGGACAACAAGATCTACGAAAAAATCCGCGCTGCCAGCAAGGGCCGCAAGAAGTTCATCCTGCACGATGGCCCGCCGTATGCAAACGGCGACATCCACCTCGGGCACGCGGTGAACAAGATCCTGAAGGACATGATCGTGAAGGCGCGCAATCTGGCGGGCTTCGATGCGGTCTATGTCCCCGGCTGGGATTGCCACGGTATGCCCATCGAAATCCAGATCGAGAAGCAGTTCGGCAAGTCGCTGCCGGCACGCGAAGTGATGGAAAAAGCGCGCACCTACGCGAGCGCGCAGATCGAAAAGCAGAAGCTCGGCTTCCGGCGCCTTGGTGTGCTCGGCGACTGGGACAATCCGTACAAGACGATGAATTTCACCAACGAAGCGGGCGAAATCCGCGCGTTGGGGAAGATCCTCGAGAAGGGTTATGTGTATCGCGGGCTGAAGCCGGTGAACTGGTGTTTCGATTGCGGTTCGGCGCTGGCTGAAGCCGAAGTCGAGTATCAGGACAAGGTCGATCCGACCATCGACGTGCTGTTCGCTTTTGCCGAGCCGGAAAAGACCGCGCAGGCGTTCGGCCTGAACGCGTTGCCTAAGCAGGAAGGTGGCGTCGTAATCTGGACGACCACGCCGTGGACCATCCCCGCGAACCAGGCGCTCAATGTGCATCCGGAGATCGTCTATAGCCTCGTCGATACCGAAAAGGGCCTGCTGATCCTGGCCGAAGATCGCGTGGAAGAATGCCTGAAGCAGTACGGCCTCACGGGTTCGACCATCGCGACCACGACGGGCGAGAAGTTGAGCGGCCTGCGCTTTCATCATCCGTTAAGCGCGGCCCACCCCGGCTATAAACGCACGGCGCCTGTGTATCTCGGCGAGTACGTGACGACCGAGAGCGGCACGGGGATCGTGCATTCGTCGCCGGCATATGGTGTGGAAGACTTCGTGTCGTGCAAGGCGCATGGCATGACGGACTCGGACATCATCAGCCCGGTCATGGGCGACGGGCGATATATCGAATCGTTGCCGTTGTTCGGCGGACTCTCGATCTGGGAAGCGAATGACCAGATCGTGGAAGCCTTGCGCGGCGCACATTCGCTGCTGAAAACCGAGAAGTACAAGCACAGCTACATGCACTGCTGGCGCCACAAGACGCCGATCATCTATCGTGCGACATCGCAGTGGTTCGCCGGCATGGACGTGAAGCCCAACGATACGTCGCGCACGCTACGTGAGACGGCGCTGGAAGGGATCGAGAACACGGCGTTCTTCCCGGCGTGGGGCAAGCAGCGGCTGTACAGCATGATCGCGAACCGGCCCGACTGGACGCTGTCGCGGCAACGTCAATGGGGCGTGCCGATGGCATTCTTCGTCCACAAGGAAACCGGCGAACTGCATCCGCGTACGCTGGAACTGCTCGAAGAAGTGGCCAAGCGCGTGGAAGTGAGCGGTATTGAAGCGTGGCAAACGCTCGATCCGGCGGAACTGCTCGGCAATGAAGCCAACATGTACGAGAAGAATCGCGACACGCTCGACGTGTGGTTCGACTCAGGCACGACGCATTGGCACGTGCTGCGCGGCTCGCACAAGGATTCGCTGCAATTCCCGGCAGATTTGTATCTGGAAGGCTCGGACCAGCATCGCGGATGGTTCCATTCGTCGCTGCTTACTGCCTCCATGCTCGACGGCCGTCCGCCGTACAACGCGCTGCTCACGCACGGCTTCACCGTCGATGGCGAAGGTCGCAAGATGTCGAAGTCGCTTGGCAACGGCATCGATCCGCATGAAGTGTCGAACCGGCTGGGCGCGGAAATCATCCGTTTGTGGATTGCATCGACGGATTATTCGGGCGAACTCGCGATCTCCGAAGAGATCCTGAAGCGCGTGACGGAGACGTACAGGCGAATTCGCAATACGTTGCGCTTCCTCTTGTCCAATCTCTCCGATTTCGACTTCGAGAAGAATGCACGTCCGGTGGAAGACTGGCTCGAGATCGATAAATACGCCGTCGCCCTCGCGCAGAACCTGCAAGATGATGTGCTCGCGCATTACGAGAAGTTCGAGTTCCATCCGGTTGTATCGAAGCTCGCGACGTTCTGCTCGGAAGACCTCGGCGGTTTCTATCTGGACGTGCTGAAGGATCGGCTCTACACCATGAAGCCGGATTCGCGCGAACGCCGCGCGGCGCAGACGGTGCTGCATCACATTGCGCACGGTTTGCTGCGGCTGGTCGCGCCGTATCTGTCGTTCACGGCGGAAGAGGCGTACAAGGTGCTGCAACCTGGCCGCGATACCATTTTCACCGAGGTGTATCACACCTATCCGCAAGTGCCCGAGGCCGGCGAATTGCTCGACAAGTGGACGCTGATCCGCTCGGCGCGCAGCGACGTCACGAAGGCACTGGAAGAAGCGCGCACGGCTAACCTGATCGGTTCGTCGCTGCAGGCCGAAGTGGACGTACGGGCGAGCGGCGCACGATACAACGCGTTGACCAGCCTCGGCGATGACCTCAGCTTCGTGCTGATTACATCGGCGGCGCGGGTGGTGAAGGTGGCGAGCGAAGCGGAAGAAGGCGTTGACGTGATTGCATCGACGTATCTGAAATGCGAACGCTGCTGGCATTACTGTGCGGACGTGGGGGCATCGGCGGAACATCCTGGATTGTGCGGCCGATGCATCACCAATCTCTTCGGCAACGGCGAATCGCGGAGCGCAGCATAATGGCAAGAACGATGTCGAAACAAAGCAGCGGGTCACTCGCGCCGTGGTTGGGCGTGGCGTTGATCGTGATTCTCTTCGACCAGTTGTCGAAGATCGCCGTCGCCCGCGTGTTCACGTATGGCGAGCCGCACGCGCTCACGCCCTTCTTCAACCTGTTCCTGATCTACAACCGCGGCGCGGCGTTCAGCTTTCTCGCTACCGCCGGTGGCTGGCAGCGTTGGGGTTTCACCGCGCTCGGCGTGGTCGCGGCTATCGTGATCTGCTATTTGCTGAAACGGCACGGCACGCAACGGCTGTTCTGCACGGCGTTGGCGCTGATCATGGGCGGCGCGATTGGCAACGTGATCGACCGGATTGCGTATGGCCATGTGATCGACTTTCTGGATTTTCACGTCAATACGTGGCACTGGCCGGCGTTTAATCTCGCCGACAGTGCGATTACCATCGGCGCCGTGCTGCTCGTGTTCGATGAATTGCGGCGCGTGCGCGGGGCAAAGTAAGTTTCTTCGCACGGTAAAGCATGACGATGGAGGCGGGATTGGACAACACAGAACTCGCAGGAAAGCATCTCGTACTTGGGCTGTCAGGCGGTATCGCGTGCTACAAGATCGCCGAACTCACGCGTCTGCTGGTGAAAGCCGGAGCGACCGTGCAGATCGTCATGACCGACGCCGCCACGCAATTCATTACGCCTGTGACCATGCAGGCGTTGTCCGGCCGTCCCGTGTACACCTCGCAATGGGACACGCGGATTGCCAACAACATGGCGCATATCGATTTGTCGCGTGAAGCCGATGCAATCGTGATCGCGCCCGCTTCCACCGACTTTATCGCCAAGCTCGCGCATGGCAATTGCGACGACCTGCTCTCCACGCTGTGTGTGGCAAGGGATTGCCCGCTGCTCGTCGTGCCCGCGATGAACCGCCAGATGTGGCAGAACCCGGCGACGCAACGCAACGTTGCGCAGCTTCGCGGGGACGGCGTACAAGTGCTCGGACCCGATTCCGGCGCGCAGGCGTGCGGTGAAGTGGGCGATGGCCGGATGCTGGAACCATCGGCGACATTCGAAGCAATCTGTGCATTCTTCCAGCCGAAGATTCTGCAAGGACATCGCGTGTTGATTACGGCCGGTCCGACCTTCGAACCGCTCGATCCCGTGCGTGGCATTACTAATCGATCATCCGGCAAGATGGGCTTCGCGCTCGCGCGTGCGGCGGCTCAGGCCGGTGCCGACGTGCATCTCGTGGCCGGCCCGGTTGCGCTGGAAACGCCTTGGGGTGTGTATCGCGAAGATGTGCAAACCGCGCAGCAAATGCACGACGCGGTGTTGCACGCCACGCCGGATGCAGACATCTTTATTGCAGTAGCGGCGGTCGCGGATTGGCGCGTTGAGCACCTCAGCGAGCACAAGATCAAGAAGACCGCCAATCAGCCGATGCCCACCTTCACGTTCGTCGAAAACCCGGACATCCTCGCCACCGTCGCGCGTTTGCCGAACCCGCCGTATTGCGTGGGTTTCGCGGCGGAAAGCGGCGATCTCGAAGTGCACGGCGAAGAGAAACGCGCGCGCAAGAATGTGCCGTTGCTGATCGGCAATCTCGGGCCGCTGACCTTCGGCCTCGACGACAACGAGGTCGTGCTGTTCGAAGCATCGGGTATCACGCGTCTGCCGCGCGCCGATAAAAAACTGCTGGCGCGCTTGTTGATCGCCGAGATCGCGAAGCGGGCGCCGCGTGGCGGTTCACTGCTGTCTTAGCCTGCCGGTTTAGCCCATTGCTGTTGCCAGGACCATGACGACGAAACTCTCCGTACTCGATCAAACGCCGGTCATTCACGGCCATAGCACCGCTGATGCTATCGCGGCCACGCTCGATCTCGCGCGCCTCGCCGACGACCTCGGCTACACGCGTTACTGGTGCGCCGAGCATCACGGTTTGCGCGGGGTATCGAATCCATGTCCTGAGGTATTGCTCGCGCGAATCGGCAGCATTACCCAGCGCATCCGGATCGGCTCGGGCGGCGTCATGCTGCCCTACTACAGCTCGTTCAAAGTCGCCGAACAGTTCCTGATGCTCGAAGCGCTGTTTCCGAATCGCGTGGACCTGGGCGTCGGGCGTGCACCCGGCGGCGACATGCGCACAGCGCAAGCAGTGGCCGCCGGCGACTACAATCGCGGCGATATTTTCCCGCAGCAGGTGGGCGAACTCGTCGGCCTGTTCGACGGTACGTTGCCCGAAGATCATCTCGCGCACGGCGTGCTCTTGCAGCCGGAAATCGCCACGCGCCCCGAGTTATGGATGCTAGGTTCCAGCGATTTCGGCGGCCTGCTCGCGGCGCAACTCGGCATTCGTTTCGCGTTCGCGCATTTTATTAATGCGCAATATGGACACCGGGTGGCGGAGGCGTATCGCGACCGGTTTGTATCGCGCAACGGCTCGAAGCCTTATCTCGCGGCCGCCGTGTTCGTCATTTGCGCCGATACCGAAGCGGAAGCCGCCGCACTGGAACGCGCGGTCGATTTACGTCGTGTGCAGATGGCGTACGGCCTCAACATGCCCATTCCATCGATTGCTCAGGGCGCGGGCCAGGCATTTGGCGAACGCGAACTGAGCGTGATTGCGCGGGAAAAAAATCGCAGCATCATCGGCACGCCAGAACGCGTGACCGAACAATTGCATGAACTTCAACAACGCTTCGACGCCGACGAACTGATCGTGCTGACGGTTGCAGGAAGTTACCCGGCACGCATGCGCTCGTATGAATTGCTGGCCGAAGCATTCGAACTCAACAAACAGAACCCATGAAACTCGACATCAAGATCCTCGATGCGCGCATGCGCGACTATCTGCCCGCCTACGCCACGACTGGCAGCGCCGGACTCGATCTGCGTGCGTGCCTCGATGAACCCATCACGCTCGAACCCGGCCAGACGACTCTGGTGCCTACGGGACTCGCGATTCATATCGAAGATCCGGATTATGCGGCGCTGATTCTGCCGCGCTCAGGCTTGGGTCATAAGCATGGCGTGGTGCTGGGGAATCTGGTCGGTTTGATCGACTCGGATTATCAAGGCCAGTTGATGATCTCGACGTGGAATCGCGGCGCGACGGCGTTCACGCTGAACCCGCTTGAACGCCTTGCGCAACTGGTGATCGTGCCGGTGGTGCAGGCAACGTTCAATATTGTCGATGACTTCGCCCAGAGCGAGCGCGGCGCCGGCGGTTTCGGCAGCACGGGCAAGCACTGAGCTGGTTCGAAGAAATCAAGCGCGGCACGCCGCCGCGTATGTTCGGATAACCTGCCGCACGCGATCCTGCACGAGCGCGAGCGGCTCGTTTTTCAGCTGCCCGCGGCGCACCGCCCAATACTGCTCAGGCAAGAACTGGCTGAGCAAATTCTCCGGAATCTTCAAAGCGCTCAGGTTATCCAGCAACGTTTGCGCCGCTGCGCCGATCTCTGCATCGGCCCAGTAATAACGCACGCGGTCGCTATAACTATAGGTGCGTAACACGCGTTGCTGCTCAGCATCGCCGTGATAATACTTTTCCCAGTAACCCGGTTTGCTCAGCATCACGCGCTCAACGACCGTGCGCAGATTCGATCGTTTATGCGCATCGATCAATTGCGTTTCTATGTCGGCCAATGCATACAACGCCTCGCGCAATGCGAACGTCACGCCCGGCCCCACCTTGAGAATGCGAAAGCCGTCGCGGACTAAAGCGCTTAGCGCTTCGGGCGTTTGATAATCCGTGGAATGCGCCTCGAAGACCATCCCCGGCAGATCGTCCAGCGCGCTCTTTAGCGACTCGGCCCGCGCCGGCTCATAGTCGATCACCTTCGTATGATCGAACTCCACACCGGGTTGCACAACGAGCGCAATCACGCGCGGCCACGTGTCTTGCACGCCGTGTTCTTGCCACGCTTGTTTGTGGATCAGGGCCGTTTCAATCGCCGCTTCACGCGAGGTTGGCTCAACGATGTCCAGCTCTTCCGCCGCGCCACCCGGCACCGGTACTTCCGTGCCGATCACATACACAGGACTCACGCCGAGACCCGCGCGTTTCACCGCCGCCTCCGCTACCGCGCACAAACGTGCGGCCCTTGCAGCAACCACTGCATCGGATAAGCGCTCGGGGTCATCGGCGCAGGACATGCTGGTATCGAGGTGAATCTTCGTGAAGCCCGCCGATGCATACGCGTCGATCAACGCATCCGCGCGATGCATGGCTTCTTCTGCGGGAAGATGACGCCACGCGTTCGGCCCAAGGTGATCGCCGCCGAGAATCAGATGTGCATGAGGGAAACCAACGCGCTCGGCAATCGAACGAACGAAGTCCACGAAATCCGCCGGCTTCATGCCCGTATAACCGCCGTACTGATCGACCTGATTCGATGTCGATTCGATCAGCAAGGGCGTCTCGTCTTCCAGCGCCTGCCGCATGGCTGCTTCCAGCACCCACGGGTGCGCGGAGCAGATCGAATAGATGCCGGCCAGCCACACCGACGCCGGGTGTGCATTGCTCAAACGCGAGACGATCGAGTTCATGACTTCACTCCGTGGCTGATTGCAGAAAGGTATTGAGTTCTGCGAACGTTGCCGTGCCTTCCATCGGGCCTTTGACTCCCACCGCCCGCGCGCCGCTTGCACACGCATATTTAAGCGATGTATCCACGTCCATGCCCTGCGCGCGGCAACTGATATACGTCGCGCCGAAGCAATCCCCGGCGCCGGTCGGATCGAGTTCCTGCACTTTGAAGGCCGGCCGATGCGTCTCGCCGTTGGCATCGAAGTAACTGCAACCTTCCGCGCCGCGCTTCACGATCACTTCCTTCACGCCGCGCTTCAGCAGTTCATCGATCGCCCCACGCTCCGACGTCGCGCTCGCCAGCAAGGTCACTTCATGACCGCTCGGCAGAAACACATCGGTGTAGTCGAGGATGAAGTCGAGCGCGTCGCGCATCTCCGGAATCCGCAGCATTTCCTTGCGGATATTCGGATCGAAACTCACCGTGCCGCCGTTCCTCTTCACCGTTTCGATAGCCTGCTTCATCGCCTCGATAATCCGGAACGAGAACAGCGACGATCCCATCACGTGGAAATTGCCGCAGTTCGCGAGCAGATCGTCCCGCAGATTCGCCACCGACAACTGCGCCGACGCGCTGTTCGTAATGTTGTAGATGAAGTCACGATCGCCGTCCTCGCGATACGTGACGAACGCGCTGCCGGTGGTCGCATCTTTCAGCACCGCGATACCGGATACGTCAACGCCATCGCTGCGCAAGCGCTCGACGTTGAGCACGCCGAAGTCGTCGTCGCCCACGCAGCCGATCATCGCGCACGGACTGCCGAGCTTCGCGACCTGATCGATGAAAATGGCCGGCGCGCCGCTCGCGAACGGGCCAATGAGCGTCCCCGGTTCACGAAAGCTCTGGCCGATTTTAGTGGCCATGATTTCGACCAGGATCTCGCCCATCGCGACGATGGTGCCGGGCTTCTTGGAGGGAACACCGTTTGAGTTAGGCATGACGTTTCTTCGTTTGAACATCGATACACACCGCGACCAGGATCACGATGCCTTTCACGATGAGTTGATAGAAATACGGAACGCTGAGCAGGTTCATCCCGTTGTTGATGACACCGATAATCAGCGCGCCGATCAGCGTCCCGGTGATCGTTCC
This sequence comes from Caballeronia sp. dw_19, assembly GCF_018449515.1. Taxonomy (GTDB): domain Bacteria; phylum Pseudomonadota; class Gammaproteobacteria; order Burkholderiales; family Burkholderiaceae; genus Caballeronia. The sequence continues at coordinate 49,006 of NZ_JAAVUQ010000003.1, read as the reverse complement.
ATAGCCGCCCGAGAGACTCGTTCCGCCGAGCACGGCGGCAGCGATGGCATCGAGTTCATAGCCGATCCCCGCATTCGGCTGCGCGGAGTAAAGCCGCGAGGTCATCAGCACGCCGCCAATACTTGCGAGCAAGCCCGAGATCATGAAGATCATGATCCGCAGCCTGTTTACATCGATACCCGAATACAACGCCGCCTCGCGGTTTCCGCCCACGAGATACGCCTTGCGTCCGAATACGGTACGCGAGAGCACGAAGTGATTCAACAGCAGCAGGACCGCGAGGATCCAGATCGGCAGCGGAATACCCAGCACAAGACCGTTGCCGAGGAAGGCGAAGCGATCATCGTCGATGGAAATGGGCACGCCGTTCGACGTGAGGTAGGCCAAGCCCCGGAAAACGCCCATGGTGGCGACCGTGACAATAAACGAGGGAATCGTCAGTAACGCGGTCAGCGATCCGTTCACGGCCCCTAAAACGAGCCCCGTAACCATCGCAGCGATCACGGCCATGAACGGCGACGCGCCATGCTCCAACGTGAATGCGCAGACGGTGCCGACGAGCGCCATCGTCGCACCGACCGACAGGTCGATATCGCCGAGCAGGAGCACATAGGTCATGCCAAACCCGAGGATCGCGATGATGGAAACCTGCATCACCACGTTCACGAGGTTGTTCACCGACATGAAGTTCGGCGACAGCGCCCAGAAGAATCCGCATAAAACGATCAGGCCGACGACGATACCGCCGTAGTGCCGGGCCGCGCGTTGTAGCGCGCCGCTTGCGTGCGAGCGGCGCGTCGATGCGGCGCCGCTGAGTTGAGTCGGGTTCATGCTGTTTTGGCTCCTGTTGCGTACGACATCACTTCTTCTTGCGTAGGACCGTGCGAATTGAATTCATGGACGATGCGTTTCTCGCGCATCACGACAAGGCGATCGCTCATGGCGAGTGCTTCCGGTAATTCGGACGAGACAAGAATGATCGCGGTCCCAGTCGCAGCCAACTCACGGATCACGCGATAAATCTCGAACTTCGCGCCTACGTCAACGCCGCGTGTGGGTTCATCGAGGATCAGCACTTTGGGTTTCAACGCCAGCCATTTCGAGAACACCACTTTCTGCTGATTGCCGCCGCTCAGGTTTCCAACCGCTTGAAACGGCCCCGATGCACGGATGTTCATGCGCGTGATTGCGTTCGCGGTTTCATCGCGTTCGAAGCGGCGGTTCAGGATGCCGAAGCGCGAACCGTGTTCTTCGAAACTCGCCATCGTCACGTTGTTGGCGATCGAATGCATCAGCACGAGACCTTCGTGCTTGCGGTCTTCCGTGACAAACGCGATGCCCTCGCGAATGGCATGCGCCGGATTGCGCAACTTCAGCCGCTTGCCGCTCATCGTAATTTCGCCGCTTGGCCGGCCGATACCGAACAACGCCTTCATCACCTCCGAGCGTCCCGCGCCGATCAGTCCGAAGAAGCCCAGGATTTCTCCCGCGTGAATCTCGAAGCTGATGTCTTCAAATTGGCCGGGAAGTGTGAGGTTGCTCACCTTCAGCAACGGCAACGAAGGACATGCATAAGGCGTCTCGCGACGCGGATACACATCGCTCATTTCGCGGCCGACCATCATCGCGATCAAAGCGCCGATAGTCGTCTCGCCCTTCTGCAATGTCGCGATGTAGCGACCATCGCGCATGACCGAGATGTCGTCGGAGATACGCATGATCTCGTCCATGCGGTGCGAGATATAAACCACCGCCGCGCCCTTCGCCGTCAGCTTCGTGACGATATGAAAAAGAATCTCGGCTTCGCGATCGCTCAGCGAGGACGTAGGTTCGTCCATGATCACGAGCGATGCGTCGCGGCTCAGCGCCTTGGCAATTTCCACAAGCTGGCGCTGCGCCATGGAAAGTCGCGAGACGGACGCGGCGGCGTCAATATCGATACCCAGGTCATCCAGCAACGCCTGTGCTTGCGCATACAAGCGCTTGAAATCGACGATGCCAAAACGCCGCGGCTCGTGTCCCGCGAACATGTTCTCGGCCACGCTCAGGTTCTTCGCGAGACTGAGTTCCTGATAGATGATCGCGATGCCGGCCTTCTGCGACTCACCGGGATTCGCAAACGTAGCCAACGATCCGTTCAGCAAAATCTCGCCACGCGTGGGCGCGTGAACGCCCGCGAGAATCTTCATCAGCGTGGACTTGCCCGCGCCGTTCTCGCCGAGCAGCGTATGAACGCGGCCCGGCAAAATCGAGAGCGAGACGTCCTTGATCGCCTCGACCGGACCGAACGATTTCGCGATACCGCGCAACTCGAGCAGCGGCACCATCGGGCGCGGGTTTAAAACCGTATTCATTTCACCGACGCGTTCAGATACTGACCCGGCGTCACCGGTTGCAGCTTCGGCACGGGCTGCTTCTCTGCGACCTTCACCGCAGTGTCCACGGCAAGCGCGCCCATCTTGTCCGGGTACTGACGAATCACGCCGACGAAGTTCGGGTTCTTGTCCACCGCTGCACGCGCTTCCGGCATGCCGTCGAAGCCGATCACTTTCACGTGGTTCCCCGCCGATTTACCCGCCACCGCTGCGGCCATTGCAGCGTCATCGCCAAAGCCGAAGATGCCCGCGAGATCCGGATTCGCCTGCAGCATGTTCTGCGCGGCGCTCAATGCATCGGCGCGCGTGATGCCCGGTTGTATCGCGACGATCTTCACATCGGGACATGCTTCCAGCGCCTTCTTGAAGCCCGTCACGCGGTCGATCACCGATTGAACCGTCGGATAATCGATCACACCAACCTTGCCCTTGCCGCCCAGCACCTTGCACATCAACGCGCCGGCTTGCAGGCCGCCCGCGTAGTTATCGGTGGCGATGTGCGACGCGACTTCCACGCCTTGCGCGCTGATATCGACGGTGATCACCGGAATCCCGGCGCGCTGCGCCGTCAGCACGGCGGCTTTCACGCCTTTTGAATCCACCGGCGAGATCACGATCACATCGACCTTCTTCGTCACGAAATCCTGGACATCGGCAATCTGCTTGCTCAAGTCCTGATTCGCAATCGCGATATCGATCTGCGCGTGATCCTTCGCCGCTTCAGCCTTCATCGCATTGGCGAGTTCGACGTAAAACGGATGTTGTTGCGTGAGCAGAGATGCGCCAATCTTTACATCGGCGGCTTGGGCGGCCGTTGCAGTTGCGGCGAACGCGGTGACGAGAACAGCAAGAAGTGAACGACGACGAAACATGTGACTATCTCCAGTTATTGTTTAGGGTTACTTACCATGAAATTCAAGAATCCCTTCTTCCCGCCGATGCACGTCCAGTCCAGCTTTGAGAATCAGGTCGAGTGTCGGCGGGTCGATGGCGTCATCGAGTACCAATCCGCCCAGGCGACTGACGTGGCAGAAGGCCTCGCCCTCACCTTGCAGCGCCGGCTGGTAAGCCACGACTACGATTCGTTTGGCGTTTTTTAACGCGGCTTTGAATACGCTTGCCAGACGCGGATCGGCGCACAGCAAATTGCCCTCGCGGTCGATACCGCTCGCCTCCAGCACCACCAGATCCAGCGACATCGCAAACAACGAGCGCTCGGCGTCCGGCCCAAGCAGCACGGTGGAATCGTCATCGAGCGAACCGCCGGTGAGACGCAATTCGCAGCGCATGAAACGCTGGACGGTCGGCACCATCGCGATGTCGTTAAGCGTCAGCGCGAGGTTTGCGCGGTCGGCAAGCAGCGGCAGCAACTTGTGCGTAATCAGACCTGCGCCAATGAACGCCGACGCGTGGTCATCGATGAAATCCGCCGCCATGCGCGCAATCGCCATATCCGCGGCCTGCCGTGTCGCGCTCGGAGGCACCGCTGCCAGCAGGTTCTCGCCGGGCCGTTGCGCGACGTAGCGCGCCTTGCCAAACGCCCGGATGAGGTAGCGCTGCTGCTCCAGGTAATTCAGGTCCGAGCGGATCGTGACGCTGGACACGTCGAACGCTGTAGCGAGTTCATCGACCGATACTTCCCCGCGCTTGCGGACAAGCTCGACGATACGCAGACGCCGATGAAGCGAATTCTTGTTGGCCAACACGGGCAGCACCACCTTTGTACTTTCGTTTCGAAAGATTTTAGTTTCGAAACGAAAGACATGCAAAGGGGTTTCTGGCCGGTGTTTACCCGCGTTTCCTATACCAGAGCAGGTAGGTGGTGACGAGAACGACCATGAATGCCAGGCCGTAGACGAGCGTCATGCGAAATTCGCTCGTGAAGGCGGTGGTGATCATGATCGCGGCCATCAAACCCGCGCCCAGCAAACTTCCGAACGGGTGCAGCACCATCCGGAAAGACAGTGCCGGCCCGTCGTAGCGGGCACGGAAAAAGAGGTGCGTGACGAAAATCATCAGCCAGGCGAACATCGCGCCGAAAATGGCTAGCGACATCATCAAGCCGAACGCCATCGCCGGCCAGAACGCGGTGAGGATGGTGGCCAGCGCAATGCCGCTAGTCGACAAAGACAGCGCGGCGGTGGGCACGCCGTTCGCGCTCAGACGCCCGAAGCGCGCCGGCGCGTAACCGGCCCGCGACAGGCTGAACATCATGCGGGTGGTGATGTAGAGCTGGCTGTTCATCGCGGAAAGCGCCGCGATCAGCACCACGAAGTTGATCACGCCCGCAGCGAACGGGACGTGCGTGGCGGCCATCACTTTGACGAACGGGCTTTCGTCGGTGCTGGCCTGCGTCCACGGAACAATCGCGAGCATCAACGCCAGCGTGAGCAGATAGAAGAGCACCAGCCGGAATACGGTCGAGCGAAATGCCCGGGCCACGGCGCGTTGCGGATCACGCGCTTCGCCGGCCGCGACCGCGATCGTCTCGATGTTCAGGTAGCTGAAAATGGAAACAATGACCGCGAACCACATGCCCTTCACGCCGTGCGGAAAGAACCCGCCGTGCGCCGTGAAGTTGTTCAGCCCGACGCCGGATGACACCGGCGCGCCATACACGAACACCGCACCGAGCAAGATAAACGCAACGATCGCCACGATTTTCAGCATCGAAAACGCGTATTCGATCACGCCGTACACCTTGACGCTCGCCGCGTTCACGCCAATCAGCGCGGCGGAAAAACCCACGATCCAATACCAGCCCGGCACGTTCGCGAACCAGTACTTCATGAACACGGCGACCGCGCTGACCTCGGTGCCGACCGCAAATACGACGGCCGACCAGTACGCGTAGCGGACCAGATATCCCGCGAGCGGCCCGATATAAAACTCCGCGTACGCGCCAAACGATCCGGAAGTCGGGTGCGCAACGGTCATCTCGGCCAGCGCGCCCATCAGCAACAACGCGATCAACGCGCCGATCGCATAGCTCACCAGCACGCTCGGCCCGGCGAAACCGATCGCGAAACCGCTGCCTAAAAAAAGCCCCGTTCCGATCGCCCCGCCGATAGCAATCATCGACATCTGTCCGGCGGTCAAACTCCGGTGCAGCCCCTTCTCCCGTTCTACGATGGTCTCGAACGACCCACGTTTAAAGCTCAAATCAACCTCTTGAAGTCATTATCCGCAACAAATGCGCGCGCAAAAAAGCGAGGCGGCGCGGGAAATTTCCCCGCGCCGCCTCGCCGATGATGACACACCTCAAGCGTGCGTCACCTGACTTCAGTCATCGCCTGCCAATCAGTCACTCAACCTCGACCGCTTCCGGATTCGGATTACGCGGCACCGGGCTTTCGTCGAAAGTGAGTGCGACCTTGTCGTTCTCGTCCACGTCCACCGTTACGCGACCACCCGACATCAGCTTGCCAAACAGCAGCTCATCCGCCAGCGCACGACGAATCGTGTCCTGGATCAGGCGCTGCATTGGCCGGGCGCCCATCAGCGGGTCAAAACCGTGCTTCGCCAGATGCGCGCGCAAGCCGTCGGTGAAGACCGCGTCGACCTTCTTCTCATGCAACTGATCTTCCAGTTGCATCAGGAATTTGTCGACCACGCGCATGATGATTTCCTCATCCAGCGAGCGGAAGCTGATGATCTGGTCCAGACGATTCCGGAACTCAGGCGTGAACATCCGCTTGATATCGGCCATTTCGTCGCCGGTTTCCCGACGATTCGTGAATCCGATCACCGACTTCTGCATTGCTTCGGCACCCGCATTCGTCGTCATGATGATGATGACGTTGCGGAAATCCGCCTTGCGACCGTTGTTATCGGTCAACGTGCCATGGTCCATGACCTGCAGCAACACGTTGTAGATGTCCGGATGCGCCTTTTCGATTTCGTCGAGCAACAGCACGCAATGCGGCTTCTTCGTGACAGCTTCGGTCAGCAAACCACCCTGATCGAACCCGACATAACCCGGCGGCGCGCCAATCAGCCGGCTGACCGCGTGACGCTCCATATACTCGGACATGTCGAAACGCAGCAATTCGATACCCAGCGTGAACGCCAGTTGCTTCGCCACTTCCGTCTTGCCGACGCCCGTTGGGCCCGAGAACAGGAACGCGCCGATCGGCTTGTCCGTCTTGCCGAGACCCGCCCGCGCCATCTTGATCGCGGCGGCGAGTGCATCGATAGACTGATCCTGACCAAACACCACGCTCTTCAAGTCACGATCCAGCGTCTGCAACTTGCTGCGATCGTCCTGCGACACGCTTTGCGGCGGGACGCGCGCGATCTTCGAGATGATCTCTTCGATCTCGTTCTTGCCGATAGTCTTCTTCTGCTTCGACTTCGGCAGGATGCGTTGAGCTGCGCCCGCTTCATCGATTACATCGATAGCCTTGTCCGGCAGATGACGGTCCGTAATAAAGCGTGCCGACAATTCAGCCGCCGCGGACAGCGCACCCGACGAATATTTCACGCCGTGGTGCTCTTCGAAACGCGACTTGAGACCGCGCAGGATTGCGATGGTCTGCTCGACCGTCGGCTCGGCAACGTCCACCTTCTGGAAACGACGCGACAACGCTGCGTCTTTTTCGAAGATCCCGCGATATTCCGTGAACGTGGTCGCGCCGATGCACTTCAACTGACCCGACGACAACGCCGGCTTCAGCAAATTCGATGCGTCCAGCGTGCCGCCCGACGCAGCACCTGCGCCAATCAGCGTGTGAATTTCGTCGATGAACAGCACCGCATGCGGGCGTTCCTTCAATTCTTTCAGCACCGTCTTGAGACGTTGCTCGAAATCGCCACGATATTTAGTACCAGCCAGCAATGCGCCCATATCGAGCGAATACACCTGAGCGTCCGCAAGAATATCCGGCACTTCGCCACGCGTGATGCGCCAGGCGAGCCCTTCGGCAATGGCGGTTTTACCCACACCGGCTTCACCGACCAGCAGCGGATTGTTCTTTCTGCGACGGCACAGCACTTGCACCACGCGCTCGACTTCCAGTTCGCGGCCGATCAGCGGATCGATCTTGCCATCCTTCGCGAGCTGGTTCAGGTTCTGCGTGAATTGCGCAAGGGGAGTTTCCTTCTGCGCAGCCGCATCTTCTGCTTCCGGGTTCACGTCGCTGCTGGCCTTCGCTGCATCGCCGGAATTCGTCTTCGCGATGCCGTGCGAGATGAAATTGACGACGTCGAGGCGCGTCACACCCTGCTGTTGCAGGTAGTAGACGGCATGCGAGTCTTTTTCACCGAAGATAGCGACAAGCACGTTCGCGCCAGTCACTTCCTTCTTACCATTCGATGTCGATTGCACGTGCATGATCGCGCGCTGAATCACGCGCTGAAAACCAAGCGTCGGCTGGGTATCGACATCGTCCGTGCCGGGCACGGTCGGGGTGTTGTCGTGAATGAAATTGCGCAGGTTTTGACGCAAATCTTCAATATTTGCTGCGCATGCGCGCAACACTTCAGCCGCGGTCGGGTTGTCCAACAAGGCCAGTAAAAGATGCTCGACCGTAATGAACTCGTGCCGCGCCTGACGTGCTTCCATAAACGCCATGTGCAGACTGACTTCCAGTTCCTGGGCAATCATGCTTCCTCCATCACACACTGCAGCGGATGACCCGCTTGCCTCGCGTGGCTAACGACTTGCTCAACTTTGGTCGACGCGATGTCCCGCGTATAGACCCCACAAACTCCCCTGCCCTCGCGATGAACCTTCAGCATGATTTGCGTCGCAGTCTCACGATCTTTATTGAAATGTTCCTGCACGACGAACACGACGAATTCCATCGGCGTGAAGTCGTCATTCAGCAGCACCACTTTGTACATGGACGGCTGTTTCAGCTTTTGTTCCTGCCGCTCCAGTACGGTGCCATCCTGCTTGTTGGGATTGATCGCCATACGCCCATTCTAAACAACTCGGACAGGCTCGCCATCTCGCCAAAACTCCGTTCGCGATGAGAACTGAACGGTGTCGCCGCACACTTCGCGCAACCTGTCGCTTGCTGAATTCCGCCAGCCCTTGTGACACGGGCCGACCCTCTTGAAACATCGTTGAATCCAGTATCGCACAGCTCTCAAAAAAACGAATTGTCCACTCGGACGCGACCTGCCTTCGGTACCACCTTGGACGCCTTCCACGCGGCGACTGACTGAGTAATCCGCTTGTTCGAATCACTCATGCGACCTACTCCTGCAACCCGCTGCGACTGCTGGTGCCAGCCGCCTGTTGCCTGTACTCCTCATGTGCGTCGATTATGCGACTTTTCAAGATGGCGTGCTTGTGCGGCGGGATACGCGCAAAGCGGGAAAAACCCTTGAAATGAGGTCTTTACAACGCCTTGACAACCATCTCAAAATTTTCTTGACACGTGATTTAAGAGATTAAACAATCAAACTGGCACTTTTTTCCGAAAGCGTTTCAGTTGGAGAAAGGCCGCGGTGAGCTTGTGAGGAGGGGGCCATCCACATTGTGGGTTGCCAAGCTTTTCGAGCGTGCTCGTGGTAGCGACGAGAGTGAGAGGGGAAGTGATGTCAACTGGTACGGTCAAATGGTTCAACGACGCGAAAGGCTACGGATTCATCACGCCCGATGAAGGCGGCGAGGATCTGTTTGCTCATTTCTCGGCGATACAGATGAATGGTTTCAAGACCCTCAAGGAAGGCCAGAAGGTCAGCTTTGAGATCGTCCAGGGACCCAAGGGCAAACAGGCGTCGAACATCCAGGAATCTGCTGCCTGACCGTTCGATAGCGCGCTGTCCTCGAAACCCGGCATTGCGCCGGGTTTTTTTATTTTTGCATCGCGAGGGGAAACCCGCAGGGCGCACCCTGGCCTTTTACCTATTTGTGTTTGCCAATTCCGACATTCCTCAATCGGAACTCCATGGCCAGATGGGAAACACGAAATTTAACCGCCATCACGTCGATAAACCGCGTCAACGGCATTTTCTCGGTGTTGTGCTCCGCCTTGTAAGCATCGATTACGCGCCGTCCCAACGACTCAATGAGCTGTTGCGGCATCAACAGTTCCGCAGCAAACCGGTTTGCCTCGGATTCGTAACTGTTCCAATAGGATTCGCTGCGATTCATAGTGCTTTTGTCGTCGATAAATTCGTGGCGATCGGTGGATCTGTGCATGCAAAAGTGCGCTATTTCGTGAGCCAGGGTGAATCGACGCCTTGGGCCATAGGCATTTTCCGCCGGATTGATCCAGACTCTCGCCGGCCCCTCGTGACTCAGCGTTATCTTGCCGATCGTATTGGCAGCGCCAGGATCCGCATGTTCGGTCACCTCGATCTGGAGCAACCGCGCGATTTCGTCGACGTCGATGGGGGTGCGGACCCCACCATGTCGTAATGGCGCTCGGCCATCAAAAATGCCGCCAACGCTGCTGTGGTTCGCAAGACAGGTATTGCGGAAACGATTGTCATATTCTCCCCTCTCAAACGGTCTAGGCACTTTCCAGGTCGCTGGCGATACGGGTCAGCGCATCATGTTCGCTGCGCGCACGTGCCTTACGTTGGTCCGCGTTGTCCAGTTGCGCACGCATCACCTCCCTGAGTTTTTCCTTTACCTGATCGTCAAAATGCTGGACCACTTCGGCGTTCTTCATGACTTCTTTCACCACTTCGACCGCGCACCCGTTAGTGCGGCCCATTTCGGCCACCAATGCCGCAAAGGCGTCCGCGACGTGCCGTTCTTTCTCCATGGCGAAATGCTGCGTGAAAATCAAACCCGCCATGGTCAGGAAAACGGCAACCGCCGCGATCATGAATGTTGAATAGACAATGTATGTGTTCGCAATGGAAATTGCGTCGGCACCGCTCGCCAGGCTCGTTGAACTAAACCGGTTTATCAGCGTGAACGCCACAACACCTCCGACCACGCCGCCGGCGAGGCCGCCAAGCAAACCGCGGGTTTCCACCGCGAGCCAGCGGGCGAACAACGTAGTCACGTGCGAATTTTGGTGAGACATAGGCGCGTCCAACGTAAGGCGAACTGTATAAAAACACATATGTTGTCCAGCAAATCGAGGGTATCACTCCGCTGCAGTGAAACAGTCGCTTGCGACAAGTTTTGACAGAGTTGTGCGGAGTAGCCCGATCGCGTTCGCGCTGCCCATGAAAAAGCCCCGGGCGAGTGACTCGCGCCGGGGCTTTCCTTAAGAAGCTTGGCCGAACTTACATATTTTCGATCAGAACCTGCCCGAAGCCCGAGCATGAAACCTGCGTCGCGCCTTCCATCAAACGCGCGAAGTCATACGTCACCCGCTTTTGCAGGATCGACTTTTCCATCGACTTGATGATGACGTCCGCCGCCTCAGTCCAGCCGAGGTGGCGCAGCATCATTTCAGCCGACAGGATTTCCGAACCCGGATTCACATAGTCCTTGCCCGCGTATTTCGGCGCGGTGCCGTGCGTGGCTTCGAACATGGCCACCGAATCCGACATGTTCGCGCCCGGCGCAATGCCAATACCGCCAACCTGGGCCGCCAGCGCATCCGACACATAATCGCCGTTCAGGTTCAGCGTGGCGATCACGTCGTACTCGGCGGGGCGCAGCAGGATCTGCTGGAGGAACGCATCTGCGATAACGTCCTTTAGCACAACGTCGCCGCCCTTCGGGCTCTTGATCTTCATCCACGGGCCGCCGTCGATGAGTTCCGCACCGAACTCCTTCTGGGCCAGTGCATAGCCGAAATCACGGAACGCACCTTCCGTGTATTTCATGATGTTGCCCTTGTGCACGAGCGTGACGGTGTTGCGATTGTGGTCGATGGCGTACTGGATCGCCTTGCGGACCAGGCGCTCCGTGCCTTCACGCGACACCGGCTTGATTCCGATCCCCGACGTTTCCGGGAAGCGGATCTTCGTCACACCCATTTCTTCGCGCAGGAACTTGATGACCTTCTTCGCCTCTTCCGACTCGGCCGCCCATTCGATGCCGGCGTAGATGTCTTCCGAATTCTCACGGAAGATGACCATGTTGACCTTTTCCGGCTCGCGCACCGGCGACGGCACGCCCTTGAAATACTGCACCGGGCGCAGGCAGACATACAGGTCAAGTTGCTGGCGCAGCGCGACATTCAGCGAACGGATGCCCCCGCCGACCGGCGTGGTAAGCGGCCCTTTGATAGAAACGACATATTCCTTCAGCACGTCCAGCGTTTCATCCGGCAGCCACACGTCGGGGCCGTACACCTTGGTGGCCTTCTCGCCCGCGAAGATTTCCATCCAGTGGATCTTCTTCTTGCCTGCATAGGCTTTTTCCACCGCTGCGTCCACGACCTTGATCATCACCGGCGTGATGTCCAGACCCGTACCATCGCCTTCGATAAAAGGGATGATCGGCTGGTCGGAAACGTTGAGCGAGTAATCCGCATTGACGGTGATCTTGTCACCGCCCGTCGGAACCTTGATGTGCTGATACGGCATGGTCGACTCCAAAGATGGCTGGCTAGCTAAAACAGAAATGCGCAGAATGCGTTCGGAAATTCGGCGAAACAGCGGATGAGCGAACGGTGGCCGGGCCAACAGCGCCAATGCCGGCGCGGCGCCCGAGGCGACCAGAAGGGTATTCTAGCCCACCGTGCACAGGGCCTGCCCGGCACCCGTTTTGCCGCGTTGCAACAAAACGGTGCACGCAACCGCGGTCCGAAAGACCGTGCGTTGATGCTATTGCCGCGATTGTGGCTGCCGTTGTGGCTACGATCGGCCGTTGCTCGATTCATGTCTTATGTCTTATATAAGACATAAGACATGGCGCTTCGGATTATGCATTAATATCGCGCCATCCGCCATAGCCGGATTCCCGCGCTGCGCTTGAGCGCCGCCTCGTTTCCTTATTGCGTCTCCTCATCGATTCCCCGCCATGCCGCTGCTTGCTCTTAACAAACCGTTCGGCACTATCTGTCAATTTTCGCCGCACGAGAAGCACCCTTCGTTAGGCGTTTGGGTGAAGACGCCCGGCGTTTATCCGGCCGGCCGCCTGGACACAGACAGCGAAGGCCTGCTGCTCCTCACCGACGATGGCGCGCTCCAGGCGCGCATAGCCGAGCCCCGTCACAAGCTGGTCAAACGGTATTGGGCACAGGTCGACGGTGCGCCCGACGCAGATGCTCTCGAGCGTCTGGCGGCAGGTGTGGACCTCGGGGAATTCGTGACGCAGCCGTGTGTCGTGAAGCGGGTTGAACCCGTGGAACGGGTGGACCAGCTTTGGCCACGTAACCCGCCTATCCGATACCGCGCCGCCATTCCGACTACGTGGATCGAACTGTCGATCAGCGAGGGGCGTAACCGGCAGGTGCGTCGAATGACCGCAGCCGTCGGATATCCAACACTGCGGTTGGTGCGCGTGGGTATCGGCGCGCTGGATATATTCAGTCTCGGACTCGCACCGGGCGCATCAACCGAACTGCCGCCGCGCGCGCCATGGAATGGCATCGTTTAAGCGTGAAGTTTCGCCGGAACCTGGAGATTACAAATTAATTTCGGTTTCCAAACAATCATCGCTGCACGATTCCGAAAAAACAGGTCAACGGACTTCCTCCATGCGGCGTTATTCGCTGCAGATGCCTTAAAACCGCCATCCGGCATTAGCGAAGGACCGCAACACACAGCCGGCACACGAAGGCTTTATGTAAGGTTAAAGCGCTCGCAGCGGGATCGAAGTTTTGTTCGAATCCCCTGTCAACCAAAAGGTGGATGGCTCGTTTACCGACATGACTCCATCGACCGGGTCATAAGGTTAAATCAAACTAAAGCTGAGGATTCACAACATGAACAAACTGATCGCTGCTCTCGTCGCTGGCCTGTTCGCAACGGCTGCATTTGCACAAGCTTCGGCTCCGGAAGCATCGGCTCCTGCAGCTGCTTCGACCGCTCACAAGTCGACACACAAGAAGTCGACCCACAAGAAGGCTACGCACAAGAAGGCAGCTTCGGCTGCAGCTGCTTCGGCCGCGTCGGAGTAAGTTGGTAATAGATCGCGGTAACGCGACGCTACACCAAGCAGTGCTGCCGCGAAAGCGGCATTGAAAGGCAGACACCTGGAAAGGTTTCTGCCTTTTTCTTTGGGTCTTGGGATCGGTTGGGTTATTGATGCGGGTTGTATTCGTCGACTCACTTTTTGTCGGCGTGCGCGCGCTCAAGTAACATGCGCCAGTCTTCACTGATTCTTCAGCTAACCGGCTTCATCTCACCAGGAGTTTCGCCGTGCGTCTTTCATGGCTCTCGCCCCGTTCGGTTTCATCGTTTGATCTTGGGCGTCTCGTGCGCCGCGCGCTTGTCGCGTTCTCCGTTCCACTCGTTTCGTTGATCGCGGTCGCGCCGCTGGCAGCGCACGCTCAACCGCTGGCTGCAGAAGCAGGACAAATGCCGCCGGGTGCGAAAAAGCCCGCCGATTTTCCGCACACGAAACTCACCGCGGGCATGTATGTGATCGACGCAGCCGTGGCCGCGAACGACGCCGATCGCGAACAAGGCCTGATGTATCGCACGAAGCTCGAGCCCAACGAAGGCATGCTGTTCGTCTTCAATGAAACAGCCGTGCATTGTTTCTGGATGAAAAATACGTTGATCCCGCTGTCGATCGCATTCATGCGCGCGGACGGAACGATCACGGATATCGACGAAATGCAGGCCGAGACGGAAAACAACCACTGCCCGCGCAATAATGGTGTGTTCGCACTGGAAATGAGCAAAGGCTGGTTTGCATCGAAAGGACTTCAGCCGGGCATGCAGATCAAGGGGTTACCTGCATTGCAATAACGTATGCATCGAGCGGGGTTAGTCTCCGGGGTTAGTCTCTTCACGCCCCCGCTCACGCGGCGCTAGTCCCGCGAGTTGTGTCCGAAGCCGGCTGTCCGCTTTTTGCGCGCACGCCGGCTTTCTGCTTTTCACTGCACAGGACTCAACCCGGGACGGCGCCCGGGACACCGCGCGCGTCATCAAAGATTCATCTTTTTTGCCGAGCTGGCAAGAATCCTGCAAAGACCCTGTCGACGCGCTATTCTAATAAACCAGCGAAGTGAGCACCCAGCACGACAAAGCTTCGCTCCGGAGCCGCCGGCCGGGCCATTGTGTCCGGTTCGGGCTACAAAGCTCCCACCAATCAACAGGAGGTTCAAGTGCCCCGCAAGACTCCCATCGACCGCTATCGGAATATTGGTATCAGCGCTCATATCGATGCCGGCAAGACCACCACCACCGAACGCATTCTTTTCTATACCGGTGTGAATCACAAAATTGGTGAAGTTCACAACGGCGCGGCCACGATGGACTGGATGGAGCAGGAACAGGAGCGCGGCATCACGATCACCTCCGCCGCCACCACGGCCTTCTGGAAAGGCATGGCGGGAAATTATCCGGAACACCGGATCAACATCATCGATACACCGGGACACGTCGACTTCACCATCGAAGTGGAACGCTCCATGCGCGTGCTCGACGGCGCCTGCATGGTCTATGACTCGGTGGGCGGGGTTCAGCCGCAATCCGAAACGGTCTGGCGCCAGGCCAACAAATACAAGGTGCCGCGCATTGCGTTCGTCAACAAGATGGACCGCGTGGGCGCCGACTTTTTCCGCGTGCAACGTCAGATTGGCGAGCGCCTGAAAGGCGTCGCCGTGCCCATGCAGATTCCCGTGGGCGCCGAGGAACACTTCCAGGGCGTGATCGACCTGGTCAAGATGAAAGCAATCATCTGGGACGAAGCCAGCCAGGGCGTGCTGTTCGAATACCAGGAAATCCCCGACAACCTGCTCGCCACCGCCGAAGAATGGCGCGAGAAGATGATCGAGGCAGCAGCGGACGCAAATGAAGCGCTGATGGACAAGTACATCGGCGGTGAGGCGATCAGCGAGGACGAGATCAAGGCAGCCATCCGCGCGCGCACGCTCAGGAGCGAGATCGTCCCCATGTTCTGCGGCAGCGCATTCAAGAACAAGGGTGTGCAGGCCATGCTGGATGCGGTGATCGACTACTTGCCGTCGCCAGCGGACGTGCCCGCCATCATGGGCGTGGACGAGTACGACAAACATGCGGAACGTCATCCGACCGACGAAGATCCGTTCTCCGCGCTCGCCTTCAAGATCATGACGGACCCGTTTGTCGGCCAGTTGATCTTCTTCCGGGTGTATTCCGGCGTGGTCAATTCCGGCGATACGGTCTACAACGCGATCAAGGAAAAGAAGGAGCGGCTTGGCCGGATTCTCCAGATGCACGCGAACGAGCGTCAGGAAATCAAGGAAGTGCGCGCCGGCGATATTGCCGCGGCCGTGGGTCTGAAGGAAGCCACGACCGGCGACACGCTCTGCGATCCGGCTCATCCGATCATTCTCGAACGCATGATTTTCCCGGAACCGGTGATCTCCCAGGCGGTCGAGCCAAAGACGAAGCCCGACCAGGAAAAGATGGGTATCGCGTTGAACCGGCTGGCGCAGGAAGATCCATCGTTCCGCGTGCAGACCGACGAGGAATCCGGCCAGACGATTATTTCCGGCATGGGCGAGCTGCACCTGGAAATTCTGGTGGACCGGATGCGGCGCGAGTTCGGCGTGGAAGCCACGGTCGGCAAACCGCAGGTCGCGTATCGCGAGACGATCCGCATCCCGGTCGAGGATATTGAAGGCAAGTTCGTCAAGCAGTCGGGCGGACGCGGCCAATACGGTCACGTGGTGCTGAAGCTGGAACCGCAAAAGCCGGGCACGGGTTACGAATTCGTCGATGCAATCAAGGGCGGCGTCGTGCCGCGCGAATACATTCCGGCGGTCGACAAGGGTATTCAGGAAACGCTGAAAGCCGGCGTGCTGGCTGGGTATCCGGTGGTGGACGTGAAGGTGACGCTGACGTTCGGCTCGTACCACGACGTGGACTCGAACGAAAACGCGTTCCGCATGGCTGGGTCGATGGCGTTCAAGGACGGCATGAGGAAAGCCAAGCCGGTGCTGCTCGAACCGATGATGGCCGTGGAAGTGGAGACGCCCGAGGATTTCATGGGCAACGTGATGGGCGATTTGTCGTCACGCCGCGGGATCGTGCAGGGTATGGAGGACATCGCGGGCGGCGGCGGCAAGATTGTGCGCGCCGAGGTGCCGCTGGCTGAAATGTTCGGCTACTCGACCACGCTGCGCTCGCTCACCCAAGGCCGCGCCACGTACACGATGGAGTTCAAGCACTATGCCGAGACGCCGAACAACGTCGCGGAATCCATCGTGAATTCGAAGTCCAAGTAGACGTTGCCAGGCTCGACGACGAGTTGGGCGACCGAAGAAGTCCGTTGTTGCCTACCGGCGGCAACGGACTTTTTTTGGGCTTTAGCCGGATTGAAGGCAGCGTAGATCGACGGCGGCTTTTCCACGGATCGGCGGAGACGAAGACAATGAGCGACGAACATCAGCACGAGCATGAGCACACCGACTGGCGCGAGAACGGCGTCAAGGTGATCAAGGGCGATCAACTCGATACCAACACCGCGCAAACGCCCGGCATGAATCGCGCGGCGGCGATCAACGCAGCGCGCGTAGGCGCGCAGAAAATCTGGGCCGGCACAGTCACGATTCACCCGAACGCGAAAACCGGTGCGCATCATCACGGCGCGTTGGAAAGCGTGATCTACGTCGTGCGCGGACAGGCGCGCATGAAATGGGGTAATCATCTGGAATTTACGGCCGAAGCCGGACCGGGTGATTTCATCTTCGTGCCGCCGTATGTGCCGCATCAGGAGATCAATGCGCTCACCGACGAACCACTGGAATGCGTACTCGTGCGCAGCGACAACGAGGCGGTGGTGGTGAATCTGAATATCGATGCGGTGGAGGAGCCCGAGGAAGTGTTCTGGGTCGATCCGATCCATAAACATCCGCATCAGCATTGAACGCCACGGCATGACCACACGGAGGCGCGGAATTTTCTACCGCCCTCCTCACGCCTGGTCTGCAAGCTTTTCCGCAACGTCGTGGCTGTCCCACAGCACGCGCAATTAATTGGCATGTGAAACGCGCGTCGGGAATCGAAACACTATTTGCTCCGCTAAACTGAAAGCGCATCCGATTCCGTCGCTGCCGCCGTCCCTCGTCGGGCGGCGCGGTATCGTCGAGTCAAAACAACAACCGAACCCCGAACCGGACAGCCCGATGAAAAAGACCGTAACCGATCTGGACTCGCTCATCCCCTTCAATGCAGCGCTGGAGCAATCGAGGGGATCGGCGGGAGAACTCGGCAACCATGCCATCGACGAATTCAAGGCCGGCCGGCTGTCGCGACGCGAATTGCTAAGACACGCGAGCTTGCTGGGTTTATCGATGGCCGCTGGCGGGTTGATCGGCATGCCGCGCGCTCGGGCGCAAGCGCCTGCGGGCAAGCCCGGTGGCACGATCCGCGTGGCGCATCTGACGCCGTCGGGCCAGGTCGATCCGCTCACCGTCACGGACCCCGCCGGCCTCGCGCTGATCAATCAGACGGGCGAATTTCTCATCGACGATGACGGTCAGGCGCTCGTGCTCCGCCCTTCCCTCGCGCTTTCGTGGAAGCCGAACGACAAGGGCGATGTATGGACCTTCAAGCTGCGCCCGAACGTCAAGTTCCACGACGGCCAGTCGATGACCGCCAAGGACGTCGCGGCAACATTCAATCGGCTCGCCGATCCGGCCAGCGGATCAGCGGCGCTCTCGGTGCTCAAGGGCGTGCTGTCGAAGGACTCGGTGAAGGTTATCGACGACATGACGGTCGAGTTTCATCTCGACGCGCCGAACGGCAACTTCCCGTATTACGTTTCCTCGGACACGTACAACGCCGTGATCCTGCCGGCGAATTTCAGCGGCACATACGAGAAGTCGTTCCCGGGCACGGGGCCATTCAAGTTTGAAAAGTACACGCCGAAAGTGGGCGCATCGTTTGTACGCAACCCGGATTACTGGGGCGAAAAAGCGTTGCCCGACCGGGTGACGTTCGCGTTCTACGCCGACGAACAATCCGAGCTGCTTGCGTTGCAAGGCCGGCAGGCCGACGTGATGGGCGACTTCACCGTGCAGGGCGGGCTCAGCATGATGACGAATCCCGAGTTCAAGGTGTTCGGCGTGAAGTCGAGCGCGCATCGGCAAATGCATATGCGCACCGACACAGGCCCCTTCAAGGACAAACGCGTGCGCCAGGCATTGGCGCTGGCGGTGAATCGCGAGGTGATCGTGAAGGGGTTGTTCAAGGGCCACGCCACGCTCGGCAACGACAGTCCGTTCTCGCCGGTGTTTCCGTCCAGCGACCTGTCCGTGCCGCAGCGCAAACTCGATGTCGCGAAGGCAAAACAATTGCTCGCGGCAGCGGGCGTGCCGAACGGTTTCGACGTCACGCTCACGACCGAGAAGTACATGGAAATTCCCGATCTCGCGGTCGTGATCCAGAACGCGGCGAAGGCGGTCGGCGTCCGCATCACGCTGAAGGTGGAAAGCCAGGAGCTGTATTACGGCGCGGGCACGTACGGCAAATCGGACTGGCTCGACTCGCCGCTCGGCATCACGGATTACGGACATCGCGGCGTGCCGAACGTGTTCCTCAATGCACCACTCACCAGCGAAGGTACGTGGAACGCGGCGCATTTCAAGAATCCGCAATACGACAAACTGGTAGCGGATTTCGTGGCGGCGCTCGACGTGGCATCGCAGAAAAAACTCTCGGGGCAAATCCAGACCCTGCTGCTCGATGAAACCCCGGTTGTGATTCCGTACTTCTATGATCAGTTGATCGTCACGCGGGCGAACGTGAAAGGCGTACGCTTCAATGCCATTTCGCAGTTGTATTTCCAGCGCGCGACTATCGGCGCGTAGCCGGTTCATTTTGAATCTCGCGCTCATTGAAGGCTGACCCGAGGATGCTCCGATCATGAACACGGTCTCTCCTCCCGCCGCGCCGGGCGCGCCGAAAGTAAGCTCACGCAGCAACGCCGGAAGCGCCGCGCGCATTGCGCGGTTTATCGGCGTGCGGCTGCTGCTCGCGGTCATCACGTTGTGGCTGTTGTCGGTGATCGTGTTCGCGGGCGGCCAGTTGCTTCCCGGCGATGTCGGCCGCGCAATCCTCGGGCCGCTGGCCGACGCCCGCGCGGTCGCCGCGCTCAATCATCAACTGGGTGTCGACCGGCCGTTGCTCACGCAATATGCCGGCTGGATCGCCCACTTCCTGCGCGGCGACATGGGCGAGTCGTATGCGTATCGCGCGCCGGTGGCGCCGTTCATAGGCGACGCGTTGTTGAATTCGGCCAAGCTCGGCGCGCTGGCGTTTATCGTCGTCGTGCCGCTTGGCATTGCCGGCGGCGTTTACTCCGCGCTACATGAAGGCCGCTGGATCGACCGGACCATCAGCATTGCGGGGTTATCGGCGACGGTCGTGCCGGAGTTCGTCTCCTCCATCGTGCTGATCCTCGTGTTCGGCATCTGGCTGCAATGGCTGCCGATTGAAGCAACGTTTCCGCCCGGGTCGAATGTATTCGTCCAGTTGCAGCATTTGATCCTGCCCGTGTTGCCGCTGGTGCTGGTGTTCTTCGGTTACATCGCACGAATGGCGCGCGCCGGCACCGTTGAAGCACTCGATGCCGACTACACGCGCACCGCGATCCTCAAGGGCCTGCCGCGCGGCGTGGTGATCATGCGCCACGTGCTGCGCAATGCGTTGCTGCCAACCGTTACCGTCGCCGCGACGCAGCTCGGCTATATGATCGGCGGGCTGGTGGTCGTGGAGACGCTGTTCCACTATCAAGGCATTGGCTCGCTCATTTATAACGCCGCCAAAGGCAAGGACTTTCCGATGCTCGAAGCCGGCGTGCTGACCGTCGGCGTGATTTATACGGCGGCGAACCTGATCGCGGATGCGCTGTATGTCGTGTTGAATCCGCGCTTGCGGGTGAGGAACGCGCAATGAGCACCGCAACCGTCGCGCCCGCGCCGCACAAGGCGCCACGTTTTGAACGCAGCAAGGCCTTGCTGCGTTCACCCACGTTCGTGGTCGGCGTGCTGATCCTGTTGTTCTGGGTCGCGTGCGCGCTGATCGGACATTGGGTCGTGCCCCAGGACCCGTACGCGTCCGATCCGTTGAACTCGCTCACGCCACCTGACGCCACGCACTGGTTCGGCACCGATCAACTCGGCCGCGATGTGTTCGCGCGCGTGATCGTTGGCGCGCGCGACATTCTTACCATCGCGCCGCTGGCGACCCTGCTCGGAACACTAGCCGGGACGGCAGTTGGCTTGATCGTCGGTTATTTCGATGGATGGGTGGACAACGTGATCGGCCGGCTGATCGACGCGGTGCTCGCGTTGCCGCTGGTGATCGTCGCTCTGCTCGCGCTCGCGGCGGTCGGCGCGAGCAACGTCACCGTGATCCTGGTGATCGGCATCACCTTCATGCCGATCACCGCGCGCACCGTGCGCGCGGCCGTGTTCGCCGAGCGCAATCTGGACTACGTGCTGGCGGCGCAATTGCGCGGCGAAAACGCGTTCTACATCATGTTCGCGGAGATCCTGCCGAACGTGCTGCAGCCGATCATCGTGGAAGCGACCGTGCGGCTCGGTTACGCCATTTTCGCGGTCGCCACGCTGTCGTTCCTCGGCTTCGGCATTCAGCCGCCATCGGCCGACTGGGGCCTCGCCCTCTCCGAGTGCTACACGCTGATGGCGGGCGGCGCATGGTGGACCGTCGTGTTCGACGCCGCGGCAATCGCCTCGCTGGTAGTGGGCGTGAACCTCGTCGCCGATGGTATCCAGGGAGTGCTCGACCGATGAACGGACCGCCGCCCTCGGCCTTCCCCATCTTCGATGGATCGAAGAGCGCCGAAACCGATGCGCTGACTCTTGTCGGCCTGACGGTCGCGTACCGTTCGCGCGGGCGGGACCGTGAAGTATTGCAGGACATCTCGCTGCGGATAAAACGCGGCGAGGCATATGGGCTAGTTGGCGAATCCGGCTGTGGAAAGTCCACCGCGGCCCTCGCGATATTGCGTTATCTGCCACGCAACGGCCGTGTGAAGTCGGGGAAGATTTCGATCGCCGGCCACGACATCGCTTCGATGAACGCCGATGCGTTGCGGCACATGCGTGCCAACGCGGTATCGATGGTTTATCAGGACCCGGGCCGCGCGTTGAATCCGTCGTTGACGATTGCGCGGCAGGTGTCCGAGGCGTTCGAGCTCGCGGGTGCGTCGGTGCATGAAGCGCTGGAACACACCATCGACATCTTGCGGCGCGTGCGGATCTCGTCGCCCGAACGTGTGATGAATAGTTATCCACATCAATTGTCGGGCGGCATGCAGCAACGCGTGGTCATCGCGATGGCGCTTGCATGCAACCCGGAGTTGCTGATCCTCGACGAACCGACTACCGGGCTCGACGCCACGGTGGAAGCCGAGGTGCTCGACCTGATCGCGCAACTGCGCGAGGAGCTTGGCACAGCGGTGCTTTTCATCAGCCACAATCTGGCGGTGATCGGACGGATGTGTGATCGCGTGGGCGTGTTGTATGCGGGAAAACTGGTTGAAGAAGGCACGACGCGCGATGTATTCGCGCGGCCGCGGCATCCGTACACGGTGGGCTTGCTGCGCTGCCTGCCGACCACGGGACGCAGTAAGGACACGGGCCGGCTCGACACCATCCCCGGCTCGCTGCCGCTGCCGGGATCGGTGACGCAGGGGTGTATCTATGCGCAGCGCTGCAAGCTCGCCGATGACCGTTGTCGTCGTGACGCGCCGCCACCGTATCGGGTCGCGGCCGCGCATGGCGACCAAATGGCGCGCTGTCACTATCACGAACGTGCAATCGACTTGCCGCGTGCAACGCCGGAGGTTTTGAGCGCGGCTGTCGACCGGACAGATGCACCGGTTGCGTTGCGCGCGGAGAATTTATCGAAAACGTTTCATGTCGGCGGGGAGTCGCTGCGGGCGGTACACGATGTATCGCTGGAACTGGCGCTGGGTGAAACGCTTGGGCTAGTCGGCGAGTCGGGCAGCGGCAAGACGACGCTCGCTAAGCTGCTGCTGGGCTTGCTCTCGCCGGATGTGGGCGGCGTCATAGAACTCGACGGCGCCGCTCTGCCCGCGCGCGTGACAAACCGTAACGACGAGCAGGTCAAGTCGCTGCAGATCGTGTTCCAGAATCCGGATTCCGCGTTGAACCGGGCGCATTCGGTGCGTCGGCTGATCGCACGGTCGTTGTCGAAACTTGGCGCGTTGCGTGGGGCGGCGAAGGAGGCGCGGCTGCAATCGCTGACTGCCGCCGTGCGTTTGCCCGAGCGTTACCTGAGCTCGCGCACGCGGCAATTGTCGGGGGGGTTGAAACAACGCGTGGCGATTGCGCGTGCGTTCGCCGGCGATCCGCGCGTCGTGGTCTGCGACGAGCCCACGTCCGCCCTCGATGTCTCCGTGCAAGCCGCCATCCTGAACCTGCTAGCCGACTTGCAGCGCGAGCGCGGTGTGAGTTACGTTTTTATCTCCCATGACCTGCACGTGGTGCGTTATTTATCGGATCGTATCGCGGTGCTTTATCTCGGCCGGCTGATGGAGATTGGCCGTGCGACGGACGTGTTCGACGGGCCGCATCATCCTTATACCGAGGCGTTGTTGTCGTCGATTCCTGCAGTCGGCGATGAACCGCAGGTGCGTGAGCGTATCCGCCTTTCAGGTGAGTTGCCGAGTGCTGGAAATCCGCCGTCGGGGTGCGTGTTTCATACCCGCTGTCCGCGCAAGATTGGAGCGATCTGCGAGCAGGAGGAGCCGCCGTACGCGCATGCCGCCGATGGGCACAGGATTCGGTGTCATATTCCCGTAGCCGAATTGAAGCGCTTGCAAAAGTCTGAATAAGACGCTCGCGCCGGTGGATTGGGGGTGGGTTCTGGTGGGTTCCGAGGTTAGCGGTTGGGGTTGGGGTTGGTGCCAGGTTCTGGGGTTAGTGGTCGGGGTCAATGCCGGGGTGGTGCTTTCGGCCGTGGTGGTCTGCGTGAGTCGGATTTTCTCTTTATCACTGTTAGCCACTGTGCGTGGCGGCACGTCATTTCTTTGTCCAAAGCGACAAAGAAACGAAGCAAAGAAAACGCTTTCAACCACGCTACCCTAAGTGTCCACAGCGTGCAGTTTTCATTCATGGGTGCCCCAAAAGCACGGTGCTCGCCAGAGCGGAGGATGTCTGAACCCCTCCTTCTCGCGAATCCTGACACGAACACGCTTCGCCCCGTACGCTCTCGGGCAAGCACCATTGCCAAGGAACCCGCGCGGCCTCACGCGTTCTGGCTACCGCGCTCTTCGCCAGAGCGAAGGATGTTTGAACCCCTCCTTCTCGCGAATCCTGACACGAACACGCTTCGCCCCGTATGCTCTCGGGCAAGCACCAGTTGCCAAGGAACCCGCGCGGCCTCAGGTGTTCTGGTGGCTGCGTTTCTTCGCGTGTCAGCTACGTGGTCTGACGGTTATGTCCGTAGGTCACGGCACCACGCGTGTTGCTGCTCCAGTTTTGGTGAGTTACCCGCGTGGTCACCACAGTTATTTGCGTGGGTACGGCCTTACGCATCTTCACGACCGCGTTTCCAGCAGGGTTGGCGACATGGTTCGAGGCGCGTGCACATTTGGTGGTTGGTCGTCCGCGGATAGCGCGGGGTGCCCCTTGGGCAGGTTCAATCACTGGTGGCGAAGCGTGTGGGTATCGGTGTTCGGAGAAGGAGAGGTTCACACATCCTTCGCTCTGGCGAGCACCGTGCTTTTGGGGCACCTATGAATCAAAACTGCACGCTGTGGACACTTAGGGTAGAGCGGTTAAAGCGCTTTCTTTGCTTCGTTTCTTTGTCGCTTTGGACAAAGAAATGACGTGCCGCCACGCACAGTGGCTAATAGTGATAAAGAGAAAATCCAACTCTCGCAGACCACTAACACTGAAAGCACCAACCCGGCATTGACTCCGACCACTAACCCCAGAACCGACCAACCCTGAGTACTAACCCCGCCCCCCCGCCCCTACCGTCTCAAAGCATTTCCAACTGGCGTTTTGACTTCGGCGGTTTGAACTGAGCGTCTATAAGACTTAATTCTTCCCCCGACAAATTCACCTCTCGCGCCGCTGCGTTCTCAATCACATGAGCGACAGTCGCGGCTTTCGGAATCGCCATAACCTGCGGTTGTCGCAAGACCCAAGCAAGCGCGACTTGCATCGCAGACAAACCGCGGGCCTTCGCGATGTCGTTGAGTACACTTTGTTTCGGCAGACGCGCGTGATCAACAGGACTGTAGGCCATCACCGGCATATTGCGTTCGCGCAGCCACGGCAGGAGTTCAAATTCGGGACCGCGCCGCGCGACGTTATACAGAATCTGATTAGTCGCGCACCGGTTGCCATTTTCCAGGGCAAAGAGTTCAACCATGTCCTCGGTGTCGAAATTGCTCACGCCCCAATGGCGGATCTTGCCCTGCGCTTTCAAAGCCTCAAAACCACCGATCACCCCTTCCAGGTCTTCACCGCCACGCCAATGCAGGAGATATAGATCGATACGGTCAGTCTGTAGCCGCTTGAGACTTCGCTCACACGCGGCCTTCACGCCGGCTTCGCTACCGTTATGCGGATAAACCTTGCTGACAATAAAAAGCTCGTTACGGCGATCTTTCAATGCTTCGGCAATCAGCTTTTCACTCTCGCCTTCACCGTACATTTCCGCAGTATCGATCACGGTCATGCCAAGGTCCACGCC
The DNA here is from genome assembly GCF_018449515.1 of Caballeronia sp. dw_19. Taxonomy (GTDB): domain Bacteria; phylum Pseudomonadota; class Gammaproteobacteria; order Burkholderiales; family Burkholderiaceae; genus Caballeronia. Next base: position 23,909 of record NZ_JAAVUQ010000003.1, on the reverse strand, counting down.
AGTCGTAAGCGCGGCGATTTCCGCGCTGCGGGTTCTGGCGCTGTCGCCCATTTCCCAAGTACCCTGGCCCAAGGCCGGAAGTTGCTCTCCGGTCCCATGCATGGTTGCTGCAGGAAGACGAACGGTTTTTTGCGGCGGCGTCATGGGCGGCTCCCTTTTATCCTGAATGTTGTTGGGCTCCAGCCGTCGGCCTCAGTTCAAATTTTTTTGAGTGCACTTGCGTGCACTCATCCCTTCGTCAGACCAATCCCACCACCAGCGGTCCCAGCAACGTCAGCAATACATTCGCCAACGCATAGGTAATCGCGAACGGAACCGTCGGCACCGCGCTTTCCGCTTTATCCAGCACGCCGCCAAACGCCGGATTCGCACTACGCGATCCGGTCAGGGCACCCGCCAGAAGCGCTGCGTTTGTGTATCGCAACACGTATCTGCCGAACAGCATCGTAAGAACGAGCGGCACGATAGTCACGATCGCGCCCAGCAAAAAGATCGTGAGGCCGCTGTTCTTCACCGTCACCACGGCCGCCAGCCCGGAGTTCAGGCCCACCGCCGCCACGAAGGCCGCGAGCCCGAAATCCTTCATCAGTTGCGATGCCGCCGACGGCATCACGCCGTACATCGGATGCTTGCCCCGCATCCAGCCGAATAGCAGCCCGGCCAGCAAACAGCCCCCGCCGGAGCCCAGCGTCAACGGCACGCCACCCACATTCACCACGATCAACCCGATCAACAAGCCGAGCACGATCCCCACACCCATGTAGATGAAATCGGTCTTGTTGGTAATCGGCAATTCATAACCCGCTGCATCCACGGCCCGCTTCGTATCCTGCGGCGAACCGTAGAACGTAATGACATCGCCATGTTCGAGCAGGGTTTCAGGAAGGATCGGCAACGGCTGGTCCGCCCGGCGAATTTCCTGCACGAATACGCCGTGCCGCAAGTCGCGATCCACGGTCGTGCGCACCGCGGCAATCGTCATGTGATTCATGCCCTTGCGCGTGAACACGCCCTGCCGGTTCTGCATCACGACACTGATGCCATCGGTGTCCGCGACCTCTTCACCAATGTTCGACGCCGCCGTCACCATCACTTCACGCCGGCCGACGACCAGCACGATATCGTCGACTTGCAGCATCACGTCCGGGCGAGGCTCCACCGCTTTACCGGCCCGGCGAATTCGCTCGATCGTGATCATGTCGGACTCGGCCAACTCGATCTCGGCGACTGTCCGGCCCGCCGCACCGCTCACGCCCACTTCGCCTGAAGCGGCCTTGATCGCGAGCCCTGCGCCACCCGCGCGCTCCGCTGCACCGCTGCCACCTGTCACGCGATACGCTCGCCCGACCAGCTCCGGCATCGCCGCTGTCTGGCCGGCTCCATGCGCGACTGTGCCGCCCAGCAAACTTTTCTCCGCTTCGGCTGCGGCCTCCTTCAATCCCTGCCCCATGAACTTCGGCAAGATATTCACGCACACGATGATCGCGCCCAGCGATCCGAATACGTACGTCACGGCATAAGCGACCGCCACGTCGCCCTGGAGCGCTTTGGTTTCGGCAACCGGCAGCCCGAGCCGGGCGATGGCGTCGCCGGCTGTGCCGATAATCGCCGACTGCGTCAACGCCCCGCCGGCCAATCCCGCGGCAATCCCCTTGTTCAAGCCGAACAGCTTCGCGCAGATCAGCACCGTCACCAGCGCCGATACCGCGAGGAACACCGCCATCGCGATCTCACGCAAAGTCTTGCGCGACAGTGAGTTGAAAAACTGCGGCCCCGAGTCGTAACCGACTGCATAGATGAAGATCGCGAACATGACAGACTTGACGCCATTATCGATCTGTACACCGAACTGACTGATGACGACCGCCGCCAGCAACGACCCGCCCACACCGCCAAGCTGGAACTTGCCGAAGTTGATCTGGCCGATGAAGTACCCCACCGCCAGAGAGAGGAATAGCGCAATCTCCGGTGACTTCGTGAAAACCTGATGTATCCATTCCATAGTGCCCTCGCTAGTTTCGTATGCCCTGCCCGACCTGCTGAATCTGGATCCGAACCTGAACCTGATGCTGACGCTTCCCACCACGCGCCTATTCCGGTTTTCTACGACGTAAGCCTGTTCATCCCACCTTCCCCGCGAGCCCGACGATCACCGGTCCCATCAGCGGCAGGAGGACATTCGACAACGCGTACGTGATCGTGTAGCCGATCACCGGCGTCGCATTGCCCGTCACACTGACCAGCGCGCTGATCGCGGGCGTGCTGCATTGCTGGCCGGCGATCGCGCCGAGCAGCATCGGTACTTCGAGTTTCAACAGCCAGCGTCCCACCGCGAGCGATACCAGCGCCGGCCCGAGCGTGATGACCACGCCCGCCAGCGGCAGCGCAACGCCGTATTCGCGGATCAGGCGGATCGCATCGGCGCCGGCGCCCAGCCCGACCGCCGCGATAAACGTGCACAGTCCGAAATCCTTAAGCACCTGCGCTGCAGCGGAAGGCAGCGAACCGATCACGGGATAGCGCGAACGAATCCAGCCGAACAGCAGCCCGGACAACAAACAGCCGCCGCCGGTACCCAGCGCGACCTCCACGCGGCCGACGCGCGCGCTCAGGTGCCCCACGACAATCCCCGCAATCACGCCGATGCCGAGAAACACGAAGTCGGTTTTCAGCGTCGCGCGCACCACGTAGCCGAGCTTCGCCGCGCCGCGCCGCACGTCATCGGCCGAGCCGATCAAGGTCAGTACGTCGCCACGATGCAATTCCGTCCCCGGCAGCGCGGGGATCGTGCTGTCCAGCCGCGTGACGGCCGAGATATAGACACCGCGGCCATCGGCGGACGTTGCGCGGGCGCGCACCTGCGCCACGGTCAGGCCATGTACTTCGCGCCGCGTGAGCATGACGTCGAGGGTGTCGGCGTAGACGTCGGCGACATCGCGGCCGATGACTTCCTCGCCAATGGCCGGCAGCGCCTCCACGAGCGCCGTACGACGCCCGCCAATCACGATCCGGTCACCCTTCTTCAACACGAGATTCGGCTGCGCTTTCACGAGCGAGCGGCCGCGCACCACGCGCGCCACGGTGATCTCGTTGCCATAGCGTTTTTCGAGGGTATCGATGCTCAGATCGGCCGCACTCGTGACACGGACTTCGCGCGCGACGAGCGACGGCGCCGCGAGCCGCTGTCCGTCGGCCAGCGCGCTGTCGCCACCGAGCACGCGCCACAGGCGCTCGGCTTCGTCGCGCAGATTCACGCGCAGCATGAGCGGCGCGATCTGGCTGGTGAACAATACGATGGTGACGAGCCCGAACAGGTAACTCACGCTGTAGGCCGTGACGATATTTGCCTGCAGCCGGGCAATCTCGGCAGCAGGCAGCGCGAGCTTGCCGATTGCCTCGGACGCCGTGCCGACCACGGCCGATTCCGTCGCAGCGCCGGCGAGCAACCCGGCCGCGGTACCGCGATCGAGCTTGAAGAGTGCGACAGCCCCGAGCACCAGCCCGAGTACCACCACCAGTTCAACGACGGAAAGGAGCCCATAGCGCCAGCCGCGCCCGATATTCGCAAAGAATTGCGGCCCACCGGTGAAACCCAGAGCGAAGATAAACAACGCAAAAGCAATATTCTTCAGATCCGGCGAAAGACGCGCACCGCTTTGTCCAAGAATCAGCGCCACGATCAAGGTGCCGCATACCCCGCCGAGCTGTATGGGTCCGAACTTGAAAGAGCCAATAAAAAAACCGAGTGCCAGACTCGCAAACAACGCAATTTCCGGTTGGCTCGCCAGCAAGTTCCAGATCATGAAATTATCGCCTCTATTGCTTATTTAAATGAAACTATCAAACGGCTTTGAATGACTCAAATTAAGGACATGATTAATTGTGATCGTGATTCTGGAATCGATGAACAGTGCATCTCCGGGATGTCAGTTTGCCAGTGGTCAAGTCGGGACGGTATAAATTTAACGCCCGCCTTCATTTTTGGCACTGATTGGCATCGTTTCCATTCAATAAAACCCCTGTATTGACAACGTCCGGCAGAGCTTATCGCGGTTCGGCTAGTCGGACCGCCTGTTTGTATGCAATAAGCCAAGCTATTTATCGAACGCTTCCAAAGTCGAATGACGTAACACAACTCTTGAAACAAGAATCTGCATAAATCAGACGATCCATTCCAAAATCCGGAGAAGTGTAATTTTCCATTGCAATGAGTTAGCAAATGTGAAAGTCTTGCGGTTAATGCGGAATGCAAACAGGAAACGAACGAGATATTGCAATTCCGCATGGGTGTCAATACGCTTTTTGGCGCCGATCAACAATGCCGTATGCGCGGTGATGCGTAATACGGTCCCACGCTTTTTTGGACACTGAGAGGTAAGAGACGATGAATCAAATTCATGCCATGCGGGTGTTCGTGCGGGTGTCGGAAACCGAAAGCTTTCGGCGTGCAGCACAACAACTTGATGTATCGAACGCGCTTGTTACTCGCGCAATTGCAATGCTGGAAGCGCATCTACGTACCCGGTTAATCAATCGCACTACTCGTAACCTCTCACTTACAGAAGCTGGCACGCGTTATCTCGAAGGCTGCCGGGCATTGCTCGAAGAACTTGATCATCTCGAGTCAATGGTGGCGCATACCGAAGGCGACCCTAGCGGTACATTGCGCGTGGTGGCATCCGGGTCGCTTTCGCTCATGGCGCTGACGCCACTGATCGACGGCTTCCGGCAGGTCTATCCGAAGGTGAATGTGCGGCTAACCTTATCCGAGCGTCATGTGGATCTTGTGGAAGACGGATTCGATGTCGGTATTGTCACGGCATTCATGGTGACGAGCACGGCATTGGTAGAACGCCCGGTCGCCACCAACACACTGATTCCCGTCGCAACGCCCGCTTATCTGGAAGAGCACGGCTCGCCCAGCACGCCGACCGATTTGCTGCACCACGCGTTCGTGGCTCTCCCCAGCGAAATGCGCAGCGCCACCTGGCACTTCCGGCATCGCAACAACGGCAGCGCCGACCAGGTCACGCTCGCCCCTGTCTATACTGTCAACAGCGCATTGATGGTACGGCTGGGAACGCTTGCGCACATGGGCATTTCGATCATTCCGGAAGGCATTGTCGCGGCGGATCTGGAGAACGGCTCGCTGGTACGGGTATTGGGTGATTACGCTATTGACGATCCGGACGTGAAGGTGTCTATCGTATATCCAGGTCGACAATATCTGCCGGCCAAGACGCGCGCATTCATTGACTACACGCTTGAACATATGGGCCCGGGCGGCGAAGTCGGATTACCGCAGCCGGAAACCGTTCTTTCGCGGCTTTCCATGGTGCCCCCGACGAGCGCGGTCGTTAACTGATATACGTTTTTAAGGCTGGCGGGGAGACCGTTCGATGCCGATTCATATAATCGTCTTCAGCAGCCGGCAATATGATCGTGATGTCTTCACCGAGGCAAACGCGGCATTTGGTTACTCCCTGCAATTCCAGGAATCACAGCTTGATGCGCAAACGGCCATTCTTGCCCGCGGGTGCGCGGTGGTATGTCCGTTCGTGAATGACATCCTTGACGAAGCTGTCCTGGAAACACTTCGTGAAGGCGGAACGCAGCTCGTGGCGCTGCGTTCGGCAGGTTTTAATCACGTCGATCTGGCGGCGGCAGTCCGGCTCGGAATTGGCGTGGTACGTGTACCGGCTTATTCTCCGCATGCAGTGGCAGAGCACGCCGCCGGGTTGATCCTGACGCTGAATCGCAAGTTGCATCGCGCTTATGCCAGGACTCGCGATGGCGATTTTTCGCTCAACGGCTTGCTGGGTTTCGACCTGCACGGCAAAACGCTTGGCATTATCGGCACAGGCGTAATCGGGCGGGTATTCGGCCGCATCATGGCCGGTTTCGACATGAAGCTGCTGGCGTTCGATCCTGGAACGCCAGCAGCCGATCTTCTGCAAGCCGGAGCGCGTTATGTTCCCCTCAATACCCTCCTGGCTGAGTCGGATATTGTCAGCCTGCATTGCCCGCTTTTACCTTCCACCTATCACCTCATCGACGTCGCCGCACTCGCCCGCATGAAACACGGCGCCATGCTGATTAATACGGGCCGCGGCGGTTTGATCGACAGCCGGGCGCTCATTGGCGCGTTGAAAAGCGGGCAATTAGGCCTTCTTGGCCTCGACGTCTACGAGGAAGAGGGTGGTCTCTTTTTCGAAGACCATTCGAATCACATGCTGCAGGACGACGTGCTCGCGCGGCTATTGTCGTTTCCAAACGTAATCGTTACCTCCCATCAGGCGTTCTTCACACGCGAAGCCCTCGGCGAGATCGCCACTACCACGCTCGGGAATGTAAAAGCCTGGTTTGACGGCTCTCCGCGCTATCAGGTATTTCCCTGAATATCCCATTGCGCGATTCAATGCGAAGTTTATCGGCGGGTATTTTTATACTTCCCGTCCGATAAATCAGCTTTTTGGATAATCAAAGTATTCTTCATACAATTCATATTTTCAAGAATATTGTGGTTGCATTACCTCAGGACGGCATGCCGTTTGCTGCAATCTAATAACCCTTCGGCGGCTGCGGTTATTTTCGCCTGGCCGTCCTGGCGCCGTATTTTCCTGTCGTTATCTTTTTATCCGCGAGCGGGGACCGGTTGAACGCATCGCAAGACTTGATCGTCGCGAGGCCGGAAGGCCTTTATTGCCCGCCGGGCGATTTCTATATCGACCCGTGGCGTCCCGTTGATCGGGCAATCATTACTCACGCCCATGCAGATCACGCCCGCGCCGGGCACGCCCGTTATCTCGCGGCTGAGGCAGGTGTCGGCGTGTTGCTGTCGCGGCTGCCGGGCATCTCATTGCAGGGTGTTCCGTACGGCGAGCGCCTGGTTGTCAACGGCGTCTCCGTGTCGCTGCATCCGGCCGGCCATGTGCTCGGCTCTGCACAAGTGCGCGTGGAACACGCGGGGCGCATCTGGGTCGCCTCGGGCGACTATAAGGTCGAACCCGATCCCACTTGCGCACCGTTCGAACCGGTTCGCTGCGATACCTTCATCACGGAATCCACGTTCGGCTTGCCGATTTATCGATGGGAACCGTCCCGCGCGGTCTTCGACGGGATCGATTCGTGGTGGCGGCATAACGCGGCCGAGGGCCGTACTTCCGTATTGTTCTGCTATTCGTTCGGCAAGGCGCAGCGGATTCTTGCAGGCGTCGATCCGGCCATTGGCCCGATCTTTTGCCATGGCGCCGTGGAACCGCTGAATCGGGCGTACGCGCAAGCGGGCGTGCATTTGCCCGCGACGCGGCCCGTCAGCGACATCGCCGCGAAAGACAAGACCGCGTTCAAGGGCGCACTGATCATCGCGCCGCCATCCGCGCAAGGCAGCCCGTGGATGCGTCGCTTCGGCGACTATAGCGATGCGTTTGCATCGGGCTGGATGCGGCTTCGCTGCGCGCGGCGGCGGCGCGGTCTGGACCGTGGTTTCGTACTCTCCGATCACGCCGACTGGCCGGGTTTGCAAACCGCTATTAGTGCAACGGGCGCGCAACGCGTAATTGTGACGCACGGACAAATCGAGCCGATGGTGCGCTGGCTTCGCGAACAAGGTCTGGAAGCGGGCGCGTTCACGACCGAATACGGCGATGACGCGATAGAAGCCGACGCAGCGGAAAGCGGTCAAGCGAGCCAGTCCGCGCAGCAAGCCGTCGAACCCCCTCCTCCGCCTGAGGCCAACTCGCGATGAAACGCTTCGCCGCGCTGTACACCGCTCTGGACGGCACCACGTCGACGAAAGAAAAACTCGAGGCGCTGATCGCGTATTTCTCGGCGGCCGAACCCGAGGACGCCGCGTGGGCGTCGTACTTTCTCAGCGGCGGCAAACCTCGCCAATCGGTGCCGACCCGCCTTCTCATCGAATTTGCCCGCGAGCGCGCCGGCTTGCCGGAATGGCTCTTCGACGAGTCGTATCAGGCGGTCGGCGACTTGGCCGAAACCATCGCGCATATCCTGCCGCCCGCGCAGCGCACGTCCGAACTCGGCCTCGCGCAATGGATCGAGGAACGCGTGCTGACCTTGCGCGGCCTGGAGCCGGGCGAGCTACGAACCCGTTTGCTCGGCTACTGGGACGAACTCGACTGGAGCGAACGTTTCTTGTTGACCAAGCTGATAGGCGGAGGGTTTCGGGTGGGAGTCGCGCGCCAACTCGTCGTGCGCGCACTCGCCGAAGTCGCGGGTGTGGATCACAAACGCATTGCCCAGCGTATGGTCGGCTGGACCGATTCGCAGCAAACGCCGGGCGCAGCGCGTTATTTGCGGCTGATCGCACCGGAAAGCACGGACGATGAAAACGCCGCCACGCCGCATGAAAGCGACCTTGGTTTGCCCTATCCGTTTTTTCTCGCTCATCCCTTGCAAGCCGATCCGACGACGCTCGGCATGCCGTCGGAGTGGGTGATCGAATGGAAGTGGGACGGGATTCGCGCGCAACTCGTGAAGCGCGGCGGCCGGGTGTGGCTGTGGTCGCGCGGTGAAGATCTCATCACCGACCGCTTTCCCGAACTCGCCTCGCTCGGCGCCGCGCTGGCGGACGGCACCGTCATAGACGGCGAAATACTTGCGTGGGAACCCGGTGGTCACGCGCCATTGCCGTTTGCGCGGCTGCAACCGCGGATCACGCGCAAGACCTTGTCGAAGAAAGTGCTTGCCGATTCACCCGCCACGTTTCTCGCCTACGACTTGCTGGAAGCCAATGGCCGCGATCTGCGCGTCACGCCGCTGATCGAACGCCGCGCGCACCTCGATGCATTGGCCACCGCGTTGGGCGAGACGCTGGCGGTCGACCTGCTGCGAGTGTCGCCGATAGTTGAAGCGCCCGATTGGGAGACCCTGGCCGCGTTGCGCGACGAAAGCCGCGGCCGAGGTGTTGAAGGCTTGATGCTGAAGGGGCGTGAATCGCTTTATGGCGTCGGGCGCACGAAGGCTTCCGGGACCTGGTGGAAATGGAAGATCGATCCGTACGCCATCGACGCCGTCTTGCTTTACGCGCAACGCGGCCACGGCCGACGGGCGAGTTTGTACACCGATTTCACCTTCGCCGTGTGGGACGAAGCCGATGGCGTGCGCACTCTTGTGCCGTTCGCGAAGGCATATTCCGGCTTGACGGACGAAGAGATGCGCAAGGTCGATGCCGTCGTGCGCAAGACGACCATCGAAAAATTCGGGCCGGTGCGCAGCGTCACGCCGACGCTCGTATTCGAGATTGGCTTCGAAGGGATTCAGGCGAGTCCGCGTCATAAGTCGGGCATTGCCGTGCGGTTTCCACGCATGTTGAGATGGCGTACGGACAAACATATTGACGACGCTGATACGCTCGGCATGCTCAAGGGGTTCCTCGAAGGGGCGCCGCCATGAGCATGCCAGCCGATGATGAGGGTACTTATAATCAGGATACCAAACCAAATAGCGATACGAAAATCCGTGCCCCGCGACCGCGTCGGATACCGAGAACACGCGCAGCGCAGGCAAAGGCCGGTGCCGATAGTCATCGATCGGGACGTTGGGGCGAGCGAATTTTCGTGGTCGCCGGGGATCGGATAATGGCGGTGCGGACTCAGTGATAAGTCATCTTCGATGATGTCAGTTTCGTCAGCGTCCCGCGCTGGAACCTGTACCAGCCGTCGGCACTTTTCAGCACCACTTCATCGCGCTGCCAGAACACATTGGTGAGTTTCATGCGCTTTGTCATGTGCTCAACCGTGGGCGGGCGCCTGGTGAAATCGTAGAGAACGAGTTCGGGCGAGCCGGTATCGAATGCTTCGACAATCATCCGCGCCCCCGACGGCTCCTCGAAATGCGCAATGCGGCGGGCGTTCAGCTGATCGAACGGCTTGCCATCGATTTGGGCTTCGAAAGTGGCTCCTTGCTGAACGAACACCACGCTGCCGCCACTGGTGCGGATCGGTCCCGCGCTCGCGTCGGCTTCCTGAGCGAACACCCCCGGCACGGCCGCGAATGCCAACAGCGCGGCAACAATCAACGGGAAAAAATGCCGGAGTGCAGTCATGAAGGTCCTTGGATGAAAAGCAGCAACCCTGCAACCTAGTCTGCCCGATGGCAAAAAGCAACAGTGAGAGTCTCGCAAAAGGCTGAAAATCCAACTCGTTGAATCAACTGTACAAATCTCGGGGTTTCCACCGAGCAAACGCAACAACGTTCGGTACAATTTGATTCCTTCAGCTCGCCCGAGCCTGCGTTCTTCACCCCGATAACGCGCGACCGGCCAGCACTCAGTCACCGCTTACCTCATGCCTCTGCCCCTTCTCGCCCTCGCCATTGCCGCGTTCGGTATCGGCACGACCGAATTCGTCATCATGGGCTTGTTGCCCAACGTCGCGCGGGATCTCGGGGTATCCATCCCCGCAGCCGGCATGCTTGTGTCGGGTTATGCGCTGGGCGTGACTATCGGCGCCCCTATTCTCGCTATCGTCACCGCGAGAATGCCGCGCAAGAAAGCGCTGATGAGCCTGATGGGCGTATTCATCGTCGGCAATCTGCTGTGCGCCATCGCGCCGGGTTACTGGATGCTGATGGCCGCGCGCATTTTGACCGCGTTCTGTCATGGCGCGTTCTTCGGCATCGGCTCGGTAGTCGCCGCGGACCTGGTCGCGCCCAACCGCCGCGCGCAAGCCATCGCGCTGATGTTCACCGGCCTCACGCTGGCGAACGTGCTCGGCGTGCCGCTCGGCACCGCGCTCGGTCAGGCGGCCGGCTGGCGCGCGACGTTCTGGGTGGTGACCGTGATCGGCCTTGGCGCGGCTGGTGCGCTGGCCGTGTGCCTGCCGAAGCACATCGAGATGAGGGAATCGAGCATCCTGCGCGAATTCAATGTGCTCAAGAATCCGCAGGTGCTGATGGTGCTCGGCATCAGCGTGCTGGCATCGGCGAGTCTCTTTTCCGTGTTCACGTACATCACGCCGATCCTCGAAGACGTCACCGGTTTTTCACCGCACGCGGTCACGTTGGTGCTGTTGTTGTTCGGGCTTGGGTTGACGGTTGGAAGCACACTCGGCGGCAAGCTCGCGGACTGGAAGCTATTGCGCTCGCTGCTGACGTTTCTTGTGTCGATCATTGTGGTCCAGGCCATTTTTGCCGCCACGATGCACGCCGCCATTCCCGCGATGATCACCGTCTTCGTCTGGGGCGTGCTGGCTTTCGCGATCGTTCCACCGTTGCAGGTGTTGATCGTGAACCGTGCAAGCGATGCGCCGAATCTTGCGTCTACGTTGAATCAGGGTGCGTTTAACCTCGGCAATGCGATTGGCGCGTGGCTCGGGGGCATGACGATTGGCGCGGGGGCGGCGCTCACGGCGCTGCCGTGGGTGGGCGTGGTGATGGCCTGCGGTGCGTTTGGATTGACGTTGCTGTCGGCGTCGATGGATAGACGGGCGCGGCGCGCGAGCATCGGCGTGGTTTAGTTTCGCTCGCGCCGGTGGACGGGGGGGTTTGGGGGTTGGTGGTCGGTCGGTTTCGGGGTTGGCGGGTGGGGTCAATGGCGGGGTGCTAGGTTCTGGGGGTGGCGGTCGGGTTCATTGCCGGGTTGCTGCTTTCAGAGTTAGTGGTCTGCATGAGTCGGATTTTCTCTTTATCACTGTTAGCCACTGTGCGTGGCGGCACGTCATTTCTTTGTCCAAAGCGACAAAGAAACGAAGCAAAGAAAACGCTTTTAAACCACGCTACCCTAAGTGTCCACAGCGTGCAGTTTCTATTCATAGGTGCCCCAAAAGCACGGTGCTCGCCAGAGCCACGGATGTGTGAAACCCTCCTTCTCCGAACACCGATACCCACACGCTTCGCCACCAGTGATTGAACCTGCCCAAGGAGCACCCCGCGCTATCCGCGGAGGACCAACCACCGAATTTGTACGCGTAACGAATCACACGGCCAACCCACCAAATACGGAAGCCGCAGAATGCGTGGAGCCATACCCACGAAGAAAACCGTACAAGCCACGCAATGAACTCACCAAATGCCGAAGCTGTTAATACGTATCTGGTCGCGTGGCCCAAAAAATAGCTGCGCAGACCAAGCAGTCAACCCACCAAAACACGAAGCAGTAAAGACGCGTGAGGCCGTACGGGTTTCTGGGCGCCTCGTGCTTGCCCGAGAGCGTACGGGGCGAAGCGTGTTCATGTCAGGATTCGCGAGAAGGAGGGGTTCAAACATCCTTCGCTCTGGCGAGCACCGTGCTTTTGGGGCACCCATGAATGAAAACTGCACGCTGTGGACACTTAGGGTAGCGTGGTTTAAAAGCGCTTTCTTTGCTTCGTTTCTTTGTCGCTTTGGACAAAGAAATGACGTGCCGCCACGCACAGTGGCTAATAGTGATAAAGAGAAAATCCGACTCTCGCAGACCACTAACGCCGAAAGCACCCACCCGGCATCAACCCCAACCGCTACCCCCAAACCCTGGCATTGACCCCAACCACTAACCCGGAACCTCGGCCACGCCCCGCGCCGGCAAAACCACACCTCGGCATTCGCCGAACCCCACCCGATACCCCTCCCCCTGACACCATCCGGTGAGCGTCAATTCATCCCCATCTTCAATAAACCTGCGCTCGCCGCCCTCGTCCAGCGCAATCGGACGCTGCCCGTTCCACGTCATCTCAAGCAAGCTCCCGCATGAATCCGGCGTCGGCCCACTGATCGTGCCGGAACCCATCAGATCGCCCACGCGCGTGTTGCAACCCGCCACCGTGTGATGCGCAAGTTGCTGCGCCATCGACCAGTACATCAGCTTGAAATTAGTCCGCGTGAGCTTCGTCGCCGACGCAGCCAGCGCCGGCCGCAAATGCACTTCAAGCTCGATATCGAATGCATGATTACCAGCGTGGCGCAAATACGGAAGCGGTTCAGGTTCCTGCTTCGGCGTGGCGGCACGGAACGGTTCGAGCGCATCGAGCGTGACGATCCACGGCGAAATCGTGGTCGCAAAACCCTTCGCGTTGAATGGCCCGAGCGGCACGTATTCCCATTGCTGGATATCGCGGGCGCTCCAGTCGTTAAGCAACACCATGCCGAAGATATGCGACTCCGCATCTTCACAGTCAATCGGCTCGCCCAGCGCATTCCCCGCGCCAACGATAAACCCCATCTCCAGTTCAATATCCAGCTTCCGGCATGCACTGAACACCGGCCGATCAGCATCGGGCAACTTGATCTGGCCGCTCGGCCGGCGCACCGGCGTCCCGCTCACGATCACCGATGAAGCGCGCCCGTTGTACCCAATCGGCATCTCCGACCAGTTCGGCAGCAACGCGTTCTTCGGATCGCGGAACATGGAACCCACATTGGTCGCGTGTTCCTTCGACGAATAAAAATCCGTGTAGCCAGGGATATCGATAGGCAAATGCAGCATCGCACTCGCCCGGGGTATGAGCGCGCGTGGACGCAACGCCGTGTTGTTTTTCAGCGTATCGCGATGGGCGGCAAGCAACGCGCTCACCTGGACACGAACGTGTCGCCATGTATCCCTTCCCAATGCGATAAATGCATTCAGCGTGGGCTGCGCGAACACCGGTTCGCATTCGATCAACCCCGCTCGATACACAACGGCGAGGTCGAGAATCCAGTCCCCGATCGCCACGCCCGCGCGCGGCAACGGATTGACTTCATCGGTGAAAATGCCGAACGGCAGGTTCTGGATCGGGAAGTCGCTTGATGGATTATTCGCGGATTCGATCCAGCTTTTAAGCGCTGGATTGCGCGTCGCTTCAAGCGCTTCATGAGTTGAAAAACTCATCGTTGCTCCGGGTTGAAATGTTTGGTCAGTCCCTGCCAGCACTCGTAGTAATGCGCCTGCAATTGCGCGGTTTCCAGAGCGAAGCGGGTTGGCTTGATCAGCATGCGTGTCTCGAACATGAACGCCATCGTGTCGCCTACTTTCACGGGCGTCGATGTATCCGCGTTCGATGCCTTGTCGAAGGTCCCCGCGTCCGGCCCATGTCCCGACATGCAGTTATGCAGGCTCGACCCTCCCGGCATGAACCCTTCGGATTTCGCATCGTAGACGCCATGCACGAGGCCCATGAATTCACTCGCGACGTTCCGATGAAACCACGGCGGCCGGAACGTATCTTCGTTTGCAAGCCAGCGCGGCGGGAAAATCACGAAGTCGATGGCGTCCACTCCCGGCGAATCCGTCTGCGATTGCAGTACAAGAAAGATCGACGGATCGGGGTGATCGAAGCTGATCGAACCGATGGTGTTGAACAGCCGCAGGTCGTATTTGTACGGCGCATAGTTACCGTGCCACGCGACCACGTCGAGCGGCGAATGGCCGATATCCGCGCGCCACAACACGCCGTTCATCTTCGCGACGAGTTCAAACGCGCCCTCGCGGTCTTCATAAGCCGCGTGCGGCGTGAGGAAATCGCGCGGGTTCGCAAGACCGTTCGAACCAATAGGCCCAAGGTCCGGCAGCCTCAACAAAGCGCCGAAGTTCTCGCAAATGTAGCCACGCGCGGTGCCGTCCGGCAACGCGACGGAAAAACGCACACCGCGCGGAATGACCGCTATTTCAAAGGGTTCTATATCGAGCTGGCCGAGTTCAGTCGCAATCGACAACCGCCCTTCCTGCGGCACGATCAGCAGTTCGCCATCGGCGTTGTAGAAGAAACGATCCTGCATCGAACGGTTCGCGGCATAGAGATGGATCGCGCAGCCTTGCATGGATTCGGCCGCGCCGTTGCCGGCCATCGTCACCCAGCTATCGATGAAATCCGTGGGCGCATCGGGCATCGGCAACGGGTCCCAGCGCAGTTGATTCGGCGGCGTGGGCGGCACCTCGGCGAAGTTCGCGACGAGCTTCGCGCGCAGGTCATTGCCTTCAATCTGAGTGAACGGTTGATGCACCGCCGCCGGCCGTATCCGATACAACCACGAGCGCCGATTGTGCCCGCGCGGTGCGGTGAACGCAGTGCCCGAAAGCTGCTCGGCATAGAGACCGTAGTTCACACGTTGCGGTGAATTGCGGCCGAGCGGCAGCGCGCCGGGCAACGCCTCGGTGGCGAAGTCGGCGGCAAAACCCGATTGATAGTGGCGGCTCGCGTCGGTGTGACTCGTGAACGCGCCGGGCGATTCTGGTTTCATGGTCTTGTCCTTTTCTACAGTTTCATACGCTGGCGGTTGAAGTCACAACGCCGCTGCGTGCCATCGACATCGCTTCGCGCAGCACATCCATATCGCCGATCTGGTTCGACAGCAGCAGGATCAGTTTTGCGTTCACTAGCTGGCTTTCGTCGTTGCCAAGGTCGCGATGCATGTCGATCAGCGCTTCATAGAAGGCATCGGGATCGACGAGGCGCAAGGTGGTATCAAGCATGGCGAACCTCATCATGCGGGCTGGGTTTCGTTCAGGGCGCAAGTTGCGCGGGCAAGTGCTTCGCGGACGGTCTGAGGTTCTAACGAACGAGTGCGCATCGCGATGTGCTGATCCGGGCGCAGCAAATAGAACGTGCCAGGATGTGCATCGAAACGTTGGGACAGGAGACCTTTCACGTCTTCCAGTACCTCAACACCTTCACGAGATTTAACGTCGGAACCCGCTGGCACGATCAAAAATACCTTCATTTGCGGGCGAAAATCTTTCAATACGGTCAGCGCATCCGACGATTCACCAAACAGTACACCCGCAAACGACGACCCCAGGCGCTGCAAGAACCATCCGTTGCGGCCAGCAAAAAACACAGGCGCATCCGCCACCACTGCACCCGGCACGAGCGCGCAATGGAAGGCATCGCGGTCCGGCGTGTTCAACGGCGAATCATGCAGCACCGAAGCCGTCGATAACCGTCCGCTATTCACTATCCGCCGCGCAAACGCGCAATCTTTCGCGAGCCGCAAAGCGGCGTCGCGGAACACTCGGGACACGTCGCTCTTCGGCGTGATGAAATCGGTTGAACGCGTGGAGTGGCGGATGTTTTCATCGGCGGCGGCTTCGCGCTCGCTGGCG
The DNA here is from genome assembly GCF_018449515.1 of Caballeronia sp. dw_19. Lineage (GTDB taxonomy): Bacteria > Pseudomonadota > Gammaproteobacteria > Burkholderiales > Burkholderiaceae > Caballeronia. The sequence continues at coordinate 7,894 of NZ_JAAVUQ010000003.1, read as the reverse complement.
TAGGTGTCGAGCAAGGCATCGGGTGCATCGCCGTCGATCACCAACTTTAATTTCCAGCCAAGATTGTCCGCGTCCTGCACACCGCTGTTCGCGCCGCGCGCGCCGAACGGCGATACGCCATGCGCCGAATCGCCCGCAAACAGCACTCGCCCGTGACGAAACTTGTCCATGCGCTGGCATCGGAACGTATAGACGCTCACCCATTCCAGTTCAAATTCAACATCCGGTCCGAGCAACGCGCGCACGCGCGGAATCACACGCTCCGGCGCTTTCTCCGCGATGGGGTCGGCGTCCCAGCCCAACTGGAAATCGATGCGCCACACATTGTCCGGCTGCCGATGCAGCAACACCGATTGATTCGGATGAAACGGCGGATCGAACCAGAACCAGCGCTCGGTCGGGAAGTCGGCTTTCATCCGCACATCGGCGATCAGGAAGCGATCCTTGAACGTGCGGCCGTGGGTATCGAGATGCATGAGTGCACGCACCGGGCTACGCGCGCCATCGGCGGCGACCACGTAATTTGCTCGCAACGTATACGGACCGTCAGGCGTGTCAATCTGCAGCGAAGCGAATTCATCGGACTGCGTAATACCCATGACCTTGTTGCGCCAGCGGACATCGAGCAAAGGCAACTCGCACGCCCGCTCAGCCAGATACCCTTCGACGTAATACTGCTGCAGATTGATAAACGCGGGCCGCGCATGATCCGCTTCGGGCAACAAATCAAACGCGTAGAGCAGTTCGTTTTGCAGGAACACCTTGCCCACGTTCCAGCTCACGCCCTTCGCGACCATTGGTTCGCCGCAGCCGAGCCGATCGAATATCTCGAGCGTACGTTTCGCAAAGCAGATAGCGCGCGATCCCGTCGATAACGTGTGGTCATCGTCGAGCAGCACGACCGGGGTGCCCTGCTGCGCGAGGTCGATCGCGGTCGCGAGACCCACCGGCCCCGCGCCGATCACGACGACCGGGTGCAGCGGCGCATCGCCATCTTGATCCGATGAGCGGCGATACTCGAACGTAAGCGCCTGAAAATCGATAGCCATGGTCATTGTTCGTCGCCAATCAGCTTTCGAGCGTTTCCCACATTTCCTTGTCGCGCTGCGCCGTCCAGATGCGCGGATCGCGATATTGCGTGGCTTCGTCGAAGGCGCGCGTGACATCGAACGGCATGCAGTGATCGAAGATGACCCAGTCGCCAAACTTCGGCTTGAGCGCGGCATACGTGAGCTTGTAGATCTCGTTGAGGTCCTTGCCGGCTGCGGCGCCCAACTTCACTTGATTGAACAGTTCGCTAACGAAAGCCCGCGTTCCCGCGATACCGTCCGCCACTTGGCTCGGCGTCTTCAGCGCAGCACCGCGGCCGGGTACCAGCTTCTCGGGATTGAACGCCGCGAGCGCGTCGAGCGTTGCCGGCCAGTCCTGGTAATAGGCATCGCCACAATAAGGCGTCGCGCCGTATTCGACCAGATCGCCGGACAGCATCACCTTGTCTTGCGGCAACCACAGCACCGTATCGCCTTTGGTGTGACCTCGGCCGAGCTGCATGATCTTCACTTCGAGCTTGCCTAGCCAGAGCGTCATCTCGCCTTTGAAGGTAAGCGTTGGCCAGGTCAGCCCCGGCACTGATTCCACTGCATTGAACAGGCGCGGAAAACGCTCGATCTCGCTCTTCATGTCCTGCTCGCCGCGCTCGACAATCAGGTCGTACGTGTCCTGGCTGGCGATGATCTGCTGCGCGCCATACGCCGACGCGCCGAGCACCCGCACCGCGTGATAGTGCGTGAGCAGGATGTATCTGATGGGTTTGTCCGTGACTTCGCGGATCCGGCGAATCACGTCTTGCGCCATGACGGGCGTGGCTTGCGTGTCGGCGACGAGCACCGCGTCGTCGCCAATCACAATGCCCGTATTCGGATCGCCTTCCGCCGTGTACGCGTAGGCGTGCTCGGACAGGCGCTCGAATGTCACTTTCTTTTCCGCCAAGTCCGCCTGCGATGCAAATTTCTTCTCGGCCGCCATGAAAGTCTCCTGATGGGTTTGTCGCCTCAATTACGAATAGTAAAATTAATTACGATAAGTGAAATTATTGTTAACCCTAGTCATATGCGTCGAGTTGGTTTCGGGTCATATGAATATGTGGATTTTGTGCAAGGCGTCACGCGCGGCACTGCTACCATCGACGCTACACCTCTCACACTTTCCCTTCATGATTGCCCCAACCGTCCAGCAACTTGTTTCTCGCGCCGCGGACTATCCGTTTCCCGGCGCGCGCATCGTCATGGGCGAGGGAGCGAGCGCGAGTACGGCCATCGCGTTTTACGAAGGGTTTTGTCTGGCGAGCGCGTATGAGCCTATCTTCGATGTCACCACGCGAGGCTTGCCGCAATCGCTGACGGCATCGGTGGAAAGTGCGGAGCGTTTCGGCGATGAACTCGGCTTCCAGGCGCTTACCCTCACTTCCGATGGCGCGTCGTTCGATCCGTTCGCGCAACTCGACGACGACCCGAGGCTGGTCGAACTCGACCGGCTCTCACGCGCATTGCACGCGTTTAATTTTTTTGGCGCACAGCGGCCGGGTTTGCTGTTCCTGCGTGTCCATGAGCGTCTGCTGAAGAGCGTGAAATACGATCATGGCAAGCACTTCTCTTCGGTATTGATCGAGTTTGGGTTGAATCCGGCGCGGATCGTCATCGAGTTGCCGCCGGCGGCGGTTGCGCATCGGACGTTCCTCGGGTATCTCGTGAAGAGTTATCAGAAGTATGGATTCAAGGTCGCGGGAAATTTGCCCAATGCCGGGCAGATCATGTCGGTGTCGGATATGGCTCGGCTCGATTTCATCAAGATGGATGCGGGTTTGGCGTTGAGGGATTCCGTGGTGAAGCCGTTGGTGGGGTATGCGCACCGGCTAAAGATTCCGCTCATATTTAGCCACGTCGGAGACGAAGCGCAATTCGAAGCGCTGCAGCAATTTGATGTGAGTTTTGTACAAGGGCCCGCGTTTGAGGCGCATGCGATTGGGCCGGGGGGACGGTAGGGGCGTTCGCCCCCCTGACCCCACGGCCCTCCAGATCCGTCCACCTTTACGAGCGAAAATTCACCGGGCGGTGAACCGCCATTAATAGGCATGACGATGCCTGAAATCGTCGCGGCAGCTTCACTCAACAAATACAAAATCGGTGCGGCTGCTTCGACGCGCAATACGCAGGGTGATCTTCAATCCCCACCGGCACCGCCTGACTCGATATATCAACAACACCACGCCACTGGCATCCGCCGCCATAAGCTGACCGAAATCTGCAGCGCAAATCGATGCCATAGATACCAAGGCGTCAGATTTTGTGCACCGCAATAGCCTTCATGTCACGCCGAACCATCCAAACCACAGCCCCAAAATCCACGCAAAAACGCAAACCGAAATGCTGCGTAGTGCCTTGACTTTCATCGAATCGAATACGATCATTCGCTCACAGAACGAGCAAATGATCGACGCAACACGGATTTGGCTCAGCGCCCACTTCGCGTTCGACGACAACGAGACACAGCACAGCGCCCGGCACCGCATGAGGCGCATCCAGATCAGAGGAAGGACGACATGACTACCGAAAGCCACGCAGCCGCCGACGTGATCCTGCACATCGGCGCGGGTTCTTTTCATCGTGCGCATCAGGCCTGGTATCTGCACAAGCTGATTGAATCCGGCGATACGCGCTGGTCTCTGACGGTCGGCAATATTCGCGGCGACATGAATGCCGTGCTGGAAGCGCTGGCCGCACAGAACGGTACCTATACGCTGGAAACCGTCACGCCGCACGGCAAGCGCGCGTATGAAACCATCCGCTCGATCACGAAGGTCGTGCCATGGGCGGCGGACCTGAACGCGCTTGTGGCGGCGGGCGCTGCGCCCGAATGCAAGATCGTGTCGTTCACGGTGACCGAGGGCGGTTATTACCTCGATGAACACCATAAGCTGGATACGGCGAATCCGGATCTGGCCGCCGACCTGAAAGGCGCCCGCACGACGATTTACGGCGCACTCGCCGCTATTCTCGACGCCCGCATGAAGCAGAACGCGGGCAAGGTGACGCTGCAGAACTGCGACAACCTGCGCAGCAACGGTGATCGATTTAAAGCCGGCATGCTCGAATTCCTGCAATTGCGTGGCGAAACTGCCCTGCGCGAATGGATGATCGCGAATACGTCATGCCCGAACGCAATGGTCGATCGCATCACGCCGCGTCCCACGCCCGATGTCCGCGAGCGCGTGCTGGCCGCCACCGGTTTCGACGATAAAGCCCCCGTCATGGGCGAAGCGTTTATCCAGTGGGTGATCGAAGACGAATTTATTGCAGGGCGGCCGGCATGGGAAAAAGTCGGCGCGGAAATGGTTCACTCGGTACTGCCGTACGAGGAAGCCAAAATCCGCATTCTCAACGCAACACATAGTTGTATTGCGTGGGCGGGAACGCTCGTCGGGCATCAATACATTCACGAAGGCACGCAGGACGCCGATATCCGCGCGCTCGCCGAAACCTACGTCACCGAAGACGTGATTCCTTGCCTGTCGCCAAGTCCGATCGACCTGGCCAAGTACCGCGATGTGGTGCTCGACCGCTTCGTCAATCCGTATATCCAGGATACGAATCAACGCGTGGCCGCCGATGGCTTCTCGAAGATCCCCGGTTTTATCGCGCCGACTTTGCGTGAATGTTTTGCGCGCCACGTCGATCCGAACGCGACGGCCATGTTGCCCGCGCTGTTCTTCCGCTTCCTCGAACGCTGGCACGAAGGCAAGCTGCCGTACGCGTACCAGGACGGCGTAATGGACCCCGCCACCGCGCACGCTTTCTTCGAAGCGGACGATCCGGTGAAGGCTTTCGTCGCCGATAAACTGCTCTGGGGCAGCCTCGCGCAAAGCGCCGATCTGGAACGCGTGCTGCGCGCGGCGCTTGGCCGTGTCGATGCCTGGCTCGCCACGCGGGCCTGAGCAGCTTACTCATCTTCATGCCTGTCCGGTGTTATTGCCAATGGCGTAACACTGGCAGCGGCGCTACATTAGCGCCTCCGGTTTCCCGTGGCTTTAAGCCTTCATCAAGGGTTCGTCCATGTATTTAGGCATCGATCTCGGCACCTCCGAAGTAAAAGTTCTCCTGCTGGCGAGCGACGGCAATGTCGTCGGCACGGCGGGCACGCCCTTCACCGTTTCGCGTCCGAAACCCCGCTGGTCCGAGCAAAATCCGCTCGACTGGTGGAACGGCACGCGCGCCGCGCTCTTCGCTTTACGCGATAAATTCCCGCAGGAGTTCGCGCAAGTGCGCGGCATCGGTTTGTCGGGACAGATGCACGGTGCAGTGCTGCTCGATTCCGAAGATCGCGTGCTGCGGCCGGCGATCCTTTGGAACGACATGCGCAGCGACAAGGAATGCGACGAGTTGACCGAGCGCGCGTCGCAGTTGCATGAAATCGCCGGCAATCTCGCGATGCCCGGTTTCACCGCGCCGAAGTTGCTATGGGTGCAGCACAACGAGCCGGAGATTTTCAATCGGACGGCATGCGTGTTGCTGCCGAAGGATTATCTGCGGCTGCATCTGACGGGCACGAAAGTATCCGATCCGTCGGACGCCGCCGGCACCTTGTGGCTCGATGTCGCGCGCCGCGACTGGTCCGACGAACTGCTTGCCGCCTGCAACATGACGCGCGCTCAAATGCCGGCGCTGGCCGAAGGCAGCGAGCCGTCCGGCACGCTGCTGCCCGCGCTCGCCCGTGAACTCGGTTTGCCCGATGGCGTGATCGTCGCGGCCGGCGGTGGCGACAACGCGGCAAGCGCGGTGGGTATCGGCGCGACGGAACCGGGCGATGGTTTCCTGTCACTCGGAACATCGGGCGTGCTGTGCGTAGTCGGCGACCGCTTCCGGCCGAATCCATCGTCGGCGGTGCATGCGTTCTGTCACGCCATTCCTGATCGGTGGCATCAGATGAGCGTGGTGTTATCGGCCGCGAGCTGCCTGCGCTGGGTCTGCAAGCTCACCTCGACCGACGAACCGACGCTGCTTGCTGAAATCGCCGCGCTCGATCCCGCTGCGCTTGAGATCGCGCCGCTCTTCCTGCCGTATCTCAGCGGTGAGCGTACGCCGCATAACGACCCGTACGCGCAAGGCGTGTTCTTCGGCATGACGCACGCAACCGACCGCGCGTTGCTCGGTTACGCGGTGCTTGAAGGCGTGACGCTCGCGCTGACCGATGGCCTCGACGCGTTGCAGGCTGCCGGCACGGAAGTGCACGCGCTGTCGCTGCTGGGCGGCGGTGCGCGCAGCAAGTACTGGGGCCAGTTATTAGCCGACGCCCTCAACACCCGCACGCGCACGCACGGCGGCGGCGAGACCGGCGCGGCGCTTGGCGCGGCACGGCTCGGCTGGCTGGCGGCGGGCGGTGATCCGGCCGTGGTGCTTGCCAAACCACCCGTGAAGGATGAGTTCATCCCGAACGCGGAACGCCATGCGATTCTGCGGCAGCGGCTGAAGGGTTTCCGCGAGTTGTATCGGCACGTGCGCCCGTTGTTCGATCCGGCGCGTCCGCGGCTCGCGTGATGGTTTAAAAGGCGGCCGGGGAGTTTCTGCCCTCAGGCGCCGAGCGTGCACAATGTCGATCTTTCGCGTGCCTTTATGGCGCGCGATTCTCTTTGTATTCGACACGAACGACCAGATATCGAGCCACCGTGCCCAAGTCCAACGAAAAACTCGATCTCGCCACCCGCGCCGCGTGGCTGTATTACGTCGCGGGCAATACGCAGAATGAAATAGCGGAGAAACTGCAGATCTCACGGCCCGTCGCGCAGCGACTGGTCGCGTTCGCGGTCGAAAAGAACCTGATCCGCGTACGCGTGGACCACCGGATTGCCGATTGCCTTGCGCTGGCGGCGAAGTTATCGAAGCGATACGGTTTGTCGATGTGTGAAGTCGTGCCTATAGACGGCGATTCGCCTGAGCAAGTGGACCGCAAACTGGCGGTCGCGGGCGCGCAAGTGATGGAGCGTTATCTCACCGATGAAAAACCGCTGGTGATCTCGATCAGCACCGGCCGGACGCTGAAGGCCGTGGTCGCGCAGATTGGGCAACTGGAGCGTCCGCAGCACCGCCTGGTGTCGATGGTAGGGGCTATTGCCCAGGACGGTTCCTCGAACCGCTACGACGTCGCGCAGCACCTCTCCGAGAAGACCGGCGGCAAGCATTTCATGTTGCCCGCGCCGTTGATGGCTGACAGCCGGGCCGAGCGTGAGCAATGGTGCAATCATCGGCTGTATCGGATTGTTGATGCGTTGTCCGGGAACGCGGATGTCGCGTTTATTGGGATTGGCAATATTGGGATTAATTGTCCGTTGCATGAGGATGGGTTTATCACGACCGCCGAGGTGGAAGAGATGATGCAGGCCGGCGCGGTGGCGGAGTTGCTCGGGCTGCCGATTGATGCGCAAGGCGTGCGGGTGCAATCGACGACTGGCGAGCGTGTGACGAGTTTGCGGCTGGATGCCCCGCCGAAGCGGCCGACTATAGGGTTTGCGGGCGGGTTGAGAAAGCGTGACGCGGTGATCGCCGCGTTGCAGGGGAAATGGCTTTCCGGGCTGGTGACGGATGAGTTGTGTGCGCAGGCGGCGCTGGACGCTTGAGGGTGGTCGGGATGTTGGTGGGGTCGGGGTTTGGGCCGGGTTGGTCGGGTTCGGGGTTAGCGGTCGGGGTCAGTGCCGGGTTGGTGCTTTCAGTGTTAGTGGTCTGCGAGAGTCGGATTTTCTCTTTATCACTGTTAGCCACTGTGCGTGGCGGCACGTCATTTCTTTGTCCAAAGCGACAAAGAAACGAAGCAAAGAAAGCGCTTTAACCGCTCTACCCTAAGTGTC
>NZ_JAAVUQ010000029.1 GCF_018449515.1 Caballeronia sp. dw_19 | reverse complement strand
CAGTGGCTAATAGTGATAAAGAGAAAATCCGACTCTCGCAGACCGCTAACGCTGAAAGCACCACCCCGGCATAGACCCCAACCACTAACCCACGACTACCTGCGCTACGATAACCCGTTGAACCTGCAAGCAAAACCACCCTCCATGAATCCTCGATCGCTGGATGTAAAACGCTTACTGCTGGCTGCGTCGTTGGCATGGTTAGGATCGCAGTCGGCATTCGCCATAGACACCATCGAAACCGCGCAGCCGTCCACCCTTGTCAGCGACATCCACACCTTCGTGGTAGCGAAAGACGGCTCCTTGACCGAAGACGACGAAACCACTTTGCGCGCAAACACGCCAGCGGGTATCGGCGACATCGCACAACGCTACATCTGGTTCGACAAATCTACGTCAACCATCGACATAAGCGATGCCTACTCGCTCGGCCCCGACGGCATCAAACACATCGTCGCGCCCGACCAGATCCGCGAGATCCAGGAGCCGCGTTCGGCGGGCGCTCCCACGTTCGAGGACGCTCGCCTGAAAGCGGTGGTCTTTCCAGGGGTGAGCGCGGGATCGATCGTGCATCTGCGGTTTCATAAGACCCAGTCGAAGCCGGTCATCGCCGGGCAGTTCGATTATTTCGTCGAACCGGAGCGTGGCCCGGTGGAAAACCAGCGCCTGATCTTCGACCTGCCCGCCGACAAACCTCTTTATGCCGATGCCCGCGGTTACATAGCCCTGCCGCCCGTAACCCAGGGCGGCCGCACGCGTTACGAATTCGACTACAGCCGGGCTCATTACGATCGGGTGGAAGCGGGCTCGGTCGGTTATGCGCAGTACGGCGACCGGCTGATGGTGTCGACGTTTCCCGACTACCGGAGCTTTGCCGCGAGCTATCGGGACGCCGCCGTCGATCCGAGCGTGGACGATCCGGCCGTGCGTGCCCTCGCACAATCGCTCACGCGCGACGAAACCGATCCACGCACCAAAGCGGCCACGCTTTACGACTGGGTACGCCACAACATCCGCTACGTGTCGCTGTTCCTGGGGCAGAGTCCCGCCATCCCCCACCGGGCTGCCAATATCCTCGCCAACCGCTATGGCGACTGCAAGGACTATGTGGCGCTCTACGGCGCGTTGCTGGCTGCAGTGGGTATCGAGAACGAGCCGGCCTTGATCAGCCTCGGCTCGGTCTATACGCTGCCGTCCGTCCCGGGCTATGGCGGCAGCGCGATCAATCACGTCATTACGTGGCTGCCGGGGCTGGGACTGTATGCCGACTCGACGGCCTTGAGTATCGAATTCGGCGCTCTGCCGCTCGCGGACATGGACCGTCCAACGCTGCTGGTCGGCGACGGCACGCTGTCACGAACGCCCGCTACCGAGCCGCTGTCCCGCACGGCACGCTTGCAGATCGAGGTAACGCCCGACGGCTCGGCCGCGTTCGCCGATCAGGTGGAAGACGCCGGATGGAGCACCGGGCCGCAGCGGGCGAACTTGGCGCACGCGACCGCCGAGCGCCGCAAGCAGATCGCAGATGCCCGCCTTCGGGCGACAGGCCTTCGCGGTGTCGCGACGCTGAGCGCCAGCGACCTGGACGCAAGCAACGGCCCGCTGACCACCACCATCAACGGAACGCTCGACAATGTCGTCTGGCCCACCGGCACGACTGCCCTGCCCGCGCTGACGAGCCTGTCCGGCGGAATCGCCACGCAGGTTGAGAACCTGCTCGCCGAGCGCGTGCGAACCCAGCCATTCATGTGTACCGGAGGCGCGTTCGATGAAATCGCGCAAGTCACCTTGCCGAAGACGGTTCGAGTCACCGATGTGCCAACCGACGCGAATTTCACGAACGCGTTTTTCGATTATTCATCGCGTTATGTCTTCGATCCCGCGACGAACCTGTTTCAGGCAGAGCGTCATCTGAAAGCGAACTTCGGCAAGCAGGTTTGCACGCCCGCAGATTTCGCCGCCATGCAACCGGTGTTGAAGCGAATCGAACGGGACACGGATGCCCAGATCATCGTCAAGGCGATGGAGCCGTGATGGAGCGCGTTCAAATCGACGCGTAAGCTTTTGTAATGACGGCATGCGTGGCTGTAACCGGAATGTCGGGCGAGGCCGTTATGCTGCGAAACCCGCATTGATGGAGCGACCCGATGCGCACGGCCAGGCCATGATGACCCAAGAATCCGACGACACCCCCAAGCATTCGCCCGCGCCGATTGATCGTTTGAGCGCGATCATGTCGCGAGATCCATCGGTTCACCGCACGCTCGCCGATGCATGCCGCCACGCCGGCGATGAACTCGGCGCGCTGGCCCATCTGATCGCAGCGCATACCCTCGACGCGTACGCGAGCGGCTCGCCGGACGCCCGCACGAACGGCCTGTGCGACGTCGCCACGGGCTATTTCATGAAAGGTGATCACGCTATCGCCGCGCACTGGTACCAGCTCGTGCTGACGCTCGATCCGAACGTCGCCGTTGCGTGCCAGAACCTTGCCGCTATCTACGCGAGTGAGGGAAACACGGCGCTTGCCGACGTTTATCGCGAGCGCGCTTATGGAATCCAGCGGGTTTTTATCGAAGAGACGCCGGGCTGGACTCGTTCCGTCCTGATCCTGTGCGCGGGTAAAAGGACAGGTAATGTGCCGTTCGACGCGTTGTTGCCGGGCACCAGGAACCGTCGTATCAAGTACGCAATCGACTACGCCGCCGATGACGAAGACGCTCAACTCCCCGCCTTCGATCTCGTGTTCAACGCAATCGGCGATCCGGATATTGCCGCGCCGCTTGAAGGGAGGCTCGCGCGTTTCGAGGCGCAGTGTTCGCGCCCATTGCTCAATCCGAACTCGGCAATCACTCCGACCTCGCGGCATAGGCTGGCCGCGCTGCTTGATGGCCTTGATGACGTACAGACCGCGCCGTGCTTGCGATACGAAGTAGAGAGCGAAGCACGGGACCTTGGAGCACTCACTTCGCTACTCGCCGATCATGCCGTCACATTTCCACTACTAGCCCGCCCCGTTGCCGCTCACGGTGGTGACGGCCTGGTTCTGTGCGACACAATCGAAACGCTTGAAAGCCGGTTATCGACGCAAGAAGGCGCCCAGTACCTGACGGCGTTTCGCGATTGCCAGTCGGTCGATGGCTTCTACCGCAAGTACCGCGTGATCTACGTCGACCGCCAGCCACTTCCCTATCATCTCGTGATCTCGCCGCACTGGATCGCGCATTATTTTTCCGCCGAAATGGAGAGCCACGCGTGGAAGCTCGACGAGGAACTGCTCTTCCTGCAAAACCCGCGCGCGGCACTCGGCGAGCGCGCAATGGACGCCATTGCGGCTATCGGCCAGCGGCTCGATCTGGACTACGGCGGTATCGATTTCACGCTTCTGCCTGACGGCCAGGTCTTCGTGTTCGAAGCCAACGCGACCATGCTCGCGCACTACGAGCGCGATAGCGGCGTGCTCGCTCACAAGAACCAACATGTGCAACATATCGTCGATGCGTTCGAGCAGATGCTGGCGCACCGGACGGCGGGCTGAATGAACAAGACCATGAACTTCTCCGGCGGACCGGGTGCGTTACCTGCGTCGGTGCTGCGCGAAACGAGCGTTGCCATCGACGGGTTGCCCGAGACGGGTCTGTCGGTGCTGGGAATGAGCCATCGATCCGACTGGTTCCGCGCAGTCCTCGATGAAGCCGAGCGCAACCTGCGCGTTCTGCTCAACATTCCCGGCAACTACCACGTGCTGTTCATGCAGGGCGGCAGCAGCCTGCAGTTCTCCATGCTGCCGATGAACTTCCTGCGCCGTAGCGGCAAGCATGCCGAGTACATTGTGTCGGGTTACTGGAGCGCCAAGGCGCCGGTCGAAGCGCTGCATGAAGGAGATACCCGTGTGGTGTGGGACGGCGGCGCGGAGGGGTATCGCCGCTTGCCTGCGCCGGATGAACTACAGCTTGCACCGGACGCGGCCTACCTGCATTACGTGTCCAACGAAACGGTCGAGGGGCTGGAATTTACGGACATTCCAGGCCTGCGTGAGGTGCCGCTGGTCTGCGACATGTCCTCCAATCTGCTGGCGGCGCCGCTCGATATCGACCGTTACGCGATGATCTATGCGCATGCGCAGAAGAACCTCGGGCCGGCCGGTGTCACCCTGGTGATCCTGCGCGATGAATTCGCTCAACGGGCGACCCATGCGTTGCCGACCTTGCTTGATTATCGGACGCATATTCAAGCGCGTTCGCTGTACAACACGCCGCCTGTGTTTGCCATCTATGTATTGATGCTGGTGACACGCTGGCTGCGCGATGAAATAGGCGGTGTGGAAAACATGGCGGCGATCAACCGCGCCAAATCGGAGCGGCTGTATCGTGCGCTCGATGCCGAGCCGGATTTCTATCGCGTGCATGGCGAGCGCGCTTGCCGGTCGACCATGAACGTCGCCTTCCGTCTTCCGGATGCAGCCACGGAAGCTCAGTTTCTCGATGACGCCCGCCGCGAAGGCTTGCATGGCCTGGAAGGACATCGATCGATCGGCGGCCTGCGGGCTTCGCTATATAACGCGGTGACGCCCGAAGCGGTGGCGGTGTTGTCGGAGTGGCTGGGCGAGTTTCGTCGGCTGCGGGGTTAGGCGGCACGGGTTCAATTGACCGGGGTTGTCTCGGTCGTCCACGCTCGTCATGCGGCGCCGAACAGCCAGTCGCGAAAGACCGCGAGTTCCCGGTCGTCCGATGCATCCCGCAAAGCTTCGACTTCGGCAATCAGCACGGTGGCTTTTCTGACCAGCACCGAATGTTCAGCGGACGGAATCAACTGAGCGGACGGGATCAAGATACCGGAAGGCGCACGATAGCGAGGGTACCGCCCTCGTCATCGCTTGCGGAAATGAGTTCAAGCGAAGCGGTTTTACCGTACAGCGCAGCAAGCCGATCACGAACCTGCTGGATGCCGAAACGGCTGCCAGCAGGCGGTAAAACACCAAGGCCTTCACCACCCCGACCGTCGATACCCGCCCCCGTATCGCGGACGCTAAGCACGAGCGTGCTGCCTTCGCGCTGCGCACTCACCCTGATCCAGCCGCCTGCAACCTTGGGTTCAAGTCCATGCTTGATGGCATTTTCGACCAAAGGTTGCAGCAGTAGCGGCGGCACCGACAACCTTGCGAGGTCATCGGGTAAATCGAGCCGCGTGCTCAGGCGGTTTCCCATGCGGGTCTGCATCAGCTCGAGATAATCGCCAATACGCGCAAACTCCGCGGACAACGAATGTGATCCCAATCCCGAGCGGGAGGCGTCAAGCGTCGCGCGCAGAAACGCAATCAGCCGGTCGAGCATGGCCTGGGCGCGCGGCGGGTCTTGCGCGATCAGCACGCGCAGGTTGGCCAGCGTATTGAACAGCATGTGCGGTTCGAGTTGCGACTCCAGCAGCTTGAGCTGGTTTTCGGCGGCACTTCGCAGCGCGGTCTCGGTACGTGTTTCCATCTCGGCCATCCGGCCTCGGGCATAAAAGAAATACGTGATGCCCAGCGACAACACAAACACACCGGTCATGCTCAGCAGCATCGCCCGCGGATTGTTCGTGATCGTGGCCGGCGCGTGCTGCACGCCGGTCAGCCAATCACCGAGCATGTGCGCGACGACGTAGCCCACTACACCCGACACAACGACCCATGGAGCCATCAATTCCCAGCCGGGCCAGTTGCGCCGGGCCCCTTGGTTATCGGGGGAGCGCTTGCGAATCAGGGAGGCGAGGCCATAGCGGCCCGCCTCGATCAAGCTCTGGATAAACAGCGTGCTGCAAAGCGAATAGATCAGGTTGCTGGCGAACGAATCGCGATACATCGCGTAGAAAAATACGGTGCTCGCCGCCGACACCAGGATAAATATCCGCAGTTCGCGCAATAGCTGTTTCAGGATGTGACGAGCGTGGCGCATGCGGTGGGCGTTGATGATGTGCGGTTATTCAGACGCGGCTGGAGCCCACTGGTTGTTCGGCAGCCCGTGTATGCGCATGCAGCTCGGCAGTCTTGTTGTCATCGCCGTGTGGCGCCCAGTTGAAAGGCTTGAACAAGTATCCGACGATCGCGGATACATTGCGCGCGCGGCCCAGATCACGCAGCGGATCGACCCATTGCGCGGATTCTACGCGGTGCGGGTTGTGGCGGGTGATCGGATGCGCCAGCCTATGGCGGCCAAGCAGATCGTCGTGATCCCAGCGCGGCATGGTCGCCGATTGGACAGTCATGCAAAGAAGCTGGCGCAAGGCATACAGTGCGCTTAGCCGCTTGGTAAGCCGCTTACCAAGCCGCCCAACAGGCCGACAAACCAGCCGCTCAATACACCATGCCGGACGGCTGCGCCTGCCGGCTGGCGCGCCACATTGCGAAACCGCGCGCGAGGAAGATGCCGCTGAACGCACCATACGCAAAGCTCACCGAACCCGCGAACAGCCCGTCGACACTTAGATCGGGATGAATCGCCAGCGCGACGTTAGCGCCGAACCGGATGATGAACAGGCCGAGCATCAGCGTCAGCGGGACCCAGCTTCCAGGCACGAGCAGACGCTGCTCGGCAGCAAGCCAGCGAGCCTTGCTGCCTATACCGGCAGCGTGGGACATTGCAAACGCCGCGAGCATCGCCGCCGCCCACGCGGCCAGCGCGACGGGCTGCGCGGCGAAGACGGACACGACGCCGTAAAGAGAAAGCGCAGTCATCGCGACGGGAATCGCCGTGGCGGCGCGCAGCGTCCTCTGTTGCGGCTGCATTTGCGAGACGCCGAGGGAAATCAAGGCCGCAAGCAGCCACCAGACCCAGTGCGGTGTGTGCTGAAGAATGCTGATGAGCATGATGATCGTCCTTATCCGTAGAGGAGATTTCGATGATGCTCATGGTCGGCGCTCACCTCGCGCGTCGCCATCGGTTTGCGACGGGATGACATCTTGCGTCGCGAAACGCTTGGAGCGCGTCGCGAGTGGTATGTGTGCAGATCGCACGAATCGCCAATTGGCGGCAGGACAAAGGCCTGCAAATGACAACGGCCGACCGGGCATAAGCCAGGCGGGCCGTCTTTTTGAACCGTCCTTAAACCGATGAAACACGGCCAAGGCTGATCCGGCAAACCCGGGCTTTCCGTCAAGGCCAAACATCCTGCGAATTGATTTGCATCTTGGTCAAATACTGTATAAATTAACAGTACTGTATTTTTATACAGGATCAGTTATGGACCAGCTCATCCGCATCTTGAACGACGGTGACCGCGAAACGCTTGCATGGTTGCGCAAGCATGTCGGAGACGTGCGCGTGGCTGCTGCTGCGCGACATCTGGGAGGCAATGGCAAACCGTACGTGTCCGCGGTGTGCCGCTATCTCAGCGTACGTCCACCAACGCCTCATCAGCATAGCCGGCCTGTTGAAGACTGCACTATTGGCGACAACTATCTTGCCCAGATCCGCCAGTTGTTGACACAGCGAAACCAAGCGTTGGCGAAGCATCAAGTTTGATGCTGCGAGTTGCCGCGAGTCCTCAGGAAAATAACAGCATGATTAACGACTCAGCCCTTGATAGGGATGTCCAGGACACCAATCCTGTCGCCCTCGAACGCGCACTGCGTAGCGCGTCGCTCGACCTCCAGCAGGTCATTGCCACAATCGCAGGTCGTCACCTCGACAGTGGCCGTCGCCGTTATTCAAGTGGCGCGCGAGTGCCGACCTGGCGCACGCTGCTGACAATCGACGAACAGGTCTTTGAGAATCGGGGCTTCACGGCGAAGCACAACGAGACAATACGCTCGACGTTTGTCCGGTTTGGCGACAGTCGTTTGTCCGGGATGGATCTCGACGAACCCGTCGACTGGCGACGTGACGACGACAACTTGCCAGCCGTGTACCTGCTCGTGCGCGAACTGGTACAGGCCGACGCTGCCGATGTGGCCACTCAGGATTAGTGTGCCGGCAGCGCATTCGAATCTGGCCGTCTGAATCGTCCATTGACGTGGAGCGCTAAGCCTCATCGTCCGCCATTCGGGAGTCTGACCCATTGCCAAGGCGCGGCTAGCGGCGCAACGCTGTGCCCGCTATAAACGATCCAGTCACCGCTCGATAATGACGGAAAGTGGCCGGACAGCGACCGATTACAGTCCGGCCGACCGCGGCTCAAACCTCGGTCTGTTCTGCCATTTCGAGCGCATCGTCGAATTCAGTGCCGAGGTATCGCTCTGTACTTGCCAATTTCGTATGACCGAATAACAGCGGTACCGCCCGCAGGTTTTTTGTCCGGCGGTAGATCAGAGAAAGGCTCAAAAAAGCCCTCGCATGGAGGGCTTTCTTTGCCTACGGCGTCAAAAGTTTATTGCAGCGCGTCTTAACGCGTGTCCAAACTTTATTGCCGTTTCCAAAGTTTAGTGTCGCGAAACAAACCTCAAGCGCCGAAATTCTTCGACGCAAAGTCCCAGTTCGCAATGTTCCAGTACGCTTCAATGAACTTCGGGCGCGCATTGCGATAGTCGATGTAATACGCGTGTTCCCACACGTCGATGGTCAGCAACGCCTTCGCGTCGGTGGTCAGCGGCGTAGCGGCATTGCTTGTTGACACGATATCAAGCGAACCGTCCGTCTTCTTCACGAGCCACGTCCAGCCCGAACCGAACGTGCCGGTTGCGACCTTCGCGAACTCTTCCTTGAACTTGTCGAACGAGCCGTACTTGGCGTTGATTGCGTCGGCGAGTGCGCCGGCCGGAGCGCCGCCACCCTTGGGCGACAGGCTGTTCCAGAAGAACGTGTGGTTCCAGACCTGGGCTGCGTTGTTGAACACGCCGCCCGATGCCTTCTTGACGATTTCTTCAAGCGAGAGGTTTTCGAATTCGGTACCCGGAATCAGCTTGTTCAGGTTCGTCACATAGGTTTGGTGATGCTTGCCATAGTGATACTCAAGCGTTTCTTCCGACATGTTCGGGACGAGTGCGTTCTTGTCGAACGGCAACGGCGGGAGGGTATGTTCCATGGTGCGAGCTTCCTTCTATGATGATTATGGGGGACGTGAGGAGTGAAGCAATGGAGCACTCGATTGTAGGCGAGTTGGGATAACCCCGCAAATTGCGGGTTTTTATGAGCAGTATCGATTACGAAGCTTTAACAGCGGCGTAAAAAATGCTCGAACGTTCCTTCTAAGCCGTCAAAAATACGGGCTTTCAAGTGCCCGTGCGGGTCTTGTAAAAACGCATGTGCGCACCGTATCAAAGCAGCATCCGATACACACCGCCGCCGGCGTCAGAATTCATCGGAGAGCCGGGGCTGGATATCGGCCAGCACGATATCCGCCGATCCTTCCGCCAGATGCACGGTCAACGGCCGTTTCGGCTTCAACGCGTTCGGCGCGCGCACGGCGCGTCCGGATTGCGTATCGATCAAAGCCGCATAGCCGCGCTCAAGCGTGCGTTGCGGGCTCAACACCTGCAACCTCGCCGATAACTCCGACACCCGAGCCTCTGCCCGTTCATGCCGGCGCCCTTGCGAAACACTCAGGCGTTGTGCGAGACGCATCAGATGTTCCCGCTCGGCGGCGAGATCAGGACGCCAGCGTTGCCAGCGCATCTGCACGAGCGCAAAACGGGCGCGGGCATCGCGAACCGGACGCGCGCCGGCCGATGCCAGCCGCACCGCGAGTTGCCGCAAGTGTGTGCGCTGACGTTCCAGCCGCTCGGCTGGACTGACCAGCCGGCGCGCCAGCCAGTCGAGTTGCTGCGCGCGCCGTTCCATCATCCGGCCGAAACCGCGCGCCAGCGCCGCATGCCGGTGATCGAGATCGCGCAGCAACAATACGCGCTGCGGACTGACGAGCTCGGCCGCTGCCGTGGGCGTAGGCGCGCGGACATCGGCGGCGAAATCGGCGATGGTGAAATCCGTCTCGTGGCCTACGCCGCTGACAACCGGCATCGCACTTTCGGCTATCGCGCGGGCGAGCACTTCCTCGTTGAACGCCCACAGATCTTCAATCGAACCGCCCCCGCGACATACGATCAACACATCGACCTCGCGACGTGCGCTGGCCTCATCGACCATCGCGGCGAGCTTCGCGGCCACGCCCGCGCCCTGCACCGGCGCCGGATACACGATCACCGGCACGTGCGGCGCGCGCCGCGAGAGCGTGGTGAGCACGTCGCGCAACGCCGCCGCCTGCAGCGACGTCACAATACCGATCGCGCGCGGATGCTGCGGCAGCGCACGCTTGCGCTCAGCCGCGAACAACCCCTCGGCTTCCAATTTCGCCTTCAGCTTCAAAAAGGCTTCATACAACCGCCCTTGGCCCGTGCGGCGCACCGCTTCCACGCCGAGTTGCAACTCGCCGCGCGGTTCATACATGGTGACGAGCCCGCGAACCTCGATCCGGTCGCCTTCGCGCGGCGTGAATTCGGCGTATTGCGCGCGGCCGCGGAACATCACGCAGCGCATCTGCGCCTGCGCGTCCTTGATCGAAAAGTACCAGTGACCGCTCGCCGCTTTCGTAAAATTCGACACTTCACCCGATACCCAGACCAGCGGGAACGAACGTTCGAGCATCGACCCGATTGCCCGGTTCAGCGCTGAAACGGGGATAACGGCATCGGCACTGCCGGATGAAGCGAAAGGATCAGAGCTCATCGAAGAAAAGGGTGGTCGGTTAAGGTTGAAAGCAAGGTTGAAAACAAGGCTGAAAATACGCTCGCCTGAAGGCGGACAAAGGGCCATTCCGGTAAGGCTGAACGGCCTATGAACAAGGCATGGACCATAGACCAATCAGCGTCCGTAGTGTAGCAAGTGTCCACAATGCACCAGTTTCCGAAAGCTAACAGGAACGCTTATGAAACAATGATGAACGCACTTTAAGTCATTGTTTTAACAATGTTTTCTATCTCCAAAACATGACAAAGCCGATGCAGGTCTTTCCTGGTGCCGATTTCAGGCCATCGGAGCCCAAGTTGTTCACAGAGTTATCCACAGGCGAATTGTGAAGAGTTCGTGGGCAAAATGACGCATGAAATCTACCTCGTTTTCAAGCTACGCCCGAGGATGTTTCCACGCAGCGCGGCGAGGCCTGGTTTTGCCCTTCGACTGGCGCCCCCGGCGATGCCGCGCTAGAGTGCCGGGTTCAAGGGCCGGCGCGACAATTGCCCTGCGTCGTCCAGCGACCGCTTACCATCTGCTTACCATCTGCCCAAATTCGTCTAATTCGTCTAATACGCTCATTCTGGAGATCCGCCCCGATGCAAAGGTGCCGGCCGTTATCACGAACATTGCCCTTCCCCTCGCCGTTACACCGTCCGCCGTTGCTGTCGTTCCAGGCGTGTGCATCGTTCGCTCGTGGAACGCCTGAATCCAGGGCGCGCCATGTCTGACTTCAAGCCGCCGATCGAAAACTTCTTCGCCCGCGAGTGGCGCAAGCGCGGCTGGGTCGCGTGGTCGCTGACGCCGTTCGCGTGCGTGTTCGGCCTGATCGCGGCCAGTCGCCGCGCCTTCTTCGTGCTCGGCTGGATCAAGCAAGTGGACGTGGGCGTGCCGGTTGTCGTGGTCGGCAACGTGACCGTGGGCGGCACCGGCAAGACGCCGACGGTCATCGCGATCGTCGAAGCATTGCGTGCCGCCGGCTTTCATCCGGGCGTCGTCTCGCGCGGTTACGGCGCGAAAATCCACGAAGCCACGCGGGTGACGCCCGACAGCCAACCCTCCGACGTCGGCGATGAACCCCTCCTGATCGCCCGCCGCACGCACGCGCCGGTGATGGTGTCGCCAGATCGCGTCGCGGCGGCACAGGCGTTGCTGAAGGCGAATCCATCGGTGGATGTGATCGTCAGCGATGACGGCCTGCAACATTACCGCCTCGCGCGGACGTTCGAACTCGTGGTCTTCGACGACCGTCTGGGCGGCAACGGTTTCCTGCTGCCGGCGGGGCCGCTGCGTGAATCGATGTCGCGGCACCGCGACGCCACGCTCATCAATCGCCCGTACGACCGCACGTTGCCGCCGTGGCCGAACACGTTTTCGCTGGACCTGGCCACGGGCGACGCCTGGCGCCTCGACGACCCCGCCGTGCGCCGTCCGCTCAGCGCGTTCAAGGGCGAACGGATCGCGGCGGCGGCGGGCATCGGCTCACCGGAACGCTTCTTTGCGTCGCTGCGCGCGGCCGGACTCGCGCCGGCCACGCGCGCGTTCCCGGACCACTACGATTATCGCGACAATCCGTTCGCCGGCATCGACGCCGATTCGATCCTGATCACCGAGAAGGATGCAGTAAAATTCGGGGCCTGGCGTGACGCGCGCATCTGGGTCGTTCCAGTGGAAGCCGTGCTCAGCCCCCGCCTCATCGCATTAGTTGTGGAGAAACTCCGTGGACGCACGACTGCTTGAAATCCTTGTCTGCCCTATTTGCAAGACCCAGCTCACGTATGACCGCGCGGCGCAGGAACTCATCTGCAACGTCGATAAACTCGCCTACCCCATCCGCGACGGCATCCCCATCATGCTGCCCGACGAAGCCCGCCAGACCGTGGAAGGCACGCCCGTCGAGCCGTTGAACCCTGCCGGCGGCAATTGAGGGTTTTATGAACGCACACGTTCCGGTCGCGCCGCCCTTCATCGCAGTCGTGCCCGCGCGGCTCGCGTCCACGCGGCTGCCGGACAAGCCGCTGGCGGATATCGGCGGCAAGCCGATGGTCGTGCGCGTCGCCGAGCGCGCGCGTTTATCGGGCGCGCTGCAAGTGCTGATCGCCACCGATTCCCCGCGCGTGGTCGACGTCGCGAAGGAACATGGTTTCGAAGCGCTGCTCACTCGCGCCGATCATCCGAATGGTACGGACCGGCTCGCCGAAGTCGCGACGCATTTCGGCTGGAGCGACGACACCATCGTGGTCAATGTGCAAGGCGACGAGCCCTTGATCGACCCGGCGCTCGTGCGCAACGTGGCGGCGCATCTTGCGGCGCACCCGTCATGCGCCATCGCGACCGCTGCGCATCCCATCCACGATCCGGCCGATGTCTTCAATCCGAACGTGGTGAAAGTCGTGCTGGATTCGAAGAGCGTCGCGCTGTATTTTTCGCGCGCGCCGATTCCGTGGTCGCGTGACGCGTGGCAGAAGGACTGGCCGAATGTCGCCGCGCTCGGCACGCGTCCGTCCGTTCCCGCCAATGTGTTGCGCCATATCGGCTTGTATGCGTATCGCGTGAAGTTCTTGCGGGTTTATCCCACGCTATCCGTGGCGCCGATCGAAGAAGCGGAGGCGCTCGAGCAACTGCGCGCGCTCTGGCACGGCGAGCGCATCGCAGTGCTGACGACGAACGACGCGCCGCCGCCGGGTGTCGATACCCCCGCTGATCTGGCCCGCGTCCGCGCGCTGTTTGGCGCGTCGGCATAACGGGGCGGGAATCGAGACGGGCTGCGAGACAGGAAGCGGCCGTTGACCGCGTTCCGGCCGCAGTCCACTTCCGGCGGGGCCTGCGGCGGATCGCTGCGCATAAGGCCACCAAGCCACACATAAGCCTCGCATAAGCCATGTTTATGCTGCAGCAACCCTTCCGGCAGTTCTACTGTCATTGCGCCGGACGTCTGCTGATCACGGGCATTTTCACCGCGCCCCGAAGCGCCAGCGTCCCGCGAAATCAGCTCGTTTGCACCTCGTCCTAGCGCTGTGCGTCCCTGTCGATCAACTCGCGTTAACCCCCGCTGCGCGCGACTTTCCGGGCTTTCCGGCCTCGGATTCGGGCCGCCATTGTGACGATGCATGGCATAATCGGCCGGTAGCGCGAGCCTTCCGGTCAGCGCCAACGCTCCTGAGCGCCCGTGTCGACTGGTGCCGCGCCGTCTCCCGAATTCGGCTCGTCGCGCCTCGTTTGCGGCTTCAACCGGGCGATGTGCCACAGCGACCGGATGCAAGAATAAGCCTCGCAGCGCAGCGGTTTCTATTCGATTCGGAGATATCACCATGCGTTTGATCCTGTTGGGCGCCCCCGGCGCCGGCAAGGGCACCCAGGCCACCTTCATCAAGGAAAAGTTCGGCATCCCGCAGATCTCGACGGGCGACATGCTGCGCGCCGCCGTGAAAGCGGGTTCACCGCTCGGCGTGGAAGCCAAACGCTTCATGGACGCCGGCGAACTCGTGTCGGACGAACTCATCATCAACCTCGTGAAAGAACGCCTGCAGGAACCAGACTGCGCGAACGGTTATCTCTTCGACGGTTTCCCGCGCACGCTTCCCCAAGCCGACGCCATGAAACAAGCCGGTGTTGCTATCGACTACGTGCTTGAGATCGACGTGCCGTTCGAGGACATCATCGAGCGCATGAGCGGGCGTCGCGTGCATGCGGCGTCGGGCCGTACTTATCACATCAAGTTCAATCCGCCCAAGCAGGAAGGAAAGGACGACGTCACCGGCGAGCCGCTGATCCAGCGCGATGACGACAAGGAAGAGACCGTGAAGAAGCGGCTCGACGTGTATGTCGCGCAGACCAAGCCGTTGATCGAGTACTACAACACGTGGTCCAAACATGGCGACAACAATGGCCTGAAGGCGCCGGAGTATCGGCGGATCTCGGGTCTTGGCGCCGTCGATGAAATCCGCACGCGCGTGTTCGATGCATTGACCTGATCGCCACTGAGCGCTCATACCCGGGCGCTCGGGGCACGCCTTCCGAAACCCGCTCGCGCTCCATCGGCCGAGCGGGTTTTTCGTTCTGAGCGATCCTCGGGACGAACGCGGAATCACGTTTTACGTATAACCCTCATCAAGGAGCACACAGCATGGACATCCAGGACAACGTTTTTCTCGTCACCGGCGGCGCATCGGGCCTCGGCGCGGCGACAGCCCAGCTTATCCGCGACCACGGCGGCAAGGTCGTGCTCGCCGACATGAACGAAGCCGCCGGCGAGAAACTGGCGAAGGAACTTGGCGGTGTGTTCGTGAAATGCGACGTGAGCCGCGAGGAAGACGGTCTTCGCGCCGTGGAAGCCGCGACGCAACTCGGCAGTTTGCGCGGACTGGTCAATTGCGCGGGAATCGCGCCGGCCGCGAAGACCGTGGGCAAGGATGGCCCGCATGCGCTCGACCTGTTCGCCAAGACTATCGGCGTGAATCTGATCGGCACGTTCAACATGATCCGGCTGGCAGCGGCTGCCATGTCGAAGAACGAACCGAATGCAGCGGGCGAACGGGGCGTGATCGTGAGCACGGCATCGGTGGCGGCTTACGATGGCCAGATCGGCCAGGCGGCTTATGCGGCATCGAAAGGCGGCGTGGTGGGTATGACGCTGCCGATCGCGCGTGATTTGTCGCGCAACGGCATTCGCGTGATGACGATTGCGCCGGGCATCTTCGAAACGCCGATGCTGCTCGGCATGCCGCAGGAAGTGCAGGATGCGCTCGGCGCGATGGTGCCGTTCCCCTCGCGTCTCGGCAAACCGAACGAGTACGCCATGCTGGTCAAGCAGATCTTCGACAACCCCATGCTCAACGGCGAAGTGATTCGCCTGGATGGCGCGATCCGGATGCAGCCGAAGTAAGTTTTGCGGCTCGGCGAGACGCGACGGGTAGCGGCTAACTCACGGGCTCATGCGCCAAGAAAAAACGGCGGCCATCGAAATGATGTGCCGCCGTTTTTTTTAATGGGGTTTTAGCAATACGGAAACAACTTACTCGCCGTCGTGCTGCGTACGCTGACGCAGCTCGTGCAACTCCGTCTCCACGACGGTCGCGTCTTCGGCCTCGGGCCGATCGTCGAGGTATCGACGCAGGTCTTCCATCGCCGGGCGCAAGTAATCCAGGCGCGCGTAAGCGAAGCCCCGATCGCGCACTTCTTCAATACTTCCCGGCATCAGGATCACCAGCCGTTGCTGCACGGCGAGCAGCCGTTGCCAGCGCTCTGTCTGAAGATAGATGCTCTTCAGGTTACGCAGCATTCGTCCGATGATTTCCCGGCGCGTGGCCGGCTGCAACAAGACCCGTAGCGCGCTGCCGATGGACTCGCCCACTCGCTGCACATAGGGCTCGAGCATCTCGACCATCGCCGATTCGGACAGTGAATGGCCGGTGGTCGGATCGAGCATCACGTCGCCGTCGGGCGTGGTCACGCGCAGCAGGAAGTGCGCCGGAAACGACACGCCACGCACCGGAATACCGAGCTGCTCGCTCATCTCCAGATACACGACGGCCAGCGAAATCGGAATTCCGCGACGCCGCTTCAGCACCATGTTCAGGTGGCTGTTATCGGGGTCGTAGTAATCGTTGAGATTGCTGGTGAAACCCAGCTCGCGGAAGAAGAAACGATTCAGCACGCCGACTTTTTGCTTGATGTCGGCGTCATCGGGCATACGGCGGCGCACGCGCAAAACCAGCTCGTCGATCTCGGCCAGCACGCCCTGCAAATCGAGATCCGGATACGCATCCTGGGCGAGCGCCAACGCCGCCTCGGTGAGCGGCAGACTGTCGTCCTCCGCCACTAGCGAGGTGAAATAGTCGAGGATGCGCGTCGTCGTCATTGCAGCGTTCGCCTTCTGAAATACGCGTATTTAAAACCCATCGCGGAGAGCATACCGAAATATAGCGCACCGAATACGACCAGGCTTGCACCGAGCAGCATGATTCGCTCCAGAGGCGCGGCGCGCATGCCGATCCAGTCGAAATTGCCCGCCACCCAATGCATGACGCCCGCGAGCACGAGGCAGGCGCCGACAAGTTGCGCGAAAAAGCGCGTCCATCCCGGCGAGGGTTGGTAAATTCCGCGTTTCCTCAAGCCGATGAACAATAAGGTTGCATTCACGCAGGCGCCCAGCCCGATCGAAAGCGTCAAGCCAGCGTGCGCGAAAATTGGCACGAAAATCAGGTTGCTGAGCTGAATGGCAATCAACACGATGATGCCGATGATCACCGGCGTCTTGATGTCCTGTTTCGCGTAAAAACCGGGCGTGAGGATCTTGATCAGGATCAGTCCGACCAGCCCGACTCCATACGCCGACAACGCCCGGCCGACCATGACGACGGAATGCGCATCGAATTTGCCGTAGTGGAACAGAGTGGCTGTCAGCGGAACAGCAAAGAAAAACAGCGCGACTCCACTGGGCGCCGCCATCAGGAACGTGATGCGCAGCCCCCAGTCGAGGAGCGCCGAATATTCGACCGGATCGGCGTCCACGTGCGCCTTCGAGAGGCTTGGCAGCAGGATGGTGCCCAACGCCGCGCCGAGCAGCGCGGTGGGGAATTCCATCAGGCGATCGGAGTAATTGATCCACGACACAGCGCCCGGGCCGAGCCGCGACGCAATGTTCGTATTGATGATCAGGCTCAGTTGGGCAACCGACACGCCGAACGTCATGGGGACCATCTTGATCAGCACGCGCTTGACGCCCGGATGCCGCAACGCACGGAAGAAATTCAGGCCGATGCGCGGGATCATGTCGATCTTCTTGAGTCCGGGAAGTTGCACGAGAAACTGCAAAATCCCGCCAACGATCACCGCATAGGCGAGCGCGTAAACCGGCACTTTCAGATGCGGCGCGAGGAAGATGGCGGCCGCGATGAACGACACGTTGAGCAGCACGGGCGCGAATGCGGGCAGGGAGAACTGCCGGTAGGTGTTGAGTACCCCGGACGCCAGCGATGTCAGCGAGATGAAGATGATGTACGGGAACATGATCTGGGTCATGGTCACCGCAAGGCCGAACGCGCGGCCGTCGTGCTCCAGCCCGGACGCCACGGCGAACACGACCCAGGATGCGCCCGCCACGCCTGCCAGCGATACAACTGCCAGCGCCCAGGCGAGCACGGTCGACATGGCGTCGACGAGGGCCTTGGTGGCGTCGTGGCCTTCCGTGTTCTTGAACTCGGCGAGGATAGGCACGAACGCCTGCGAGAACGCTCCTTCAGCGGACAGGCGCCGCAACAGGTTCGGTATGCGGAACGCGACGTAGAACGCGTCGGTGAATTGACTGGCGCCGAAGGCTCGCGCGATCAGCGTTTCGCGGACCAGGCCGGTCACGCGGGAAAGCAGCGTGAAGCCGCTGACCGTCAGTAGGGCTCGGAATAGATTCATGGGGGGCTTATTATACGGGCCGCATTATGAACGCGACGCGTTGCAGCATTTGCGGAATCGTTAGAATTTGCAACTTGGGCCGCGCGCAGGTAGTTCGTGTGCTGCTCGCGTGTACCCCCGTGTACTCGCTACGCTGCGTCCGGGTTCGCTGCGGTTGCTTCCCTGCGACACCGGGCAAAAACCAGCTGCGCTTGCCAGCCCCATGATTTCGTTGCTATAATCGCCGGTTTCGAAGCTCCTGAATCTGCCTTCGGCACTTTTAGGTACGTTGCTGACGAAGTACAAAGCACGGCGGCTTCGCGTCTTCTTTCGACGTTTTTGCGCTTTCGGGCAATCGATCCCGAGGGTTTGATCATAAACAGCGCATCGGATTGACCTCGTTTTATCTTGTGTGGAGTCGGGCCAGCATTGAGTTGGATCCGATCCAGAAGCAAAACGGGAAGCGCTGAAACACATAGCTGGAACAGGATAAGGAACCGTCATGGCAAATACAGCACAAGCCCGCAAGCGCGCCCGTCAAGGCGCCAAGGCAAACTCGCACAACTCGGCGCTGCGGTCGAAATTCCGCACCGCCATCAAGGCCGTTCGCAAGGCAATCGACGCCGGCGACCAAGCCAAGGCTGCGGAAATCTACAAGACGTCGGTCAAGACCATCGACATCATTGCGGACAAGCGCATCGTTCACAAGAACAAGGCCGCTCGCCATAAGAGCCGTCTGTCGGCTGCTATCAAGGGCCTGCAAGCAGCTGCTGCTTAAGGATTCTGGTAGTCCCCCATTGTGTGCCTCAGTTTGACGGGCGCATGACAGGCTGCTGCTTTTGCTCCGAGTTGTCCTGACGCCTCGGAAACAGAACGCAGCAATAAAAAAACCCGCTAATAGCGGGTTTTTTGTCGTGTGCATCGAAAAGGGGCCTTCTCTTCTCAAAGGCCCCTTCCGCTTAGTTGGGCGCGCGGTCAGCCATGTTGTTGCTGCGTGGCATGATGCGGCGGCAACTCGCACGCCTCCGTCACCAGCAGATCGTTGTCTTTGGCGAAGTTCATCACGAAATCGAAAGCCATAGGCTCGATATCACGCAATCGGGAATCGAGAATCACCGTCTTCACGTTACCGAGCAGGGTCGGGCGCACATAGACGGAATACTGCAACCGGGCATTGGGACCGCGCTTGCCCGGGCCGAACCCTGACATCACGCCGCAAAGCCGTTCCGACCAGTCACTCGGCCGAAAAGTCTTGCCGTTCGACGTAATGCCCTGGATGAAGTATTCGGTTGGAATTGTTTCGGCCATGTAGGAATACCTGTTTGACGATCGGCGGAGAACGCCGGCGAACGCGCATGCATGGTTGGCAAGGTGAACCGGAAAGTCATCGGCTGCAACCCCCGGCGCTGAACTCCGCCTCGTCCGGCAGCGTCGCGGCCGGTAAGACCCAGCCTCTTTCTTCGACCTGCATCTACCCGCTCATTGACCACTCATCGGCAAGATCACGGCGTCGCCCGAGTCGCTTTGAGCGCGCTGTCAACTCGCGCAGTCAACTCATCATGCGCCGTTCACGGCGGTCCGCCAGACGGACTGCCGGGCGCGTAGGCAGGTGCCGGCGAAGCGAACTCGCGTGACCGCGAACTGCTCTGACTCCCGCTCAATGCAACGTTGAAAAGCAACGTTAAATCTGCGTGTTTAGCCCCGCGGGTTGGCTCTGCTTAAGCCCGCGAATGGATCTGCTTCGTAAGCAGTCGAAAGGTATCAGGACTGCCGGAGAAACCTGGCGGATTATACAGCAGAGGCCCTTTTTCCGCACTGCACACAAAGCCTCTAAACCGCGCCAGACGGTGTATGGCGGCGCGCATCGGCTAATTGGCGACCTCGTCAAACGCCGGAAATTCCTTTATGCTGAAATTCGATACCACCACGACGGCGGCGCCGTCCGGCGTAATTGCCGGCTGAAGCCGCCGTACGCATTTTTCATGACCGAAAAAAAAATTCGCCATTATCTGCAGTTCAAGGACTTCTCTCTCGACGACTATGACTACGTGCTCGAACGCGCGCGTATTCTCAAGCGCAAGTTCAAGAGCTACGAGACCTACCATCCGCTGCACGACCGCACGCTGGCGATGATCTTCGAGAAGAATTCAACGCGTACGCGGCTCTCGTTCGAAGCGGGTATCTTCCAGCTTGGCGGCCATGCCGTGTTCCTCAGCACACGCGACACGCAGCTGGGCCGCGGTGAACCGATCGAGGACGCAGCGCAAGTGGTGTCGCGCATGGTAGACATCATTATGATCCGCACGTTCGGCCAGCACATCATCCAGCGCTTCGCCGAAAATTCGCGCGTGCCGGTGATCAACGGTCTGACGAACGAATATCACCCGTGTCAGGTCCTGGCCGACGTCTTCACCTACTACGAACTGCGCGGCCCCATCGCGGGGAAAACCGTGGCCTGGGTCGGCGACGCGAACAACATGCTGTACACGTGGATCGAAGCCGCGCAGATTCTCGGCTTCAAATTGCGCCTGTCCACGCCGCCGGGTTATGCGCTCGACCATTCGCTGGTTTCGCCCGACAGCGCGCCGTTCTATCAAGAATTCGCCGATCCAAACGACGCCTGCACCGGCGCCGACCTGGTTACCACCGACGTCTGGACCAGCATGGGTTTCGAAGCCGAGAACGAAGTGCGCAAGAAAGCGTTCGCCGACTGGTGTGTCGACTCGGACATGATGGCGCGCGCGAATCCGGACGCCCTCTTCATGCACTGCCTGCCGGCGCATCGCGGCGAGGAAGTGAGCGCAGAGGTGATCGACGGCCCGCAGAGCGTCGTGTGGGACGAAGCCGAAAACAGGCTGCACGTCCAGAAGGCGCTGATGGAATATCTGCTGCTCGGCAAACTCAATCATTGAGCGGCTTGAATGCGCTGCCTGATTGCACCGATTGCAGCGTTTAGCTAACCGCGCGGCATTTCCATCGAAACGCCGTGTCGCCCCGAAAATGCGGAACGGCCGCCATTTGATGTCAAAATAGCGGTTTTCCGCGCGCTGAAAGCCCGGCGCACACCGTTTTCCAGCCATACGAGTTCACCATGAGCGATATCAAAAAAGTCGTGCTCGCCTACTCAGGCGGCCTCGATACCTCCGTCATCCTGAAGTGGTTGCAGGACAACTACGACGCCGAAGTCGTGACGTTCACCGCTGACATCGGTCAGGGCGAAGAACTCGAACCGGCGCGCAAGAAAGCGCTGCAGCTCGGCATCAAGCAGGACAACATTTTTATCGAAGATCTGCGTGAGGAGTTTGTCCGCGACTTCGTGTTCCCGATGTTCCGCGCCAATACCGTTTATGAAGGCGAGTACTTGCTCGGCACGTCGATCGCGCGTCCGCTGATCGCGAAACGCCAGATCGAGATCGCCCGGGCGGTCGGTGCGCAATCCGTGTCGCACGGCGCGACCGGCAAGGGCAACGACCAGGTGCGTTTCGAGTTGGGTTATTACTCGCTCGAACCGGGTATCAAGGTAATCGCGCCGTGGCGTGAATGGGATCTGCTGTCACGTGAAAAGCTGCTGGCTTACGCGGAAAAGGCGGGCATTCCGATCGAAATGAAGCACAAGCAAGGCGGCGCGCCCTACTCCATGGACGCGAACCTGCTGCATATTTCGTTCGAAGGCCGTCATCTGGAAGATCCGAAGGCCGAAGCCGAACCCGATATGTGGCGCTGGACGGTCGCGCCCGAAGACGCGCCGGATCAGCCGGAATATCTGGATATCGAATACGAGAAGGGCGATCCGGTTGCGCTGAACGGCAAGCGTTTGTCGCCGGCGGATATGCTGACGGAATTGAATGCAATTGGTGGCAAGCATGGCATCGGCCGGCTGGATCTGGTCGAGAACCGCTATGTCGGCATGAAGTCGCGCGGTTGTTATGAAACGCCGGGCGGCACGATCATGCTCAAGGCGCATCGTGGGATTGAGTCGATCACGCTGGATCGCGAAGTGGCGCACTTGAAGGACGATCTGATGCCACGTTACGCCGCGCTGATTTACAACGGCTACTGGTGGAGCCCGGAGCGCCGCGCGCTGCAAGTGCTGATCGACCATACGCAGGACAAGGTCAACGGCTGGACGCGCGTGAAGCTGTACAAGGGCAGCGTGACGGTGGTTGCGCGCGATTCGAAGGAAACGCTGTTCGACAAGAATATCGCAACGTTCGATGACGACGGCGGCGCGTACGATCAGGCCGACGCCGGCGGTTTTATCAAGTTGAACGCGTTGCGGATGCGGATTGCGGAGAACGCACGTCGCAAGCGTGGTGGTTGAGTTAGTCTGGATTTGTTGGTGCTGCAATGAAAAACCCGCCTGCCTGGCGGGTTTTTTGTTGTTGGGCCTTGATGTCTCACTCGACGACCACAATAGATCTTTCGCAGCAGCTTTTTAAATCAAAGACACACCGGCTCCGCTTCAAGCTCGACCGCGAAACGCGCGTGTACGTCGCGTTTAATGGCTGCGGCGAGTTCCAGGATTTGTGCGCCCGACGCGCCGCCACGGTTCACCAGAACCAGCGCCTGCCGGTCATGCACAGCGGCCGCACCGATCGCGCGGCCTTTCCAGCCGCATTGGTCGATCAGCCAGCCTGCGGCCAGTTTGAACTGACCATCCTGCTGCTTGTAAGACACGAGATCGGGTTCAAGCGCCTTCAGTGCGTCGAAAGCTGTAGCGCTTATCACCGGGTTCTTGAAAAAGCTCCCCGCGTTTCCAAGCACCCGCCAGTCGGGCAACTTTGCCTGACGCACGGCGACGACCGTATCGAAGATAGCCTGGGGATCGTTCGCGCCACTTTTCTCAAGCGCACGCGCGATATCCGCGTAATCCGCGCGTGGCGCCCACGCTTTCGGCAGACGAAAGGTCACCGATACAATCACAAAACGCCCGCGCCCTTCCTGCTTGAAAAAACTGTCGCGGTAACCGAACGCGCACGCATCACGATCAAATTCCCGCGTTTCTCCCGTCGACAATTCAATCGCCCGCAAACGCTCGAAGCGCTCGCCCATTTCGAGCCCGTAGGCGCCTATGTTTTGAATCGGCGCCGCGCCCACCGTGCCGGGAATCAGCGCGAGATTTTCGAGCCCGGGCAAGCCTTGCGACAACGTCCACGCGACGAATTCGTGCCAGTTTTCCCCCGCGCCGGCTTCTACAAAAACGGCTTCGCTATCTTCATTGATCACGCGGCGGCCGCGCAGTTCGACGAGCAACGCGACGCCGTCGAAATTGCGCGTCAGCACGACGTTGCTGCCGCCGCCGAGCACTAGCTGCGGCAGGCCGTTCAGTCGAGCGTCGCGAGCCAGCGCAGGGATCTGCGCTTCTTCCGTCAGCCGAACGGCATGCTTGGCGCGGACGTCGAAACCGAACGTGTTATGCGCGAGCAGCGGGTAATCGGAGAGAAGTTGGAACTCGGACATTGAGGAAGCGCTTGGGTCAGATCAGGGGCGGCCTTGGGCAAACCGGGACGGCATCGGTAGAATGACGGTGGTCCGTGATTATAGCGAGTGCGTACGAGCCTTACGTCACGCCTCGCCTCAACGAAGGGGAATGCAGATGCCATCGTTTGACGTCGTCAGCGAAGCAAACATGATCGAGGTGAAAAACGCCATCGAACAATCGAACAAGGAAATTGCCACGCGTTTCGACTTCAAGGGTTCGGACGCGCGCGTCGAGCAAAAGGATCGTGATCTGACGCTTTTTGCCGACGACGATTTCAAGCTGGGCCAGGTCAAGGACGTGGTGTTGTCGAAACTTGCAAAACGCAATGTGGACGTGCGTTTTCTCGATTACGGCAAGATCGAGAAGATTGGCGGCGACAAGCTCAAGCAGGTCGTCGAGATCAAGAAAGGTGTGACCGGCGATCTGGCGAAGAAAATCGTCAAGATGATCAAGGACAGCAAGATCAAGGTCCAGGCGAGCATTCAGGGTGACGCAGTGCGCATCAACGGTACGAAGCGCGACGACCTGCAAAGCGCTATTGCCTTGCTGAAGAAGGACGTGACGGATACGCCGCTGGACTTCAATAATTTCCGCGATTGAGTCGTGGTGTTCGCACGTGCCTGAGTTTGGCCAATCGGCACTCGGGCGTTGAATTGTTGCTATCCCGCAGTAGGTTCCGTTTTGGAACACACCGATGACGACGACAGAAAGATCCACTCCGTCTGCCAGTCGGATCACTGCAAGACTCTGAGTGAAAAAGCCGCCTTCGGGGCGGCTTTTTCACTTTCGCGGCGCAGTTCTACAGCGTCTTATTCAACCGCTTCTTCCGCCCGCTTTTTCTCCCCGATCCGGCTCTCCTTCCCATCCAGCAGCTTCTTGATATTGCCGCGATGCCGCCAGATCAGCAGCGCGCTCATCGCGGCAACGGCCAGCGAGATACGGCTGGGGCCGAAGAGAAAGACGTCGAAGAACGGCGCGAATACCGCCGACACCAACGCCGCCAGCGATGAATACCGGAAGAAGACCGCGATGATCACCCACGTCAGCAGGGTGGCCAGCCCCAGCACCGGGTTGATGGCGAGCAGCACGCCCGCCGCGGTCGCAACGCCTTTGCCGCCCTGAAACTTGAAGAATATCGGGAACACATGCCCGAGAAACACGGCGATGGCCGCCAGCGCGATAGCCGTGGAATCCAGCCCGAACCGGGCGCCGAAATGCACGACGAACCATACGGGCAGCCAGCCTTTGAACGCATCGCCGAGGAGCGTCAGGACGGCTGCCAGCTTGTTGCCCGTGCGCAGTACGTTCGTCGCGCCCGGGTTGCCGGAACCGTACGAACGAGGGTCGGCAAGACCCATGGCTGAACTGACAACCACAGCAAACGAGATCGAGCCGATCAGGTAAGCCACCACAGCGACAATCACATTGTTCATTGATTTCTTCTTATCTTCGGGAACGCCAAGCTTAGACGGGATATGAGCGCGAGGCGTGAGCAAAACTTCAGGACGCGCATTTTAATCGACGCTCGCGCAACTCACGGGCGTGGCCTTCAGCAAGTCGGTCAGGACCGGCGGCGCTATGCTCACCAGATACCCGCGCCGTCCGCCGTTCAGATAGATGGTGTCCAGGTCCAGGATGGTCGATTCCACGTACACCGGCATCGCCTTCCTTGTGCCAAATGGGGACGTGCCGCCGATCAAGAACCCTGAATGCCGATTGGCCACTTCCGGCTTGCACGGCTCGACGCGCTTCGCGCCAATCTGCCGGGCAAGATTCTTGGTCGACACCGTTTTATCGCCGTGCATGAGCACGATCAGCGGCTTCGCATGTTCATCCTCCATCACGAGCGTCTTGACCACGCAATGTTCATCCACACCAAGCTGGCGCGCCGATTCTTCCGTGCCACCATGCTCGACATACTCATAAGGATGCTCGCCGAACGCGACCTTGTGCCGACGCAAAAACTGCGTCGCCGGGGTCTCGGAAATGTGTTTTACCTTGGACATGACGGCATTGTAGCGGCGCGAAAGCATGGCCACCATCGGCCGAACGGCCGATTGTGCAAGCTGATTTCATGTGGCACGATCGTTCGGAATTGCTCATCCGGCGTTATACGATCCAGCCACCATATTGCATGGGACCAGAGTAACGCATGGGGCTGGAGCTGGAGTAAGCGCTAAAGCGCTAACTCCAGCCGACCGCGGACAAACTGCATGGGACCGGAGTAAGGCGCTAAAGCGCCAACTCCGGTCGACCGCGGACAAACTGCATGGGACCGGAGTAAGGCGCTAAAGCGCCAACTCCGGTCGACCGCGGACAAACTGCATGGGACTGGAGTAAGGCGCTAAAGCGCCAACTCCGGTCGACACAGGAGATTCAACGTGATTCGCGATTCAGAAACCCAGACGCTGCTTGAAGACGCCATCCGCCGTTTCGTCCGCGAAACGCTCATGCCGCGTGAAGCGGAAGTCGACGATACCGACCAGATTCCCGCCGACGTGCTCGCCGCCATGCGCGAAATCGGCCTGTTCGGGCTGACCATTCCCGAGGCTTACGGCGGACTCGGCCTGACGATGGAAGAGGAAGTGCGCGTGGCGTTCGAACTCGGCCAGACATCGCCGGCATTCAGGTCCGTGATCGGTACGAACAACGGCATTGGCTCCATCGGCATCCTGCTCGATGGCAGCGAGGAGCAGAAGCAACACTATCTGCCGAAGCTCGCCGCGGGCGATCTGATCGGCTCGTTCTGCCTGACCGAGCCGGACGCGGGTTCGGACGCTGCGTCGCTGAAAGCCACGGCGCGCAGGGACGGCGACCACTACGTGCTGAACGGCACGAAGCGCTTCATCACGAACGCGCCGGAAGCCGGCATCTTTACCGTGATGGCGCGCACGAGCGACGCCAAAGGCGCGAGCGGCATTTCCGCGTTTATTGTCGAGCGGGAATCGCCAGGGTTGTCGCTCGGCAAACCCGACAGGAAAATGGGCCAGCGCGGCGCGCACACGTGCGACGTCATATTCGAGAATTGCCGCATTCCGGCCGCGCAACTCATCGGCGGCGTGGAGGGCGTGGGTTTCAAGACGGCCATGAAAGTGCTCGATAAAGGCCGTTTGCACATTGCGGCCATCGCTATTGGAGCGGCCAAACGGATGCTGCGCGACGCCCTCGCCTACGCCATGGAACGCAAGCAATTCGGCCAGCCGATTGCCGAATTCCAACTGGTTCAGGCCATGCTCGCCGACAGCAAGACCGAGATCTACGCGGCCGAATGCATGGTGCTCGATGCCGCCCGCCGCCGCGACGAGGGCCGTGACGTGTCCATAGAAGCGTCGTGCGCCAAATATTTCGCCACCGAAATGTGCGGCCGCGTGGCCGATCGCGCAGTGCAGGTGCACGGTGGCGCGGGGTATATCTCGGAGTACGGCATCGAACGTTTTTATCGCGACGTGCGGCTCTTCAGGCTGTACGAAGGCACGTCGCAGATTCAACAAGTGATCATCGCGCGCGGACTCATGCGCGGCACGGAGATTTGAAATGGACGTTGATGTCCCCGCCTTGCTGGCCGCATTGCCCACGCGTATTTCCGATATTCCAGCGCGCCTCGCCGCCCGCGATTCGCAGCACGTTGTATTGATCGAAGACGAGCGGCGGTTGAACGCAGCGGAGCTCGTGCGAGCCGTCGACGACACCGCCCGCCAGCTCACGCAAGCCGGCGTGCAAGGCGGCGATCGCGTGATGATCGTGAGTGAGAATTGCGTGGCGCAAGTCGTGCTGATGTTCGCTGCGGCGAAACTCGACGCGTGGTGTTTGCTCACGAACGCCCGGCTGTCGGCAAGCGAAGTCGATGCAATCCGCGCTCACGCAAAGCCGCGAGTGATAGCGTTCACCGTCGATGCATCGAAGGATGCCGCGAATCATGCGGATCGGTTGAACGCTGCTGAAGCGGCAGCGGCACCGGCAACAAACATGGGCGCGTGGCGTTTTATCGTCGATGAAACCGTGTCGCGGGAGCCCGTCGAAACAGATCCGGCCCGTCAATGCGCCGCGCTGATCTACACCACGGGCACGACGGGCGCGCCGAAGGGCGTGATGCTGTCGCATCGCAATGTGTTGTTTATCGCGGCCATGTCCAGCACCTTACGGCGCGTGACGCCCGACGATGTGGTGTACGCCGTGTTGCCGATTACGCACATCTATGGGCTGGCGTCGGTCTGTCTCGGCAGCCTGTACGCGGGAGCCACGCTCAGGCTCGCGCCGCGCTTCGCGCCCGATGCCGTACGACGGGCGTTGGCCGAAGAGAACGTTTCGATCTTCCAGGGCGTGCCGGCCATGCACGCAAAGCTCGTCGAACAGGTGCAGACGAGCGGTACGCCGTGGCGCGCACCCGCGTTGCGTTTCGCGTATTCCGGCGGGTCTGCGCTCGATGCCGCGCTGAAGGCGCGCGTCGAAGGCTTGTACAAGGTGCCGCTGCACAACGGCTATGGCATGACGGAAAGCAGCCCGACCATATCGCAAACCATGCTCGACACGCCACGCGATGACTGCTCGGCAGGAGACCCCATACCCGGTATCGAACTGCGATTCGTCGCGCTGGATGGCGTGGATGTGGCGCCGGGTGAAGTCGGTGAACTATGGGTGCGCGGACCGAACGTGATGCTCGGCTATTACCGCAATGAAGCGCAAACGCGGGCGACGGTTACGGAAGATGGCTGGCTCCGAACCGGCGACCTCGCGCGTCAGGCCGAGGATGGCGCGCTGTATATCGTCGGGCGCAGCAAGGAGCTGATCATTCGTTCAGGCTTCAACGTGTATCCGGCTGAAGTCGAGAACGTGCTGAACTCACATCCCGATGTGCTGCAATCGGCGGTGATCGGGCGGGCGGTCGAGGGCAACGAGGAAGTGATTGCGTTCGTCGAACTGCTGCCGTCGGTGCATGCGCTACCCGACGATATCGTCCAGTGGTGTGCGGACCGTCTTGCGCCTTACAAGCGCCCCGCCGAGATTCGCGTGCTGGCCGCGCTGCCGGCGGCATCGACGGGGAAGGTGTTGAAACACAAGCTCAGGGACCAGCTTTAAGCTCGGAGCCGTTGGACCTGCTTGGACCCGCTCGGACCCTCAGCCACGCGGATGGTGGTCGTGATGCAGCGTCTTCAGCCGCTCACGCGCGACGTGGGTGTAGATCTGCGTGGTGGAGATATCGGTATGGCCGAGCAGCATTTGAACCACGCGCAAATCGGCGCCGTGATTCAGCAAGTGCGTGGCGAACGCATGCCGCAAGGTGTGCGGTGAGAGCGGCGCGCGCACGTCGGCGGTGAGCGCGTGGCGCTTGATGATGTTCCAGAATTGCTGGCGCGTCATGCCTTCGCCGCGCGTGGTGACGAACAGCGCATCGGCGGCGCGCGCGCCAAGCAACGCCGGCCGCGATTCGCGCAAATAACGCTCGATCCAGTCGTGCGCGACCGCCCCGAACGGGATAAGGCGCTCCTTCGACCCCTTGCCCATCACGCGCACCACGCCTTCGTTCAAACCCACCTCCACCGTTTTCAACGTCACGAGTTCGGTTACGCGCAGGCCGCTCGCGTACATCAGCTCAAGCATGGTCCGGTCGCGAAGCCCAAGCGCGGTTTCCACATCGGGCGCGTTCAGCAACGCCTCGACCTGGGCTTCGTTCAAGGTCTTGGGAAAGCGCGGGGCCTGTTTGGCCGAACGCAGCTTCAGGGTGGGATCGGCGGGCGCGCGATGCTCTCGCAATGCCCACGCGTAGTAGCGTCGAAAAACCGACAATCGGCGGTTGGCAGACGTTGCCTTGTCCGCGCGGCGGGCGGCGAGATAGCCGTTCATGTCGGCTTCGGTGGCTGTGTCCACAGTGCCGCCGCGCGTCTTCGATAACCACTCGGAGAACAAGCGCAAATCCCGCCGGTACGCTTCGAGCGAGTTCTTGGCGAGACCATGTTCGAGCCAGAGCGCGTCGCAAAAAAGATCGATCGATGCGCTGCTCGACGCGAGTTCCGGCGCGCGTTCTGCCTCGGTCACTTCCATTGGTTTTTCCTGTAAGCGTGAGGTCATGCTTGAGGTCATGCTTCCTGGCGCAGCGCCCATTCGACGTGTTCGCGCACCAACTCTGAATCATCCGTGGCGCGGGCGTTCAGTGCATTTCGTATTGCCGAGCGCTCATCGGCGCCCAATGCCGGCGAGCGTAACGCGTTGCCCATCGCTACCGCAATATTACGCAACCATCGCTCATGTCCGATGCGGCGAATCGCGCTGCCCTGCATGCGTTCATCGAAATCATGGGCGCTCCAGCCGAACAGCATCACGAGCGACGCGCGATCGAGCCCGTGACGTACATCGAAATCAGCGACCGGTGCGGCCTGCGCGAACTTGTTCCACGGACAGACGAGCTGGCAATCGTCGCAACCATAAACCCGATTGCCGATCAGCGGTCGCATCTCTTCGGGAATGCTGCCCTTCAACTCAATGGTCAGGTACGAAATGCAACGGCGCGCATCCACGCGATACGGCGCAACGATCGCGCCGGTCGGGCAGGCATCGATGCACCGTGTACAGCTTCCGCAGTGCGCGCCGTCGTGTTCGGGCGCTTGATCGGGGTTGGTCAAAGCGTCGGCGGGCAGCGGAATATCCACCAGAATCTCGCCGATAAAAAACAGCGACCCGGCATCACTTTCCAACAGCAGCGTATGTTTTCCGCGCCAGCCGTTACCCGCCTTTTGCGCCAGCTCGACCTCCAGAACGGGCGCGGAATCCGTAAATACGCGATACCCGTACGCGCCAATCTCGGCTTCTATGCGATCGGCCAACTGCTGCAAGCGGCTGCGCATGACCTTGTGATAATCGCGGCCACGAGCATAGACCGACACGACCGCAGCCGCAGGATCGTCTATTCGCGCCCATTCGGCCGCGCGCCAGTCGATTGCCTGACCGTCCGCTGTCGCAGTACTTTCGCGCGCCTTGCCGTCGAGCGTCGATGCAGGCAGGTAGGCCATTCGAACTGTAATAACACGTCGCGTGCCGGCCACAAGCTCGGCTGGCCTTGCGCGTTTCATCGCATGTTTGGCCATATAATCCATCTCGCCGTGATAGCCTGCTTCGAGCCATGAGGCCAGGCCTTCCTCGGCTTCCGTCAAGTCGGCGTCGCTGACGCCGACTGCACCGAACCCCAGCTCGCGCCCCCACGCCTTGATGCGTAGCGCGAGTTCCGCCAGCGCGGCTTCGTCGTCAAGTCTGAAGTGGCGCGTGTCCGCGACGGCGTCGTCTGACGCGCTCTCGCGTTCCACAGGGTGTTCCGGCAAACGGTTCATCACGACATTTTACGAGAATGCCCGACAGCCTCACTCGATCGTTTGCAAACCCTCCCGCCGCGCTGCTCGAACGCCGCTTCGACCTGCCCGACGAAGACGCGACACTCGCCTTCGGTGGCCGCTTCGCGAAAGCGATTCTCGCCGCTCGTCTGGCGCGTTCGAACACTTCGAACACTTCGAACGAACGTTTTCCGGGTTTGCAGGTCCAGTTGATCGGTGACCTGGGCGCGGGCAAGACCACGCTGGTGCGCGCGACGCTGCGCGCCCTCGGTCACGCGGGCCGCGTGCGCAGTCCCACTTACACGCTCGTCGAACCCTACTCGCTTGCTACGGAAACGGGTCCGCTCGAGCTCTATCACTTCGATCTTTATCGTTTTGCCGATCCAGCCGAATGGGCCGACGCCGGCTTTCGCGAATACTTCGATGCAGGCGCGATCTGCCTGGTCGAATGGCCGCAGCGCGCGGGCGGTTTGCTGGGTGTGCCGGACCTCGAATTCACGCTGGAACAGGAAGGCGAAGGCCGCGTGCTGATAGCGCGCGCGTTTAGCGAAACAGGAAAGTCATGTCTCGAAAGCTGTTGATCAAGCCGTTTCATTCGATCGAATCGACCGCCACGGCCTCGCACAACTGGCGGCGGCGCCAGGTGCTGCGCGCGGGCGCTTCGACTATCGCGCTCGCGCTGCTCGGACCGAAGCTCGCGTACGCGAGCTCGGTGCTCGGCGTGCGCGTGTGGCCGGCCCGCGATTACACCCGGGTCACGATCGAGTCCGATCAGCCGCTGCAAAACACCCAGCAACTGCTGCAGGGTCCGGACCGGCTCGTGGTCGACCTGAATGGGCTCGACCTCGATC
This sequence comes from Caballeronia sp. dw_19, assembly GCF_018449515.1. Taxonomy (GTDB): domain Bacteria; phylum Pseudomonadota; class Gammaproteobacteria; order Burkholderiales; family Burkholderiaceae; genus Caballeronia. The sequence continues at coordinate 68,584 of NZ_JAAVUQ010000029.1, read as the reverse complement.
AGGAACTGAAGGATCTCGTCTCGAAGATCACGCCGAACGACCCGCAGATCCAGTCGGTGCGTATCGGGCAATATCAACCTCATGTGGTACGGATGGTGTTCGACCTGAAGGGGTCAGTGAAACCGCAGGTGTTCACGCTGACGCCGATCGGCAGCTACAAGTATCGGCTGGTCTTCGATTTGTATCCGGCCGTTGCCCCCGATCCGTTGATGGATTTGCTCGCCCAGTCCGAGCACAAGCAACAAACCTTCGATCAGACCAACCCTAATCCGGCGCCGCCGCCGGCCACGCTGAGCGGCCCCGCCACGCCGCCGAAAGCGAACGCGCCGGACAACACGGACGAGTTTTTTCAGAAGTACGCGCAGTCCGATCTGCCGCGCGCACCTGTGTCGTCTTCTCCATCAATACCGATTCCGCCTATTGCAGCGATTCCGAAGCCCCGGCCCACGGTCAAGTCCGCGCCGCCTACAGCTTTGGCGAACCAGGACGACTCGTCCGACAGCGATACCAGCGACGATTACGGCTTCGCCAACCCGAAGAGCAACAAGTCCGGGACAACGCGCCTGCTCACGGTTGCGATCGACCCGGGCCATGGCGGCGAAGATCCGGGGGCGATCGGCAGCGGCGGAACGTACGAGAAGCACATTGCCCTCGATGTCGCGAAAAAGCTGCGCGCCAAGATCGATGCGCAGCCGAACATGCGAGCCATGATGACGCGCGACGCCGACTTCTTCGTGCCGCTCAACGTGCGTGTGCAGAAGGCGCGTCGAGTGGGCGCGGACCTGTTCGTTTCCATTCACGCCGATGCGTTCACCACGCCCTCGGCGCGCGGTTCGTCGGTATTCGCACTCTCCGATCATGGCGCTTCGAGCGCGGCTGCCCGCTGGATGGCGAACAAGGAAAACTCGTCGGACTCCATTGGCGGCATCAATGTGACGACGCAGGACGCGAGCGTCAACCGGGCGTTATTCGACATGTCGACGACCGCGCAGATTCGCGACTCAATGCGCTATGGCAATTTCGTGCTGAACGAGATTGGCGATATCAACAAGCTGCACAAGGGATCGGTGGAACAAGCCGGTTTTGCGGTGTTAAAAGCACCGGATATCCCGTCGATCCTGGTGGAAACCGCGTTTATCAGTAACCCCGAAGAGGAGCAGCGTCTGAACGACGACGCTTATCGCGACAAGATGGCTAACGCGATCATGAAGGGCATCAAGCGGTATTTTGCGGCCAACCCACCACTCGCAAAGAGCCGGATGACGTAAAGGGCCGGATTGAGCGCGGTTGAGCCCGATTCGCTCGCGCTCGGCCACAGGCGGATCAAGCCCGGCGCGAGCGAACCGCGCCGGCCTTCTAACGCGCCGCCGATAAAAACCGCTCTCTCAACCATCCGCCGAACACGTTCACCATCAATCCGGCCATCACCAGCACGGCTCCCGCGAATTGCATCGGGCTTAGCCCTTCATCCAGCAGCAATGCCGCCGAAGCCAGCCCGACAATGGGCACGAGCAACGAAAACGGCGCGACCTGACTTGCCGGATAACGCGCCAGCAGCTTTCCCCACAACGTATAACCGAGCATCGTCGCAATAAACGCGAGATAAACGATCGCCAGGACCGACGTGAGGGATATGCCCGACAGACTGGCCGAAATGCGAGCCGGCCCCTCCACCATCAGCGAGAGCGCGAGAAACGGCAGCGGCGGCACCAGGCTCGCCCAAACCACGAGCGACAACAGGTCGACCTTGCCCATGCGCTTCGTGATGACATTGCCCATGCCCCACATGGACGCTGCTGCGAGCGTGAGCATGAAACCGGCAACGGTCATGGCATGCCCGGCCTGAACGCCGATCACAGCCAGCCCGCATGCCGCGATCAGCAAACCTGCGACGTTCGGCCCACGAAAGCCTTCGCCCAGAATCATGGCCGCGAAGATCAGCGTGAAAAACGCTTGCGCCTGCAACACCAGCGACGCAAGGCCGGCGGGCATGCCAACGGACATTGCGTAGAAAAGCAGTACGAATTGCCCAAACGAGATGGTCGCGCCATAAGCGAACAACCAGCGAAACGGAATGGCCGGGCGCTTGACGAAAAACACGGCCGGGAACGCGACCAGCGTGAAGCGCAACGCGCCAAGCAGCATCGGCGGAACACCGTGCAAGCCCACCTTGATCACGACGAAGTTCACGCCCCAGGCGAGAATGACAATCAGCGCGGACAACAAATCCTTGGGCGACATCGCCGTCTCCGTGAGTTTTATTCGAAGCTGCTCTCAGGATCAGACCGGAGCCCGGAAGCCCCGAATTCAGATCGAACGCAATTCGACACTGTAGCGGACGATTTTGCAAATACGTTGTACAAACTCACGCCATAGCCCATTCGGACAAGGCAATCCCGCATCACACGTCTCAAAGAAAAAGCGCTTGCGCCGGTTAGGGCGCAAGCGCTTTTTCTTTTAAACGTTACCTCCTGAAACGCCCGCGGCGCCCCAACCTACTTGCCTTGACCATTCTCCGTCGCGGCACTGGCGCCCGTCTCGACGGCAGGCGTCCTGCTCGGGTTAGCCGACTGGCCGGTCGACGACTGCTTGTTCGCGGGCTTGCGCATCTTGTGCTGCTTTTTCATCGGCGCCGATGCACCGTCGGACATGTCGGCGCCTTGCATCGGCGATGCGGTGGGCATGGACGCCGCGTTCGACGAATTGCCGTTCGACGTCTGGGCGTAGGCGCCTGCAGTGGCGAATAGTCCGGCAGCAACGGTGATCAAAAGCGTGTTCTTGGTCATTGTTAAACTCCTGTCTAGGCCAGGCGGAAAGGTCCATCGAAACGGACTATCAAAAGGGCTATCAAAACGGTCCATCGGAAGTTGCACAGTTCGCTGGTTCTCACGGTCACCAAGCTCGTCAGCGACCCGCTGCTCCGGTTTGAACGATCGGCCGAATGGCTTATCGCCCGGATACCGCTTGCGTGCTCCCACACGACGCCCAGTAGAATTGCATTTCCGAGTACGCAATCCGGACGTCCTTATGTCTTCCACAATCCAAGCGTTTCTCACGCCGCATCAGCACGACGTCGGTGGTCTCATGGTGCGTCGGGTACTGCCTGCACTGGCTGCCCGCACCATCGGACCGTTCATTTTCTTCGACCATATCGGCCCTGCAACGCTCGTGCCTGGGGTAGGGCTGGACGTGCGCCCCCATCCGCACATAGGCCTCGCGACGGTCACGTATCTCTTCGAGGGAGCGATCATGCATCGCGACAGCGTCGGCTCAGTCCAGAAGATCTCGCCCGGTGACGTGAACTGGATGACGGCCGGCGGCGGCATCGTGCATTCGGAACGCACGCCGGACGAGGAACGCGCCGCCGGTCAGGACATGCACGGCATCCAGACATGGGTCGCGTTGCCCGTGGCGGACGAGGAGTGCGCGCCGTCGTTCGAGCATCATCCGGCCGCGACGCTGCCACAAGTCGAACGCAACGGCGTGAAGTTGCGGGTGATTGCAGGCAGCGCCTTTGGTGAAACAGCGCCGACCACCACGTTCTCGCCCACCCTGTATGTCGCGGCGCAATTTTCGGCGAACAGCGCCGTGACGCTCGATACTGAACATGACGAACGCGGTGTCTATCTGGTGGAAGGCGATCTTTCCATTGATGGAGACGTGCTGCCCGCTGGCCAGATGGCGGTCCTGAAGACGGGGTATTCTGCCGATCTGCGCAGCACGAACGGCGCGATCGCCATGCTGCTCGGCGGCGCGCCGCTGGACGGCCCGCGCTTCATCGAATGGAATTTCGTCTCGAGTTCGAGGGAAAAAATCGAGGCCGCAAAACTCGCGTGGAGCGAACAGCGGATGGGACAGGTCCCCGGCGAAACGGAGTTTATCCCGTTGCCGCCGCCGCGCCAGCGCGCCAATCCGCCTGAGGCTTGAGGTCCGGGCCGCCGCTGAATCAGGCATGCACCCGGTTGAACTCGGCCGGCTTGCCCCAAGATAACTGTTCATCGCTCACGCGTTTCTGGAGGAACACAATGGATACAACACTCGCCACGTTCGAACAGGACGTAATCGCCGCGTCCACGCTTGCGCCGGTGCTCGTCGATTTCTGGGCGCCGTGGTGCGGTCCATGCAAGACGCTCGGCCCGATGCTCGAGCGGCTGGAAGCGGAAGGCGCGGGCAAGTGGAAGCTGGTAAAGGTGAACGTCGATGAAAATCCGGAGCTGGCGCAGCACTTCCAGGTGCGCAGCATTCCGCACGTGGTCGCGTTCGCGGACGGCCATGCCGTCGACCAGTTCATCGGCGTGTTGCCGGAAGGCCAGTTGCGCGAATTCATCGACAAACTGGTTCCGGACGGTGCTGAAGCCGAGCGGCGTGCCGCGCATGCGGCCTACGAGGCCGGTGACACCGACCTCGCCATTGACCATATCAAGGCGACGCTGGCACTTGATCCCGGTTACGACGACGCGCGGCTGGACCTGATCGAGTGGCTGCTAGCCGCCGGCCGCACCGACGAAGCACGCGATGAAGAAAAGCTGTTGTCGCCGAAAACGACGCAGGGAATCGACGCCCGCTACAACGCGCTAAAGACCGAACTGGACGCCGCCGATGCCGCCGAGAGCCTTCCGCCCGCCGACGCGCTGATCGACGCCGTGAACGCCAATCCAGACGATCTGGAAGCCCGTTTCGCATTGGCCAACCGGCTGATTGCAGGCCGCGACTACAACGGTGCGCTGGAGCATTTGTTCGCGATCGTGACGCGCGACCGCAAGTTCATGGACGACGTGGGCCGCAAAACCATGCTGTCGGTGTTCGGCCTGGCGGCACATCAGCCGGAGGTGGTTTCGCAATGGCGCCGCAAATTGAGCGCGGCAATTAACTGACGCAAACTGACGCATTAAATGCCCGGAGGCAAAACCTTTCAAATCGTTTAAATCGATATTTGCAAGAAGGGCATTTTCTGACTCACGCGGCGTTTAAGCTCGCTTCGCGATTTCCCGCAAGACATAGGCGGCGGCGGCAAATCCAAAACTGGCTGTCACGCAGACACTCGATCCAAACCCCGCGCAATTCAGTCCGACGGGTCCCGCCGCAGCGGCTGCCGTTTCTTCTGATCCGGCCGCGTCGCTGGCGTCGCGAGCAGGTGCTTCCGGATAGATCAGCGGCTCGTCGGAATAGACTGCGCTCACCTTGAACTTCGCTTTTGGTCCACGCGGAAAGCCGTGCAATTTGCGCAGTTGCCCGCGCACTTTCGAGAGCAGCGGGTCCTGGATCGTGAGCGCCAGATCGTCGATACGAATCCGCGTCGGATCGAGCTGACCACCCGCCCCGCCGACGGTGATCAACGGCTGTCCATGCTCGACGCACCACGCAATTAGCGCCGTTTTCGTACGCACGCTGTCAATGGCATCGACCACGAAATCGAAACCGCCGCCCAGCACCGAATCGAAGTTGGCAGGCTCGATGAAATCTTCGACCTGCTCCACGCGGCACGACGGATCGATCAGGTGAATGCGCTCGGCCATCGCGCTGACCTTGGCCTTGCCGTAGTTGCCATCCAGCGCGTGGACCTGGCGGTTCGTATTGCTTTCGGCCACGTTGTCGAGATCGATCAGCGTCAGGCGCCCGATCGCATTGCGCGCCAGCGCTTCGACCGTCCACGAGCCCACGCCGCCAATCCCGATCACCGCCACATGCGCGCGTTCGAACGCCGCGAGCCCGGCCGGACCGTACAAACGCGCCACGCCACCGAAGCGCCGGGCACGGTCCGCCGCTTCAAACTCCGGCGCGGCGGAGGTAAAATTTAAAGCATCGGCAGAGGCAGCAAAAGCGGTCATGGTGAGGTCGGCGGCAGGTAAGCAGAACAAGCAAAAACAAGGCAAGGAGGCGTCAAGGCAGCGCCTGGCAGCACCGGTTCGCGGTGACGCGCTATCGCAACGATAGAACCAGAGATCAGCAAGAATTCGCTGAATTGCGTATTCTGCCTTATCGAAGATTGGCCGTAAGAAATCACCGGTCAGTTTTTGAAAGCAAAATGAAAATAATTGCCGAATTGAGTCAAATTTTGTCGCCCGGGATCATGATCTAAATCACGGAAGATCAAAGGGACATTGGCGGTAAAGCGCAGAATTTGAATACCTTGGCTATACTAATGCGATTGAAGCGTTTGCATAAAAAATGACGACCCTCGCTGATCTTAGAAAGAATTATTCCATCGGATCGCTGGAAACATCCGACGTGGATCCCAACCCGATTCGACAATTCGAAACGTGGTTTGCGCAGGCGCTCGACGCACAATTACCCGAACCCAATACCATGACGCTCGCGACTGTCGACGAGCGCGGCCGCCCTTCGGCACGCATCGTGCTGATCAAGGGCGTCGATGACCGCGGCTTCGTGTTCTTCACGAACTACCTCAGCCGCAAGGGTCATGAACTCGCGAGCAATCCCGCCGCGAGCCTGCTGTTTTACTGGATCGAACTCGAGCGCCAGGTGCGTATCGAGGGCTCCGTCGTCAAGACAAGTCCGGAAGATAGCGATGCGTATTTCGCATCGCGCCCGCTTGGATCGCGAATAGGCGCGTGGGCGTCGGAGCAGAGTGAAGTGATCGAAAGCCGCGCGGTGCTTGAAGCCCGCGAGCGCGAATTGATTGCGAAATACGGTGACAACCCGCCGCGTCCGCCACATTGGGGCGGCTACCGGCTCGTTCCCGACACCATCGAATTCTGGCAGGGCCGTCCGTCACGGTTGCATGACCGTGTCGTCTATAAACGTGCTGCACACACGCCTGGTGGTAACGGCCAGCAATGGCAAATCGTCCGCCTGTCGCCTTAGCCTTAGCAAGACTTCGACCTTCGCCGGGTTCCTCGTGGACCCGCATTGACTGGACCCACGTTAAAACGCGTCTCGTTGCGGCGTGTCCGGGCGGTGAAGGGCAAGGGAGAAAAGCAAGCGATAAGGCATCGCGAACAATGTGGAAAACGTGCAGTGCAATCGACCCGGTTTGGCTTCATTTTCATCTGAGCGCGGAGAACGAGCATGTTTTGGGAGAAAAAGCTGACGCAGTGGGTGCAGGACATTCGGGACCGGGCGAACCTGCCCGCCCGGCTGGTACTGTGGGATGGACAGCAACATGACTTCGGAAGTTTCGCGGCGCCGCAAGTCACGCTGCATGTGAAGAGCGCGACCGCCCTTCCGTATCTGCTCGAACCGAGTCTGGACAACCTCGGTGAAGCCTATGTGAAGGGCAAGATCGACATTGAAGGCAAGCTATCGGACATCATCAATATTGGCTACGGGCTGGCCAAGAACACGGTCACGAGCGCGAGCAAGCTGGCGCGCGTGCGGCGCTACTTCAATCATACGAAGGCGTCGGACAAGAAAGCCATTCAGTACCACTACGATGTGTCGAACGAGTTCTACGCGCTGTGGCTCGACAAGAACATGGTCTACTCGTGCGCGTATTTCGAGAACGGCGATGAAGACCTCGCGACCGCGCAGATCAAGAAGATCGACCACATTCTCACGAAGATCCAGTTGCAACCGGGCCAGCGTCTGCTCGACATCGGCTGCGGCTGGGGTGCGCTCGTCTTGCGCGCCGCCCAGAAATTCGGGGCGAAATGCGTGGGCGTCACGCTCTCGCAGAACCAGTTCGATCTCGCCACGAAGCGCGTGAAAGACGCCGGGCTGGAAGGCCAGATCGAAATCCGCCTGCAGGATTATCGCGACGTGCAAGGCCAGTTCGACCGGATCACGAGCGTCGGGATGTTCGAGCACGTCGGCCGCAAGAACCTGCCCGCTTACTTCGCCAAGGTGCGCGAACTGCTGGTGGACGACGGCATTGCCATGAACCACGGCATTACGTCGACCGACTTCGACAGCGGCGAGACGGCGCTTGGCGGCGGCGAGTTCATCGACCGGTATGTGTTCCCGGACGGCGAGTTGCCGCACATCGGCTTTGCGCTCGAAGCGCTGCAGGAAGGCGGTCTGGAAGCGGTCGACGTGGAAAGCCTGCGCCGCCACTACGCGCGCACGCTCGACATCTGGGCGGAAAATTTCGAGGCGAACGCGGAGAAGGCAAAGACGCTTGTCGACGATGAAAAATTCCGCATCTGGCGCGTGTATCTTGCAGGCTGTGCGTACGCGTTTGAAAACGACGATGTTTCGATTTATCAGATCGTGTGCCGCAAGGCCGGGCGCAGCGCGAAAACGCTGCCGTGGTCGCGCCGGTATATCTACGACAAACCGCTCTGAGTTCCACGCCTGATCCTGGCGCTTCCCACGAACCCGCATCCGGTGATGAACCGGATGCGGGTTCAGAGTCGCACGCGAAATCCACGCCCCAAGTCGATCTGTTCGGGGCGCTGGAACAACCGCAAACGGCGGATGGCAAACCTGCTCCGGCAACTCCGTCGGACACAAAAACAAAAACAAAATCACGCGGCGGCGTCTTGCCCGTGCTCGCCGCGCACGAGCATCACGCGCTCGCCCAACGCCTTCCCGGCACCGTTCATATCGGCACCTCGACGTGGTCGTTTCCCGGCTGGCGTGACATTGTCTATGGCGACGAATATTCGTCCGCGAAGCTTTCCCGCGATGGCCTTAACGCGCTCGGCGCGCATCCGTTGCTGCGCTGCGTATCGATAGACCGTTCGTTCTACGGTCCGTTATCGGTGGCGGACTATGCGCGCTACGCGAACCAGGTGCCGGCCCATTTCCGCTTCATTGTGAAAGCGCCGGCTTCCGTCACCGATGCCACGGTCCGCGGCGACAAAGGCGCCCCCGCCGGCGATAACCCCGCCTTCCTGAACGCGCGCATCGCCATCGATGAATTCGTGCAGCCGTGTATCGCCGGCCTGGGTGAAAAAGCCGGCGCGCTCGTGTTCCAGATTCCGCCGTTGCCGGATGCGCTGATCGTCGATCCAACCGCGTTCCTTGAGCGCTTGTCGGCGTTTCTCAACGCGTTGCCGCCATTGCCCGGCGAAAGTTGCTACGCGGTGGAATTGCGTGACGCCATCATGCTGACGCCGCGGTTTATCCGTGTGCTGCGTGACGCGAAGGTGCGTTATTGCGTCGGCATTCATGCGCGCATGCCCGATCCCCGGCGCCAGGCGAAGGCGCTCGCGCTATTGGACGAAGGCGGACTTGGGCCGTTGATCGTGCGCTGGAGTCTGCACGGCGGCTTTAAGTACGAGCAGGCGAAAGCGAAGTACGAACCGTTCGATAAACTCGTCGATGAAGATCCGGACACGCACGAAGCGCTCGCCGAACTCGCGCTGCGCTACGCGCTCGCAGGGCAGCCGGTGGTGATCGCGGTGAACAACAAGGCGGAGGGTTCGGCGCCGCTGACGTGTTTCAAGATCGCGCTGAACATGGCGGCAGCCTTGCCGCCGAAATAAGCCGCCGGCATAAAAAACGGGCTTCGATTTCGCGAAGCCCGTCCCGATCAATTACCCTTCAAACACTCAGCGTTTCAGCCGATGCGCGAACTTCTGCCTGAACTTCGCCACCTTCGGCGCGACCACGAACGCGCAATATCCTTGATTCGGATGCTGCTCGAAGTAGTTCTGGTGATAGTCCTCGGCCGGAAAATAATTGCCGTTCAGCGGCGTGACTTCAGTGACGATCTTGCCGTCGAAGATTCCTTCTTTCTGCAATTCGTCGATCACTTCCAGCGCGATCTTCCGTTGTTCGTCGGAGTGCGTGAAGATGGACGACCGGTACTGCGTGCCAACGTCATTGCCTTGCCGGTTAAGCTGCGTCGGATCGTGAGTCGCAAAGAAAATCTCCAGCACGTTGCGATACCCAATCACCGCCGGATCGAATTCCACCTTGATGACTTCGGCGTGACCGGTCGTGCCGTCGCAGACCTGCTCGTACGTTGGGTCCTTCACCTTGCCACCGGCATAACCCGATTCCACCGACAGCACGCCTTCAACGCCTAGAAAAACCGCTTCGGTACACCAAAAGCACCCGCCGCCAATGGTGGCGATTTCGCGCTTTGCCTGCTCGTCATGTTGCGTCATGCTGGCTCCTGGTTCGTGTTCCGCGAGCACTACCCAATGCGTGCGGAAGCTTGTGAATCAACCCTGCCAGCTTACTGGTTTTCGGGTGTCCGCGTTGCCTGTACGGCCTTTAGCATCGTGGCGAACAGGCTGATTCCGATAGAATCGTAACAATCGCCAATCCTCCGATGACTTCGAAAACTTCATCCGGCTTATTGTTTAGGTATTGTTCGCCGCCTGGATTTCGCCGATACCGTCGAACCTGAACCCATCCCGATGAAACGCGCCAATCCACCGAATTTCGACGCTACCGCTTTCCGCGATGCGCTCAGCCAGTTTGCGACCGGCGTCACCGTCATCACCACGCGCGCCGCGTCCGGCCAGTTGATCGGCATTACCGCCAGTTCGTTCAACTCTGTTTCACTCGATCCGCCGCTTGTGTTGTGGAGCCTCGCGACCAAATCTGCATCGATGCCCGTATTTCAGGCCAATAGTCACTACGTAGTCAACGTGCTCGCCGCGACGCAAGTCGATCTTTGCAAACGCTTTGCGACGGTCAAGGGCGACCGTTTTGCCGGCGTGTCACACGCCGCCGGCGACACCGGCATGCCGGTCCTCGACGGTGCGCTTGCGTGGTTCGAATGCCACAACCGCAGCCGTTATCAGGAAGGCGATCACGTGATCTTCGTGGGTCAGGTGGAGCGATGCGGCGTACACGAGAATGCAGCGGAGATAGCCCCGCTGGTATTTCAGGCGGGGCAGTTTCATACGCTTGGAGGGCTGTGACCGGGCTTGTCCACCTTGTCACGAGCTTGGGTTAAGTCACGGTGCCGGTTCTGTCGATCAAGGCGACCGGCACGCCCGCTTCGTCCTTCATGGTCTGAAGCACGATGTTCGAGCGGATATCGATCACTCCCGGCGCCTTGTAAAGCTTGCTCAGGATGAAGTCCGAGTAGTGCTTGAGATTGTGTGCAAGCACGCGCAGCACGTAATGGGTGTCGCCGGTCACGACAAACGCGCCCACCACTTCCGGCCATTCCCGCACGGCGGCCGCGAATTTCTCGTGCCAGTTTTCCTGGTCGTTGCGCATGGAAACATGGACGAACGCCTCCAGCTCCACGCCGAGCCGTTCCCGGTCCAGACACGCGCGATAGCTCGCTATTACCCCTTCTTCCTCAAGCAGCCGCATACGGCGCAGACACGCTGACGGCGAAAGCGAAATCCGCTCAGCCAGATCAAGGTTGCTGATGCGACCATCTTCTTGCAGCACCGACAAAATACGGCAATCCGTTGCGTCCAGTGAGAACCCGGTCATTTTTTAGTCTCCCTGCGGCTGTTTCATCGAATTATGTTCTAAGAGCCGTATTTTTGGGATGTTATTTCTAAATCACGTTTTGACCTATTTCGACCTTATTTGGCTATCGACGGGCGCCATTCGGGCTTGATCAGCATGACTTCACGCCAGTCGCGCGGCCAGCGTCCGTAGCTTGGGCGCAACAACAGTGCGGAAATACGCCTCGTCCATCGACGATGCCGGCCCGCTGCTGCTCAGCACCAGCCATCGCCCGTTGCGGATATCGCGTAAAGGTGCGGCGATCGCGTTGACGTCGGCGTGCCAGTCGCGAAACGAATAACAACAGCCATCGCGCGCGTAATCGTCGATAGCCTCCCGCGCCGCCTTCACCAGCCGCTCGCCGTCTTCGCCATTGTTCACCGCCGCCGCGCCGAGTTCTTCGAGCAAAGTCTCCCGCTGATCCGGCTCCTGCACCGCCAGATAGGCACGACCCATCGAGCTGGTCAGCATGGACAGCCGTGAGCCGGGGGCCAGGCCAAGCGTCAGCGCGGTCTCGCTGCGAATGGTTTCCAGATAGATCATGTCGAGCCCGTCACGGCATCCCAACGACACCGCCGCGCCAATTTCCCGCGCGAGCACCCGCATGTGCGGGCGCGCGAGTTCGAGCGCGTCGGCCCCTGCCAGCAACGCAAACCCCAGCGACAGCACGCCCGTGTCGAGCGCATATTTGCCGGCAGGTTCGTCAAAACGCAGGTAACCGAGCGTGGTCAGCGTATATGCAAGGCGGTTGACGGTGGCTTTGGGCAGGCCGGTTCTATCGACGAAATCACGATTGCCCAGCAAGGTCTCGCCTGGACGAAACGCCCGCAGCATGTCCAGGCCGCGGGCAAGCGCGACGACAAACTTGCGTTCATCGATTCCTTCTGACGAATCAGAGGACTCAGACGGCTTCGACGACACGGAATTCCGGATGGAAGTTATTGGCATCGGATGCTAGACTCGTGCGTTGATTTGCAAAACATTGTTCCGCTTAGCGGAACATCAGTCAAGTCCGAAAATCAGGAATAGAGGAAACAGGAGAAACGACATGGCCGATGACGCCCGTTTTAGTTGGGAAGATCCGTTGCTGCTCGATCAGCAACTCAGCGACGAAGAACGCATGATCCGCGACGCTGCGTACGCTTACGCGCAGGACAAGCTGCAACCGCGTGTGCTCGACGCGTTCCGTAACGAACACACGGACGTGGCGATCTTCCGTGAGATGGGCGAACTCGGCCTGCTCGGCCCGACCATTCCGGAGCAGTACGGCGGTCCCGGTCTCAACTACGTCAGCTATGGCCTGATCGCTCGCGAAGTGGAACGCGTGGATTCGGGTTATCGGTCGATGATGTCGGTGCAATCGTCGCTCGTCATGGTGCCGATCAACGCATTCGGCACGGAAGCGCAGAAGCAAAAGTATCTGCCGAAGCTGGCGACCGGCGAGTGGATCGGCTGTTTCGGGCTCACCGAGCCAAACGCCGGCTCCGATCCCGCCAGCATGACGACGCGCGCCAAAAAGGTGGACGGCGGCTTTTCGATCTCCGGCCAGAAGATGTGGATTTCGAATTCGCCTATCGCCGACGTATTCGTTGTCTGGGCGAAGCTGGAAGAAGATGGCCGCGATCTGATTCGCGGTTTCATCCTGGAAAAGGGCTGGAAAGGGCTGACTGCGCCTGCCATTCATGGCAAGGTCGGCTTGCGGGCATCGATTACCGGCGAGATCGTGATGGACGAAGTCTTCGTGCCGGAAGAAAACCTGATGCCGAACGTGAGCGGGCTCAAAGGCCCGTTCACCTGCTTGAATTCGGCGCGCTACGGGATCGCGTGGGGTGCGCTCGGCGCGGCCGAAGCGTGCTGGCACATGGCACGGCAATACACGCTGGATCGCAAGCAGTTCGGCCGTCCGCTTGCCGCTAACCAGTTGATTCAAAAGAAACTCGCCGATATGCAGACGGAAATCACCCTCGGGCTGCAAGGCGTCCTGCGGCTGGGCCGCATGAAGGACGAAGGCACGGCGGCCGTTGAAATCACGTCGATCATGAAACGCAATTCGTGCGGCAAGGCGCTGGATATCGCGCGACTGGCGCGTGACATGCTCGGCGGCAACGGTATTTCAGACGAATTCGGCGTGGCGCGTCATTTGGTGAATCTGGAAGTGGTGAACACGTACGAAGGCACGCACGACATCCACGCGCTGATCCTCGGACGCGCCCAGACGGGGATTCAGGCGTTTTTCTGAGTCAGGTTCTTGCCTGGTTCTCCGGAAAACAAAAAGCCAACGTGTTTGATGCGTTGGCTTTTTGTTTTTTACTTCACCGGTGATTCCGGCAAGCGCTTACTTGTCCGGCTGAGGCGTCAGGCGCAGATACGGGCGCACAGCCTTATAGCCCTTCGGGAACTTGCGCTTGATCTCCTCCGGGTCTTGCAGCGACGGAACGATGATCACGTCGTCGCCCTGCTTCCAGTTACCTGGCGTTGCGACCGAATGGCTATCGGTCAGTTGCAGGGAATCGATCACGCGCAGGACTTCATCGAAGTTTCGACCCGTGCTCGCCGGGTACGTGATGGTCAGGCGAACCTTCTTCTTCGGATCGATGACAAAAAGCGAGCGCACCGTCAACGTGGCATTCGCGTTCGGATGAATCATGTCGTACAACTCGGACACCTTCCGGTCGCCGTCGGCCAGGATCGGAAAACCGACATTCGCCGCCTGCGTCTCGTTGATGTCCTTGATCCACTCCTTATGCGACTCCACGGTATCGACCGACAACGCAATGGCCTTCACATTGCGTTTCTCGAACTCGCCCGCCAGCTTCGCGGTCAGGCCGAGTTCAGTCGTGCAGACCGGCGTGAAATCCGCCGGATGTGAAAACAGCACGCCCCAGCTGTCGCCTAGCCATTCGTGAAACTTGATACGGCCAACGCTGGAATCCTGTTCGAAATCGGGTGCCGTGTCGCCTAGACGCAAGCTCATGATGTGTCTCCTCGAAGTGATGCACCGCGTGATTCGTCACACAGTGCAGGTCTGGTGCGGGTTGGTAGCAGCTACTGGGTCTTGTCCGGGTTTCAGCCCGGGCTCCGGTTCGACTTCGTCCGGCCCAATAAAAATTAAAGCATAAGGGACTCGGCCTGCACAACGAACGAACATTCCGTCACATCGTCATGCATTTTTGTAATTTTTCGGCCTTGGCTGGAAGTTTCGCAGGCTGAAGCGCCATCCGGTCGATGCACGATTGCGATTGTGCACCCTGTGCGTTGAATGGCCCGCCTTAACGCGCTGGCGCGATACCCTTTTCTGAGGGCCCCACGTGGCGAGCGTTGTGACAGCAGGAACAAAAACTGCAAGCGTTGATCTGGGGGCCGGATGGACGCCAATTAGCGACCGCTTCTTTGGTACGATTGGCGGTAGCCTCATCTGTGTGGAGCCATCAATGTCAGAAATCAATAAGGAGCGATTCATGTCGGATATCAAAACCGTTCTCGCAGACGCCGAAGACCTGTTGAAACAGGCCGCAAGCGCCACTGGCGAGCGTGCATCCGAGTTGCGCGAGACCGCTCTGACCCGCTTGAAGCAAGCGAAGGAGAAGGCTGCCGACGCACAAGTCGTGGTGATCGAAAAAGGCAAAAAAGCCGCTCGTGCAACCGACGACTTCGTTCACGAACGCCCGTGGGCATCAATCGGGATTGCTGCTGGTTTAGGCGTCGTCGTCGGTTTGTTGATCAATCGTCGCTAATCCTCACCCATCCCGGAGGCCGGGTTAGACCGTGGTCTTGCCGTAGTTTGTTATGCGGCTTGCCATTTGCTACGTATCCCGAGCTAACCTGGCCGGTGAAAACCGTGACCGCCTGGGACCGCCGGAGTTTTTCTGACCGGCGTCGTTCTGATTAATAGACCGGCCGGCGCGGCTCCGCGACCCGGCCGGACACCCTTCGCGCCAAAAATAACGCGCTCCTCGCGCTCAAGCCATGACGACAGAAAGGCAATCTCAGCACGATACGCAAGGGCCGTTGCGCCGTATTGTCAGTTCCGTGTTCGCCATTTTCGAAACGCGCCTGGAACTGATTGGCATCGAGTTCGCTGAGGAAAAGGAGCGGCTGATCGGCGTGCTCTTCCTCGGTCTTGCCGCCATGATGCTCACCATGATGGCGCTCATTACGCTCACGGTGCTGATCGCGATCGCGTTCTGGGATACTTACCGGTGGCAATCGCTCGCGGCAATCACGGTTGCGTATGCGCTGTTTGCGGTATTTTGCGCGGTTCGCGCGCGCGCCGGGCTGATCAATGCCCCTAACGTCTTCGACAGCACGCTCGCCGAGTTCAAGAAGGACCGGGACACGTTCAACTGATTCACGCCAGGGGCTCACCTCATGGCGACGCCCGGGCAGTACGACAAAACAGTATTCATCGACGACTTTCCAAGAGCCCGCCACGCCATGAGTCACTTCGACGACACCTTCAAAGCTCAGAAGCGAGCGACCGCGCACAAGCTGAGCACGCCCCACATGCGCGCGTTGCGCAAGGAATTGCTGATCGCGCGGGCGGACGTCGAGCGCATGGAACTCGCGCAGGCCAGCGCCGATCTGCGTTACAAGGTCTCGCATTTCAGCGTCCTTAGTTTGCTGATGCCGGGGCGCCGCAAGCGCGGCCGGGCGTCGGGTGGTAATGGGTTCATGAGCCGGCTTGGCGGGCTGACCGGCCTGTTCGGTGGCGGCGGTGGCCTGGGCCTGCTGCTCAAGCAATATCCCGTTGTGAGTTCTCTTGCTTCGCTGGTGCTCACGAAACCCGTACGCTCCCGCCTGATCGCGAGCGCGAAACCGATACTCAAGTGGGGTGGTCTGGGCTTGCTGGGTTGGGAGGCGTATAGGGTGTGGCAACAGATCAAGTCGAGTCCGGATGAACCGTTGACGCCCGACGTTGCCGTCGATCCGGACGCGTAAGCGGATAGTTCCTGGTGTTTGTTTCGTTCTTTCAATTCGCTCATTTTCCGCTCCAGCACGCCGCCACTTTGGGCGGCGTGAGTTTTTCCGCCGACCGATTTGACCTGACGCCCGTCGCGTCCAGCGAATAGATGCCGCACGCGTCGTCGGCGTCGACTGGCTGCGCTTCAATCGAATACCCGCCGTTCTGCTCCGACTCGCCGAGCATACGCAATACGTACACCGCCGTGCCCAACGCGGGCGCTTGATCGAAGCCAGGCGGCAGCTTGGCAGCCGCGTCATTGCTCGAAACCGTTCGTGCGCTCTCCACGTATTGAGCCGCGCGATAAAGCGCCGTCACCGCGTCCAGCCGATGCCCTCTTGCCACCTGTTCCCGATAAACCGGCATGGCGAATGTCGCGATGATCGCCGCCACGCCGAGCGTGATCATCAGTTCGAGCAGGGTGAAGCCCTTGTCTATCGTGGTCATGGCGAACCCTGTTGAAACGGCTTTGCGACAATGCGTCGCCAGTGCAGCACGACGCCGCTTTCACCCACCTCGATCTCCTGCTGTAACCACGACTCGTTGTCCGCCATCCGGCCGAAACCGCGTGCGGTGATCAAAACAGCGCCGGCTTGATCGTTAGCCCGCGCCGGCCACGTTTCGATCAGGCATTGGGGCGGTCGTATCGCGTATGGCCACGATGCAAACGGCATCACAGCACTCGCCGATGCACCTTCGAACGAAGCCTTCAGCCGCCATTTATTCGGTTCAGCGGCAAGCGGACCGGTAAGACTTTTCGGCTCGGACAGAGCGTCAAGCGCGATGCGGGTGCAGCGGATCAACGCGCTGTCGGCACTGTGAAACGCCTGCACGCGCTCACCCAGATTGGTTGTTGTTCGCGCGCTGACGAGCGCCGCCTCAAGCCATGCGGCGGCGGCGACCAGTAGCATCGATGACATCAGCAGGACGACCGGCAACGCAATACCCCGCGAGCGTCTACCTAAGCGGATACGTTTTTTCATGACGATGCCGCTCCTGGATTGTCCGATGTGTTTGTTACATTGCGCAGCGCGATGCGGCGCCGGAAAACTTGCCGGATTCGACCATCCGTGGACACGACCGAGGCACCATCACAATCGGCATAACGCGGGCGAGCCGTCGCGCTCGGACTGTCTCCTCGCACGAGCACACACAGGTCCACGGCGACGACCAGCGGCCAGCGGTCCCGCGAGATCGCCGCGGCGTCAACGGCGAACGATGCATCTTTCAGCCAATAGCCGAACTTGATCCGTTCAATCCCCTCGACCAGCGGCTGCCCGGTACCGGGCTTGCCGCTTCCTTCGCAATACAGCTCGGGCTCGACCGTGGACGAGCTCGCCTTCGCGTAATAGCGGTTGACGATCCATTCGCCCGCCGATATCTGCCCAAGGCAGTCTGTCGGCGAGCCGGACGACGACGGCCACGTCGAAATGGTATCGGCGGCGTAGCGGACAACTATGCCGTCGGAACGGCTCGCGAGTGTCTCGCATACGGGCGCAGCGTCGCTACCGGTCGGGCGGCCTGGAGAGCATCCGAACAGCGGCGGGCTCTTGTCTGCCTCGCCGGCGCCAGCCGGGACGAAACCCGCCATCTGCACTTGCTGGCCAATCAGGTCGAGGGCGGTGCTTGCTGCGTCGCGCAGGCGCGTTGTTTCCGTTGCATGGTCGTAGGCAAACCGCTGCCCCCGATACAGCGAAATAGTCGCGAGAACGATCAGCAAGCCGAGCGCCACCGAGATTGATAGTTCGAGCAGCGTATGGCCACACTGCACATGTCTGGAAGCGCTCATCGTGCGAAGGCCACGGTCACGCAGGCGAGCGCTGCGCCCACGCCCGGCTCCGCACACATCGCTTCGCCGCCATTCGATGCCTGCGCTCGCCATTTCACGACCGCGATGTGCAAGCCGTCGGCACGGTCCAGCACGTCGACATCGCCATCGGGCAAAAGCGCTGCGGCTCGCGTGCGCCATTGCGTCACGACCGGATCGCGATCGGAGTCACCGCGTATTCCCTCTGCAACAGAATCCGCAATCGATGTGGCCAGCTCGCGAGCCGTCAACGAACGTTCGTTGCGAGCCAGCCACATTTGCGCGCCGATAATCCCGAGGGCCGTAATAGCCGTCAGTGACATCGCGATCAGGACTTCGATCAGTGAATCGCCCCGGCCAAGCCTCTGCAATGAGCGTTTCATGTCGCCGCTCCGCACGCGCCTTGCGTCAACCGGGGCCGGCCGCCGGCCGCGAGCCGGATACAGCGGCGACCGCGCGCTCCAAGCGACACCAACGCGTTGTCGCGCGCACTGAAGTCGAAGCTGCGAAAGCCGCCGATCACCTGGCCCGAGGGCGGCGTGAACGACAACTCACTCCCCGTGCCGCCAATAGCAATGCCGCTCGCCGCCGGCTGCATTCGCAACAGCACGCGCGCGCCGCCTCGATCGGCGAATAGCGCCCATCCGCATGACCAGTCCGTCACGCCGCCGTCGCAGGCCTTGCTCACCGCAAGACACGCATGTGCGGCATCGATCCGGCACAAGGTCACGCGTGCACCGCGCCGGATTGCTTCCGAGCGCGCCAGCGTGAGGGTGGACATCATCATGCGCGCCCGTGCATCGATCTGATCGCGCTTATGCCAAACGACAACGGACGGCGTAGCGAACGTGGCAACGACAGCGATCACTGCAAGCACGACCGCGAGCTCGACCAGCGTGAAGCCTGACAAACATCGGAAATTCATCTGCATCCCTTATCGGTTGAACTGGGCCAACGCTCAATCTAAAGAGAATTTTCGATGTCCGCCATTAGCCGATCGGTCGAGTATCGGACGTGCGAAAGCTTCGACATACTATCGAAACGATCACCGGGTTCAAGCGAGAAAGGAAAGGAAATGCAGAAACGCTCAGCGTTTGCGGGGACTGGATTTGCGCGGCGCGGCGCGCCGGAATTCCTCGAGCACGTCTTCGAATTCGGACACGTCCTCAAAGCGTTTGTAGACCGATGCAAAACGCACGTAGGCAATGGTGTCCAACTGGCGCAGCTCGTTCATCACGAGTTCGCCGAGACGGTCGCTGCGAACTTCGCGTTCACCGCTGCCAAGCAACTGGTATTCGATCCGTGCAACGGCGGCGTCAATGGCGTCTGCCGCAACCGGACGCTTGCGCAGCGCCAGTTGCATGCTCGCCACAATCTTCGCGCGATCGAACTCAGTGCGGCTGCCATCCTTCTTGACGACCGACGGCAACGCGAGTTCCACGCGCTCATAGGTGGTGAAACGCTTGTCACAGGCGGGGCAACGCCGCCGCCGGCGAATCGCCGCCCCATCTTCCGACACGCGCGAATCCGCCACTTGCGTGTCCTCGTGCCGGCAGAAGGGGCAGCGCATGGCTTAGCCGTAGACCGGGAATTGCTTGGTCAACACGGCGACCTTCGCGCGTACACGCTCGAGGTTGCCTTCGTCTTCCGGCGCATCCAGCACGTCGGCAATCAGGTTGCCCACCTGCTCGGCTTCAGCCACGCCGAAACCGCGCGTGGTCATGGCCGGCGAGCCGAGACGCACGCCGCTGGTGACGAACGGCTTTTCCGGATCGTTCGGAATCGCGTTCTTGTTCACCGTGATATGAGCCTTGCCGAGTGCGGCTTCCGCTGCCTTGCCGGTGATGTGCTTGGCGCGCAGGTCAACCAGCATCACGTGGCTCTCAGTACGGCCCGAGACAATCCGCAAGCCGCGCTTTACCAGCGTTTCAGCCAGCACGCGTGCGTTGTCCGCGACCTGTTGCTGATAAACCTTGAATTCCGGCGACAACGCTTCCTTGAACGCAACAGCCTTACCGGCGATCACGTGCATGAGCGGACCACCTTGAATGCCCGGGAAAATGGCCGAGTTGATTTGCTTTTCGAACTCGGCTTTCATCAGGATCACGCCGCCGCGCGGGCCGCGCAGGCTCTTGTGGGTCGTGGTCGTGACGAAGTCCGCGAACGGCACCGGGTTCGGATAAACACCGGCCGCGATCAGGCCGGCGTAATGCGCCATGTCGACCATGAAATACGCGCCGACGCTCTTGGCGATCTTCGACAACCGCTCGAAATCGATCTTCAGTGCGAACGCCGACGCGCCCGCCACGATCAGCTTCGGCTTGTGCGCTTTAGCAAGCTCTTCGGTCTTGTCGTAGTCAATATCTTCGGCTTCGTTCAGGCCGTAGCTGACCACGTTGAACCACTTGCCCGACATGTTCACCGGCGAGCCGTGCGTGAGGTGGCCGCCTTCGGCCAGGCTCATGCCCATGATGGTGTCGCCGGGTTTAAGCATGGCGAAGAACACGCCCTGATTGGCTTGCGAGCCGGAATTCGGCTGCACGTTGGCAGCTTCAGCGCCAAACAGCTGCTTCACTCGGTCGATCGCCAGTTGCTCGACAATATCGACGTACTCGCAGCCGCCGTAATAGCGCTTGCCCGGGTAGCCTTCCGCGTATTTATTCGTGAGTTGCGAGCCCTGGGCGGCCATGACGGCCGGGCTCGTGTAGTTTTCCGACGCGATCAGCTCGATGTGATCTTCCTGCCGGCGGTTTTCCTGCTCGATCGCCGCAAACAATTCCGGATCGACTTGGGCGATAGTACTTTGGGCTTTATCAAACATACGTTTTCCGTTGAATGGGTGCCAGTTGACCGGATCGCGCGTGCACATGTGCACTGCGCCACAAGAGCGCGAAGCACGATAGGTCCCAAGCGAGGCGGAAGAGAGAAGCTCCGTTTACGCGAGACGGACAGCCACCGGCAACGCAACGAGCGCGTGCGGATCTCAGCTGCCCAGGCGAACGGCAAAACGACACCCTGCGCTTCCCGGTGGGTTAATCCACCTTGGATCCGAAGATCCTTGTCGCCAGTTACGCAGGGCTGGAGCGCCCTAGTTTAATGGGCCGCCTGAGAATAGGCAACTGCCGGAAAACGGCTTAAACAGGTGCTTTCAAGGCCATAAAGTACCGCCGGCCTGTGCGTGCAAGCATCGACCGGGAGCTAAAATTGCCGGGCGGGAGCAGAATTTGCGCTACTTGGCGGGTCTTGTCCGGTCGAATTGAATTATTCGCTGACATAAAACTGACAACTTGCCGCGTCGCAGCAATGGAAGTACGCTGTCCGGCTTTGCCGCGAGCGCCCGGGCGCCGCCCCGCGAACCCCTTTCTGCAACCTGACAAGCAACATTACAACCGGAACCCGCACATGATCGTATTTGTCACTGGCGCTTCCGCCGGCTTCGGCGCAGCCATTGCCCGCACGTTTGTAAAAGGCGGCCATCGCGTGATTGCAACCGCACGCCGTAAAGACCGCCTGCTGGCGCTGTCGCAAGAACTCGGCGACGCGCTGCTGCCCGTCGAACTCGACGTTCGCGACGAATCAGCTATCAAAGCGGCTATCGCGGCGCTCCCGGACGCTTTTTCGCAGATCGACGTGCTCGTCAACAATGCCGGCCTGGCGCTCGGCCTGGAACCGGCACAGCGCGCGAGTCTCGACGACTGGAACAACATGATCGATACCAACTGCAAGGGGCTCGTCACGGTCACGCACGCGTTATTGCCTGGCATGGTCGAACGCAATCGCGGGCACGTATTCAATCTGAGTTCGGTCGCAGCCACGTATCCCTACGCGGGCGGCAACGTTTATGGCGCGACCAAGGCGTTCGTACGCCAGTTCAGCCTGAACCTGCGCGCGGATCTGATCGGCACGGCGTTGCGCGTAACCGACATAGAACCGGGCCTGTGCGGCGGTACCGAATTCTCGAACGTTCGCTTCAAAGGTGACGACTCGAAGGCCTCGAATGTCTATAAGGACATGCAGCCGCTGACCCCCGAGGACATTGCCGACTCCATTTACTGGATCGCCACGCGTCCGGCGCACGTGAATATCAACACCATCGAGTTGATGCCGGTCGCGCAGTCGTTCTCGCCGTTGACCGTGTATCGCGGCTGATCCAGGCCAGTGATTACGCCAGGCATCCAGCCGATAGTTGCCGGAAAGCAGCGGCCGGCAGCACGATTCGACGGACGGTTTGCGGCTTCCGGTAAAATGCGCGGATGAACATGTCTACCAGCGAGCCTCAGCAGGCGAACGGCCTTTTGACCTTCGATTGGCCGCTCCGGGTCTATTACGAAGACACCGATGCTGGCGGCATCGTCTTCTACGCGAACTACCTGAAGTTTTTCGAACGGGCGCGCACTGAATGGCTGCGCGCGTGCGGCATCGACCAGCGTGTACTGGCCGAGTCGGACGGCGTATTGTTCGTCGTCAAGCGCACGGCGCTGGAATACTCGGCGCCCGCGCGGCTTGATGACCTCATTCATGTAGTGAGCCGGATCGAGCGTATTGGCCGGGCGTCGGTGGATTTCCACCAGGAAGCGTGGCGGGACGGCGTCTTGCTGGCTTCCGGCGACATCAAGGTAGCGTCGGTCAGTCTCGGCGCCATCCGTCCGGTTGGGATCCCCGCAGCGGTTCTCAACGGATTACGCCGCGGACCGCAAAAAACTGTGTCAAGCAACGCGTCAACCATGGCGATGCCAGCACCGTTTAAATCATCTTGTTCAGAAAAACCCATGTAGACAAAGATCCTTTGACTCCATCAGGATCTGAACCGAACTGAATCGAGCCGGCGTGCCATCGGGCATGCAGGCACAGAAGTACCGAGCATGTGCTGGCAGGGCCTTTTCACGCTTTCAGTTGCTTGTCGAAAGCCTGACAATTCCCGGTTAGTGCACTTCGGACGCCCCTTTGGGACGTAACAGCGGACTTTTATGAACACTACACAAGACCTGTCGATCATTTCTCTCGTCATCCATGCCAGCCTGTTGGCGCAGGCCGTCATGGCGCTGTTGCTGATACTGTCGTTGTTGTCGTGGACTTACATCATTCGCAAGTGGTTTGCCATTCGGCGCGCACGGATTCAGACCGAACGCTTCGAACGCGATTTCTGGTCGGGCGGCGACCTGCAGGCGCTTTATCAAAGCGCGGCCAACAACCGCCATACCATCGGTGCGCTGGAGCGGATCTTCGAATCGGGCATGCGTGAGTTCCTGAAGGGCAAGGAGCGCCGCATGAACGATCCGGCGGCCACTCTCGACGGCTCCCGCCGCGCGATGCGCGCCGCGTTCCAGCGTGAAATGGATGTGCTCGAAGTGAACCTCGCGTTTCTCGCGTCGGTGGGTTCGGTCAGTCCGTATATCGGTTTGTTCGGCACGGTCTGGGGGATCATGAATTCGTTCCGCGGCTTGGCTAACGTACAGCAGGCAACGCTTGCGAACGTGGCGCCGGGTATTGCCGAGGCGCTTGTGGCGACGGCAATCGGCCTGTTCGCGGCGATTCCGGCAGTGGTGGCGTACAACCGCTACGCACACGATATCGACCGCCTCGCCATCCGCTTCGAAACGTTTATCGAAGAGTTCTCGAACATCTTGCAGCGTCAGGCTCACTAAGGAGTTCAGAATGGCCGGAGGTCCAATGCGTTCCAGCATGCGCGGCAGTTCACGGCGCGCCATGTCCGACATCAACGTCGTGCCGTACATCGACGTGATGCTCGTGCTGCTCGTCATTTTCATGGTGACCGCCCCGCTCGTCTCGCCTTCCATCATCAACCTGCCAACGGTCGGCAATGCGGCGCCGCAGGAGCAAACGCCCCCGGTCGTGGTCAATATCAAGGCCGACGGCAGCATGACTGTGCGCTACAAGGACGACGGCGGCGCGTCGCAACAGCAGAGCATGACGGAGAGCGATCTCAAGACCTTCGTGCTGAATCGGCAGGAATCGCATCCCGACCAGCCCGTCGTGATTGCCGCCGACAAGACCGTGAAATATGAAGTCGTCATGAACGTGATGTCCGATATGAAGGCGCGGGGCGTCAAACGAGTAGGATTGTTAGTCAAATCGCAATGATGAATCAGCAGCCCAGCGGGCACCCTGGCGCGCGGACCAGCGCGCGCCCCATCCGTCCGCCGCGTGAACGCGGGACATGGAAGGCGTTCGCGCTGGCCGCGCTGATGCACGTGTTGCTTGGCATCCTCCTGTATCACGGCGTCAACTGGCAGAACAACACCCCGGCGGGCGCCGAGGCGGAGTTGTGGACCGATATCCCGGATCTGTCGGCGCCCACGCCCCGCGCTGTTCCGCCGCCCGCGCCGCCAATCAAGGTGCAGCCCGCGCCGCCGCCGGCCAAGGATGAGGACGCTGACATCGCGTTGCAGGAAAAGAAGCGTAAGCAGCAGGAAGCGGTGGCGCGTGCAGCGCAACTTGCTGAACAGCAGCGTGCGCAACAACTGGCCGATCAGGAAGCCGAGGCCAAGCGCCAGCAGCAGCTCGCGGCACAACAAGCCGCGCAACAAGCTGCTTTAGCGGCGCAAAAAGCGGCTCAGGACAAGCAGAAACAAACCGATAAGCAAAAGCAGCTTGCTCAGCAAAAGCTCGAGCAGCAGAAAATGCAACAGGCTAAAGAGAAGGAAGCTGACGCAGCGAAAGCCGCGGAACAGCAGAAGGAAGCCGAAACGAAGGCGCAAGAACAGGCAGACGCCAAGGCCAAGGCTCAGGCGGATGCCAAGGCGAAAGCCAAAGCCCAGGCCGACGCACAGGCGAAGGCCAAGCTTGATAAGGAACGTAGCGCCCGGCTCGCAGCTTTGCAGGGTCAGGCTGGTGGCGGCACGAGCTCCAGCGGCGAAGGACTGGCCAAGAGCGGCACCGGCAGCGGCGCGGGTGGAACGGCGACTTCGTCGGGATACGCGGAGAAGGTGCAGCGGCGCGTGCGTCCGAACATCGTGTGGGCGGGGGAAACGGCGGGGCTTGAGACCGTGGTCTCGGTACACGTTTCGCCGGCGACTGGCACGCTGCTGTCGTCGTCGATCCAACGTTCGAGCGGCAACGAACAGTGGGATCAGGCTGCGCTCCGTGCTGTTCAGCGCTCGGATCCGATGCCCCTGGACACGAACGGCCAGGCGCCCGGCACGTTTACGATCACATTGCGTCCGGCGGGTGGCTGAACGGACATGGTAAAACGACGGTGCACAATAAGCCCTGATGGGAACGAATTGTGCATTCGGTGGTCTGTTGTGCAGCCGCCGGTAGTTTAAAAATCGCTTTTTCTGGAATCAGATACATGAGTTTGATGACGAAGCTTGGCCTGAAAACGCTTGTTGCATCCTGCCTGATCGCCGCGGGTACCGCTGCCCACGCGCAGTTGAATGTGCTCGTGACAGGCGTGGGTTCTACCCAATTTCCTATTGCCACCGCCACGTTTGCCAACGAAGCGAATTCGCCGCAGCAGATTAGCGCGATCGTCCGTCAGGATCTCGCGCGCAGCGGCAAGTTTACGAATATCGATGCGGGCGCCACGCCAGTGTCGGAAACGGATTCCGTCGATCTTGGCAGCTGGAAAGCGAAAGGCGCGGACGCGTTTGTCTCCGGCAGCGTGAATCGCCTGCCGAACGGCCAGTACGAAGTGCGCTTCCGCCTCTACGACACAGTCAAGCAGCAAAGCCTGGGCGGCCTGTCGCTCGTCAGCCCGGAAAGCGGTCTGCGGATGAGCGCGCACAAGGTCGCGGACTATATCTACGCAAAATTGCTGGGCGATCGTGGCGTTTTCGCGACGCGCCTCTCGTACGTGATCAAGACCGGCGGCCGCTATCAGTTGCAGATTTCGGACTCCGATGGTCAGGACGCGCGCATTGCGCTGTCCAGCCCCGAGCCGATCATCTCGCCGGCGTGGTCGCCTGACGGCACCAAGGTCGCGTACGTGTCGTTCGAAAAGAAAAAACCTGTTGTTTATATCCACGACCTGCCGACAGGCAAGCGTGTGATCGTATCGAATCAGAAAGGCAATAACAGTGCACCGGCGTGGTCGCCGGACGGCCGCAAGCTTGCGGTCGCCCTGTCGACTACCGGCAACACGCAGATTTTCCAGGTGAACGCGGACGGTAGCGGTTTGCGTCGCCTGACACTCGGCAGCTCGATTGACACCGAGCCGGCTTACTCTCCCGATGGCAATACGATTTATTTCACGAGCGACCGCGGCGGCCAGCCTCAGATCTACAAGATGTCGGCGAATGGCGAAAGCGCCGGCCAGGCACAGCGCGTCACATTCACGGGTAACTACAATACAAGCCCGCGAGTGAGCCCGGACGGCAAGCAGATTGCGTACATTTCGCGTGTTGGCGGCGGCTTCAAGTTGTATTTGCTGGACCTCGCGTCCGGCACGGCGACTGGCCTGACCGACACCACGAATGACGAATCGCCCAGTTTTGCGGCGAATGGTCAGTACATCCTCTACGCCACCCAGGTGAGCGGGCGTGGCGTGTTGGCGGCTGTGTCGACCGATGGTCGTACGCGGCAAGTCTTGTCGCTTCAGGGGGGCAGCGTACGCGAGCCGTCCTGGGGTCCGTTCATGCAATAAACCTCACGCAATAACTTAAGCAGCAACACACAAGGAGAGTAACCATGATGTCTAAAATTCGTATCGGCTTTGCAGTGGCGATGGTCGGTGCATTGGCCGCATGTCATTCAGGCGTGAAGCTTGATGAAGGTGCAAACAAAGGCGCGATCGGCACGCAACCCGACGCGAACGCAGTTCAACAGGTCAATGTCGATCCGCTGAACGATCCGAACAGCCCGCTGGCCAAGCGCAGCATTTACTTCGACTTCGACAGCTACGCTGTTCGTGACGACTATCAGCCGCTGCTGCAACAACACGCGCAGTATCTGAAGAGCCATCCGGACCGTCACGTGCTGATCCAGGGCAACACCGACGAACGCGGCACGAGCGAGTACAACCTGGCGCTGGGCCAGAAGCGTGCTGAAGCTGTGCGTCGCGCGATGTCGCTGCTGGGCGTGGCCGATTCGCAGATGGAAGCCGTGAGCCTGGGTAAGGAAAAGCCGCAGGCAACCGGGCATGACGAGTCGTCGTGGGCGCAGAATCGCCGCGCTGACCTCGCTTATCAACAGTAACGTAACCAGTCACGGGTGAGTCGCCGTATGTTGTATCGCTTCCCCTCGCTGCGCGCGGTCGCAGTCGCTTGTTTGTTAGGTTCGGCCGTGGTCGGCGGGTCAGCGCACGCGGCGTTGTTCGACGACAATGAAGCGCGTAAAGCCGTGCTCGATTTGCGCACGAAAACGGACAGTCTGGCTAGCCAGCTGTCCGCCGCTCAGCGCACGATCCTCGATCAATCGAATCGTCTCGACCAGTTGAATCAGCAGGTCGCTACGCTTCGAGGCCAGAACGAGGACCTGGCCAACCAATTGACGACGCTGCAAAAGCAGCAAAAGGACTACTACGCCGACCTCGATGGCCGGTTGAAGAAGTTCGAACCGCAGCAGCAGACGGTGGATGGCGTGCAAGGGACGGTGCAGCCCGGCGAGACTGAGTCGTTCAACGCGGCGTCGACACAGTTCCGTAATGGCGACTTCAAGAACGCTGCTGCGTCGTTCAAGACGTTTGTCGCCAAGTATCCGGACAGTCCGTACCAGCCCACCGCGCAATATTGGCTGGGCAATGCGCTGTATGCTCTGCGTGATTACAAGGGATCCACCGCGACCTGGCAAAATCTGGTGACGAAATATCCAACGCATCCGCGAGCGCCCGACGCGCTGCTCGCAATCGCGAACAACCAGATCGAACAAGGTCAGAAAGCCGCTGCGAAAAAGACGCTGGATCAGGTCATCTCGCAGTACGGCGGAACGGAAGCCGCGCAGTCGGCTGAAACCAAGATGTCGCAGGTGAAGTAAGCGAAGCTGGTCTTCGCGCCTCTCGTTGAAAAAGCCCGTAGCGTGGTTGCTGCGGGCTTTTTCTTTGGGTTTTTCTTCATTCCGCCTTCGTTCCACGATGCGGAGCATTTTTACGCTCCGTTGACAACTTGTAGTCCATGTGACTATAATTTCGGCTCTTTGGGTCGTTAGCTCAGCTGGTAGAGCAGCGGACTTTTAATCCGTTGGTCACAGGTTCGAATCCCGTACGGCCTACCAAAGACATGAAGGGCTCAGCGCAAGCTGAGCCCTTTTCTCGTTGGAGAAGCTAAACGAAGGTTCGGGATTTCGTCCGGGCTACAGCTACTTGGATTCGCTTCCGCCGTCCGACTCTTTTGGGTGTCACTCCCACACGCACGGCGCACTCGTTGCATCAGGTTTCGTGGCCAGCAAACCGTTTGCTGTTGTAACGCAATGAGCAAGTCAGGCGGCGCCGTCAGTGCTATCAGTGACGATCGCCGGCCCTTTTTTACGGCTCTCAGCGCAAGAAAACGATCAATCAAGGTCAGCGCAATCGCGGTTTGTGCAGCGGCTCCCTCTCGGGAATCTCTCGCAAAAATTCAGTCGCGAGAGTAACGGCGTGATCGAAGGTGGGCGTGTAGTCCAAGGTCTGAATGTCCGAAAACCCCTGACGGATGAATACGTCACGCGAAGCTAACTGTTCAAGAAAAGTATCTCGGTAGCGGATCAGGAATTCGCCGGCCACCAGCAATGCAGCAGGGTCACGCTCAATCACAAGGCTGAGATCGAAGAGATCACGCGCGGTCGCACGATCACCTCGGTGCCACATTTTCTTCGCCACGATTTCAGCCGCCGTCTCCACTTTTACCGGGCGATCGAGCAGCGTCCATTGATCGTATCCAGGGTCGGTCAGATTCGGAGAAACAACGAAGTCAATCTCGCCTTCAGGCAGAAGCAGCTTCACGAATTGCGCGTGCTCCTCATACTCTGTCGTGATATCCGAGGCGACATCGCTGATGCGTGGATTAACGAAACCCAGATACTGCGGATCGGGGACAAAAATATCGATGTCCTTGCTGAGCCGATGGCCGTATCGCAACATAAGTACAGTGCCGCCACCGAACGTCCAGAAGGGATCGGATCGTCCATGTTCAGCGATTTCATCGATAAGCGTAAGCGCGTGGCCAAGCAGACTCTGCCACGGCCCGTCCGGTAGCGAATGAGGCGAATGAGCTGTCGTCATTCCCACACCCGCCTGTAAAGATGCAGGTCTTTCGACCACGTCGCGAGGTTTTTCCAGATCTTCTTGGGCGCGACGCCCGATGATCGGGCCGCTTCCTCAACGGCTTTGACAACAACGGGCACAGGCACTTCATCAAGAATGGCGGAGACCTGCGACTCGTAGCCAGCGGGTATCTTTCCCGTCGCGAGCGCGCGAGCGAGCTGGGCTTCCGTCAACTTTCCCTTGTAGCTCACGTTGGCGCTCACGGATGCCTTGAACAGCCCCCTCTGCTCGGGCCTCGGATTGGCCGTCAGTTCGATCCCGAGTACGCTGAGAAGCGGAATAAGTTTGTTGATCCCCAGGTCCTTCACCTTGCCGGTCTCAAGCTGGTTGACCGTGAACCGGGAGAGCCCGCTAAGCTTCGCAAGTTGCGCCTGCGTCAGGTCGAGTTCCGCCCGCCGTTTCGCGACTGACTGACCAATCTCGTAGAGTTGCATGATTACCCCTGCGGCGGAACGGAAAAACGTGACACCTCGTATGTAAAGTATATCCTACATATTTATGGAAATATTTCCGGCGCCGCGACAGGTTGATCTACCCGTCCCATGGCCTACCAGCCGGCGAACGACTTCACCCCACCCCGCAAGCCGCCGGCAAATCCACGTAATCACCGGCCTTCACGCCATCGCCGCAACGCGGACACCCGGGGTCTCGCAGCAACCGCAATCGATTAAATCGCATTCCCAGCGCATCGAACTGAAGCAAGGTACCGGACAGCGGCTCACCAATACCCAAAATCAGCTTGATCGCCTCGGTCGCCTGCAACAACCCGATCACCCCCGGCAGCACGCCGAGCACACCCGCTTCGGCGCAGTTAGGCGCAAATTCAGGTGGCGGCGGTTCCGGAAACAGGCATCGATAACAACTCCCGCCCTCTCGCGCCGGCCAGAACACGCTGACCTGACCATCGAAACCTTGCACCGCGCCGTAGATCATCGGCAGGCCAAGACGCACGCAGGCATCGTTGGCCAGATAGCGCGTTGAAAAGTTGTCGGAGCCGTCAATCACCACATCGTGACCGCTCAGCAACGCCTCGACATTCCCCGCCAGCAGCCGCGTGCGCTGCGGTTCGACGACCACATGAGGATTGAGCGCCGCCAAGGTCCTGCAACCGGATTCGACCTTGGGCATACCGATGTCGGCATCGCGATGCAGCACCTGGCGCTGCAGATTGCTGCGATCGACGAGATCATCATCAATCAGCGTGATATGGCCGATCCCGGCTGCGGCCAGGTACAGCGCCACAGGCGAACCCAGCCCACCCGCGCCGATCAGCGCCACCCGCGCGGCGGCAAGCTTGCGTTGACCGTCCAGTCCAACTTCGGAAAGCCGCAAGTGGCGCGAATATCGTTCGAGAAAATCGGCATCGGCGGTGGGTTCGGTCATCGGCAAGCCGACTGCTTTCCAGCGTGTAGTGCCGCCGGCAACCGAGAAAAGGTGCGTGTAACCCCGCAATTGAAGCAGCCGCGCGCACTGCATCGAGCGTCTGCCCACCGCGCAGATCAGCCCGATCTCCGCCGTGAGGTCCGGCAACCAGTCGCCTGGCTCCGCTTCTAGGCGCGACTTGCTGACACCCATCGCACCCTCCGCCATGCCGGCCGCGCGCTCTCCATCTTCACGAACGTCCACCAGTAATGCGCCCGATTGCCGGCGTTCGTAAGCCTGCTCCGGGGATAGTTCGATAATCGCCTCATTCATGATCGTGCTCCTTATGAGCGAATCGGCATCAACTCACGGTGACAAGGCGGGTGAATTCCCGCAGGAGGTCGTAGCCGTCCCAGACCGTGGAGAATTCGAGCGCACGCCCCATCGGCACGATGCGATCGATGCCTCGTCCGCCTGCTC
This sequence comes from Caballeronia sp. dw_19, assembly GCF_018449515.1. Taxonomy (GTDB): domain Bacteria; phylum Pseudomonadota; class Gammaproteobacteria; order Burkholderiales; family Burkholderiaceae; genus Caballeronia. The sequence goes on along the minus strand of NZ_JAAVUQ010000029.1, from coordinate 37,450 downwards.
GCTGCGCAAACAAAACCATCTCGTCGGCCGTGAAGCCGAAATACGTCAGCGTCTGATCTTGCCGTAGCAATAGAGGCAAAAGCGCGTCGAGCGCGTCCAGCCGCAGATAAGGAAACGTACCCGTGCCAAGCCAGCGACGCGGCAAGCGAACCGGCGACGCGAGCCGCACCATAGCGATCTCGTTGCCGATAAAGCGAACGTCATCGGCTATTCCCTCTGCAGCCAGACCATAGGTTGATACCTGTTTCTGGATCGCCATCGCCGCATCCGCGCGCGGCCCGCGAGCCTCCACCGTTCGCGTTAACAAGGCCGTGAACACGACTTGCGCGTCCGCCACATCCTCAGCCGTGCCAATCCAGAAAATCGTTCCAGGCGAAGCGCATGCAGCCTGACCAAATAAGTAGGCATCCGAATGAAATGCTTCGGCCACCCGCTTGCGCTCCGTTGTATCGGTCGAGAGAAAAGCCCTAGCGCAGATCACCGCAAAGGAAGATCGGTTGGGAAAGGTGAGATCCCGCGCCGATGGCCGCAGCGGCGCGCGACGAATGTCGTCGATAGCTCGATCGCCGCCCCACAACACACGCAAGTCACAAGCGGCGGACAGAACCGACGTCGCAGCCTCGTCGCGATGGTCGTAGCTCACGATCCGCTGCGTCCGCGCAACCACGGAATCGGCTGTCTCCAGACCTTGCGCCAACGCGGCGAGCACGGCCTCGGTGGCCTCTCCGCCACGATCGGATACCCGCACCACGTTGCGGTTTCCAGCCAGCGCGGACAATGCCCAGGAGTAGACGAACACCGTATCGGCATTACCTGGCGCGATGTGAAAGACCAGTCCCTGGGGGAAACGCAGCGTGCAATTCTCGGTATAGAGCCGAGCCAGCTCCGAGCCCAGATGTCCACGACGAAGGTAAGCGCCGAGTGGCCCCAGTTCCGGATGGCGCCGGGCCAGCGCGGGTACACGCAGGCGCTGGCCGACGCCATCGAGGAAATCGAGCATACGTTCATCGCCGACCTGAAGGGCCGGGGCCGACGCTGACTCATTCAACGACTCAAGCAACGCCGATGCTTCAAGCGACGGACCCGACGGGAACAGCGGCCGGATCATGTCGGCGCCTTGTCTTCAATCGCCGCACGAATCAGCGACCGGTAATCGATCTTGCCGTTACGCAGCAGCGGCAATTTGTCGATAGTGCGTGCGAGAACACCATGACGGTTCACGCCCAATCGTTCGGCGACACTCCGCGAGATGCGTTCCAGCCGCGCCGGTTCGGCCTCACCTTCGCACCACAGCACGATGGCTTCGTCGTTGCGCGAGACGGCGACAGTCGCGCCTTCAGCGCCGGCTTCGGCGGCCATGAGTTCAACAGCATCGAGATTGATTCGCTGTCCAAACAGCTTGGCGATCCGCTTGAGACGGCCTTCGAGATAGAGATAACCCTCCTGGTCGAAGCGGCCGATGTCACCCGTGTACAGCACGCCGCCATGACCGTCGCCGCTGGCGAGATCGACTGCCGTATCGGCGTAACCCATCATGACGCTGGGCCCCCGGAAGATGACTTCGCCAGGGACGTCCGGTCGACACGTCTCCTCACCGGATTCAACACTAATCGATAACTCTGCGTCGGGCACGGCCAAGCCGACCGAAGCGCACTTCTCAAGAATGCGGTGCGCGGGCAGAACCGCCATCCGGGCCGTTGCTTCGGTTTGCCCGTACATGAGAAAGAAGCGGCCTCCCGACCGGCCGATGTCATCGGCTAATTGTGCAATCAGTTCAGGCCGCATGCGGCTGCCGGACTGAGTCATCGTGCGCAGGCTGGGATGCGCCAATGGCGTCCACCGCAAGCGCGCAAGTAATTCATACGTATGCGACACCGCCGCGAAGGAGGTGGCGCCATAAGTATCGACGCACGCCCAGAAGTCCGCGCCGATAACCGGATGCGTGTTCACCACAACGGTCGCGCCAGCCATAAGGTGGCTGTTCAGCACCGACAAGCCGTAGCCCAGGTAGAACGGCAAGCTGGTCGGCGCGATGTCAGCGTCGGTGATGTCAAGCGCACGCACGATTGCTTGCGCGTTGGCGAGTACGCCTTCACGTGAAAGGCGCACCATGCGCGCGGCGCCTGTCGAGCCGGAGGTGGTCAGCAGCAAGGCCAGATCGCGATGGACGACGGCCCCGTCCGTCTGCCTGATCCAGCCATGATCGGCACGCCGATAACCCGCAGGCGCAGGCGCTTCGATCCCAGGCTGCCACAGACCCGCCGGTTCGAATCGCGCGATCAACTCGGTGAGTGTGTCGAGTTCAATTCCCGGGTCAAGCAACGCAAGCGCCCGGCCCTGACGAAACGCGGCGAGATAGCGGCACACGGTATCGACGGTCCATGGCGATGGCAACAAGAGCAACCCTGCCGGCATCGTGTGCAGTTCGTTTTCCATCGTCTGAATCCGCGCTGCGAGCTCGCTGCCTCTCAAGCTCAAATTGCGAGCCGCATCGATCAGGCAAGCATGGGCGCCGAATGTGTTCATAAGGTCAGGCCTCCGTCGACACCGAGCACTTGTCCGGTGATAAAAGACGCTTCGTCGCTGAGCAGGAAGCGGATCGTCGCCGCCACCTCAGTCGCTGTGCCAAGCCTGCGCAACGCGGTCTGCGCGCGACGTGCGGCGATGACATCGGTGGGGAGATTCGCCAGCAGATCGGTATCGATCAAACCGGGCGCCACCGCATTCACCCGAATACCGAGCGGTCCCAGTTCTTTCGCCGCCGAGCGCGCCATTGCGGCAATGCCGGCCTTGGTTGCCGCATAGACTGCCTGGCCCGCGGCGCCGCGCTCGCCGGCTATCGATGCAAGCAACACAATGGCGCCGTGACGACGCCGCATCATCACTTTCGCCGTGACCTGCAACACTTCGATCGCGCCCAGCAGATTGACGTCGAGCAGATGGCGCGCGACCGATTCCTGCGTCATGCCCAGCGGCGTGCTCTGCATCACGCCCGCACTGAGCACCAGCGCGTCGATAGCGCCATGCTCGGCGGCAATCGACTTGATGGTCGCGCCAATGGACGCGTAGTCGCTCAGATCCAGCGCCCGGCCAGTCGCATTAACGCCGTATTCGGCGGCAAGTTGCTTTGCCTCGCGTTCGGCTTTCCCCTGATCCGTGCCGGTTAATATCACGGTCGCTCCCGCTGCGGCCAGCAAGCGCGCGCTCGCCTGTCCGATGCCACGCGTGCCGCCGATCACCACGGCAATACGATTGCTGAAACTACGCGCCGTATTCATCGATACCCCCAGAAGCGCGCCATGTCAGACGCCGACCGTGTGAAAGCCGCCATCGGCATGCACGATTTCGCCGGTGGTGACAGGAAACCAGTCCGATAGCAACGCCACGCAGGTGCGAGCGACGCCGTTGGCGTCGGCGGGATTCCAGCCGAGTGGCGCTCGGGCTTTCCAGGCCGCGGCGATATCGCCGAAACTCGGCTCGCCGTGAGAGGCGGCAGTGCGCAAAGGACCGGCCGCGACGAGATTGACGCGTATCCCGCGTGCGCCGAGATCACGGGCGAGGTAACGCGCGCTCGACTCCAGGCCGGCTTTGGCCACGCCCATCCAGTCGTAGCCGGGCCATGTGACGGAGGCATCGAAATCCAGGCCAACGATCGAGCCGCCTGCGTCCATCAACGGCAGCACCGCGACGGCGAGTGCCTGTAGCGAATAGGTCGAGACCTGCAAGGTCGTCGATACATCTGCCCAGGCCGTAGCCAGGAAATCCCCGCCGATAGCCCCACGCGGCGCAAAGGCGATCGAGTGCAGGACGCCATCCAGCCGCGGCAAGTGAACCCGCACACGCTCGGCCAGCGTGGCAAGTTGCTCGCTTTGGGTGACATCGAGTTCGACAACCGGCGGGGGTCGCGGCAACCGCCTTGCAGCATCCTCGACCATATGCAGCCGGCCGTGGCCGGTGAGCACAATCTCCGCGCCCTGTTCTTGCGCCAGCTTCGCCACCGCGAAGGCGATCGACGCATGGTTGATGACGCCGGTGATAAGCAGCCTCCGGCCTTCGAGCAGGCCGCTCATGGCCGCGCCCCGTTGGCGGTTTCGGGCAACGTGTCCGCGCATCCGCGAGGTTCGGCGCGCGCGAGCCGACCGAGCACGGAGAAGCGTTTGCCCGGCCACTCGCCATCGTCGATGCCATGCACCACGCCCCGGTCTTCAGTGAGCAGCACGTGACCCGGATGCGCGCGCGGGACGGCGCTCAACACTTCGATAACGCCTTCCGTGCCAATGGGAGCCTCCTCCCAGGTCTCAGGATCGCGGATGATGACATCGGCGAAATCCGGGCAATACAGACCATCGCCGGATGCTGATTCGATGTGGATCGTGCCGCCCTGCTCGACCATCCCGTAGAAGTTGTGGCATCGATGAAGGCCGGTCGCAGCGAGAAAGCCAGCGCGAAATTCCTGCGGCGATACGGCTTGATCGGCGAGCTTTTTCCAGCCGCCGGTGTGCAGCAGGATCGCGTGGGCCAGGTCGAATCCGTGTGATCGCGCGAAGGCGTAAAACCGTGTCCAGACCAGCGATGTGAAGCCGAAGATCAGGAACGTTGCATGGCCGTGGCGTTGCAGGAAATTCGCGACGGTGGTGGCATCGATACCTTGCTCGTCATCCAGCGCAAAGACGTGTTCCCGCCCGACATTCATCACGCCCAGCACTGTGGCGCCACGGATCGACGAGCGTTCCCCACGTACCGCCGAGGGCGAATCGATAATGAGCAACGGCAGACGCCGCGGACCCGTCACCGTCGCCAGCGTCGCGGTGAGCAGATGTCGCTGGCGCTCGGCGGCGTCCCGGTCTAGCGCAATCCGGCTGACGTTCGTGCTGGTCGTACCGGACGACGTCAGCACGGTCACCTGTTCGCGGCCGGTGCTGATCAGCGCGTGCTCCTTGAACAGGCGCACGGGCAGCCACGGCAGTTCGCGAGTTTGCGCATAACGGCGACCGGACGAATGACCGATGGCATCGAGCACGCGGGCGTACGCGGGACAAGCACGCCGATGATGCTCGATCAGCTCGACCATCTGCGGTAGCAGCACGGTCTCCCGCACGCTCTGGTTTATCGGCAAGCCGGTCATGACGATTGCCGGATCAATCCCGCACCCCAAGCTCACGGAGCAACTGCGAAGCGCCGCTGAAGGTGTCCATCTTCAACGCCCGCTCGGTGTCGATCTCAACCTTGAATTCATCTTCAATGGATGAGATCAGCAACACCGCGCCGAGCGAATCCCAGCCCGGCGTCTCCTGATAACGCAGCGCCGAATCGGGCAGCGTCCTGTCCAGTTCCAGCACCGTATCGAATACCGATCGTAGTCGGGTGTCGAGGGACATTGCATGTTCTCCTTCGGATAGCCGTCGCTGCGGCAGACTGCTCAACCGCCGGAGATGGCGGTCATGATCTCGACCAGATCACCCGATGCAAGCGGCCGGGTCAGATCGCTGCGAATCACTTCATTGTTGATCGCCAGACGCATCGTTCGTTTCAGCGTCATCTCGCCATTCATCAGTAATCCTTTCAGTTCCGGGAATTCTGAAAATAGCGCTTGAAGGGCCTCGTCGAGCGTGTTTTGTTCATAAACAATCTGCCGCCGATAACCCACGTACCGCAGCAACGATCCAGAGAACAGGAACGTCATGGTCAATCCCTTTTTAGCTTGACTGTCACGCCGACCGGAACACTTCGACCGCGTCGCCGGCGTCGGCCCCGGATGCGGTCAGCAACCGATGGACGAAATGAATGTCGGCGCCTACGCGATAAGCCGTGGTCAGGATCTCGCCTCGGTCGAAGAGCATGAAAGGCCTGCGCAAACCGATGCTCAGGCGCTCTATACGCTGGGCCAGACCCGCGAGCAGTTCCGGATGTTTATCGACGAGGAGGAGCACCATGGCCTCGCGACTATCGCCTATGAAATCGCACACGTGCTCGGAATACCATTGGTCCGCTACCTCGCAAGCATGGCGATGCACCACGAATTCGTGCCGGTGTTCAGCAATGGGCTCGGCATTCGCCGGCACTCGCGCGGCACCGCGATTGAGCAGCACGGGCCGCTCGTCGATATCGTCGGGACAGTCGAGCAACAGCTTCGCCAGATCATCGGGCACGCGTCCCGGCGCTGCCGCAAGTGTTTCTATCGACTCGATGCGAACGCACACCTCTTGCATGACTACGCGAGCGATCGGTACGCCCTGTTCATTCGCGAGCAGCACGTCCACGTCCTGAAGGGTATGAAAGCGTTTCGGGTTCCACGTCCTGACCCGCGTAGTGACACTGAGCGACTCGCAATCGAAGAACGTCGACGGTTTTACATAGGCAATCTCGAGACCGATGGGAACAAAGCCGGTGGCATGATCGCGGATCAGCGCCGCATGCGAGACGGCATGCTCGATCAGCCACGCCGACCACCCCATGAACCCGAAGGAAAACGCAACGCGTGGCTTGAGTTGCAAATGCGTGAACATGCCGCTGCTGCAGGTGAGCGCCAAGGTGCTTTCCCGGACCGACGCCGATGCCGCGCTCCATCCATACCCGGTCGCGGCCGAGTCATGTTCGGATGACCGGTTCAATCGGGCGTACCCGGGCAGCGTCAGGAACTCGGGGAAGTCCTCCCGCATGGCGACTTCTTCGAACAAAGCCCTGGCTCGTTCTATCTCGCGGTCGGTCAGGGTTTCAGTCGATTCCGCGCGATATGTATCGATCTCCTCCGTGACCATTGCGCGAACCAGTTCGCGCGTCACCTGACGCCCATCCCGCAGACGCGTGCCGTGGCGCAGCCATTGCCAGACCTGCGACCGGGCAATCTCGACGGTCGCCGCGCCTTCCATGAGACCGAACAGCCTGACCGATCCATGACCGCGCAACCATGCCTCCAGATATCGGATAGACACCGCGATGTTGGATCGCAAGCCATGCTCGGTGACCGAGCCGTCCAGGCGATCGGCCGCCATCAGGTCCGCGGCCGTTGTCTTGACCTCGACCTCGCCGTGCGAGCGGCCGATCTGATGCGGGCGCCCGCACAGTACGTGCTCGAAGGCGGCGTGACAGACCGGAACCAGATCCGGGTGAACGACCCAGGTGCCGTCGAAACCCTCGATTGCCTCGCGCTCCTTGTCGCGGCGCACGACTTCGACCGCGCGGCGTTGCGCCTCGGGATCGTGTCGATCCGGAATCTGCGTGGCGACACCACCCAACGCATGCGTGCCACGCCGATGACACGTGCGGACCAGAAGCTCGGTGTAAGCGCGCATGAACGGCAGCCCCATCGTCAATTCCGCGCGGTCGGGCAAGACAAAATCCCGTCGATTCCTGAATTCCTTCGCAATACTGAACAGATAATCCCACCGGCCAGCGGTTAGCCCAGCGGCGTGAGGACCGAGAGCATGCAGGATCTCGTCCATTTCGTACGCCGCGCCAATGTGCTCGATAAGCACGGTCGCGCGAATGCTGCCACGGGGAACACCAATCCAGTCCTGCGCAAATTCGAATACATCGTTCCACAGCTTTGCTTCGAGGTGGTTTTCAAGCTTCGGCAAGTAGAAGTAAGGCCCGCTTCCGCGCTCGAGTTGCCTGCGTGCGCAATGAAAGAAGTACAGGCCGAAATCGACCAGGCTGGCCGATGCAGCGTGTCCATCAACCGTCACATGCTGCTCGGGCAAATGCCAGCCGCGCGGCCTGACCACGATCGCCGTCGTGCCGCCTTCGAGCCTGTATTGCTTGCCCCGAGGGTCACGGTAGGTGATGTCGCCCATGACCGCTTCTTTCAGGTTTCGCTGACTCGCCATGGCGTTGTGCCAGGTGGGCGACATCGCATCTTCCAGGTCGGCCACCCATACTTGCGCATGAGCATTGAGCGCATTGATGACAATCTTCCGGTTCTCCGCCGGACCGGCAATCTCCACACGCCTATCGATCAAATCTTGGGGAGGGGCGGTAACGCGCCAATCCGGATCATTGCGGATGCCGGCTGTGCTGGATAAGAATTCGAAGTTACCGCCGTTCAGGCGATGGCCCGAGCATTCTTTACGGTAGTGGAGAAGGTGCTGGCGCGGCTGCGCAAATTCGCGATCCAGCGCCGCGATAAACTCCGTGGCGTCAACGGACCACACATCCGGAAATAGATCCGCCGCATCGCTTTCGATGGCGCAGCTCGCGCGAGTTGTCTTGGCCAACCTGAACTCCACAAAGTGTTTGTGTGTTCCCGGCCGGCTGGCTCAGCGTGCGGCGGTTGGGTTTCACTATCGACGCTATAGCGGAATTGTTCAACCGCGAAAAGGAAACGTCACGTTGCCGATTTCCGCACAATGCGCGGGCTCGGGTTTCATTGACGGGCTTGGCTTATTTGTCCAATAAAAAAACAGGCTGCGTGTCGTGAGACAAGCAACCTGTTTCCGTATGTGCCGCTGAACCTGTGAAGCCCACGCGCCCGCTCCGCTAAGCGCGCACAAGTGGCTCGACTCGTTCGTCCGACACCGCGTTCTGCAACATTTGATGAGTCAGCATGACGTGTTGCCGGGCGAAACCGCGCGTCGTCAAATCCTTCGACACCAACTCCTGCTGCGCGCGACGAATTCGCTTCGTCGTGCCTTCAGGGTCGGCGCCTAATGCAGCGACAGTCTCGCGCAAGCTTTGTGCATCGTGGACCGGTACGTATGAGACGGCGTCATCGGAGAAATAGTCGGACAGACCGCCTATGCCCGTTGCAACGACCGCCTTGCCAGCCGTCACCGCTTCGAGCAAAACTGTAATGCCTGATGCATGGTGATTGGGATGAAGCGGTACGACGATTACATCGGCCCATTCATAGAGTGCACGTTGCTCAACCAACCCCGACACCGGCGCGACAACAACGTTATCCGCCCGATCAGAACGCGTGACTTTGCGCTGGGTCGCCAGCCTCGCGTTGAAGCGCGGATCGTTTTCAAACGCGGCCATGAAGGTCTGCCAATCGCGGTCGCGATCGTTACCAATGGCCGCCACGCGCAACGGTTCGTGAGGACGCCACTCGGACACTGGCCGCAAAGGGAAATCGTCGGTACTGACACCATAGAGCACCACCGTTGCTTCGTGATTCCAGAATTTTTTCGTGAGCGCTGCGTTGTCGTGAGTCAGGGTCGTCAGCAAGGTCGCCTGGCTTAGCAGCCTCTTGAAGATCACGCGCTTGAACACGCTAAGCGATTCCCATATGTCGAGCAGCCACACACTTTGTGCAAGCAGAAGCGGCTTACGCGGACCACGTTTGAGCATCAGCAATAACGCCACCGATAGATACTCGCGCTCCGTATGCGTCCAGATCACGTCCGCTTCAAGCAGCGCTGCGCGATTGCGAAATGTATGAACGAGATCGCAACCGAGAAGCGCTTTCAAGCCGCGTCGAATAGTGCGGAGAGCACGTCCTTCGGGATGATCGTGGGAATACGAAAGGGTCATCGATTCCGACTCGGCGTGGTGATAACCGTACAGGCACCCAACGTTCTCGTCTTTGCGATACCGGCTTGGATCAACGCCATAGTAAAGATGAACATGAACGCTGGTCGGCCTGCCCTTCATGTCCTCGTTTGCCAGGATAGGTGAATCCATATGCCCCTCGATAATGGCGCCTGTGCGAGCGCTTTATATGCTAAAAAAAGCATCGTACAGGTGCTGGGCGGCGCGGTGAACACCGCGAGTCAGGACATTCACGCTGAGCGAGAGGTAGCTAACACAACGGCCTTTATCACATTGATACCGTGTGTTCGGCAACGCGCACAATAGAGGGCGAAACTCTGATATGTCTGGCGTTTTTATCGCAAGGAGATTGCTTTGCAGTTCAATTCGACTATCGATCCGGACACGCTCCGGGCTTACGATGAAACTCATTATCGCGTCCTGGGCAATGCTCCCACGACGCTGCGCATAGGCCGCGCCAATCCTGATCTCGCCAAACTTCACCGGGCCTTTGGCGTTGACTGCAGCGCGTTTATCACCGCGGCGAATCCATTCAGCGAGATGACCAATGCCACGGCCAACACTCTGCGGCAAGCCGCGCTTGCAGAAGAACTTAGCCGCATGAACTTACGCTTTATCGAAGGGACAGGCGAGCATCCGTCAGGCACATGGCCGGGTGAACCGAGCTTCCTGGTTCTCGGCCTTATCCTTAGTGATGCAAAACAACTCGGTGTGAAACATGACCAAAATGCAATTGTATGGTGCGGCGCGGACACTGTGCCTCAACTGATCCTGCTCCGATAATTCGTTCAAGCAGCTAACGCTAACCGCTTAAGCCCATGCAATCACGACAGGACGACTCGCGACTCGATCTAACCATGAACGAGTCGTCCGTGCTGTCATCAAGAACCCGCATAGATGTTGCAGAAGCTGTACGGCCCGACACAAGCCTCATGACTCGGGCTGCCGATATTCGCGACACGCGAGGAACTGGCACTCGAACCGGCTGCCACGCCGCCATAGGCCGACGTGCCCTGCCTGGCTTGCGCAACCTGATTCGTATAGATGCGAGCTACATCGGGATACGACGTGTTACTGACAAATTGTGACCCGTCTTGCTGCGCTTCAACGAGTTGTTGGCGGACTTCGGCGCGGGTCAGGCCTTGAGCCTGGGCAAATGCGCTTGACGATGCGAGGACAGCGGCGGACATCACGAACAGGGCAATCTTTTTCATTTTCGACTCCAGAGTGTTTAACGGGTTGGTACTAGGGCGAACCCATTTTTTTCCCCTCTATTCCCGATAAGTCGAAAATAATTTGCGCGGGTGCGTGGTAAGGATTTTGGAAGCACCTATTTGATGAGCCAATCGGCAAGCACATGAACGGCGTTGTCATGGCGGATCGAGCGCGTCGGCCAGTGTTGCCCGCGTGTCGATGGTGCTGTTTGCGCACGTGACGTCACCGCGCGGCCAGCGAATGCTGGAGGAGGTTTTGGAAGTACAGCGTTGCGCAGAAGAAGAACTCGCCGCGCTGGCGGCCACGCGCCGGACGACGGAACAACTCGGGCGGCTGATGGAGCTGGTGACGCAGATGGGCAGCGTCCTCGATCAACACGGCGCCTATACGGAACTCGATGTGGAGTTTCACGATGTGATCGGTGAAGCGGCTAATGATCGATTGCTGCGGACAATGCTGGATCCCGTGCGTGAAGTGATCCGCGACGGATACGTCCTGACCGAAGAGTTGCCGGGGGCGCCGGAACGCTCCTGGAAAGGCCATCAGAAGATTCTGCGGGCAATCGAGAAACAGGATGCGAAAGCGGCGCGCGCCGCTTTCGTTGGATGCCGGGTATTAGGCGCAACTTTTTATACAAGAGAAAAAGCGTTTCCACCTGGCCTTACTTTCGAGACGCTATCGCCATGTCGTACACGCCTCGACGCATGCACTCCGCACACCAGCATCGCGTGGCAACCTCCGCTTGCGCCTCCCAGCTATGCCCGAACGAGCATTCCCATCGCAAAGGCGTGGTGGCATCGACGTAACTCGCCGACAACAGTCTCCCGCCCCGCTCCTCGGCAAGGGCCTTCAGCCGCTCGGTGTGCTGTTCGCGGCGCTGCGTCGCACAGTTCATGCAACGCACGTTCTGCGCGGCGCTCAGGCCGTCGTCCCACGCGTGCCCGCGGCCGCATTGCCAGCCCGCGTCAGCCGTTTCGAACGTTAACGCCCGGTCGTCGCGATGACGCGCCGCCAGCGCCATCAATGTCTCGCGCCCAAGCGCGTGTTTTGATTTTTGGTGATCCATGAGTATGGGTACCGATATTAAAACGCCCCGCCGCGCAACTCAATGCTGGCCGCCGCCTGATGCTTCCGATCGCGATGTGGTCGTCACTATGCCATCGGGGCCGAAATGCGCGTTGAACATGGCGTCTCGGGTCACGCCGCCCTCCTCCCAATGCCAGCTCCACACGCGCTCTTTTTTGAGCGGATATTCGGCGATGGTAGTCGGCTTGCCCAGCAAGCGGCGCACTTCGTCCTGCGTCATGCCCGGCCGTACCTTGGCGATGTTCTCCGCGGTCAGCACTTGCGTGACCGAGACAAATTTGCCGTTTGCATCGATATCGACGAAATAGGTATTCGTGCCCGCCGGACCACGCGGATATTCGAGGCGCTTCGAGCCGTCGGTGTAGGTTCGCGCCGTTTCCGGCTCGCCCATCTGGTCGCGAATCTGCGCCTCGGTCGTCACGCCCGGCGTCAGGTCCTTCAATAGCAACGTGTCGGGTTTGACGGCGTTGAAAAACGCCTTGAGCTTGTTCATGGCATCCGCGTTTTGCTGGTCGTTGCAGCCGGCGAGCAGCACAGCGGACACGCACGTGGCAGCGAGCAAAAGCCTTTTCATACGAGCCAGGCTCCCGTCGCACGTGCGCTGCGCACCGTGTTCATCATCCGGCCTTCTTCAGTGACGGCACCGGATCCACGGCCTGTCCCGACTTGCGAAGCTCGAAGTGAAGCAACGGCTTGTTGCTCGGCCCGGTTCCCATTTCCGCGATGGTCGCGCCCTGGCGGACGGTGTCGCCTTCCTTCACCAGCAGCTTGCCGTTGTGCGCGTACGCGGTCAGGAAGTCGTTGCCGTGCTTGACGATGATCATCTGCCCGTAAGCGCGCAGACCGCTGCCCGCATACACGACCCTGCCCGCAGCCGCCGCTTTCACCGGTTCGCCGAGCTTGCCGCCAATATCGATACCCTTGCTGCCGCCTTCGCCGAACTTCGTGATCACGTCGCCTTGTGCCGGCCACGTGAGCCACGCGCCCTTCGAATTGATCGCAGGCGTGCTGGTGTCGGCCGGGGCGCTGTTATTGCTCGCCGTCGCGGCCGGTGCGCCGATGATCGGCGGCCCCGCCTTCGACGCCGACGATGCAGCCTGTTTGCTCCAGTCGTCACCGTTGGCGGCCGTTCCAGTGCTGCCTGGCGGCGCCACGCGCAACAACTGGTCGATGTTGACCTGCTTGCTTTCAGGCAGGTTGTTCCACTTGATGAGATCGGACGGACGCTGCTTTTGCGCGCGCGCGATGCCATAGAGCGTATCGCCCGGTTTCACCCGATAAAACCCCGGCCCGGCATCCGCCTGCACCGGCGGCGCAATGGCGACCGGCCCGGCGGACCCGGTGCCCGGCGGCGTCGCGGGGATCAGTGCTGGCGAGCTCGTGCCGCCCGTCGACTGTTCGACGATAGGCGCGGGCGTCAGCGCCGTCGAGCAACCGGCGATCGAGACAGCTACGCCAATAGAAACGAGCGCACCGAGCACTCCCCCGCGGCCGTTGACGGCCCATCCTGAATTACCTGAACGCGATACCGCCATGCTTGCCGTTTTCCCTGACTTCCTGTTATCGATATTTCCGGGCTGCGTCCAGGCGCTCAGAACCGCATGCCGGCGCCACATCCGCCGAAAGCCCCGCCGTTCGTTGCACTGCCGCCGCAACCAAAAATCCCGCAGCCGGCGAGTAGCGCCGTTACACCCAGCACCGCCACCGCCAGCCTGAGACGGCGCCAGTTACACGCCGCTCCCGCTTCACTTCTTGTTCGTTCCAACATCAGCTATAAGACCTCGCCAACCTTCGCCAGCATAAAACATTTAACGTTTGTTCACGAAACGCCGGAATCGTTCGTCTCGATATTCGAACCACCGAGCCGACAATTCGGCATTCTAACCTTTTACGTTTTGGCGGCGAAGACGCCAGCGGACCGAGTAGCCTGCCTGTGATATGCGCGCTTTCAAAGTGCCGGCCCGGCGACTTCGAAAGCGCTTGTCGAACTAATCAATCGAGCCAATCAATCCGGCTCAATTACCTGCTTTGCGCCGCATGACTTTCCACACTGCGCCCAGCGCGATCGGCACGATCGCCGCGCACACGCCGACCAGCGCGATCACGTTCAGATACTGGCGAATAAACGGGATATTGCCGAAGAAATAACCCAGCAACACGAGCAGCAATACCCAGATCAGCGCGCCGAGTATGTTGAACAACTGAAACCGCGAGGCTTTCATCGCCGATGCGCCTGCCACAAAGGGCGCAAACGTCCGTACGATCGGCACGAAGCGCGCGAGCACGATGGTTTTGCCGCCGTGCCTTTCGTAGAAACCTTGCGTCTTGCGAAGCGCTTCGCGGTCGAGGAAACGTTCGAGCACGGGAATGTGGGTATCGAATACCTTGGGGCCGATCGCGCGGCCAATCCAGTAATTCACCGTATTCCCGAGGATGGCCGCAATCAGCAGCAGGACGATCAGCGCGCCCAGATCCATTGACCCGCTCGCCGCGAACGCGCCGCCGATGAACAGCAGCGAGTCGCCCGGCAGGAACGGAAACACCACGAGCCCCGTTTCGCAGAAAACGATCAGGAACAGCACCGCGTACACCCAGCCGCCGTAATGCTGGATGAAAAAACCGAGCGATTTGTCGATGTGGAGAATAAGACTCAGGAATGACAGCAGCGTATCCAAAAGGGGGCCTCGACCAGGATGAAATGAGCGGGAAACCAGCAACGGCCACGCGCATGCGCGGGCATATTGTTGCGATAAAAACAGTCGCGCCATGATACCGAACTCGACGCTGGAAAATTCGCGAAGCGCGTGTTCATCGGCGGGTTTTAACGCTAATCGGCCCGTTTTCGCGGCTCTGGAGCACGTAGAACAGTACGCCAGTCGGGACGGGCAAACGCGTAGTGGCAGACTGAACGGCGGCGAAATCGTTCACGGGCGCGAAGCTTTATAATTTCGGCATGCCCGATCTCATCGATTCATCCGACACGATTTCCAACGCCTCCGCCGCCGCCGGGCGCTTGCCGCGCGCCATTCAGCCGTTGCCCGACCAGTTGATCAGCCAGATCGCGGCGGGTGAAGTGGTCGAACGGCCGGCTTCCGTGGTGAAGGAGCTGCTCGAAAACGCGCTGGACGCCGGCGCGTCGAGCTTGCGGATCACGCTCGACGAAGGCGGCGTGAAGCGGATCATGATCGTCGACGATGGCTGCGGCATCCCGCCCGCCGAACTCTCTTTGGCGTTGTTGCGCCACGCCACCAGCAAGATCCGCTCGCTTGCCGAGCTGGAAGCCGTGGCGTCGCTGGGGTTTCGCGGTGAAGCGCTGGCGTCGATTGCGTCGGTGGCGGAGCTTTTCATCACCAGCCGGACGGCGGCGTGCGCGCATGCCACGCGGATCGACGCCCAGACTGGCGCGATCTCGCCGGCGGCCGGGACTATCGGCACGACGATGGAAGTGCGCGAGCTGTACTTCAACACGCCCGCACGCCGCAAGTTCCTGAAAAGCGAGCAGACCGAACTCGGGCATTGCCTGGAAGTGATCCGGCGCGTGGCGCTGGCGAGGCCGGACATCGCGATATCGGTGATTCATAACGGCAAAGCCGTCGAGCACTGGAACGCGTCGGACCCTTCCACACGCGTGGCCAAAATACTCGGCGAGGTATTCGCCACCGCGCATCTGCCGCTCGACGAACGCGCCGGACCGCTGGCCGTGTATGGCTGCGCCGGCTTGCCGACCGCGAGCCGCGGCCGCGCCGACCAGCAATACTTTTTCGTCAACGGGCGCTTCGTGCGCGACAAGCTGCTGACGCACGCCGTGCGCGCCGCGTACGAGGACGTGCTGCACGGCAACCGATATCCATCGTATGTGCTGTTCCTCGATCTGCCGCCGGAATCGGTGGATGTGAACGTGCATCCGTCGAAGATCGAAGTGCGTTTCCGCGATTCGCGCTCGATCCATCAGTACGTGTTCCATGCCGTGCAGCGTGCGTTGGCGCGTCACGCGGGGGCATCGCCGGAAACAACGGCCGGTGGTCACGCCGCGCAATTGGAGCCGACGGGAATCGCTTCGTTCAGCGCCCGGCCTTACGCGGGCGTGGGTGTGGCGGGTATGGGTACGGGCTCACTGAACGATTCCACGCTGGGTTCGGGGCAGAAAAACGACAACGCCACGAACTGGCTGCGGCAATCGAGGATGACGCAGGGCAATCTGCCGGTCGCTCAGCCGCTGGCGCTGTACGACGCGTTGTTCGGTCGCCGCGATGTAAACGCCGGCACGCCGCAGGGCTCGACGCTTGCCGAGGGCGTGAATTCCTCCGAGGCTTACTCGCCGAACCAGCCCAGCGCACCGCTCTACGCCGCGATGCCGGGTGCGCCGGATATAGGGGCCGTTGAGCAGCCATTGGGCTTCGCGCTGGGCCAGATTCACGGCATCTATGTACTGGCGCAAAACGCGCAGGGTTTGATCATCGTCGACATGCATGCGGCCCACGAGCGCATCCTTTACGAGCAGTTCAAGAACTCGCTGGCTGACCGGGCAATCGCGGTGCAGCCGTTGCTGATTCCGGTGACGATGACCGTCGATGCCGTGGAAATGGGCGTGGTCGAGGAAGAGCGTGAAGTGCTGGACGCGTTGGGATTCGATCTGGCGATTCTGTCGCCGGGCTCGATTGCGATTCGCGCGGTTCCTGCCCTGCTGAAAGATGCCGATTTGCAGTCTTTGGCGCGTGCGGTGATTTCGGATTTGCAGGCTTACGGCGGCTCGCGGGTATTGACCGAGCGTCAGCATGAATTGCTGGGCACGCTCGCGTGCCATCACGCGGTGCGGGCGAATCGCCGGCTGACGCTGGACGAGATGAATGGGCTGTTGCGCCAGATGGAAGCCACCGAGCGCGGCGACCAGTGCAACCACGGCCGTCCGACCTGGTTCCAGTTGACGCTCGGCGATCTCGACCGACTTTTCATGCGCGGCCAATGAGCGCGCGGCGGGTTGCGTGTTTATTGGGGCCGACGGCATCGGGAAAGACGGCGGCGGCGCTGGCGTTCGCGCAACGACGGCCGGTGGAAATCATCAGCGTGGATTCGGCGCTGGTTTATCGCGGCATGGATATAGGCACGGCGAAACCTAGTCACGAAGAACGCGCACTGGCGCCGCATCATTTAATCGATATCATCGATCCGACCGAATCGTATTCGGCCGCTCAATTCCGGAATGACGCTTTGAAGCTGGTGGCCGACATTGAAGGTCGCGGCCGAATCCCGTTATTGGTCGGTGGAACGATGTTGTATTACATGGCCCTGACGCGCGGATTGAATGAGTTGCCGGAGGCGAATCCGGAAATGCGCACGGCGCTTGATGAAGAAGCTGCACGAGATGGCTGGCCTACTTTGCACGCGCGACTAATGGCTATCGATCCGGAAACCGCAGCACGACTCGCGCCAAATGATTCGCAGCGAATCCAGCGCGCACTGGAAGTGTTCATGCTGACCGGCAGACCTCTATCTGCCATATTGAAAGATCCGAAAAAGAGCCAGGATGGCGAACCGGAGTTTGTGCCGATTGCGCTAGAACCATCCGATAGAAGCGTGCTGCATAAGCGGATCGAGAAGCGGTTTGATTTGATGCTTGAAGCTGGATTGCTGGAGGAAGTGGAACGGCTACGGGCGCGCGGGGATTTATCGCCGGCGATGCCATCGATGCGATGCGTGGGGTATCGGCAGGCTTGGGAATATCTGGATCGGGAAATCGACTATAAGACCATGCGCGATAAAGGCGTTTTCGCGACGCGTCAGTTGTGTAAAAGGCAGTTGACGTGGTTGAGGGGGATCAAGGAGCGGCGAGTGGTAGATTGCGCCCGCGACGATGCGATGGAAATGACAGTGGAGGCAATTGA
Organism: Caballeronia sp. dw_19; assembly: GCF_018449515.1. Lineage (GTDB taxonomy): Bacteria > Pseudomonadota > Gammaproteobacteria > Burkholderiales > Burkholderiaceae > Caballeronia. The sequence goes on along the minus strand of NZ_JAAVUQ010000029.1, from coordinate 19,778 downwards.
GCGGGTGGTTCGTATTTAGTGTGTGGTAAGCGAAGCCGAGGTGGGGCGATACTAGTCGACGAACTTCGTGTGACTCGTATCGGCCACGAGCGGACACTCGGCCTCGGCACATAGATCGCCGACAACAAACGTTAGATAACCAATCGCATCATGGACCAGGTGGTATATGAGCTTAGCCTCTAAAGTGTTTGGCGCAAACAATGAATTCTTCGGCGAGACCGGTAAGCCGATATACATGGACGAAAAATACTTCAAATCATTGCATTATAATTTCATTAACGAGCGAGAGCGGGTAAGAAGAAAAAAAGGTGGGTGCATCATACCCGGCTGCAAGGGCAAGTGCGTGCTATCTCACACGATTCCCGAGTCATCGGTATTGAGGCCGGTCTCATATCAAAAGAACGTTATTTACCCTAGGTTAAATTCAGAATCAGGACAATACGAATGCAAGTCCATCAATATAGGAAAGGCTTCCGCATTCCCAGGATTCTGCATTGACCACGAAAGACTCTTTAGTGGCTTCGAGCGCAATGGGAACTTTGAGGATCCGTCGATCGCCATTCAAAATCTGAGAGTAATTTTTAGATACCTATTCGAAGTTTCGAGTTTACTGAAAGTCTTTAAAAGGGCGTTGTCATCCTATAAAAAATAAATAAGCGATTACCAGCGCGAAAAAATTTCTCTATTCAATACCGATCTCAAGAAAAACATTACGCTGATTGATGTTAATGACGAAATCACCAAGCACATGCAGGATAAAATCGAGTCCTTGGAGTACTTGGCAGCCGAAATTGAAAATGAAGATCTTGCTCCATTTATTAAAACAATGAACGGCGACGGTGAATTGACGTCGGTGATCGCAATACACCTAGATTGCGAACTCCCGCTTTGTCTTGCGGGAAAAAGTGGGTTTAAATCTGGCAACAAAAAATACACCGTTCATCTCTCGATATTCCCAAAGCCAGGACAAACTTTTTGCTGCTTCTCTTTACCAAAAAGGCATGATTTAGACTTTAGAAAAATACTGGAAAAATATGAAAGCGACTTCGAATTCTTGAAATTTGTCGAATCGTGGATGATCTATGGGACCGATTTTTGGTACATCAATCCATTAGAGTGGGATGGCTATTCAACGGAAAAAAAAGAGAAGATTCTCACAAAAATTAAAAATACAGACCATTTTCCTGACGAAGACCTTGACTTTACAATATTTGACACCTTACGCACCAACCTGAAACGGTTGGAAAAACAATCCTCGCAGGAGAATTAAAGGCTAACAGAAGCTCTGGATTTCGATGAAGACAGTAAATCCCTTACTCCGTGCCTCCCGAGTGTCTGCAGCGGGTTGGTAGCTGCCGGTCGCGATGAGTCGAAACCGGCACTGTTCAGCGCGCGGCAACATCAACCCACGGCATTAATCGCATCCCGCGTGCGCTTAGCGGCTTCTCTGGCGGCATCAGCAAAATCATCGCCCTTGCCGGCATAAATAATCGCGCGCGAAGAATTAATCAGCATTCCACCTTTGCCCGAAGAATCGCGTCCAGCACGAACCGTCGCTTCAACATCACCGCCCTGCGCGCCAATACCCGGAATCAAAAGCGGCATATCGCCAACGATAGAACGCACGACTTCAATTTCCTTAGGAAACGTAGCCCCAACCACCAACCCCAACTGCCCGCTCGCATTCCACTTCTCGGCGGCGAGCCGCGCCACGATCTGATAAAGCGGCGTCCCATCGACGTTAAGAAACTGCAGATCCGAGCCGCCGGCATTGGACGTGCGGCACAAGACGATCACGCCCTTCCCGTCATGCTCGAGATACGGCTGAACGGAATCAAACCCCATATACGGATTAACCGTGACGGCATCGGCTTTGTATCGATCAAATGCTTCGATTGCATATTGCTCGGCGGTGCTGCCAATATCGCCGCGTTTGGCGTCGAGGATCACGGGCAATCCCGGATGCTCGGCATGAATATGCGCGATCAACTGCTCAAGCTGATCCTCGGCGCGATGCGCAGAAAAATACGCAATCTGCGGTTTGAACGAGCAGGCAAACGGCGCCGTAGCGTCAACAATGTCGCGGCAAAAATCGAAGATCGAATCAGCGCGCCCGTTGAATGCGCCCGGAAACCGTGAAGGCTCCGGATCAAGCCCGACACAGAGTAACGACTGGGTCCGCGACCACGCGGCATTGAGCGATTCGATGAAAGACATGGGCATCCGGGGCGAGAGGGCAAATAAGCGATCCCGCATTTTAACGCGCCGCCGGGGCGTTTCTTGGCACGTGGCTAAGCGCTAACTCGCGAACAGCGAACCGCTAACGCCGAACGCCAACCACCAACACCTAACGCCTCACCGCACCGCCACCGCCGTCTTACGCGCTTTCTGCCCCGCGGGCTGCTTCGGCCGCCCACGCCGCTCGGCTTCCCCGGACCGTTCAACAGTAAAGCTGAACTCGCGCGTCAGGCTTTCGCCCGGCGCCAGCACCGTCATGCCGTGCGCGGCACCGCCACCGGGCAGATTCACTGCATTGATCGGGTGATCGACGGGTTCGAAGCAGAAGAAATTCTGGCCAGCCGGCGCGTAGAGCACGTAGTAATCGGTATCGGCGCAAATGGTCAGCGACAACCGCCGCTTCGGCCACATCACGCTCGTACGCCCGCTCCATCCGGTGAACGCGTTGTTCACCATCGCGGCGGGCATGGGATAAGCCACGCCGAATTGCCATGCGGGCGGGGCCGGAACGTGCCGGATCGGCAGGAAATCGTCGCCGCAAAGCCACAAGCCGTCGGCCGCGGCAGACAACTCGGTATCGGCTTCACGCGTAAGGAACGGATGCAATCCAAGCCCGAACGGCAACGCATCGCGCCCTGTATTTTCGATAAAAAGCGTCACCACCAGCGTCGACGCTTCGAGCATGAACGACTGGCTCGCCAGATACGAATACGGCGCACCATTGCGGCGATCGAGCGTGAGCCGCACGTGCGTCGAACTCTCGGACGCCACGTCCCACGCGCCGAGCCAGCCGTCGCCATGCAAGGGCAGCGGCTCGCCGGGCCGGTTGCACGGCACATCGACACCGCGGCCGAGAAACTGAAACCGCCCGCCGCCGATGCGATTCGAATACGGCAGCAGCGGATAACACGCGAGCTCATTGGGATCGGTAGCCGCACTCGGCGCGAGGCACGGCCGGAAGATCGGCACGAGCGCGCCGTCGCTGCGCCAGTCGAAGCGCGTGATGCCGCCGCCGAGGGCCGGCGCGATATCGAGGCGTAGTTGTGCGTTGGCGAGCGTGATGCAACCGTTGACACCCGCGCCGCCCATCGCGACGACCGACGTGGCGGGGCCCGGACGAATCGGCGGCTCCGTGGCGGCGGCAAGCTTCGAGCGGCGGGTATTCGCGGCAGGACGGGACGACGCCGGTGGGGGCGTGGAGCTTCCTGCTGGGCGGGCAACGGTCATGGTGGCTGTCTCCGAACGAGAGGCGATCGATCCCGTGGTCCTGGCGTGAAGCGCCAGCGTGCCCGGGAAATTGCGGGCAGCGCGTCGTGCGCGCCGCCTCATGTTGTTCTTGCAACGTGATACCGCAGGTTTGCTGCGCGACGCGTAAAACGCCCGCCGCATTCCCCCGCTCAGTGCGCGTGACTATGCCCGCGAAACACCGGCTCGGCGATACCCCTGGCCGACGGCGTCGCGATAAATACCGCGCCTGCGTGCGGATCGTCCTGCAACGCGACCGCATCCAATCCGACCCGAGCACTCGTGATGTACACCGTGTCGAGTTGTAGACCGCCAAACGCGACGCAGCTTGGCTGCGCCGTCGGCACGTCGATGCGCGCCGTTTCGCGGCCATCGGCGTCATAACGCACCACGCGCCTGCCGCCCCACTGCGCGTTCCACAAGCCGCCATCGCTATCGACGGCAGAGCCATCCGGCTCGCCGCTCGCATCCGCCAGTTCGACAAACACGCGCTGGTTGGCAAACGAATCGTAATCACACACGCGAATCAAGCGCTCTGGGGAATCGCAGAAATACATGCGCGATCCGTCCGGACTGAACGCGATACTGTTCGAAATCGCGCACTCGCCGAGCGGCAAACGCTCAAGCGACAAATCCAGGTTCAGCCGATAAAACCCGCCAATCTTCTCCGCCTTCGCCACGTCGTGTTTCGTTCCGAACACGAAGCGGCCCTGGCGGTCGCATTTGCCGTCGTTGATACGCGTCGGCAGATCGGCTTCCACCGGCATGATCGTTTCGATCGCGCCGGTCTTCAAGTCAAAAAACGCCAGCCGGGAAGCCAGGCCGAGCAGCAGCATGTCAGCATCGGCGCATAACGCGAAGCATGCAAGCCGTTCCGGCATATCGAACGAAACGCGGCTGGCGTCGCGCGGGTCGTAGCGCCACAAACGCTCGCCTTCAATATCGGTCCAGTAAAAACGCCCGGTCGCGGCGCACCACGTCGCGCCTTCGCCCAGCGCGCATTGGCTGTCGATCAACAGATCGGCTTTCATGCCCAGCCTCCGTCGATCACGACCTCTTGTGCGGTCATCATGCTGCTGTCCTCCGACGCCAGGAACAACGCGGCACGCGCAAGATGCACGGGCAACAATTCCGCATCAATACACTGGCCTTCCTTGATCGCGCGCTTGCCCGCTTCGTCGAGCCATAAGCGACGTTGTTTGTCGGTCATCACCCATCCCGGTACAAGCGTATTCACCCGGATATTGAACGGGCCCAGATCGCGGGCGAGGCCATTCGTCATACCTTGCACGGCCGCTTTCGCGCTCACGTAAACCGGAAAACCACCTTGTTTAAGCATCCAGCTAATAGAGCCGAGGTTCACGATCGACCCGCCGCCGAGCTGCTTCATATCGTCGATCACCGCCTGGGCCGCGAAAAACTGATGGCGCAGGTTCACCGCGATTCCCGCGTCATAGGACTCGGGCGTCACGTCCTCGATCTTGTGACGCTTGTCGTTCGCCGCGTTGTTCACCAGCACGCCGATGAGCCCCAGCGTGCTGCGAACATCGGCAATGCCTTGTCGCAACGCGTCGATATTCGTCAGGTCCACGCGCAGGAACATCGGCTGGAATTGGCCCTCGGCCAGATCCGCGCCGAGCTGATCCGCGAGCGCTTCGCCGGCATTGGTATCGACATCGAAGAACGCGACCTTCGCGCCCTGATCGAAGAAATGCTCGACGAACGCCGCACCAATGCCCGTCGCGCCGCCGGTAATCAGCACCACTTTGCCGGCGAGGCTCGGATAGCGGGCGAGGGTTTTATCGACTGAACTGGCCATCTTTTCCTAACCTCTCATTTAGTCGTCGAATTTAGTCGCGTGAGCCACGATTCTTCAACTGGTCGAGCAGCACCGCGGCAAGCAGGATCGCGCCGCGCACGAGGTACTGATAGAACGCGTCGATGTTCATCAGGTTCATCACGTTCTCGACCGTACCCATGATCAGCACGCCGATCACCACGCCCGAAATGGTCGCGCGGCCACCGAGCAGCGACACGCCGCCGAGCACGCACGCGGAAATCACGTTGAGCTCGAAGCCGTCCGCGGCGTTCGGTTGTCCCGACGTGATCCGCGACGCCAGGATCACCCCGGCGAGCGCCGCCACCGCTCCCTGGATCAGGAAGATCCAGACACGCGTGCGTTCCACATTGATACCCGCCAAACGTGACGCTTCCGCGTTACCGCCAATCGCGAGCGTATTACGCCCGTACACGGTCTGGTTCAGCAGCACGCCGAACACGATGAAACACGCCAGCGTGACCCAGATCGGCAGCGAGACGCCGAACATGGTCAGGCCGCCGAGCGCGATAAACGTATCCGACGACACGCCCACCGCCTGCCCATGCGACACGATAAACCCAAGCCCGCGCACCACTTCCATCGTAGCCAGCGTAGTAATCAGCGCGTTGATCCGCAAGTACGCAATCACCGCGCCATTCACAAAGCCGATAGCCGAACCCGCCGCCACCGCCGCGATAATCGCGATAAACGTGTTGCCCGTGGCGTTCAGCACCATCGCGCAGAGCACGCCGGCAAAGGCCACCGTGGACCCGACCGACAAATCGAAATCGCGCGAGGCGAGGCAGAACATCATCGTGCACGCGACCATGCCGATCTGCGAAATCGACAACGCCAGGCCGAGCATGTTCTCGATGGAGAAGAAGTGATCGACCGAGAGCGACATCGTGATGAACATCACGATAAAGATCACGACCAGGCTGTATTCGGTGATCTGTTGCCACCACTTCTGCTTGTCGTTTTTCGCTGGCACCAGCGTGTTGGTAATGTTTTCCCTGACTTCCATGATGTCCTCCATCTCCACTTTTTTGCTTCAGGCTGCCTTCGCAGTCGGTTCCGATTGCACAGGCAGCGCAAGATTGAGCACTGATTGTTCGTTCGCTATTCCACGCGGCAATTCGCCCGCAATGCGCCCTTGCCGCATCACCACGATCCTGTCCGATACCCCCAGCACTTCCGGCAATTCAGACGAAATCATTACGATCGCGCAGCCGCGTTCGGCCAGTTGATAGATCACGTTATAGATCTCGTGCTTCGCGCCCACGTCAATGCCGCGCGTGGGTTCATCGAGGATCACGACTTTCAGTTCCGGCTCAGCGAGCCAGCGCGACAGAATGGTTTTCTGCTGGTTGCCGCCGGAGAGAAAGCGGATTTTCTGCTTGCGGCTCGGCGTCTTGATCTTCAGCAACTGGATAAAACGCTCGGCGGTCGCGGCTTCTTTCTTGCGATCCAGGAACAGCCCGGCGCGCAGATAATGCCGGCGGCACGAAATGTTGATGTTCTCGGACACCGAAGCCATTGCCACGATGCCTTCTTCCTTGCGGTCCTCAGGACACAGCACAATGCCGTGTTTGATCGCTTCGCCCGCGCTGCGGATCTTGATCGACTCGCCATCGAGCATGATCGTGCCGGCCTTCTTGCGGTCCGCGCCATAAACGAGGTGCATCAGTTCGCTGCGCCCCGCGCCCACCAGCCCGAAGAAGCCGACAATCTCGCCGCGGCGCACTTCAAAACTTGTCGGTTCACGCAGCGCATGGCCTTCAATATTACTGACGGAGAAGCGCACGTCGCCGAGCGCACGTGGCTTGTAATCGTAGATATCGGCAATCTCGCGACCGACCATTTCCTGCACGAGCATATCGCGCGGAACCTCGGCCAGATTCGCGTGCGACGCGATCTTGCGGCCATCGCGGAAAATCGTGCATGTGTTGCACAGCTCGTAAATCTCGTCCATGCGGTGCGAGATGTAGATCAGCGCGCGGTTGTCCGCCTTCAAATCACGCACGAGCTTGAACAGCACTTCCGTCTCGCGATGCGACAGCGACGACGTGGGTTCATCGAGTGCAATCACGCGTGCGTTACGCATCAGCGCCTTGCAGATTTCCACCATCTGCCGTTGCGCGATGGAAAGCTTCTTGAGCTTCGCGTTCGGATCGAGATCGACCCCCATTTGCAGCAGCCGTTCGCGCACATGCTTTTTCGCTTCGCGCTTGTGCACCCAGCCCAGCGTGTTCGGCAAGGAACCGAGCAGCAGGTTTTCTGCGACCGTGAGATCGGGCACGTACTGCAATTCCTGGTGAATCACGGCGACACCCGCCGCAATCGATACCGCCGCGCTCGTGAACTTCACCTCGTTGCCATCGATCAGGACACGCCCGGAATCCGGCTGATATTCACCGCCCAGCACTTTCAGCAAAGTCGATTTGCCCGCGCCGTTCTCGCCCATCAGGCCGTGCACTTCGCCGGCGTTGACGTCGAACGACACGCCGTCGAGCGCGCGCACGCCTGGAAAAACCTTACCGATATTGTCAAAACGCAGCGTCGCTGACACATCGCCTCCTTATGTTTCATGCGGACCGCCGCGCTTCATTTTGAAACGCGACGGTCCGTATTGCTCTACCGATACCTGATACGAAAAGAGCTTACTTGGCCGATGCCAGGCCCATCTTCTCGCGCACTTCGCCCACGTTGTCACGCGTTGCCAGCATGCCGGTGGTCAACGTCACGAGCGGCGGTTCCTTGCCGTCCTTGATCCACGTGTACATGAGTGACGACGTTTCCTCGCCGTGACGCTTCGGGCTGATGATGACGGTCGCATAGAAGCCCGTCGGGTTCGGTTTCTTGAACTCGCTCAAGGCCGAATCCGAGCCGCCGATCCCCACGCCGATCATGTTGTCCGCCTTGAAGCCACGGCCTTCCGCTGCGCGCACCGCGCCGAGCACGGCTTCGTCGTTCAGGCCGAACGCCACCCAGTGCTTGAACTGCGGATTCTTCGTGAGCGCGATGTTCGCGGCATTGAACGCGTTTTCCGTGTCGGTCTTGGCTTGCGCCGCCATCACGATGTTCGCCTTCGGAAAGCCCGCTGCGACCAATGCGTCGGCAGCGCCGCTCGTACGGTCGTGCGCTGTCGGCAGTTGCTCATAGGTCACGTCGATAGCGCCGGTTTCAGCCATGTTCCAGCCGCGCTTCTTGATCTCGTCAGCAATGCCGTCACCCACCTGCTTGCCGATGTTGTAAGCCGAGATGCCCATGTACGGCACCGAAGCGATCGGCTTGCCCGAACCATCGACCAGGCGGTCATCGACCGTCATCATCTTCAGTCCGGCGGCTTTAGCCTTGGCGACAATGCCCGGTCCGAGCTTGACGTCAGGCGTGCAGATCACGAAACCCTGGGCCTTTTGCGCGGCGAGGTTGTCGATCGCGCTCATCACCTTTTCACCCGACGGCGCGCCGATCTTCACCAGCGTGAAACCCTTCTCCTTCGCCGCGATTTCGGCGAACTTCCACTCATCCTGGAACCAGGGTTCTTCCGGCTGCTTCACCAGGAAGCCGATCTTGACCTCATCGGCGGCTTGCGCCACCGGCGCCGTGAACAAAGTAGCGCTGGCAGCGGTGGCCGTTGCAACCAGTGTGAGGAACATTCTGCGTTTCATGGTCTGTCTCCTGACTTGAGCTGTCTAGTTGGTACGAAGGTGTTGGCCGCGTCTTGTTGTCATGACGTCGCACCGCGGCCAGTGCGTCATCCTTTGCTGCTGAATTCGTTCAGTCGTGATACAGCGCCGAGCGCCCGCCATCGACCGTGATGCAACTTGCGTTGATAAACGGCGCTTCGTCGGACGCGAGGAACACGGCGGTCATCGCCACTTCCTCCGGCTGGCCGATGCGCTTCATCGGTTGCAGATCGAGCGTTGCCTGTTTCGCTTTGGCCGGATCTGCTTGTTCGTTCCACCAGTCGTGCGTGAGTTTCGTCTCGATGTAACCCGGCGCAATCGCGTTCACGCGCACCTGCCGCCCCGCGTATTCGATACCCAATGCCCGCGTCAATCCGATCACGCCATGCTTCGCCACCGGATACGGAAAGCAACCCGGAATGATCTTGAACGAGTGCGTAGAAGCAATATTCACGATGCTGCCGCGCCCGCGTTCAACCATGCCCGGCAAGACCGCGCGGCAACCGTTCCAGACGCCGTCGAGATCGACGGCGAAACAGCGGCGCCAGTCGTCGTCGGTCATGGTCAGCGGATCGCAAAACACGTTGATGCCCGCGTTGTTCACCAGCACGTCGATCGGCCCGAACTTCGCTTCTGCTTCGCTCACGGCGTTTTGCACCGACGCGCTTTGCGTCACGTCCGTTTGTACGGCGAGCACCTTGTCCGCCGATCCGATCCGCGCCGCAGTTTCACGCGCTAACGCAATATCCAGTTCCGCCAGCACCACCGCCGCGCCTTCGCGCACGAACGCGCTGGCAATCGCCGCGCCGATGCCACGCCCGGCGCCGGTGATAACCGCGACCTTGCCTGCGAGCCGGGTCATTTCTTCTGGCCTCGCGCCACGGCTAATCCGTTGATGAACGCCTTCGCATGCGAGGCCGTCGTCGCCGCGCTCTGACCTGGCTTGTACAGCGCCGAGCCGAGACCGAAGCCATTCGCGCCCGCGCTCAGGAACGGCCCCATGTTGTCCGGCGAAATTCCACCGACCGGCACCAGCGGCACACGCGCTGCGATCACCGCGCGCCACGCCTTCACCACATGCACGCCGAGCTGCTCGGCGGGGAACATCTTCAACACGTCCGCCCCGTTCTTCAGCGCGATGAACGCTTCGTTTGGCGTCGCAACGCCCGGTGAACACGCGAGACCTTGAGCCTTCGCGGCGCGCACGACATCGCCGTCGCTGTGCGGCATCACGATCAGCTCGCCGCCGGCGTTTTTCACTTGCGCGACGTAATCCGGATGCAGGACCGTACCCGCTCCGACGATGGCATCGGCGGGCAGCGCCTGGCGAATCGCCGCGATGCTGTCGAACGGCTGCGGCGAATTCAGCGGCACTTCCACGATCCGGAAACCCGCTTCATACAACGCGCGGCCGTGATCAGCGGCGTCCGCCGGCGTCACGCCGCGCAGGATCGCGATCAGCGGACACAGGCCAAACGCAGCGGCCAGGCCAGCGTGCGGCGCGTAAGGCGCGGGGAGGTTGATATCGATTTGCATGGTCCTGCTCCTAATTAGATGCGCTCGCCGTCGACTGGATCAGGCCGGCCTGCAGCGCGATCCGATGCAACCCGCGCTCGGTCGCGTGCGCGACCGTCCGCGCATCGTGGCAACCGAAGCGCGCGAGCGCGTGGCGATAACGTTCGCAAAGCGCGTCGTTACCAATCAGCCTTAACGCCTTGCCCGCGAGATCCGCTTGCTCACGCGCCAGCACTTCATTGAGACCGCGTAATTCGTGGCCGATCAACAGGCCCGACAGGTAATCCGCTTGTTGCTCGGGCTTCAATTGCCCGGTCAGTCCCAGCGTGCGGGTGCTGAAAATGGTCGCGAGCAAACCCGCGTGGCCGGCGTCCTTGGCGGTATCGACGCCGCGAATGAACGCACCCAGATCGTGGTGATCGGTCGCGCGCATCGTGCGGCCGAGGATGGTGTGATCGCGCAGCGCGCCGAAAGTCTCGCCGGTCATGAAGGTGTAGAACCGTTCGATCCGTCCCTTCGACACAACCGCCCACTTGGCATGCGTTCCCGGCAAGCCGATCAGGCCGCCGTGCGGTTCCTGGTCCAGCGTGGCGTCGCTGGCGAGCGCCCCGAAGATCTGCGTTTCTTCGCCGCGCATCACGTTGGGCAACGCGCCGTCTTCAAGCACGCCCGGAACGATGTGAACCGTAATGCCCTTGAGCGTTTTCACGCGCACGATGCCCGCGACCAGCGCAGCCGGATCGGCGGGTGTGGACACGTACGGCGCTTCCAGCCAGCCTTGCGCGCTGCCGACCATGCCCGCAGCAATCACCGGCAGCGGCGCGCCGCTGGCGAGCCATGCGCCGCAGGTTGCATCGAATACGGCGTCGAAACCGCCTTGCGCTGCGGGTTTCGGCAAATTCATGATGCCCGCCGACGATGCCCGCGTATCCAGCACCGCGCCGTGTGCGTCGAGCAGATAGGCGCGCAGCGCGGTTGTGCCCCAGTCGAGTGCGATCAAGGCCGGCGGCTCTTCAGCGCGGGCTGATGGCGTCTCGGCCGATGTGTCGATCCGCGTCATCGTTTGATCCTGCGTGTTGCGGGCTGCGGAACGCGCCAGCCGAGTTCTTGCGAGATCGCGCGCGCTTCGCGCTGTACGACCGGAATCAGTTCTTCCATGCGCTCAGGCGGCATGTAGGGAATCGTGCTCGCCACCGACAGCGCCGCGACGATCGCGCCCGACGCGTCGCGCACCGGCGCCGCGACGCAGCGGATCGATGCTTCGTTCTCCTCGAGATCGAAGGTGAAACCGCCTTGCGAATAGCGCGTCATGCGCTGCACGAAGGTATCGGTATCGGGCTGATGGTCGGGCTTGAAACTCACCTTCGCGAGCACGCGATGCGACGCTTCCAGCAGCTTCGACCACGTCTCCGGCGGCAGGTCGAGCATCATCGCCTTGCCAATTCCCGTCGATGCCAGCGGCATCCGGTGACCTACGCGCGAGCGCATTTCGAGGCCGCGCGTGCCGGGAATCTTGTCGATATAAAGCACGTCGTCGCCGTCGCGTACGCCGAGATGAATGGTGTCGTGCGTATGCTCGGCCAGCACTTGCAGATGCGGACGCGCTACCGCGGTGAGCGGCATTTGTTCGAGCGCGATCGTGCCCAGTTCGATCAGCTTCGGGCCGAGCAGATAACCGCCGCCTACCTGGCGCAGATAGCGCGCCTGCACCAGCGAGCTAACCAGACGATGCGTCGTGCTGCGGGTGGTGCCGAGCGCCGCGCCGATGCTGCGCAGATCGCGCGCGCCGCCTGCTGCGGCTTCGAGAATCGCGAGGCCGCGCAGCAGCGTTTGCGTGCCGGCTTGCTGCGGCGTGAGGTCGAGCAATGCAGCCGCCGATGCCTGCGCTTCGCTCGGCTCGGTTGCGTCGTTCGCTTCGTTCGCTGCATCTGCCTCGGGCGCTGCCGGTTTGCCGGCCGTGCGGTCCATCGACAATTCATGCTCGACGGTGGGGTTCAGGGTCTTGGTCATGGCACTCGATGTTCGCGGCTTGAGAATGATTGAGCGTTCGTTCACGACGCGAGTTACCGGGCCGATGGCACGCGGCGAAGCATCACGCGGGATACGGCGCGGGGAATCATCGATAAGGAGTGCGAGACGCATGGAGGCGAGTGCAGATGCGAGCGCGCGGGTTGCGCTGATGTCGCTGACGTTGGCATGACGTGTCTCCGAGTGCTTTTTTCGTTTCACACGGTCTCCGGGAAAACCCCGATGCCGCGTGTAACTGCCGTTTTGGCTGTGATCGGATTTTAGAGCCGGGTGTCTCAATTATTCAATATGTGATTGATGTGTTCACATATTGGGAGATCGAATGGGTCGCAGCGGAGGTGCAGAATGTGAAAAAACCCCGGCGAAGCGGGGTTTTGAGGTGAAACGAGAGATCGCAAACGCAAGCTGCATCGGCTTATGCCGGAGTTCTTTCCTCTTCACGAATCGCATTGAGTGCGACACGCGCCAGAAACCCGCTGCGTGTTTCGTGATGCTTGCCTGCGTAAGCGTCGATTTTCCTTAGGACAAAGCGTGGCAGGCTGATATTCACCCGTTCGGGCTTGGTATCGAACTTGGCCGGATCGACGTCGACAAGCGCCCATACCGCGCCCGCATATTCCGGTTGATGACGCAGAGCTTCGACCGGCGTAACAGACAGGTCAACCTCCTCGCCACATTCGATCAACGTGGCGACGTGACTTTCGATTGCTTCGCGAGTGTTGTGAATCGCCTGTTCAATCGTGTCTCCCCACGAGTGACAGCCGGCAATGTCCGGCACGATCACGCCGTACACGCTGCCCTCGTCCTTATGGATCGCCACTGGAAATTCCATATATCTCACCTTGATAGTGTGCTGCGGTGCGGAAGCAAACCCACGACGTTATAAGCCGGCGGATTTCAAGATGCTCCTCAACGTGCCTTGTGGCAGGTCCAGCTTTGGATGCGGGACAGTCACCAGCCCCGATTTGGTAGGGTGTTTGAAATGGTGATGGCTACCTTTTGTTCTAATCAAGCTCCATCCATCCGCTTCCAGCTTCCGGATCACGTCTTTCGAATTCATAGGCGTTCCGGTGATTGTGTGTATTTCATACACACAATTCCTATACTACTTGTTTTTACCGCCGACGGGGGTGGAATTCGAAGGGGATTTCAGCAGGTACCTCGCCATCAGCCATAGCATTGGTCCCTGTTACGTCAACCCACAAGCGCTCAATGCGGCAATTCCGCCGCCCCCATGCGCCGCGTAATCACCCCTGCCCGCTGCGACAAATACGCGGACCCTCTGTGTTCATCGAAGTATTTCGGTCTCGGCAACATCACCGCGAGCCGCGCCGATTGCCACGCGCTCAGCTTCGACGCCGACGTCTTGTAGTAGTAATGCGCCGCCGCTTCAGCGCCATAAACGCCATTGCCCCACTCCACCGAATTCAGGTAGATCTCGAAGATGCGTTCCTTGTCCATCCAGAGCTCGAGCATCGACGTGATGACCAGTTCCTGCGCCTTCCTCACATAACTCTTTTCCCGCGATAAAAACAGGTTGCGCGCCAGTTGCTGCGAGATGGTCGAGCCGCCCGCGACAATCTTGCCGCGCGCCTTGTTCTTCTCCCAGGCTTGCAGGATGGCATCGGTTTCGTAACCGTTGTTGTTGACGAAGTTCGCGTCCTCAGACGCAATGATCGCGCGCTTCAGGTTGCGCGAAATCTGGTCGTACGGAACCCAGGTGCGCTGAATGGCGAGATCGGGACGGTCTTGCGCAAGCCGCCACGCATCCGAGCGCATGAACGCCGTCGATGAAGGATTGACGAACGTATAAATCCCGACCATCGCGAAGAAGTAGACCTGCGTGGCAATGGCGGCAATCGCCATGACCGAGATGCCGTAGACAATCCACCGAGCCGGCCCGAGACGAACGGGCGATTTTGTTCTTGTCATCGTGCTTCTTCTGTTTGGAACGAATCGGAACATAACGCCGCGCTGATCCACGCGCTCAACTAAACCTTCGTCGATAACTCCAGCCGCAATGCACGCAGCACCGCGCCGCTGTCGGGACGCACCCCGCGCCACAGGAAAAACGATTCCGCCGCTTGCTCGACGAGCATGCCGAGGCCATCGGCCGAACGCGCGCCGAGGCTGTCGGCGTGACGCATGAACACGGTCGGCTGGGCGCTGTACATCATGTCGTAGGCGAGCGTGCCGGGACCGAACGAATCGTTATCGCAATCGGGCAGCGAGTCGTCGAGACTGCCGGCCGTCGCGTTGACGATCACATCGTAGGGGCCCGCTTCCACGCTATCCGCACCGCCGCCGGAGAAACGCACATGCGCGGCGTGTGCGGCATCGGAGAAATGATCGACGAGTTGCTGCGCCTTCGATGCCGTCCGGTTCACGATAGTCAACGCCGCCACGCCGCCATCCAGCATGGGCAGCACGACACCGCGTGCAGCACCGCCCGCGCCGAGCAGCAGGACACGCGCGCCTTTCAAACCAACGCCCAGATTCCCTTCGATATCGCGCACAAGGCCAACGCCGTCAGTGTTGTCGCCAAGCACGCCATCGGCGTTGAACGCCAACGTGTTCACCGCGCCCGCCGCCGCTGCGCGCGGCGTAAGCGTATTAGCGAGAGCATGTGCGTCGAGCTTGAAGGGCACCGTCACGTTCATGCCGCGACCGCCTGCTTCGACGAACGCGCGGACATCGTCGGAGAACGCGCCGATGGTTCCAAGCACGCGCCCGTATTCGATCGCCTCGCCTGTCTGCTCGGCAAAACGCGCGTGGATCCACGGCGATTTGCTATGCGCAACCGGATTGCCGATGACCGCGTACTGGTCCCGTGTGACGGCGCCCGATGTCATCGCGTAGGCTCCGTCGTGTCGGGCGTGCTTTCGCCAGCGGGTTCGCCCGTAGAGGCTTCCGCTTCGGGCACCGCTTCCGCCTGCGCCTCAGCTTCGCTCTCCGCGCTCAAATCTTCCGCTTCGATCAGCTCTTCTTCGGTCTCGTCCTGCTGCGCCTCGGCCTCTTGCGCTGACGCCGGAGCAGGTGCATCGATCACATGCAGCAAACGGCACGACGCCTCGACCGTGAGTTCATCGAGACTCATGACGTCAAGCATCACTTTCGTCCCGCGCGCGTGCACGCCAAGGCCGGGCACATGCAGCATCAATGGAATTTCATCGAGGCGCACGAGATCGTCCTTCACCACCGACGCCGCCACGTGCTTCTTGTTTTCCTGCTTCAACCAGCGCAAGCACCAGAAATACTCCATGCGCCGCTGATAGTCGGCATATGCGGAATATTGATCATCGAAGCCCTGCACGACGGCAAACAGATCGGCGTCTTTCGGCTTGAACGGCGCGACCAGCGCAGCCGTCACGCCATGCCGCACGCAAGCGAGCAACTGCCATTGATTGACCAGGTCGACGTAACGACGCAACGGCGACGTGCTCCACGCGTATTGCGCAACGCCGAGCCCTTCGTGCGGCGCGGGCGTGGTCTGCATGCGCGTGCGCTTCGGACCCGGCGCGCCGAATCCGCGCTGCGACCGGTAGATCCCCGGCACGCTGTGGTCGTTGAGAAACGCGCCCCACGATGAATTCGCGAGAATCGCCAGCTCGGCGACGATCAGATCGAGCGGCGATCCGCGTCGACGCGGCGTGATCGTGATGTGCTCGCCTTCCACGTAGAAATTGAAGTCGTTATTGCGCTGCACTTCGCGCCGCAAACCGTACCCGGCGCGCGCTTCCTGACGCTTTTCGAACAGCGCCTGCGCGAGCGGCCACAGCACCGCGATATCGTCCTTGTGCGGATACTCGCCCGTTCCCGCCGCGAGCGATTCCTCGGTGACGTGTTCGTCCAGATGGTTGTGTCGAAGATTGCTCTTTACGAACACACGCTCGGCGCGCGTTTCGGTCGCGACGATTTCCTGCGTTTCCCGATTCACGATGATGTACAGCGACAACGCCGGCCGCAATCCGCCTTCAGCCAGCGTGAACGCTTCCACGACGCTGTCGGGCAGCATCGTGATCTTGTCGCCGGGCATATACACGGTGGACAAACGGGTGCGCGCGATCGCATCGATCATGTCACCGCGCGAGATTCCCAACGCCGGCGCCGCGATGTGAATACCGACGCGCACGCGGCCATCGGCGAGATGCTCTACGGAGAATGCGTCGTCGATTTCGGTGGTGGTGACGTCATCGATGGAAAACGCCTGCACGTCCGCTTCCGGCAGATCGTCGGGAAGCGGCGGCACCGTGACAGGCGCGAAGCCCGTCCCGTGCGGGAAAAATTCCGACAGGAAACGCGCTTCGTGCAGCGCGCGCGCCGACGGAATGCCGCCCACTTCCAGCATCAGCCGCGCTTGCGAAATCCCCCGAGCGGCAGCAGCCGCTTCGAGCGCCTTATATTCGATACAGTTCTTGTCCGGCTTCGTCAGCAAGCCGATCGCCTTGCCGGCCAGCGCCTCGGGCAGTTTTCCAGCAATCAGTTCCGCTTCGTAGCCCGCTTGCACCAAGGCAAGCTGCCGTTTCTTTTCCAGCCCGGCCAGCGCCATTTGCAACTGTTCCTGCGGCGCGCGCTGATATTGCCCGCGGCCCTTGCGGCGGAAATACACCGGCGAACCGTGCATGCGCAGCACGAGCGCGGCGCGTTCGGTCGCGCCGAATTTATCGCCGAAATAATCCGCGCCCAGTTCAGCGAAAGGAAATTCTTCTTCCGGCGCGCACTCCCACAGGAAGTCGAGATCGATGTCCTGCGCGATGGCATCGGCCTGCTGCATCAGATCGGCGGCGTTCGGTTTCTCGAATTCGATCAATACGTCTTTGGCGCGCACTTTCGCGCGCCGCCCGCCCGGCAACTCGACCTGAAACGCATCGTTCTGCTTGGACAGAACGGCGCCGGCCTTGAAACTACCTGATTCCTCGAAAAAAACGTTCACTCAATACTCTCGAAAGACTGTTGGTCGGCGTGGCGTCCGGTCGGGTTCGCGTCCCGCAAAAAGCGCCAGGCCCACATAAAAGGAAACGCTCAGGGTCTTCAGGCCGCGACAGCCGGCGGCGGAGCCTCGCAGAACGCCAGCACCTGGTCCAGGTAACTGGGAAAGTCGCTGATCGCGTGGTCGCTGCCCTGGATCAGCGTGGTCCGCACGTCCGGGTAATGCGCGAGCATGGTGCGGTAGTCGAGCACTTCGTCGCCGGTGGCCGCGATCAGATAGTAGCGCTCGGGACGGGTGATCGACGCGACGGAAAGCGCACGCAATTCGTCGATATGACGCGGTTCGACCACAATACTGCCGCCGCCGTGCCACAACGGCTGTTCGCCGAGATAAGCACTCAGGTCTTCTTGCGGCACGACCGCCGGATTCAGCAGGACGGCGCGCCAGCCGTGTTTTTCGGCGAGCCATGTTGCATAAAACCCGCCGAGTGAGCTGCCGATCAGCGTGATCTGATCGTCATTGGCTTGCGCCGCCAGCTTTTCGGCCAGCGCAATGGCTTCGCGGGGCGAAACCGGCAACGTCGGGCACTGCCATTCGTCGATCAGTCCCAGCTCTTCCAGTCGCGCGCGCATCACGCGGGCCTTGAACGATTGTGGCGATGACCGAAAGCCGTGCAGATAAAGAATCACACCCGCTCCTTGGGTTCCGGCCGCGCGGACAATGCGTCGAGCAACTTCTGATGCACGCCGCCGAAACCGCCATTGCTCATTACCAGCACGTGATCGCCAGGACGCGCCGCGGCGACGATTGACTTGACCAGCGCTGCAAGGTCGCTGAACGCATGGGCCTTATTGCCGAGCGGCGCCAGTGCCGCTTGCAGATCCCAGCCGAGCTTGTCGCGGCCTTCGTGCGCGCCGTAGCCGAAAACCAGGTCCGCGTCGGCGAGACTGGCCGGCAATTGCGCTTTCATCGTGCCGAGTTTCATCGTGTTCGAACGGGGTTCGAGGACGGCGATGATGCGACTATTTGCACCGATACGCGTCCGCAAGCCCGCTATTGTTGTTTCGATCGCGGTAGGGTGATGCGCGAAGTCATCGTAGACGGTCACGCCATCCACGCTGCCCTTCACTTCCATCCGGCGTTTCACGTTCCGGAACGTGCTCAGCGATTGCGTCGCCTGCGCGGGCGGAACGCCCACTGAACGCGCCGCCGCGATTGCCGCCAGCGCATTCATTCGATTGTGCTCGCCTTGCACTTGCCAGTCGACCACGCCCTGGCGCTCGCCTTCCCAGTACACGGCGAACTGCTCGTCGACGGCAACACCGTCTATTGCGGGCAGCGCTTCCCAGCCGCCTTGCACGCCGAAGCGTTCGACGCTCGACCAGCAACCGCGTGTCAGCACGCGTTCGAGCGCGGCTTCGCGGCCGTTCGTCACGATGCGTCCGACGCCGGGCACGGTACGCACCAGATGATGAAATTGGGTCTCGATAGCGGCGAGATCCGGGAAGATATCGGCGTGATCGAATTCGAGGTTGTTCAGCACTGCCGTGCGCGGGCGATAGTGAACGAACTTGGAGCGTTTATCGAAGAAAGCGGTGTCGTATTCATCGGCTTCGATCACGAAGAAGCTTGAATCCGTGAGTCGTGCCGAGATGCCGAAATTCAGGGGCACGCCGCCGATCAGGAAGCCCGGATTCATGCCGGCGTCTTCGAGTAGCCAGGTCAGCATGGAGCTGGTGGTGGTTTTGCCGTGTGTTCCGGCGACCGCGAGCACCCATTTTCCGTTCAGCACGTGTTCACCGAGCCATTGCGGGCCGGACGTATAGGGCAGGCCGCGATCGAGGATAGCTTCCATGAGTGGATTGCCGCGCGTCACGACATTGCCGATTACGAACAGATCGGGTTCGAGCGCGATTTGCTCGACGCCATAACCTTCGATCAACTCGATGCCCTGCGCTTCGAGCTGGGTGCTCATTGGCGGATAGACGCCGGCGTCGCAGCCGGTGACGCGGTGCCCCGCTTCGCGGGCGAGGACCGCGAGGCCACCCATGAATGTGCCGCAGATACCGAGGATGTGAATGTGCATAAAGCGTGTGTTCGTGGCGGGGGGGCCGTTAGCACGGGGGGAATGAGTGAGGTATTCCGGCGCCCGGAGCGGTACATTGTAACCGACCGGGATTTTTTGCTTGCACGGTGGACGGGTCGTTTGGGGGGGGTGGGGGGGGGGGGTTCCAGGGTTAGGGGTGGGGGTTAATGCGGGGGGGGTGCTTTCGGCCGTGGTGGTCAGGGGTCTATGCCGGGGGGGGGTCGGCGG
>NZ_JAAVUQ010000028.1 GCF_018449515.1 Caballeronia sp. dw_19 | reverse complement strand
TCTGCAGCACAGAAACGAGATTATGTCCTGCGTTTCGCTTTCCGTCAACAGGTTTTTTACCGCTTCGTGACAAACATCATCTCGACCACCTGGACTTTCCAATTCCGTCGAAGCGCCGTCCTGCTTGGCTCTCCGGGTACCGAAACTGAACAGCTAACGCCCTTACTTCCCGCTTCTCTTCGCCTCATCCAGAAGCGAAGAGGCCGAATTCTAGTGCCCCCTCAGACGTTGTGCAAGGGGTTTGTGAAAAGATTATTAATGGCACGTGAAGAGTCCGCGCGAATCCAGCGAAATATGAAGAAGAACTACGACCAGACACACGCGTGATTGCCCGCTGAGAAGACCTTCTGATGGATATGCGGAATCGATCGGGGGGCGAGTCGCTATCGCACCCTTTGGCATCGGGCATCGGCCGATCAAGTCTCAAGTACCAAGCGCATCGAAGACCGTGGTGATTTACTCGACTTCGTGCCGCACTGTTTCGGAAATTTGCTTCCCGCCGCTATCTCGGAAACTCGCCCGGCTTCCGGATCCAGGTCCTGCTTTGCAGCAAATGACGACGCAAAGATGTCGGCCGAGGGCCCCAAGGACCACGCCCATCGCGCTATTCAGCATCGAGCGATTGATGCTGCCGAAAACAAAAAACCCCGCGGACCGTTACCGGGCGCGGGGTTCAATACATCTTGGTACTTCATGAAAAGCTAAACTGGTGCCGGCTGCAGGACTCGAACCCGCCACCTTCTGATTACAAATCAACTGCTCTACCTGATGAGCTAAGCCGGCGAAGTCAGCGATTTTACTTCATTTGACGACCTTGAGGCGGCCTCGACCAGATGATTTCGACCCATCGTCGTCAGGAGGCGACTCATTGTCATCTCGTGCGTCGCGTGCTGACGCCGTCGTCTCACGGTGCTCGATCCGCTCAGCCCCACTTTCCTCCGGACCCAGCTCCGACGAACGCGGCCCGTTCTCCCCCGACACGTCCGGCGCCGCGCCGATCGCAGCGGGATCGACGGGAAAGGCCATGCCCTGGCCATTCTCTCGTGCATAGATAGCCAGCACGTTGGTGACCTGCACTTCGATCTTGTGCGACTTGCCGGAAAAGCGTGCACTGAACTCGATCCACTCATTGCCCATCTGCAACTGGCTCGTCGCCTCGAAGCTGATGTTCAGCACGATCTCATCGTTGCGCACGAACTGGCGCGGCACGCGCGTGCCGTTGTCGACCCGCACCGCGATATGCGGCGTAAAGCCGTTATCCGTGCACCACTCGTAGAGCGCGCGCAGTAGATAAGGCTTGGTGGATATTTCTTGCATCGACTTGCCCTCGATCGATGGGGAGCGCCGCCGGTCGAGCCGGCGCGCCCGCCAATCGAAAATATTAGCGACGCATTACCTTTTCCGAAGGCGTCAGCGCTTCGATGTAGGCCGGACGGCTAAAAATTCGCTCGGCGTACTTCATCAACGGCGCAGCGTTCTTCGACAGTTCGATGCCATAGTGATCCAGGCGCCACAGCAGCGGCGCGATGGCGACGTCGAGCATGGAAAACTCTTCGCCGAGCATGTACTTGTTCTTCAGGAAAATGGGGGCGAGTTGCGTCAGGCGATCGCGGATGGCGTTGCGCGCCTTCTCGTGATTCTTTTCCGCAGCCTTGCCCTTTTCGTTTTCCAGCGTGCCGACGTGCACGAACAGCTCTTTCTCGAAGTTCAGCAGGAACAGACGAGCACGGGCGCGTTGCACCGGATCGGCGGGCATGAGTTGCGGATGCGGAAAACGCTCGTCGATGTACTCGTTGATGATGTTCGATTCATACAGGATCAGGTCGCGTTCGACCAAAATGGGAACCTGGCCGTACGGATTCATCACCGCGATGTCTTCCGGCTTGTTGAACAGGTCAACGTCGCGGATTTCGAAGTCCATGCCCTTTTCGAACAACACCAGCCGGCAGCGCTGGGAGAACGGGCAGGTAGTGCCGGAGTACAAAACCATCATGATTAAAAGTCCCTTCAGAAAAACATAAGGGCCAGCGTGCGAAAAGCGCCTGCTAGGAGGCGCTTCGTCCACGCTGACCCACACCGATCGCGGCGTGTTATTTAATTTGCTTCCAGTATGCCGCGTTGAGGCGCCACGCCAGAAAGCTCAAAACTCCCAAGAACATCAGGACCCAGACACCCAGCTGCTTTCGCTCCTGCTGGGCCGGTTCCGCCATCCACGAAAGGTACGAAACCAGATCGGCCATAGCCGAATCATAATCTACTGGCGACATCGTCCCCGGAGTCACTTGGGTATAACCCGCGAAATGTTTGACCTTTTCACCGGTTTTTTCGTCGACGTCAGTATCGAATTTCGCCGTCCGTATACCCTGCAACTCCCACAGCACATGGGGCATGGCGACGTTTTCATACACGAGATTGTTCCAGCCGGTCGGCCGGGTATCGTCGCGATAAAAACTCCGCAAGTACGTGTAGATCCAGTCCTTGCCGCGCGCCCTCGCCTCCACCGACAAATCCGGCGGCGCCGCCCCGAACCACGTTTTTGCATCATCGGGACGCATGGCGATCGTCATCGTATTGCCGACCTTGTCGGTCGTGAAAAGCAAATTATCCTCGATCTCCTTCGGATCGATGCCGATGTCCGTCAGCCGGTTGTAACGCATCAAATTGGCGCTGTGGCAATTCAGGCAATAGTTTACAAACAATTTTGCGCCATGTTGAAGCGAAGCAAAATTTTCGGAGCTATCGGGCGCGGCATCCAGCGGCACTTCCTGCGCGTGCGCCGGGATCAAGCCGAACGACAGCAGCGCCGCGCCAATCACCGCGAGGGTAGAAAAACATTTTTTCATCGTCGTGTCTCCTTTGGGGTCAATGCGGCTTGTACCGCACGCGGTCGGGCGGCTGTTTGAAGCGGCCGCGCGTCGTCCAGAAGGGCATGCCGAGGAAAAACGCGAAATAAATCAATGCACAGATCTGCGCTATCAATGTGCTGGCCGGCGACGGCGGTTTCGTGCCGAGATAGCCAAGTACCAGGAACGCGAACACAAAGACGCCATAGAACACTTTGTGGAAAAACGGCCGATAGCGAATGGATTTGACGGGACTTCGGTCAAGCCACGGCAGGAAGAACAGCGATACCACGGCCGTACCCATCACCACCACGCCCCAGAATTTCGATTCGGTGAACGCCATGAACACGACCATCAGCAACGCCAGCACCGGCAAACCGATCCGCCATTTGCCGCGCGCTCGCAGCAACGCCAGCACGCCCAGCAACGCAACCACGATCATCAGGACAATCTTGAACGGGTCGGTCGTGGCGCGCAGCATCGCGTAGAAGGCGGTGAAATACCAGACTGGGGCGATCTCGTTCGGCGTCTGCAGCGAGTTCGCCGGCACGAAGTTATTGGCTTCGAGGAAATAGCCGCCCATTTCCGGCGCGAAGAAAATGATCGCAGCGAAGATGAACAGGAACACGCACACGCCCATGAAGTCGTGGACGGAGTAGTACGGATGGAACGGGATGCCGTCGAGTGGAATGCCTTTCTCGTCCTTCTTCGCCTTGATCTCGATGCCATCCGGGTTATTCGACCCCACTTCGTGCAACGCGACCAGGTGGGCGACCACCAGTCCGATCAGCACGAGCGGAATGGCGACCACGTGGAACGCAAAAAAGCGGTTGAGCGTCACGTCCGACACCACGTAATCGCCACGAATCCAGAGCGACAGATCCGGGCCGATGAACGGAATAGCCGAGAACAGGTTCACGATCACCTGCGCGCCCCAGAACGACATCTGGCCCCACGGCAGCAGGTAGCCGAAGAACGCCTCGGCCATCAGGCACAGGAAAATCGCGCAGCCGAAGATCCAAACGAGTTCGCGCGGCTTGCGATACGAGCCGTACAACAGCCCGCGGAACATGTGCAGATACACGACGACGAAGAACATCGACGCGCCCGTGGAGTGCATGTAGCGGATCAGCCAGCCCCACGGCACTTCCCGCATGATGTATTCGACCGATGCGAACGCGAGCGTCGCATCGGGCTTGTAGTTCATGGTCAGGAAGATGCCGGTGACGATCTGGTTCACCAGCACCAGCAGCGCCAGCGAGCCGAAGATGTACCAGAAGTTGAAATTCTTCGGTGCGTAGTACTCGGAAACGTGCGCCTTCCAGGTCGATGTCAGCGGAAACCGCCGGTCGATCCAGCCCAGAAACCCCGTTGTTTCCACTTCCTTGTCGGTAGCCGCCATTACGCTTCTCCCTTTTCGTCCTTGCCAATCACGAGTGACGTCGCCGAAGTGAACATATAAGGCGGGATGTCCAGGTTGTCCGGCGCGGGCTTGTTCTTGAAGACGCGGCCGGACAGGTCATAGGTCGAACCGTGGCACGGGCAGAGAAAACCGCCGGGCCAGTCGTCAGGGAGATTAGGCTGGGCGCCTTCCTGGAAACGCGGCGTAGGGGTGCAGCCGAGGTGAGTGCACACGGCCACGGCAACAAGCAGATTCTTATGATCGGTGCGCGAACGGTATTCGTTATTGCAGTATTCCGGCAGCGGCATGCTGAATACTTTCTTCGATTGCGGATCCGCGAGTTCGGGATCGGCCTTCTTCACGTCGGCGAGCATTTTGTCGGTACGATTCAAAATCCAGACAGGCTTGCCACGCCAGGCAACCGTCATCAGGTCGCCAGGCTTGAGACCTGATATATCGACTTCGACCGGCGCGCCCGCTGCCTTGGCTTTTTCCGACGGTGCAAACGACCCGACGAACGGGACGCAAGCCGCTACGCCACCAATTCCGCCCATTACGGTCGTCGTGATCAGCCAGGTTCGGCGGCTGCCGTCGACGCGTTGATCTTCGTTGTCTCGCATCACACGCCCCACTTCTGAGTTGGATTTATACCGTCAGGTCGTTCTACCGACGCTAGTGTGCGCGAATGGAGTCGTCATTTACAAGAGTTGAATAGCAAAAAACGCTCGAAGTCCTTCATTATTAAGGGTTTCCCCGCACTTATCGTGAGTATGGAATGAAGGGGTTATTTAACCCATTCGATTATTTATTGCACTGCAAGATAATCACACCGGATTATCGATATCGATAAAAACGTGTTCGATATCGAAATGCTCGGCCACATGGGCGCCGAGCGCCTGGACGCCGTATCGTTCAGTGGCATGATGCCCTGCCGCAACGTAGGCTACGCCGCTTTCCGCCGCGATGTGCATGGTCTGCTCGGAGACTTCACCGCTTATGTAGACATCGGCGCCGACGGCAATGGCTTCGTCGAAGAAGCCTTGCGCGCCGCCTGTGCACCACGCCACGCGACGCAGCTCCCAATCCGGATTACCGAATACGAGCGGCTTGCGCCCTAATTCGTTCTCGACCGTCGCGGTGAAATGCTCGAGCGACAACGGCACCGGCAACGACGCAATCCAGCCGAGATCCTGGTCGCCGAAACGGTTGTCCGCGATCAATCCAAGACGCGCGCCAAGCTGGGCGTTGTTGCCGAATTCGGGATGCGAATCGAGCGGCAGGTGGTACGCGAACAGGTTGATGTCATGGTCCAGCAGCGTCTTCAGCCGCCGGTATTTGCGGCCCGTGACCTGCGGCGCTTCGTTCTTCCAGAAGTAGCCGTGATGCACGAGCACGGCATCGGCACCCCATTCGATGGCCGCGTCCAGGAACGCCTGCGACGCCGTCACGCCGGTTGCCAGTTTGCCCACGCGACGTGAGCCTTCAACCTGCAGACCATTCGGGCAATAGTCCTTGAAGCGCCCGATTTCAAGCAGATTGTTCAGATACAATTCTAGTTCGATCCGATCCATGAATTCCTCTATTCCATCAAATGCTTAGACGCTTCTGGCTGTTTTTTGCCCAAGCGGTGACCGTGCTTTTGGCGCTGATGTTCATCGTCGCGACCTTGAAACCGCAGTGGCTTCAACGCCAGGGAACGTTCGGCAAGCAACTCGCCGAACCGATCGTCGCGTTGCAGGAAGTTGCGCCAAGCATCGGTTCCCGGCCCGCCCAATCGTCCTATGCGGATGGCGCGCAGAAAGCGATGCCCGCCGTGGTCAACGTGTTTTCGAGCAAGGACGGCACATTACCGCCCGATCCGCGCGCGAAAGACCCGCTGTTCCGCTATTTCTTCGGCGACAAGAACAAGCGTAAGGGCGACGAAACGCCGGCGTCGAATCTCGGCTCAGGCGTGATTGTCAGCTCCGAAGGCTACATTCTAACGAACCAACATGTCGTCGATGGGGCTGATCAGATCGAAGTTGCTTTGGCTGACGGACGGACCTCGTCGGCCAAAGTGATCGGCGTGGATCCGGAAACCGATCTCGCCGTGCTGAAGATCAATATGACCAACCTGCCCACCATCACGCTCGGCCGCATGGATCAAACGCGCGTGGGCGACGTGGTGCTGGCGATCGGCAATCCGTTTGGCGTCGGGCAGACGGTGACCATGGGGATTGTCAGCGCGCTCGGGCGCAATCACCTCGGCATCAATACCTTCGAGAATTTTATCCAGACCGACGCGGCCATCAACCCGGGTAATTCCGGCGGTGCGCTGGTGGACGTGAACGGTAATCTGCTCGGCATCAATACGGCGATCTATTCGCGCAGCGGCGGCTCGCTCGGGATTGGCTTTGCCATTCCCGTGTCAACGGCGCGCAGCGTGCTGGAAAGCATCATCACCACGGGCACGGTCACGCGCGGCTGGATTGGCGTGGAACCGCAGGACGTGACGCCGGAAATCGCGGAATCGTTCGGGCTCGAGCAAAAGTCCGGCGCGATCGTGGCCGGCGTATTGCAAGGCGGACCGGCCGATAAAGCCGGCATCAAGCCCGGCGACATCCTGATCAGCATCAACGACGACACCATCACCGACACCACGCGCCTGCTGAATGTAGTCGCGCAGATCAAGCCGGGAACGTCGGTGAAGGTGCATCTGATGCGCAAAAGCCGCGAACTGGACTTGAGCGTGGTAATCGGCAAACGACCGATGCAGCCCAAGCAGCCCCAGGCACCGGACGATGATAACGGCGGCGGGGATCAAAACGACGAGTGAACTAGGAACGTTGCCGCCGATCGTTGACCGGCAACTCCTCGTACTTGTAACGCGCACAAACCAAAGGGGCCGTTCCAACTCACGTTTGGAACGGCCCCTTTTTTGTATTCTTGCCCGTCACCCGGCGACTGAAACCCTCACTCCTCTTCCCGCTTCGCGTCCTCTGCAGCGTCCGCTTCCTGCTCCTTGATCTTGTCCTTGCCCACGATCAACCGTGCCGCAATGATGCCGACCTCGTAAAGAATGATCAGCGGCACAGCCAGGATCAGTTGCGAGAACACGTCCGGCGGCGTCACCACGGCGGAAATCACGAACGCGCCGACAATCACGTACGGCCGGATCTGCCGCAACTTCTTGATGGTGACGAACCCCATGCGCGCGAGGATCACCACGATGATCGGCACCTCGAAGGTCACGCCGAACGCGAGGAACATGGTGAGGACGAAGCTCAGGTAATTATCGATATCCGTCGTCATTTCCGCACCGAGCGGCGCGTTGTAATGCGCCATCACGCGAAAAATGGTGGGAAACACGACGAAATAGGCGAACGCCATGCCGCACAGGAACAGGACATAGCTGCTCCCGACCAGCGGCACGACCAGCTTCTTTTCGTGCTGATACAGCCCCGGCGCGATAAACGCCCAGATCTGGTACAGCACAATTGGCAACGCTATAACAAGCGCGACCATCATGGTCACCTTCATTGGCACAAAGAACGAGCCAGTGACGTCAGTGACGATCATCTTGCCGTCCTTCGGCAAGTTCTGCATCAGCGGACGCGCGAGCAGCCTGAATATGTCCGGTGCCCAATAAACCAGCCCGATGAACACGACGATGACTGAAGCGCCTGCGCGGATGATGCGGTCACGCAGTTCGACCAGGTGCGAGATAAACGTCTCTTCGACGGGCTCGTCTTTAATCTGTTGCGGGTCGCTCACGCCGGCCCTCTGCTGGGATTCATCGATGGAAGGGAAGTTGGCGTTCGCGCAATGAAAGTGGCGCAAACATCAGAAAAACCGCGTGGGACGACGCAGCGTCTCAGGCGTATGCCGCGCCACGCGCGCCGCACCTGACTGAACGCGCGTCTTGCGTAACGTGGTGCGCTTGTACCAGTTCGGAATGGCGGCCTGCTTGACGCGCCAGTTCTTGCGTTTCGCCGGCGACACGTTGCTGCTGCTGAACGTGTTGTCCGAGTTCGAACGCCAGGTGTCCCCGGAAACGTGCGTCAGATTCGGGTCGCCACCGCCCGCCACGCTGTCCGACACGGACGTGCCCTGGTTCCAGGCGTCGTTGAGTTCGTTTTCGTGCTGGCGAAGATTGTCGTGAATCTTGTTCTCGACATTCGATGCCGCCGTTTCGAACTCGGTGCGCATCTTCTTCAACTCGTCGAGTTCCATCTCACGCGAGACTTCGGCCTTGACGTCGTTGATATACCGCTGTGCGCGGCCAAACAGCGCGCCTGCTGTTCGTGCCACACCGGGCAAGCGTTCCGGCCCGAGCACTACCAGCGCGACGACGCCAATCAGCGCCATTTTGGTCAGACCAAGGTCGAGCATGGAATCGAAGATCCTGAGGGTGGCGAGTGAAGGTGACCGGTGCCGGGCTTACCGTGCCTGGGTCAGATTACCTGGGTCAGATTAATCAGCTTGATTAGCGGTAGTCGCTCGAACGGGTCTTGTCCTTCGCTTCCACGTCGACCGTACCGTTGCGCGGCAATTCGCGCTGCTCGGCCGGCGTCCCTTCGCCTTCCTTCATACCTTCCTTGAAACCCTTTACCGCGCCGCCCAGATCCCCGCCGATGTTGCGCAGTTTCTTCGTGCCGAAGACCAGTGCCACGATCAGCAAAACGATCAACCAATGCCAAATGCTCAACGAACCCATGACTGAAAACTCTCCTTGGCTTCGCCGCGCATGTCGCTCGCGACGAAGAATGTGGGCCTTGCGGCCCGAGTCGGAGCGTCGACGCCCCGATGATTAAACCGATATCTTGCACGCCTAATATTGCGATGGAAAGACGCTTTCGCTTTCATTACATCTTGATCACACGATCAGCCCTTTCCATCGACGATCCTTCAGCCCATCCGGCGCCACGGACGTTCCCCGGCGAGGATATGAGCGTGAATGTGATACACCTCTTGCCCGCCGCCCGGACCGGTATTGATGACCGTTCGGAAACCAGTCTCGCCGCCCGTGTACGCAACGCCCAGCTCGCTGGCAAGCCGTGCCGTCAGGCTCAGCATTCTACCAAGCAGCGGCGCATCGGCTTCGGTGCAGCTCGACAGCGTCTCAATATGTTTACGCGGGATCACCAGCACATGGACGGGCGCGGCCGGGTTGATATCGTGAAAAGCAACGAATTCATCGTCTTCATGGACTTTCTTGCTCGGAATTTCTCCTGCAGCGATCTTACAGAAAATGCAGTTCTCTTGGCTCATGTGTGTCGCGGGATATCCCGATATGAATGCATGTTGAAGATCAGGCGTTCGGTCTCAAACCCAGGCACCCGGTTGCAATGGCTTGTTCTCGTACAAAAACAGCCAGCCCTTTATAACGCGATACAGCGTCCAGATGCCGACCACGAACAAAATGGGGAAGCCGATAAACACCCAGATCAGCGCTATGCCGATCACATGACCGAGTAGCGCCCACCAGAAGGTGCGGATCTGCCACCGGAAATGCGCTTCATACGGCGTTCCGGCGACGTCATCGCGTTTCAGGTAATTGATGATGACCGCGATCAGCACGGTCAACCCGCCAGTGAGCCAGTACGCGGCGTAAAGCGCATATAGCACGTGGGTCAGCGTGCGCAAGCTGCGCAGGCGTTCGGATTCGGGCGAGTTTTGGTAAACAGGCGGCGGATAAGGCTCATAAGGCTGATTCATTTCATCCTCCTCGGCGACCGGTCGAACGTGACCCGACCCTGCAGCTTAGCCGCCGTTTTCGTTCTGCTCACGATCGCGGGATTTGCGTAACGCCTTTTCTTCGATCCCCGACATCCCCTCTCGCCGTTCCAGTTCGGCAATGACGTCTGCCGGACCGAGGTCGAAATGGGACAACATCACGAGACAATGGAACCACAAGTCGGCCACTTCGCCGACAAGCGCCTTGGGTGCACCGCCGTGTCGCGTGTCCTTGGCGGCCAGCACGACTTCGGTAGCTTCCTCGCCGATCTTCTTGAGAACGGCGTCGTCACCTTTATGAAAGAGTCGGGAAACGTAAGATTGTTCCGGATCTCCGCCCTTGCGGCTATCGATAATCGCCGCGAGGCGCAGCAACGTGTCTTGCGTGGAAAGCGTGGCTTGAGTCATTACTTATAGATATGTTCAGGGTCCATCAAGACCGGATCGACCGCGATCCAGTCGCCCGTTTTGACCGATCCCTCGAATTTCTGGAAAAAGCACGAATGGCGGCCGGTGTGGCACGCAATGCCCGACACCTGCTCCACTTTGAGCAATACGACGTCTTCATCGCAATCGAGCCGGACTTCATGCACGTGCTGGACGTGTCCCGATTCCTCGCCCTTGAACCACAGGCGCTGGCGCGAACGCGAGTAATACACGGCGCGCTTCAATTCGATGGTCTTCGCCAACGCTTCGCGGTTCATCCACGCGAACATCAGCACGTCACCCGTTGTGGATTCCTGAGCGATCACCGGCACGAGACCGTTCGCGTCCCACTTGACCTTATCGAGCCAACTCGCTTCTTCAGTTTGTGCAGTCACCGCTTAAATCCTCACCGAAATACCCTGATCGGCCATGAAGCGTTTCGCCTCGCCGACCGTGTGTTCGCCATAGTGGAAAATGCTGGCGGCAAGCACCGCATCGGCGTGACCTTCGGTGATGCCGTCGGCCAGATGCGCGAGCGAACCCACGCCGCCCGATGCAATCACCGGAATCGAAATAGCGTCGGACACCGCGCGCGTCAGCGCAAGATCGAAGCCGCTTTTCGTGCCGTCACGATCCATGCTGGTCAGCAGGATTTCGCCGGCGCCAAATTCCGCCATCTTGCGCGCCCACTCGATCACGTCGAGTCCCGTGTTCTTGCGGCCACCGTGCGTGAAAACTTCCCAACGCGGGGTTTCGCCCACGGCGCTGACACGCTTTGCGTCGATGGCCACCACGATGCACTGCGAACCGTGTTTGTCCGATGCATCGCGCACGAGTTGCGGATTCGCCACCGCCGATGAATTCATGCTGATCTTGTCGGCGCCCGCGTTCAGCAGCCGACGCACGTCTTCCACCGCGCGCACGCCGCCGCCAACGGTCAGCGGGATAAAGACCTGCGACGCCACCTGTTCGATGATCGGCAGGATCAGGTCACGCTGGTCGGAGGTGGCGGTGATGTCGAGGAACGTGAGTTCGTCGGCGCCCTGGTCGTCGTATCGGCGAGCAATTTCGACGGGATCGCCCGCGTCGCGCAATTCGAGGAAATTGACGCCCTTGACCACGCGGCCAGCGGTGACATCGAGACACGGGATGATGCGTTTAGCGAGAGCCATGTTGTTACGAATGCCGTTGCGCTGCGAGTGAGTGCTTAGGATAAGCGAGGCGGTTCAATCGAAATTGACCATCGCGGAAAGAAGCGAAACGAATGGCCGCCCCGCCTGTACGGACTTGCGGCGCGCCTCGATCAGGCTGAGCAGAAAACTGTCCGGAAGCACATAAGGCGCTTAAATCAGGCTGGCCGAAAAGGTCGCCGCGTGGTCAGTTACCCACGACTGCGCGGCGCCCTCGCAACATGCGGCTGCTTAGGCTTAAGACTTAGGCGTAAGAACTTAGGCTCAGGCGTCGTCGGCTTCGCGCAGCTTGTCGGCGCGCGCTTGCGCGGCGGCGAAATCCAGGTCGCCCGAATAAATCGCGCGTCCGCAAATCACGCCGGAAATACCTTCGTCTTCCACTTCGCACAGGGAGTCGATGTCGCCCAGGTTCGATAATCCGCCGCTCGCGATCACTGGAATCTTGACGGCTTGCGCGAGGCGCACAGTGGCTTCAATGTTGATGCCCTGCAACATGCCGTCGCGGCCGATATCCGTATAGATGATCGCCTCGCAGCCGTAGTCTTCGAACTTGCGGCCGAGGTCGATGACCTCGTGCCCCGTCAGCTTGCTCCAGCCGTCGGTGGCGACCTTACCGTCCTTCGCATCCAGCCCGACGATGATATGACCCGCAAACGCGGTGCACGCATCTTGCAGGAAGCCCGGATTTTTCACCGCCGCCGTGCCGATGATCACGTACTCCAGACCGTCATCGAGATAGCGTTCGATGGTGTTCAGGTCGCGAATGCCGCCACCGAGCTGCACCGGGATGTCGTTACCGACTTCCTTGATGATCGCGCGGATGGCTTCTTCGTTTTTCGGCTTGCCGGCAAACGCGCCGTTCAGGTCGACGAGATGAAGCCGCCGTGCGCCCCGATCGACCCATAGCCGGGCCATTGCCGCCGGATCTTCGGAAAAAATGGTCGCCTGGTCCATATCGCCTTGTTTGAGGCGTACGCACTGACCGTCTTTTAGATCGATGGCCGGAATGAGCAACATAGAAATAGCGTTATCGGATGAGGGTTGATCGAACGGTTGCAAATTTGGGCACAGCGCCCTGTTTTGCCTGCCGTCTCGCTAGTGTAGTACAAGTGATGCAAGGCTCGCCGCTGCAAACGGCATAAGCCAAAACGTCAAATCACCGCTAAAACAGCACCAAAAACGCGAACTTCATGGTTTCCAGTGTACGAAGTTTCGATACAGCCGCAAGCCCGCATCGGCGCTCTTCTCTGGGTGAAACTGGGTCGCGAACAGATTGTCCCGAGCAATAGCCGAAGTAAACGGCGCGCCGTACAGGGTTTCGCCGGACGTATGCGCCGGATTGTCCGGAACGCCGTAATAACTGTGCACGAAATAGAAAAATGATTCGTCGGGCACGCCGTCCCACAGCGCGTGCCGCTGCGTCTGACGCACGCGGTTCCAGCCCATCTGCGGGACTTTGAAACGCGAGCCGTCATCTTGCAGTTGGCCTTCCAGATCGAAGCGCACGACCTTGCCGGGTATCAGGCCAAGGCCATTCGTGCCCTTCGCGTCGCCTTCCTGGCTCCAGTCAAACAGCATCTGCTCACCGACACACACGCCCAGCATGGGTTTGTTGCGCGCGGCTTCCATGACGGCTTCCTGCAGGCCCGACGCGCCGAGGTGCGCCATGCAGTCGCGCATGGCGCCCTGTCCCGGCAGCACGACCCGGTCGGCCGCACGGATTGCTTCGGGCTGCTCGACGATCGCCACGTCCGCTTCCGGCGCGGCCTTGCGCAGCGCCTGATACACGGAACGCAGGTTGCCCATGCCGTAATCCACGATTGCTATCGAAGTTTTCATCGAAGTATTCAATTCAGCACGTTCCAGAACGCTATTTCAAGGAGGGCAGCAACGCCTTCAATCCGTTGACGATAAATTCCACCGCCAGCGCCGACAGCATCAAACCCATCAGGCGCGTACCAATGTTAATGCCCGTACGCCCGACCCAGCTCGCAATGGGTTCAGCCAGGCGCAGCGCACCGAAACACAACAGCGCCAGCACCCCGCCGATCATGACCAGTCCGATACGGTCATACCAGTGCACCACACTTGCAGAATAGACGATCACCGTGCTGATGGAACCCGGTCCCGTCAGCAGCGGAATGGCGAGCGGCACGACCGCGATGCTGCTTTTCATCTCGGCTTCGTGTCGCTCTTCCGGCGTGGAGCGCGCGTTGCCGACTTGCGCGTTCAACATGTTGATCGCCATCAACAACATGATGATGCCGCCGCCCACTTCAAGAGATCCGACGGAAATCCCGAAGAACGCGATGATCTGCTGTCCGAGCAGCGCAGTCACGCCAATCACGCAGAAGACCGAAATGGACGCGATCCGGATCGTGTTTTTCTTCTCCGGGCTCGACATATCGGTCGTCAAGCTCAGAAAAAACGGGATCGCGCCGACCGGATTGATCAGCGCGAGCAACGAAATAAACGATTTGAGTAGATTCATCGCAGGCCGGCATGGCTCGTATCGACGCGGACGGCCCGGACGCGCTTGGAAACACGCCCGACATGTGCCAGTTTCGCGTTATTTAGAAGGCGCTTAAAGGCTGCCCTTGGTCGATGGAATCTGCCCTGCCGCGCGCTCGTCCAGCTCAACAGCCATGCGCAACGCGCGGCCGAATGCCTTGAAGACGGTTTCCACCTGATGATGCGCATTGATGCCGCGCAAATTGTCGATGTGCAGCGTCACGCCCGCGTGATTCACGAAACCGCGGAAGAATTCGATGGTGAGATCGACGTCGAACGTGCCAATGCGCGCACGCGTGAACGGGACGTGAAATTCCAGCCCCGGCCGGCCCGAAAAATCGATCACCACGCGTGACAGCGCTTCGTCGAGCGGCACGTAGGAATGGCCGTATCGGCGAATGCCCTTGCGGTCGCCAATGGCCTTCGCCACGGCCTGACCCAGCGTGATACCCGTATCTTCCACCGTGTGGTGGTCATCGATATGAAGGTCGCCATGCGCTTCGACTTCAAGGTCGAAAAGGCCGTGACGCGCGATCTGGTCGAGCATGTGGTCGAGAAACGGCACACCGGTGGCAAGCTTTTGCTTGCCGGTGCCGTCCAGGTCGAGCTTCACACGGATCTGCGTTTCGCTGGTGTTGCGAACGACTTCCGCATTGCGCATGGTATTTCCTTTGAGACTTTTAAGAGATTTCAGTGCAGCGCGAGTTTCAGAGCGGCGATCATTTGCGCATTCTCTTCTGCCGATCCGACCGTCAAACGCACGCAATTCGCCAATAACGGATGCATTTTACTCACGTTTTTGATCAAAACCCGCGATGTCAGCAGGGTTTCGAAGACGGCAGCAGCATCGGGAACACGAACCAGCAGAAAGTTGCCGGCGCTGGGATAAACGGTCGCGCCGGGCAGCGCCTTCAAGGCCAGTTCCAACCGCGAGCGTTCAATGCGGAGTTCGGCGGCTTGGGCATCGAGCACATCGAGGTGATCGAGCATGAAATCCGCGGCCGCCTGCGTCAGCACGTTGATGTTGTACGGCGGACGCACTTTATCGAATTCCGTGGTCCATGACGCCTTGCCCGCCAGATAACCCAGGCGAATACCCGCCAGGCCGAGCTTCGACATCGTCCGCATCACGACCACGTTGTCGAAATCTGCAGCGCGCGGCAGCCAGCTTTGCTGGGCGAACGGTTGATACGCTTCATCGATTACAACCAGGCTGTTCGATGCCGCCGCGATCACGCGTTCAATATCCGCGTCGTCGTAAAGCGTGCCGGTCGGATTGTTCGGATACGCGAGATATACCAGCGCCGGGTTGTGCGTTTCGATCGCGGAAATCAGCGTGTCGACATCGAGTGTGAAATCAGCGTTCAACGGCACGCCGATAAACTCAAGCCCCGCGAATTTCGCCGACATCTCGTACATCACGAAGCCGGGAACCGGCACGACGACGGTGGCGCCGGGTTTCGCGCACGCCATCGACATCATGCTGATCAATTCATCCGAGCCGTTGCCGAGCAGCAATTCGCACGCGGCGGGCACTTGCATGACGCGCTTGATCTTCTCGATCAACGCGGTCGGACGGGGTTCGGGGTATCGGTTCAAGGCGACGTCCGATAAGCGTTCGCCCAATTCAGCAGCCAGCTTCGCCGGCAACCGATACGGATTTTCCATTGCGTCGAGCTTCACTAGACCGGTTGAATTCGGCACGGGATAACACGTCATTGCAAGGACGTCGGGGCGGAGAATGTCTTGTGGTCGTGTCATGGTATTGCCGGACGCCAGGCGCCGGACGTTGGGCGGCTCTAAGGCCGCCTCGGTGTTTAACTCGGTTTGCGTCTTTGCTTTGTTACTGCGATGTATTTTTCATCCGATATTCAGCGCTGCGCGCATGCGCCTGCAGGCCTTCGCCATACGCCAGTTCGGCTGCAATCTCGCCGAGCGTCTGCGCGCCTTCCGCGCTGACTTCAATCACGCTTGAGCGCTTGATGAAGTCGTACACGCCCAGCGGCGATGAAAACCGCGCGGTACGTGACGTCGGTAGTACATGGTTCGGTCCCGCGCAGTAATCGCCAAGGCTTTCGCTCGTGTAGCGGCCCAAGAAAATAGCGCCCGCGTGACGGATCTGCGCCGCCCAGTGATGCGGATCGAGCGCGGAAATTTCGAGGTGTTCCGGCGCGATGTCGTTGGCGATCGCGCAAGCTTCGTTCATGTCGGCGACCTTGATCAGCGCACCACGGTCTTCGAGCGAGCGCTGGATCACATTGCGACGGGGCAACGTGGGCAGCAATTCGTTGATCGCGTCTTCCACGCGCTGGATAAACGTCGCGTCCGGGCACAGCAGGATGGATTGCGCGAGTTCGTCGTGCTCGGCTTGCGAGAACAGATCCATTGCGACCCAGCGCGGGTCCGTGGTCGCATCGCAGATAATCAGGATTTCCGACGGTCCCGCGATCATGTCGATACCGACGGTGCCGAACACGCGCCGTTTTGCCGATGCAACGTACGCGTTACCCGGGCCGCAGATTTTATCGACGGCAGGAATGGATTGCGTGCCGTAGGCCAGCGCGCCGATCGCCTGCGCGCCGCCGATGGTAAACACGCGGTCCACGCCGCCCAGCAACGCCGCCGCGAGCACCAGCGGATTTTTCACGCCGTCGGGCGTGGGCACGACCATCACGATTTCCTTCACGCCGGCCACGCGCGCGGGAATCGCGTTCATCAGCACCGACGACGGATACGCCGCCTTGCCGCCCGGCACGTAGATACCCGCGCGATCCAGCGGCATGACTTTCTGGCCGAGCACCGTGCCGTCTGCTTCCGTGTACTGCCAGCTATGGCTGCCGCACTCGATCCGCTGTTTCTCGTGATAACCGCGCACGCGCGCCGCCGCTGCTTCCAGCGCGGCGCGGCGTTTCGGTACGAGCCCTTCGAGCGCCGCTTCCAGTTCAGCCTGCGGCAATTCCAGCGACGCGACGTTCTCGGCTTTCAGCCGGTCAAACTTGTTCGTGTATTCCAGGACAGCGTCGTCGCCACGCGTTTTGACATCGGCGAGAATTTGCGCGACCGAGCGCTCGATGGCTTCGTCCTCGCTCGCCTCGAACGCGAGCACCGCGTGCAGCGCCGTGTGAAAACCGTTGGCGCTGGAATCGAGTTTGCGAATCTTGATAGACATGCTGGTATCCGGTTGTTTGCCCTGCTCTGCTTTACTCTACTTTTACGCGCCAACCGACGCGCGTTCGAACGCATCGAGATACGGTTTCAACGCGGCGCGTTTCAACTTCAGCGCGGCCTGATTGACGACCAGACGCGACGATATTTCCATGATTTCTTCAACTTCGACCAAATCATTCGCGCGCAATGTATTACCTGAACTGACCAGGTCGACAATGGCGTCGGCCAGACCGACCAGCGGCGCCAGTTCCATCGATCCATACAGCTTGATCAGATCGACGTGAACGCCCTTCGCCGCGAAATGCTCACGTGCCACTTCAACATATTTTGTCGCGATGCGCAGCCGTGCACCCTGGCGCACGGCGGTTTCGTAATCGAAGCCATTCTTCACCGCCACCGACATCCGGCAGCGCGCAATATTCAGATCGATCGGTTGATACAAACCGCCGCCGCCATGCTCGATCAACACGTCCTTGCCCGCCACGCCGAAGTCGGCCGCGCCGTATTCGACGTAGGTCGGAACATCGGTTGCACGCACGATGATCACGCGCAAGTTCGGGTTCGTGGTCGGCAGGATCAGCTTGCGCGACGTTTCGGGATCTTCCGTCACTTCCACGCCGGCTGCGGCGAGCAGCGGCAGGGTTTCGTCGAAGATGCGTCCCTTCGATAACGCCAGCGTCAACATCGCGCTAGCCGGCACCGAACTCAACGACTGCGAAGTTTGCAGCGAACTCATTGCTCGCCTCCGCTACCGTTGATACGCCGTACGTTCGCGCCAACTGCGGTCAGTTTGCTTTCCATCCGGTCGTAGCCGCGATCGAGGTGATAGATACGATCAATCAACGTTTCACCATCCGCGCACATGGCCGCGATCACCAGACTCGCCGATGCCCGCAGATCCGTCGCCATCACCTTCGCGCCCGACAGTTTCTGTACACCGTTCACGAGCGCCGTATTACCGTCGACGGTAATGCTTGCGCCCAATCGGTTCAATTCCTGCACGTGCATGAAACGGTTTTCGAAGATGGTTTCCACCGCTTGCGACGTGCCGGTCGCGAGCGTGTTGAGCGCCATGAACTGAGCCTGCATGTCGGTGGGGAACGCCGGATATTCCGACGTACGGAAGCTGACCGCCGTCGGACGTTTGTTCATACGTACACGAAGCCAGTTCTCGCCTTCTTCAATAGATACACCCGCTTCGTGCAGCTTTTCAATCACGGCTTCGAGCAACGAAGGATTCACGTTACGCAACGTCACGTCGCCGCCGGTAGCCGCGACCGCGCACAGGAACGTGCCCGCTTCAATCCGATCCGGCACCACCGAATGACGCGCGCCGTGCAACTTGTCTACGCCCTGAATCACCAGCCGGTCCGACCCGATCCCGTCGATCTTCGCGCCCATCGCGACGAGCAGATTCGCGAGATCGCTGACTTCCGGCTCGCGCGCCGCGTTCTCGATGACCGTTTCGCCTTCCGCCAGCACCGCAGCCATCAGCAGGTTTTCCGTGCCGGTGACGGTGATCATGTCGGTGACAATGCGTGCGCCCTTCAGCCGCTTCGCCCGCGCTTCAATGAACCCATGTTCGATCGTGATCTCGGCGCCCATCGCCTGCAGGCCCTTGATGTGCTGATCGACGGGACGCGCGCCGATCGCGCAGCCGCCCGGCAACGACACCTTGGCTTCGCCGAAACGCGCGAGCAGCGGCCCGAGCACGAGAATGGACGCGCGCATGGTCTTGACCATTTCATACGGCGCGAGCAGGTTGTCGACCTTCGATGCATTCAGCCAGACCTTTCCGTTCGCTGATTCGGAACGCAGGCCCATCTGGTTGAGCAGTTTGAGCATCGTGCGCACGTCTTGCAGGTTGGGCACGTTTTCCAGATGCACGTCGTCAGCCGTGAGCAGACTGGCGCAAAGAATGGGCAGCGCCGCGTTCTTCGCACCCGATACCACGATTTCGCCCGAGAGCTTCGCGCCCCCGACAATCACGAGTTTGTCCATGCTTGGCGTTCCTTCTACGGAGCTTCCTGCTGCAGCGCCGTTATCGGCGCTGCGGTTGTCTTGAGTGAATCGCACTAAATTTTCAGCCAGTCGGTTACGGGTGATGCGGTGACATCATCAAATGTTGGGAACGCTCAGACGGGTTTCCACTCGGCCGGGGTCAGCGTTTTCATGCTCAGCGCGTGGATTTCCGCGCGCATGCGGTCGCCGAGCGCCGCGTAGACGAGTTGATGGCGAGCGATGGGCCGCTTGCCTTCGAATGCGTCGCTCACGATGGTCGCGAAGAAATGCTGGCCGTCGCCTTCTACTTCGACATGCTGGCAAGCGAGGCCGCCAGCAATGTATTCCTTCACTTGTTCCGGAGTTGGCAACATGGAAGTCTCCTGAAAATTAAGCGAACTGATGAGTGACGCTATCAATGACGCAGTTTGTAACCGCTTGCCAGCAAGCGTATGGCGATTCCCGCCAGTACGATGAAAAACCCGCCGACAATGCCAAGGCTCGCGAGTGGATTGACGTCGGACATGCCGAAGAAGCCGTATCGGAAACCGTCGATCATGTAGAAGAACGGATTCAGTCGCGACACTTCGCGCCAGATCGGCGGCAGCGTATGGGTGGAGTAAAACACGCCCGACAGGAAAGTCAGCGGCATGATCAAAAAGTTTTGGAATGCCGCGAGCTGGTCGAATTTATCGGCCCAGACGCCGGCGATCAATCCGAGCGTTCCTAGAATTGCAGAACCGAGGATCGCAAAACCGAGAATATAGAACGGCGCGGCGAAACTCATGGGAATGAACCACACCGTGACGATAAACACGCCAAAACCGACCGCAATCCCGCGCACGACGGACGCGAGCACATACGCAAAGTACATTTCCCAGTGCGACAGCGGCGGCAGCAGCACGAAAACGAGGTTGCCCGTGATCTTCGACTGGATCAGCGACGACGAGCTGTTCGCGAACGCGTTCTGCAACACGCTCATCATCACCAGTCCCGGCACGAGGAAACTTGTGTAAGCCACGCCCGGATAAACCTCGACGTGATTTGTCAGCGCGTGCCCGAAGATCATCAGGTACAAAAGCGCGGTGATAACCGGTGCGAGCACCGTTTGAAACCCAACTTTGTAGAAACGCAGGAGTTCTTTGTAGAACAGGGTACGAAAGCCGCTCATGAAAGGCCCTCGATGACTTCCGGCTCGTTCATCACCTGCACGAACACATCCTCCAGATCTGCTTTGCGCACATCGATTTCATCGAACGTGCAGCCCGCTGCGCGGCATTTCGCCAGGATCGGCTCGACGTCGTCGTAGCTTGCGAGCCGCAACAAATGGTTGGTCCCGGAAGCCGCGCGCGAATCGACTTCCAGCGCGCGCAACTCGACGGGCAATACGCCGTGCGAGAAACGCAACGAAAGCTGCATTCCGGCGAAGCGCTGCAATAGCGTGCTGGTTCGTTCAAGCGCGACGACTTCACCCCGACGCAGCATGGCGAGCCGGTCGCACAACGCCTCGGCTTCTTCAAGATAGTGCGTGGTCAGCACGATGGTGTGGCCTTCGCGGTTCAACCGGGAGATGAACTTCCAGAGCGTCTGGCGCAATTCGACATCGACACCCGCGGTTGGCTCGTCTAGCACGATCACCGGCGGCTTGTGGACCAGCGCCTGGGCTACCAGCACACGACGTTTCATGCCACCTGAGAGCGCGCGCGTGTTGACATCGGCTTTCTCGGTGAGATCGAGATTGGCCATGATTTCGTCGATCCAGTCGTCGTTCTTGCGCAGGCCGA
Organism: Caballeronia sp. dw_19; assembly: GCF_018449515.1. GTDB lineage: Bacteria > Pseudomonadota > Gammaproteobacteria > Burkholderiales > Burkholderiaceae > Caballeronia. The sequence goes on along the minus strand of NZ_JAAVUQ010000028.1, from coordinate 86,741 downwards.
AATAGCCGGACTGGATGCGCAGTGCTTCGCGGACGGTAAAAAACGGATCGAAGACGAGTTCCTGCGGCACCACGCCCAGCGAGCGGCGCGCCTGGCGGAAGTCGGTGACCACGTCGTGGCCGAGCACGGAGACGGCTCCGCTATCGGCGCGCGCGAGGCCCGCGAGGATGCTGATGAGGGTCGTTTTACCGGCACCGTTGGGGCCGAGCAGGCCGAAAAACTCGCCTTCTTCGACGACGAGGTTCACGCCTTTGAGCGCTTGCAGCTCTTTGTAGCGCTTCTTGACGTTGCGTATTTCTATGGCTGACATGACAGTGCGCGCGCCGGCGGGGCTGCGCCTCGATGTGTGCGGATCGGAACCGGAACCGGCCTTTACAAAATGAAAGGCGGATAGCAGGCCGAAAAAACGGTTGATTATAGGCCAAACGCGGCGGAGGTTAGCCGATTGCTCAAGGGGTCTTCGTTCGCACTTGGGGTTCTGTTTGGGTTGGTGCTTTCGGTGTTTAGTGGTTAGGGGTCAATGCTGGGTTGGTGGTTTCGGCGGTAGTGGTCGGGGTCAATGCCGGGGTGGTCGGTTCTGGGGTTAGCGGTCGGGGTCTATGCCGGGTTGCTGCTTTCAGTGTTAGTGGTCTGTGAGAGTCGGATTTTCTCTTTATCACTATTAGCCACTGTGCGTGGCGGCACGTCATTTCTTTGTCCAAAGCGACAAAGAAACGAAGCAAAGAAAACGCTTTCAACCACGCTACCCTAAGTGTCCACAGCGTGCAGTTTTCATTCATAGGTGCCCCAAAAGCACGGTGCTCGCCAGAGCCACGGATGTGTGAACCCCTCCTTCTCGCGAATCCTGACACGAACACGCTTCGCCCCGTACGCTCTCGGGCAAGCACAATTGCTAAGGAACCCGCACAGCCTTACGGGTATTTACGGCTGCGGTTTTGACGGATTAGCTATCTGGTCTGTGCGACCGTATTCGTAGGCCACAGCTTGATGCGTGCTTGTGGTTACTGCCTCAGTTTTTGTGAATTGGCTGCGCGTTCTGTACAGCTATTTTCGTCAGTTACGGCCGCCCGCATCTTCGCGGCTTCGTTTCTTGGCGGGTTGGCGACGAGGTTCGAGGCGCGTACACATTGGAGGGAGGTTATCCGCGGATAGCGCGGGGTGCTCCTTGGGCAGATTCAGTCACTGGTGGCGAAGCGTGTGGGTATCCGTGTTCGGAGAAGGAGGGGTTCACACATCCTCCGCTCTGGCGAGCACCGTGCTTTTGGGGCACCCATGAATTGAAACTGCACGCTGTGGACACTTAGGGTAGCGCGGTTAAAGCGTTTTCTTTGCTTCGTTTCTTTGTCGCTTTGGACAAAGAAATGACGTGCCGCCACGCACAGTGGCTAATAGTGATAAAGAGAAAATCCGACTCCTGCAGACCACTAACGCTGAAAGCAGCAACCCGGCATAGACCCCGACCACTAACCCCAGAACCGACCAACCCGGCATCAACCCCGCCCCCTAACGCTCGCACCCGGAACCCATCCCCCTAGTGCGAACGAAAAGACAGAAGTGAATCCACGCCATAAGCCTGCGCAAGACTGGCAAGCCCCGAGGGAAGATTAACAACAGTAAGCGCCGCGCCACGCGCAACCGCCGCGCGTTGCCACGCGAGCAGCACGGCGAGCGCCGACGAATCGAATTGTTTGAGCGACGCGCAATCCACTTCAGTCGCGCCAGCGGCGATCCGCGACAAACCCGCGTCGAGCGCGCTTCTTGCGCTCTCGTGCGTGAGCGTCGCGGCGGTTTCGAAGCGACTCACGATGCCTTGCCGCTCGCCAGTTGCTGGTTACGCTGCGTGAGGAACTGCACCAGCCCGTCCACGCCGTGTTGCTGGATCTGCTCGTTGAACTGCTGCTGGTAAGCCTGAATCAGCCACGCGCCCAGCACGTTGATGTCATAGACCTTCCAGCCCTGCGGCGTCTTGTACAAACGATAGTCGAGCTCGATCGGCGAACCGTTGTTCAGCACCACCGAGCGCACCACCACGTCTGTATCGCTAGGATCTGCCCGGAACGGCTTGTACTGGACCTGTTGATCGCGAACCTGAGCAAGCGCCCCCGAATACGTACGGATCAGCAGCATCTTGAACTGCTCGACGATGTCTTTCTGCTGTTGCGGCGTAGCCGTGTTCCAGTTGCGCCCCATGACAAGACGCGTGGTCCGCGTGAAGTCCGTGTACGGCAGGATCTTCTCGTTCACCAGCTGCGTGATGCGCGTGATGTTGCCCGACTGGATCTGCTTGTCAGCCTTGATCTGATCGAGCACTTGCGATGTGACTGTCTTGACCAACCCGTCAGGAGTGGACATGTCGCCAGCCTGCGCGAACGCACCGCTGCAAAACGCCATCAGCACGGCAAACAGGGGAAGTAGAAATAGTTTTTTCATTACGGACTCTGCAAAAAAAGTGGCCTGAGTTTGAGCGTGGTGTTCACCATGAGTTCATCTTCCACACCCTTTCAGCCATCGAAAGGCTTTCGTTATATTACCGGGCCGTCATTCTGCACGCTTTAACGCAGCCTGAACGACGGGAACGACGGAATCCGCGGCGGCACCATCTGGTCCGGCCGCACAGTATTTGCACCGGGTTCGCTCGCCGCAGTCTCGCCCGAAGCCGCCTCCGGTGCCGACGCAGCCGCAACCGGCGCCGCAGTGGTAGCTGAAGCAGGCGCTGCGCCTGCTGCCGCGCCGCTGTCTACATCCTCGTACTTCGGCAGAGCTTCGTTGCCGTCGCTCGCGCTGTTGTCGCCGCCGATCAGATACTGGCGGCGTTGCAGATACGCATTACGCACGAACGAATACTTGTCGAGCGCCGCGCCCGCCAGCACGTCGCCCGCGCCCAGCAAGTTGGCTCGCGTGTTGATCAGTTGCAGACCGAACAGCGTGGAACGGAACCAGGTCGGGTCCACGAAGCTCGTCACGCTGCCGAAATAATCGACAACCGTACCCGCCGTATCACGCACCGTGCTCGGTCCCAGCAACGGCAGCACGACATAGGGACCCGCCGGCACGCCGTAATGGCCGAGCGTCAAGCCGAAGTCCTGGGTGTGCTTCGGCAGTCCGGCAACGCTCGCTACGTCGAACAAGCCGGCCACGCCGAAGATCGAGTTCATCACGACACGCATGATGTCCGACACGCCGTCTGCAATCTTCAACTGCACCAGATTATTCGCAGCGGTATAAATATCGCCGATATTGCCGAAGAAATTTGTGACACTGTCGCGCACCGGCTGCGGCGTAACGTACACGTACCCCTTGGCAATCGGCTTGAGCGCGACTTCATCGATCTTGTCGTTGATCGTGAACATCGTCCGGTTGTAACTCTCGAACGGATCACCCTTGGTCGGCGTGGTGACGGTTGCGCACCCGGCAAGCACCGCCACCGCGACTATCACAGCCGCGCTATTTACGCGCATTGCCTGCATTTGTTCTTCTCCTTATTGATGCTGATCCGAAGGCCAAGCCCGTACTGCGAGATCGGCGCGCCTTCGACTGCCTGGAATCTGGAACCGCCAGTCCGGCTCATTGAGTCGCCGCGCTCGCGCCCATCGCGCTCGCGGCGCCCGGGAAAGCTGGCGCAGCAGGCGTTGCAGCAGGTGCGGCAGAGGTTGCCGGGCTCTTGGATGCGCCCGAATCCGCCGCTTTGTTGTACAGGAATTGCCCGATCAGATTCTCAAGAACCACCGCCGATTGCGTCATCGAAATGGTGTCGCCCGCTTTGAGCATCTGGTCGTCGCCGCCCGGCTCCAGGCCGATGTACTGCTCGCCGAGCAAGCCCGACGTCAGGATCTTCGCCGACGAATCCTTCGGAAACTGATATTGCTTATCGAGATTGATGGTGACCAACGCCTGATACGTGTTCTGGTCAAAACCGATCGAATCCACACGGCCCACCGTCACGCCCGCGCTCTTCACCGGCGCACGCGGCTTCAGCCCGCCGATATTGTCGAATTTCAGCTTGACCGCGTAGGTCGGCTGAAACGACAGCGAGCTCATGTTGCCCGCCTTCAACGCAAGGAATAACAGCGCCACGAAGCCCAGCACCACGAAGAGGCCGACCCAAAAGTCGAGAGCAGCAGTCTTTTTCATCGTCTTCCCAAAGAATCTTGTCGCAGTTTTTTGTGTGAAGGACTGTGCCCTTCACAACGTCCACGAACCGGTGAACCGAATCGCGACACAAAGAGCGTCGCGGTCCGGCCCGGAGTAGTCAGTTGAACATCAGCGCGGTCAGCAGGAAATCCAGCCCGAGCACGGCCAGCGAGCCGTACACCACCGTTTTCGTGGTCGCGCGCGAAACGCCTTCCGGCGTCGGCTGGGCTTCATAACCCTGGAACAGGGCAATGAACGTGACGGCAAAGCCGAACACCAGGCTCTTGATCACGCCGTTGCCTACGTCGCTCCATACGTCGATGCCGCCTTGCATCTGGGACCAGAACGCGCCCGAATCCACGCCGATCATCAGCACGCCGACCACATAACCGCCGAAAATGCCGACCGCGCTGAAAATGGCGGCCAGAATCGGCATGGCGATGATGCCCGCCCAGAAGCGCGGCGCCACCACCACCTTGAGCGGATCGACCGCCATCATTTCCATGGCGGTAAGCTGCTCGCCGGCTTTCATCAGGCCGATTTCCGCCGTCAGCGACGTGCCCGCGCGACCCGCGAACAGCAACGCGGTCACCACCGGCCCGAGTTCGCGCACCAGCGACAGCGCCACCAGGAGGCCGAGCGCTTGCTCGGAGCCGTATCGGTTAAGGGTGAGATAACCCTGCAAACCGAGCACAAAACCCACGAACAAGCCCGAAACCGCGATGATCAACAGCGAATAGTTACCGACAAACAGGATCTGTTTCGTGACAAGGCGCGGTCGGCGCATCAACGGAAAGAATTCGACGACCAGGCGCAGGAACATGCGCGTCGCGTAACCAATCGTGCCGAAGCTGCCGAGCACCGACCGTCCGATGGCGCTGATCATGCTTTTGCTCCGAGTCCAAAGTCCGCCGCCAGCGGCGTCGTGCTTGGATAGTGAAATTTGAACGGACCGTCCGGCGTACCGTCGATAAACTGCCGAACCGACGGTTCCTGGGACGCCCGCAACTGCGCCGGCGTGCCTTCCGCCAGAACGCCGCCGTTCGCGATGAAATACACGTAATCGGCAATGGCGAACGATTCCGGCACGTCGTGCGTCACCAGAATGGACGTGGCGCCCAGCGCGCTGTTCAGCGTGCGGATCAAATTAGCCGTGATGCCGAGCGAAATGGGATCGAGGCCGGCAAAGGGCTCGTCGTACATCATCAGTTCGGGATCCAGCGCGATGGCGCGGGCAAGCGCCACGCGGCGAGCCATGCCGCCCGATATCTCCGACGGCGCGAGATCGCGCGCACCCCGCAAACCAACCGCGTTGAGCTTCATCAGCACGAGGTCACGCAGGAGTTCTTCGGGGAGATCGGTGTGTTCCCGCAGCGGGAACGCGACGTTATCGAATACGGATTGGTCGGTGAACAGCGCGCCGAACTGGAACAGCATCCCCATCTTGCGGCGAAGCGCGTAAAGGCCGTCGCGGCTCTGGGTGCCGACGTCCTTGCCGCCGAACAACACCTGGCCGCGTTTAGCCTTCACCAAGCCGCCGATCAAGCGTAGCACGGTCGTCTTGCCACAGCCGGAACCGCCCATGACAGCCACGACCTGACCGCGCTTGAAGCGCATGTTCAGGTTCGATAATACGAGCCGGTCGCCGTAGCCGAAATCGACGTCGCGAAGCTCTAGCAAGGTCTCGGGAGAAGCTGACACGAAGGCTGACAATCCTTTTACGCAAGAGGGCCGAATTATAGGGCCTCTACGCAACGGGTGTCGTGGGGGCCCCCTTCGGTTGGTTTAACGGCTGAATATTTTCCCGAATCCGGCGCATTATCGCCCGAATTCCTGTTGCAGCGCAGAAATGGCGGCACCCAGATCCGGCGCCTCTGTAACGGCCCGCACGACTGCTGCGCTTCCCACGCCGGTTGAAATAATTTGTCGCAAAACCGGGCCGTTGATGCCGCCAATTGCAACGAGCGGCACGATGCCGTCGAGCAAGCGCACATAACGTGTCAAACGCGACAAACCTTGTGGCGCCGTTGGCATGATTTTCGTCGTGGTCGGGAACACCGCGCCGAGCGCGAGGTAGCTCGGCTTGAAATGCAGCGCCTTCAGCATTTCATAGTAGCCATGGGTCGACAGGCCCAAGCGCAAGCCCGCTTCGGCAATCGCGTTCAGGTCGGCAGTCTCCACGTCTTCCTGCCCGAGATGCACGCCGTACGCACCGGCCTTGATGGCTTCCTGCCAATGATCATTGATAAAAAGCTGCGCCTCGTGCTTCGCGCCCGACGCCACCGACCGTTCGATTTCCTGCTTTAAATCGCCGGAATCGGTGGTTTTACGGCGTAATTGCGCCGTTCGGACGCCTTGGTCGAGAACCCGTTCGACCCATTCCGCGCTCGGCAGGACGGGATATAAGCCAAGCCTCTCCGGGCAATGGGGGAAAGGCTTTGAAGGGGCCGCCGGCAATTTCCCGACCTTCGGAAACGTGGAAAAATCGACGGGCCACGCGTCGAGTTCATCCAGATTGGCCGGGCGCCACGCAAGCGCCAGCACGAGCGCGTCGTGCGGCTCGAAACCGCAATCAAGGAATGCGGCCAACGCGGCCGGCCAATCGTCCGACCATTCGCCCTCCAGTGTGTACGCGACGTTATCCAGATGCAGCGTCGCCCTCCCCGCTTCTACCTCCAGACGCCCAACTCCCTTCGGCAACGGCTCAACGCCGCCATCCACGATCAAATCACCCGAGCGCGGATGATCCGGCTCGCTCAAGCAGATTCGCCATGTCTTAGATGCCGCCGGCCACTCGCCCAGCCGCCGCCGGATTCGCTCGGCGGCTTCCAGCAATTCATCCGCCGGGGGCCAAAATACTTCCTTATCCAGCAATGCCATACTCATGCAGCACTCCCGTCTTGATGCCAGAACGGCATGCCGACCACCGGCGTGCTCGCTTGTGCGCTATCACGCTCGGCCATCGGCCCGGCGAGATAGGCCATTCGCCCCGCCTCGACGCCCAGCGCAAACGCACGCGCCATCTGCGGCGGAAACGTCGCCTGTGAGACAGCCGTGTTCAGCAACACGCCGTCGAAACCCCACTCCATCACCTGGCACGCATGCGACGGCACGCCAAGACCGGCATCGACGATAAGCGGCACATCCGGCAGCCGCTCACGCAGCGTGCGCAATCCGTAGGGATTCGTCACCCCTTTCCCCGTTCCGATAGGCGCGCCCCACGGCATCAACGCCTCGCAACCGACATCGAGCAGACGCCGGCCGATCACCAGATCCTCGGTGCAATACGGCAGCACCTTGAACCCCTCGCGGATCAGTATTTCAGCGGCTTCCACGAGGCCGATAGGATCGGGCTGCAGCGTGTAGTCGTCACCGATCAGTTCGAGCTTCAGCCACGGGGTATCGAAGAGTTCACGCGCCATGCGCGCCGTGGTCAGCACCTCGTCCACGGTCTGGCAGCCGGCCGTGTTGGGCAGCAACGCGACGCCGTGACGCTTGAGGACATCGAAGAAACCGGCCTCGCCCGTGTTCGACTGGCGCCGCAACGCGACGGTGACCATGCCGGGACGGGCGGCATCGATGGAATCCGACAGCGATTGCAGCGACGGATAGCGCGACGTCCCCAGCAGCACCCGGCTCGGGAACGACGTGCCGTAGAGCGTGAGGGTATCGGCTGTGGTGATGGTTGAAGTCATGGTTCGATTCCCTTTGGTTACCCTCAGCCGCCGGCGACCGGCGAGACGATATCGAGTTTGTCGCCAGCCGTAAGCGCCTTCGATGCGTGTTCGCCACGCGCCACGAATTGCCCGTTCAGCGCCACGGCGAACGGCGGTTTTGCGCCGAAGGCCGCGAGGGCGTCGGTGACGGTCGCTTCGTCGGGCATGGAAAAAGGCTGCTGATTGATGTGAATGTTCATGATGAAAGTCAAAGCACGGGCGCCGCGTGTTCGCAGCGCAGCAAGGCGGACCAGCGGGCTTGGCGGCGCCAGTCGTCGAAGGAATCCGGATTGGTGATCGCACCACCGAGCAGCGCTTCGGCGAGCGCACGGGCGGAGTCGGCGACTTCGGGCGCGATCATGTAGCCGTGTCGATACAACCCGTTTACCCGCAAGGTTCGTGCGCCGTCCCAGACAATTGCCGGACGATGGTCGGGCAAGGTCGGCCGGCATTGCGAATTGAGTTCGAGAATGCGCGCCTCGCCGAAACCCGGATGCACCGCGAACGCCGCGCTCAGGAGTTCGAGCGCGGAGCGTACGGTCATCGGCGACATGTCTTCGCCTTCCACTTCGGTTGCGCCAATCACGTAAAGGTCGTCCTGTTTCGGCGCGATATAAAGCGGATAGCGCGGATGCAGCAAGCGCACCGGCCGCGTCAGGCCGATACCCGGCGCATGCACACGCGCTACTTCGCCGCGAATGCCTCTTAACGCCGGCCATGCCGGTTTTCCGCCGAGCCCCCGGCAATCGATCACGAAATGTGCGTCCGGCGGGGTATCGGTATCGATCGTCGTATTCCAGTGGAGATCGACGTTACGTTCGGCCAGCCCCGCAGCCAGCGCAGTCAGCACTTGCCGGTTGTCGAGCTGGCCTTCGTTCGGCAGCAGCCAGCCTTGCGGAAAACGCGTGCCCAGCGACGGTTCCGCCGCCGCGACTTGCGCGCCGGAGAGCTTGACGAAGCCGTTCTGGAAAAGCTCCGAAGGCGCATTCGCGCGCAAACGGCGCTCGAACAGCGGCGCTTCGGCGCGGTCGCCGGCATGCCAGACGACCAGCGTGCCATTGCGCTGGAAAAACACCGGTTCCGGCATTTCAGCGATAAAACCCGGCCAGCGCTCAAGCGATGCCGCCCCAAGTTCAGTGATCAGCAATTCAGCGCTGGCGGCCTCGGCGAGCGGCGCGAGCATCGCCGCCGCGACCCATGCGGCCGATTGCGTGCCGGCGGCATCGCCCCGGTCGTACAGCGCCACGCGATGCCCCGTGCCCGCCAGCAGCCAGGCGACCAGCCGCCCGCACAAGCCACCGCCAACGACGGCAAAGTCGTCTCGCCCGGACGCACGGGAGCGAGTGGAGTGCATAGTGGAATGGGAATGCACAGCGGTGTTCACGATGACGATGCCTCCTCAGCAGACGCTGCAGAACGCACGGAGCACACAGCACGGAAATCGAGATCGGGAGGAACGCCCGTTTCGAACCCTGGTTGCACGCGCGGCGCACAAAAACATAATTCAGGGACGAAACCACGGCGAGAAAGCGGCTCGGGAGCGCATAACCTGCGGCTCCTGTGCCAGCCAATACTGGAAGAAACTGGAAACGCGGCGGTTTCCGGAAACTTCCCTCGCCGGTATTACCCGGATCGGGTGCAAAGGGACTCTCTCAGCCTCGCCGCGCGTTTCTCCGTTATTTCAAGGAGGCAGACGCGTGCCGAAGCACCCCTGTTTCGTCATCGATCATTAAAACATAAAAGCGAAACGACCCGCAAACCGGGAAAAGCCGGGGACCCGGCGCGGACAAGACCGGACAGCCTTCCCTTTCGTTCGCGGTACGCGCACTCTGGCACAATGCCGCGAACGCCGATTCGTCTTGGTTGGCCGGCAGCATACGCGTACGGCAAGCGCCTCGCTGCTGCATTGCATCAGCGGGCGGTCGCCAGCCGGGCGAGGATTAAGGAAGAATTAAGCCACGCCCGAAACAATGCTCCGGCACGCGCCGTCTTTAATGGCCTCTTACGATCATTGAGACGGAGCAGGACCCTCCGCATCGATACGATACCGCCAAGTTACAACCTGCCGCCGAGCCGGCACGTCTTCAGGAAGCTCATGACCACCACACCTCCCGGCAACACAGAACAAAACGCCGACAAAGTGTCGGCGTGGAGTCTTATCAAGCCTTACTGGGTATCGGAAGAACGCGGCATTGCATGGCTTTTGCTGATCGCGATCATCGCGATCAACATGACGGTCGTGTACATCAATGTCCGCCTGAACACCTGGAGCGCGGACTTCTATAACACGCTGCAGGCCAAGCGGGTCGCCGAGTTTCCGCGTTTGCTGCTGATCTTCGCGGGTCTCGCGTTCGCGTACATCCTGCTCGCCGTGTATGGCCGGTATCTGCGCCAGATGCTCGGCTTCCGGTGGCGCCAATGGCTCACGCACCGGTACCTCGAACAATGGCTCGGCGATAAAGCCTTCTACCGCATAGAACGCGATCGTCTCGCCGATAACCCCGACCAGCGGATCAGCGACGACCTGCAGTCTTTCGCCACGACCACGCTGTCTTTGTCGCTGGATCTGTTGTCCACGCTCGTCACGCTCGTCACCTTCATCACGATCCTGTGGACGCTGGCCGGCGCGCTGAGTTTCTCGTTGTTCGGCACGCCGATCACTATTCCGGGCTACATGGTCTGGGCCGCCGCGCTGTACGCAGTGCTCGGCTCGCTGCTGATCCAGCGTTTCGGCCACCCGCTGGTATCGATTAATTACCAGGCGCAGAAAGTGGAAGCCAACTTCCGTTTCGGCCTGATCCGCATTCGTGAGAACGCCGAGCAAATCGCGTTTTACGACGGCATCGCGACGGAAAACACCAACGCCCGGACCATCTTCGAAACGATCCGCCAGAATTACTGGCAGATCATGAAGTACACGCGGCGGATGACCTTCGTGCTGTCCTTCTACGGCCAGATCGCGATTATTTTCCCGATCATGGTCGCCGCTCCCCGCTACTTCGCAGGCGCATTCACGTTCGGCGTGCTGATGCAGATCAGTTCGGCGTTCGGCACAGTCAGCGACTCGTTTTCCTGGTTCATCAATAGTTACTCGACCCTGGTCGAATGGCGCGCCACCGTGAACCGGCTGCGCGAATTCAAGCGCGTGATGCGCTCCACGCACATCAAGGAAGCGATATCGCCAGCGACCGCCCACGGCGGCATCAACCTGCATTACACGGATACAAAAGCGCTGACCACGACGGGGCTGAAGCTCTCGTTGCCGAACGGTACGCCGCTCGCGAACGTCGCGGATGTGATCGTGAAGCCGGGCTCGCGCTGGCTGGTGCAAGGCCCGTCCGGTTCGGGCAAGAGTACGTTGATGCGCGCGCTGGCCGGCCTGTGGCCGTTCGGTGACGGCACGATCGACGCCCCGGTCGACGCCAAGCTGATGTTCATTCCGCAGCAAAGCTACTTGCCGATCGGCACGTTGAAGGCGGCGCTGAGTTATCCGTCGACTGCGGAAGCCTTCTCCGATGAAGCCTGCCGCGAAGCCTTGCGCGCCTGCAACCTGAACGCGTACGGCACGCGTCTGGAGGAGTCGGGGCATTGGGCCAAGATGATGTCGCCGGGTGAACAACAGCGGCTCGCGGCGGCCCGCGTGTTGCTGCAAAAACCCGACTTCATGTTCCTCGATGAAGCCACCAGTGCGCTCGACGCCGAGAACGAGATGCTGATCTATACGGCGATCATCGACGCGTTACCGAACGCCGCGATCGTCAGCGTCGCGCATCGCGAGTCGGTGAGTGGCTTCCATGAGAGCCGGATCGAGATCGAGCGCGCGGGAGCTGAAAGCCTGGTTGTGTAAGAGCGAAGCGCTTGTTCGATGCCCGGTGCCCCTTGGCATCGAACGGCGTGTGACTCGCAACCGGGCAGGTTCTTTTTGACTTGCTTTTCCCGTTGAACGACGCACCGTAGAATGTCCCGGCGCCTGCATCGCAGGCTTTGAACGGGAGACCGGATGCGAGCGTTCGAGTGGTTCACCGAGTTGACGACGCGCGAGCGCCGCACGCTTTACGCAGGTTTCGGCGGTTACGCCGTCGATGCCTTCGACTTCATGATCTACTCGTTCCTCATTCCCACGCTGATTGCCACGTGGGGCATGACGAAGAGCGAAGCCGGGATGATTGCGACGAGCTCGCTGATTTCATCGGCTATTGGCGGCTGGCTCGCCGGCATTCTCTCTGACCGATATGGCCGCGTCCGCGTATTGCAGTGGACGATCGGCACGTTTGCGTTCTTCACGTTTCTTTCCGGCTTCACGCATTCATTCGGACAGTTGCTGGCCACGCGCACGCTGCAAGGCGTGGGCTTCGGCGGCGAATGGTCCGTGGTCACCGTGATGATGGCCGAGACCATTCGTTCGCCGCAGCATCGGGCGAAAGCCGTGGGGACTGTGCAGAGCAGCTGGTCATTCGGCTGGGGTGCGGCGGCCATCCTCTACTGGGCGTTCTTCGCGTTGCTGCCCGAAGATAACGCGTGGCGCGCGTGCTTCTGGATCGGTATCTTGCCGGCGCTGTGGATCCTCTACATTCGCCGCAACGTCAGCGACCCGGACATCTATCTCGCTACACGCCGCGCGCGCGATGCCGGCACTGAAACCGCTACGTTCTCCGATATCTTCAAAGGCTCGCACCTCAAGACCACGATACTGGGCAGCGCGTTGTGCACCGGCATGCTCGGCGGTTATTACGCCATCACCACGTGGCTGCCGACCTATCTCAAGACCGAGCGCCATTTGTCCGTGTTCAATACGAGCGGTTATCTCGTAGTGCTGATTGTCGGCTCGTTTTTTGGTTATGTGTTCGGGGCTATTCTCTGCGACAAGATTGGGCGGCGTGCATCGTTCGTACTGTTTGCTATCGGCTCGTTTCTGCTAGGGATGATCTACACGATGATCCCCATTACCGACCATGCGATGCTGCTGCTCGGCTTTCCGCTTGGCATTGTCGTACAGGGGATTTTTGCGGGCGTGGGCGCGTATTTATCGGAGCTGTACCCGAATGCGATACGCGGCTCAGGACAAGGGTTTTGTTATAACCTCGGGCGCGGGCTCGGCTCGTTTTTCCCGATTCTTGTCGGCGTGCTTTCACAGGGAATGTCGCTGGTTAAAGCGATGGGCGTGGTGGCAGGAACGGGATATTTGTTGGTGATTGTTGCGGCGTTATTGTTGCCGGAAACGCGGGGGAAGGCGCTTGGTGCGGTGACGGGGTGAGTTTCTTGAGGATAAAAACGAGGCCGTTTTAACTTGCGTTAAAACGGCCTGCTTATGTGCCATGCGCCGCCTTTCGGCAGATGGTCTACTGAAACCGGGCTCAAACCCCGAGCCCGGCTTTTCAACGAACATCCCACGAGAAAAATCTTATCGCGGCAACTCACTAGACCCCATCAAAAACGCATCGACCGAGCGCGCGCACTGCCGTCCTTCACGAATCGCCCACACAACCAGCGACTGACCCCGACGCATATCGCCGGCGGTGAACACCTTCGGCACCGACGTAAAGTATGCCTTTTCCCCTTCGGTCGAAGCCTTCACATTCCCGCGCGCGTCCTTATCCACACCAAACGCCTCGAGCACCGGCGATGTGGGCTGCGTGAATCCCATCGCGAGCAGCACCAGATCGGCTTTCATTTCGAACTCCGAGTCCGCCACTTCCTGCATCTTCCCGTCCTTCCATTCCACGCGCACCGCGATCAGCTTTTCAACCTTGCCGTTCTTGCCTTCGAAGCGCTTGGTCGCCACCGACCAATCGCGCTCGCAGCCTTCCTCATGCGACGACGACGTGCGCAACTTGATCGGCCAGTACGGCCACACCAGCGGCTTGTTCTCCGTCTCCGGCGGCTGTGAAAGCAACTCGAACTGCGTCACGCTTTTCGCGCCATGCCGATTCGATGTCCCGACACAATCCGAACCCGTATCGCCGCCACCGATCACCACAACGTGCTTGCCCTTGGCAATCAACTGATCGACGACCGTATCGCCGGCATTCACCCTGTTCTGCAGCGGCAGGAATTCCATCGCGTAATGGATGCCCTGCATTTCACGCCCAGGCACCGGCAAATCACGCGGCGTTTCCGAGCCGCCTGCAATGACAACAGCATCGAATTGCTCACGCAACTCATCGGGCGAAATGGTTTCACGCGATGAATTCGCGATATGCCCCGGCAGCGGATCCTTACCGATAAAAACATTGGTCCGGAACGCCACGCCTTCGGCTTCCATCTGCCGCATGCGGCGATCGATCAGCCACTTTTCGAGCTTGAAATCGGGGATGCCATATCGCAGCAATCCACCAATCCGATCGTTCTTCTCGAACACCGTCACGTCATGCCCCGCACGCGCCAGTTGCTGCGCAGCGGCCAATCCGGCGGGACCCGATCCGACCACGGCCACCTTCTTGCCAGTCTTGTGCTTGGACGGCAAGGGTGCGACCCAGCCTTCGGCCCAGGCTTTATCGATGATGGCGTGTTCGATCGACTTGATGCCGACCGGATCGTCGTTGATACCGAGCGTGCAAGCCGTCTCACACGGCGCCGGACAAATGCGCCCGGTGAACTCCGGGAAGTTATTCGTGGAATGCAGCACGTCAATGGCCGTCTTCCAGTTCTGCTGGAACACCAGGTCGTTGAAGTCCGGAATGATGTTGTTCACCGGACAGCCGTTATTGCAGAACGGAATGCCGCAATCCATGCAACGCGCGCCCTGGATCTTCGCGTTCTCGTCGGACAGCGCGTGAACGAATTCCTTGTAATGCTTGACGCGAGCGAGCGGCGCTTCGTACGTCTCATGCTGGCGCTCGAACTCGAGAAAACCGGTTGCCTTGCCCATGTGGTTCTCTTTCTCTGTATTGGGGGTTGATCCACCCTTCGGCGTCTAACGCCGAAGGGCCGTACTAGTCATCGGAAACGGAAGGAAGCTCAGGCCGCAATCGCGTCTTTTGCTTTCTTTGCGCCCATCTCGCCGAGCGCTCGCTTGTATTCCGTCGGGAACACCTTCACGAATTGACGGCGCGACGCATCCCAGTTCTCGAGCAGCGCTTTCGCACGCGTCGAACCGGTGGACTGGAAGTGCCGCTCGATCAGGTCCTTGAGCAACGCTTCGTCGGTCTTGCCGGTGTGCCACAAAGCCCGGTCCACCGTACGTTCCTGTTCTGCCTGCTGCAAGACAGGATCGAGCGCGACCATCGCCTTGTTGCACTTGCCGCTGAACGTGCCGTCGGCATCGAAGACAAACGCCACGCCGCCCGACATGCCCGCCGCGAAGTTGCGCCCGGTTTCGCCGAGCACGACCACCGTGCCGCCGGTCATGTATTCGCAACCGTGGTCGCCAGTGCCTTCCACGACTGCGGTCGCGCCCGAGTTACGCACGGCGAAACGCTCGCCCGCGACACCCCGGAAATACGCATCGCCTTCAATCGCGCCGTACAACACCGTGTTGCCGCAGATGATGTTTTCCTCCGACTTGCCCCGGAAGTCGTTAGTCGGGCGAATGATGATGCGTCCGCCCGACAGACCCTTGCCAACGTAGTCGTTGCCATCGCCGACGAGATCCAGCGTGATGCCCTTCGCCAGGAATGCACCGAAACTCTGGCCCGCCGTGCCCTTCAACTGGATATGAATCGAGTCGTCGGGCAGGCCGTCGTGACCGTACTTCCGTGCGATCAAACCGGACAACATCGCGCCCACCGTGCGGTTCACGTTGCGCACCGGCTGGATGAACGAGACGTGCTCGCCTTTCTCGATAGCCGCCTTCGACTTCTCGATCAGCACATGATCGAGCGCCTTCTCAAGCCCGTGATCCTGCGTCTCGACGTGCTTCGTCGCGATGCTGCCGTCGTTCGGCACTTGATAAAACACTTTCGAGAAATCCAGGCCCTTAGCCTTCCAGTGCTCGACGCCCTTCTTCGTATCGAGCAATTCGGCGTGGCCGATGAGGTCATCGAACTTGCGGATACCCAGTTGCGCCATGATTTCGCGCACTTCTTCCGCGATAAAGAAGAAGAAGTTCACCACATGTTCCGGCTGTCCCGTGAACTTGGCGCGCAGCACGGGATCTTGCGTCGCAACGCCGACCGGGCACGTGTTCAGATGACACTTGCGCATCATGATGCAGCCCTGCACGACGAGCGGCGCGGTCGCGAAACCGAATTCATCGGCGCCGAGCAGCGCACCGATCACCACGTCGCGGCCGGTCTTCATCTGGCCATCGGCCTGCACGCGGATACGGCCGCGAAGGCGGTTAAGCACCAGCGTTTGCTGCGTTTCGGCCAGACCGAGTTCCCACGGCGTACCGGCATGCTTGAGCGATGACAACGGCGAAGCGCCCGTGCCGCCATCGTGACCGGCGATCACGACGTGATCGGCCTTCGCTTTCGCAACGCCCGCGGCAACGGTTCCCACACCCACTTCCGAGACCAGCTTCACCGAGACGCTCGACGACGAGTTCACGTTCTTCAGGTCGTGAATGAGCTGCGCCAGGTCTTCGATCGAATAGATGTCATGGTGCGGCGGCGGCGAAATCAGGCCCACGCCCGGCACCGAGTACCGCAGCTTGCCGATGTAATCGCTGACCTTATGACCCGGCAGTTGCCCCCCTTCGCCCGGCTTCGCGCCCTGCGCCATCTTGATCTGGATCTGATCCGCCGACGACAGGTACTCCGCCGTCACGCCGAAGCGTCCGGACGCCACTTGCTTGATCTTCGAGCGCAGCGAATCGCCGTCTTTCAACGGGATATCGGTGACGACTTCATCGCCAATCACAGAGCGCATCGTGTCGCCGTTCTTGATCGGAATGCCGCGAAGTTCGTTGCGATACCGGTTCGCGTCTTCACCGCCCTCACCCGTGTTCGACTTCCCGCCGATACGGTTCATGGCCACAGCCAGCGTGGCGTGCGCTTCGGTGCTGATCGAACCCAACGACATTGCGCCGGTCGCAAAACGCTTTACGATTTCCTTCGCCGGTTCCACTTCGTCCAAAGGAATCGCCTTCGCCGGATCGACCTTGAACTCGAACAAACCACGGAACGTCATGTGACGCTTGGTCTGGTCGTTGATCAGGTGCGCGTATTCCTTGTACGTCTGGTACGAGTTGCTGCGCGTGGAATGCTGCAGCTTGGCGATAGCGTCAGGCGTCCACATGTGCTCTTCACCACGCACGCGATACGCGTATTCACCGCCCGCATCGAGCATGGTCGCGAGCACGGGGTTCTCGCCAAACGCCTCACGATGCAGACGAATCGCTTCCTCAGCCACTTCGAAAATGCCGATTCCGCCGACCTTCGACGCCGTGCCCTTGAAGTACTTCTCCACGAGTTCGCTCGAGAGCCCGACCGCTTCGAAAATCTGCGCGCCGGTGTACGACATGTACGTCGAAATGCCCATCTTCGACATGACCTTGTACAAGCCCTTGCCCACGGCCTTCGTGTAGTTGTAGATGGCTTTATCGGCGGAAAGATCGCCCTTCAGGCCTTCGGCCATTTGTGCGAGCGTTTCCAGCGCGAGGTACGGATGCACGGCTTCCGCGCCGTACGCGGCGAGCAGCGCGAAGTGATGCGTCTCGCGCGCCGAGCCCGTTTCCACGACCAGACCCGTGCTCGTGCGCAGACCGTGCTGCACGAGATGCGTATGGATAGCAGACGTAGCGAGCAGCGCCGGAATAGCCAGGTTGTCGCGATCCATCTTGCGATCGGAGACGATCAGCATGTTGTAGCCGGACTTGACCGCATCCACTGCTTCCGCGCACAGCGAAGCGAGGCGCGCTTCCACGCCTTCGTTACCCCACACCACCGGATAGCAGATGCTCAGTTCATACGAGCTGAACTTGCCACCGGTGTATTTATCGATGGCGCG
The DNA here is from genome assembly GCF_018449515.1 of Caballeronia sp. dw_19. Lineage (GTDB taxonomy): Bacteria > Pseudomonadota > Gammaproteobacteria > Burkholderiales > Burkholderiaceae > Caballeronia. The sequence continues at coordinate 69,006 of NZ_JAAVUQ010000028.1, read as the reverse complement.
AATCTTCGCGATGTCCTTGAAGTCGAGCACGGGCTGCGAGACTTCGAGACGCATCGTCGGGTTGATGTTGGTCGTGTCGAGCAGGTTCGGCTTCGGGCCGACGAACGACACCAGCGACATCACCATGTTCTCGCGGATCGGGTCGATCGGCGGGTTCGTGACCTGCGCGAAGAGCTGCTTGAAGTAGTGGTACAGCGTCTTGTTCTTGTTCGACATGACCGCGAGGGGCGAGTCGTTGCCCATGGAGCCAACGGCTTCTTCGCCCAACTGCGCCATGGGCGCCATCAGGAACTTGACGTCTTCCTGCGTGTAGCCGAACGCCTGCTGACGATCCAGCAAAGCAGCCGCTTCACGGCGCTGCGTGTCAACTTCCTCGGCCTTCGGCTCGATCTCGTCGAGCTTGATGCGCACGGCGTCGATCCAGCTCTTGTACGGCTTGCCGTTCGCGAGGTTGTCCTTGAGTTCCTTGTCGTCGATGATCCGGCCTTGCTCCATATCGATCAGGAACATCTTGCCCGGCTGCAGACGCCACTTCTTCACGATCTTCGATTCCGGCACCGGCAACACGCCCGATTCCGATGCGAGGATCACGAGGTCGTCGTCGGTGATGACATAGCGCGCCGGACGCAGGCCGTTGCGGTCGAGCGTGGCGCCAATCTGGCGGCCGTCCGTGAACGCGATTGCGGCGGGGCCATCCCACGGCTCCATCATGGCAGCGTGATATTCGTAGAAAGCGCGGCGGTTGTCGTCCATCAGCGTGTGCTGTTCCCAGGCTTCGGGAATCATCATCATCATTGCGTGGACGAGCGGATAACCCGCCATGACCAGGAGTTCAAGGCAGTTATCGAACGATGCCGTGTCCGACTGGCCCGGGTAGATCAGCGGCCAGAGCTTCGGCAGGTCGTCGCCCAGCACGTAGCTGGCGATCGCGCCGGTACGCGCGTTCAGCCAGTTGACGTTGCCCTTCACGGTGTTGATTTCACCGTTGTGCGCAATCATCCGGTACGGGTGCGCGAGTTCCCACGCAGGGAACGTGTTGGTGGAGAAGCGCTGGTGCACGAGCGCGAGTGCCGATACGGTGCGTTCGTCCTGCAGGTCGCGGTAATACACGCCAACCTGACCGGCCAGCAGCAGACCCTTATAGACGACGGTACGCGCCGACATGGACGGCACGAAGTATTCCTTGCCGTGCTTGAGCTTGAGCGCCTGGATCCGGTGACTAGCGGTCTTGCGGATCACGTACAGCTTCCGCTCGAGCGCATCGGTCACGACAATGTCCTTGCCCCGGCCGATAAAAATCTGCCGTATCAGCGGCTCGCTGGCCTTCACGGTCGGCGAAATGGGCATGGTGGCGTCCACCGGCACATCGCGCCAGCCCAGCACGATCTGACCTTCGGCCTTCACCGTGCGCTCCAGCTCCTGCTCGCACGCGAGACGCGATGCGTTTTCCTTCGGCAAGAAGATCATGCCGACGCCGTACTCGCCTTCCGGCGGCAGCGTCACGCCCTGCTTCGCCATTTCCTCGCGATAAAACCCGTCCGGGATCTGGATCAGGATGCCCGCGCCGTCGCCCATCAGCTTGTCGGCGCCGACAGCGCCGCGATGGTCGAGGTTCTCGAGGATCTTCAGACCCTGCTGGATGATTTCGTGGCGCTTCTTGCCCTTGATGTGCGCAACGAAGCCGACGCCACAGGAGTCGTGTTCGTTTTCGGGGTCGTACATGCCCTGCGCGGCGGGAGCGGAACCGAGAGTCGGCGGCAGTTGATCGTTCATGGGTCACCGTGTTCTGTGGGGGGCCGCGGGCGGCCGTTGAACATGTTCTTGCTTGGGCCTACGTGCATTGCTTACGTGCGTTGCTCGCGCCTCCGGCAGGCCAAGACCCTGAACCTGGGCGAAAAACGCGAAGCCGGTCGTGCAAACAGACGCGATGCGTCCTGAACTGCCGGAAAACGAAATATACGCGATGAATCAAAAACTTGGCAACCAAAACGCGTTGATCTGACACCTATTATCGAGTTGGTGCATGATTGCCCCATTTAATTAGGTCCACATCAAGTAAGGCAAAAAATAAACGGCATCCCGATTTTTGTCGTCATGCCGTTCAGTCATTCTTCAGTTCCGGCGCAAAAACACCGTTAACGCGTCTGAGGAGTCTCGCGAATCTTGCGAGGGCGGCCGCGAGGCAACGGTGAGACGCGCCGGTTGGCGGCGCGTCCTGCCCACTCCCTGTAGGAGTCGCTGCCGAGCACCCAGCCCTTGAGCGTCGCCTGAAGCAGCCGGTTGGCTTCGCGTTCATCGAGCGGCTGCTCGCACAACTCGGTATAGGCGCGCTGGCGTTCGAACGGCGTATTGCCGAGCTTCCAGTACAGCGAGTGGTCGGTTATAAGGCTGTCGAGCGTCAAGCCGATGTGATGGCGGTAGCTGGACCATTTGTAGTCTTGCGGGAGGGCCGCGAGGCCGGCATGCACCGGCGCCATCTCGACTACCCGGCTCGCGAGCAGGAAGTAGGTTTCGCCTTCAATCACCGTTGCCCGGTAGCGGCCTTCCCACAAGGTGCCGCGGCGGGCATAACGACGATTGAAATGCGCGACGTAGCGCCGGCCGACAGCCTGCATGGCTTTCGGGAGACTAGCTTCGTCGCGGGGAGTGACGAGCAGATGCACCGCGCCTGGCATCAGCGCATAAGCGTGGATGGCGAGATGGTGGTCGCGGGAGGCGGTGCGCAGGCATTCGATGAAAAGCTCATAGTCCGGAGCTTCGACGAAAGCGGGCTGCTGATCGAGACCGCGCAAGATGACGTGCTGCGGCTGTTCGGGAACGTAGAGTCGTGCAAGCCGTGCCATGCTGGATTTTCCGTTGGTCGAGCGTTGGTCGGGTTCGGGGTATTCCGGCGGTCCGTCAAAGCCACATTCTGGGCCACCTTGAAATTTTTCGTTCAAGTCGTGCGGGATAGGCAGCAACCCATGCATCAGCCGGGAAAATCAGGAGCCCGGCAGCTCGCTAACCCAATCGGAGCCAGCATTCTTCTTAGGGAAAACGCTCTGAGGCGAAGCATGGTTTGTTTCAAATGTTCTGTTCATAATTAGCGTGCTTTTTCGGAGGAGCACTCAATGAAAATAAAACGGGTTGTTACGGGGATCGCCGCATTCGCGTGCGTGTCTGGCGCAGCACATGCCCAGTCAGCAAACACTTTCTACGTCACTACAGGCTGGTTCCATTTCGCTCCTATTTCCAGTAGCGGCCCGCTCAAGGAAACGAGCGTGGGTGGATCGGCAGTCGGCATTGAAGTACCCAACACCGGCGCGAGCCTCTCTAACGCCGACACCGCAGGCTTCACCGCCGGCTACTTTGTCACCGACCATATTGCCGGCGAATTCGTTATCGGCATTCCGCCCTCGTTCGACCTGAAAGGCGAAAAGTCGTATTCGCAATACGGCACGCTCGGCACGGCCAAGCAGTGGAGCCCGACGCTGCTGCTGAAGTACTACTTCATGCAACCGCAATCGAAGATTCGCCCGTATGTGGGTATTGGCGTGACGCGCGTGTGGTTCTCGGACGCAAAGATCACGAACACCGCTTTCGAAGCCAACGTACTGCATGGTCCGACCGACGTATCGACGGATAGTTCGTGGGCTCCCGTGTTTAATGCAGGCCTTACATACGCGTTCAACGATCACTGGTTCGCCGGTTTCTCCCTCTCGTTCGTGCCGCTCCATGCCACGGCGAAGCTGACAACGCAGGCGCAGACGCCAGTTGGTCAGCTCACCGTGAAGTCGGAGGCAAAGCTGAAGCTGAACCCGATCGTGACGTACCTGAACGTCGGGTATCGGTTCTAAACTCGGTTCTAAACTCGGTTCTAAACGCCGACACCCCTTCTGTTTTTACGCTGTTCCGTCAAAGCAAGCCAAGAACAAACACAAACGCCGTTGCGGGGAATCCTCGTAACGGCGTTTGTGTTTCAGCGCTTGTAAATATGACGCGCAGCACGCACTTTTCCGAGCCTGGCCGGGCAGTTTCTACTTTTCCTGATTTTCTAGTTTTCGCGAGATGCCTTGTGTGGCAAGGCTCGAGCGTGCAATGTTGAACGCGGCGGCCGAATCGGCATCCAACTTGCTCACCTTTTGTTTTTCCGCACTTTCGCGGCCCATCCCACGATTCATCCATCGACGGAGCGATCCTATGAACGCATTCCCCAATACGCGAGATGCCATCGGAGATTCATGGAACTCCACCAGCCGCCGTGCGCGCCGCATTTCGCGTCACAGCCGCGACGCGGCGCAGGACATTGGCGGCGAATTACGCACGCTGATTTCGGAGATTGAAGAAACACTGTCGGAAGGGACGTCGGCCGACGTCGCCGCGCTGCGGGCTCAATTGAGCAAGAGCGTGGATTCGGCACGCGAGCGGTTGAATAATACGCACGACGCGGTACGCGCTCGCGCGAATACGGCCCTGGCCGATGCGGACACCTATATTCACGACAAACCGTGGCAAACCATTGCCCTGGTGGGCGGCTTGGCGCTGGTGGCAGGCGTGTTGCTGGCCCGCGCCCGATAAGCCTTTTGCTTGTATCGATGTAAAAACGCGCGCTGGAATTTGCTTCCGCGCGCGCTTTTACTCGTTCGCTCGTTTCCGCTCAGTCCAGAAAATCCGCGCCGATCACATCGATCCGGTCCGTGCAGATCGCGTCCACGCCCCATGCGGCGAGCTCGCGCGCCCGCTCCGGGTCGTTGACGGTGTAGGCCAGTATCCGCAAGCCCGAATCCTTGATCTCGGCGACCAGACGCTCGTCCAGCGTCTGGTGATCCGCATGCAGCGACACGCACGACAACGCTGCGGTTTGCGCGCGCCAGTCGCTGGGAATGGCTTCATAGAGCATGCCGCGCGGCAGATCCGGCGCAGCTCCGGCGGCGGCCTCGAGCGCAGCGTAGGAAAACGACGACAACAACGGCGCCGGTTCTGCTCCTGACCACAGCCGCGCAGCTTCCTGCGCCACTAAAACGCCCGTTTCAACATCGCGCCCTTCGCACGGCTTGATTTCGACGTTCGCAGCTAACCCGTGCGAAAAACACCGTTCCGCGACCTGAGCGAGCGTTGGCATGCGCGCACCGGCGAAACTCGGATCGAACCAGCTTCCGGCATCGAGTTGCTCAAGTTCTTCGTAGCGAAGATTTTTCGCCGCGCCGCGCCCGTTCGACGTGCGATCGACGAGATCGTCGTGTAGCAAAAACACGACGTTATCCGCCGATAACTTCGCATCGAATTCGATCATTTTCAGACCGAGACGCGCACCGGTATCAATACCGTCGAGCGTGTTTTCCGGCGCGACTTTCCCGCCGCCACGATGCGCAACGATGCGCGGATAAGGCCAGATTTTCATCGCTTTTCCTATTAATTGACGCGCAAGCCCGTCGCCGGATCGAAGATGTGCAGACGATGAGCCGGCAGCGCCACTTCCAGCGCCTCGCCGCGCGCCGGACGATGTTCGTGCGGCAAACGCACCGCGACGTCGTGTTTGCCCCAACGGCCATGCGCGAGGTTATCGGCACCGAGGAGTTCGCAGGAATCGACCGTCAACGTGACATGCGCGCTCTGCTGCTCCGGCAGCATGTGTTCCGGCCGAATGCCTAACACCCACTCGCGGCCCTTCAGATCCTGTTGCAACGACTGCATGCCCGCGAGCGGCAGGCGTGGCCCGTTACCGGCGACATCGAAGCCCGATCCGTCTTCCGACACTCGGCCTTCCAGCAGATTCATGGCCGGTGAGCCGATAAAGCTTGCCACGAACACCGTCGCCGGCCGCTCGTAGACTTCGGTCGGCGGCCCGATCTGCTCGGCACGGCCGCGATTCATCACGATCACGCGCTGCGCGAGTGTCATCGCTTCGATCTGGTCGTGCGTGACGTACAGGCTCGTGGTCGCGAGACGCGCGTGCAGCCGCTGGATCTCCAGCCGCATTTGCACGCGCAGCTTGGCGTCGAGGTTGGAGAGCGGTTCATCGAACAGGAACACGGCCGGTTCGCGCACGATCGCGCGCCCCATTGCCACACGTTGCCGCTGCCCGCCGGACAGCTCGCGCGGCTTGCGGGCGAGCAACGGTTCGAGTTCCAGTATCTTCGCGGCATTCTGCACGCGCCGGTCGATTTCCGATTTGCTCACACCGCCGATCTTCAGCGCATACGCCATGTTCTGCGCGACGCTCATATGCGGATACAGCGCGTAGTTCTGGAACACCATCGCGATGTCCCGGTCCTTCGGCTCCAGCCTATTCACCACTTTCTCGCCGATGGAAATCGTCCCTTCGGACACGCTTTCCAGCCCCGCGACCATCCGCAGCAAAGTCGATTTCCCGCAGCCGGACGGCCCGACCATCACGACGAATTCGCCGTCCGTCACTTCCACGTCGATGCCGTGCAGGACGAACTGCTTGCTGTCGTAGGTTTTCTTGACGCCTTGAAGGCTCAGTGCAGCCATCGACCCGCCTTCATTTAAGGGCGCCCGCGACCGTCGCAAAATGCGCGACCGCGACACCCGGTTCATAGAATTTATGCAGCAACTCGCGCCACGTCTGGTAGCCGGCGGAATTGCGGAAACCTTCCTGATGCGCCGCGACCGTTTCCCAGCGCACGAGCAACACGTAATGCGAGCCGTTGTCCGCGTCGGCGCCACGCACCAGTTCGTGCGAGAGATAGCCCGGTTGCGCCGAGATAATCTTTTCGGCCTGAGCAAACGCGGCTTCAAACGCGGCCTCTTCGCCCGCCTTCACCGGCAATTGAGCAACTTCAAGGATCATTGAACGAACCTCCGTTATTTTTCGGAATCGACGAGACCGCGCACGAACCAGCGCTGCATCGTCAGTACAACCGCGAGCGGCGGCAACATGGCCAGCAGCGTTGCGGTCATGACCAGATGCCATTCGGTGGCGGTGTCTCCTGAAGCGATCATGCTCTTGATGCCGACCACCGCGGTTTGCAGCGACTGGTCGCTGGTGATCAGGATCGGCCACAAATACTGGTTCCAGCCGTAGATGAACGTGATCACGAACAGCGCGGCAATGTTCGTCTTCGACAGCGGCAGCACCACGTCCCACAAGAACCGCAATGCCCCGGCGCCGTCGATGCGCGCCGCCTCCATCAGCTCATCGGGCAGCGTCATGAAGAACTGGCGGAACAGGAAAGTCGCCGTCGCCGATGCAATCAGCGGCAATGTCAGTCCGGCGTACGTGTTGCTGAGATGCATCGATGAAACCACCTGGACCGTCGGGAAAATCCGTACTTCCACCGGCAGCATCAGCGTGATGAAAATTAGCCAGAAGGCCAGGTTTTTAAACGGGAAGCGGAAGAACACGATGGCGTAGGCCGACAACATGGAGATAGCGATCTTGCCGATCGAAATCACAAGCGCCATGACCAGGCTGTTCAACAGCATGTGGCCGAACGGCGCCGCTGCGTTGCCGCTGCCGTGCGTCCAGATATTCGCTATGTTCTCGAACAAATGCGTGCTCGGAACCAGCGAAAGCGGCACGCTGAAAACTTCCGCTTCGCTCATGGTGGCCGCGCAGAAGGCGATGTACACCGGAAACACGACCAGCACCACGCCCACGATCAGCACCGCGTGGCAAAACAGGTCAAAACCGCGACGGTTCTCGATCATGAGTACTGCACCCGACGTTCAATAAAGCGGAATTGCACGACAGTCAGCGCCACCACGATCACCATCAGCACGACCGACTGTGCGCCGGAACTGCCGATATCGAGCCCCTGGAAACCCTCGGTGAAAATCTTGTAGATGAGCGTTTTTGTGGACTGCGCCGGACCGCCGCCGGTCGCTGCATCGATGACCGGGAAGGTATCGAAGAAGGCGTAGACCACGTTCACGGTCAGCAGGAAGAAACTGGTTGGCGAGAGCAACGGCAGCGCGATTCCGAAGAACCGCCGCACGGGCCCGGCGCCGTCAATGGCCGCCGCTTCGATCAGCGAACGCGGGATAGCCTGCAGCCCGGCGTAGAAGAACAGGAAGTTATAGCTGACCTGCTTCCACACTGACGCCAGCACGACCAGGAACATGGCCTGTGAACCGTTGAGCGCGTGGTTCCAGACAATGCCGTATTTTGCGAGCGCATACGTCACCAGGCCTATGCTCGGATTAAACAGGAACGACCACAGCACGGCGGCAATCGCCGGCGCGACCGCGTATGGCCAGATCAATAGCGTCTGATACAGCTTCCGGCCTCTTGTCACCCGATCGGCGCACGCGGCCAGCAGCAGCGAGATCACCAGACCCGACACGGTGACGAGCGTGCAGAAGATGATGGTCGTATTGAACGACGCGAGGTAAAGCGGATCGGTGAAGATCTGCTTGAAATTGGCCAGCCCGACAAACTCGCTCGATGTACCGAACGCGTCCTGGGTCTGCGTGGCCTGCCATAGCGCCTCGCCGGCCGGCCACAGGAAAAAGAGCGCGGTGATGGCGAGTTGCGGCGCGACCAGCAGATAAGGCAGCAGGCTCGTATTGAACCGCGATCGTTTTTCCATGGCGAGTTTAGTTTCCAGCCTTTTCGAAGCGGCGCAGCAGGTCGTCGCCGCGCGACACCGCCGAATCAAGCGCGTCCTTCGGCGTTTTCTTTTCCGCCCAGACTTGCTCGAGTTCTTCGTCGACAATCGTGCGGATCTGCGGCATGTTGCCCAGACGCAAGCCCTTCGTGAAAGGCAGGGGCGGCTTGTTCAGCATCTGTTTGATCGCGGTATCGGCGCCGGGGTTTTTGTCGTAGAAGCCCTGCTTTTGCGTCAGTTCGTACGCGGCGGTCGTGACCGGCAGATAACCCGTGTCCTGATGCCATTTAGCTGCCACTGCCGGCGAGGTCAGATAAGCCAGGAACTTGGCGACGCCCTTGTACGTTGCCGGATCCTTGCCAGCCAGCACCCAAAGACTCGCGCCGCCGATAATCGCGTTCTGCGGTGCGCCCTTCACGCTCTGGTCGTACGGCATCATGCCCGTGCCGAAATTGAACTTCGCGTATTTCTTGATGTTGGCCAACGAGCCGGACGAGTTGGTCACGATGCCGCAATCGCCGCTATAGAACTTCGATACCGCCTCGTCCTTCCGGCCAACATACGTGAACGTGCCGTCCTTCGCCATGTTCTGCAGGCGCTGGATGTGCGCGATCTGCAGCGGTTTGTTGAATTCGAGCACGGCGTTGGTGCCGTCGAAGCCATTATTCTCCGATGCGAACGGCAGGCCGTGCCACGCGCTGTAGTTCTCCAACTGAATCCAGCTCTGCCAGCCCGACGAATAACCGCACATGCCGGCCGCCTTCAACTTTTTCGCATCGGCTTCGAGTTCGTCCCAGGTTTTCGGCGGATGGGTCGGATCGATACCGGCTTTCTTGAACATGTCCTTGTTGTAATAGAGGACGGGCGTCGAACTGTTGAACGGCATCGAGATCAGGTGGCCGGTCTTCGAGTCGCTGTAATAGCTTGCAATGGTCGGAACGAATGCCTTTTCGTCGAGCGGAACGCCGGCTTGCTTGAAGACATCGGAAACGGGAATGACCGCTTTCTTGGCCTGAATCATCGTGGCGGTACCGACTTCATACACTTGCAGGATGGCCGGCGCGTTGCCGCTGCGATACGCCGCAATACCCGCAGCCAGCGTCTGGTCGTAGCTGCCCTTGAAGACCGGCACGATCTTGTAATCGCTCTGCGACGCGTTGAAGTCGTTTGCGATGTCGTTCACGCGCTCGCCAAGCGCAGATTCCATGGCGTGCCAGAACTGGATTTCAGTGGCGGCCTGTGCCTGACTGGCGCCAAGGGCGAATATGGCGGCGATGGAAAAGGCGCCGACCAGCAACTTGCGACTACTCATGAGTAACCTCTCCTTGAACCCCGGTGGAGTTTTTTGGTTGGAACAAACGCGAACGCGCCTGGAACGCGGGATTCTAATTGTCGTCGATGACGAACAGACGTCCATATTCTTTTAATGCGTAACGATCCGTCATGCCCGCGATGTAATGCGCGATCAAGCGTGCTTGCGTGCCGCCCGAAGCAGTCTCGCTGCCGCGAGGGTCATTGGCGGACTCTTCCGCGATCGGTCCGCGCGCCTGATAGGCGGGCGGCAGCAGGCGCGGGTCGTCGTTGAACGCCTTGAAAAGCCCGCTCACCACGCGCCCCGCTTTGTTAGCCATCCGCATCACCTGGTAATGGCGGTACAGATTCTTGTAAAGAAAGCGCTTGAGCTCGGTAGCCTGGGCGGCAACTGTCTCGCTGTGCGTGACCAGCGCCGGGGCGTCGCGCACGTCATCGACTGATTGCGGATTCAACCGCGCCAGGTTCTCGCTCGTCGACTCGATCAGATCCACGATCAACGCGTTGATGATCCGGCGGATGGTCTCGTGAATCAGTCTTCGCCCTTCAATACCCGGATACTCGCCGCGCGCCGCTTCGTAGTGCGTCTGCCACAACGCGACATCGGCCAGTTGATCGAGCGTGATCAGGCCGGAGCGAAGCCCGTCGTCGACGTCATGATTGTTGTAGGCGATTTCGTCGGCTACGTTTGCGATCTGGGCTTCTATCGACGGCTGCTTGCGAGTCAGAAAGCGTTCACCCAACGCGCCGAGCTTCAGCGCATTTTCGTGCGAGCAGTGTTTGAGAATGCCCTCGCGGGTTTCGAAGCAGAGATTCAGGCCGTCGAACGCGCCGTAGTGTTCTTCCAGTTCATCGACCACCACAAGGCTCTGGAGGTTGTGCTCGAAGCCGCCGTGGTCGCGCATGCATTCATTCAGTGCATCTTGTCCGGCATGGCCGAAAGGCGTATGGCCAAGATCGTGCGCCAGCGAAATGGCTTCAACCAGGTCTTCGTTCACGCGCAGGTTACGCGCCACGGAACGGGCGATCTGCGCGACTTCCAGGCTGTGCGTCAGGCGTGTGCGAAACAGGTCGCCCTCGTGGTTCACGAAAACCTGCGTCTTGTATTCGAGGCGACGGAACGCCGTGGAGTGAACAATGCGATCGCGGTCGCGCTGGAACTCGGTACGTGCGACGGGCGGTTTTTCTTCGAAGCGGCGGCCACGCGACTCGGCCGAATGCGCGGCATACGGCGCGAGATGCGCCTCAAGCGCGAAGGACGTCGGCGTGATGCTGGAAAACTGGAATGTCTTGTCGCTCACCGGCTGCTCCGAATCATCGTTGCCTTGTTGTTTTTGCTTGGGTCTTGGCTTGGTCGTATTTTCTGCGGCAACGGTTTTGCCTCAGCACAGCACAGCGTCAGGGAAAATCAGCGCAAAGGCCGAAACTTTCATCTCTCGCGGCTTGGCAGTTGCTCCGACTCACCATCATCTTCTTCATGGCGATGGCCGCGCCTCAAAACAGCATCAACGAAGCCAGCGCGAACGGCTTCAACATCCGGAAGTAGTGCGGCTCACTTGTTAGCATGAGCGATGGTGTTCTTCGCGCCGTGGCCACGAACGACATTCAGCGCATTGGTGAACCCGGACGTCTCGCGACTGAGCTTCGTCGCAACGACCCACTGCTGAACGCAGCCGCTCAGACGCTGGCCGCAAGCGTTGCGCGCACTGCCTCGTCGGGTGCACCCGTGATCTTCGTATTACCGAAACGCTCGAGCAGGATGAATTTGATCTCACCTGCTTCGGCTTTCTTGTCGACCTTCATCAAGTCGATATACCGATCCGCGCCAAGCGCCGGCGCCTTGACCGGGAGCTTCGCCGCAGCGATCAACCGCGTGAGCCGCTCACGTGAAGTTTCGTCGAGCCGGCCAAGCCGCACCGACAGATCCGCTGCCATCACCATGCCGCAACCGACTGCCTCTCCATGCAGCCATTCCCCGTAACCAAGACCAGCCTCAATTGCATGACCGAATGTGTGGCCGAAATTGAGAATGGCGCGCAAGCCGCCTTCGCGTTCGTCTGCAGCGACAACCGAAGCCTTCACCTCGCACGAGCGCTTCACCGCATGCGTAAGAGCGGCCGGATCACACGCGTTCAACGCCCCGATGTTCGCCTCGATCCACTCGAAGAACTCGCTGTCCGCAATGGCGCCCGTCTTGATCACTTCCGCGATACCCGCGGCAAGTTCGCGCGCCGGCAGCGTCTGCAGCGCCCCTATGTCCGCGATGACCGCCTGCGGCTGATAAAACGCGCCGATCATGTTCTTGCCGAGCGGATGATTGATGCCGGTCTTCCCGCCCACCGATGAATCGACCTGCGCGAGCAGTGTGGTCGGCACCTGGATAAAAGGCACGCCGCGCATATAGCTGGCCGCGGCAAAACCCGTCATGTCGCCGATCACCCCGCCGCCCAACGCAATCAGCGTGGTCTTGCGGTCGGCGCGCTCGGTCAGCAGCGCGCTGAAAATCTGGTTGAGCGTCTCGAGATTCTTGTGCGCCTCGCCGTCGGGCAGAACGATGGTCGTGACTTTCTTGCCGAGCGGCGCGAGGGCAGCGCGGAGCGCATCGCCGTAGAGCGGATCGACGGTCGTGTTGGTGACAATGGCGACCGACGAACCGGCAATATGCGGTGCGTACAGGTCGGTCCGGCCAATCAGCCCGGCGCCAATATGGATGGGGTAGGCGCGATCGCCCAGTTCGACTTTGACGGTAATCATGGCGGACATTATGACGTAGCCGGCTTGGCGATGCCGGCCATCTCCAGTTGCATCAACACCATGTTGACGAGGTTATTCACGGTCGGCCGGCCGGTTTCCACGATGAAATGCGCGCACTCCTGATACAGCGGATCACGCGCCTTGTAGAGCGCTTCCAGCTTACCGCGCGGGTCGTCGGTCTGCAGCAGCGGCCGGTTTTTATCGCGCCGCGTGCGCTGCCACAATTCATGCGGCGTGGCGCGCAGGTAAATCACCAGCCCGCGACTCTTCAGATGTTCCCGATTCTCCGCCCGGAGAATCGCGCCGCCGCCGGTTGCCAGCACAATATTCTCGCGCCGCGACAACTCGTCGATCACATCCGCTTCGCGCTGCCGGAAGCCATCCTCGCCCTCGACCTCCCAGATTACCGGGATGCGCGCGCCCGTACGCGCCTCGATTTCGTGGTCGGAATCGATGAATGACCGCTGTAACCGGCGCGCGACCGCCCGCCCCACGGTGGTCTTGCCTGCCCCCATGAGTCCGACAAAAAATACGTTTGCGTTCGCTTGCCCGGCTTCCAACTCGCTTCCTTGTGCATTGATTCCGGTCCCGATTCTGGTCCCGTTCGTGCGGGAGCTTAAGGGCAAAAGGGCCGGTTTGTCGAGTCGGAAAGGCTTGCCGGCGGCCCTCACAGACGCGCCGGAACGATATGCGGGGTAATGAAAATGACCAGTTCGCTGCGTGAATTGCGGCGCGCGGTATGACGAAAAAGCCAGCCCAATACCGGGATTTTACCGAGCAGCGGGACCCTCGTGACGTCCTCGCGCTCATCGGAGGAATATATCCCGCCGATTGCCACCGTGCCGCCGTCCTCCACCTCCACGCGCGTCTGGACGTGCTTGGTGTTGATTGCCGGGCCGGCTGCCGTCTGCTCGCCGACGCTGTCCTTCGATACATCGAGATCAAGGATCACGTGGCCATGCGGCGTAATTTGGGGCTCGACCTCCAGTTTCAGCGCGGCCCGGCGAAACTGGACGCCCGATACGCCATTGCCCACTTTCGCCTGATACGGCAACTCCGTGCCTTGCTCGACCACCGCCTTCACGCGATCCGCCGTAATCACGCGGGGACTCGACACAATCTCGCCGCGGCCTTCGTTTTCGAGCGCGCTCAACTCGACGTTCAGCAAACGCGTAGCCTGCGCGGCGAATAGCGTCAGGCCGGCGGTCGCGGCGTCAAATCCGCCAATCGGCCGCGCCGATAAATCGAACACCGCGCCGTCCGCACCCGCCACAAGACCGTGTGCGGTGGAGTCGCCGGTGGGCGTCATTGACAGTTTCACCCCGAGATTGCGCGAAAACCCGGTGTCGCCCTCCACAATGCGGGCCTCGATCATCACCTGGGGCGTCGGCTGGTCGATCCGCGCAATCAGCTCGGCGATCTGCGTGACGCGGGCCTCAAGGTCAGTGACGAAAAGCAGGTTGGTGCGGGCATCAGCCATGACAGAACCGCGCTTCGATAACACCCGCTGGCTGCCCGAACCCGTCAGGAGCTTGCGCACGTCGTCGGCACGCGGATAGCGCAGAACGAAGGTGCGGCTGGCGAGCGGCTCGAGATCGGCTGCGCGGGCGTGCGCTTCGTAGCGAAGACGCTCGCGCGCCGCCAGTTCGCTAAGCGGCGCAACCCAGATGACCTCGCCGTGGCGCTCCATCGCGAGGCCGTGGACATCGAGCAGCGTGTCAAACGCGCGCCGCCACGGCACGTCGACGAGATTCAGCGAGACCAGCCCGCGGATCTTCTCGCTCGCGACAATGTTGACGCCTGAAAACTTCGCGAAGGTTTGCAGCACGGCGCTCAAGTCGGCATTTTTCAGGTTCAGCGAGATCGGTTTGCCGTCATCAAGCGACGTGACGGCAGGGTCCACCGGCCCACGGCTCATACGCTCAACGGGTGGCAATGGGGTCGGCGGCCCTTCTAGCGCGGGCGTGACATCAGGTGCGGCCACTGGAGCGGGCGTTGTGGATGGCGTCAGCCAGGCTGTGTCGTCATCGGGCGCCGCCGCAACGACGGCCGCAGGAACCTCAACCGCGAACTGGTCCGTGGGCAAGGTCTCGGGAAACGGCTCGGGCAGGGGTGGCAAAGGGGGCAGTGCAGCGTGGGCAGTGACAGTCCCCAGCAGCAAGACGGTCGCGATACCACGCGCGCAAATTCGCCACCGCAACGAGAACGCGCCTCCGACCGCCGCCCCGCGAGCAACCCGAAGCGTCACGCTCACCGAACGGCTTAACAGCCGCAAAAACCGCAGCGTCTTCATGGCCGGTCATCCGCGAAACCAATCGTGCGCACGACCCCGTCAGGACGACTGAGCTCGATCGAACGCGAACGGACATTGCCAAGCCGCTCGTCGCCAATCATCTGGCCCGGCAGAAATCCATCGACTCCCGCAGCCGTCTCTACCAATGCCATCCCGCGACGCCGAGCACGCAAAGTGCCAACAAGAAGCATCGCGCCTCCATCGCCCGCGCCTGCACCGTTCTTCACACCAAACGGATCGACAGCAAACCCGTCCCGGCGTGACAGCTCCGGCCGCGTGATCGCCGGAAGATCCTCGAATACTCTGAGCGTAGCTTCCAGGGAAAGCGCGTTCGGCACTCGTTTCATTTGCACGTCTGCCGGTACGACGAGTCTTGGCAGCCCTTCCAGCGCGTCGAGAAACCGCCGGATCTCGCCGAACGAACCTTCGGCGCGAAGCTTCAGCGGCCGCTCGATCTCGATCCCGTCGCCCTTCTGCGCCGACGGTTCGATCATGCCGATCCGCAAGCCGCTCTGAGCGGCGAGCGCGGTCAGCTCGTGAAGTGCGTCGGCAACAGTCCAACGGACGAGCGGTGCACCATCGCCTGAACGCGCGCGCATCACGGGCAACTGCGCAGTTATTGCTTGTGCCCGGTCCAGGCGTTGCTGCGCTTCGTGCGACGCCAAACGGCTGGCTTCCGTGCCGCTGAGATCGGAGGACCGCCACAACGACACGCCAGCAGCAAATACCAGCAAGCCGATCACGACGCCCGTGAGCGCGATCCGATAACCGCTCCAGGCATCCAGAGGCTGTAGCAATTGAAACCCATGGGAAGATTTAGCGAGGCGGTTCATCGCGTGCTCCGGCTTGCTGCTTTCGGCTTCGACGACGCCTCTCGTCTAGCGGCCTTCAGCACCTTCGGCGCTGCGTCCCCGCTGGCGCTCTGCGTCCATCGCACGACCGCGATGAAATCGTAGGGGCTCGTCTTGCCCTGCGAATTCACCGCACTGGGTTGCGCGACGGCTACTGCTTGAGGCCGCAGAGCAACCACCCGCCGGTGCATTTCCACGATCTCCACGGCCCTCACGCCCGTCACTTTTTCAAGCGCTTTCAGCCACGCGGCGGCCGTGTGTGAATCCGGCGCGCTGGCGGCAAGCTCCACCTCGCTCACGCGCTGCGTCACCCGCTGCAAGCCGATATTCCCCTGCGATGTCCCCCGCGCGAGCGCATCGAGCAAGCCGAGAAACCGGGCGCGCGGCTCAGCTAACGGCACGGCGGCGCTCTGCGCCCTCCGCTCCAGCGCTTGCAACTCGACCAGCCGCGCATGCTCAGCGATCGGCGCACTCAATTGCCGCAGCGCTACCTCGAGCGAGTCTCGTTTCTCTTCTATATGCACTCGCTCCAACGCATCCCAGCCCGCCACTGCGCCGACCGCGGCACACCCCGCCAGACCCGCGCCCGCGAGCAGCGCCAGCGCCCGGTTGCGGGCTCGACGCCGCGCACCCGACCTGTACGGCAGCAGATTGAAGGCATGCAAACTGACGGTGCTCATGGCATTACCTCGCGCAGCGCAAGCCCCATTGCCACGGCAAACAGCGGCGAATGCGCGAGACGTTCATCCACCCTTTGCGCGCCATTGCAAAACGGCGCGCATTCAAACGGCATGACCGGGCAGCCGAACAATGCGGCCAGCATTGGCGTGGAAACGCCTGCGCGATTCAGCAGGTCGATATCCCCGCCGATATAAATCCAGTGCACCGGCAGGTCGTCGCCAACCAGATCGGTCAGCGCTTCAGTCGCGCTCGAATATTCCGGCGACGGGTAACGCACCTCGTTCTCCACGCCCTCCTCGCCGACAAGCCATGCATGCAGCCCCGCACTTTCCACCCAGCACGCGACATAACGTTCCAACGGATCAATCTCCATAGCAGCCGAATAACGCAACGCGCGCAGCGCCGCGCCCGGCTCACCATCGATTGCACTCAGCACGATGTTCGCGGCCGCCGCCGTCTCCACGCGCGACTCCACGTATTGCCGCCCGGTGGCAGCAATTGACACCTCAGCGTCGCCGTTCTCGAGCATTTGGATGGACCAGTCGACCGCGAGAGCGCCGCGCTCGATCCCCGCCACGCGCTCGGCTTCTGCCAGCACAGCCGGTTCAAGCAAGCCGCGTGGATCGCGCCCCGCCGACGCTGAAATTGAAACCTGGCTCGTCTGTGTCAGCCTCGCCAGCGATATGCGCGTAGTCAGTGTTGCCGACGCCGGCAACGCCATTGCACACCGCAGCGAACGTAGTGCGCCTCGCGCGGGCAGCCGCGAAAATGCTTCTCGCAACGCCGCCGTGATAGCTGTCCGGTCAATGAAATCCCCGCCTATCACCACGCCCGGTTCAAGCAGAACTTCCTCCAGCCGCTCGACGCAAACTGGCCGATTCGCATGCAAGCGCTTGCTGACTACAGCGAGTCTTAAAACCCCTTCGGTAATGTCGATACCCGCCGCGAACCGGCGCGTAACGGTCAGGACCGATCCGCGCAATAGTGTTTCCGTACCCATGCTCACCCTCTCTTTTTTCAGGCCGCGCACCGAACCGTTCGGGCGCCGGCAATGAAACAATTGTGGGCAGCGGGAGTGGTTGCCACCATTCGTCCAAGTGGCTAACGTAAAGGGATGAAGAGCTTAAAAAGCCCCGATGCCGGTGGGCACGAAACAAGCGTGAAAAAGTCTCAAAAGAAGCGATGCAAACGTTAGCAGTCTCAGTCCGTCAACGCTTATCGTGACGAAAGAGGGGTCGCCGCGCCCTGCGCGCAACACCCCAAGTAAGCCAGACGAAAGCCGTAAAGTTGGACAGCTATAATCGCGGGACCGTTTTTTGGTGGTGCCATGCAATCTCAGTCTCCGTCGTCCCCTCCGTCCCGTCATCCCGATTCCCCGAAGCGTGTTCGCCCGCTCTGGATCAGGCTTCTGCTCGGATTGTTAATTTGTATTGTCGGGTTGATCATCAGTGCGGGGCTGGTGCTCGGTTACGCGCTGGTGGTGGCCCAGCCCAACCTGCCGTCGCTCGAAGCGCTCACCGACTACCGCCCGAAAGTACCGCTGCGGGTCTACACGGCAGATCACGTGCTGATTGGCGAATTCGGCGAAGAACGGCGCAGCGTCGTGCGGATCCAGGACGTGCCGGATTACCTCAAGAAAGCGGTGCTCGCCATTGAAGACGCGCGTTTCTACGATCACGGCGGTGTCGACCTGACCGGTATCCTTCGCGCCGGCACGGTAGCGTTGACGAACGGCCACGCTTCCCAGGGCGCAAGCACGATCACGATGCAAGTCGCGCGAAATTTCTTCTTGTCGAGCGAAAAGACCTACACCCGCAAGATCTACGAGATGTTGCTTGCGTACAAGATTGAGCGCGCGTTGACGAAAGACCAGATTCTCGAGGTCTATATGAACCAGATTTATCTGGGACAGCGCGCCTATGGATTCGCGAGTGCCGCGCGGGTCTATTTCGGCAAGGACCTGAAGGACATCACGCTTGCCGAAGCCGCCATGCTCGCCGGCTTGCCAAAAGCGCCCTCCGCGTACAACCCGGTCGTCAATCCGAAACGCGCGAAAGTGCGCCAGCAATACATCCTGGAACGGATGCTCGAACTGCACTACATCACGCAGCAACAATATGAAGACGCGGCGAAACAACCGCTTGTGGTGAAGGGCGCCGGGCGCGAGTTCAGCGTGCACGCCGAGTATGTGGCGGAAATGGTGCGCCAGATGATGTACACGCAGTATCGCGAAGAGGCTTATACGCTGGGCCTGAACGTGGTGACGACCATCGATTCCGCCGATCAGGACGCAGCATATCGCGCCGTGCGCAAAGGTCTGATGGACTATGAACACCGGCACGGATATCGCGGGCCGGAAGCGTATATCGATCTGCCCACGGACCCCGACGATCGCGAGCAGGCTATCGACGACGCTCTGGTCGACCATCCCGACAACGGCGAGATCGTCGCAGCGGTCGTCACCGAGGCGAGCCCCAAGCAAGTGAAAGCGAGTTTTATCGATGGCAACGTAGCGGTCGTTGAAGGCAACGATCTGCGTTTTGTCGCGAGCGCGCTCAGCACGCGGGCGCAGCCGAACCAGCGCATCCGGCCGGGCGCGATCGTGCGCCTGATGAAAAACGACGACGACACCTGGGTCATCACCCAACTGCCGCAAGTGGAAGGCGCGTTCGTTTCCATCGTGCCGCAGGACGGCGCGATCCGCGCGCTGGTGGGCGGTTTCGACTTCAACAAGAACAAGTTCAACCACGTCACTCAGGCGTGGCGCCAGCCGGGTTCGAGTTTCAAGCCGTTCATCTATTCGGCGTCACTGGAAAAGGGCTTGTCGCCGGCGACCATCATCAACGACGCGCCGCTCTACTTCAGCGCTGCTGAAACGGGCGGCCAGGCGTGGGAGCCAAAGAACTACGGCGGCGGTTTCGACGGCCCGATGCCCATGCGCACGGCGTTGATGAAATCGAAGAACCTGGTGTCCATCCGGATCCTGAACAATATCGGTCCGAAGTATGCGCAAGGCTATGTGACGAAGTTCGGTTTCGACGCCTCGCGTCAGCCCGCCTATCTGCCGATGGCGCTCGGCGCAGGCCAGGTCACGCCGCTGCAAATGGCGACGGGGTATTCGGTGTTCGCGAACGGCGGATACCGCGTGAATCCGTATCTGATCGCCGATATCACCGATCCGCGCGGCGCCGTGGTCTCGCATCCGCAGCCGCTGGTCGCCGCCGACACCGCGCCGCTCGCCATTACGCCGCGCAACGCCTACGTGATGAACAGCCTGCTTCAAAGCGTGGCGCAACGCGGTACGGGCGCGAGAACGAATCAGTTGAAGCGCACTGACCTTGCCGGCAAGACCGGCACGACGAACGACTCCCACGACGCGTGGTTCGCCGGTTATCAACATTCGCTGGTGGCCATTGCGTGGATTGGGTACGACTCGCCGCGCAGTCTCGGCGACAAGGAAACGGGCGGCGGACTCGCACTGCCGGTATGGATGGACTACATGAGTCGGGCGTTGCGCGACGTGCCCGAATACAAATCGACCATGCCGCCCGATGTGGTCTCGCTAGGCGGCGAACTCTATTTCGACGACATGACGCCGGGTCACGGATTCGTGGCGACTATCGGTGTGAGTCAGGCCGTGCCGGAAGACGTCAGTGGCGGGGCCCCCTCTGCGCCTGCGCCGCAGGTCGGCGAGCAGGAAAAGCAGGACATCATGAATCTGTTCAAAGCACAGTAAGCAGCGTGATCGAACTCAAGCCCCGGCTAGTCCGGGGCCTGAGCGGCAAATCAAGCGGTAGATCAAGCTGCGGATCAAGCTGAAAAGCGGATCGGCTCGCCGGCTTGTTCGCTGGCGTACTGGCTGAGCGCTTCAAAAAACTCACTGCCGTCGCGCGTGTTGCGCCATGCGCCGTCCACATACTTATAGTGAAAACCGCCAGCCTTGGCCGCGAGCCAGAGCTCGTGCATCGGCGGCTGCAAATTCACGATCAGTTTCGTGCGGTTCTCGAATTCGAGCGTTAAAACATTACCGCTGCGCTCGAATTCGACATCGGCTTCGAGGCCGTCCACGTCCCGCTCGATGGCCGCCAGCGCGGCCTCGGCGAGGGTCAGGTATTCGTTGTCGGTCATGCTAAACTCCATCGATTAATTAGTCAGGGACAGTAATGCAAGTCGTCTTCCGGATGAGCGCGATTGTAGCGGCTTTGGCCATTTCCGCCGGCACGCTGCTCGCCGCCTGTGGCCAGCGTGGACCGCTCTATATGCCCGTCGCCCCGCCAATGCCGGTTCGTCCCTCAAGCCTTCCGCCGTTGCCGGCGAGCGTGCCGGCAGAAGCATCGTCCGCCTCGTCTGCTGTGAGTACCGAGGACGTTCCGGACACTTCCGGTACGGCGCTTTCGCTCTCCCCCGACGACAACCTGAAATCGTCCCCGTCGGCGTCGGCACCCAAAGCCGCTTCCTCCGGCGAATAATCGTGGCCATACCGCGCTTGGGGCCAACCGGCCCGGTGCGTCAGCAGAACCAGAAAACCCATGACTCAATCCGCATTCTCTCGCGCCGACGGCGTGCTGCAGGTCGAAGGCGTTTCGGCCGCGTCGCTGGCCGATCAGTTCGGCACCCCGCTCTACGTGTATTCGCGCAGTGCGTTGACCGACGCGTATAAAGCTTACGCCGATGCCTGCAGCGGCCGCCGCGCCACTATCCACGTGGCCGTGAAAGCCAACAGCAACCTCGCGGTGCTGAACGTATTCGCGCGGCTCGGCGCGGGCTTCGACATCGTCTCGTCGGGCGAACTGGCGCGCGTGCTGGCCGCGGGCGGCAAGGCCGAAAACACCGTGTTCTCCGGCGTCGGCAAGACGGCGGCGGAAATGCGCGAAGCACTCGATGCCGGCGTGAAGTGCTTCAACGTCGAGTCCATCCCCGAACTGCACGCGCTGAACGAAGTGGCCAAGGCCGCGGGCAAACGAGCGCCGGTGTCGCTGCGTGTGAATCCCGACGTCGATGCCAAGACGCATCCGTATATTTCCACGGGTCTGAAGTCGAACAAGTTCGGCGTGGCTTTCGACGAGGCCCGCGCGACCTATGCACAAGCCGAGGCCATGTCGAATCTCGACGTAATCGGGATCGATTGTCATATTGGTTCGCAGATCACGGAAGTCAGCCCGTATCTCGACGCCCTCGACAAATTGCTGGACCTCGTCGAGCAGATCGAAGCGGACGGCACGACCATTCATCACGTCGATGTCGGCGGTGGACTCGGCATTACGTACGACCATGAAACGCCGCCGGCTATCGGGGATTTCGTGCGTGCGGTGCTCGCGCGTATCGATGACCGCGGGCACGGTCATCGCGAAGTGTATTTCGAGCCGGGCCGTTCGCTGGTCGGCAATGCGGGCGTGTTGCTCACGCGCGTGGAATACCTGAAGCCGGGCGCGGAGAAAAATTTCGCCATCGTCGACGCCGGCATGAACGACCTCGCGCGTCCTGCGATGTACCAGGCGTTTCATCGCATGGAAGCCGTGGAAAAGCGCGCGACGAAAGCGCAACTCTACGACGTGGTCGGTCCTGTTTGCGAAAGCGGCGACTGGCTTGGCAAGGATCGGGAACTCGCCATCGAACAAGGCGATCTGATCGCGATCTTCTCGGCGGGCGCTTACGGTTTCGTGATGAGCTCGAACTACAATACGCGCCCGCGCGCCGCCGAAGTCATGGTCGATCGCGAACGTGCCCGGCGAGTGCGTGAACGCGAAGAAGTGAAGCAGTTGTTCGCGGGCGAATCGATTTTCCCGGACTGACTTCCGTTGGTCGGATCAGAGTAAAAAAGGGCGACGCTATTCAAGCGTCGCCCTTTTTTCACGCGCGTCCTGATCAAAAGCGGTTAACCCGCACGCGTCTTCATCATTCGCGACCGCAGCCAGATAAGCACGCGCCACGCCAACAACACCACCACGATCGCGCCGTAGATCTTCGGCAAGATGAGATCGTGCTTGCCCGCTTTCATCCACCAGAAGTGCAGGATCGCGAGCACGGCGATCGGATAGATCAACCTGTGCAGCGTTTGCCAGCGCCGACCGAGTTTTCTGAGCATCGCTTTCGGCGACGTCACGGCGAGCGGGATCAGCAGCACGAACGCCGAAAAACCAACCAGGATGAATGGCCGCTTGACGATGTCCTTGAGAATGGCGAAGACATCGAACCATTTGTCGAACCAGACGTACGTGGTGAAGTGCAGCACGACATAGAAGAATGCAAATAGCCCGAGCATCCGCCGGAAACGCAGCAGCGCGTTCAGGCCGGTCAACCGGCGAACCGGCGTGACGGCAAGCGTGATGCACAGGAACACGAGCGTCCACAAACCGGTCGAGCGGGTAATGAATTCGATCGGATTCGCGCCCAATCCGCCCGTGAAGCCCAGCAGCACAATACGCGCGAGCGGATACAAACCGCCAAGAAACACAGCTACTTTCGCCGGCACGATCCAGTTCGTGCCGCCTGCGGCAACGCGCGCTACTGGCTTTATTGCCGGCTTTGTTTTGACATCGGAAGCCACAGCCATCCTTGCCCCCTAAACCTTAAAAATTGGCCTTGAGATCCATGCCGCGATACAACGACGCAACTTGATCGCCGTATCCATTGAACATCAGCGTCTTACGCTTCGGCGTGAAAAAACCGTCCTCGCCAATGCGCCGTTCCGTTGCCTGGCTCCAGCGCGGATGATCGACGTTCGGGTTCACGTTCGAATAAAACCCGTACTCGGCTGGCGCATATTCGCTCCAGCTCGTCTTCGGCTGCTTCTCGATAAACCGGATCTTCACGATCGATTTCGCGCTCTTGAAACCATATTTCCACGGCACCACCAAACGCACCGGCGCGCCGTTCTGATTCGGCAGCACTTCACCGTACAAACCAACGGTTAGCAGCGCCAGCGGATTCATCGCCTCGTCCATGCGCAAACCTTCGGAATACGGCCAGTCGAGAATGGGGTCGGACAACCCGGACATCTGCGAGGGATCAGCGAGCGTGATGAATTGCACGTACTTCGCGTTGCCCGTCGGCTGCGCGCGCTTGATGATCTCGGACAGCGGAATACCGATCCACGGAATCACCATCGACCATCCTTCCACGCACCGCATCCTGTAAATACGCTCCTCGAGCGGCGCGAGTTTCACGATTTCATCGATGTCATACACCTTCGCATTCTTGATCTCGCCTTCCACCGATATCTTCCACGGCCGCGGCCGCAGCGTATGCGCGTTTTGCGCCGGATCGGCCTTGTCCGTGCCGAACTCGTAGAAGTTGTTGTAGCTCGTGATGTCCTTGAACGGCGTCACCTTGTCCAGCGCGACGAACTTCGTGTTCGTGGTCGCGGCGAGTTTTTGCCCCTTTGCATCGGGCGATGTCATCGTGGCAAGCGCTTCGCCGTTCACGCCAATGAGCCCCGTCGCGGCCAGCGCACCCGCGGCCCGTAACACGCGGCGACGATTCTCGAAGAATGCGCGTGGCGTGATCTCGCTTCGGGCGATGTCGTTGCCGAAAAGCTGGCGTGTGTGTTTCATAACCATTCGATGCTCCTGAAATCCTGGTTGCAGCCCGTGTCGGTGTCGCCGCTGCTATACCTATATTCGTGGCAAACACCGAATCGGTTGCAGCTATTCCGCCCAGGCAATAAAAAAACCGCCAGCAAATCTTGCGTGGCGGTTTTTAGACGACGGTGTTTAGCGGCAGATGTTACAGCTTGCCGTAACTATGCAGGCCGGACAGGAACATATTGACGCCGAGGAACGCGAACGTGGTGACCAGCAAACCGGTCAACGCCCACCACGCGGCCACCGAGCCACGCAGCCCTTTCATCAGACGCATATGCAGCCACGCTGCGTAATTCAGCCACACGATCAACGCCCACGTTTCCTTCGGATCCCAGCTCCAGTAGCCACCCCACGCTTCGGCGGCCCACAGCGCACCGAGAATGGTCGCGATGGTGAAGAACGCGAAACCGACCGCGATCGACTTGTACATGACGTCGTCGAGCACTTCGAGCGACGGCAGGCGGTCCGCCAGAATGCCGCGTTCCTTGACCAGATAGGCTACCCCGACCATGGCCGCCAGCGCAAAACTGCCATAACCGATGAAATTCGCCGGCACGTGGATTTTCATCCACCAGCTTTGCAGCGCAGGCACGAGCGGCTGGATTTGTTGAGCGTCACGAGCGATGGAATACCACATCAGGAAGCCAACAGCCGCGCTGATCACCAGCAGCACGAAAGCGCCCATTGCACGCGTGTTGTAATGCTGCTCGTAGTACAAATAAAACAGCGACGTAATCAGGCAGAACAGCACGAATACTTCATACAGGTTCGAAATAGGGATATGGCCCACGTCCGAACCGATCAGGTAAGACTCATACCAGCGCACCATCAGGCCGGTGAAGCCCATCAGCACTGCCGCCCAGGTCATCTTCGAGCCGATCGCGCCGCCGGTCGGCGAACGCGAAATCAGGCCGATCCAGTAGAACACCGTGGCCAGCACAAGCAGCGCACTCATCCACAAAATGGCCGACTGGCTGGACAAGAAGTATTTGAGGAAGAAATTGGTGTCGGCGCGGGCGAGGTCCGCGTGATAAAGCTGCAAAGAAAACAGCGACATCACCGCGATACACGCAATCAGCAGGCGTACCGGCTTCCAGCGCCATCCGAGCACCACGAACACGGGCACGGCGCAACACAGCACCAGCTTGTCGTAGTAATTCATGAACGGGTGATACCGATACAGCGCGAAACCCGCGCCGGCGACCATCGCCAGGGCGAACAGCCAGTCGGTCACACCGAGACGCTTGAGAAACGGACGTTCGTCGAAGAGGTCTGGATCGACGGGCACCTTGCCCGCGCGCTGCTGCGCCAGAGTCGAAGTCGAGGAGGCTTGTGTGAGGTCCATGTTCTTACCGAGTTGAATCCTGCGAGCCGGAGGACTTGGTGTCCTCGAGCGTTTCCGGTGATTGCGCTACCGGCTGTGACTTGACGCCCAGCATGGCGCCGATCGCGTCGCGCGTTCGCGCGAATTCCTTTTCGAAATCGATCGTACGGCGCGCGGTGGACATTGCCATCAACACGCTCGTACCGCCCGTTGATGTGTCTTTGAGCCAAAACCAGAGACGACGTTCACGCACGTAAAACATCGAGAAAATGCCGAACACGAGCAGAAGGCTGCCAAGATACACCACTTTTTTACCCGGTGCGCGCGTCAACTGGAACACGGAAGCCTGGATCTGCCTGAACGAATCGAGTTGCAGAAAAACCGGCGATCCGTACAGAAAGCTGTCCGAAAGAGCATTGATCGACGATTGCACGAATTGCGTGTTTTTCGCGTCCGGCGGAGCCTCAGGCAGGCCGTTCTGAGCGCGCGAAATCTGCCACAGATCCCAGGTCGCGCCTTCCAGCATGCGCAGCAATAAGCCTGCCGCCTTTTCCTGTTCACCCTTGGGCACGGATTTATCGATAAAACCCGCTATTGCCTGGAAACCGCCCAATGTGGCTCCCGGCTGCCCGGGAACTGCCGCGACGCCGGTTTCGTCCGCCCCGGCGAACAGGTTCAGCACCCGCGACGCGCTTTCTTCCAGATGTTTCTGCAAATCCGCGTTTGCTTCCGGCACCGAGCGCTTCGCGAAACGACGCGCCGCTTCGTCGCGCATGGCGGGCGTTTCCAGCGCGGCACGCAGGTTCATCCACTGCTTGATCGAGCTTTGCTCGTCGGCGGGAATGCGCAAATAGCGGAACGGATCGTTCGGGCTGAGGCGCATGCCGGCGAGGAACATCGGCTGGCCTTGCACGTCGACGGGCAGCATGTAGTTGTTGAACTCGCGCGCCTGGCCGTCCGTGCCCCGCACCTTGTATTGCACCGATGGCCCGACGTTACGCAGATCCGTCGGCTTCGACGTCTTCGCGCCGGAACCCAGCCGTTCATCGAAAGCCTGCTTCAACGTCTGCGTCTGGCCGACACCGCGGGTATCGATCGAACCGCTGCCGTCGGTGACGTTTTCCACGTTGATCGCGCGGAAATCGGTGAATTCCACGGTTTCACCCTGCCCGCCGATGATCTGCGGGTTCATTGGCGCCGTGCCGCCAATGGCGCCGTCGAACGGCGTGGTTTTCGCGCTGCCGCCGGACATGGGCCACGCGGTCATGGCGAGTTTCGAACCGCCGTCCTGGAAGCTCGATTGATAGATCGAAATACCGTCGTAGGTGAACGGTTCATTCACTTCCACCCGTGCCGGGATGCGCTTGCCGGTCGCATGATCGATCACGACGATATCGCTCGCAAACAGCTTCGGCATGCCAGTCGAGTAATAATCAACGATGAATTTGTTGAGCTGGATGGAGAACGGCAGATCCTGGATCAGCGAGCCGTCCTGCTGATTCAGGATAGCGGTTGCGACATGCTGCCCTTCCGGCACCCAGGCGTAACCGCGGAACGTGGGATTCGACGTCGGCAGGCGATGATTCGGCGCAATGTCGTTGATGACTTCGTTCGATGCAATCGGCGTCTTGTTGAAGAGCAACATCTGCAGCTTGATTGGCAAATTGCTGTCCAGCAAGCCGCCAATGCAGATGATCACGAACGCCAGATGCGCCGAGATGTAGCCGAGCTTCGTCAGCGCGCCGCGCTTGGCCGCGATCAGCGTCGCGCCGCTCTCCGTCTCGCGCGTGACAAACTTGTAGCCCATCTTGCCCGCGAGGCGTTGCAGCTTGGCGGCGGTCTCGGCACGCGACTCGGGCACCAGCGGGAATTCGCCCTTGTGATGGAACGCGCGCAGGCTGCCTTCGCGCACCCGATCCTTCCAGCTCTTCATGTCCGCGATCATCTTCGGGCCATTGCGGATCACGCACAGCGACACCGAGATCACCAGGAACGCCAGGATCAGCAAGAACCACCACGCGCTATACACGTTGTAGAGGCTCAGGCCGCGGAAGATATCGGCCCAGAACGGACCGAACTGATTGACGTAATTCGGGTACGGGTCTTCTTGCGTAAGAACCGTACCAATAATGCTTGCTATCGCGAGGATGACGAGCAGCGAGATAGCGAAGCGCATCGAACTAATGACTTCGATGGCCTGACGCACGCTGCTACGGCTCGACTTCGACTGCAATCCCGACGTGGTGACGCTCATTCAAACTCCGGCTGACCAGCAAAAAAGGGTGGAGACGCAAGCGGTCTTTGACCGGCGTCCCACCCTTTTTCTTATTTTGCGCGCCGGCCTCGTCGGACCGGCTTCGTAACACATTCGACTATGACTTCTCGACTATGACTCGCGCATGTGACGTCCGGGCGACGCTGCGCGCATCTTAATGCAGACCCGCGCTTGCTGCAGGCGGATCATTCGGACCATTACGGACCGTCAGTGACGGTTAATGACAGTCAATGAAGGCCTGCAATGTAGTCTGCCACCGCCTTCACTTCCGCCTCATTCAAGCGCAATGCGATGGTGTGCATTGGCTCACTGTTGTTGCGCGTACCCTGCGCAAACGCTGTGAGTTGCGCGGCCGTGTAGTCGGACCATTGTCCCGACAACCGCGGATACTGCACCGGCACGCCCATGCCGGTTGCACCATGACACGCGGCACACGCCGGGACGCCTCGGTCAGCAATGCCCCCACGGTAAATCTTCTGCCCAACTGGCACGGTGTTCTTGTCACGCGCGTAACCCGGTTTGGCCTTCTGCGTCTCAAAATAAGCCGCCACGTTGACCATGTCCTGATCGTTCAATGCGCCCGCAATGCCCGCCATGATGGGGTTCTTGCGCGCCGGCTCTTTCGCGCCCGGCTGCGTCTTGTAATCCTTCAACTGCTTGACGATGTACTCGGCATGCTGGCCTGCGAGCTTCGGAAATGCGCCGCCGGCGCTGTTGCCGTCTGCTCCGTGACACGCTGCGCAAACCTGGGTGGCAATTGCCTGGCCCCTTGTCACGTCAGGCTTGGCGGGTGTGCCCGCGTCTGCCGCTTGCGCTGTGACTGTCCAGCCTACCAACCCCGCTCCTAATGCTGCTGCTAATTCCAGGACCATCAGAGTCTTGTACAGTCGGTTCATTCGAGTACCCTGTTTTTCGTCTTGTGAGAATGTGAGGTTCTGCAAAAAACGACGGTTACCGATGCACTGCAAGACACCCGACAGAGGACTCGATACGGGATAAAAAGTCACCCGGCGCGCGCCCTGAAATCTGTCTTCAAACCTGTCTCACTCCTTATCCCGCTTGGGTCTTGCGTGCCCTGGCTGGTCTTCGTACAACCGTCGTATTGTACAATAACTCGCTAAACGCAAAGACGCCAGTCGGGGCAAGCCCAGTATTCAGTGGCTCCTTACAGCTCGAGTTTCCACAGAATTTCACTTTCGGTCTTCCCATGTCGTCATTCCTGCTCCATCAAGCCCGTTTCTTTACAACGGTCAACCACCTGAAGGACCTGCCGCCGACGCCCCAGCCGGAGATCGCTTTCGCGGGCCGCTCAAATGCGGGCAAGTCGACGGCCATCAACCTGCTGTGCAACCAGAAGCGGCTGGCGTTCGCCAGCAAGACGCCCGGGCGCACACAGCACATCAACTACTTTGCAATCGGCCCGGCGGACCAGCCCAGGGCACATGTGGTCGACTTGCCGGGATATGGGTACGCGGAAGTTTCAGGTAACGCCAAGCTGCATTGGCAGCAGTTGCTGTCCACGTATTTGCAGAGCCGCGCGCAGCTGGTTGGCATGATCCTGATGATGGATTCGCGTCGTCCGCTGACCGAACTCGACAAGATCATGCTCGAGTGGTTTGCGCCCACGGGAAAGCCAATTCACGCTTTACTGACCAAATGCGACAAATTGACGCGGCAGGAAAGCATCAATACTTTGCGCGCAACCAAGAAAGCATTCGAGGAGTACACGGCGGCCGGATATCGCGGCGAATTGACGCTGCAGCTTTTCTCGGCGCTCAAGCGCGTTGGGCTCGATGAAGCCCACGAGAAAATCGAAAGCTGGCTGATTCCGAAAGCAACCGAGGAAATCGCGCCGGAAGACGAAGCGCAGTGAAATAAGGTCAAGTGCCGCCTGGGGAGAGGCGTTGAGGCGAATGTGGAGATGATTCGTAGTCGGCCGGCATAAAAAAACCCGCCGCATGACGGCGGGTCAAACAGCCTGATCGAATCCTTTACGATCATCACAGGCACCCGCTCAGGGAGGAGAAGCGGGGAGCTCGGCGCCAGGCGCCTACCTCGATCGGTATGATATACCATTGTCTCGAAATGGTTCTGGAGGCGGTACTGCCCCATGCCTGTGGCGGTTGCGGCAGTTGAGCCGGCGGCCGTTCCCCTGATCGCGTTATCCATCATCCCTCAAGTCAAGTCATGAGCTTCTATCCGCATCATCGTCCGCGCCGCATGCGCCGTGACGACTTTTCGCGCCGCCTGATGCGCGAAAACCTGCTGACCACAAACGATCTGATCTATCCCGTTTTCATTGTCGAGGGATCGAACGTGCGTCAGGCCGTTACGCCCATGCCTGGCGTCGAGCGCACATCAGTTGATTTGCTGATGAAAGTGGCCGAGCAGTGCGTCGAACTGGGCGTGCCGGTCATCTCGCTGTTCCCGGCGATTGAACCCTCGCTGAAAACGCCCGATGGCCGCGAAGCGACAAACCCCGAAGGTCTGATTCCGCGTGCTGTGCGCGAGTTGAAAAAGCACTTTCCGGAACTGGGCGTACTCACCGACGTCGCGCTCGACCCGTACACCAGCCACGGACAAGACGGTGTTCTCGACGAACATGGCTACGTCATCAACGACGAAACCAGCGAAATTCTCGTCGAACAGGCGCGTGCGCAGGCCGAAGCGGGCGTGGATATCGTTGCGCCATCGGACATGATGGACGGACGGATTGGCGCAATTCGCGAAATGCTCGAGAGCGACGGACACATCCACACGAAGATCATGGCGTACGCTGCGAAGTACGCGTCGGCGTTCTACGGCCCGTTCCGCGATGCGGTCGGCTCGGCTGCGAACCTCGGCAAGAGCAACAAAATGACGTATCAAATGGACCCGTCGAATTCCGATGAAGCCCTGCGCGAAGTGCGGATGGATATCGAGGAAGGCGCGGACATGGTGATGGTCAAGCCGGGTATGCCGTATCTGGATATCGTGTATCGCGTGAAGGAGGAGTTTCGCTTTCCGACTTACGTGTACCAGGTAAGCGGCGAGTACGCGATGATCAAGGCCGCCGCACAAAACGGCTGGCTCGATCACGACAAGGCGGTCATGGAGTCGCTGCTCGCATTCAAGCGCGCGGGGGCCGATGGCGTGCTCACGTATTTCGCGCTGGATGCCGCACGGCTTTTGCGAGCGTCTTCGAAGTAACGGGATCGGCGAGTTGTGGGGTGTTGACGCGGCGGCGCGGTGGCTCGTGACTTGAGAACGTCGTCGCCCGATTGCTTGGCGTCGTGGCGTTCGTTGTCAGGACCGCGCGATGGTTCGAATTGCTGATCCTGGAGAAACACAACGCACGTCCGGATTCCGAACGCACGTCAATTTACTCGCGTCGAAAATCACGTCGTAGGAACGGAGAGCTTGTCCAGGCTCTTCAAGAACGTATCCGCCGACTCGTATCCAACGACCCGCACCACTTCGTTGCCTTGCGCGTCGAAGAAGATGATGCCCGGCGGCCCGAACAGTTTGAAGCGCTTGAGCAATGCCTGATCGTCGAGATTATTCGCCGTGACGTCTGCGCGCAGCAGGTTAAGTTGCGCCAGGCGCGCGCGTACTCGCGGGTCGCTGAACGTGAGATGTTCCATCTCCTTGCACGATACGCACCAGTCAGCGTAGAAATCGAGCATGGCCGGGCGGCCAGCGGCCTTGAGCGCCAGATCCAGTTCCGCCGACGACCTGACCGGCGCGAAAGTCTCTCCTGGCGCTGATTGCTGTGCGTTGGCCTCGGTGCCGGAACCTGTCCGCGCCGTAAATACAGCAAGTGGCCGAAGCGGATCCGTAGATCCCGCCGCGAGTCCAACGAGCAACGTAGCGCCCCAGATAGCGAGCGCGGCGCCGAATCCACGACCTAGCTTGCGCCATATCGACACCGCTGCAGCACCCGACGTAAATAGCCCCAGCGCGGCCGCCGCTATAAGCAGCCACAACGCTGCCAAAGCCATCTGCGCGACCGCACTCAGCACCGGCCACACGATCCACAATGCCGCCGCCAGCAACACGACGCCAAAGAACACCTTCACGCCGTCCATCCAGTTCCCTGCGCGCGGCAGCAGCGTGCCTGCGCCAAGCCCGATGATCAGCAGCGGCACGCCGAGCCCAACGCCCATGGAGAACAACGCAGCACCGCCGAGCAGCGCACTGCCCGTATGCGCGATGAATGCGAGCACGGCGAAGAGCGGCGCGGTCATGCACGCGCCGACCACAAGCGCCGACAACGCGCCCATTACGACAACAGCGACAACCTTCCCTCCCGATCGCTTCTGCGACGCCTGGTTGACGCTGTTTTGCCAGCGCGCGGGCAATGCAATATCGACACCGGCAATCAGCGTGAACGCGAATACCGCCAGCAGCACGCCGAACGCGCCGAGCACCCAGGGGTTCTGGAGCCACGCGCCAAGACTCTGCCCGATCATCGCGGCGAGCACGCCTAGCGCCGTGTAGACGAGCGCCATGCCAAGCACATACGCCGCCGATAACCCGAACCCTCGCGATCGCGTCACGCGAGCGCCTTCCCCAATGATGATCGCCGAAAGAATGGGAATCATCGGGTAAGAGCAAGGCAGCAAGCTCAACACGACACCCGCCACGAAGTACAAGCCGATGATCGCGAAAAAGCCTCCGCTTTCGAGCAAGGATTGCGCGTAGTCAGCGTTGGTCGCGCGTTCGTACCAAGGCACTTCACTGGTGCTGGCCGATAGCGCCTGACCACTGACATTGGCGGCTTGCAGCGCGGCTCCGCTTACGTGGTAAACGCGCTCCATCGGCGGATAACAAATGCCCTGGTCGGCACAACCCTGCGACGTGACGGCAACATCAAAGGGGCCGGAGGCCTGCTTCACCGGAATCCGGATCACAAGTTCGCCGCGATACGTTTCCACGTCCTTGTTGAACGTCTGATCGAAGTGAACCTTGCCTGCGGGTAATTGCGGCTCGCCAAGCGTCGCCGTCCCATTCTTCACCGCAAACGCAAAACGCTCGCGGTACATGTAATACCCATCTGCGACCTTATATCGCACGTCGATCTCGCCCGGTTTCTCCGTGGCGCTGAATTTGAACGCGACCGCCGGGTCGAGAAAGTCGTCGGCGGCGTGGCCCGGCGAGATCGAGCAGAGCAACAGCACGAAGCACGACACCAGCATGAGCACTGCGTCGAGCGGCCGGCGCGCGGAGAAGGCAAAGGGCTTAAACATTAAGAGGACGTTGAGTTTCCGCGGTGATCCATTGCCCATAAGCAGCCGATGCATCCGCCTGCCACGAGACAATTTCAGGTGTTTCATAAGGATGATTCGCTTCGATAAAACGCGTCAGTTCGTCGCTGCGTGCGAGGCTCGTCTTGAACAGAAGCTGAAGCTCCTCGGCGGCCTCAACCTTACCGTTCCACCGATACCGCGACTTGACCATGCCGAACTCCGTCACACAGGCGGCAAGCCGTGTGTCTATCACTTGTTGCGCGAGCGCTGACGCCGCCTCGCTGTCGGGCAATGTCGTAAGAACGAGGACAACGGGCGTGTTCACGGAAAGCTCCGATACGATGGACATTCACGCAATCCTAGCACTGCCCGTCGACAACCTGCATTCAGCCAATCGGCCTATGACCCGCGGCGCAAGCGTTGACTACCAGCAATTCAAACCCCGTGCGCAATACAAAAAGGCCAAGCAAAAGCTTGGCCTTTTTCGATCAACAGCGTGCTAGCTTATTCAGCTTCTTGCACGTCGTCGCCGTCGGCGAGTTCCGGACGATCCATCAGCATGACTAGCGCCATCGGCGCGTTGTCACCATTACGGAAGCCGAACTTCAGGATGCTCAGATATCCACCCGGACGCTTTTCAAAGCGCGGGCCGAGCACTTCAAACAGCTTCGCGACGGAGTCACGATCGCGCAGGCGGTTGAACGCCAGGCGACGATTTGCCAGCGACGGCTTCTTGCCGAGCGTGATTAGCGGCTCGACAACTTTACGGAGTTCTTTAGCTTTCGGCAGCGTCGTCTTGATGACTTCGTGCGCGATCAGCGAGTTCGACATATTACGGAGCATAGCCAGACGGTGGCTGCTCGTGCGGTTCAGTTTCCGCAAACCATGTTTATGGCGCATTTTGAATTTCCTAATTAAACAAGTTTAGATCCAGCTCTTCTATTGCGTCTCTTTTGAGCGCACGGGCCGGTCGTAGAAAAAGCAAGATGCGGATTTTAAAGGAAAATCCGCATCTTTGCCAGTCAAGCGTACTGCTTGAACCTTACTTGTCGAGACCGGCCGGCGGCCAGTTTTCGAGTTTCATACCTAACGTCAGACCACGCGAAGCCAGGACTTCCTTGATCTCGTTCAGCGACTTCCGACCGAGATTAGGCGTCTTGAGCAATTCGTTTTCCGTGCGCTGAATCAAATCGCCGATGTAATAGATGTTCTCGGCCTTCAGGCAGTTCGCGGAACGAACCGTCAGTTCGAGATCGTCCACCGGACGCAACAGGATCGGATCGATCTGCGGCGCGCGCGACGGTGCTTCTGCCGCTGCTTCCGTGCCTTCCAGTGCGGCAAATACCGACAACTGGTCGACCAGGATACGAGCCGATTGACGAATTGCTTCCTCGGGCGAAATCACGCCGTTGGTTTCAATGTTCATCACGAGCTTGTCGAGGTCGGTACGCTGCTCAACGCGAGCGCTTTCAACGGCGTAGCTCACGCGGAGCACCGGCGAGAACGACGCGTCAAGCACGATACGGCCAATGATCTTCGCCGAATCTTCGCCATAACGGCGCACATTGCCCGGCACATAACCGCGGCCTTTTTCGATCTTGATCTGAACGTCGAGCTTGCCGCCCTTCGACAGATGCGCAATCACGTGATCCGGATTGATAACTTCGCAATCGTGCGCGAGTTCGATATCGCCGGCCGTGACAACGCCTTCGCCTTCCTTGCGCAGCGTAACCGTGACTTCATCGCGGTTATGCAGCTTGAAAACGACGCCCTTCAAATTCAACAGCAGGTTGACCACATCTTCTTGCACGCCGTCGAGCGTAGAATATTCATGCACGACGCCAGCAATCGTCACTTCGGTCGGCGCATAACCAATCATCGACGACAACAGCACACGCCGAAGCGCGTTACCCAAGGTGTGACCATAACCGCGTTCGAACGGCTCCATGACCACTTTCGCGTGACTGTCGCCAAGCGATTCAACTGCAATAATCTTGGGCTTCAACAAACTGGTTTGCATAGGTTTTCCTTTTCAATACCCTCGGCTCGTTACGCCGATAAGGCTGACCGGTGACAACCCGAAAATAGACAGCCGAGGTAGCCCCTTGCCTTCGGCAATCAGGGCTCCCCGGCCGTTAATCCGATTTACCGCGAATACAATTCGACGATCAGGCTTTCGTTGATGTCGCCAGCGATATCGCTGCGTTCCGGCATCGACTTGAACGTGCCTTCGAACTTCTTGGCATCGACCGCAACCCAGCTCGGCATTCCGCCTTGCTCGGCCAGATTCAGAGCTTCCAGAATCCGCACTTGCTTCTTCGACTGTTCGCGAACAGCAACCACGTCACCAGCCTTAACTTGCATCGACGGGATGTTGTTCACCACGCCGTTCACCGTGATCGACTTGTGACCGACCAGTTGACGCGCTTCAGCACGCGTCGAGCCGAAGCCCATGCGATACACGACGTTGTCGAGACGCGACTCAAGCAATTGCAGCAGGTTTTCGCCCGTCGGGCCCTTGCGGCGATCGGCTTCAGCGAAGTAACGGCGGAACTGACGTTCGAGCACGCCGTAAATACGCTTCACTTTTTGCTTTTCACGCAACTGCGTACCGTAGTCGGACGTACGAGCGCCAGACGTGCGGCCATGCTGACCCGGCTTGCTATCGAGCTTGCACTTGTCGGCGAGGGAGCGGCGTGCGCTCTTCAGGAAAAGATCAGTACCTTCACGGCGGGACAGCTTTGCTTTAGGACCGGTATAACGTGCCACTTTGCATCCTTAATAATTGATCACGCGAAGGTCGTTCGCGCTAGTTCGAACTCGACGGATCGAACGGTGGGCTTAGTCAGTATTCTTAACGCTGATTCCATAACGCAAGCAACCTGTCGACGCGCGAGCGTCAACAGGTCAAGGCGCTACGCGACGTCTTAGATCCGACGACGCTTCGGCGGACGGCAACCGTTATGCGGAACCGGTGTCACGTCGGAGATTGCGGTGATCTTGATGCCAAGACCATGCAGCGCACGCACCGCCGATTCACGGCCAGGACCGGGGCCCTTGATCCGCACTTCGAGGTTCTTCACGCCGTATTCCATCGCCACGCGACCAGCCGATTCAGCTGCAACTTGAGCAGCAAAGGGAGTCGATTTACGCGAACCCTTGAAGCCCTGGCCACCCGACGTTGCCCAGGCGAGTGCATTGCCTTGGCGATCGGTGATCGTGATGATGGTGTTGTTGAACGACGCGTGAACGTGAACTACGCCCTCGGCGACGTTCTTCTTTACCTTCTTGCGAACGCGTTGCGCCGCGGAGTTGTTCGAAGCCTTAGCCATTACGTTTTCCTGTAACTATCAATTCCGCTTACTTCTTCAGCGATTGCGCTGCACGACGCGGACCCTTACGGGTACGGGCATTCGTACGTGTGCGTTGACCACGCATGGGCAAGCCCTTGCGATGGCGCACGCCACGATAGCAGCCCAGGTCCATCAGGCGCTTGATGTTCATCGTCACTTCGCGACGCAGGTCGCCTTCGACGATGAACTTACCTACTTCTTCTCGCAGCTTTTCGAGGTCTGCGTCGTCGAGGTCTTTGACCTTCTTCGAAAATTCCACACCAGACGCTACGCAAATGTTGCGAGCGCGCGTGCGACCGATACCGAAAATTGCCGTGAGGCCGATTTCAGTATGCTGGTGATTCGGGATGTTAACCCCTGCGATACGAGCCATTGTTTTTCCTCAAACAAAAAGCGCAAGCAAAAGCGCGGCGTTCAGCCTTGACGCTGTTTGTGGCGCGGATCAGAGCTGCAAATCACGCGCACAACGCCCTTGCGCTTGATGATCTTGCAATTGCGGCAAATGCGCTTAACCGATGCCATCACTTTCATGATATTACCCTTTTTTCAAATCACTTCGCCCGGAACACGATCCGTGCACGAGACAGATCGTAAGGCGTCAATTCAACCGTTACCTTGTCGCCTGGAAGAATGCGGATGTAATGCATCCGCATCTTCCCGGATATGTGCCCAAGAACCACATGGCCATTTTCCAACCTAACCCGGAAAGTAGCATTGGGAAGGTTTTCAACCACCTCACCCTGCATCTGGATTACATCGTCTTTGGCCATAGTCCTTATTAGCGCATAGGGACGTTACTGCCTTTGAAGTTGGCCTTCTTGAGCAGCGATTCATACTGTTGCGACATAACGTAGGACTGCACCTGCGCCATGAAATCCATCGTGACCACGACAATGATCAGCAGCGACGTTCCACCGAAATAAAACGGTACGTTCCAACGCAGCACCAGAAATTCCGGCAGCAAGCAAACGAACACGATGTAGATCGCACCGGCCAGCGTCAAACGCGTGAGGATCCGATCAATATACCGAGCCGTCTGGTCACCAGGACGAATCCCGGGAACGAAGGCACCGCTTTTCTTCAGGTTGTCGGCCGTCTCTCTGCTGTTGAACACCAACGCGGTGTAGAAGAAGCAGAAGAAAACGATCGCCATTGCGTACAGCAACACATACACCGGTTGACCAGGCTTCAGAGCCTCAGCAACGCTATGCAGCGTGTTCGCAAACCAGCCGGTCCGCGTACCCGAACTAAACCAGTTCAGGATAGTTGCCGGGAACAGGATGATCGACGACGCGAAGATCGGCGGAATCACGCCCGACATATTCAACTTCAGCGGCAGATGCGACGACTGACCGCCA
This sequence comes from Caballeronia sp. dw_19, assembly GCF_018449515.1. Lineage (GTDB taxonomy): Bacteria > Pseudomonadota > Gammaproteobacteria > Burkholderiales > Burkholderiaceae > Caballeronia. The sequence continues at coordinate 31,443 of NZ_JAAVUQ010000028.1, read as the reverse complement.
TAAATCTTGTTTCCGACCTGACGCTTGGCGTAATTCACGAGGATCTTGCGCTGACCGCGTTCGATGAACACCACCACGAACGTGACCGCCGCAATCAGCACGACGACAATAATCGCCGAAATGATACTCATGGAGCCGGTGCGAACCAGTTCGAAGAGACCACCGATCGCGTTCGGGAAACCCGCCGCGATACCGCCGAAAATGATGATCGAGATGCCGTTACCCAGTCCGCGTTCCGTGATCTGCTCACCCAGCCACATCAGGAACATCGTGCCGGTCACCAGCGTCACGACTGTCGTCAACCGGAACACCATGCCTGGATCAATAACGAGCCCAGCCTGATTTTCCAGCGCCACCGCAATGCCGAATGCTTGAAACGTAGCCAGAACAACCGTGAAGTAACGCGTGTACTGCGTAATCTTCCGCTGCCCCGCCTGCCCTTCTTTCTTCAGCGCTTCCATTTGCGGCGAAACGATCGACAGCAGCTGCATGATGATCGACGCCGAGATGTACGGCATGATCCCAAGCGCGAAGATCGTGAACCTGGACAGTGCGCCACCCGAGAACATGTTGAACATGCCTAAGATGCCGCCTGACTGGCTCTGGAAAAGCTTCGCCAGCTGATCCGGGTCGATACCCGGCACCGGAATATGCGCACCGATACGGTAGACGATCAGCGCCAGCAGCAAGAACATTGCACGCCGACGCAGATCGCCGAACTTCGCAGCGCTTCGACCGGATTTTGCGAGACTCGGGCTATTAGCCAAGAACCTTCTCCGATGCTTTCGCTAACAACGACAACATGCGCTCGTTACTCAGCGAACGAGCCGCCGGCGGCTTCAATCGCAGCACGGGCACCCTTCGTAGCGATGAGGCCCTTGACCGTGATCTTGCGCGTCAGTTCGCCCGTCTTGATGATCCGTGCGCTCGTAATGAGCACACCGACCAGACCGGCTTGCTTCAAAGCCAGCAAATCGACTTCGTCGACCGGCAGCTTCTCGAGATCCGACAAACGCACTTCGCCCACGAACTCATGCGTCAGCGAGCTGAAACCGCGCTTCGGCAGACGACGTTGCAAAGGCATCTGACCGCCTTCGAAGCCGACTTTATGAAAGCCGCCCGAACGCGATTTCTGACCTTTGTGACCGCGACCTGCAGTCTTGCCCAGGCCGGAACCGATACCGCGGCCAACGCGACGCTTTGCGTGCTTCGCGCCTTCTGCCGGCTTAAGGTTATTCAAATCCATATTCAACTCCTTGATCCCTGGTCAGCCGCTTAGCTGAGGACTTTGACAAGGTACGAGACCTTGTTGATCATCCCGCGCACTGCCGGCGTGTCCTGCAGTTCGCTAACCGAGTTGAGTCGGCGCAGGCCCAGACCACGCACCGTTGCACGGTGCGTTTCACGGGTCCCAATCAGGCTCTTCACGAGCTGAACCTTGACAGTTTTATCAGACATGGTGACCACCTGGCTTAGCCCAAAATATCTTCGACGGACTTGCCGCGCTTCGCCGCGATATCACCCGGCGTGGACTGCTTGCGCAGACCGTCGAGCGTTGCACGAACGAGGTTGTACGGATTCGTCGAACCGTGGCTCTTCGCCACAACGTTTTGAACGCCCATCACGTCGAACACTGCGCGCATCGGGCCGCCGGCGATAACACCCGTACCATCTTTGGCCGGAGCCAGAAGAACTGCGGATGCGCCATGCTTACCATGCACTTCGTGTTGCAGCGTACCGTTCTTCAACGGTACCTTGAACATGTTGCGGCGTGCTTGTTCCATTGCCTTTTGAACAGCAACCGGAACTTCCTTCGCTTTGCCCTTGCCCATGCCGATGCGGCCATCGCCATCGCCAACCACGGTCAGTGCGGCAAAACCGAGAATCCGGCCGCCCTTCACCACCTTGGTCACGCGATTGACCGCGATCATCTTTTCACGGAGGCCGTCGTCGCGTTCTTCAGCCTTCACATTCGCTTGCATCTTTGCCATGACGAATTCTTCCCTTAGAACTTGAGTCCGGCTTCGCGTGCCGCATCAGCCAGCGCTTTCACGCGGCCGTGGTAACGGAAACCTGAACGGTCGAAGGCGACGGATTCGACGCCGGCTGCCTTGGCTTTTTCAGCAATACGCTTACCGACAGCGATCGCAGCATTGACGTTGCCGCCCTTACCCGACTTGTCGGCCAGTTCGGCACGCACTTCAGCTTCGAGCGTCGACGCGCTAGCCAGCACCTTGGTGCCGCACGGCGAGAACACTTGCGCATAGATATGCGTGTTCGTGCGATGCACAGCCAGACGTGCGACCTGCAGCTCAGCGATCTTGACGCGCGTCTGTTTAGCGCGGCGCAGGCGAGATTGAGTCTTATCCATGATTGCGCACCCTTACTTCTTCTTCGTTTCTTTGAGGAGTACGACTTCGCCGAAGTAGCGCACGCCCTTGCCCTTGTAGGGCTCCGGCGGACGGTAACCGCGAACTTCCGCAGCGACCTGGCCAACTTTCTGCTTGTCGATCCCCTTGATCACGATTTCGGTTTGCGTCGGGGTTTCAACTTTGACGCCTTCCGGCATCGAGTGCACCACGGGGTGCGAGAAACCCAGCGACAGATTCAGCTTGTCGCCCTGCGCCTGCGCGCGATAACCAACGCCAACCAGCGTCAGCTTGCGCTCGAAACCCTTCGTAACGCCATTCACCATGTTCGCCACGAGGGCGCGCATCGTGCCCGACATCGCATTCGCTTCACGGCTTTCATCAGCCGGTGCGAAGTTGAGCGTGCCGTTGTCGTTTGCTACCGTAACAAGCGGGTTGGCCGCTTGCGTAATCGTACCCAGCGGGCCCTTGACGGTGATTACTTCGCCGCTAAAGGCCACTTCCGCTCCTTGCGGCAGCGTAATCGGGCTTTTACCTACTCGAGACATGTTTCTTCTCCTTTTCGGCTTAAGCGACGTAGCAGAGGACTTCGCCGCCGACGCCGGTCTGGCGCGCCTTGCGGTCGGTCATCACACCCTGGGGCGTCGACACGATTGCAACGCCAAGACCGTTCATGACAACCGGAATGTCGTTACGACCGCGATACACACGCAGACCAGGCTTCGAAACGCGTTCAATGCGCTCAATAACCGGACGGCCAGCGTAGTACTTCAACGCGATATTCAATTCCGACTTCGCACCTTCAGACTTCACTGCGAAATCGTCGATATAACCTTCGTCCTTCAAAACCTGCGCAATCGCAACCTTGACTTTCGACGAGGGCATTGTCACCGATACTTTCTCAACCATCTGCGCATTGCGGATGCGAGTCAGCATATCGGCGATAGGATCACTCATACTCATTTAGATATCTCCTATTACCAGCTCGCCTTGGTCAGGCCAGGGATTTCGCCGCGGAAAGCGATTTCGCGAATCTTGCTGCGTGCCAATCCGAATTTGCGGAACGTGCCACGCGGACGACCCGTGATCGCGCAGCGGTTACGCTTGCGAGTGGGGTTCGAGTTGCGGGGCAGTTGTTGCAGTTCGAGACGAGCGGCATAACGCTCTTCGTCCGACTTGCTCGCGTCATCAATGACCGCCTTCAGCGCCGTACGCTTGGGAGCGTACTTTGCAGCCAGGCGAGCACGCTTCTTTTCACGTTCGATCAGTGCCAGTTTAGCCACGGTAACCTCAGTTTCTGAACGGGAACTTGAAGCTGGCGAGCAGTGCCTTTGCTTCATCGTCAGTCTTCGCGGTCGTCGTGATGCTGATATTCAGCCCACGAAGCGCGTCGATCTTGTCGTAATCGATCTCGGGGAAAATGATCTGCTCTTTCACACCGATGTTGTAGTTGCCGCGACCGTCGAACGCACGACCCGATACACCGCGGAAGTCACGAACCCGGGGGAGCGCAACCGTCACGAAACGATCGAGAAATTCGTACATGGCCTGGCCGCGCAGCGTAACCATCGCGCCGATCGGGTAGCCCTGACGAATCTTGAAGCCAGCGATAGCCTTGCGTGCCTTCGTGATAACCGGCTTTTGGCCAGCAATCTTCGTCAGGTCGCCAACGGCGTTTTCGATGATCTTCTTGTCGGCGACGGCTTCACCAAGACCCATATTCAGGGTGATCTTGGTAATGCGCGGCACTTCCATTACGGACTTGTAGCCGAACTTCTCAACGAGGCCGGGTACAACTTTTTCTTTATAAAACTCATGCAGACGTGCCATTTTTTACTCCGCGTCAGACGCTAAGCGTGGCACCGGTCGACTTCAAGAAGCGTACCTTCTTGTCGTTCTCGACCTTGATGCCCACACGTGACGCCTTGCCATTCGCGTCGACCAATGCGACGTTCGAAATATGCAGCGGCATCGTCTTGGCTTCCACGCCGCCCGTCGTACCCTTCATCGGGTTCGGCTTGACATGCTTCTTGACGAGGTTGATACCCTCGACCGTCACACGCTCTTCGCCAACGGACAGCACGACACCGCGCTTGCCTTTATCTTTGCCAGCGGTAACGATAACTTCGTCACCTTTGCGAATCTTATTCATCGCGACTCCTTACAGCACTTCCGGCGCGAGCGAAACGATCTTCATAAATCGTTCACTACGCAATTCACGCGTAACCGGTCCGAAAATACGCGTACCGATAGGCTCGAGCTTGGCATTCAAAAGTACGGCGGCATTACCGTCGAACTTGATCAGCGAGCCGTCCTGGCGGCGCACGCCCTTGGCCGTACGAACGACCACAGCGTTGTAGATTTCGCCCTTCTTCACGCGTCCGCGCGGCGTTGCTTCCTTGACGGTCACCTTGATGATGTCGCCAATGCTAGCGTAACGACGCTTCGAGCCGCCGAGCACCTTGATGCACATCACTTCACGTGCACCTGTGTTGTCGGCAACTTCAAGCCGAGTTTCGGTCTGAATCATGGTTTATCTTTCCCAACTTAATCCAGTTACGCCACCATGGCTTAACCGGTCAGTCTTGGTCCCGTCAGCCTGGTGGCTGCTTGGGTTAGAACAGGCAGCGAGGGCAGACGAAACCCGCCATCGCAATCCGGTGAATCTGTCAGCACAAGCTTGGCGCCTGCACTGGCTTCCCCCACCAACTTCGCCCGCGATGGGGCTCCCACAAAGAGGGAAGACCGAAATTATAACTCATAATTTCGGTCTGGCAAGCGAAAGTTACTGCGATACTTCTTTTACCGCTTTTTAACGCTTAGATTACGCGAGCCGTCTCAAGCAACTTCGACACAACCCAGGCTTTCGTCTTCGAAATCGGACGGGTTTCCTGGATCTCGACGAGATCGCCTTCGTTGTACGTGTTCGCGTCGTCGTGAGCGTGGTACTTCTTCGACCGTACGACGTACTTGCCGTAGATCGGATGCTTTACGCGATGCTCAACCAGCACGGTGACCGTCTTTTCCATCTTGTTGCTGACGACCTTGCCGACCAGCGTCCGCTTGAGCGAGGTTTTTACGCTATCGTTCATTTCTGGTTCGCCTTCTCAGTCAGGACGGTCCGCACACGAGCGATGTCGCGACGAACCTTCTTCAATTGACTGTTGTTGGTCAATTGCTGGGTCGCGAGTTGCATGCGCAGGCCGAATTGCGCCTTCAGCAGGTCCGTCAGCTCTTGATTGAGCCCAGCCTGGTCTTTCTGGTGAAGTTCGGAAGCCTTCATCATTGCTCCTTAGGCGCCGAGCTGGCGTGAAACGAAGTACGTCTTCAGCGGCAGCTTAGCTGCAGCCAGACGGAACGCTTCACGTGCCAACTCTTCAGTAACACCGTCCATTTCATACAACATCTTGCCCGGTTGAATCTCTGCGACGTAGTACTCAGGGTTACCTTTACCGTTACCCATCCGTACTTCAGCCGGCTTTTGCGAGATCGGCTTGTCCGGGAAAATGCGGATCCAGATACGGCCGCCACGTTTAATGTGACGCGTCATTGCACGACGCGCCGCTTCGATTTGGCGCGCGGTCAAACGGCCGCGACCGATAGCTTTCAGACCATATTCACCGAACGACACTGCGTTGCCGCGCGTCGCCTTGCCAGTGTTACGACCCTTTTGCTCTTTGCGATACTTTCTGCGTTTCGGTTGCAGCATCGTTATTCTCCAGTCTTCCCGTCGCCGCCGGCACCGCCAGCACGACGGGGAGCGCCTGCACCACGGCGCGCACCTGCGTTTGCCGGACCACCACCTTCACCATCACGACGCGGACGGCGATCGCCACCCGGACGTGCGTTGCGGCGCGGACGCTTGTCTTCGGCTACTTCTTCGACTACCGGTGCATCATTGCGGCCCAGCGTGTCGCCCTTGTAGACCCACACTTTGACGCCGATGATGCCGTAGGTCGTCTTCGCTTCCGACGTTGCGTAGTCGATATCAGCACGCAGCGTGTGAAGCGGAACGCGACCTTCGCGATACCACTCCGTACGAGCGATTTCAATACCGTTCAACCGGCCCGCGCTCATGATCTTGATGCCTTGGGCACCCAGACGCATGGCGTTTTGCATCGCACGCTTCATCGCGCGGCGGAACATGATCCGGCGCTCGAGTTGCTGCGTGATCGAGTCGGCGATCAGTTGCGCATCGGTTTCCGGCTTACGGATTTCTTCGATGTTGACGTGGACCGGAACGCCCATGCGGCGTTGCAGTTCCGTCTTCAACAGTTCGATATCCTCGCCCTTCTTGCCGATCACTACACCCGGACGCGAGCTGTAAATCGTGATGCGTGCATTCTTCGCCGGACGCTCGATGACAACCCGACCTACCGAAGCGTTTTTCAGCTTCTTCTTCAGGTATTCACGAACGCCGATGTCTTCCTGCAGCATCGATGCGAAATTGGTGTTGTTCGCGTACCAACGCGACGCCCAATTTCGGCTGACAGCCAGACGGAAGCCTGTCGGATGAATTTTTTGTCCCATCGTATGGCTCCTTAATTCCCGACTGTCACAGTGATGTGACAGGATTGCTTCTCGATACGGTTACCACGGCCTTTTGCGCGCGCGGTGAATCGCTTCAGGGAAGCTGCCTTGTCGACCATGATGCTCGTTACTTTGAGCTCGTCGATGTCGGCGCCTTCGTTGTGTTCCGCATTCGCGATCGCTGACAGCACGACCTTCTTGACAATACCCGCCGCCTTCTTCGGCGAGAACGTAAGAACGTTCAACGCCTTGTCGACCGGCAAACCACGGATCTGGTCAGCCACAAGGCGCGTTTTCTGCGCCGAGATGCGGGCACCGCGATGAATAGCTTTTACTTCCATCTTGATAGCCCCTTATTTCTTGGCCTTCTTGTCGGCTGCATGACCCTTGAACGTACGGGTCAATGCGAACTCGCCAAGTTTGTGGCCGACCATGTTTTCCGAAACATAAACCGGGACGTGTTGACGGCCGTTATGTACGGCGATCGTCAGACCGATGAAGTCCGGCAGGATCGTCGAACGACGCGACCAGGTCTTGATCGGCTTCTTGTCACGCGCAGCTGCGGCAGCCTCAACTTTCTTCAGCAAATGAGCGTCGCAGAACGGACCTTTTTTAACAGAACGTGCCATTGCTTACTCCTTAGCGCTTGTGACGGCGCTGAACGATCATCGTCGTCGTGCGCTTGTTGCTGCGTGTACGATAACCCTTAGCCGGGGTTCCCCACGGGCTGACCGGATCGCGACCTGCTGCCGTCTTACCTTCACCACCACCGTGCGGGTGATCGACCGGGTTCATTGCAACGCCACGCACCGTCGGGCGGATACCGCGCCAGCGGTTAGCACCAGCCTTACCGATTTGACGGAGGCTATGCTCTTCGTTGCCAACTTCACCAATCGTCGCGCGGCACTCAACGTGCACACGGCGAATTTCACCCGAACGCAGGCGAACCTGAGCGTACGTGCCTTCACGAGCCAGCAGCATCGCGGATGTACCAGCCGAACGCGCCATTTGCGCGCCCTTGCCCGGCAACATCTCGACGCAGTGAATCGTCGTACCGACCGGAATGTTGCGGATCGGCAAGGTGTTACCCGAGCGGATCGGCGCTTCCGAACCAGACATCAACGATTGACCCACCGTCGCACCCTTCGGAGCAATGATGTACGTGCGCTCGCCGTCTGCGTACAGAACCAGCGCGATGTTCGCGCTACGGTTCGGATCGTACTCAAGACGTTCGATCTTTGCCGGAATGCCGTCCTTGATGCGACGGAAATCGACGATACGATACTGTTGCTTATGACCACCACCCTTGTGACGGACGGTGATACGACCGGAGTTATTCCGGCCGGCAGTCACGGACTGTGAGTCGAGCAGCGCTGCGTGCGGCTTGCCCTTGTACAGATCCTTGTTGACCACCTTGACCATCGCGCGGCGACCCGGCGAAGTCGGCTTAACTTTTACGATTGCCATGATTACTTGGCCTCCGCTTCAAAGTTGATTTCCTGGCCGGGCTTCAGGCAGACATACGCCTTCTTCACGTCCTTGCGCTTGCCCATGAAGCGGCCAAAGCGCTTGGCTTTACCCTTCGTGACCAGCACGTTGACGGAATTGACTTCTACCTTGAACAGCAGCTCGACAGCAGCCTTGACTTCCTGCTTCGTGGCATCGGGCGCGACTTCGAACACAACTTGTTCGTTCTTGTCGGCCACCAGCGTCGCCTTTTCGGAGATCACCGGCGCGAGCAGGACCTGCATCAAACGATGATCGTTCTTGCGAATCTCGCTCATGACAGCAACTCCTCGATCTGGGCGACCGCAGCCTTCGTAATCACGATCTTCTTGAAGTAGATCAACGAGAGCGGGTCGGCGTAACGCGGCTCGACAACGGCCACGTGGGCCAGATTGCGCGACGCGAGGTACAGGTTTTCGTCGACCGTGTCAGTAATGACCAGGACGGACTCGAGACCCATTGCCTTGAATTTTTCGGCCAACAGCTTGGTTTTCGGCGCTTCAAGGGTCATCTCATCGACAACCACGATGCGACCTTCACGGGCCAGCTGCGAATAGATCGAGCAGAGACCTGCGCGATGCATCTTCTTGTTGACCTTGTGCGAAAAGTTTTCTTCCGGCGAATTCGGGAAGATACGGCCACCGCCGCGCCACAACGGGCTCGACGACATACCGGCACGAGCGCGGCCCGTGCCCTTTTGACGCCACGGCTTCTTGGTCGTGTGCTTGACTTGCTCACGATCCTTCTGCGCGCGATTACCGCTACGTGCGTTGGCTTGATAGGCCGTGACGACCTGATGGATCAGGGCTTCGTTGTAATCGCGACCGAACACGACGTCCGATGCGTTCACACCCGTGCCTTCCTGACCATTGGCGCTCAGGAGCTTAAGTTCCATTATTTCGCTCCTTTCACAGCGCGTGCCTTGACAGCCGGCGTCACGAAGACCTTGCCGCCCTTAGCGCCAGGAACAGCGCCACGGACCAGCAACAGATGACGGTCAGTGTCGATACGAGCGATCACGAGGTTTTGCACCGTAACCGTTTCGTCGCCCATGTGACCCGTCATGCGCTTACCCGGGAAAACACGACCCGGATCTTGCGCCATACCGATCGAACCAGGGACGTTGTGCGAACGCGAGTTACCGTGCGATGCGCGACCCGAAGCGAAGTTGTGACGCTTGATGGTACCGGCGTAGCCCTTACCGATCGACACGCCTTGCACGTCGACTTTCTGGCCTACTTCGAAGATGTCCGTACCGATAACGGTACCGTTCGACAACTCGGCAGCCTTAGCGGAATCGATCTGGAATTCTTTGAGAACTTCACCAGCTTGTACGCCGGCTTTGGCAAGGTGACCTGCCAGCGGCTTCGTCACGCGCGATGCGCGGCGAGTGCCGAATGCAACTTGAACGGCGATGTAACCATCCGTTTCTACAGACTTGATCTGCGTCACTCGGTTGTCCGACACGTCCAATACGGTGACGGGAATCGAATCCCCTTCAGGCGTAAAGATACGGGTCATGCCAACCTTGCGACCTACGAGTCCAAGGCTCATCGTTTTCTCCATTCCCAACTGCGATTGGTCGGGGCTGATTTACAAAATGCCGGTCGCTCAGGTGAACAACTTCACGAGAATCGCACCGACTTTTTTGCGCAAATGCGCGAAAAGCCTTGGAGTATAACAAGGCTTTTCGTTTTCCGCAAGCAATCAAAGACTTAGCGCCACTCCTCGCGAGAGCGGCGCCGGGTGAAACTTATTGCAACTTGATTTCCACATCGACGCCAGCCGGCAAGTCGAGCTTCATCAACGCGTCAACGGTCTTGTCCGTCGGATCGACGATGTCCATCAGGCGCTGGTGGGTGCGGATTTCGAGCTGATCGCGCGACGTCTTGTTGACGTGCGGCGAACGCAGAATGTCAAAACGTTGGATACGGGTCGGCAGCGGCACCGGACCACGTACGATTGCGCCAGTCCGCTTAGCCGTATCGACAATTTCAGCCGCCGATTGATCGATCAGACGATAGTCGAAAGCCTTCAGGCGAATGCGGATTTTCTGGTTTGCCATGACAATTCCTTGAAAGAACGAGACGGTGTTGCACCGTCGATTTGGTAAAAGAGCAAGGAGCCGAGCACGCGTAAGGCACGTGCGCCCGGCTCCGGGCACGACTACAAACTACAGCTTTTGAAGCAAGCTCAGGATTTTACGCGAGAACCTTGGCAACGACACCAGCGCCGACGGTACGACCGCCTTCACGGATAGCGAAGCGCAGACCTTCTTCCATCGCGATCGGAGCGATCAGCTTCACCGTGATCGACACGTTGTCGCCCGGCATGACCATTTCCTTGTCCTTCGGCAACTCGATCGAACCCGTTACGTCCGTGGTACGGAAGTAGAACTGCGGACGATAGTTGTTGAAGAACGGTGTGTGACGACCGCCTTCGTCCTTGCTCAACACATACACTTCAGCCGTGAAGTGCGTGTGCGGCGTGATCGAACCCGGCTTGGCCAACACCTGGCCACGTTCCACGTCTTCACGCTTCGTGCCGCGCAACAGAATACCCACGTTGTCGCCCGCTTGACCTTGGTCCAGGAGCTTCCGGAACATTTCCACGCCCGTGCACGTCGTCTTCACCGTCGGCTTGATGCCGATGATTTCGATTTCTTCGCCGACCTTAACCACACCGCGCTCGATACGGCCCGTCACCACCGTGCCGCGACCCGAGATCGAGAACACGTCTTCCACCGGCATCAGGAACGAACCGTCGATGGCGCGCTCCGGCGTCGGGATGTACGTGTCCAGTGCGTCGGCCAGGTTCATGATCGCCACTTCGCCCAGCTCGCCCGTGTCGCCTTCCAGCGCCAGTTTGGCCGAACCCTTGATGATCGGCGTCTCGTCGCCCGGGAAGTCATACTTCACCAGAAGCTCACGCACTTCCATTTCAACGAGTTCCAGCAACTCGGCGTCGTCCACCATGTCGCACTTGTTCAGGAACACGATGATGTACGGCACGCCAACCTGGCGAGCCAACAGAATGTGCTCACGCGTTTGCGGCATCGGGCCGTCTGCAGCCGAACACACCAGGATTGCGCCGTCCATCTGCGCTGCACCCGTAATCATGTTCTTCACATAGTCGGCGTGTCCCGGGCAGTCAACGTGCGCGTAGTGACGCGCTGCCGTTTCGTACTCGACGTGTGCCGTGTTGATCGTAATACCACGTGCCTTTTCTTCCGGCGCTGCATCGATCTGGTCATACGCCTTCGCTTCGCCGCCAAACTTCTTCGACAACACCGTCGCGATTGCTGCCGTCAGCGTGGTCTTGCCATGGTCGACGTGACCAATCGTGCCTACGTTGACGTGCGGCTTGGTCCGTTCGAATTTACCTTTTGCCATGATTACCTTCTTTCAAATTTGTTGATCGGTTAAAGACTTCTGGCTTACCGAATTACTTGGATTTCGCGTTGATGATCGCTTCTGCCACGTTTCGCGGAGCTTCAGAATAGTGCTTGAATTCCATCGTGTACGTAGCGCGACCTTGCGTCGCCGAACGCAGCGACGTTGAATACCCGAACATTTCCGACAGCGGGACTTCAGCGCGCACGATCTTGCCGCCGCCAACCATGTCTTCCATACCCTGGACGATACCGCGACGGCTCGACAAGTCGCCCATCACGTTGCCCATGTAGTCTTCCGGCGTTTCGACTTCCACAGCCATCATCGGTTCGAGAATGACCGGGCTTGCCTTGCGCATTGCGTCCTTGAACGCCATCGAACCGGCCATGCGGAACGCATTTTCGTTCGAGTCAACGTCGTGGTACGAACCGAACGTCAGGTGAACCTTGACGTCCACCACCGGGAAGCCTGCCAGCACGCCAGCCTTCAGCGTTTCAATAATGCCCTTGTCCACAGCCGGGATGTACTCGCGCGGAATCACGCCGCCCTTGATCTCGTCCAGGAACTCGTAGCCTTTGCCCTGTTCATTCGGCTCAAGCGTAATGACAACGTGGCCGTACTGACCGCGTCCGCCCGACTGCTTGACGAACTTGCCGTCAACGTCTTCAGCCTTGCCGCGGATCGTTTCGCGATACGCAACTTGCGGCTTGCCAACGGTTGCTTCAACGCCGAATTCGCGCCGCATGCGGTCAACCAAAATTTCCAGGTGCAGCTCGCCCATACCCGAAATGATGGTCTGGCCCGACTCTTCGTCGGTTTGAACGCGGAACGACGGATCTTCCTGAGCCAGACGATTGAGCGCAAGGCCCATCTTTTCCTGGTCAGGCTTCGTCTTAGGTTCCACAGCCTGCGAAATCACGGGCTCCGGGAAAATCATGCGTTCCAGGACGATGGGATGCAGCGGATCGCACAGCGTGTCGCCGGTGGTCACGTCTTTCAAACCAACCGCGGCAGCGATGTCACCTGCGTGCACTTCCTTGATTTCTTCGCGCTGGTTTGCGTGCATCAGCAGAATACGGCCAAGACGTTCCTTCTTGTCCTTGGTCGCGTTCAGCAGCGTGTCGCCCGACTTGGTCGTACCCGAATACACGCGGAAGAAGATCAACTGGCCGACAAACGGGTCGGTCATGATCTTGAACGCGAGTGCCGAGAACTTCTCGTCGTCAGCTGCACGACGCTCTTCACGCGCGCCGTCTTCCAGTTCGCCCAGAACCGGCGGAATGTCGATAGGCGAGGGCAAGAAGTCGAGCACGGCGTCCAGCATCCGTTGCACGCCCTTGTTCTTGAACGCGGTGCCGCACAACATTGGCTGGATTTCACAAGCGATCGTACGGTCGCGAAGACCCTTCACGATTTCCTCTTCGGACAGCGCGCCCGTTTCGAGGTACTTGTTCATCATTTCTTCGTTGGCTTCGGCAGCAGCTTCGACCATCTTTTCACGCCACTCGTTGCACGTATCCAGCAATGCAGCCGGGATTTCTTCGTACTCGAACTTGATGCCCTGGGACGCTTCATCCCAAATAATCGCCTTCATCTTGATCAGGTCGACCACGCCCGTGAACGTGTCTTCTGCGCCGATTGGCACCACGACGGGTACCGGGTTCGCCTTCAGACGCAGCTTGAGCTGATCATAGACCTTGAAGAAGTTCGCGCCGGTACGGTCCATCTTGTTAATGAACGCGAGACGGGGAACCTTGTACTTGTTGGCCTGACGCCATACGGTTTCCGACTGGGGCTGAACGCCGCCCACAGCGCAATAAACCATGCACGCACCGTCGAGCACACGCATGGAACGTTCAACTTCAATGGTGAAGTCGACGTGTCCCGGGGTGTCGATGATGTTGATGCGGTGCTCGGGGCGGTCGCCAGCCATGCCTTTCCAGAAGGCCGTCGTTGCTGCCGACGTAATGGTGATGCCGCGCTCCTGCTCCTGCTCCATCCAGTCCATCGTTGCTGCGCCGTCATGAACTTCACCGATTTTGTGGTTCACGCCCGTGTAAAACAGGATGCGCTCGGTCGTCGTCGTTTTGCCGGCGTCGATGTGAGCGCTAATACCGATATTTCGGTAGCGCTCGATAGGTGTCTTGCGAGCCACTTTGAATCCTTAATTGGGTCGACGCGACCGGCACATGCCGGTCGCGCCTTAACACAAACGGGCGAGGCGCTTTGTAAGCGCACCCGCCCGGAGGTTTTTCCGTTCGTCCCAGGTCGGGAGGCCTAAAAAGCAGCCTTAGAAGCGGAAGTGCGAGAACGCCTTATTGGCTTCTGCCATCCGGTGAACTTCGTCGCGCTTCTTCATCGCGCCGCCGCGGCCTTCCGCGGCTTCCGAAAGCTCACCTGCGAGACGCAGGGCCATCGACTTCTCGCTGCGCTTCTTCGCAGCTTCGCGCAACCAACGCATCGCCAATGCCATACGACGCGACGGACGCACTTCCACTGGAACTTGATAGTTCGCACCACCAACGCGACGGCTCTTCACTTCCACCACCGGCTTCACGTTGTTGAGCGCACCCGTGAACACCTCCAGCGGGTCCTTGCCACCCTTGGTCTGGATCTGTTCAAAAGCACCATAAACGATACGCTCGGCAACCGACTTCTTGCCCGACAGCATGATCACGTTCATGAACTTGGCTACATCTACGTTGCCGAATTTCGGATCCGGCAAAATGTCCCGTTTGGGGACTTCGCGACGACGCGGCATGTTTCTTCCTTTGATTTTCAGTTGGAGCCGCGCTTTTTTTCGCACGAGCCCCGCGGTCACCAACAAACCCGATCCATCTAAACGCGCTTTTGAGTGCGCACTGTCCTGACTAACCAGCTTGGCCGGGTGACCACTTACTCGACAGCACCGGCACTTCCGGTACCACCGCTTGAACGCCCGTTAAGGGCAACCTGTACGACCTACCAACCAAATATTTACTTGGCCTTGGCGCGCTTCGCACCGTACTTCGAGCGAGCTTGCTTACGATCCTTGACGCCCTGGGTATCCAGCGAGCCGCGAACCATGTGATAACGCACACCCGGCAAGTCTTTCACCCGTCCGCCGCGAATCAGCACGACCGAGTGTTCCTGCAGGTTGTGGCCTTCACCACCGATGTACGAAATAACTTCGAAACCGTTCGTCAGACGAACCTTTGCAACTTTACGAAGTGCCGAGTTCGGCTTCTTCGGCGTCGTCGTGTACACGCGAGTGCACACTCCACGACGCTGGGGGCAGTCCTGCAAGGCCGGCGACTTGCTCTTCACTACTTCCGAAGCGCGGCCTTTGCGAACCAATTGATTGATGGTTGGCATTGTCTATTCCTAAATTGATCAAAATCGACGCCCCCGTTTCGGGCAAAGCAAAACGGATTGCGCATCGAGCATTCCGATTCTTGTTCGTGCGTGCGAGGAAAACCCTCTTAGCAGATCCAAGAACGAGAACCTAGCATCATAATCTGAAATTCCTAATGCGGTCAACAGCTTGGGTACCTATCCAGGCAGATGAACAGCAAAAATTAGTTGGCGCCGACCACCTCGAGCAATTCGCTGCCGAAACGTTCGAGTTTGCGCGCGCCAATGCCCGGAATCTGGCCGAGATCCTCAATAGAATCCGGCTCATTACGCGCGATCTCCGCGAGCGTGGCGTCGTGGAAAATGACGTACGCTGGCACGCCGTCGCTTTTCGCCATACTTGCGCGCCACGCGCGCAGCCTTTCCCAGCGTGCTTTGATACGCGGCGACATGCCTGCCGTCGGATCGGCGCGTTCGCCTGTTCGGCTAGATGACTGCCGGCTCCGCGTCGGCTTGACGTACTTTCGAAGCGTTACGTTCTGCTCGCCTTTGAGCACCGCCTTGCTTGCCTCGGTGAGAATCAGTGCGCCGAAACCGTCGTGGTCGACGGCCAGATAGCCGAACGCAACCAATTGACGAAACACCGCGCGCCATTCCTGCTCTGACAGCGCCGCGCCGAGTCCAAACGTGGATAGTTTTTCATGACCACGTTGAAGCAACTTCTCAGACCGGCTGCCGCGCAAGATATCGATCAGATGGCCAGCGCCGAAATGGAAACCACTGGCCTTATACGCCCGGTACACGCACGAAAGCGCCATCTGCGCCTCACGCGTGGCGTCCCACGATTCAGGCGGCTCGAGGCAGGTATCGCAATTGCCGCAGGGCTGACTCGCCTCGCCAAAGTAGCCAAGTAAACGCACCCGCCTGCATGAAGCCGCTTCGCAAAGCCCAAGCAGCGCGTCGAGCTTGCCTCCCTGCACGCGCTTGTGGGTATCGTCCGCGTCCGATTCGTCGATCATCTTGCGCTGCTGCACCACGTCGCCGAGGCCGTACGCCATCCACGCGTTCGCCGGCATGCCGTCACGGCCCGCGCGCCCGGTCTCCTGGTAATAGCCTTCCACGCTCTTGGGTAAATCCAGATGCGCGACAAAGCGCACGTCCGGCTTGTCGATACCCATGCCGAAAGCAATCGTCGCGCACATCACGATGCCCTCTTCGCGTTTGAACATTTCCTGGTGGCGCTGACGCGTTTCGTACTCCATGCCGGCGTGATACGGCAGCGCGCGCACGCCTTGACTCTTGAGCCAGTCGGCGGTTTCCTCCACCTTGCGGCGCGACAGACAATAAATCACGCCAGCGTCGGTGGTTTTGTCAGGGTTCGTATGCTCGGCGCGAATGAAATCGAGCAATTGGGCCCGCGCGTTATCCTTTTCGACGATCCGATACCGGATGTTCGGCCGGTCAAAGCTGGAGACGAAAATACGCGCGTTATCGAGCGCGAGGCGATGCACGATTTCATCGCGCGTAATGGCGTCGGCGGTAGCCGTCAACGCGATCCGGGGAACCGACGGAAACCGCTCATGCAGCACCGACAACTGGATGTATTCAGGGCGGAAATCGTGCCCCCATTGCGACACGCAATGCGCTTCGTCAATGGCAAACAAGCCAATGCGCACGCTCTCGATCAACTCGAGGAAACGGGGTGTCATCAGGCGTTCCGGCGCGACATACAGCAGGTCGATTTCCCCGTTACGCAATGCGCGCTCGGTTGCAGCCGCTTCGGCGCCCGTGAGCGTCGAATTCAGGCATGCAGCACGCACGCCGACTTCGCTCAATGCAGCGACCTGATCCTGCATCAAGGCAATCAGCGGCGAGACGACAATGCCCGCACCGAAACCCGCTTCACGCCTCAATAAGGCAGGAATCTGATAACACAACGACTTCCCGCCGCCGGTTGGCATCAGCACAAGCGAGTCTCCGCCGGCAGCCACATGATCAACGATTTCGCCCTGCTGCCCCCGGAAAACGGGGTAGCCAAATACTTCCTTGAGAATTTCGAGCGAACGGGACATGGGGAAGACGGAGTGCGCCAGAGCGTGAGTGCCCCGATTTTACCAACGACACGGCCCCAAGGCGGCGGCATGACTCAACGTTAGCCAATCGATAGAGCAAAAAAAAACCGCCCGGCATAAACCGGGCGGCTTCTTGTACAGGCAGATCAGTTGCTAAAGCCCGAACCTGTAAAAAGGCCCGAACTTCAGAACTTACTCCGCCGGATGCTGCTGTTCTGCAGGTGCGACAGGTGCGGCTTCGGGCGTGCCGAAATCGAACGATTCTTCCGCTGCAATCTGGTCGAAACGTTGACGATCCGACAACTCGCGGCTCTTGCGTGCCTTGTGGAACGCGAGACCTGTACCAGCCGGAATCAACCGGCCGACGATCACGTTTTCCTTCAGACCGCGCAAATCGTCGCGCTTGCCCATGATGGCCGCTTCGGTCAACACGCGCGTCGTTTCCTGGAACGAAGCTGCCGAGATGAACGAATCGGTCGAGAGCGATGCCTTCGTAATACCTAGCAGCACGTTCTCGTAGGTCGCCGGGATCTTGTCTTCGGCGGCCATCCGGTCGTTCTCATCCAGCATGTCCGAACGCTCAACCTGTTCGCCCATGATGAAACGCGTATCGCCGTTGTCGACGATCTGCACGCGGCGCAACATCTGACGCACGATCACTTCGATGTGCTTGTCGTTGATCTTCACGCCTTGCAGACGGTACACGTCCTGCACTTCGTCCACGATGTAGCGAGCCAGCGCTTCGATACCTTGCAAACGCAAGATGTCGTGCGGGTCAGCCGGGCCATCGACAATCATTTCGCCCTTGTTGACGACCTGACCATCATGCACCAGCACCTGCTTTTCCTTCGTGATCAGGAACTCATGCTGTTCCCCTTCCACGTCGGTAATAACGAGACGCTGCTTGCCCTTCGTGTCCTTACCAAAAGACGTCGTACCCGTGACTTCCGCCAAGATACCGGCGTCCTTCGGCGAGCGCGCTTCGAACAGTTCGGCCACACGCGGCAGACCACCGGTAATGTCACGCGTTTTCTGCGCTTCAACCGGGATACGTGCCAGCACTTCACCCACCTGCACTTGCTGACCATCCTTCACGGTGATCAGTGCGCCGACCTGGAAGCCGATCTGCACCGAATGCTCGGTGTTCGGGATCTTGACTTCTTCGCCTTGCGGATCGAGCAGCTTCACTTGCGGACGAACGCTCTTCGCCGCTTGCGAACCGCGACGCTTCACGTCGATCACGACGAGCGTTGAAAGCCCCGTCACATCGTCGATCTGCTTCGCAACCGTCACGCCTTCTTCGACGTTTTCGAACTTCACCGTACCGCCCCACTCGGTGATGATCGGACGCGTCAACGGATCCCATTGAGCCAGTTGCGCACCGGCCTTGATCTGCGCGCCGTCCAGTTGCAGCAACGTGGCGCCGTACGGGATTTTGTGACGTTCGCGCTCACGACCGAGGTCGTCGGCAATGATCGCCTCGCCCGAACGCGAGATGACGATCTGCTCGCCCTTCGCATTCGTGACGTAACGCATCGTTGCCGTGAAACGCACCGTGCCGTTCGACTTCGCTTCCACCGACGAAGCGATAGCCGCACGCGACGCCGCGCCACCGATGTGGAACGTACGCATGGTCAACTGCGTGCCCGGCTCACCAATCGACTGAGCAGCGATAACACCCACCGCTTCGCCCACATTCACGCGCGAGCCACGACCCAGGTCGCGGCCATAGCACGAAGCGCACAGGCCGTAACGCGTTTCGCAGGTCAACGGCGTACGCACGCGCACTTCGTCGATACCCAGGCGTTCGATTTCATCGACCATGTCTTCGTCGAGCAACGTACCCGATTCGTACAGCGTTTCCTGCGATTCCGGATTGACGACGTCCGCCACCGTCACGCGGCCGAGAATCCGGTCACGCAAGGCTTCGACAACTTCACCGCCTTCAACCAACGCCTTCATTGCCACGCCGTTCGTCGTGCCGCAATCGTCTTCGACCACGACCAGATCCTGCGTCACGTCAACGAGACGACGCGTCAGGTAACCCGAGTTCGCCGTCTTCAACGCCGTATCGGCCAGGCCTTTACGTGCACCGTGCGTCGAGATGAAGTACTGCAACACGTTCAGGCCTTCACGGAAGTTCGCCGTGATAGGCGTCTCGATGATCGAGCCATCCGGCTTCGCCATCAGGCCACGCATACCGGCCAGCTGACGAATCTGAACAGCGGATCCACGCGCGCCCGAGTCGGCCATCATGTAGATCGAGTTGAACGATTCCTGCTTCGTCTGATTACCGTCGCGGTCGACCACGGGTTCCGTAGCCAACTGCTCCATCATCGCCTTGCCGACCGCTTCCGACGTTGCCGACCAGATGTCGACCACGTTGTTGTAGCGCTCTTGCGAGGTGACGAGACCCGACATGTACTGACGGTCGTATTCCTTCACCTTCTTGGCTGCATCGCCGACGATCTGTTCTTTCTGCGGCGGCACGAGCATGTCGTCGACGCAAATCGAAATACCGGCGCGCGTAGCCAGACGGAAACCCATCTGCATCAGCTGGTCGGCGAAGATCACCGTTTCGCGCAGACCGCACTTGCGGAATGCCGTGTTGATCAGGCGCGAGATTTCCTTCTTCTTGAGCGGACGGTTCAGCACCGAGAACGGCAGTCCTGGCGGCAGAATTTCCGAAAGAATAGAACGGCCAACCGTGGTTGCGTACAGCGTGATCTTCGGCACGAACTTCGGTGCGCCTTCGCTTTGATCCGGGTTGTGAATGTTTTCCGTAATCCGGACATTCACCCGCGACGCCAGTTCGACTTCCTTGTTTTCGTACGCGCGAATCGCTTCCGACACGCCCGTGAACGTCATGCCTTCGCCCTTGCCGTTCACCGCTTCACGCGATGCGTAGTAAAGACCCAGCACAATATCCTGCGACGGCACGATCGACGGATCGCCGTTGGCCGGGAACAGGACGTTGTTCGACGCCAGCATCAGCGTGCGCGCTTCCATCTGCGCTTCCAGCGACAGCGGCACGTGAACGGCCATCTGGTCACCGTCGAAGTCGGCGTTGAACGCCGCGCAAACGAGCGGATGCAACTGGATAGCCTTACCTTCGATCAGCACCGGCTCGAAAGCCTGAATGCCAAGACGGTGAAGCGTAGGCGCGCGGTTCAACATCACCGGATGTTCGCGGATCACTTCTTCCAGAATGTCCCACACCACGGCTGTCTGGTTCTCGACTTCCTTCTTCGCGGCCTTGATGGTGGTAGCAACACCCATCACTTCCAGCTTGTTGAAGATGAAAGGCTTGAACAGTTCGAGCGCCATCAGCTTCGGCAGACCGCACTGATGCAGCTTGAGCGTCGGACCCACCACGATCACCGAACGACCCGAATAGTCAACGCGCTTACCGAGCAAGTTCTGACGGAAACGACCGCCCTTACCCTTGATCATGTCGGCGAGCGACTTCAGCGGACGCTTGTTCGCGCCGGTCATAGCCTTACCGCGACGACCGTTGTCGAGCAGCGAATCGACGGCTTCCTGCAGCATCCGCTTTTCGTTACGGACGATGATTTCAGGCGCCTTCAACTCGAGCAGACGCTTCAACCGGTTGTTACGGTTGATCACGCGGCGATACAAGTCGTTCAGGTCGGACGTAGCGAAACGGCCACCATCCAGCGGCACGAGCGGACGCAGTTCCGGCGGCAGCACCGGCAGCACTTCCAGCACCATCCAGTCCGGCTTGATGCCCGAACGCTGGAATGCCTCGAGCACTTTCAGGCGCTTCGCGTACTTCTTGATCTTCGCTTCCGAACCCGTGTTCTTGAGTTCGGTGCGCAGCACTTCGACCTGTTCGTCGATGTTGATCGCGCGCAGCAGTTCACGCACGCCTTCAGCGCCCATCTCGGCACGGAATTCGTCGCCGTATTCTTCGACCTTATTGTAGTAATCCTCTTCCGTCATGATCTGCCGCGCTTTCAGCGGCGTCATGCCTGGTTCGATCACCACGTACGCTTCGAAATACAGCACGCGTTCGATGTCGCGCAACGTCATGTCGAGCACCATGCCCAGACGCGACGGCAGCGACTTCAAAAACCAGATGTGCGCAACCGGTGAGGCCAGTTCAATGTGGCCCATCCGTTCGCGACGCACCTTGGCGAGCGTGACTTCAACGCCGCACTTTTCGCAGATCACGCCGCGGTGCTTCAGGCGCTTGTACTTGCCGCACAGGCACTCATAGTCCTTGATCGGGCCAAAGATCTTGGCGCAGAACAGGCCATCGCGTTCCGGCTTGAACGTCCGGTAGTTGATGGTTTCAGGCTTCTTCACTTCACCGAAGGACCACGAGCGGATCTTGTCCGGCGAGGCCAGACCGATCTTGATCGCGTCAAAAACTTCAGGTTGTTGGACTTGCTTGAATAGATCGAGCAGAGCTTTCATTGCGTCTCTCCAGTAGTCCGATTAGTTCCGGTCCAGGTCGATGTCGATACCGAGCGACCGGATTTCCTTCACCAACACATTGAACGACTCAGGCATGCCGGCGTCGATCACGTGGTCACCCTTGACCAGGTTTTCATACACCTTGGTACGACCCGCCACGTCATCCGACTTAACAGTCAGCATTTCTTGCAGCACATACGAAGCGCCATATGCTTCGAGCGCCCACACTTCCATCTCACCGAAACGCTGGCCACCGAACTGCGCCTTACCACCCAGCGGCTGCTGCGTGACGAGCGAGTACGGTCCGGTCGAACGGGCGTGCATCTTGTCGTCGACCAAGTGATGCAGTTTCAGGTAATGCATGTAGCCCACCGTGACCGTCCGTTCGAACGGTTCACCCGTGCGGCCGTCGCTCAACTGCACCTGATTCTTCGACTTCGTCATGCCCAACTGCTTCGCGATGTCGTCAGGGAATGCCAGATCCAGCGCACGTTCCATTTCGCCTTCCGTCGCGCCGTCGAACACCGGCGTTGCAAAAGGAACACCTTCGCGCAGGTTCTTCGCCAGTTCGACGATTTCGTCGTCGGTGAAGTTTTCCAGCTCTTCCTTACGGCCCGACTCGTTGTAGATCTTGGTCAGGAAAGCACGCAGCTCTTCAATCTTGGTCTGACGCTGCAGCATTTCGCCGATACGCCATCCCAGACCCTTCGCAGCCCAGCCCAGATGCACTTCGAGAATCTGACCCACGTTCATCCGCGACGGCACGCCGAGCGGGTTCAACACGACGTCAGCCGGACGGCCATCGGCCATGTACGGCATGTCTTCGATCGGCACGATCTTCGACACAACACCCTTGTTACCGTGACGGCCGGCCATCTTGTCGCCCGGTTGCAGACGACGCTTGACAGCCAGGTACACCTTGACCATCTTCAGCACGCCCGGCGGCAGTTCGTCGCCTTGCGTCAACTTCTTGCGCTTTTCTTCGAACGCCAGATCGAACTGATGACGCTTTTGTTCGATCGAATCCTTGATGGCTTCGAGCTGCGCCGCTGCTTCTTCGTCCGCGAGGCGGATGTCGAACCAGTGGTAGTGATCCAGATCTTCCAGGTACGGCAGGTCGATCTTCGTGCCCTTCGCCAGCTTTTTCGGACCGCCGTTCGCGACCTTGCCATTGAGCATACGGGCGAGACGCGAGAACGCGTCGCCTTCCACAATGCGCAGCTGGTCGTTCAAGTCCAGGCGATAACGCTTCAGTTCGTCATCAATAATCTGCTGTGCACGCTTGTCACGCGTAATGCCTTCGCGCGTGAACACTTGCACGTCGATCACCGTGCCGCTCATGCCCGACGGCACGCGCAGCGACGTATCCTTCACGTCCGACGCCTTCTCACCGAAAATTGCGCGCAGCAGCTTTTCTTCCGGCGTCAGCTGGGTTTCGCCCTTCGGCGTGACCTTGCCGACCAGCACGTCGCCCGCTTCCACTTCCGCGCCGATGTACACAATGCCCGACTCATCGAGACGGCCGAGTTGCACTTCAGCCAGGTTCGAGATGTCGCGCGTGATTTCTTCCGGTCCGAGCTTCGTGTCGCGCGCAACCACATTCAGTTCTTCGATGTGGATCGACGTGTAACGATCTTCAGCAACGACCTTCTCCGAGATCAAGATTGAATCTTCGAAGTTGTAGCCGTTCCACGGCATGAACGCGACGAGCATGTTCTGGCCGAGCGCGAGCTCGCCCAGATCGGTCGATGCGCCGTCGGCCACCACGTCGCCACGGCCGACCTTGTCGCCGACCTTTACGATCGGACGCTGGTTGATGTTCGTGTTCTGATTCGAACGCGTGTACTTGATCAGGTTGTAGATATCGACACCGACTTCGCCGGCAACCGCTTCGTCGTCGTTCACGCGAATCACGATACGGCCAGCATCGACGTAATCCACGATACCGCCGCGTTCCGCCTGAACCGTCGTACCCGAGTCGACCGCCACCGTACGTTCAATACCCGTACCGACCACAGCCTTTTCAGGACGCAGGCAAGGAACTGCCTGACGCTGCATGTTCGAGCCCATCAATGCGCGGTTCGCGTCATCGTGTTCAAGGAACGGAATCAGCGAAGCAGCCACGGACACGATCTGCGACGGCGCCACGTCCATGTACTGAATACGATCTGGCGTGACCATCAGCGTTTCGCCCGCTTCCCGCGACGAAACCAGTTCGTCGGTCAGCGTGCCGCCTTCGCCCAGCGACGCGTTCGCCTGAGCGATCACGTAGCGGCCTTCTTCAATCGCCGACAGATAGTCGATCTGATCCGTCACCTTGCTATCAACCACTTTCCGATACGGCGTCTCAAGGAAACCGTATTCGTTCAAGTGCGCGTACAGCGCCAGCGAGTTGATCAGCCCGATGTTCGGACCTTCCGGCGTTTCAATCGGGCACACACGGCCGTAGTGAGTCGGATGCACGTCGCGGACTTCAAAGCCTGCGCGTTCACGCGTCAAACCGCCCGGTCCAAGAGCCGATACACGGCGCTTGTGGGTGATTTCCGACAACGGATTCGTCTGGTCCATAAACTGCGACAACTGCGACGAACCGAAGAACTCACGAATAGCGGATGAAATCGGCTTCGAGTTGATCAGGTCGTGCGGCATCAGGTTTTCGCTTTCAGCCTGACCCAGACGTTCCTTCACAGCCCGTTCCACGCGCACGAGGCCCGCGCGGAACTGGTTCTCAGCCAACTCACCTACGCAACGCACACGGCGATTGCCCAGGTGATCGATGTCATCGACTTCGCCCTTGCCGTTACGCAGCTCGACCAAAATCTTGATGGTCGCGAGGATGTCGTCGTCTTCCAACGTCATCTTGCCGACGATCTCGTCGCGGCCCACGCGGCGATTGAACTTCATACGACCCACCTTCGACAGGTCGTATGCGTCTTCGCTGTAGAACAGACGGTTGAACAACGCTTCGACGGCTTCTTCCGTCGGCGGTTCGCCCGGGCGCATCATGCGATAAATCGCGATACGTGCAGCCATGCGGTCAGCAGTTTCATCGATACGCAGCGTCGACGAAATGTACGGACCTTGATCCAGATCATTCGTGTAGAGCGTCTGGATGTCCTTGACCTTCGACTCGCGCAGCTTCTCGAGCACCATTTCGGTGATCTCGTCGTTGGCGTTCGCGATCACTTCGCCCGTTTCGCCGTCGACCACATTCTTTGCCAGCACGCGGCCGAGCAAATAGTCTTCCGGTACCGAAATGAACTTCGTCTTCGCAGCTTCGAGGTCACGAATGTGCTTCGCGTTGATCCGCTTGTCCTTCTGAACGATGACGGCGCCTTCGCGATCCTGGATGTCAAAGCGCGCGACTTCACCGCGCAGACGCTCCGGCACGAATTCCATTTGCGCGCCTTCGCCCATCAAGGCGAAGTTGTCGAATACGAAGAAGTTCGCGAGGATCTGTTCCGGCGTCAGGCCAATGGCCTTCAGCAGGATAGTCACAGGCATTTTCCGGCGACGGTCGACGCGGAAATACAGCACGTCCTTCGGATCGAATTCGAAGTCGAGCCATGAACCACGGTAAGGGATGATACGAGCCGAGAAAAGCAGCTTGCCCGAGCTGTGCGTCTTGCCCTTGTCGTGCTCGAAGAACACGCCAGGCGAACGGTGCAGCTGGGACACGATCACACGTTCCGTACCGTTGATGACGAACGAACCGGTCGGCGTCATGAGCGGCATTTCGCCCATGTAGACTTCCTGCTCCTTCACTTCCTTGACGACCGGCTTGCTCGGCGATTCCTTGTCGAGCAACACCAGACGCACCTTGGCGCGCAAGGCGGAACAGTACGTCAGGCCACGCTGCTGGCATTCCTTGATGTTGAACGCCGGCGGCGAGAGCATGTAGCTCACGAATTCGAGACGCGCAAAGCCGTTGTGCGAAACGATCGGGAAGACCGATGAAAAAGCTGCTTGCAGTCCTTCTGCCTTGCGCTGAGTCCCGATGGTCTCGGCTTGCAGAAATGTGCTGAATGATTCAAGCTGGGTTGCCAGCAAGAAGGGAACCTGGTGAACGATGGGGCGTTTCGCGAAACTCTTGCGAATACGCTTCTTCTCGGTGAAGGAATATTGCATACGATCTCCGAATCACGGCGGGCGTTGCCGAGGCGGGATACCTCGATGACACGACCCGGTGTTCACCGACTGAGACTCGTCATACGCCCAGGGAGGGGCGAACGAGCCTAGAAGCTTGGTGGTTGGCCGCTACCAACCGCTGGCTGACGGCAGCGGATGCCTATGTTTCCCGCTACCCGACCAAACTTGCCTTCTGCAGTCGCTTCAGAAGACAAAGAAAAGAATCGGCAAAATTGTCCAGCCGATGTTTTTCTTTGGCTTCTATGAGGTTCTTGTTGCCGAAACCGGCGACTCAAAACATTGTTCCCACAAAGCAGAAAAAGGCCGGCGGTCATAGACCGCCAGCCTTAGCAGAGCGCCGCGAAACTTACTTGATTTCAGCCTTCGCGCCTGCTTCTTCCAACTTCTTCTTCGCTTCTTCAGCAGCAGCCTTCGGTACCGATTCCTTAACAGGCTTCGGTGCACCGTCAACCAGGTCCTTCGCTTCCTTCAGGCCGAGACCCGTCAGTTCGCGAACAGCCTTAATCACCGACACCTTGTTTGCGCCGATTTCGACCAGGTTCACCGTGAACTCGGTCTGCTCTTCAACAACAGCAGCGGCACCAGCGGGGCCAGCAACTGCAACTGCTGCAGCCGACACGCCAAACTTCTCTTCGAACGCCTTGACCAGCTCGTTCAATTCCAGAACCGACATCGAGCTTACTGCTTCGAGGATGTCATCTTTTGCGATTGCCATTTGAAATACTCCTAAATTGAATTCGGATACAGCCAGCGATCTTGTAAGCCTAACCAGGCAACCAAGCGCAGTACGTTACGCAGCAACTTCCGGCTCAGCTTCAGCCGGAGCTTCAGCGCCGCCACCCTTTTGCGCAGCGAGCGCGGCCAGAGCGCGCGCGAAGCCGGCAACAGGAGCTTGCATGACGTACAACAACTTGGAGAGCAGTTCTTCGCGGCTCGGGATGTTGGCGAGTGCTTGCACAGCCGCCTTGTCCATCACGTTGCCTTCGTAGGAACCGGCCTTGATGATCAACTTGTCATTGGTTTTGCCGAAGTCGTTAACAACCTTGGCAGCAGCAATTGCATCTTCCGAGATGCCGTAGATCAAAGGACCAGTCATCTGCTCGGCCAGCGCAGCGAACGGCGTACCTTCCACGGCGCGGCGCGCCAACGTGTTTTTCAACACGCGGAGATACACTTGTTGCTCGCGAGCCTTTGCGCGCAGCTTGGTCAGATCGCCAACCGCAATTCCACGATACTCAGCGAGCACCATCGTCTGAGCCTTCGCAACTTGCGCGGCGACTTCAGCGACAACTGCCTGCTTGTCTTCTTTGTTCAGTGGCACGGTTAAACCTCCAGATTCGATGCGCCAACTTAGCGCACCGCGTTCAACAACGGCGTCCGACCTGTCAGGAGTATTTCGACCGGCTAGTGCGCATCTCACGACACGCGACAACCGACTTCAACCACACCAAAACTGTTACGGGTTCGCCATCTGCGTTGGCTTGCATTAAGGTCACGCCCAACTGCTGCGCTTCCGCCAACGGTCTTTGACAACCGGTTGCTCGCCAACTTCAGCTTGCAACCGCCCAAAGCCCTTAACGCAGGTTCACGCGAGATCGCGTCAACCTGCGCATGATTCTTTACTGCGAGAGCGTCGAGTGATCTACGCGCACGCCGACACCCATGGTGCTCGACAATGCGATCTTGCGCAGATACACGCCCTTGCTGGTCGCCGGCTTGGCCTTTTGAAGGGCTTCCACCAGTGCCGACAGATTCTTACGCAACGACGCCGGCTCAAACGAAGCACGGCCGATGGTTGCGTGGATGATCCCGCCCTTGTCGACGCGGAACTGCACCTGACCAGCTTTTGCGTTGCGAACAGCTTGAGCAACGTCAGCGGTAACCGTACCGACCTTCGGATTCGGCATCAGGCCGCGCGGGCCGAGGATCTGACCAAGCGTACCGACAACGCGCATTGTGTCCGGCGAAGCGATCACAACGTCGAAGTTCAGGTTACCGGCCTTGACTTGTTCAGCCAGGTCTTCCATACCGACGATTTCTGCGCCGGCTGCACGAGCCTGCTCAGCCTTTTCGCCTTGCGCAAACACAGCAACGCGAACCGACTTGCCGGTACCTGCGGGCAACACCACCGAACCACGAACCACTTGGTCCGACTTCTTCGCGTCGATGCCGAGCTGCACAGCCACGTCGATCGATTCGTCGAACTTCGCGCTTGCGCATTCCTTGACCAGCGAAAGAGCGTCGTCAACGGGATACAACTTCATACGATCGACCTTGGAGGCGAACGCTTTAAGGCGCTTAGAAAGCTTAGCCATTTACAAGCCCTCCACGGTGATGCCCATCGAACGGGCGCTGCCCGCGATCGTACGAACTGCTGCGTCCAGATTCGCTGCCGTCAGGTCAGGCAACTTGGTCTTGGCGATTTCTTCAGCTTGAGCGCGCGTGATATTGCCGACCTTGTCAGCATTCGGCTTCGGCGAACCCTTCTGAATACCTGCTGCCTTCTTGATCAGAACGGTAGCCGGCGGCGTCTTCATGATGAACGTGAAGCTCTTGTCCGCGAATGCCGTAATAACCACCGGCACCGGCAGACCCGGCTCCATCGCTTGAGTCTGCGCGTTAAACGCCTTGCAGAACTCCATGATGTTCAGGCCGCGCTGGCCCAGTGCCGGACCAACCGGCGGTGACGGATTGGCTTTACCTGCAGGAATCTGCAGTTTGATAAAGCCGATGATTTTCTTTGCCATGTTGAAAACCTCTGCAGAACGCGTTAGCGTTCGGTGAGTGATAACGCGCGCTCGCCAAAAACGGCTACTGGCGCTCCTCAACAGCCATAACGCGGACTGTAAGCGCGAACCGCGCTACGAAGTTGACACTTCGAGCGCGGCAAAAAACGAATGCTTTTAAACCTTCTCGACTTGGCCGAATTCCAGTTCAACCGGGGTCGAGCGTCCAAAAATGGTGACCGATACACGAACGCGCGATTTCTCGTAGTTCACTTCCTCAACGTTGCCGTTGAAGTCGGTGAACGGACCGTCCTTGACCCGAACCATTTCGCCCACCTCGAAGAGCGTCTTCGGACGCGGTTTTTCCACGCCTTCTTGCATCTGCGACATGATCTTTTCCACTTCACGCGGAGAGATCGGGCTCGGACGATTACGCGCCCCGCCAACAAAACCCGTCACCTTGGCAGTATTTTTTACCAGGTGCCACGTTTCGTCCGTCATTTCCATTTCGACGAGCACATAGCCCGGAAAGAAACGACGTTCTGTTACAGACTTGTGGCCGCCCTTCACTTCCACGACTTCTTCGGTCGGGACGAGAATTTGACCAAACTGATCCTGCATGCCGGCACGGTCGATGCGCTCCTGAAGCGCACGTTGCACGCTCTTCTCCATACCGGAGTAGGCGTGCACGACATACCAACGTTTTCCGCTCGGTGATGCTGGTGCTTCGCTCATATCATCTCCAACCCAGAATTACCGAGAATATCACCCACTCGATCGACTTATCGCTAAGCCACAAGAAGATCGCCATGATCAGCACAAATGCGAAGACCACCAGCGTGGTTTGCGTGGCTTCCTTACGTGTCGGCCACACCACCTTGCGGACTTCTTTGTACGAATCTTTGGCAAAGGCGATAAAACCCTTTCCCGGTGCGGAGAGAAGACCGACCGCAACACCCGCGATCAAGCCGACAGCCAGCGCGGCGCCGCGAACGTACCACTCCTGGCCACTTAGCCAGAAGAAACCTACGAACCCGGCCAAGACCAACAATACGCCCGCGGTCAACATCAACTTGTCGCCGGAAGTATTTACAGTTTCGACGGAAGGATTCGCCATAACACCTTAAGCAGCGCCCGGAGACGCAAGATTGTGGCAGGGGCAGAGGGAATCGAACCCCCAACCTTCGGTTTTGGAGACCGACGCTCTGCCAGTTGAGCTATACCCCTAAACCATTTTGGGGTCGGCGATTTCGCCAACCCCGAAAACTACAGACTATCGAGCAATTTCTGGCTTTGCTCGATTTACGCGAGAACCTTGGCGACGACACCAGCGCCGACGGTACGACCGCCTTCACGGATAGCGAAGCGCAGACCTTCTTCCATCGCGATCGGAGCGATCAGCTTCACCGTGATCGACACGTTGTCGCCCGGCATGACCATTTCCTTGTCCTTCGGCAACTCGATCGAACCCGTTACGTCCGTGGTACGGAAGTAGAACTGCGGACGATAGTTGTTGAAGAACGGTGTGTGACGACCGCCTTCGTCCTTGCTCAACACATACACTTCAGCCGTGAAGTGCGTGTGCGGCGTGATCGAACCCGGCTTGGCCAACACCTGGCCACGTTCCACGTCTTCACGCTTCGTGCCGCGCAACAGAATACCCACGTTGTCGCCCGCTTGACCTTGGTCCAGGAGCTTCCGGAACATTTCCACGCCCGTGCACGTCGTCTTCACCGTCGGCTTGATGCCGATGATTTCGATTTCTTCGCCGACCTTAACCACGCCGCGCTCGATACGACCCGTCACCACCGTGCCGCGACCCGAGATCGAGAACACGTCTTCCACCGGCATCAGGAACGAACCGTCGATGGCGCGCTCCGGCGTCGGGATGTACGTGTCCAGTGCGTCGGCCAGGTTCATGATCGCCACTTCGCCCAGCTCGCCCGTGTCGCCTTCCAGCGCCAGTTTGGCCGAACCCTTGATGATCGGCGTCTCGTCGCCCGGGAAGTCATACTTCACCAGAAGCTCACGCACTTCCATTTCAACGAGTTCCAGCAACTCGGCGTCGTCCACCATGTCGCACTTGTTCAGGAACACGATGATGTACGGCACGCCAACCTGGCGAGCCAACAGAATGTGCTCACGCGTTTGCGGCATCGGGCCGTCTGCAGCCGAACACACCAGGATTGCGCCGTCCATCTGCGCTGCACCCGTAATCATGTTCTTCACATAGTCGGCGTGTCCCGGGCAGTCAACGTGCGCGTAGTGACGCGCTGCCGTTTCGTACTCGACGTGTGCCGTGTTGATCGTAATACCACGTGCCTTTTCTTCCGGCGCTGCATCGATCTGGTCATACGCCTTCGCTTCGCCGCCAAACTTCTTCGACAACACCGTCGCGATTGCTGCCGTCAGCGTGGTCTTGCCATGGTCGACGTGACCAATCGTGCCTACGTTGACGTGCGGCTTGGTCCGTTCGAATTTACCTTTTGCCATTTTCGACTCCTAACAGGAATTTTTCCGTACCTTGCGCCGCGCGCAAACGTGTGGACTAGTGTTGCTGGTGCCCATGAGCAGGATCGAACTGCTGACCTCTCCCTTACCAAGGGAGTGCTCTACCACTGAGCCACATGGGCAGACCTTGATGCTGGAGCGGGTGAAGGGAATCGAACCCTCGTCATAAGCTTGGAAGGCTTCTGCTCTACCATTGAGCTACACCCGCTTGGGTCTAACGATTCCCGACGCTTGCTACATTATTCTGGTGGAGGAGGCTGGATTCGAACCAGCGTAGGCGTAAGCCAACAGATTTACAGTCTGCCCCCTTTAGCCACTCGGGCACCCCTCCGCAGAGAACTGACGATTATGGGGGAACATCGCTGCTGTGTCAAGCTTTCAGCGAGCCCACCGTAATCGATGCCTCTCACTTATA
>NZ_JAAVUQ010000027.1 GCF_018449515.1 Caballeronia sp. dw_19 | reverse complement strand
GCCCCAGAACCGACCAACCCAGCACTGACCCCGACCGCTAACCCTGGAACCCAGCACCCCACCCACTACCCTCCCAAACCCTAGTCACCCAAAACCCAAAAGTGCGAACGAACACGCTACTCGTGCTACTCGTGCCACCTGTACATCATCACCTTCCCCCGCGCATCCTCTTCAACAAAAACCAAATACTCGCCATCCGCCTGCCGGCTCGCGCTAATGCCATTCGGCACATCCACCCACCCTGACGCACCACCCACTTCCGGCCCCGGCTTGATCACCCCAACCTCTCGCCCCGTATCCTTCTCATACACATGCACGGTCCCAACCGGTTCCACCGTGAACAGATACTTGCCCTCAACCGTCAAACCAATCGTCGTAGCCAGCGGCTTGCTCTTCGTGTCCCAAGGCAACTCAACCGAATACCGCTGCACCGGATCCTTCGACCAATGGTCGTATCTAATCAACCGCCGACCCACTTCCTTCCAGTACCCACGGTCAAACGGCTCGTCAGCCGTGTACCCAGTCAAATACATCGTGTCCGTATCCGCCTCATACACCGCTCGCTTCACCACGTTGAACGGCGCCGGCATCGCATAGTTCTGCGCGTTGTCATACGCATAAACCGGATTGCCCACACGATCCACTCCACCGTATCGAAAGCGATTGATCCCGCGCGTGTCACTCGTGTGCCAAATATCACCCTTCGTATCAACCCACCACCCCCATCCACCAGGATTAGGTAGTAGTCCGTTGTTCACGTCGAACTCGTTCGCCTCAAACCGGCCATTGCCATTCGTGTCGCGCCAGATCCAGTCACCATGCGGCGGATGATTCGGAATGTTCTCCGCACCACGCTCCCGTCCTGCAAAATAGCCAGAAGGAATCGCCAGCTCTCCATCACGCTTTGCATCGAAGCGATAAATCTTCAAATGATCCGAATACATGTCCGTCAAGTACAAGAAAGTCCGGCCGCCCACCTTGCGAGCGATCGGCTGTCCCGGCCAGTCATCGACGCTAAAGCTCGGGTCCTCGGGATACTTGAACCGCCCCGACAAGAAACCCACGTACTTCCATTCCTGTCCCGCCGGCTTCGACAAATCCAGCTCAAAACGCTTATTGCCGGTGTAGACACTGTTCGGACGCGCCGGGTCCATCCATGCGCCATCCACAAACAACAATCCCTGCACTTGCCACAACTGCCTGCCATCAGACGCATAACTCTCAAGCGTCGCACCGAGTCCCGCACCCGTCGAACCCTGCCGCACACCAATGCCGTTCGTCGATACATAAACATTCCCGGCCGCATCCGCGCCCACGCCGGTCAGCCCGTTGAACCGCTGCGGACCAGGACGCCCCGCGACACCCGAAAAAATGCCGCCACGCTCACCCAGCGCACCGGACTCGCGATACTTGCCGGCACCGCCATCGCGCGTGAAGATCACCACTTGCTGACGCGGTCCGTTGTCAGCAACCAGCAAACGTCCCTGCACATCTATCGTCAAATCGACGGCGTCGGTGCCCGCGGCCAGCGCCGGCGCATCGTCGATCACCACACCCGCCGGCGTGTAATGCGCAAGCCGCGCGCGGCCGCCCTGCGTATTGACCAGCGCCCATAGCGTGCCGTCCTTCGCGAGCGCCAAACGCCCCGGCTGCGTCGCGTTCCATTTGCTCTTTTGCTGCATCGACTCGGCGTCGTACACCTCGATGCGGTTCATCGCGGTATTCGCCACGTACAACAACGCATCCGATGCAGCCAGCCCGCCTACGTCCTGCTTCACGTCGTCCGTCTTCGCTGCGCCGCGCTTGTCTTCCGGCGCCTCGTTGATCATCAGGAAAGCGGCGGCGAGCTGCGCGTGCCCGTCTTTATCGGCGGCCAGGTTCGCCTGGAACGCCACACTGCGTTTCACGTCGCGGATGTCCCGCCGCGACACGCCAAACCACTGCTTGCCCTTGGGCGGCCACACACCCGCCTTCGACAAATTGCCCCGCTCGTTGCCCACCCCGACCGCGACAAATGCATAGCGCCGGTTAAGCGCGATCGCGTTGCCGCCGTAGTTGCCCCAGCCGTGCGTGCCACCGGCCGTGCCAAGCACCTTGCCGTCCTTGTAGATGCTCACTTCCGCGCCGCTTTCGTCCCACGGCGCGTTGGTGTACACCCGGCCGTCAGGCGTGACGGCGATCGCGGTGATGTTGATCTGCGTCCACGTGCCATCGCCGAAACCAAAGGTGTTGCCAATCCAGGATGTACGCGCCTGCAACACAGTGGGCGATGCCGGATACGCAGAGTCCACTGCAGCCAGACCGAGCGCGCCCACAACCAGAAAACGTGATGCCCAAAACGATAAACACGAAAAACGATGCAAGAGGTTTTCTCCGTCTGAGAGCGGCCGGCTCTGCTCCCATCGGCCGATGGTGCAGTAGAGACGTCACGGCCGTTACTCGGGTTAGCCAAGACTACCGTTCAAATATTGCAAAAAAATCTGAAATAAATGGAGTGCGATGCTGGATCACCAGTGGTGAATGAACCACACAATGCGACCAATTACCGTTAGAAGCGACTTTTAAACGGCCCCCTCGCAGCGCACAAGGCGCCAATAAGACGCTGGAGCCATTGTCAGCGTGGCACCAGAGCCTCGACTGACTTTCACACTGACTTATTTCTTTCAAAAAATTGTTTCGAAAAGTAATAAATACGACGTCTTTCAGACCTCTCAGAGCGGACTTTCCGGAAATACTTTTTAACACGTGATCTCAGGCTATTTAATATTTTCCAGTCGATTCTTCATAGAATAAGGAAAGCGTAATGTTCGACTGTCGGACTAAAGCCGCGCGCAGCAGGCGCATTACGCTTCGCTACACCACGGTCAGGATCGAGACGGGAATTGCCGATATCCGAAGATCTCGTGTGGGCATTCGGCAATTAATTGGCGGTACTTCACGTCCGGCGCCGGTCACACCCGGTGTTCCGTCCCCTTGAAAGAAGGGCTACGTGATAAAATCGACGATTAAATTGATGCGGAAAATGGCTGGAAAACGCCGTGGCGCTTCGCGCAGAGCGGAACTGTACGTTCTCATGCGAATCGCCGTTTCATGATGGAATCCATCGTTCGACGGTCGCATCGTCGTAAAACGGCAAGTAACTGGCGTCACCGGACGAGGCATGCAGAATCATTCCCGGCATGCCGCAACCCTTTGCCAAACGGCCGCCGCCTATATCAAGCGCAATGAACGACATAAAACATCCTGACGGCGGCAAACGCCGTCGCGCTCTCATCACGGGTCTTTCGGGCTTTACCGGACGTCACATGGCCACGCGTCTGCTGGACGAAGGTTACGACGTATGGGGCACGACTTCGCCTGCGTCCGAGCCCGACGTGCCCGGCACGACCGGCGTTCCGCTCAACCTGCTTGATCTCGACGCGGTGCGTGCGTGCGTTAGCGATGCCCAGCCCGATGTAGTCGTTCATCTCGCCGGTCTCGCACACGTCACGGGCAACGCGCCCACACAAAGTTATCTTGTCAACATCATGGGCTCGCGCAATCTGCTCGACGCGTTGTCGCAGCTCGACAAGAAGCCGCGTGCAGTGTTGATGGCGAGTACATCGAATGTGTATGGCAATGCGAACGTGGAAGTCATCGACGAAAACGTGCCGCTGAGTCCCGGCAACGACTATGCGGTCAGCAAGCTCGCGATGGAAAACATGGCTCGCTTGTGGCTCGACCGCCTGCCCGTCTTCTTCACGCGGCCGTTCAACTACACCGGCGTTGGCCAGGGCGAAGATTTCCTGTTGCCGAAGATCGTCAATCATCACGCGCGTCATGAAGCCCGTATGTCGCTTGGCAATCTGGCTGTGAGCCGCGATTTCTCCGATGTCCGCGATGTCGTCGAAGTCTATACACGGCTGCTGGAAATCGCGCCTGCGGGCGAAGCATTCAATACGTGTTCAGGCACCGGTCATTCGCTTGGCGAAATCCTGGGCATGATGGAGCGTATCGCCGGATACAAGATCGAGATTTTCGTCGACCCGCGCTTCATGCGGCGCAATGAGATTGCGAAGCTGGTGGGTTCGAACGGCAAGCTGCGGCGTGCGATTGGCCGCGTGCCAGTCACCCCTATCTACGACACGCTCGAGTGGATGTTCAAACATGCGCGCGCGCAAGCCGAGGGTGAAGCCGTGCAGAGTGCCGCAGTCGTCAAGACGTGACGTGGCTTGTGTGATCGGGGTGAGCAGGGTGATCGGCGTGTGCGGTATGACCGGAGACCAGATCATCCGCGGCTATCTGCAGTGACGATTGCCGTCTATAGATCTCGGCAATCCATTCTATAAACACCTTCACTCGCCGTGGCTGATGCCGGTTCGCCGCATACAGGATCGACACCACGCGCGGATACGACGGATACGTCCGCAGCACTTCCCTCAGCGCGCCGCTTTCCAGATACGAGGACAGCGTATAGCTCGACGCCTGGATCAGTCCGAGGCCGGCGAGGCCGCATTCCACATACGAATCCGCGTCATTGACCGCCAGCATTGCCTTGAGCGGAATGGTCTTGGTTTCGCCGTCCACCACGAACTCCCAGCTTCTGACGCGGCCGGTCTTGCTCACCAGATAATCCACGCACATGTGGTGTTCGAGATCCTCGAGTGTCTTGGGCTCGCCATATTTCTCGATATACGACGGTGCTGCCGCAGTAACCTGGGAATAGCGGCCGATCTGCTTTGCCACCAGGCCGATATCGCCGACAGCGCCTACGCGAATCACGCAATCCACGCCTGCTTCGATGATGTCGACCTGCTTGTCGGTCAGGCTCAATTCCACGCGAATATCCGGGTAGGCCGCGAAGAATTCGGGGAGTGCGGAGATGATGGTGCTTTTTGCCATGAGTGCGGGCAGGCTGACGCGCACGGTGCCTTTTGGGCTTAACTTGGAGCGTGACAGGACGGACTCCATGTCGTCCACTTCGCCGAGTACGCGTACGCATCGTTCGTAGTAGATCTCGCCGTCTTCGGTGATGCTGATGCTTCGCGTGGTGCGGTTCAGGAGGCGTGCGCCGAGATGTGCTTCGAGTGCCTGGACGGTGCGGGAAACGCTTGCGGCAGGCAGGCGCAATGCGTCAGCGGCCTTGGAGAAGCTGCCGCTCTCGACCACGCGGACGAAGACTTTCATTGCTAGAAAACGGTCCATAACAGTCGGTTCCATTCTGGCCCGCAGATGTCAGGTATCTGGGGTTTTGCTGCTGCGCGGGCCTAAATAGACATACTACGACGGTTTTGGTGCGTTCCGCTTGCCGTGGGTTCTGGGGGGCGTGTTCGGGGGGCTGTTTGGGGTTAGTGGTCGGAGTTGATGCTGGGTTTTGGGGTTAGCGGTCGGGGTCTATGCCGGGTTGGTGCTTTCGGCGTTAGTGGTCTGCGAGAGTCGGATTTTCTCTTTATCACTATTAGCCACTGTGCGTGGCGGCACGTCATTTCTTTGTCCAAAGCGACAAAGAAACGAAGCAAAGAAAACGCTTTCAACCACGCTACCCTAAGTGTCCACAGCGTGCAGTTTTCATTCATGGGTGCCCCAAAAGCACGGTGCTCGCCAGAGCCACGGATGTTTGAACCCCTCCTTCTCCGAACACCGATACCCACACGCTTCGCCACCAGTGATTGAACCTGCCCAAGGAGCACCCCGCGCTATCCGCGGACAACCGCCCCAACAAATTTTGTACGCACCTCGAACCATGTAGCCAACCCGCCAAGAAACAATGCTGCAGAATGCGTAAGGCCGTGACCGACGAAAATAGCTGTACAGAACGCGCAGCCAATCCACAAAAAATGAGGCAGTAAACACAAACACGCGTGAAGCTGTGGCCTATGAATACGGTCGCACAGACCAGGTAGCAAACCTGTCAAAAAACCGCAGCCGTAAATACCTGTAAGGCCGTGCGGGTTCCTTAGCAAGGGTGCTTGCCCGAGAGCGTACGGGGCGAAGCGTGTTCATGTCAGGATTCGCGAGAAGGAGGGGTTCAAACATCCTTCGCTCTGGCGAGCACCGTGCTTTTGGGGCACCTATGAATGAAAACTGCACGCTGTGGACACTTAGGGTAGCGTGGTTTAAAAGCGTTTTCTTTGCTTCGTTTCTTTGTCGCTTTGGACAAAGAAATGACGTGCCGCCACGCACAGTGGCTAATAGTGATAAAGAGAAAATCCGACTCTCGCAGACCGCTAACGCTGAAAGCACCAACCCGGCATCAACCCCGACCACTAACCCCAGAACCTAGCACCCGGACCAACCCCCCCCATCCCAAGTGCGAACGAAAATCAACACCCTACACCGATCGCTTCGCTATAAACCGCCGCCACGCGCCTGGCAATCACCGGCGTATCGAAATTCTCGCGAGCATAACTCCGGCACTCCTGCTCCGTCGGCAATTCCAGCGACCCATCCAACGCACCAATCAAGCCATCGGCAATAGCATCCACCCCCGTCGACGACAAAACAAGACCCGCCGATAAAGGTGCAACCGCCTCCGGCAGCCCCCCGACCGGCGTCACCAGCACCGGTGTCCCGGAAGCCAGCGACTCCACCGTAATCAGCCCAAAACCCTCCAGCGCAACCGTCGGCACAATACTCACATCCGCCGAACGATAAAGCGCCGCCAAATGCCGGTCAGGCACAAAACCAAGCAGCCTGACATTGTCGTCAAGACCCGCATCCGTAATGCGCGCCTGCAACTCCTCAGCAAGACGCCCCTTCCCCGCGATCAACAGCAACACATCCGGTTGCCTGGCCTTCACGCGCTTCATCGCTTCAATCAAATCCTCCAGCCCCATCCGCCTGACCAGCCGCCGCACCGCAAGCACAATCGGCCGGTCCTGCGGCAACTGAAGCCGGCGACGCGCATCGGAACGGCTCAGCGGCAGGTTGAACTGCGAGACATCGACACACCCCGGCACCACGCGAATCCGCTCCGCAGGAATGCCATAACGCGACTGCAATATCTCCCCAAACGCCTCCGACAATACGATCAACCGCGACGACCGCGCATACACCCGCTGCTCAAGCATCCGCTTGGTCCGCTGACCAATGGAATCGGCACCCTCGACATGGCTCTCATCCGCCCACGGTCCCTGGAAATGCGAAACCTGCGGAATGCCGCGCGTCACATCAAGACCCGGAAAGGTATAAAGCGCGAAATGCGACGACACCACATCCGGCCGCTCACGGCTCAACGACGCCCGCAACGCACGGCGCGCAGCCATCAAGCGGCGCGGCAAGGACTGCGCCGCCGGACCGAAGCCGCGAATGGCGCCCTCCGTGTCCGCCGCCACCCGCGCCGATCCCGCGACCACGCCGCGTACCGTCACGCCGGCGCCCGGCAATGCTCCGACCAACGTGTGATACATCCGGTCCAAACCGCCCGCACGCTCGGGGAACCAGTGCATTCCAATTTGCAGCGACTTGATGGCTTGCGTGCTCATGTCCACGACCCTGATCGAAATTGTTGATGGATAACGACAGCCGTCAAATTGCTCATACCGGCGATACGTGTGATTCGTTCGACATACCCGGCAGCACGGACTGGACCGCGCCAGCCGTTGCCCCAGCCGTTGCGCTCTTCATCAGTGCCGCCGCTTTAGGCGCCCCACCCTCCGCCTGCACTTCACCGGACGCCGCCGCGCCGGCCTGATTCGCAAAACCGCGATACAGATCCAGATACCGCCGCGCCATACGCGCCCACCCAAATTGGTCCGCCAGGCGCCGCGCAGCTTCTCCCATTTCACGACGCAATTCGGGTGCATCAGCAAGCCTGGTGATCGCGCCCGCAAGCGCGGTGGCGTCGTCGGGATCGTCGAGCACAATGCCGCAATCCGTGCCGATAATCTCGGCCCCGCCCGCCGTCTTTGCCGTAATGATCGGCAGACCCGCCGCGAGTGCTTCCAGCAGCGAGAGGCTCATCGCTTCGTAACGCGATGGGAAAACGAACGCGTCGACGGAATGCATCAGCGTGGGCATGTTCTTCACCAGCCCCAGGAAATGCACGCGATCCGCAATGCCCAGCGCCTTCGCTTCATCGGGGTAAGGACTGCCCGGGATATAACCCGCCACCGCCAACTGAACATGGGCGGGAAGTTGCACCAGCGCCTTTAACACCGTGTCCAGGTTCTTGCGCGGAGTGCGCAGGTCGCCAACGAACAGCAACAGGCATGCATCGTCCTGCAGTCCGAACGATTTTCTGTCGGCACCATTCACCCGGGCCGCACTGAACGCGCTCGTATCCACGCCGTTATAAACCACCTCGATACGCTCACCAGCCACACCGTTCGCGCGAATCTCGATAGCCACTTTCTCGGACACCGCGGCAATGATCTTCGAGCGCTGATACGCCCAGTGTTCAAGCCGCGCATTCACGCGGCTGTACAACACCTGATACGCGGACCACAAGCCACCCGTGAGCTTGAACGGATAATACGGACTGCGCAGCCAGCCGCCATGCACGAAGTGCGCGGTATTCACGTCGGCTTTCGCCCACGATATAAAACCGTTTACGTGCAGGACGTCGTATTCCTTCTTGTGCGCCCTGAGCCACAACGCCGTCTTCAACGCGAAGACCTGCTGCTTGAAAAGTTTGGTCGGCCAGAAACGCCCGACCTTGATCGCGACCCATCGCAAGCGCGCTTCACTAGCAAGCTCCGGTGCGACGTGCGATGCCAGCAGCGTGACCTGATGGCCTTCCGCCAATGCAGCGCGCGCGATCTCGTAGTTCACGCGGCCTTGCCCATCGTTGTGACGCACGACATGAGTGACGATGGCGATTCTCATCGGAGTGCCTTTTCAGGGAGGGAGTGTTCAAAGAGCGCTTGCGCCCGGCGACGCTCGAGCCGCTGATGGTGACGCGCCGCGAGGACCGAGCAAAGGCCCATGTAAAGGATCATCCCGCCAATAGACGTGAACGTGTTCGTGAACACCAGCATGCCGACAATCGCAAATGCAACGCTTAAGGAAGCCTGCGCGTATTTGTCGTCGCGCAACGAAAACGAAGCACGGAACGCGCGTGCGAGCAGCAAGCCAAGCCCCGCAAGATACATCAGCGAACCCGGCCAGCCGAGCACGAACGGCACGTTCATCACGCCGCTGTCAAAGCTGCCGTATTTGCCGAGATCGCCATTGGAGGTGGAGAGTTTCGTCGATGAACCGGTGGCGCCGAAACCTTCGCCGGAGACGTCGGTGAACGCGGTTTTCGCGAACGACGCGTAGAACTCGTTGCGGGCGGCGTAGCTGTTGTCATCGCTGAGATTGGTGATGGACTGCAAGCGCGTCGCCATCTTGTCGGCAATTGGACCGAAGGTGAGCAGCGGCACGGAAAGTCCCGCCAGCACCACCGCGCCCACAAGGATCCGCACCCGCACCTTGTTGCTCGCCTTGAGCAGTTGCAGCACCATCGCGATGACCCAGCCGCCCCATGTCGAGCGGACCATGCACAGGCCAAACGAGATGAAGCCGAGACCGCCCGCGACCCAGCGCACGCTTTGCGTGCCGGCCATGGTAAAGGTGAGCGCGGCCATCATGGCGAGTGCGAAGGGGCCGGACGAATTCATGGTGCTGAACACTCGCACGCCGAGCCGGACCGGATCGCCTTGCGACGCCATTTGCGAACCGATCATCCACATGGAGTCCCAGCCCGGCATGAGGAAGAACTGCACGAGACCGTAGCCGCCCATGAACAGCATGCCCCAGATGAACGTGTCCAGGATCGCCTGGCGGTACTTCGGATACTCCCGGGCATGGACCATGATATGAAAGCCGATCAACACCGGATATAGCCACGCCGCAAGGTCATAGGTGGCCGCCATCGGACCGTTGGACATCACGCCAATCAGGTACGCGTAGGCCAGGCCCATGAAGATCAGGAGGAACGGCAAGCCGCGCCGCTCAGCCAGCACACGATAATGCCGGACCACGGTCAGCGCGCAGATCATGGTCACGACCACGGGCGCGATCTGGATCAGGCTGGTGGGCGTAAAACCGCCCTTCGCGAAGTCCGCGAGCCGACGCACTTCGGGGCTGAGAAACCACTGCCACCATACAAAGCCGATGTAACGCGCGGGACTCTTGAAGTACAGCCATACGCCGACGGCCGTCGCCATGGCCGGGAATCCATACGTCAGGGCCGTTCCCTGATGCGCCACGATAAGCAGCAGCGTGAACGTCCAGAACCCGCTTTGCGGCACCCAATGTTTGGGGTCATCGCGGAACAGGCCGAGAAAACCGGCGCGCAGGGGCTTGCCACCGTTCTCGATCAGATCGGCCAGATACTTCGGCGTGCGGGGAGCGGCCTGTGTGCTCATGGATCAGTTCACGCGGCGTTGAGGAGCAACATTGCCAAGCTCCGCATGCAACGCGGTTTCCGAGGGACGCGCGAGCATATCCATGTACCGCGTCCTCATGAACTCTTGCGTAAGACGGACATGCTGAAGCGCGAACTGACGTGTCGTGTAATCGCGTGCGGCGAAGTGCCGGCTCGCCGCCTGTGCGCGTTGCAGCGCGAGTTCGGGATTGGCGACTATTGTGTCGAGCGTGCGCTGCAACGCGGGAACATCGTGGGCCGGCACATAAAACACGTGCTCGGGGCCGAAGTAATCGCGCAAGGACCCGACATCGGAGACGATCACGGGCTTGCCTAGCGCCACCGCCTCTAGCACGACCGTAATTCCCGACACATGTGAGTTCGGACGCAGCGGCACCACGATCACGTCGGCCCAGTCATACAGTTCACGTGCCGCTTTCAGGCCTACTGCCGGCGCGATCTTGACGTTGCTTGCATGCAGCGCTTTCGATACCCGCCGACGCGTCGCGATCCGGACTTCATGCGCCGGATTCTGCCGGAACGCCTGAGCAAGCGACTCCCAGTCGCGATCACGATCGTTGCCAATGGCGGCAATTCGCACCGGCGTATGCGGTTGCCAGGCGCTCGGCTCCTGCAACGGAAAGTCGATCGGATTGATGCCGTAGTAGACCTGTTCCACGTCATCGCGCTTGAAATATTCACGCGCCATTTGCGCGTTTTCGCTCGCATGCGTGGTCAGGACATCGGCACGGGCGAGCAGCTTTTTGTACACCCACTTCCTGAGCGCACCGAAGCCCGCCCACTTGTCGACCAGCCACACGCTTTGCGCGAGCAACATCGGATTGCCACGAGCACGGCCTTTCAAAAGCAGCAGCAATGCCGCCGATAAATGCTCGTGCTCGGTATGCGTCCACACGACATCGGCACTGAGAATTTCCTCGCGATTGCGCCACGTATGAATGAAGTCGAAGCCAAGCGCCGCCTTCAGTCCACGCCGCGCAAGCCGCACGAATTTGTTCTCGGGTTCATCTCGCGAATAGGTCAGCGTAAGTTCAGGAGACTCTGCATGGTGATAACCGTACAGGCAACCGATGTTCTCCCCCGCCCGGTAAAACCGCGGGTCTGCGCCATAGAACAAATGCACGTGAACCTTGGTCGCTTGCATACGGGAAACCTCCGCGTCGCCCTGATATTGTGAGTTCCGGACCCGCGCTACGCGGCTCATACGGCGCTCGCGCCGTCGGTGCGGCCGCGCATGGCGAGCGCATAGGCTGCGGGCACGTGCTGCGCGTCGCGGCGGGCGTCGTTGGCGCCTCGACGCATCGCGCGATAACGCGTCCAGCTGGCGGTATCGCGACTGCGGGTAAGGGCCAGCAAGGCATGCGCGAAGCCGGGCATTGCACGGGTGCCAATGGCGGCGTACCAGTACCACGCGATGTGCCGCGCCACCGGACCCAGATGCTCGCGCAATACCAGATGCAGGTTGTATGCGGTGTCGGCGAGCGCGTCCAGTGTTTGTGCGTCGCGGCCGTTGTCATCGAAACGTTCGGCGGGGAAATGATCGACCGCCACACGCGGATCGTAGACCATCTTCCAGCCCGTACGGCGCACGCTCAGACTAAACGAGAGGTCGTTGGCGGATTGCGCGCCCTTGCCGCGCAGACGCGTATCGAAACGCAATCCGCCCACCGCCGAGCGTCGATAAATCATGTTCGCGCCCTTCAGCAACGAGACCGTTCGTGGCGCGCCCACGCCCAGATGATGGTTGCCGCAGATCTTGCCGGTGCGGCGTATCACACCGACTTCCGAACGTTCGCCATCGAGCAGCGCCCCGCGTTCGAACACCCAGTCGCGCCCGCCGAGCGCGCCCAGCGTTTGATCGTCGCTGAAGGCTTGATCAATCCGTGCGAGCCAGTCGACGCGCGGCGCGGCGTCGTCGTCGGTGATCGCGATGATGTCGCCGCGCGCCGCATCAAGTCCGCGGTTCAGCGCCGCGACCTGCCCGCCCAGACCTGTCTCGATCACACGCAACTCGAACGGATTGTTCGCGGCCAGCTCCGTTTCGAGCGCGCGATGCGTCGCATCGTCTTCGGGACGCGCGATGACCAGCACTTCATCCGCCGGGCGAGCCTGCGCACGCAACGCGTCGAGGCAACGCTTCAGGTCGGCGGGACGACGATATGTCGGCACCATCACGGAGAGGGTCAGGGTTGAGGTCGATGCTGGGGTCGATGTCATGCAGCGCTCCGCTCGCGTTCAAACATTCAAGTAGTCTTCAACCGCCGCATAGTGTCCGCGGTTATAACCACGCGAACGTTGCGGCATGCCGTTCATGATCGCGCCGTGCAGCGGAATACCCGCCGAGCGCAGACGCCGGATCGCATCGGAAATTTCCATTTCGTTGTGCGCGCCTGAGCGCATCACGAGGAAGTTGGTCCCCGAAAGCTTGCCAATGATCGATGCATCCGTGACGGCGAGCACCGGCGGGGTATCGATGAAAACTACGTCGTACACGCGCCCCAGGCCGTCGAGATATTGCTGCAAGCGCGGCGACATCAGCAGCTCCGACGGATTCTCCGGACGCTTGCCCGCAGGCATGAAACTCAGGAACGGCGTGCGCGTGGTGCGGATCGCCTGCTCAAGTCCGACCGTGCCGGCCAGCAATTCCGCCAGGCCATTCGTGCGCTCGACGCCGAACGAACGTTCCAGCTTGCCGCGCCGCATGTCGCCGTCGATCAGCAACACTTTCTTGCCCGATGCCGCGAGCAGCACGGCGAGGTTCACCGCGAGAAAGCTCTTGCCGACACCCGACGCCGGACCCGTCAGCATCACCGTATGATTGCGCGCTTCCATCAGCGTGAACTGCAGCGACGTACGCAGGCTACGCATGATTTCCACGCAGACATCGTTTGGACGCATGGTCGCGAGTATGGGCGCAATCCGGTCACGATCACGCTCCGTGCGCTTCGCTTCCGCATCGAGCTTCACCTGTTCCATGCTCATGGGAACGAGGCCGATCAGCGGCAAGCCTGCCAGACGCTCGACCTTGTCCGGGTCCACGATGCCCTTGAACATGGCGCGGCGCAGGAACACGAG
Source organism: Caballeronia sp. dw_19 (assembly GCF_018449515.1). GTDB lineage: Bacteria > Pseudomonadota > Gammaproteobacteria > Burkholderiales > Burkholderiaceae > Caballeronia. The sequence continues at coordinate 94,618 of NZ_JAAVUQ010000027.1, read as the reverse complement.
GCCAGTCCCAAGGATCAGACCGAGAATCACGGCCGCCGACATGATGAGGAATTTCTTCGGCTTGATCGGCGCACCCGGCCGCAGCGCTGCATCGACAATATGCACGTTGCCGCCGGTCCCGGCCTTCTGCACCGACAACTCCTGCACGCGATTCAGCAACAGCACGTAGATGTCTTCGGCCACTTTTGCATCGCGCTGCAGCGATACGGCTTTTACTTCGGAGGCCGGAAGATTCTTGAAGCGTTCGCTGAAGCGCGCACGTTCAGCTTCCAGTTGGCCAAGCTGCTGCTGCGCGACGATGAGCGCCGGATGGCTGCTTTCGAAGCGCTGGTCCAATGTGGCGATCTGAAGCTTCAATGCGGAAATCTGCGCCTCGTACGTGATGCTGCCTTCAAGGTAAACCTTCGCTTCGTCGCTTGCGTTGATCGAACCGGACTTGCTTTGATATTCCGTCAGCGCGGCTTCAGCACGCTCGAGATCACCCTTCAGTCGCGGTTGTTCGCTCTTCAGGAACGCGAGCATTTTTTCGGCATCCGCCTGCTTACTTTCAATGTGCTGATGCAGATACGAATCGGCCAGCGCATTCGCAATTTCAGCCGCGCGCGCGGGGTCACCGTTCTCGAGCGAGATCTGGATCACACCGGTCGACTTGCCCTGCTCGACGACCGTGATGCCCGACTGAAATGAGGCGATGGCATCGAGGTCATTGGCCCGTAACACCACGAAGCGCGTACCGGGACGCGCCACCAGTTTCGTGACATCGATGGATACGCCATTGCCCTGCGCCATCTCACCCACACGGCCTTCGAGCAGTGGCACACCTTCCGGCGTCCCCAGCGAATAGCGGTCGTTGCCGAGCGCAGTCATGGTCAGCTTCACGCCTTCCAGCGACGGGACCACTTCAATGGAATCGACCGTGGCTTGTTCACCGCCCCACGCATACGACGTCATGCCGAGCCACGGCTTCCCGGGTTTGCCTGGCGTGGCGAGCCGTGCAGCGATGCTGCCGAGCACCGGCACGGTCATCGGACTCACTGAAAAATTGAGCTTGCACTGCGTGACGACCGGCGCCACCACGCCACGGCTCTTGATGATCTCGATCTCGGCGTCGGTCGGCAGCGCGCCGGACGAATTACCGATCGCGGCGCCCGTCTGCGTCTGGGTGAGCGCTTGCGACGTATTGTCGGACTGCTCCACGCGAACGTGCGCGTCGGCGGAATAGACCGGCTTCGCGACGTAGCAGTACCCGGCCGCGGCGAGAATGATGAACGCCGCGGTACCGATCAGCCACCAGATGTCGTCGAGGACCACCTGCAGCAACTGCCCGAGGACAACGTCCTCTTCTTCGGTCTTGCCCTGATAGGAATGTGCTGGCGTGCTCACGATTCAACCCCGGTTGGTTTGAGGTATTCGACGATCTGAAAAGCGTTCATCGCGTCAGTTCCTTCAGGTAGAAGAGTGTCTGCAAGGTCGGCAGAACCTGGTTGACCATGCGGTTGAACTGGACGGCGCCAGCCGTGCCCACGTACACCACGTCGAGCGGGTGAAGCTGGAATTGCGCGGACAGCAGCAGCGAATCCGGTTGTGTCAGATCCAGCCGGTAAATCTCCGGCGAGGTCGGCTTCTCACGTGCACCGCGCACCACATAGATTTGCCGTGCGTTCGCGTCCGTGTCGAGGATGCCGCCGGCTTGCGTCAGCGCATCGGCGATCGTCAGGCGGCCTTTCATCATCGAAACAGGCAGCGGCGTCTTGACTTCGCCCATCACGAACACGCGGCTGTCGGTACGATCCGGCACGTTCACGATATCGCCCGACTGCAGCATCACGTTCTGCGAAATCTCGCCACGATCGAGCACGCCGTCGGCATCGAGCACATAGAGTTTGCCGTTGCGCGTGAGGCGCACGCGCTGCAGGTCGGCGTCGGCGTTCGTGCCGCCCGAGCGGGTGATTGCATCGACCAGCGTGAGCGGCACATCGCTCATCGCGAGCGGTCCGGGCGTCTTCACCTCGCCGGTCACCGAAACCTTCTGGCTGCGATAAGCAAGCACGCGAACATCGACTTGCGGTTTCTTCAGGTACGGCGACAAGCCCGCCGCGAGCTGATCGCGAATCTCGCCGGCCGTCTTGCCCGAAACGTGCATCTTGCCGACGAACGGGAAGTAGATCGTACCGTCAGGCGAGACCGTCTGCCCGAACGGATCGGCCTGTCCGGGCAACGCAGTGGTGTATGGCTGCGCGAGGGCGCCAGCGATCGTTTGCGTGGTGTTGCCGCCCGCCGACAAGGTCTGCCCCTGCTGCGTGGTCAGCTCCGGGTGATCCCATATCGTGATGCCGATCACGTCCTGCGGCGCCAGGCGATACACGTATTGCGCCGGATCGGCAAAACGCGCGGGCGGCAACGCCGCTGCCGGACCCGGCCGGTTCTGCTGCATGATCACGTCCGCCGTGATCAGGTGCACTGAATAGGTCGCGCTCGGCGTGGGGTCGGAATCGTCCAGGCGCGACGTGTTCAGGTTGTAACCCGGCAAGGCGCCACAAGCCGACAAAAAAGTCGTCAGCGAAAAGACCACGGAGACAGATAAGACTAGAGACCGGTTCACCATATTTTATTCAGCCATCCCTGGACCAGACGTTCGATTAGCCCGAAGCTCTCGCGATAGGCAACTTCGTGGCCGCCGTAAGGATCGGCCACTTCAGAGTCTTCCCACTTGCCAAGCAGATGCACCTTGCCGCGTGTGTACGGCGCCATCTGTTCAATCGCGGCAATCTGCTGTCTTTCGGGCACGAGAATCAACTCGGCTGCGCGCGCCATGGACTCGTCGAGCCGGCGCGCGGAGTGTCCCGATGGATCTACGTCGCGCTCCGCCAGCAAGCGGTACATCGTTGGATCGATGTGGCGGCCTTCCTCGGCAAAGAGGCCGGCGGAGCGGAATTCGATCGGGCGTCTTGCGTCTTTCCCCGCTAACTTGCCGGCGTAAGCGCGGAACAGCATTTCCGCGGCAGGGCTTCGGCAGACATTCGCATGGCAGACAATCAAGACGCTTCGAAACATGGGTTGTATCCGTTAAAGCGGCGCAGTCGCGGCATCGGGTCCTTCAACCGAAGCCGCGCTCGCCACGCCTGGTGTGTCGATATCGTTTTTATTGACCAGCTAATGTTGCTGGCTTGGAGAACCCGCTCAGACCGCTACGGGCGCCTTCACCGCTTGCCGTACGCCACGTCCGATCGCGTGATACTCCACGCCGATCTCGTTCATGGTTTCCGGCTCGTAGAGATTGCGGCCGTCGAAGATCAGCGGGGTCTTGAGACGCCGCTTCATGCCGTCGAAGTCCGGGCTCTTGAATACCTTCCACTCCGTCACGATGATCAGCGCGTCGGCGTTATCGAGGGCTTCGGTGTGATCGTTCGCGTAGGTGAGGCGAGCGAGCAGCGCAGGTGTGTCGTGCAGATCGAGCGCGATCACGCGGCGTGCTTCGTCGGTTGCGACCGGATCGTAGGCGCTGATCGACGCGCCGCGTTCCAGCAGCGACGCGATCAGTACGCGGCTGGGGGCATCGCGCATGTCGTCGGTATTCGGCTTGAACGCCAGGCCCCACAGCGCGAACTTCTTGCCGCGCAGATCATCGCCCAGACGGGCCACGATCTTGTTGGCAAGGGTTTGTTTCTGCGCCTCGTTCACCGAGGTGACCGCCTTCAGGATTTCCATCTGCTCGTCGTACTCGCCCGCCGTCTGGATCAGCGAACGCACGTCCTTCGGAAAGCACGAACCGCCATAACCGCAACCCGCGTACAGGAAATCGTAGCCAATGCGCGGATCGGAACCAATACCGCGACGCACCGCCTCAATATCCGCACCCACGCGATCCGCGAAATTCGCGAGTTCGTTCATGAACGAGATACGCGTGGCGAGCATGGCGTTGGCCGCGTACTTGGTGAATTCGGCCGAGCGCACGTCCATGTAAAGCGTACGTTCGTGATTGCGGTTGAACGGCGAATACAGGCGCTTCATGCGTTCGCGGGCGCGTTCGCCGGGTACGTCGTCGTCGCAACCCAGCACGATCCGGTCGGGCCGCGTGAAGTCGTCGATAGCCGCGCCTTCCTTCAGGAACTCCGGGTTCGATACAACCGAGAACATGTGCTGCACACCGCGCGTGGCGAGTTCCAGATCGATTGCTGCCTTCACGCGACGCGCCGTGCCGACCGGCACCGTCGACTTGTCGACGATCACCTTGAAGTTGTTCATATAACGGCCGATGTCGCGCGCCGCAGCCAGCACGTACTTCAGGTCGGCGGAACCGTCCTCGTCGGAGGGCGTGCCCACCGCGATGAACAGCACTTCGCCGTGTTCAACCGCAGCCTGGACATCGGTGGAAAAGCTCAGGCGTCCTGCCGCACGATTGCGTGCGATCACGTCCTGCAGGCCCGGTTCGTGGATCGGCACGCCGCCGCCGTTCAGGATTGCGATCTTGCGTTCGTCGAGATCGAGGCACAGCACGTCGTTACCGATATCGGCCAGACACGCGCCCGTCACGAGGCCTACATAGCCGCTACCGATGATGGTGAGTTTCATAGCACGCGCTCCAGGGTTGGCAAATTATTCAAAGCGTTCTTGGCGGGGGTCTTGGTAAACTTCTTAGTAAGCATTCGAACCGGCGAAACCCTTCCACAAGGTCATTGCAACAATCTTCATGTCGAGGCCGAAGGTCCAGTGCTGCATGTAGTACAGGTCGAGTTTCACGCGCCCCATCATCTTTTCGATACGGTCGGTCTCGCCACGAAAACCATTCACTTGCGCCCAGCCGGTGATGCCGGGTTTGATGCGATACCGGTACATGTACCCCTTGACGAGATCCTTGTAGATGTCGTCGTGTTCGAGCGCATGCGGACGCGGACCGACCACCGACATCTCGCCTCTCAGCACATTGATGAACTGCGGCAACTCGTCCAGGCTGGTTCTGCGCAGGAACGCACCCACGCGTGTCACGCGCTTGTCGCCCTTCTTCGCCTGCGTGACGTGACCGGCCGTTTCCTTATGCACCTTCATCGAACGGAACTTGTAGATCTCGAACTCGTAACCGTCTATGCCCTTGCGTTTCTGCTTGAAGAACACCGGTCCCGGCGAGGACATCTTCACGGCCACCGCCAGCACGATCAGCAACGGCGCGAGGCACAGCAGCACGCCTGCGGCGAACAGGCGGTCGAACACGCGCTTCGGCAGAACCTTGAGGTCGGTGATCGGCGACGCAGCCAGGTTGATGGCCGGCACACCGAGCAGATCAACCACCGCATGGTTGAAGAACGACAGGGCGCGCACGTCCGGTATGAAGCGGATATTTACGAAGTCGTCGCGAAACTCCGTGACGAGCTTGTGGATGATCCGCTCCTGCGATATCGGCAGCGCCAGCCACAATTCGCGAATCGCGCGGCCACGCACCAGCTGCGTGAGGTCGTTCAGGTCGCGGCTTACCGGTACGCCGGCCAGCATGACGTCCGGGAAGGTTTCATCGAACACATAGACCGGGCTGAACCCCGCCTCGGGACGGCTGCGCATCTGTTCGATCAAGAACTCCCCATAAGGCGCCGCACCCACGATGGCTACCGCTTTTTGGTTAAAGCCTTCGCGACGGATCAACTTTAGCGTGGCATGTACACCGGCCTTCGAGATCATCAGCAAGGCCGCTGTCGCCGCGCCCCAGTACATCAGCCACATACGTGACAGCAAATCCGCGCGATGCACGCTGAAGGTCAGCAGCACGCCGGCGCCCTCCACCATCAGCCACGCCAGCGTCACGCGCCACAGCAGGTCATACACGGGCTTGCCGCGCCACGACTGGTATATCCCGAACGACGGGAACGTCATGATCACCAGCACGCAATTGAACGCGAGCAGCGTGCTTTGCATATCGTCGAGCCAGACGGCATTTCCCGCGTGCAGCGATGCGGCCAGCAGCGCGCCCAGCGCCACCATCGCAATGTCGATCATTCTCGAAAGCACGCTCAACATGTAAGACACCTCGGGTGGGTAGATACGGTCTGCCTGGATCTCGCTTCAGCTTCACTCATTGGTTAGCAAGAGAGAAAGCAAAGGCGGAGAAACGAGAGCGCTCGTCGCCTTGGTACATACCCGTATGAGGCTGGAATTAAATTCATGCTGCAACCGCAAAATAATGCGCGATTTAATTCACGTCTTTCCGCATATTTATTTTTGTCACGAAGCGGTTTGAAGGCCACAACAGCAGTCTACAGGCGATGTATTGATGAATTTTTTTCAGATTGTTACTGATCGCTCAACACCATGCTGACAAAGGCGTTTAGCCGAATCCAAGGTGATTAATTTTCGAGAAAAAATTCCTGAAAGGTAAGAAAAAAATTCAATCCATGACTCTCGTTACGATTTAGTTACCAAGTTACCGATTTGAGTATGACAAGTGATTATTTTTCTGTTTTTTGATTTATCAGCTATTTAGTACGTGCTAAAAATTGTAATACCCGATCAAGCCCAAGGAGTTCCCTCGTCATGACCGCTCTCGACACGACAATTACCAGCACTCCGCTCACGCCCGGGGCCATTGAAATGAAACTCAGAATCCAGCCGGTCATCCTGGCCGGTGGCGCGGGCACGCGCCTGTGGCCCATGTCACGCGAGCACTTCCCCAAGCAACTGATTGGCTTGATCGGTGACCAGTCGCTACTGCAATCCACCGCACAGCGCCTGGATGGCCTGACCTACGGCACTGCGCGTATAGACGACGCAATCATCGTGTGCGGCGAGGATCACCGCTTTACGACCGCCGACCAATTGCGGGCCGCTGGCAGGCGCGCACATCTCGTCCTTGAGCCGCTTGCACGCAATACAGCGCCCGCGCTGACTGTCGCCGCCATGCATGCAATGGCGGCTGGTGAAGACGCTATCCTCGTGGTGATGCCCGCAGATCATGTTGTTACGGATACCGAAGCATTTCACAAGGCAATCGGTACGGGTGCCAAGTGCGCGCAGGACGGTGCGATCGTCACCATGTGCATCGTGCCGACGCATGCCGAAACGGGCTACGGTTATATCAAGGTCGGCCAGCAGATGCTTAGCTCGGGTGCGTGGCAACTCGAGAAGTTCGTGGAGAAACCGCATCTCGAACTCGCGCGACAGTACGTCAGCTCCGGCGAATACTGGTGGAACGCGGGCATTTTCATCGTGCGCGCTTCGATCTGGCTCAAGGCCATCGAACATTTCCAGCCTGCCATCTACAGCGCCTGCCGCGCCGCCTGCGATGCCGGCACGCACGACGGAGAGTTCTTCCGGCTCGACAAACAGGCGTTTGCGGCCTCGCCGTCGGACTCTATCGACTATGCCGTCATGGAGCAGTTGGCAAACGACCAGAGCGTCTGCTCGGGTGCCGTCGTGCCGTTGAACGCAGGTTGGTCCGACGTGGGCTCATGGGATGCAATCTGGAAGATCCTGCCGAAAGACGGCGAAGAAAACGTCGCGCGTGGCCGCGTGATGTTCCAGGGAGCTTCATCCACGTATGCGCATTCCGAAGGCCGGCTGATCGCGTGCGTGGGAACGCATAACCTGGTGATCGTGGAAACGGCGGATGCCATTCTCGTCGCGGACAAGGAGTGCGTGCAGGACGTGAAGGCGATCGTCGGGCGCATCAAGGCGGAGCAAGGCAAGGAGGCTGCGGATCATCGCAAGGTGCATCGGCCGTGGGGTCATTACGATTCCATCGATAACGGCGAGCGCTTCCAGGTCAAGCGGATCGTGGTGAAACCGGGTGCGCGGCTGTCACTGCAAATGCATCATCACCGCGCCGAACACTGGGTCGTGGTGCGCGGTACGGCGCTTGTCACGCGCGGCACCGAGACGTTTATTCTTGCGGAAAACGAATCGACCTACATCCCGATCGGCGTGCAACACCGGCTCGAGAACCCGGGCAAGATGCCGCTTGAAATGATCGAGGTGCAGTCGGGAACGTATCTGGGCGAAGACGATATTGTCCGTTTCGACGACAAGTACGGCCGGCAATAAAAATACCGAGCAGCACGTGATTGACGCGCGCCGCTCGGCGTTTCGAGCTCAAAACCATTTTGAGTCAAACCAGACTGACTGGAACAGACGTGGTCCTGTGCACTATCCGGCGTTAGCCTTGCACGTCCGCATAGCGGCGGATCTCAACGCGCTCCGGCGCTGCGGCGGGGTCATGCTTCGGCTCGCCCTGCGGCGCGTGGCTGGCCGCATTGACAACAGGCGCCGCACGATGAGGCGCGTCCGCAGCGGTTTGCGGAGGATGACTCACGCGCGTGGATTGCGCCGCGATCCATCTGCGAGACCATTCGAGCGCGTAGTCCGCCGCTTCCTGCGGGTTTTCATAGCGCGGACCGATCAGGCCAGAACGTTCCACCCGGCGGCCGTCCTTCACTATTTCGGCCCAGCCGCGGAACATGCTGCCCGCTACCGGCCGCGCGATGGCGTAGATGGCGTAGCCGCGGCCGTCATGCACAGGGGCGCAGTCGGGCTCGAAGGCCATTGGCAAGGGATCGACGGAATGGTGCCATGCCCCCGCGCCCGACGGCTCGCGCTGTAGCGAACGCGAAGCCGTGCTGACCATGGCCGCCCTGCCTGCCGACAGCGGCGTTGGCGCATTGGCGCGCGCAACGTCGTGCGCTTCAGCTATCCGGCGCGGGACGGTATTGAACAATGCGTCCACCGCGTTTGCGCCGTTTCCGTCAGAGCCGCCCCACGACTCCGGGTTCTGCCAGAACACGCCGCGCAGGCGATCGCATTCGTAGGTGGCCTGCGTCTGGCGCGGCGGCGCTTCGGTCGGCGTGGACGGCAGGATGGCGAAGGACCGGCCACGCGATGCCAGCCGCGTCACCATTTCGATCAGCGTGCCGTTCATTTGCCAGTCGTTGAAACGACGGCGGCAGGTGGGCACGGTCGGGTAGTGACTGGGCAGCTTCGACCAGGTTTCGCCGGTAGTGAGAATCCACAGCACGGCATTCACGATCGTGCGCGGATGCGCACGCGGACGGCCACGCCGGTGTTCACGGACTTCGCCTTCGGTCACGAGGGCGGCAACCAGTGCCCATTCTTCATTACTGAGTTCGTCGAAAAACATTGCGTTGCTCCATGCAGCCGGACTGCGCTGCGAATGTTGAACCAAGCGTAGCAGGCATTTTTTCCGCCTGTAAACGGATGAATCAAGAAATTCGAGGTATTCGCAAACGTTTGCTAAAAACAACAAGATGGTGCATGTAATCTGCATCAAATCCGCTACCTGGTGCAGAACAGGTTCCAAAGCGGCGCACAACCCAACTCTGGCATCTTGCGTATGAAGATTATTGCAGGAAGCATACCACCCTAATGGTTTGCCCGAATATGACAAAGCAGTAGATTTTCAGCGACCGTTATCACAAATAATTCTTACACTTCCGAGTAATTTATTCCGATTCACCGATTGCCGTATTCAGTACGCTTTTCGATGCACCTATTAAGCAAACCCAGAAAAATCCGTATCTATCCTTAGCGCCCGATAAGCGCGTTCGACCCGTTCGACATCTGATGCCCGGTTGCTGGCTTGTATGCCTTCCAATTCAGGAACTGGTAAGGAAACAGCCTTGCAGTGTGGATAGTCGCGCACCCGTAAATCAGGCGCGATGGTCGTGAAAAACGCCGTCGTCGGGATATCAAAGCCGGCGGCTATATGAACGGCGGCTGTATCCGGCGTCACCAGATAAGCCGCGTGCTTGATCCACGCAAGGAAATCTGCCGTGTCGGGCGCTCGCGAAGTGACGTCAGTGTAAAGCATATGATCGATAGCGCCAAAGCCTGCTATGGGAAGCCTGTAGCGCTGCCATAAGGCTTCGACGAAATCCTTGTGCATAGATGCAGGAATGCTGCGCACCGGCGTACTTGCGGTCGGGCACAGCAACACATAGTCGCCCTTTAGCGTCTGAGGCCTTGGCAACGCCAGCTTCTGCAGCCAGTGATTGCGCTTGTCTATAGCCTGGACTTCGTCGGCCTTAATCCCCATTGCATCGAGAAAAAAATCGATCATCGGCAGCGAAGCGAACTTTGGCCAGAATAAATGATTGCCTAGGTCCACGCCCAATTCTTTGTAAGTAATTGCGTCAAGTTTCACCGGCAAATCCACGATGGAACCCAACAACGGTGCGGCTAGCTCGTAAAGACGCTTTACGTAGTCAGGCGCATGAGCCGGTCGATAAATCGTGAAGGAAATGCGCGGAAACTGGGCCTTGATGGCGGTAAGAGCAGTAAGGCCGATGACGGAATCACCCAGTGTCACACCCATGCCATTAATCACGTGTACGTGCGACTGAGCTGCGTAATCCGGATTGAATTCGGCCAAGGCGGCATTGCGAATGCCGTTTGAAAGCCCGAGTGCGCGATAACCCACGGCATGGCTATCCGTTACTTCGATATCGTAAGGCGCCACGATCTCGTCATCAGGAGAAAGCAGCGACCCAGCGTTCGTCAACGCGGAGGCATCATCAAGCAGCATTTATGAGTCAGATGGTTGAGCCCAAGCGCGGCGGCGGGACATTTGTCAAAATGGGCGGCATGGTCGGATATAACGGCGCTCAGTGGCACAGGACGTATACCACGATCGCTCTGACTGGACAGCAAACTCCCCGCTGGATTTCATGGCGGGCAACGAAATTACGACGCAAATCTCATTCCTGCACTAACGCGGAAAGCCCGTTGCGAGGCTTGCCCCGCGTAATGACCTCTGCTGAGTTCTGTAGGGGAACGAAGAGAATGTCCCTTCAGCCATGCGCAACATTGGACGCTTGCTTCTTTTCTATCGGGAAAACACACGTGAATCGTTCCACCCCGAGGCCATCAAGCATGCGGAACGCGCCGACGGGGTCTTGCGCGATCTGCGAAGCCGGTCCAGCAGCGATCAGATGATCGTTGCCATCACGTGCGAGCCGTTTCACGCACTCAAGGAAACCGAGCGCTAGATGAAGCCTCAATTCCTTGGCGAAGTCGCCTCCACTGAATGGACGAGCAGCGGGATCCGGTCAAATCATCAGACTTGAACTTTGTGCAAGCGAGTGAGCGCTAGGTAACACTTTGGAATAGCCGTCTGACCTTCTGCAGGTTTCGGCGGAATATGCTACCAACAACTCCTATTGCCTTACCCCAATAGAACATACCAAATGATGAGTCCCGTTAGCCCGCTCCCCGTCGTTGTGGCATTGCTCCTCGCACTAGCGACAGTCAAAGCCTTGAGCTGGCGATTCGAGCCGCCAAAAGCAATGGGGCGCTTTGTAACCATCGACGGACTGCGAGGATATCTCGCATTTTTTGTGTTTTTACATCATTCGTCTGTCTGGTATTTCTATCTAAAAACTGGCATATGGCAAGAACCGCCGTCGAATTTATTCAATCATTTCGGACAAAGTAGTGTCACTCTATTTTTCATGATTACGGGTTTCTTGTTTTTCACGAAAATTATGGACGGAAAGAAGAAAGAGATTGACTGGATAAAATTGTATACTTCCAGGGTGTTGCGACTTTTTCCGTTATACCTTTTTTCAATGATCTTGCTTTTTTTGACAGTAGCAGTTCTTTCCAAAGGAGTATTGACTGATTCTCCAGTAAAACTCGTGATCTCCGCATTAAGGTGGCTGAGCTTTACAGTTTCAGGCGAGCCGGAATTAAATGGAATAAAGGGCACCGCTAATATTGTGGCGGGGGTGACCTGGACGCTTTCTTATGAGTGGTGCTTCTACCTATGCTTGCCGTTGTTGGCAATCGCTATTGGTGCCATGTCAGCGAATTCAGTGCTGATAATCGGGATTATTGGTGTCCTGGCTTGCGTTCTGACGCGCGCAGCGCCTGTGCATCTTGCGGCGTTTGGCGGTGGAATACTTGCGGCATTGCTTGTTCGCCGTGACTGGTTTCTTCGAATTGCTGCTAGCAAAGTTTCATCCGTCATTGTGGTTGCAGCCATTATCATGGTAGTCGTTTTGTTTCCAACCGCTTACTCTTTCCTCCCGCTTATCCTTCTCACGCTCAGTTTTGCATTGATTGCTGGCGGCGCCACGGTATTTGGCGTACTAAGCAATCCTCTCTCGCGAATGTTCGGCGAGATGGCCTACAGCATATATCTCTTGCACGGAATTGTCCTGTTCACGCTTTTCAATTTTATTATCGGAAAAAATCACGCGGGAATGCTATCTCCTATTGGTTACTGGAGCGTGATTTCACTAACAACCCCGGCTCTTATTTTGATTTGCTTTACCACATTCAATTTAATTGAGAAGCCCGCCATGCAACAGACGGAAGGCGTAGCCAGGTGGGTTCGGTATGTAATGCAGACACGGCGAATCGTCGTAAAAGACGCGCCCTGATTTAACGGAACTTAAAGGCTTCAACAGACTTTTTAGAGACCTGCTCTTCAACGTCCCTCCGCCACTGGGGGTGCAGGCGGAACCGGCGCGGAAATGTAGCGATCCGCGTCAGACCAATAAAGAATCAATCAAATTGGATTGAGCCATGAGATATGAACCGTCCCTTGATGGCCTGCGCGCCGTCGCCGTCTGCTCCGTGCTCGTGTTTCATTTTTCGTCTGCATGGTTGCCCGGAGGATGGGTGGGCGTAGATATATTCTTTGTACTCAGCGGTTATCTGATAACCACTATCCTCACGAACGAGATGGACAGATATGGCAACATAGATTTAAAGAGATTCTATATCAACCGATTCCTCCGGCTTGCGCCGGCGTTCGCGTGCGTTCTGGCATTCGTCGTAGTGCGTGCCGCCCTGACACATAATGTCGAACATCGTCACGCAATCCTCGAGGCGGCGGCCATAGCTTCCGTTTATCTGATGAATTGGAGTAGAGCATTTCATTGGTTACCTGAGGACATTATTGGGCATACGTGGTCGCTATCCATGGAGGAGCAATTCTATATTCTTTGGCCCATTTCAATGATGTTGCTAGGTAGCAAGGCAAATAGAATTTACTTTGTTATCTTTGTGATTCTGGCCGTCACGCTATGGAGATCTAATCTGGCTCTTTCTGGTGCCGACCTGGAGCGAACCTACAACGGACTGGATACGCATGTTGACGCGCTCATGATCGGCTGTGCATTCGCGCTCTTGAGGCCACATTTAAAGTTGTCAAGGTTCGCTCAAAGAACAGCAATAATTCCCGCATTTATAATGATACTCCTATTGACAATGATGGAACCTCGAACGATTCAGGCTCAAACTATTGGCCTAAGCATATCTGCCATCTGCGCTGCATGGCTCATATTGGCAGCGCTTGAGGATGGTTGGCTAAAGAAGGTGTTGTCGCTTCGACCGCTTGTTTATACCGGGCGCATTTCCTATGGGCTGTACCTATGGCATTATCCAATTATTCTGATTGCCCTCTCGAATTTACCGAAACGATTGCAAATTATAGCGATACCTTTATCGTACTTGGTCGCTGCGGCGTCTTTCCGATTCATAGAAAGACCTTTCCTCAAGTTGAAATCTCACACAAGAGCACCGATCAATGAGGCTCCGGAGGCGACGCCAGTGAAGCCCTAAACACACTAGCGAAAATCGGCAAACCGAAAGAACAACGGGATTCATGCATGCTCGCGCTTTTTTAAGCGGTGCGCATGGTCATCGGGGCACCCGCCCCGGCTGCATTCAAGGCTTGATAACCGTCAACCGAATCCTGCCATTGCGATACGACCCAAGGCGAGTACTAACACTGAATCGCGGTAGCCAGAATCCGCGCATCCTCACGATCGATCGTCGTCATCGTGAAGCATTTCCACTGCGTACCGACATATTCGAAACGCCCCACCCCCAGGCCCAGATTCGTGCGGTAGTTGTCCCACTCCGAGTCCATGGCAAGCCAGTAGTCAGCCCCTACCGAGAGGACCAGCCGCTTGCTCAGGTCTGCCTCCGTGCTCCCCGGCTCAGGATCAAGTTTTGCCTCTAGTGTCACGATCACGCCCCGAACCGCTTGCGGGTCGATTGCCGCTCTAACTGAGGTCGGCCAAAAATGAAATGCGGCGAACGGGTTCGTGGTGACGGCTATATTGCCCTGCGCGTCGCGTCCAATGTCGGCTTGTGTGTGCCGATTGCCCTTATAGTCGGTCTCGAACTGGGCGCCATCGAACGAGTTCTCCGATTGGACAAGCTCCAGATTTCCAGAAGTCGTGAGCACGTAAGTTCTCAGGTTTCTGAGCGATACACGCAGGCTGATCGGTTCGGTACCATCGGCGCGAAATATCTGGCCCCACCCCGTCATCGAGCGAAAGTTACGCGCGGCAGCATTAATATCTTGAACGACCGGTTTCTTGCTCCAGTTATACGATGCAGGAACGCCATACGGTATGGCTTCGTGCGGCATCTTCATATGCCGCACCGCTTCTCCAATGGTGATCGTCAGCGGCGCCGCGTCATCGGCCAGCACGGCAGGGGCCGTCATCATCGCGAGACATGTTGCGCCTGCGATTACGAGGCCCCGGCAAAGATTCCCTGAATGTTTCATTTGAACCCCCGCCATCAACACAACACGAAGGGCTCGTCGTCAGGCTTCAGTTTTGTTGATGCATTTATTACGGCTCCGTCGCGCAACCATGACTAGCGTTCGGCTCGCCATGTGTCGCAATAGAACACGTTCCGTCTCAAGAAGTACATAGCGATAGAACGCGAGCGACAGCACCGCGAGACATATCGCGCCGTAGACCACTTGCCAGCCTATGCCATCGACTACGATAGCTCCGCCCACGGCCAGCGTCTGCAAGGTGCAGATCAGTGCCAGTCGCCATATTGCGACGGCGGGCACGCTGGCCACAACACCGCTCACCCACAGCAGCAAAACGAGGTCTAGCAACATCCGCAGACTCCAGATCACCGCGGCGCCTTCGATGCCATACCGCGCCAGCACCCATTGAAGACAGAGTATGTAGACGGGCAGTTCGACTATATGGAGCTTGGCGGTAATATCCGAGCGTCCATTCGCCTGAATCAGGTTCGACGGTACTTTCGCGAGACTATTGACCAGCAATCCGAGAGCAAGCACTTGCAGTACGAACGCGCTTTTCTGCTCGAAAACCGGTCCCAGCCAGAGACGCAAAAGCGGATGTGCGACGATAACGATAACCAGCACAAACGGAAACACACAAGCGCTCATCAGTTTCGTGCCGAGGCTCATCATCTCCTCTCCCGCCATTCCGTCTGCGCTGAGCGCGAGCCGCTTTGACATCAACGGGAACAGAACGCCGAGAATGCCTTCGGAAATGAAGTTCAGCCGAAACACCAGTTCGTAGGGCGTGGTGTAGAACGCAACAACCGCCGCGCCGAGGACCGAGCTGATAAAGAACCTGTCCATGTACTCCATGACAGGGGACAACATGTTCGACACGGCCGTCCAGCCGCCGTAGGAGAGCAGGTCCTTCAGGCTGACCGAGGTTGTCTGCGGTGTCAGGTCCGGCGCCGGCAACTCCCTGTACACGGCCACGGCATACGCGAGCGTCGACGCCACGCGTCCGACGAGCAGCACAGCCACCATTGCGTCCAGTCGCACCGTGAATGGCAACACGCATACAGGCCCGGCGAAGGTCCAGATGCCTTGCAAGACGCGAACGCCGTTGGTCACGTCAAAGCGGTGAAATGCCTCGAGCACGCCACGCAGGCCACTCGTCAACACAACGAGTGGAATGGCGAAGCCCAACATGAGGAACGAGGCGCGTGTCTCATTCAGATAGACAGGCTTGACCTTCAACCAGGCAATGAATGCATCGTTGAAGAACACCACCATGACAGGTCCGATCAGACTTATCAGAACCATCATGGTCAATGCACTTCGGACGATGGGCCTGAGTTCGTGAAGCCGGCCGGCGCCCACACTACGCGAAACATGCAGCGTGAGGGCTCGCCCCAGGCCGAAGTCGAAAATCGTGAGATAGCCGATTACGGTCCATGCGATCGTCAACAAGCCGAACCGGTCGGTGCCTATGTGGCTGATCACGAGCGGAATGCAGACGGCTCCGACCACGAAGGGAAGAAGAGGTCCGCTGATGTTGTAAACCAGATTCCTCACAAGCGATGGAGCAGCGGGCATTTCGGATACTCCAGGAGTTCAGATCCGGCGGTGACGACCATGCATTCAGAACCGGTTAAACAGGATCCCGACGCGGGTGAGAACATTGTCCAGGCGGTTCTGCATCACAATCTCGCTCGACGAGGCGAGTTCGATTCGCCGGCGCAGACTGCGCTTTGCACCAAGCGTGAGTTCCATGAAGCGGCGCTTGTCGCCTGACAGGCGTTGACCGTAGTGCGCCAGGAAAAGACTGTTCTGTTCAGACGGAAACCGACCGTTCAACCCTCTGAACGTGCGCTCATAGCGCATCCTGATTCGCCCAAGGATGGTTGTGCGGGCACCTACCTGATTGTTTCCGTGCTGCCGGTATTTGATTGCAGAGCGGTCGTCGAAGATCACGCGACCGAACGCCGATACCGCGAGATAACACCACCAGTCGTGCATCAGGATCTCGCGCACCGACTCGGTCGAGATCACCAGGTCTCGGGCCGACCGGTTCATGACGCCGGTGCATCCATACACGATGTTCTGAAACAACGCATTCTTGAAGCCGATGTCCCTGAACAGTCTTTTCGTAAATCCGATATGCCGCAGACTTTCATCGACTATCTCCAGCTTCGAGCAATAGAGCATCGGTAGATCGTTGTCGCCTTCGGCACGTAATGCCTGCACTGCGTTGGCAAGCTTGCGTGGCTCCCAGACGTCGTCCTGATCGCAAAACCCGTAGTAATCGCTTGAACTGTCGGCCTGCTTTAGAGCGGTGAGGAAGCTTCCGGCCACGCCCCGGTTATCGCCGGCGATCCACTGGACGTTGTCATGGCGCGAAGCAAAGTCGCGCAGGATAGACAGGGTGGAGTCGCGCGACCCGTCGTCCCTGATCAGTAGCGTGACGTCCACGTCTTCCTGCGACAGGATGCTGTCCAGTTGTTCGGCAAGATACTTTTCGCCGTTGTAAGTAGACAGTATTACCGTTACCCGATCTTTGAGCATTGTGCTTGGCGCTCCACCGATTTCATTGGGCCCTTCCACAGGTGTTCCCGGCAGCGCTCCAGCAGCGGGAGTCGGTCGGGTGCGCGATCGCTAGTTGATCAGCTCCGCCAGACCGACCAGCGGATGCTTCAGGTTTCAGATTGTTCAGACCAGACCCTATGATTTTGGCAGGCATGCAGAGCGCCGTGTAGATCGATTTGACGGGTCCGGATGCGAGTCTTTGCGCGTAATTGCCTGTACGACAGTGGTGGCTATGCAGTGGCGTTTGAATTGAGTGTAATAGTGGACGCGGCCTCCCTCAGTGCGCTCGCGCACAGTGCCAGAGGAAGCGAGGGGACGTCCCCGTCGGGCGCGACTGGCTAAAAAATTCGCAACGTCCTTTGTGAAGCAGCGCCGCAGGCCAGTCTCGACTACCGGTGGGCTCTTTGCATCGCTTCTCTTGGCACTGTGCGCCAGCGCACTGAGGAAGGTCATCCCCACTATTAGACTCAACCTTGAACTTCTGTGTGTAACGGGTGCAGGAGTAACCGACCAGGCAGGAAGACGCGCAATCCGGACTTGTCATATCAATCCATGCGGCGCTCGGCATACCTGCTGAAAGGCACGTAAGTGATCGGTAAAACGACCTCGGTAAAACGTCTCAACGCCAATCTGCATTGCCGTCCGAAGCGCGCGGTATATCGCGAAGCTGTTCAGCGATGACGTCGGGATGCGACAGGCGTGGTTATAGCGGGTTCTTCGAGAAATACAGCCATCAATTCTGCCGGCGGCAAAGACGCACCGCGCCGGTTGGTCATGCACGCATGGGTGCCAGGTTATCCGTCAGCAGAAAGGGCAATGACCATGGGAAAGAAGACGATGCTAAAGGAAGCACTTGTCCAGCTCCTGATCTGGATAGGTCTTGCGCGTGCGACGCGCATGCTGCTATGGCGCGACCGTCTCGCCATTCTGCTCTATCACGATCCCGATCCGGCGACGCTGGACCGGCACCTCACATACCTCAGCAAGTTCTGCGATCTCGTACCGCTTGAAGACTTTAACCAACCTGGAACGGGCCGTCCGCGCGCAGCGATCACGCTCGATGACGGCCATGCGGGCAATGCGGAACTGTTAC
The DNA here is from genome assembly GCF_018449515.1 of Caballeronia sp. dw_19. Classification (GTDB taxonomy): domain Bacteria; phylum Pseudomonadota; class Gammaproteobacteria; order Burkholderiales; family Burkholderiaceae; genus Caballeronia. Next base: position 76,439 of record NZ_JAAVUQ010000027.1, on the reverse strand, counting down.
CAGTCTTCATCAAACACAAAGTACGCCCCACTATCTTTCTATGCAGCCGTATTGTTGGCCGGCCGCGCATGCACTGGTGGATGCATCCGGGCGCCCAACGCGCGGGCCTCGAGCGCCTGAAGCAACAGTCGAACGATGCGCGCGTCGCGGAACTCGAAGAAGCGGGCTTTCACCAGGACGGCGACGATCGGGCGACCGGGCTCGCAATCAGGCAGATTGAGGAAATGCGGCCCTTCGTGGACTTTCAGTCGCACACGCGATTTCACCCGATTCTCACGCACTGTGACGACACCGAATGCGCAGAGGAAATCGCCAGTTCGAAGCACGAGGTGGAGGCCCTTGTGAACCGCCACTGCGAGCACTTTGCTTTTCCCAATGGCAACTATGGCCCGAGAGAAATTGAATTGGTAAAAGCGGCTGGGTACAAAACTGCGCGCACTTGCGACATCGGCTGGAACGATCAACGGACCGACCCGTTCCGTCTGCGGGCGATGATTATCGGCGACGAGGCGTCAACCGCCATGTTCGCGGTTCAATTGACGGGTATTCCGCGCTTGCTTAAGTACTGGTTTCGCAGCGGACGATGGGACGGGCGTTTTCCGCAATTCTGATCGCGGTTGAAACGTTTGATCGGGAAATGTGCAGCTTCGCGCAGTTCCCCCGTGGGTATGCAGCTAGAGTAAGTCGCAATGCAATAGTCGGGCGAGCGGACAAGTTCGGGCAGCGCTGCGATATCGTCGCGGCGGGCTAGCGGCCCGGTAATCGAGGGATTGGACCAGGGCGGCTGGGGTGCACCGCGTGGGTTGCGTGCGCCGTGTATCGTGTTCTGATGAGGTTCGGATGAAAACGAAAGACCAGAAGCATGCCCAGCAATCTTCGTCGACCGACGGGATCGACTTTCTCACTGCTATCGATTCCCTGCTGGATCACAAAAGGTTGATTGCAGTCACCACTATCAGTGCTTTTCTGATCGGCTGCGCCTATGCGTTTCTTGCTCCGCCGGTCTATGAGGCTGATGCGCTGATCAAGGTCGCCGATGCCGACCAGCAGCAGCCGGCAGCAGCAGCAGATTCGCTGAGTTACTACGCCGCACCCACTTTCAACGACAAAGCATCGGCCGAGGGCGCGATTCAGGTTATAGGATCGAGGCACATCGTTGCACAGGCGGTCGCCAACAATAAGCTCTATATCGAAGCGGAACCGCACCGTTTTCCGCTGATCGGGTCGATGATCGCCCACGACAGCGAAGGCCTTTCTGCTCCAGGCCTATTGGGGCTTGGAGGCTACGTCTGGGGCGACGAGAATATCAAGGTGGGCGCTTTTGACGTTCCCGAAAAATTCGAAGATAAGAAATTCGCCGTTCGCGCCCTTGCCGATGGCCGCTACGAGCTCGTTGGTCCCGGACTTGCGTCCAGCGTCACTGGACGCATTGGCGTGACGGAGCGATTCGACACGAAAGCGGGGCCGCTGACCCTACGCATTGACTCCATGCACAGCCAGCCGGGCGGTGAGTTTATCGTCACCCGGAACTCGGAACCACTGCTGGTAGAAGAACTGCAAAAGAAGCTCAAACTCGCCGAGGCGGGCACGAAGACGAATGTCATCAAGCTGTCCATGCAGGGCACCGACCCCGTAGTACTGGCTAGCACGGTCAAAGAAATCTCCGACCTGTATGTGAACTGGAACAAAGAGCGCAAGGCCAGAATCGCGCAGGATGCCCTCGCCCACATCAACGAAGCGTTGCCGGACATGGAGAAACAGGTCACGAATTCGGAGACCGCATACAACAATTATCGCGACGCGAACGGGATGCTCGATCTCGGCGAAGAGGGGCGGCTGTTACTCAAGCAAATTGCTGATAACAATGCGGCGCTGCTCGACCTTAAGCGCAAGCGTCAGGCGCTTTCCGCAACGCTCAGTCCCGCGAATCCGAATATCGTGGCGGCCGACCAGCAGATTGAGGCAACCCAGCGCGAAATCGATGCGCTGAATCTCCGCGTGCGCGCCATGCCTGGGGCCGAGCAGGGTGCGCTGCAATTGATGCGCAATGTTCGTGTCAACACCGACGTGTATGTGGCAATGCGCAAGTATGCGGAAGAAATGCAACTGGTGAGCGAGGGAAAAGCAGGCTCGGCGGAAATCATCGATCCCGCAGAAGTTCCTGCCCGTCCCGTCAAGCCTTTGAAGCGGCTGATCATGCTCGGCTCGCTCTTGCTGGGCGCTATGCTCGGGGGAGGAAGCGCCATCATGTGGGATCGATTGCGCCGGGGCGTAACCGATACCGACGACATTGAGTCCGCAAGCGGATTGAGTGTCTACGCGACGATACCGGTGAGCGACAGGCAGGAAGAGATCACGCGCAGGGCTGACCGGAATTTGCCGCAGCAGCTGCCTCTCGCGGCCAGCTATCCGCGCGACCCGGCCATTGAAAGTCTGCGCACGCTGCGATCCGCCATCCAGTTACTGCTGATCGGCGCGCCGAACAACGTGATCATGCTTGCGGGCCCACTGCCCGAGATAGGCAAATCGTTTCTGGCGGCTAACCTCGCGACGTTGCTCGCCGCGGGCGGCAAACGGGTGCTGTTGATCGATGGCGATCTGAGAAAGGGGCAACTCTACCGGTATCTCGGCGTTCCAAAGGGCGAAGGGCTCAGCGAGGTGCTGTCGGGTCTCAGGCAGTTCGATGAGGTCGTCACATCGGGAGGAACGCCCAACCTCGATCTTCTTCAGACTGGCAGCTACCCGGCGGCCGCCGCGGATCTCCTGATGACTGGACGCTTCAGCGAGTGCGTCCGCGATGCGTCGCGGGCTTATGACATCGTCATGATCGATGCACCAGCGGTCCTCGCGGTGTCCGACGCAGGAATAATGGCTCCAGTCGCCGGTTCGGTTTTCCTGGTCGTGCGCTTTGCGGATACGCTCGTCGGCGAAATCGATGCAACGATCAAGCGTCTTGGCCAGGCGGGCGCTCGCATCAGCGGGATTGTGCTCAACAGGGTGAAAGTGCGCAGCAGCAACTACGCACTGGCGAGGCGGTACGGCACATACGCCTCCGTCGCGCATCACTACGACTCCAGTTCTCAGTGAACGGCTCTGCGATGGGGCAGCGGCGATTTACCGCTTGCGGGTAATCCAACGGCCTGGGCGAATCGGGCGACGCCCACACTTCGTACACCCCTGCCCGGATTCGTGGTCTCGCCATGCCGATTGGAAAGCACACGGCGTCCGGGTAACGCTTACGCCATAGGGTCGCTGAACGCCCCGCGCCATCTGACCCGCATCATATTTTTCGGAGATGGAATGAATGTGAGGTTCGCCAGTGGCGAGTACACGGGGAGCGGCTTCTCCTACCGATCCCTTTTGCTATGGGAATTCGGCTATGCAGCGATTCTCCTGCTTTGGGCCTTCACGGGTCAGAGCGATGCCCTGAAGCTGGTCGCCAACGGGTTCGCATTTGCATTGGTATTACGCGTCGGCATGCTGCTGCTCGCGCAAGTCAACCGGCTCGACCGTGTCTCTCGTGTCCTGATGTGCTTCGTGCTTTTTTTCGGCGTGACCAATCTGATTGTCAATATCGATGACGCGCAGGCCGGCGAGACCATCAAGATACTGTCCATTTTCATGTTCTATTTTGCGGGGCAGACAACCGAAGACGAATACTTCGGAAGTGCTCCCAGCTTGTCGCTAGCTGCGCTGTTTGTTGCGGTGCCTGTACTCAGCGCGCTCTTCGATCTTTATCGCGGGGGCGGGGGGCCGAACAGTGAACTCAACGAACAGACGCTCTCTTTCTTCGCAAACCGGAACAACGCGGTCGCGTTTACGGTCATCAGCTCATGGACGTTGATGCTTGCCGGCATCAAGCGCTGGCTTATCGTCATCTACCTCGCCGCGTGCGTACTCGCGTTCAAGACGTTGGGCGCATTGCTGGCCATAGCGTTTGCGTTGTATCTCGTCTATCCCGGCTTCAACATACTGCGTAACCTGATGATCGCAGCCGGAGCCGCAGCATTGTATTTCGAGTTCGATGACGACCTCGAAATACTGTCGCGGGCGAGCACTGCCTGGCGCTCGCTCAATAGCGTGTTAGCGGAGTCGGGCGGAGTCTGGGGCCTCGGCAAAATGGACTATGGGCAGATCTACACTGCTGCTGGAACAAGCGACATCTCGCTGATCTTCCGCCTGAAGCACTGGGTCAATCTGATAAGCCTATACATGGACGGCCCGCTGATCAATCAGCTATTTGGTTTCGGTGTTGGGAGCAGCGTGGAACTCACAGACCTGAAGCTTGTGCCGCACAACGACTATCTCAGGTTCTTTTTTGAACTCGGTCCGGGCTTGTTTATTTGCTTCGTCGTACTTAATTTTTTGATATTGAAAAGGATCGGCATGCATTTCATATCAATGCCCGCGGTCTTTATCTTTATTTATTTCTTCTCGGACAATCTGGTCAACAATTTTCTGGTGATGTCGTTTTTCTATTTCACAGCAGGCGCCCTCTCCAGCAGCATTAAGCGTTGCGGGGTTAGCTAGCCCAAAGACATGCGCGGCGCCTGAAGTTGCCAGCGCAGATGAAGCGTTAAGGAAATCATGAACACGCAATTGAATGTCTTGAACGTATCGCAGAATCATTTCGTGAGAGGTGGTTCGGATCGCTATTTCCTTTCGCTTGGCGATCTTCTTTCGCAACAGGGGAACCTCGTGGTTCCGTTTTGTGCAAAGAGCGAAAAGGACCAGCCATCGGAGTGGGCAACGTACTTTCCGCCCGGGGCGAATTTCGAGTCGCCATCGGTGCTGGACGTCCTGAAATACCACTATTCACCAGCCGCGAGAAACAACCTCCGGAAGCTCGTTTCCGGTAACCGGTTCGATATTGCTCACCTTCACATTTACTATGGCAAGCTGACTTCGTCGATTTTGCCGGTTCTGAAGGACGCGGGCATCCCGGTCGTCCAGACCGCGCATGACTACAAGCTGATATGCCCGGTATACACCTGCAGCCGCGGCGGGAAGGCCTGTGAGGCATGCCACGGGAAAGAATATTGGCGAGCGGTGGTGCATAAATGCAATCGCGGTTCGTATCTGCGAAGTGCGATATCGATGTCGGAATCGTACGTTTCCCGATGGTTGGGCAGCGTCGACGCGATCGACAGGTTTATCGCTGTGAGTCAATTCGGCGCTACGCGGATGGCTGAGAACGGAATTGATCCGAGCAGGATCTCGGTCGTGCCGAACTTCATCGACATTACCCAGTTCACGCCACAAACAGAGACCGGGCGTTACTTCGTCTACTTTGGGCGGATTGAGCATTCGAAAGGGATCCCGACGCTAATCAAGGCGTTCATGCAAATGCCGGATATCCCGCTCGTGGTGATAGGGGAAGGAAGTCTTCTTCCCGAGGTTCAGGCACAAGCTGCGGCAAGCCCTAACATTCAGTTTGCCGGATTCAAGAACGGCTCAGAACTGTATTCATTGGTGAGGCAGTCCGTAGCATCGATCCTGCCGTCGGAATGGTATGAAAACTGTCCGATGGCCGTTCTCGAAAGCTTTGCGCTGGGGCGGCCAGTCATTGGCACGCGCATCGGCGGCGTACCGGAATTGATCTCGCAGGGGGAGGATGGCTACCTTTTCGAGCCGGGAGATGTGGATTCGCTCTGCACGACAGTACGGACGGTCTGGGAGCAGCGTGGCAACCCTGAAATGGGTCGGGCAGCGCGACGCAAAGCGGAGCAGGAATTCTCCTCCGACATACATTATCGGAGAATTCGAGACGTTTATGACTCGCTTCGCGGGACGTAGAGTGAAGCGAGCTGGAGATGTCGGTTGAGGGGAAATGCTGCGGTATCGGACCGGGACACGCGCGCAATTCCTGCGCGCATTTTCAATCGCAAAACCCCGCTTGGCGACACTCGCATTTGCGGGTAGCCGGGTGGCTATTCCCCACACGATTATCCGCGTCAAAGCGGCTACAACGACGCTTTGACGTCGAACATTCTCAGTCAAAAAACTCGTAAGCATTGCTAAACCGATGACTACGGCGAGAAGCCGCGACCGTGCTATAGCGATCTCGTCTTCTTCATCGCGGCATCTTGAGCGACCGCGTCATGCGAACGTAATACGCGTTGTTTTCTCCTGATAAGTGTCTTGTCGTAACTGGACTCACTGCGCTTCGCAATGCACTGAGACGACTTTAATTCGAATGTCTGGTAGCGCACACAGAAGAAAGTCCTTGCAGGCATATTCTTGCAAAAAGCCCGCTGCTAGAACTTGTCGCGTTCATGCGTTCGTAGACGTCAACTTACTGAATGCTGTCGAACGCATCCATAGCAAACGCACGATCAACCGGGGCTTATGCACCCGAACACCCGAACACCAGTTCAATCCCGCCGTGAGGGCCTAACCTCGCAGGCGTGGAGCGTAGGCTCGTCCAGCTAGCCAGCAGTATCGTCGGATCAATAATCAGCGAGTTGCGATTTAGCTTAATGCGAATTGCATGCGTTTTATTCGCGTTTTGCGAATCTTCGGAATGCTAAATAATACGAATACGAATCCGTTAATCGGATCTTCGTACAAGTCCAAGGTGGAGAAGAGTCGATGAGAGCAAACAGGTCCCTCGCAATTCTCGGCACTCGGGGTGTTCCCGCCTGTCATGGTGGATTTGAAACATTCGCAGAGCGACTCGCCCTTCACCTTACGCAGCGCGGCTGGGATGTCACGGTCTATTGCCAGGGTGACAGCACCTTGCAGAATCGGGTCGATGATTCATGGCGAGGCATTCATCGGATCGTCTTGCCAGTGAAACGCGAGGGAGCTGCAGGGACAATGGAGTTCGACTGGGCCTGCGTGCGAGATGTAGCAAAAATGCAGCCCGGCGTTGCCCTGACACTTGGCTACAACACGGCAATCTTTTGTGTGTGGATGAGACTGCTCGGTATAAATAATGTGATCAATATGGATGGTCTCGAATGGCGGCGTGACAAATGGCGCCCGCACGAACGGGCGTGGCTATGGCTCAACGAACGGATAGGCTGCCTGGTCGGTAATCATCTGATAGCGGACCACCCGGCCATAGCCGATCACCTGGCAACACGCGTGCGTCGCACGAAAATTACGACGATCACCTATGGTGCGGATCATATTGAGAAGGCAAATGAAAAGCCGCTGGGCGATCTCTCATTGTCTCCTTACAACTATGGAATCGTGATTGGGAGGCCAGAGCCGGAGAATTCCATCCTGGAAGTTGTGCGGGCGTTTTCGCAAAGAACGCGCAATGCGAAGCTCGTCGTGCTGGGGAAATATGAGCCGAACACGCACGACTATCATCGCGAGATTATGGATTCAGCAGGGAGTGAGGTGCTCTTTCCGGGTGCAATCTACGACACGGAGACAGTACGCTCATTGAGATTTCACGCCCGGTTTTATCTTCATGGCCACAAGGTCGGCGGCACCAACCCGTCGCTTGTGGAAGCGCTTGGCGCCGGTAATGCGGTGATTGCGCACGACAACGTCTTTAACCGCTGGGTGGCCGGCGTAGGCGCCCGATACTTCTCGTCGCAATCTCAGTGTGCCGATCATATCGGCGAACTCCTGGACGACGATGCCACGGTGGCGACGATGCGTGCGAGCAGCGTCGAACGGTTCGCAAATATGTTCCAGTGGAGCGGAATTCTGGAAAAATATGAGGGCTTGCTCGAGCAATATTGCCGACCGGAAGCAGCGCCTATATTGGATGACCTTGTCGCAGGAAGCAGGTCAAGCGAGATAGACCGGGACGGTTGAGGTTGATGTATTCGATCAAGGCGTGGCGTTGATTCGCGCCATGCTTCGAACTGGCGCGGCAACCGAGGCAATGTTGTTTAATGCCCGAAGTCCCCTGGATTGTTCGAATTGGTTGCCATGCTCTTGACTAGCAGATGCAGCACATCAGTGTTTATTAAGTACCTTCAACCATTTCGAACCGATTGAACGCTTTGCAACGCAGGCGGCATGGTCGTCTGATATTCCGGCACCCAGCGACGCAGGTCACGCCGCACTTCATCGTCTGCTAGCACACGATGCTGCATCAGCCACGGCAGCAATTCATCGAGGAAGTGATTCGGCACTTCGCGCGCCTGTGCGATCCGCAGTTTCGGGTGCGGTGTGCGCGTGGTCGTTTCCTCGTCAGCAAGTAACTCTTCGTAGAGCTTTTCGCCCGGCCGCAAGCCCGTGAACACGATCCGGATTTGCTCCTCCGAGAATCCGTACAAACGGATCAGATCGCGCGCCAGGTCCACGATCCTCACCGGCTCACCCATAGTTGGTCGGGTTGACGGCTTTATCGGTGGAGATCAGCACGAAATGGCTCACCTGATGGCGAATCGCCGCGCGCGCCACGCGCAACGTGCCCAGCACGTTGTTGCGCACCGCCGCCCATGCGTTCTGCTCTTCCATCAACGGTACGTGCTTGTACGCGGCCGCGTGAAACACGATATGCGGTGCGAAGCGCGACATGGTCTGATCGAGCAATAGCGAATCCTTGAGATCACCAACAGATCCGGAAACCGCTCATGCAATTCTTCGATGAGCAGATATATCGCATGCCTGTATCGAGTCGCCCGTCCATACCTTTTAGGTTTCTCGAAACTCTCGACTAATATGGCGAAGTCGTCGCGCCGATCTCCGCGCACCCGCGCCTGATTCCCTATGCTGAATTAGAGAATCGAATTCGCACTTGACGAAAATAAAGCAAACGTTATGCCAAAGTTAAATAAAGGTGTCGGATCAACGCGGAATAGCCGACGTCCGGTCAATACGGTGCCAAACCCATCGCCAATAAGGAGACCTGTTTAATCCATACTATCACTCCAAATTAGTTACCGATTATTACGCGTCAATCCACTCCCGATTAGCGACGAAATTTGACCCATTGCATCGCCAAAATTGGCTAATATTGATACTTCGATAGTGCGCGGCTCGAACGAATCTACGATATAACTATCCCGGTTACAGTGATTGAATAAAATAAAATTTCGAGCAGTACTGAGATTCAAACTGCTCCAACCAAGGACACAAGCCATGCGCCCGTTAAGCACAGGGAACGTTTCTGATTAAGGAATTAATAACAACTCCGTTGCACAGTGAGGTAAAAAATGTACCTTTCCGGGTACTTCGATACGAGCGCCGATTAATGGACAGAGTCAATTTCAGTGCAGAAGCGTGCTCAATTTGTCGGACGTCGGAATCAAGTGACGACAGGGCGTTCCAAACTTCTACACTCAGACGACTAGGCATACGATCCAATTTGCACTAAAGTGCGCCGGTTATTTTTTAAGTGTGAGCGCCGGCTACCGCCCTGACACTAGACAGTGCGGTCGCCGCCGTTCCATGAGCTGTAGCGACAAAGAGTTACGTTTGCCGCAAAGGTTCGCGTCCTTCGCAGGTTTGACAATGAAGTTGATCATCCAAATCCCGTGCTTCAATGAAGCACAAAGCATTGCGATAACGCTCGCCGCGCTACCTCGCGAGGTCAAGGGTTTCGACAAGGTGGAGTGGCTGGTTATCGACGACGGAAGTACCGACGACACCGCCGCCGTCGCGCGTAGAAACGGTGCAGATCACGTCGTACGCCATACCGGTAACCAGGGACTTGCCCGAGCCTTCATGACGGGTATCGAGGCTTCGGTGCGCTTAGGCGCCGACGTTGTTGTCAATACCGACGCAGATAATCAATATGACGCCCGCGATATTCCCGCGCTGGTTGAACCAATCTGTCAGGGCGTTGCAGAAATAGTAATAGGCGCGCGGCCCATTGCTGAGATAGAGCACTTCTCTGCCGCGAAAAAATTCCTCCAGAAGCTCGGTAGCTGGGTTGTCCGAACCGCAAGCCGCACTACGGTGGAAGATGCGGCCAGCGGATTCCGGGCGTTCAGTCGAGATGCCGCGCAGCGCCTCACCGTGTTCAGCGACTATACCTATACCCTCGAGACAATCATCCAGGCTGGCCAGAAGAACATGGCGGTCATCTCCGTACCGATTCGTGTGAATCCGGATCTGCGGCCGTCGCGGCTTGTTAAAAGCGTCCCGTCGTACGTATTCAGGTCAATGCTGACAATCTGCCGGATCTTCGTTATATACCGCCCTGGCCGCTTCTTCGGCACGCTTGGCACGGCCTTGCTGGCAGCGTCGTTCGTGCCTGGTGTGCGATTCATTGCGTTATACCTTAACGGCGAAGGGCAAGGTCACGTCCAGTCGCTCATTCTTGCGTCCATCCTTGCTGGCATGGGTATTCAGACCCTCTTGGCGGCAGTGATCGCCGAACTGCTCGCGACCAACCGGAAGCTTCTGGAAGATATTCGCTACACCGCGAAGCGCGCGGAGCCGGTCGCATCCACTAGCGGCAAGAACTCATTTGCCGTGGTCGTGCCGCGTAGATCAGAACAACCGCGTTCAGCTACGCGCTCCTGAACTGAACCCGCAGAAAAGAAGGCACTCGCTGATGAAGATTTCGCAGGGAATGGTCGAAAACGGAACCGTAGTGGGGAATACCTACGATAAATACGGATCGAAAAATGTCATCGTTCGGCGGCTCATGCAGGGGTTCGATAACTCGCTGACCGAGCTTGTCGGTAAGGTGTCCCCTCAATCCATTCACGAGGTTGGATGCGGCGAGGGATATTGGGTCATGCGGTGGGCGGATCAGGGCATTGCGTCCACCGGCAGTGATTTCTCAGGAAAAGTGATCGAACTGGCTTGCGCGAATGCGTTGGAGCGGGGCATGACATCCGATCTGTTTTCCGTGGAAAGCATCTACGAATTACCCCATAGGACAACGAAGCCCGAGCTGATCATTTGCTGCGAAGTGCTGGAGCATCTGGAGCATCCCGAGGACGCACTACGTGCGTTGCAAGTCGCAGCGAAGGAATATGTCATCGTCAGCGTGCCGCGCGAGCCGATCTGGAGTGCGCTGAACCTCGCACGAGGCAAGTACCTGATGAGCGGCGGAAATACCCCTGGTCATATCCAGCGATGGTCGGCGTCAGCGTTCAAAACCCTGGTGTCCCGATACTTCGATATTCTGGAAATCCGCACCCCGCTGCCCTGGACCATGCTGCTGTGCCGCGTGCCAAGCGTACCGCGTTCGCAATGAGTTCGACGTTGAAGCGCGCTTTGTCCTGGGGCGGCAGCGCGCTGGGTATTCTCGGTGTCGCTTTTGTCGCGCTGAAGCTGTTCGACTATGGCAATCGGGTGCCGATGAACCGTATCGGCATGGGACAGTGGTTCGGCATTGCGGCCCTGGCGCTTGTGTATGGCGCATCCGGTTTTCTTCTGGCGATCGCCTGGCGAGACATCCTGCGCCATCTCGGCGTGACGGTTCGCCGAGACTGGGCCGCCTGGGCATATGGCGTTTCACAGCTCGCCAAATATGTCCCGGGCAATGTGTTTCACCTCGCCGGACGACAAGCACTCGGCGCGTCGGCCGGCCTGCCGCAGTGGCCGCTCGGCAAGTCGCTGGTCTGGGAACTCGGCACGATCGCGGTCATGGCCGGACTGTTCGCGCTGTGGACAATTCCTTCGTTCCTGCCGCTGCCCGTATGGGTCGCACTCCTTGTATTTGCGTGCGCAGCGGGCGGTTCTGTCGCGATCATCCGTCGCGTGTTCAGTCCCGACCTGGCACGGGCCGCTGCGCTGCAACTCGTGTTTCTCGCCCTCTCCGGCATCATCTTTGCAACGCTGTTCAAGCTTTTGGGTGGCGGGTGGAATTGGGTTCCTGTTGGCGGAGCGTATGTGGTCGCATGGCTGGTCGGACTGGTTACGCCTGGGGCACCAGCGGGCGTCGGGGTTCGCGAGGCGGTCTTGTTTTTCTTGCTGCGCCCGCTTCTCGGGCAGGCTGATCTGCTCGAAATCATTCTCATCGGACGACTCGTCACCGCGGCGGGAGATCTGGCTTTCTTTCTTGCCGCATCGGTGTGCTTTTCAGGGCGGCCCACGGGGTTGCTTGTTGAAACAGCGTAACGCGCGGATCGTAACCCTCACCGGCATTTTAACTATGACAACACCCGGATCCGGCATGCGTGCGCAACGAATCTTCGGAATGAAGGCACTCTGTCTGGTAGTGCTGCTCGCGGCGATCGCAGCAATCTACGGATCGATTCCGTTTTATTCCGCGCCGGTAATGGGGCAACTTGTCTGGGTATCGTCGTTCGCACAGTCCTTCGCGAACGATGGCTGGTTCACGGTGTTTTCCCATAACTTCGGTTACCCCCGCACTGCGCCCATGGCGTTCGGCTTGCCGGGAGCGCTTGTAGAAGGCGCGTTGCTGCGTGTCACTACGCTAAGCGCCGCCGATGCCTACTCGTTCATGACCGTCGGTTATCTGGCGCTGGCGGGTTGGGGTGCAATTCGTTGCGCTCAACGGATCGGGCTTAGCTATCGTGCGGCGGTCCTCGCAGCCGTCGTATGGCTGACCATGCCGATGGTTTGGGCACATGCGGTCTATTCGATGCTGTCAATCGGCATCGCCTTGCTTCCCTTCTACCTGAACCAGGCGTTGCGCGTATGCCGCATTGACAACACCCGCGTCTCGACACTCGCTGGCAATGCCTTGGGCTTCGCAGCAACCGCAGTGCTGTCGGTGTTCATGGACGGGTACACGTTTGTCATGTTTGCGTTGGCGACCTTCATTTTTCTCGCCGTCGAAGGACTAGCCGATCGTGCTCGCCTTAGATGGGTCACCGCGGTCAGCTTGCCCATTTGTATTGTTGGCTTCGCGGTCGCGTATTTACTCTATGTGTCGTTCCTCGGTTTTCCACTGTTCACGCCTGACTCGCTCGACCTTTTCCGCGGGTGGGGAGTCGACGTAACCATGCTGGTCTTGCCCACCAAAGGGTTGTTTTGGTTTTGGGACCATCTTGGCATGGGCCTGGATCGAAACGATCAGTTCTACTACGGCGATGCGTCGGTGTGGACAACGACGTTTTCACTGTTCCTTGGATTGTTTGGCTGCCTTGGATTTTTTGTCGTCAGGCGTCAAAAAATCGCCGTTGCCTTTCTCGCCATCGCGATCATAGGGACTTATCTTTCCCTGGGACCGTCCTTAAAGGTTTACTCGTTGCGGCCTCAAGCCGATATTGTCGCCGGCAATTTTTCTCCGTTCATGCCAGCTGCCAATGCAGTCATGCCCACTGGCAGTGCGTACCTCTCCGAGCATGTACCGGGCTTCAAGAATATGCGCGCGAGCTATCGGTGGCTGGCTCTCGGCCTTTTCGGACTGTGGGCGCTGTTTGCAATGCTGATCGGCGAACTGGAGCGGCGGCAACACGCTGGCTGGGCGCTTGTGCTGGTCGCGCTGACGGTTGTCTGCAACCTTCCAAAACCACATGTGATGGCGTCTCAATCGGTTGTTAATCCGCCGAATGCGCGGGTGAAACTGCGGGCTCCGCATCATTGGCAGGACTCGTTGCGCAACGTCGATGCAACGTTGGTGGCATCGTTTAAACGCCAGATACGGCCGGGAAGCGTCGTCGCCTTCGTGCCTCAGGGAAACGATTTCCTCGCGGCCTATCTTGCCGCCGAGGCAAATGTGAAGACGTACAACTCGGGTGGCGACAAGAACGTGGAGATCGCGAGATCCGCGTGGCCCGTGAACATTCAGGCACTGTTCGCCAGCGACCCCGAACACCTTGGCGCGGCGATCAAACAGACACTCGATACCCATGACGCCAATTACGTGGTGGTGTCCTTTATCGATCTGCTCTGGGACGCGCACGAGTGGCCCCCGGCAACAGCAAGCGTGGAAGCAGCGAAGGCCCGTTTTGCGGGCGCTCTCGACCAGCTTCAGGCAGATCCAAGGTTCGTGGTGTCGCGTGGCGAGTACTTCGCGACGGTAGGGCTGCGGTAGTTTTTTTATGCGGGAGGATGCCCGAGTGCGCTTTGACGGAGTGCGTTAAGCGAGCCGCCGATCAACCCTGAGCACCTTAAGCACTTCCATGCTTTTCGTTGGCACGTGTATGAATGGCGAGAGGAGTGAGCGAAATCCTGCTAGGCCGAACCATACCGCGCGATGAATCGCACACGCTTCGCCTCTGATCCGAGTTATTCGAATCAGTTGCCACACTCTTGTTTAGCAGATGCAGTGCGTCAGCGGTTAAGTACCTTCAACCGTTTCGAACCGACTGAACGCTTTGCAACGCAGGCGGCATGGTCGTCTGATATTCCGGCACCCAGCGACGCAGGTCACGCCGCACTTCATCGTCAGCTAGCACGCGATGCTGCATCAGCCACGGCAGCAATTCATCGAGGAAGTGATTCGGCACTTCGCGCGCCTGCGCGATCCGCAGTTTCGGATGGGGTGTGCGCGTGGTCGTTTCGTCGTCAGCAAGTAACTCTTCGTAGAGCTTTTCGCCCGGCCGCAAGCCCGTGAACACGATCCGGATTTGCTCCTCCGAGAATCCGTACAAACGGATCAGATCGCGCGCCAGGTCCACGATCCTCACCGGCTCACCCATATCCAGGATAAAGATCTCGCCACCACGGCCCATGCTCGATGCCTGCAACACCAGTTGCGCGGCCTCGGGAATCGTCATGAAGAACCGCGTAATCTCCGGATGCGTCACCGTCACCGGCCCGCCCTTTGCAATCTGCTGCTGGAACTTCGGGATCACGCTGCCCGCGCTGCCCAGCACATTGCCAAATCTCACCGTCTCGAACTGCGTGCGCGGCGCGGTCTGCTGCAACGCCTGGCACGCCATCTCGGCCAGGCGCTTGCTCGCACCCATGACGTTGGTCGGATTGACGGCTTTATCGGTGGAGATCAGCACGAAATGGCTCACCTGATGACGAATCGCCGCGCGCGCCACGCGCAGCGTGCCCAGCACGTTGTTGCGCACCGCTGCCCATGCGTTCTGCTCTTCCATCAACGGTACGTGCTTGTACGCAGCCGCGTGAAACACGATATGCGGGGCGAAGCGCGACATGGTCTGATCGAGCAATAGCGAATCCTTCGCATCACCAATCACCGGGATCACCGACAGATCCGGAAACCGCTCATGCAATTCTTCGGTGAGCAGATACATCGCGTATTCGCTCAGGTCGTAGGCCACCAGTTGCGCCGGCGAGAAGCGCAGGATCTGCCTGCACAACTCCGAACCAATCGAACCGCCTGCGCCCGTAACCATCACCACGCGACCATGCAGCAACGCTTCGACGTGCGGCATGTCGATCTTCACCGGCTCGCGGCCAAGCAAGTCTTCCAGATCGATCTGGCGAACCCGTGAGAGGAACGCCTGACCTTGCGTGAGCACGGTGAGCGCGGGCAGCACCATTGCCTTGACGCCGGCGCGAACGCACATGGTAGCCACGCGCCGTTGTGCATCTACCGATGCCGACGGAATCGCGATGATCGCCGTATCAGCCTTGAGCTGTTCCGCCCAAAGCGGCAGCTCGCTGATCGATCCCAAGACCTTGTGACCCAGGATTTCACGGCCACGTTTAGCGGGATCGTCGTCGAGCAGACCGACCAGACGCCATTCGCTCGAACGAGCCAACTCGCGCACGAGATTCGCGCCCGCCGTACCCGCGCCGAGCACGATCACCGGCTTGCCCTTGCCAATCAAGCCGCCGTACAGATAAAACTCTTTAATCGCACGATACAGCGCGCGCGATCCGCCCGTCGCCATGAACAGCAGCAACGGCGACACGATCAACACAGAACGGGGAATGATGGGAGAAGGCTGGAGCATGGCCGCACCGATCATCACGATCAGCGCGCCGCTGGCGACCGCCTTGGAAATGCGCATCAGGTCAGGCAGGCTCGCAAACACCCACATGCCGCGATACAGCCCAAAGATACGGAACATCAGCCCGTAGATCACCACGACCCACACCAGCGCGTTGATGCCGCCGTGCCAGAAATCGTCAGGAACCGAGCCGTTGAAACGCAGCGCATACGCGGCGAGCCACGCCACGGCGACCGCCACGAGGTCGAAGCCGAACGCTGCAATCGAGAGCCACGTAGGCTTAATTCGCATCGTTATCGTTACCTTGAGTGAGGATGAATTGCCGCCAACGGCGGTCGATCTGCCAGCCAACCAAGGCCAGAACAACGTACCACGCCCCGAACAAGGTCCACTGGACCGTGAGCGGCACGCGAAGTGCTAAAAGCGCTACGCAACCGCTGCCCAACATGAGCAAGTAATACGCCACAGCCACGCGGACGTGGCTTTCAGTCAGTCTCACCAAACGCTGATAATAATGCTCGCGATGCGCCAGCCATACTTTTTCGCCCCGCGCGAGACGGCGCGCCAGGGTCACGGTGGCATCGGCGACAAAAGGCGCAAACACCAGCGCAGGGAAGCAGATCGGCCACACCCCGTGCTGCCAGCCCCAGAAGCCCAGCGCCCCAGCCAGGAAGCCAAGCGGGATAGAACCGGCATCGCCGAGGAATATCTTGGCCGGATGGTGGTTAAAAATCAAGAAGCCAAATGCTGCGCCGGCTACCGCCGCCGCAGTCACTGCGAGCGCTGGCTGCAAAACCAGCGCTGCAACAACGTAAAAGCCGAAACCAAACACCGCCATGCCGCCCGCAAGACCGTCGGAACCGTCCATGAAATTGTAAAGATTGACCACCCAGACAAGCGCGACCACGGCAAGCAGCGCAAGCCACCAGGTAATGCTCACGGAGCTCCACGCAATGGCCCCGGCCACCACGATCAGATGCGCGGCGAAGCGCACGCGAGCCGGCAAGCCCCGCCGATCGTCGATCTGGGACACTATGGCCAGCAGCAACGCCCCGAGCGCAATCCAGCCAAAGGATGGCGCGCACAATGCAACGGCGAGCAGCATGGCCGGCATGACGCCCCAGCCGCCCACACGCGGCACCGGACGCACATGCAGCGACCGGTGATTCGGGATATCGACAGCAATATCCCAAGCCCAGCCCGTACGCAATAGCAGGAGCAAAATCGCCGCGCACACCACGCAGGCGATTCCAGCCGTGAAGAACAAGAGCATGGGCATTGGCATTAACATCAGCGACGTCATCGGCGCGCCTCCTGGAATGCACGCACCGTCCGGGCGACGCCTTCAGCCACCGTTGTGGACGGCGTCCACCCGAGGTCAGTCCGCAGGCGCGTGCTGTCCATGCGCAGCGGGCTTGTCAGGCGGTCGACCTGGGCCGTGCGCCCCGTCAGCGCGCCCGCTGCGCGCAACCATGAAGCGGGTACCGGCAGCAAGCGCGCGGGTTTGTCAAAGGCGTGGGCCAGTGTCCGGATCATCTGCGCGACGCTGAGATCGTCGCCGTCTGTCACGTGGAACACGCCGTCAGTTGGCTCGGAACGGGTCGCCACGAAACGGATGGCATCGGCGAGATTGCCCACGTAGACCATGCTGCGGCGGGCATCGATTGCACCGAGCGGCAACGGGATGCCTCGCTCCACCGCTCGCATCAATTGTTCGAAGTTAGCCCGTACTCCCGGCCCATAAACCAGCGGCGGGCGCAGCACGACGACCTCCATTCCATGCTCGCGGCCGAAGCCTGCAAGCGCCTGTTCCGCTTCGAGCTTCGTGATGCCGTAGGGATCTGCGGGCGTCGGCTGATCATCCTCACGCCATGGCCGGCCCGGCTCGCCCTCACCCAACGCCTTGATGCTGCTTATATAAACCAGCCGCTTTACGCCCACCCGCAACGCCGCGCGCGCCACGTTCAGCGAGCCCTCAACATTGACCGCGCGATATTCGCCGAGCGGGTCGCCGGCGCTGTCCTTCATCACGTGGACGCGCGCGGCAAGATGAATGAGTACGTCGGCAGCAGGCAAAGCAGCGAGACTCGCGAAGTTATCGTCGGCGATTACTTGTTCGTGTACGCGCGGCTCGCAGCCGCCCGGCCGGCGCACAAGCGCGATCACGTGATGACCCGCGTCGCAGAGCGCCGCGCAGGTCGCGCGACCCACAAAGCCGTTAGCCCCTGTGACGATTACTCGCATGCCAGCGATCTCCCCAGCTTCATGCCGACAATCCGCGATACACCGCGCACGTCTGAGCGACGGTCGCGTCCCAAGTCAGCTCGGCGGCGCGTAGCAAACCCTTGGCAATGAGCGCGTCGCGCAGAGCCGGATCGCCGAGCAGGCGCTCCATGCCGGCCGCGATGTCATCGATGGAATACGGGTCCACCTCCCACGCCGCCCCGGCCGACACTTCCGGCAACGAAGTCAGGTTCGACGTCAGCACGGCCACGCCGCTCGCCATGGCTTCGGCGACGGGCAAGCCGAATCCTTCGAATAATGACGGATAGGCAAATAATGCCGCCGACGCATACAGCTTCAGTAAGTTTTCCCGCGGTATATAGCCGGGCACTACGATCTGGCCATCACGCGCGAGCGGTTCGATTACACGCATCAGCGCGGAATTCTTCCACCCGTCCGCACCGATCAGCACGAGGGGAAAAGCGCTGCGCATCTCGGCGGGCAGCCGTGCGAACGCTTCAACCAGCCGCTGCAGATTCTTGCGCGGCTGTAGCGTGCAGACGGACAGCACGAATCCGCGATGCTTCAGGCCGAGATCGGCGAGGGTCTCGGCGCATGATTCCGCCGAATACGGCTGAAACGCCGCTTCAACGCCTAGATGGATGGTGACGATCTTCGATTCGGGTACGCCGTAGATATCGACGATATCGTTGGCCGTGTAGTGACTGTCCGCAATCACGACCTGCGCTTGCCGCAGGGTCTTTGGCAATTCGCGGTCCAGATATTCCACCGCCACGCGCGGATGAAACTCCGGATGCCGCCGATGCGACAGATCGTGAATGGTCACCACCGTCGGGCCTTTGTACCGCGAGGCCACGAAGTTGGTCTCGTGATAAACATAGCCGCGCCGCGCAAAATCATCGCGCACTTCACGCGACTTGATCGCCCGCACGACGGTCCTTCCGCGATACAAACCGGGCAGGCTGCGCGCCTTCTGCAGCACCTTCGCCGCCAACCCCTCGCTGAACTGCACGCCCTTGCGCAACGGCACGCGTTGATTGATCAGCGCAAGCAAGCGCTCGCCTTCGAAACGCTCCGCGCCCACCCAGCCCGCCAGCCCCTGCACATCCGGCTCATCGCGCAATCCTTCCAGTAGATGCTGCGTGTAATAGCCAACGCCGCTCCTCGGTGGACGAAGTGAGTTGAGATCGAAAAGCAGTTTCATGCGTTAGCGTTTAGTTGGCGTAGTGAACAAACAAAAAAAGCAAAAGGAGGTCTGCGATGGCGGTTTAGCCCGTCATCGACCATTGCATGCGAAATGTTCAAGCTCTTGCCGCCGGGATGAAAGCCGTTTGGGGCACGGTCGCAAATAGCCCCCACTTCATGGCTGTGCTCATGTCCACCAAACGGGCGCCACGCCTGTCCTGATGACATGGACGTAATAGAAGCATCTATCCTATTTTCCTGATCGATTGGACAGATTTTCCTGCCGGAGACCCAGTCTCCGCAGCGGCTAGGCGTGCTTTTCGTACCCCGGACGCAACCTCGGAATTTAACACACCGGCTCTTCGCGAACCTTATGCAGCAAGCGATAGAAGTCACCCGCATACGATAACAAAACCCTCGCCGCGAGGCGAGCCGAAGCGGGCTCAATTGCTGCAACATCAGTAACGAGATGTTCCGAAACGGGGCACCGGCCACTCGAAATCCGCTAAAATCGCCCCTTCGCTGCCCCTATTCAGCTATTTTCGAGCCGTTCAATGAACATCATTCCCGTCATTATTTGTGGGGGCGCGGGCACCCGCCTGTGGCCGGTGTCCCGCGAAGCCTTCCCTAAGCCGCTGTTGAAACTGGCCGATGGGCAGAGCCTGCTGCAAAAGACGTTTCTGCGTGCATCGCATGTGGCGAGCGCCAATGAAGTGGTGATCGTTACGAATCGCGAGACGTATTTCCTGACGAAAGACGAGTGCGTTGAAGCCGACTCGGACGTCAGCCAGCTTGGCTTCATCCTGGAACCGTCCGCGCGCAATACGGCGGCGGCCATTGGCGTGGCGGCGGAAGTCGTGCGCCAGCAGCATGGCGCGGACGCGATCATGCTCGTGATGCCCGCGGACCAGCTCGTGGAAGACGAAGTGGCGTTCGGCGCCGCCGTCCAGCACGCGGCACGCGCGGCGCAGGAAGGCCGGATTGTCACGTTCGGCATCCGCCCGACCAAGCCGGAAACGGGCTATGGATACATTGAATTCGAAGCCAAGCCACTGCCAGGCGCGGACGCCGTGCACAAGGTCGTGCGGTTCGTCGAAAAGCCGCAGTTGTCGGTGGCCGAAGAACTCGTTGCCGACGGCCGGCATCTCTGGAATGCTGGCATGTTCTGCTTCACCGCCGAGACCATGCTCGCGGAACTCGAGAAACATGCGCCCACGGTACTCGAACCGGCTATTGCTGCTGTTAGCGATGCGAAACGTAGTACCTCGAAGGAGGGTTACACCGTCGAGCTCGATGGCGCGCAATTCGCCCGTGCGGAAGACATTTCCATCGACTATGCCGTGATGGAACGCTCGGACAACGTCAACGTGGTGCCGTGCGAGATGGGCTGGAGCGACATTGGCTCATGGCTGTCCATCAGCGAACTCACCGCGCCCGACGCACGCGGCAACCGCATTCATGGCGAGGCCGAGCTGTACGAAGTCGACAACTGCTTTATCCGCAGCGAAGACGGCCGCATGATTGGTGCGGTGGGCGTGCAAGACCTGATCGTGGTGGATACCGCTGACGCGCTGCTGATTGCATCGCGTGAGCGGGCGCAGGACGTGAAGCAGATCGTCGCCAAGCTCAAGAAGGTCAATCACGATGCCTACAGGCTCCACCGAACGGTGCATCGCCCGTGGGGCACTTACACCGTGCTCGAAGAGGGCGATCGCTTCAAGATGAAGCGCATTGTGGTGAAGCCGAACGCGCAGCTTTCGTTGCAGATGCACCATCACCGCAGCGAACATTGGATTGTCGTGAGCGGTTGCGCCGACATTGTCAATGGCGAGCAGATCATCTCGTTGCAGCCGAACGAGTCCACCTATATTCCCGCTGGCCACAAGCATCGGCTCATCAATCCGGGCGTGATGGATCTCGTCCTGATCGAGGTGCAATGCGGCGAGTACCTGGGTGAAGACGATATCGTCCGCTTCGAGGACGTTTATGGGCGCGTGCCGGCCTGATCGTCTTCGTCTGTATCTGTAGCATCTTTAGCACCGCCGCCTCATGAAGATTGTTTGCGCGGCGGGCGCCTTGCTCGCTTTATCGCCGGTGGACACACCGCCGGCACCCCTCAGCGGGATCTATGCGCGTTTTACACTTCTATAAGACCTACAAGCCTGATTCGATGGGCGGCGTCGAAGAACTCATTGGCCAGATTTGCTCGGGCGCCGCGAAACGCGGCGTGACGAGCGAAGTGTTGACCGTGTCCAAGGACACAAGCACCGTCGACTTCGGTGATCACCTGCACCATCGCGCAAAGCTCGATGTCGAGATTGCTTCGTCGGCGTTCTCGCTCGCGGCGTTCCGGCGTTTTCGCGACCTGGCTGAACACGCCGACGTGATCCATTACCACTTCCCCTGGCCGTTCGCCGATGTCGTCCACTTCGCTTCGCGCGTGCATAAGCCGTCGATCGTGACGTATCACTCGGACATCGTGCGGCAGAAGGTGTTGCTGCAGTTTTACAAGCCGCTGCGGGACAGGTTCCTGGCGAGCGTGGACAAGATCGTCGCGACGTCGCCTAACTATCTGGCGACGAGCGACGTATTGCAGCGATATCGCGACAAGGTCGAGGTGATTCCGATCGGGCTGGACGAGACGTCGTATGCGGCGCCGTCTGCCGAGAAGTTGCGGTACTGGCGTGAGCGCGCCGGGCCCAAGTTTTTTCTGTTCGTCGGCAATCTGCGGTATTACAAGGGTCTGCACGTGCTGCTCGATGCGTTGCCGGGAACGGATTTCCGGGTCGTGATCGTCGGGTCAGGGCCGGTCGAGCGGGAACTGCGGGCGCAGGCGGAGCGGTTGAAGCTGAACAACGTGGATTTCGTCGGGCCGGTGGGTGACGACGATAAAATCGCCCTGCTCACGCTGTGTCACGCGCTGACGTTTCCGTCGCATTTGCGCTCGGAGGCGTTCGGGATCTCGTTGCTGGAAGCGGCGATGTTCGGGAAGGCGATGATATCGACGGAGATTGGGACCGGGACGTCGTATGTGAACGTGGATGGGGAGACGGGGTTGGTGGTGCCGGCGAGTGATGCGGGGGCGCTCCGGGAGGCCATGGGCAAGCTCTGGGAGGACGACGTTCTGGCAGCAGAACTGGGCCTGAAGGCTCGGGGACGCTTCGAAGAGAAGTTCACAGCCGGGAAGATGGTCGATGCCTATGTGGATTTATACAGGCGGCTGGTCGACTCCAGCAGCTCGATATCCGTTCGCCAGCGGCGCTGAGCGCGCGCCGCGCAGGCCCGGGAAATTGCCCGCGCCATCGTCATCGCTAAAACCGTGCACTATAATGCGCCAATTCCTTTTGACAGCTTACTGAATCCGTCCATGCGGTGGATGACGCATAGACGCGCGTTCCATTGCTTCCAATCCAATACATGGAAGCCTAGGGCGCGACGTTCCCCAATACCCGCGGCGGCCTGACTGATCGTTGCTAATTAATCACTGCACTCAACAGGATTTCAATGAAAGCTGTAATTCTTGCAGGTGGACTTGGAACCCGGATTTCCGAGGACACCGTCAATCGTCCGAAGCCAATGATCGAAGTTGGTGGAAAGCCGATTCTCTGGCACATCATGAAGATCTATTCGGCCTACGGCGTGAACGACTTCGTGATCTGCTGCGGCTACAAGGGCTACGTGATCAAGGAATATTTCGCCAACTACTTCCTTCACACGTCTGACGTAACGTTCGATATGCGTACGAACGAGATGCAGGTGCATCAGCAATACGCCGAGCCATGGAAGGTAACCCTGGTGGACACGGGCGAGTCCACGATGACCGGCGGACGGCTGCGCCGCGTCAAGGATTTCGTGAAAGACGAGGAAGCGTTCTGCTTCACCTACGGCGACGGCGTGAGCAATATCAACATTGCGTCGCTGATCGAGTTCCACAAGCAGCAAGGCACGCTCGCCACCCTCTCCGCCACCTTCCCGCCTGGACGCTTCGGCGCGTTGGACCTGCACGACAACAAAGTACTCTCGTTCAAGGAAAAGCCGAAAGGCGACGGCGGCATGATCAACGGCGGCTTCTTCGTGCTGTCGCCGAAGGTAATCGACCTGATTCCGGACGACGACTGCATCTGGGAACGCGAACCGCTCGAGAAACTTGCGGAAGGCGGCCAGCTTTCAGCCTTCGAACACGAAGGCTTCTGGCAACCCATGGACACACTGCGCGACAAGACGCACCTGGAAGAACTCTGGCAAACCGGCCGTGCGCCGTGGAAGGTGTGGTAATGATCGACCAAGCGTTCTGGCACGGCAAGAAGGTCTTTCTTACCGGCCATACGGGTTTCAAGGGCAGTTGGTTGACACTGTGGTTACAGGCGCTTGGCGCCCGCGTCACGGGCTTCGCCCTCGCACCGGACACCACGCCCAACCTGTTCACGCTTGGGCGTGTGGGCGACGGCATTGAATCGATCATCGGCGATATCCGGGATCGTACCTTGCTGGCGGGGGCCATGAAGGCCGCCAGCCCCGACATCGTGATCCACATGGCGGCGCAACCGCTCGTGCGCGAGTCGTATGTGACCCCCGTGGAAACCTACGAAACAAACGTCATGGGTACGGTGCACGTGCTCGACGCGATCCGGCAGGTGCCGGGCGTGCGGTCAGTGGTCATCGTCACGACGGACAAGTGCTACGAAAATCGTGAGTGGGAATGGGGATATCGCGAGAACGAGGCAATGGGCGGATACGACCCGTACAGCAGCAGCAAGGGTTGCGCTGAACTCGTGACCTCCGCTTACCGGAACTCGTTCTTCAACCCTGCGACTTACGCGAAGCACGGCGTTGCCGTGGCAAGCGGTCGGGCCGGCAACGTGATTGGCGGTGGCGACTGGGCGGCTGATCGGTTGATTCCGGACATCATGCGTGCGATCTCGCGCGGCGAGACAGTGAATATCCGCAATCCGCACGCCATTCGCCCGTGGCAGCACGTGCTTGAACCGCTCAGCGGCTATCTGATTCTGGCGGAAAGGCTCTACACCGATGGTCCGCGTTTCGCCGACGCGTGGAACTTCGGTCCCAACGACTCGGACGCGCAGCCGGTGCAGGCGATCGTGGAACGGCTGACGTCCCAATGGGGCGACGGTGCCCGCTGGAGTCTCGATGGCGGCGAGCATCCGCACGAGGCCACGTTCCTCAAGCTGGATTGCTCGAAGGCGCGCGCACGACTGGGCTGGCGGCCGCGCTGGGACCTGAACCATACCCTCGACTCGATCGTGGCCTGGTACAAGGCAGCGGCCCGCGACGAAGACGTGAAGGCCGTTACGCTCGCCCAGATCGACAAATACACCCAAATTTGATGAACCCCACCATGACAACTAAAGATCAGATTCGCGAACAAATCATCCAGCTCGTCCGGCAGTATGGCGAGATCGCTTCCCAGCCCGTTGCCTTTGAACCTGGCAAATCCGTCGTGCCGCCTGCAGGCAAGGTAGTCGGTGCACCCGAGATGGAAGCGATGGTTCACGCGTCCCTGGATGCATGGCTCACGACCGGTCGTTTCAACGACGAATTCGAGAAGAAGCTCGCCGCGTTCATCGGCGTGCGGTATCTGATTACGGTGAACTCTGGTTCGTCGGCAAACCTGGTCGCGTTCTCCACGCTGACCTCGCCGCGACTCGGCGACCGCGCCATCCGTCCCGGCGACGAAGTGATCGGCGTGGCCGCCGGTTTCCCGACCACCGTCAACCCGATCCTGCAATTTGGCGCGGTTCCGGTTTTCGTCGATGTGGAGCTTGGCACGTACAACATCGACGCGACCCAGATTGAAGCGGCCATCTCGCCGAAGACGAAAGCGATCATGCTCGCGCATACGCTTGGCAATCCGTACAACCTCGAGACGATCGTCGCGTTGTGCAAGAAGTACAACCTGTGGTTGATCGAAGATTGCTGCGACGCATTGGGCGCAACTTACGACGGCAAGCTTGTTGGCACCTTTGGCGATATCGGTACGATCAGTTTCTATCCTGCGCACCACATCACGATGGGCGAAGGCGGCGCGGTCTTTACGAACAATCCAGAACTGAAGCTGATTGCAGAATCGTTTCGCGACTGGGGCCGCGATTGCTATTGCGCGCCGGGCAAGGACAACACGTGCGGCAAGCGTTTCTGCTGGAAGCTCGGCAACCTGCCCGAAGGCTACGATCACAAGTACACGTATTCGCACCTCGGCTACAACCTGAAGATCACTGACATGCAGGCAGCCTGCGGACTCGCGCAGATGGATCGAGTGGAAGGCTTCGTGCAAGCGCGTCGCGACAACTTCGCATACCTGCATGACAAGCTTCAAAGCTGCAAGGAATTTTTGATCCTGCCGCACGCGACGCCGAATTCGAACCCGTCGTGGTTTGGTTTCCCGGTCACACTCAAGCCTGAAGCTGATTTCCGTCGTGTGGACCTGCTTGCGTACCTGGATCAGAACAAGATCGGTACGCGCCTGCTGTTCGCAGGTAACCTGACCCGTCAGCCGTACATGATCGGACGTAACTATCGCGTGAGTGGCGAACTGACGAACACCGACATCATCATGAACCAGACGTTCTGGGTCGGCGTGTATCCGGGCCTGTCCCGCGAGATGCTCGACTTCGTTGTCGAGAAGATCGAGACCTTCCTCGGCGTGAACTTCTAAAGCGGGATTTATGCGCAAGCCGCTGCCTCAGGACGACCTGGATTTTGTCGTCGAGCGTACTGCCGATGTCTGGTCCGCCCTTCACGGGGCGCGGCTGTTCGTCTCCGGCGGTACAGGCTTTGTTGGCTCGTGGCTGCTCGAAGTCGTGCAGCATGCTAATCGCGTGACTGGCAGCAAGATCGAAACGCTTGCGCTGAGCCGTGATCCGCAAAAAGCTATCGATTACGCGCCGCATCTGTTCGCGGCGCCCGGCATGAAGCTCATTCAAGGCGATGTCGCCAATTTCGAAGCAGCGCGTCAGCCTATCGACGCCTGTATTCATGCTGCAACCGACGTTGCCGACCTTGCCCGTGCAGGCGATGCGTTGCGCGTGTTCGATACCGGCGTGACCGGCACGCGTCGTGTGCTGGATTTTGCGCAGGCGAATGGCGCGTCGAAGTTCCTGCTGACATCGAGTGGTGCGATCTATGGCGTACAGCCGGCCGCGCTTGCGCGAACGCCTGAGACGTTCTCGGGCGCACCCGACCCGTTGAAGATGGCAAGCGCCTATGGCGAGAGCAAGCGTGCCGCCGAATGGCTGGCATCTGCCTATGCGCAGCAGCATAGCGGCATGCATGTGGGCATCGCGCGGATCTATGCATTGCTTGGACCGGCCATTCCGCTGGACGGGCCGTTCGCAGCCGGCAATTTCATCCGCGATGCGCTGGCGGGAAAACGAATTGGCATCAACGGCGACGGGCGGCCCCTTCGCAGCTACCTGTACATGGCGGACGCGTGCATCTGGCTTCTGCGCATGCTGGTTCGCGGCGAAAGCGGTGCGGCGTATAACGTAGGCTCCGAACGCGAAATTTCGATCATCGATCTCGCGCGGATGGTGGAAGACCAATGCGGCTCGACGCTACCCGCGGCGCCGGCAGTGCCGCCCGGAAGTGGCCCTGCCCTGCGTTACATACCGGATACGTCGAAGGCGCGACTTGCGCTTGATGTCGACGAATTCACTCCTTTGGAACTGGCTCTGTCCAAGACGATCAACTGGAACCGCTCAGCGGTCACGGCATGAAAAAATTCGACGCAGTCCGCGTTCGCAAGACCATTCTCGACATGGCGTTCGCCGGGTCGACAGTTCACATCGGCTGTGCATTTTCGATCGTGGAACTGCTGGCAGTGCTTTATCGCAATCACCTCAACTTCGACGCCAAGGACCCGCATGCGGCGCACCGTGACTACATGGTGCTGAGCAAGGGCCATGGCGTCATGGCGCAATATGCCTGCCTGCACGAGATCGGCTGGCTGAGCGACGAAGAGATGAGTAACTACTTCGGCAACGGCACGCGCCTGAAAGGCTTGGCCGATGCGCACGTGCCCGGCGTGGAAGTCACCGCCGGCTCGCTTGGTCATGGCCTGTCGGTCGGTGTTGGTCTTGCGCTCGGCGCCAAGATGAACAAGACGGAGCAAATGTGCTACGCGCTGGTGGGCGACGGCGAACTGAACGAAGGCACGATCTGGGAAGCCTCGCTGTTCGCTGCGCAATTCAAGCTCGATAACCTGGTGGTCATCGTGGACGTGAACGGCTTCCAGGCGATGGGCACAACCGATGAAGTGATCAGCCTCGGCGACATCGAAGCCAAGTTCAGGGCGTTCGATTTCGAGGCCGTGAGTATCGATGGTCATGATGAAGCGGCCATCGATCGCGCGTATCGGGATTTCAAGGCCAGCAAGAATGGCAAGCCGAAGGCACTGATCGCCAAGACGGTCAAGGGCAAGGGCGTGTCGTTCATGGAACACGACAACATCTGGCACTACACGCGGCTTAATCCGCAGACCTACGAAGCCGCTATTACGGAACTGGGAGAGCGCGCATGAGAGACGCATTTTCAAACGCGCTGGTTGCCGCCGCGAAGAATGACCCGAAGGTGCTGTTGCTGACGGGAGATCACGGCTACGCCCTCTTCGATGCGTTCCGGAAATCCTGCCCGGACCAGTACATCAATTGCGGCATTGCCGAGCAGAACATGGTGGGCGTTGCGGCCGGGCTAGCGAAGGCCGGCTTCAGGCCGGTCGTGTACGGACTCGCGGCCTTCGTGCCAATTCGTGTGCTCGAGCAGATCAAGATCGATGTGTGTTATGAAAACCTGCCGGTCACCTTGATTGGTGACGGCGCCGGCGTGGTGTATGCCCAACTGGGCACGAGCCACCAAAGTACCGAAGACATCGCGGCGCTGCGTGGCGTGCCGCAAATCTCCATCTACTCCCCCGGCGACCGCTTCGAACTGACGGCGTGCGCCGAGCATATCGTGCGGAATCCGGGACCGGCATACATGCGCATGGGCAAGGCCGATCTGGGCGATGTGCATCGTGGTCCTATTGAAGGCTGGAGTCACGGCGACCTGATTCCGGTGACGAACACCGGTGCGCCGTATCTCTTCATCGGCACGGGTTCGGGCTTGAAGATGGCGCAAAAAGCTGCCGATGCGTTAGGCAATGCCGACGTTGTTTCAGCGCCCTGCCTCAAGCCGTTTCCTGAAAATTCGCTGCGTGCACTGGCGAAAGGACGCGAAGCGATCGTTACGTTCGAGGAGCATTCCATTTATGGCGGCCTGGGCGGCGTGGTGGCGGAGACACTGATGGGTCAGTACCTCGGCACCTTCGTGCGCGTCGGGATCCAGGATCAGTTCAGCTCGCTCTGCGGCAATTATTCTTTCCTGATGGAAAGTCACGGCTTGTCGTCCGAGGCCGTGGAACGCCAGATCAGGGAGGCATTGAATGCCAGTGTCCAACTCCAGGACTGAAGAGGCGGTCAACGGACAGCCGATCGCAGACGATCCTATCGCGCTTGCCGCGGCTCCCGCGCCACGCGTGAACACGTGGTATCAGTTGCTGCGCTTCCTGGTGGTCGGCGGGATCAACACCGTCTTTGGTTATGCGCTGTTCGCCGTCTTCACGTGGTTCGGAATGGGGTATCCGCTCGCCATTGCGCTGGCGACCATCGGTGGCGTGCTGTTCAATTTCCAGAGCGTCGGGCGCCTTGTGTTTGGTGGCGCGCCCCGTTCGCGCTTCTGGCGGTTCGTTGGTGTGTATTGCCTGATCTACCTGATCAACCTTAGTGGTGTGAAGCTGTTGTTGAGCTTTGGCCTAAACGTGTACGTGGCGAACGGCATCATGCTGATTCCTCTTGCCGGCCTCGCTTTCATCCTTAATCGTCGGTTTGTTTTCAATCTGCCATGAAGCACATAACGGTCGTTACTCCCTGTTTCAATGAAGAAGAAAATGTCGAGGCGGTGTACACCGAGACGAAGCGGATTTTCGCGACCATTCCGGAGGTCACGTACGACCACTTATTCATCGACAATGCTTCTTACGATAAAACCGTCAGCATTCTTCGCGGTATTGCGGCTACCGATCCGAATGTCAGCGTGATCGTGAATGCCCGCAACTTTGGGCATATCAAATCGCCGGTGTATGGATTGTTGCAAGCCAAAGGTGACGCCGTGATCTTGCTGGTGGCCGATCTTCAGGACCCGCCCGAGTTGATGCGCGACTTTGTCCGCAACTGGCTGGAAGGTGCTCCGATTGTTGTGGGCGTGAAACCTGAAGCCAAGGAATCCGCATTGTTCTTTGCCATTCGCCGGGCGTATTACCGGACGGTCACGCGAATTGCTAACGTCAAGCTGATTCAGAATTTCACGGGCTTCGGACTGTATGACCGCAAGGTGATCGAGATCATCCGGCAGATCGACGATCCGTATCCCTACTTCCGTGGCTTGATCTGCGAGATCGGGTTTGATGCGATTCAAATCCCTTACGTGCAGCCGCGACGTAAACGTGGGATATCGAAGAATAACTTCTATACGCTGTACGACATTGCGATGCTGGGCATTACATCGCATTCGAAAGTACCACTGCGGCTGGCGACCATCGCAGGGTTTTTCCTGTCGGGCGTGAGTTTGTGCGTTTCCGTGGTCTACATGATTTTGAAGCTGCTGTACTGGAACAGCTTTGTGATGGGTAGCGCCCCGCTGTTGATTGGGCTCTTTTTCTTTTCATCGGTTCAGTTGTTTTTCATCGGGCTGCTCGGAGAGTACGTAGGCGCAATTTTGACGTATGCGCAGAAGAGGCCTTTGGTGGTGGAACGGGAGAGGATTGTGGGGGGTGGGGCTGCGCCCGTTATTCATTCTGCTATTACTGACACCGACTCGGTCTCGCCCGCTGCTTAATTGTTAACAGAGCGTACAGGTTGTTCCTCCGGAGTGCTCTAACACACGTACGGTACCCTACGGTAGTTGATCGAGCGCTCAATCAGCGGGGACTCTCACAACGATGGTGTCGCCATAAACCTCTCTCTTCCACGGCAAATTTAATACCGCCGTCGCCAATCTCGTCGAAGTTCCGGGGGCGACAGCGATCGCATTCACCTCATTAGCTCGGCAAAACACCGACACTGCCTTGTTGAAAGCGTCCTGTGACGGCGCTTCCGCGTCGTAGAAATACGTTACTGCGTCGTATGTCAACTGAGACTGCGGTGCAAAGCCGACATAGCCGCCTGCCATTCTGAATGCCATACCCGATTCAAATTGCCATAGCAACGAATTGCCAAGGTGACCGTAGGGGAGCACGACGATATTCGCGTTTTTTCCAAAGGCGCGTTGCGCTTCCGTATCCGAGAAAACCTTTGGCGTCGCTACATCCCCAAATTTGAACCAATCCGGATTAGGAAGCAAAAGCAGAAACGAGACCGCGACGGCTAAATATCGGATATTGGCCTCCTTCCTGCCGGCGGCACTCGATAGCCACATACCTACGTAGATCGCGATTATTAGCGACGAATACACCGTGAACCGAGTCGGCAAAGCGTGCCTGATGATAGGTGCTTTCGTGAAGATCGTCCAAGGTAGTGGGATCCCGGTGTTGTGACCTGCTATCCAAAGTACCGGCCCCAAACTAAAGATCGACGTCAGGGCCAGCATCACGAGGAGCGGCTGGGACCACCGCTGACGAAAATTTTTCAGAATCGCAAAAACCAGGATTACGCACAAACCCATCCCTATGTATGCGCCCTGTTCCGAGTAGTTTCCTGTGAACTTCGAACCGATCCATTTGAAGGCCTCGCCGCCAATCCATATTGTCGGATTGGGAATCAACACATTAACCAGGTCTGCCGAAAATACCTGGGGGCTGTTGATAACGGTCGGCAACTCCTTAGAGCCCACAACCATATAGTAGAGTGCGGGGGACAGCACGAGCATTGAAACGGCAACAGCGATAAGCGTGTCTTTCGCAACTCCGCTCATGTCGTACGACTCTCGATACCTGCGGATAAAGAGAAGAAACGCGATCAAGCCAAAGAATACGGAACTGGCAAGCACTTCGGTGGACAAGCCGAACTGGAAAATAGCCAACACCGACATCATGGCGACGTACGGCCAACGCCCAAGATCCCTCGAAGCGCGCTTCAGAATCAGCAGCACCGATAGTGGTACAAACGGAACAAGACTAAGACTGAGATGGCCGAGTTCCGCAGAGGTAACGTAGGACGCAAACCCAAAGAAAATGGCGCCCACAAATGCCTGCACGGATTTTTTAGTGATATACCGGATCAGCAAGAAGCACGCGTAAGCATTAAGCCCTGGCGTGACAAGCGCGATGAAATTCCAGCTTCTAGTGGCGCCCCAAGTCAAAGTGATCGGTGCAAGAATCACTGCTAGCGACGGGATCGAATTGGCCCACCACATCGGGTACCCAGTCGGACTCCAGATGAAGGTCGAGATGGACGGATTGAACCCATGGGTGACTGCGAACGGCCACCAGTTTAGACACCAGATATAAATATACGAATCAACATTGGGCTGGAAGAATTGTCCGGAAAAATAATCGCGGCCATAGAGAACAATTGAAAGCGCTAAATAAACTACGAACGGAACGACCGCCGTAAATTTCTGTTTCATGTCTTCTATGCTTCCTTTGGCCTTTTTAACATCTTACGGTAGATCGCAAAACGTTCACCTGAAAAAGCCGATCCCCACCTACCGTTCAAATTGCGGCGCCGCTCCTCCAATAAAAGGTTGTCCGGCTACACGGCATGTCGCTTGAAACGCGCCGAGAGGAAATGGACAAGCGATTGATTGGTTAGACTTTTATAACCATGGTCGCCTCGTTCGACACTAGGCTACACGAGCCCGATGCACTTCGAAAGCGATTGGCGCATGCCGTGAGGAAAAGTACGCAGCATGAGCTGCTAAGGGATACAGAATTCAGGGGCAAGCTCACGGTGCCCCGTCATCGACACTCGGTGCAGGTCACGTTTACGACGATCTAAACCGGTGCCGCTGCCGGTTTTTCAGTGCCAATCCTGTCGGCGAAGATACTGTTAAAGCTGGCGGCAACGACACCCGTCTGTTGGCCTGCGAGTGCAGTGTTCTCACGAGCGCGCTTACGATCGCCGGATACGTAAGCGCAACTTGCTATGAGAATCAATGCACTGCACTGCTTATAGTCACGGACCTGATCCCGAGCCCTAAAACTCGGGGATCAGCCGATTCACCAAGCTGCTGCGGCGATACGGCGTCTATCCCCTTGAAGACAATCCGAAGGTTTCCTGAGTGCGCGACACTTTCAGGAATCTCGATGGACCGTTCACCAGTTGGTGCTTCACGCGTATAGGTCCAAGTTCCTATATTCACGTCATTAACTAGTACATCAATGCGTTGGATCGGGTGCTTCGCCGTCACGAAGACCATTCCGTCAACAGAAAGCTCGAGAGGCCCTTTGATTGGTTCAGCAAGGGAAAGAGCAAGTACGCCACCATCAGCTAATGTCCAGGACCCCCATGACTCCCCCCCCCCACTCCAACCTGTCGACGCATAGTTCCAACCGTTGCCGCCGGTGTTGAAACTCAATCGCTCGTTGAGAAGATAAACGCGCAGGCACGTTGGATCGACGATGAGGTAATTTTCAGTCTCGGCAAAACGTTGGCCGCATTTCTTGTTAATAGCTGGCGTCCGACGAATCATTGCGTATGGCGAACCATCCTTGATAGAAGCCCCACGTTGCCACGAAATGGCCCGATCATCAAAAGTATGCTGAAACGCCGTCAGCGAAATCATTACGTTGCCCATAGGCGGAAGCGAACTATCGTAGGAAACCGTGTTTCCTGGGACGAAGCCGGCGAATTCATAATCGACGGCATGATTCGCATAGGCCATGGCGCGGACTATCGGTGCGACCGGCGTATCGTATCCCTTCAAGATAAAGAGGGTTGCAAACCCGGCGAGAAGGGGCGCAACCAGGCCGGGGGTCAGTTGCTTCTTGCAAACCGGTAAATAAGCCGCGATCGCGCGCACTGCGTTCATTACCCCCAAAGTCCCAACAATGAACATGTGTTTTTTGACTGCGTAGGCCGACCCATCACCATGCAGTTTCAGCAAAGCGAACTGGAGGAACGTGAGACAGACTGCTGCTACGACAGCGGACCCTAGAACCGCATCGACGTATTCAGCACGGCCGATCAGATGACGGCGCAAGTTGAAGACACCGAAAGCGCCGCACAAAAGTGCTACCAGCATGATATGGCTGTAACCGAAGACCAGATACCCGTCGTTGGCGGAGATCTCCCGCATTACTTTGAATGCAGGGTTGGTCAGGACAATTGCGATAGAACCGGCGACCAGCACTATGACGTAGACCGCATTCGTCGTTCGATGGACCGTTTTTTTTCTCCATTCGTCCCAAAACTGGAACGCCATCAAGACGCAGCCTACCGCCAGGATATGGACTGCGACCAGGGGTTGAATCCACATCGTGATCGCGCCGGCTAGTAGGAAAGCGAACGACTGCTTCCAACCTTGGCGAGTTCGCGAAACCCACAAGAGCACGCCGAAATACACGACATCGGCGACAATCTGTGGATAGAAAAAGTTGGCGACGATCTCCCAACCGACTTGCGCGTGGGTGAATCTCAAGAGCAAGAAGGCAAGCGAAAATAGCAGCACGTTTGCCGGCGCGCTGGCGCCAACGAGATAAGCGATAAGTAGATAGCAAAGGTAAACGGAAGCAATGAGAACGATCGTGATACCGACCAATCCCGAGCCCCCAATCCATCCGATCACGGCGGCCATCCAGTGCGCTGCCGGCGGGTATAACGCCATCGCGCCGATCCGCTGAAAGGCGTCCGGACGAATTCCCGCATGCTTCATGAGTTCATCGACCAGCAGAAAATGCTGCACCAGATCGTAACTGCTTGTCTGGATATATCGACCGAACCAGAAGACCAAGAGCGCGAGAACGCAGATCGCGAGTAAAACCGGGCTTGATCGATGCCCGTCTTTAGCTATCATTTTATGAATCCTATTCGAACAGCCTTGAGGGTGCCCAGACCGGCCGGCACGGGCCGCCCATAATCACAACGATGGCCAGCATAACTAGCAAAGCCAGCCACGGTTTGCGACTCGTCTTTGTTTTCACGGGTCACCTGGAATTGTTGGGCCGGAGTTTATCGCAAAGTGGTTCAGCCACAAAAAAAAGCCGCTGGGCAAGCGGCCTCTCGCCGATATCAAGAGGTCTAAACGGTAGCTCGGCGTAGAACCACCATCAAGTTTTCGTTCGCTTCTCCAAACTCGACCAGGTAGCCAGGGCAACTCTCGGAGGTGGACCGGATCCGCGAATTTGCATGAAGATCGCCGTAGTGACGGCGAACATCAGGACGTTGCTGAAAAGTTGCCGGCGATCGTAGGTGACGCCGAGCGCCCTCAGCCAAGGGAAGGGTCTGAAGCTGGGTGCCCGTACGAAACACGGCCACGACTACCGCGCAAGTTGGCACGCGGCGGACTTGAGGTAATATTAACGAATGAATTATCAGGAGAGAGCGCGTGGACATGCCCCTGATCAATCCGACGGCCTGGATTAGCGTTGCGCCGACTTTCAGAACGGTATTGCCAATCATTAAGAAGCCCTCGCCCGTCAACCCGATGGTGCATTACCATTAGAAATGTCGCCGGTCGGGTGTCGCGAGACATTTCGTCTTGTCCTTACATCAAAGCCTTGAGGGGTAGATTGAAGCGTGCAAACTCTTACAACGCTTGAGCAGTTAGACGCGAAGATCGCAGAATGCGACGCATCGGGATCAGACGCCCGGCTGCGCGAGATATTCGGTTCATTTTGCATGGCACCTCAGGTGGTCGGCATAGATCCGTTCAGTGATGCATATCTGGCTGCGCAAATGGATCTTTACCGCGGCATCTCCGGTAAGTCCTACGACGTCAGCAACGAGAAAACGAAATTTGATACCGATGCGCTTGCACGTCGCCCCTTTCCGTACAACACGAATAGCGCCGAAGTTGTAGGCAATCAACTGCTCTCGATCGGTGCTCTGCTGCGGCAAATCAAGGTGCCAACCGGGGCGAGAATCCTCGAGTTCGGACCTGGCTGGGGCAATACGACCCTCGCCATGGCGATGGCTGGTTTCAATGTAACGGCCGTGGACATCGAGCCTGATTTCTGCGAGCTAATAGGAAAGCGCGCGCAGCACAATCACGTGGATATCGAGGTTGTGAATAGCGATTTCATGTGGGCAGAAGGTGTGACGGAGCCCTATGACGCCGTGGTCTTCTTCGAGTGTTTTCATCACTGCGCCGATCACATGAGATTACTTCGAGCGCTGCAGTCTGCAGTGAAGCCAGAAGGGAAAATCTACTTTGGCGCCGAGCCGGTCACCGACGCTTTCCCTGTTCCATGGGGCTTGAGACTCGACGGTGAATCCTTATGGGCGATCCGCAAGCAAGGCTGGCTTGAACTAGGGTTCACTGAACAGTATTTCAGGGATGCATTGCTAGCAACGGGTTGGGACGTCGTCAAGCACGCTTCAGGAGATCACTTCTCGGCCAATGTTTGGGAAGCCAGTAAGCTTTCTTCCGCCGTCAAGATAGCCGCATCGGACTCTCGGATAGGCCACACAGTCGGCGTAAGGAACAGCAATGCCATCGTCATCGACCATGCGTCGTCTGGTTATGCGTTCCACGGTCCCTATTCGACACTGCCTAGTGGAAAATGGACCGCTCGGGCCAACTTCTCTCACGGGTCCACCATCTCTGGAAGAGGAATCCTTGATGTTTGCACTAATGCTGGGACTCAGATCGTTGCATCGAAAGGAATCGATCTTAGGAAAGTTCAGAGCGGCGGCATTGAAATCGAATTCGATTTGGCCCGCCCCGTTCGAAATGTCGAAGTTCGGTTTTTTTGCGAATCCGATGTAACACTTATCCTTGAAAGTATCGAATTTTCCATGAAACCGATGCAATAACAAATAATCCTTCTCAGGAAATTGTTCGTTAATTCTTTGCAGCAAAAAGAAGTGGCGGAGTTTTCCGGATGCCGCTTAGGCATTGCCGGCGGCCCGTCCACTCTTTAGCTGGCCTTGCCGATCACGGACAAGATTAACGTAGACGTACGCTGCCCACAGGTTTTCGAACGCAGCAAACTCTTGTACAGCCCTTTGCACGGCTCTATGTTACCGACCATCAGGAACGTCGGACATTGGCGCATTCCCAACAGAATACTTGCTGCGTTGTCCGCGCGCCTGTAGTCGGTTCAGGCTTTCGCGGACTCTCCGGGACACAATCACGTCCGGCCTGCGAGGTTTAGATTGACAGCTAGAGCGTCTCGCCTTCGTAAGGCACATCACGAGACAATCGTTTTCGGATCACTACGCCGACCGACGTTGTGACGTAGTTCCCCAATTTTAATTTCAGGTGGGGCTGATTAGAATAAGGCGGCAGATCGACATGGAAGTCGAGGAAGTGGGAATCGGGCGCAATAACGAAAGGCTGAGCGTCATGGCCCAGGTCACGCAATCTCTGGACAAGCGATTCCATGTCGCATCGACGATACAGCACGGTAGGACCACTTTCGATAGTGTCGTCATTTGACGAGAGATTGAACTCGGTAGTATGAACTGCGACGCCGCCCGGCTTCAATGTCTGCTCGACGCTGTTGATCACGAACTGGATGCCAGCCTCCAGCGATCCGAGATGCTCGAAGCAGCAGCATGACCAAGTGAAATCAAACCCGGTTAAGCTCGGGTCGATGGCGTTCATATCGCAGAAACGATGCGAAACCCGTTCAGCAAACGCTTCTTTCGCAATCAATTGCGGATAGAACAATTCGGCCAGGCTGTCACTGTGCTGTCCCGTGGCGGTCCATCCGGACGAAACACCGATCTCAGGAGGAGCATCAGTTGCCACAACGGTTGCTCCGCGGTTGGCAAATACAGAAGGCAGTCGCTCAGTGCCGATGCCAAACCCGACGCCTCGTGATCCTTCCTTCAGAACGCCGAGTTGGTCGAGATGATGCAGAACGAACACCCATTCCCACAGTTTGCGATGAAATTGGACGGGGTGAGAAAGTGCGGCGCACAGTTCAGCATACCGTGGGTGGATGAAATCCGCGGCACTACACGTCGAGAAAGGCAGAAAGGGCTTATCAACGGACCAATGAGAGGTCGTTGGCAAATATATGTGTTCACGCAGCGCTTCGGCGACTCGTTGATCGAACGAACGCTCAAGCGTTTCGACCCGCTCTTGCAACGCAGCCACCACATTTTCAATCCTGGGCGAAGGAACTGCTAGCGCATCCCGTATCCCGGCTAACTCTTTCTCCGTCCCCCGCATCGAAGTCCCCATCGCGTCTCGCATGGCGTCGCGATGCTGCACGGGCAACTTCGATATTGTGTCGTTGATGTTCAATAGCGCCGAATACGCGCGTACCATTTGGCGGAACGGAGTGAGGTCGGTTATCGGCATGTCTCTCAAGTAATTTTTAGAAAAAATTATATTACTCCGGTAACTCCACTCGAAAAATCTTCCTCGGCAGAAATATCTCGATTGCCAGGACGCGTACGTAGAATCGCGGCGAGAACAACTGCGGTCCCGCCGCATTGCGCCCGTGCTTTGAAGCCCGCACACTACTCGACGCACCCTTCCATACCAAGCATCCCATAGCATCATGCGTCCAATCTCTTGGGCGCTTTGTTTCCACGTCAGCCACTCCATCCCCATGGACTGCGGCACCTTCCCTTCGTTCTCCAACACGAGCCACGCTTCTACGGCCGCAGCGCGATCCTCAGGGGTATCGCCCGTGAAATAGAACGCATGGTCGCCTGCCGCCTTTTCGAAACTCCATCAGATGCCCGAACTTGTTCGAGTCAAGGAAGAGATTGGTCATATTTTCGTGAACGTCGGCGCTGAATATTTCATCGACGGTGAAGCCGAGATAATTAAGCAGAAGATAAAGCTCGGGTTTGTTGTACTCGCGATTGTGCCGCCCAAAGGTGGCTCACTCGCGTTCGAATTGGTACCCGCTGATCTCGATATCAGTCGCTTGACCGACAGCAATGCGAAGCTCAACCTTGGCTACATCATGTGCTAGCGTAAACCGGAACCGAGCCGCGGTTCCCGAAACTAGAGTTGACAGATCGGCAACGAAATATTGATGAGTACCGGAGGAACCGGCAACATCAACTACAGCTTGCAAGGCGTGGCGGAAGAATCCGGAAATTGTCACGCTATATGAACCCGCCGCCAGATCTGCGTAGGGGCCGAATACGAGGTAGCCGCTCCGGCCATCCGTTCTGAGTGACGACCCCGTGAATTCACCGACCTGCGTGAATCGGGACAGCGCGTTGGCATCCATTTCGATGCGTGTCATTCGAGCGATAGGATGTGGCTCCTCCACTAATCTACGCTGTCTGAGGAAATCTAGCGGGGCGGATAGTGGCGCATGGTTTCTGACTGCCGTGTATACGTCCCGGGCATAATCGGCCCAAGTGCGCAATGGACGCTCACTTGCTTCTCGGTATAGGCGTTGAAGTTCAGCGCGGTCGGAAGCGACTCTGGCGATAGCGCCAGCGACGCTGTCTTCCGATTGCATGTCCACCATGATTGTTCCGCCGCCGGGTGCGATTTCAGCCAACGCTGAACCATCGTGACAGATGCAAGGCTTGCCTTGCCAGAGGCTTTCTAGAACCGGCAGGCCAAAGCCTTCGAGCCACGAACCGAAAATGGTCGCATGGCTCTCGCGGGTGAGCTCCGACATTTCCGAGTCGCTGACCTGCGAGCGCAAAGAGACCACATGTTGACCGAGGTCACGCGCTAGCCTCTCGATCTCGTCGTGAAGCTCTGGAAATTCCTTTCGCGCGTGGCGTCCCGCGATGGTGATTTGGATGTCCATCCCACTCTCTTGCCTAGCCTTACCGATGGCGCGCAGGATGCAGGGATAGTTCTTGCGGGGCTCCCAGGTGCCGATTGCCAAAAGGCGAAAGCCTTGGCCTGAGGGCATATTAATCTTCGTTTCACGCGCAATGTCGGGGACTTCACCGGAAAGGAGGATCGGTACCGACGAAGGCACGCGAAGCCGTTGGGAAGTGAGCCAATCCGCGAGATCGGGAGCAACGGTCTGCGATATTGGCAGCGCCAGATCGGTCTCTGCAAACGAGCGCCAATAGACGGACAGGCCGTCCAGGGTCTCAGCGTCATATAGCTCTTTCGTTCTTAGGGGGATCATGTCGTAGAACACAGCAGCGGTCTTGATGCCGTGAGACTTTGCCCAGGCTGCCACATTGGAACCGGGCGGTACGAGCGGATAGGTAATCTCTGGGAGGATGAGCCACCGGGATCTAGGAAGCTGTTCGACCGGAGCGCACTTTGGGCCGCCCCATTTCGCCAAGTGCTCGCACTCGGACTCATTAAGTGAAGTCACCCGCCTCTCTTGATCGTTCCATTTGATTGGAACGAGTTCGATAGCGAGTTCTTGCAGGCCTTTGCCCAAGCACCGAGTGACGCGCTGAACGCCGGTATTGAAAGGCTGAGAGGCCGTAAGGCCGGCCCAATATAGAACTTTTGGCATGGAGGTTTCAAGGCTGAAATGCAACGGCAGGTTAACGAACGTACGCTGAGGTTATCGAGGTGGTTATGAGCACACGTTCCTTACAAAAATAACGGTTAAATATTTCAGCCGATACGGGAGAGATAAGGGATTGCCAATAATCCAGTCACGTACGACGGCATAACACGCAATGATACGCAACCGTCCCCTTTTGTATTACCCGTTCATGCACAAGCCTTCCCACTACTCGATGCGGCTTTCATCCATCCTTCGTACCAAGCATCCTCCAGCACCACCCGCCCAATCTCTTCGGCGCTCTGTTTCCACGTCAGCCACTCCATCCTCGTCGACTGCGGCACCTTCCCTTCCTTCTGCAGCATGATCCACGCTTCTACTGCCGCAGCGAGATCCTCGGGGTTATCGCCTTTGAAATAGAACGCATGGTCACCTGCGACCTCCCGGAACACCGGCAATTCACGCGCCAGAATTGGCAAGCCTTTTTGAGCCGCCTCGATCAGCGGTAGTCCGAACCCTTCACCTAGTGAAGGCGCAAGCAAGCAAGTCGACGACTCGTAAACTTTCGCGAGAAATTGGTCGCTAATCCCTTGCAGCCAGAAAAAACGATTGCCGTTTTCGGGATGCTGCGCAAGCAATTCCGGCAACCCGTCCACTCCCCAGCCGGCTTTGCCGACCACGACAAGATTAACGTTCGCATGCGCCGCCCACAGCCGCTCGAACGCAGCAAACGCCTGAACATGCCCCTTGCGCGGCTCCACAGTACCAACCATCAGGAACGTCGGACGTTCGCGCATGGCGGACAGAATGCTTGCGGCGTCGTCTGGCATACCGGTCGACGGTTGGCTGCTTTCGATATCCGCGCCCAGATGAAAATATCCCAGCTTCAACTCGCGCACGCGCTCCACCGACGAAGCATCCAGCCAGATCTTCAAATCGTCGGCGACCGCGCGAGAAATACCAATCAAGCCGTCAGCAACTGTCCCGATTGTCTTGAGCCACGGCGGAAACACGGTAGCAATCGCTTCCGGAAACCATTCCGGGCGGAACACCGGCAACAAGTCATACACGACGAAGTAGATCTTCACTCCGCGACGCCGCTGCGCCGCAAACCAGCCTTCTGCCGGCGGCACACAATCGGCGACCAGATCAAGACCCAAAAAGATGTCGCCTTGCTGGCTATCGACCCATTCGTCTTCGTCGTCGACACCTCGAGTGCCCACGTCCAGCGAATGCATGAACCGGTTCGCGTAGCGATAGATCATTACGCTCCGATCGAGCCGCACAAGCCGCACTTGCCATCCGGCAGGCGGTGCGGCGAGCAATTGCCGGGCAATCGCGCGCGTCACACGTTGAATGCCGGACTTTGCGTCATGCACGCAGATGGCAGATACATCGACAAACAGCTGTCGCGTGCGTCCTGCGCGCTGATTGGCGGCGATCGCATCGGCACTAGCGGCGAAGTCCGCATCGGTGACCGGGAGATCGAGCTTGGTCAACGCATCGATCAATTTCCGATACCGCGCGTCGGCCGTTTCAGCGACCACAGCCTTCTCCTGCATACGGGCTTTATAAGCGGCTTCGAAAGCCTTTAACGCGCGTTTTCCCGTCGCGTCCCACGAGAACTTCGGCACCTGAACAGCCGCGTGGTCCCGCAGCGACTGCCAGTATTCACCGTCGCTCAACGCGCGCTGCATCATGTCAGCCATTTGCTGGACATCGAGCGGGTTGAACAAGGCATCGTCGCGGCCGATCACTTCGGGGATGCTAGTCGCGGCTGATGCGATCACCGCCGATCCACACGCCATTGCTTCGAGTGCCGGCAGGCCAAACCCTTCGTGAAGCGACGGAAACACGAACAAATGGCACGCCGTGTACAGCTCGATCAGATCCTTGTCGGACACATAGCCGGCCAGCACCAGTTCGTCACGAGCGAGGCCATGCGCCTCGGCCAGATCAAAGAGCTTGATGCAGTTCGCCTCAGTCGCCTGACACACCATGAAAAGCTGAAACTGCTTGCGAAGGTCAGCCGGCAGTTTTGAATAGGCGACGATCAACCCTTCAAGGTTCTTCCGCGGCTCGACAATGCCCGTCGTCATGACGAACGGCCGCGAAATGCCGAAGCGCCCGCGAAGCGCACGCACATCCTCGTCGGACAGTATCGAGCACGCAAACGATTCCGAGACGGCCGACGAAATGTTGGTGATCCGTTCGCGAGGAATATCCAGTTCGCGAACGGCTTCCTCTCCGCAATACTCGGAAATAGCCAGCAATACGTCGGCGCGCTTGAGCGCTTCGATCTTGCCGTAATAGTGCTTCTTGAAACCAGCGTCGGTCAGGTACTTGTCCGGGTTCAAGAATGGAATCAAGTCGTACAACGTCACGGCCGTAATTGTGTTGGTGCCAAGCTCCTTGACACTCGACACCGACACATCGACATACCCTTCGAACAAGCTGCTGATATGCACCACATCTGGGTCAAGCTCAGCCACGGCATATTCACGAACGAGTTGCGCCGCCCGAGTGCGCCAGTCATTCGCGCCCTGATACAACAAGAAGCTCGGTACAGCAAAGACGGCAATTCGCTCGACCGGCAGCAAGCCTTCGAAGGATGCCCGGATACCGTCGATGGTGTCGGGAAACAGATCGTTCAATACGATCCAGACCTCGTGGTTCCCAGCATTTCGTATGATGGCTTTCGCTAAAGCGAGGCTATATCGGCCAATGCCGCGCAGACGGCTGACCGACTGACATCCCTGAAGATCCAAAACAATGCGCATGGTGGTACCGGAAAAATTTTATTTTGTGTTGCTGCTTTTGGCATTCGCCAGATCGTTGTAAATCGCACGACCACGAGCCGTGAGCCCTTCGACGGACTCAACCGAGCGGAGCGGCGCCCCGGCAACGACACTTTGCGCAGCCTCGAAGCCGGCGTAGCGCACGAGGCGCGCGCGCACGCGCGGAAACCGAGACAGGACATTTGCAATTCGCTGCTTGAGCACAGGACGGCACCGCACGTAAGCGACCGCATGCAGCAACCCCAACCTCGCCGTCCGTTTCATGGCTCCCGGTGTGCCTCCCACTTTGCGCAAGGTATTTCCGATCACTCGAACCGGCGACGACAAGCGCCAACTGCTGCTGCTCAGCAACTCGATCACATGCTGCTGCGACCGGTTTGCCAGATCTTCCGCCGCGGCAGCGCGCGCATGCGTGGCCTGAAGCTGCGCTTCGAGCTCCTGCGCCCGCTGCGCTTGTTTCGAATTATTCGCAGCCTCCTCTGCGGCTGTTGCACGCGCTTGGGCGTCTTGCAAGCGCGCTTGCAAGACTTCAAGCCGTCCGTGCGCTTCGCCCAGTCGTACCTGTGTCTCGTCCATTCGCTCGAGGCTGTCGTGCAGCTGCGCACGCACGCTAGTAGCATCTGCACGTAGCGCTGCGCGTTCCGCTTCCGCGTCAATAACCCGCTCTAACAATGCATTCACGTCTTCAGTCTCCTTCGCCGAGATAGGCAATGGCGAGTCGCTCACCAGAGAGTTGGCAACCCCAACCAATTCATTGCCTGCCTTCTTGAACGCGATGATCGCGTAATCCGGCGCCTGCATGAAGTTCTGATCGAGCGATGAGACCACCTTGTTGATAACGCTCGCGCCCGACAACTCCGTTGGCATCAGCTCGAGATTATTCTGCAGAAAGCCGCGATTGACCGGCACGATGACGACCTTCTCGAAACCCGAAAACTCCGCCGCAAAACTAAGGAGAATTGACGGAATGGGTCGCTCATGAGTCGGATCGAGATAAAAATTGCATGCACCGACCAGCAGGTTCGCCGGATTCGGTGTCTCCAGCAAAATCGCACCGCCGTCGTCGACAACGCGATACGCCTCCCGCAAGAACAACAGCAGGTTCTCGAAGCCAAGATGCTCGACTACATGGAACGCGCTAACCAATCCGTACGACTGGTCTGGTTGCTCGCCAAGGTATTGCATCGCATCGGCGCTGAATACGTTGAGTCCGGCCCGCTGTCCTTCCGCTACGAAGTCCTCGTTGAGATCGAGACCTTCTGCGGGAACACCGCGCTCGCCGAGCAACTCGAGCCATTCCGCTCGGCCGCACCCCACGTCCAGCACCTTCTTCTGCACCCGGTTAGCCAGCTCTTCGACGAGCGGCAAATACACGCTCTGTCGAGACTTGATCAACTCACGACTGCCCCGAAAGCGATCCTCAAGGGCTCGATAAAAATCGTCCGATACCATAGACTGCGCTGCGCCTCGTTATACGTTAGTGATTTTCGACGCTCAGTTCAGGCTCGATCCACGCGCACCCCACAAACTTCTTCTTCGACATGTTCAGCACCTGAAACACCACGGCGAAATCGCGCCACTCATAATTCTTCACGACGTGCGTGTCACCGGCATGCAGCGCCAACGCAATCGAATAGCTGCCTTCGCCGAGGTTCGCCGGGAACCTGAAGCGGTAGGTCATCCGTTCGCCCGCCTTCAGTGCCTTGGTCGAGCGTTCCAGGTGATAGGTGTTCGTGCCGAATATCGGCTGACCGACACGGTCCTTGATCATGTAACCCAGAACCAGCTCGGCAATGTCCGCTTTCACCGCGACGTCCACCTCCAGCGTCAGCTCGCTCCCTACATCGATGAGTTCGCACACCTTGCCATCTGCACCGAGCAGCCGGATATTCTCGATGACCGCCTCGCCCGAGCCCGATTTGGTCTGGGTCTTGCCATCTTCACTTTTCGTTTGAACAACATTGGCCGCTTCCTTGTCGGCAAGCAACGCGTTGTAGTAGTCGAAAATGGCCTCCGGCGAGCCTTCCAGCTCAAGTCGTCCGGCATTCAGCAGGATCGCGCGATCACATATCGCCTGGATGGC
Organism: Caballeronia sp. dw_19; assembly: GCF_018449515.1. Lineage (GTDB taxonomy): Bacteria > Pseudomonadota > Gammaproteobacteria > Burkholderiales > Burkholderiaceae > Caballeronia. The sequence continues at coordinate 31,862 of NZ_JAAVUQ010000027.1, read as the reverse complement.
GGTCTTGTCGTGCGACACGATCAGCAGCGTAGTCCCTTGCTCACGGAAGGTGCGGATCCGGTCGAAGCTCTTGTGCTGGAAGTATGCATCGCCGACTGAAAGCGCTTCGTCGATGATCAGGATATCCGGCCGGTGGAAAGTCGCGACGCTGAAGGCGAGGCGCATTTGCATGCCGCTCGAATAGACCCGCACAGGTTGATCGATTGCATCGCCGATTTCGGCGAACTCCTCGATCCTGCTCATGTTCTGCGAAACTTCGTCGGCTGAATAACCGAGCAGCTGCCCCGCCATGATGACGTTCTGACGACCGGTGAAGTCAGGATGAAAACCCATGCCGAGCTCAAGCATGGCGGCAACGCGCCCCGTCATTGTGATGCGGCCTTTGGTAGGCTGCGTTGTGCCGGTAATCATCTTCAGCAGCGTGCTTTTGCCCGCGCCGTTGATGCCGACGATACCCAACGATTCGCCCTGCTTGATGACGAAATCGATATCTTGCAGCACCCACTTAAGGTCGTGTCGGACGATCCGTACGGGCGACAGCCATTCTAGTAGTCGTCCGAAACGGGACGGATATTGCTTGTATGCCTTACCGACATTCTGTACCGAGATACTGCCCATGTTCCGATCCACTTTTACGGTTTGAACCGTGAGGGTACGCCAACCCGCAGCCATAGACTGTCGCAGGGTACCGAACGCGCAACGGCCTCACAAAACCAAAACCCATACATTCGCATGAAACTGCGGCATCTGGCCGCCCGTATCGCGCGTGGACACGTGAGGGATCCTTGCCGAAACGGAACCCGCACGCAGCGCCGCAGCCTGTAGCACCCACGGTCAACAGCTTTGCGCGCTTCCCGGAAGACCGCGCAAAGCCGGCAATGTACCGTGGGGCCTACGGCTGTCGCTCAGAACGAAAACCCGGTCTTGTTACGCCGCAGGTCTTCCTCGACCATCATCTTGCAGAGTTGTTCGAGCGTCGTCTTGGGCTCCCAGCCGAGCACCGCCTTGGCCTTCGCCGGATCACCGATCAGCAACTCAACTTCCGCCGGGCGGTGGAACTTGGGGTTCACCTTGACCAGCAACTTGCCGTTTGACGCGTCCACGCCCTCTTCCTTCTCGCCTTCGCCACGCCACGCCACTTCAACACCCGTGGCCTTGAACGCCATTGCTACGAAGTCGCGCACGGTTTCCGTACGGTTTGTTGCAAGCACGAAAGTGTCAGGCTCGTCCGCTTGAAGCATGCGGAACATCCCTTCCACATATTCTTTCGCAAAACCCCAGTCGCGCTTCGCGTCCATGTTGCCGAGTTCGAGAACATCGAGCTTGCCGAGCGAAATCTTCGCGACGGAATCCGTAATCTTGCGGGTAACAAATTCGCGGCCGCGCAACGGCGATTCATGATTGAACAGGATCCCACTTGAACCAAAAATACCGTAAGACTCGCGATAGTTGATCGTAATCCAGTGCGCGTAGAGTTTTGCGACTCCATACGGGCTGCGCGGGTAAAAAGGCGTGTCTTCCTTTTGTGGAATCGCCTGGACCTTGCCGAACATTTCCGAAGTCGACGCCTGATAGAACCGGATCGAACGATCCACGATCCGGATAGCTTCGAGAACGTTCAATGCGCCCACGCCGGTAATTTCGGCGGTAGTCGCTGGCTGATTGAACGACACGCCGACAAAACTTTGCGCCGCGAGGTTATAAACCTCACGCGGCTGCGCAGCTTCCAGCAGGCGAATCGTTGCACCGAGGTCCGTCAGATCGTGTTCAATGAGGTGCAGATTTGGGTGGTTGAGAATACCCAGCTCGTCCATGCGCCAGAAGTTGACAGAACTCGTACGCCGATAGGTGCCATGAACTTCGTAGCCACGGTCCAGCAGCAATTGCGTCAGATATGCCCCGTCCTGCCCCGTGATGCCAGTAACTACTGCGCTCGTCAATTCCATCTCCTTTAGGAAGACCCATCCATCGCGAAAAGTGCCGCGAAAAATGGAAAAAAATCTACGGAATGGCCCCAATTATATCCGAGGGACAAAATCGGCCATCCGCCAAAAAAGGCTGCTTCCAAAGCTATTGCTAGCCCGGGATTTAAGCTTGGGGACTCCCGCCAAGCTTGAGGCGTGAATGCGTTCTGGAGCCGGAAATCACAGCTCGTCGACCATGTCCGCCGCGTGGCGGCGAAATAAATAGAGCCCCAGTACACATAACAACAAGCCCACGATCAACACCGGCCAAACCAGCGTCCAGTCAGGCCATTGCCCGTACACCAGAACCGCCTGATAGCCGAGTATCAGATCAGCCATTGGATTGAGTTTGATGTATGGCTTGATGCTGTTCGGTAATACGTGCCACGGATAGACGATCGGTGTGAACCAAAACCAGAACTGCAGAAGAATTGTCATAAACTGTCCGACGTCGCGAAAAAAGACGTTGAGCACGCCTACTGTTATCCCGAGACCGACACTAAAAACGATTTGCACAAGCAGCAGCGGAATCAGAGCGAGAAAAGTCACGCCCGGAAAGTTGCCGCTAACCACGAGGAAGATTGTAAACAGAGAAAATATGATCAAAAAATTCATCATTGCCGATAATGCAACGATGACTGGCAGGGCAATCCGCGGAAAGCTTAGCTTTTTAAGCACGTTTGCGTTTTCAATGAAAACACTCTGTGCTCGCGACACGATTTCCGCGAAGAGACCCCACGTCAGCACCCCCGCGCACAAGTAGATGCTGAAGCCGAATGTACTACTGACGCCCGGCATCCTCGATTTCATGACCTCCGCGAAAATCACGGTGTATACAAGGATCATGGCGAGAGGCTGCAGAACCAGCCACAGCGCACCAAGCATGCTGGTACGGTAGCGCACCTGGAATTCGCGCTTGACACTACTAAAAATAAAACCGCGGTACCGGATCAGGGCACCTAACAATGCGCTCAAATCATGTCCTCAGCGTTGAATGTTTGACGGGCCGCGAGGCCGCTCGCCCCGCCCTATCGCGGGGATTCTGCGGATCACCCGGAACCCGCCATTGTCAGCCATATTTCTAACAAAAGGCAATCGCAGCCTGGGTTTCGTGACAAATGACGCAACAGTGGCGCTCGCATCGTAAGCACTCCCCTCGTAGCCGGGGTAAGGCGCGAACGACCTGCACTGTGCGTTGATAAAGGGGCGTTGGCGCGTGATTATAAATGCGTGCAACGCATGTCCAAAGCGCGATGACATCCTGATACAAAACGTGAGAAAGTAAAATATCCCGGTGTGCGCTGAGTAAAGTCAGTAATTTGGGCGCGCTACTAGCCGCATCACCCGGGGCCGTGATACATCAAAGTCAGCCAACGCCGCGCCAAGCCGACGTCCCCGCAAATAAAACAACGCTATCGGGTACATTCTTCCACCTCGCAAACACATTATGGTGGCGCCTTAAACCCCAAGCACGCCTCGGACCACCTCGGTTATGATGTCAAGTTAACTTGACCGGCTTGAGCGGCCATCGTCCAAGCCCACGCAAACCCGCCGAAGCCCGGCAGAGCATCTCCAGACGGCCCTCGCAAGGCAGCACGTTACTTAAAGTAAAGTAAGCAAAGCGCCCTGCCCATTGGTTCGTTCACGCGCCGCGCCCGTGCCGGCAATAGATTCCATTCTTCGCACCGTTCCCACATGGCATCTCTATTCCCGCAACGCCCCGTTCCCCTCGCTTTCGGCGACATCCAGGGTTGCCACGAAGCATTCCAGCGCCTCCTGGCCAAAGCCGCGCCGAGCGCCGCCACGCCGCTGTGGTTCGCCGGCGACATCATCAATCGCGGCCCCGAATCGCTCGCCACGCTGCGTGACCTGATCGCCCTCGGCGACCGCGCCGTCGCCGTCCTCGGCAATCATGACCTGCACCTGCTGTCTGTATCGGCGGGGATCCGGAAGTCGAAAAAAGGCGACACCATCGACGAAATCCTGGCTGCCCCCGACGCCGCGGATCTCCTCGACTGGGTCCGGCATCGCCCGATCGCGCATTTCGATCACGGCATGCTGATGGTTCATGCGGGCGTCCTGCCACAATGGGACGTGGCGCTGACACTCGAACTCGCCGATGAATTCCAGCGCGCTCTACGCGCGCCCAACTGGAAGGAAACGCTCGCGAGCCTCTACGGCAACGAGCCGACCCGCTGGAAGCCCAAGCTCAAGGGCAGCGACCGGCTGCGCGTGGTCTGCAACGCGCTGACGCGCCTGCGCTTCTGCTCCGCCGAAGGCGACATGGACTTCTCGTCCAGCGGGGGCGTGGACTCCGCGCCCCCGGGCTTCATGCCCTGGTTCGACGTGCCGTCGCGCGGAACAGCGGACGTGACCGTCGTGTTCGGCCATTGGGCTGCGCTCGGCCTCATCATCCGCGATAACGTCATCGGCCTCGATTCAGGCTGCGTGTGGGGCGAAGAGCTGACGGCAGTGCGATTGGCAAGCGACCCGGCCGAACGCACGGTGACCCAGGTGGAATGCTCGAACTGCCGCGCGGTTATCGACTAAATGTCCTGCACGGGGGATTTACAACAAATCCGCCATGCAGAGCTCCAGCGCCTGGCGCCAGTCAGGCGCCGTCAGTCCGAAAGTCGCGAACAGCTTGTGGTTCGATAGCCGGGAGTTCTTCGGCCGGACCGCAGCGGTCGTAGAACCCGGGTAGGCAGCCGTGGAGATTGCCTTGACCACCGGCTTGTTCGCAAGCGTCGATGTGTCGAAGATGGCCTGAGCGAAGCCACACCACGAGGTCGCACCAGAAGCCGTCAGGTGGTAAACGCCCGAGCGTCGCAGCCACTCGTCTCGATCCTGGACAAGAAGCTGGGACAACGCATTGGACGTCATCGCTGCAATGGTCCTGGACCATGTCGGCGCGCCTATCTGGTCGTCCACCACGCTCAACTCCTCCCGTTGCGCACCAAGCCGCAACATCGTCCGGAGAAAGTTCTTTCCCCGCGAGCCATATACCCAGCTGGTCCGCAAGATCAGATGCGCGCAACCCGACGCCGCAATCGCCTGCTCGCCCGCCGTCTTGCTCTTGCCATAGACGTTCAGCGGATTCACGGCGTCATCTTCCTCGTACGGACCGTCCTTCGTGCCATCGAAGACGTAGTCAGTCGAGTAGTGAACGAGCAACGCGCCCAGCCGCTTTGCCTCCTGAGCCAGAATATCCGGTGCTTCGGCATTGAGACGCATCGCGGCAGCCGCATCGCCTTCGGCTGCATCCACGGCCGTATAAGCTGCCGCGTTGACGATCAACGCAGGCGACAGGTCGCGCACGATCAGTCGAATCTGTTCGGAGTCCGCAAGATCAAGGCCGTTATGATCCAACGCCACCACTTGCCCCAAACCCTGCAGACTGCGCGCCAGTTCGAAACCAACCTGGCCGTTGGCGCCAGTCAGCAAAATCAGTTGCCGCTCGTGTCCGGTGGTCATCTACAGGCTCTCACGTAAAGTGCTGCGCATCGACCAGCCGCACGGCCGCCGCATCTTTCGCCGCCAGCAACGGTTCGAAATCGATCGGCCACTCAATCCCAATTTCCGGATCGTTCCAGATGATGCTGCGTTCGTGCGCCGGGTACCAGTAGTCCGTCGTCTTGTAGAGAAACTGCGCCGACTCCGATAACACTACAAACCCATGCGCAAAACCCGGTGGCACCCACAATTGCCGATGGTTCTCCTCCGACAAATGCACGCCCACCCACTTGCCAAAATTCGGCGAGCTCTTGCGGATATCGACGGCCACATCGAATACTTCGCCTTCCACCACGCGCACGAGTTTGCCCTGTGCGTGCTCGATCTGATAATGCAAGCCACGCAACACGCCCTTGGCCGAGCGGGAATGGTTGTCCTGCACGAACTGAACGTCCACTCCTACCTGGTCCGAGAACTCGCGGCCGTTAAAGCTTTCGTAGAAGTAGCCCCGGGCATCGCCGAACACTTTCGGTTCGATGATCCTGACTTCGGGCAGCGCGGTGGCGCTTACGTGGATGGCCATGCGACTTGAGCGTTTGATAGGTTGAGAAGGTACTGCCCGTATGCGTTCTTCGCGAGCGGCCTGGCGAGCCTGAGCAACTGCTCGTCATCAATCCATGCTCGACGATAGGCAATTTCCTCCGGGCACGCTACCACCAAGCCCTGCCGTTTTTGTAGCGTCGCTATGAACGTGGCCGCTTCAATGAGCGAATCGTGCGTCCCGGTATCGAGCCATGCAAAACCACGTCCCATGATCTCGACGGTCAGTTTCTCCTGCTCAAGATAGCGGGAATTCACGTCGGTGATTTCGAGTTCGCCGCGCAGCGACGGCTTGATATCGGCAGCGATGTCGCAGACCTGGTTGTCGTAGAAATAGAGTCCGGTAACCGCGTAGTTCGAACGCGGCTTCAAGGGCTTCTCTTCTATCGATAACGCACGGAACTGCTTGTCGAACTCCACTACGCCATAACGCTCGGGATCCTGGACGTGATAGGCAAATACGGTCGCGCAATCGCTACGAGCATCGGCGCGCTCGAGTTGCTTCACGAGATCGTGGCCATAAAAGATGTTGTCGCCAAGGATCAGTGCCGACGGATCGTTGCCGATGAATTCCTTGCCGATAATGAACGCCTGCGCCAATCCATCGGGCGATGGCTGCACTTCGTAGCGAATATTCATGCCCCACTGGGTTCCGTCACCGAGCATCGTCTCGAATCGCGGCGTGTCTTGCGGCGTGGAGATGATCAACACGTCACGAATACCCCCGATCATCAGCGTGGATAGCGGGTAATAGATCATCGGCTTGTCGTACACAGGCAACAGTTGCTTTGAGACGACATGCGTGATCGGATAAAGCCGTGTTCCGGAACCGCCGGCGAGAATGATGCCCTTACGTGCCATGGTCGATTCCTGTCAGTTATGCGCACGCTGCGCGTAGTTCGTTTCGACCCACTTCAGGTACTCGCCGGAAGCTACTTCGTCGGACCATTCCTGATTGTCGAGATACCACCGGACAGTCTTTTCCAAGCCTGTTTCGAAAGTCTCCGCCGGCTTCCATCCAAGCTCGCGTTCAAGCTTGCGCGCGTCGATCGCATAACGCCGGTCATGCCCTGGCCGGTCTGTCACATAGGTGATCTGATCACGGTAAGAGCCGTTCAATTTCGGCTTGAAGCGGTCGAGCAAGTCGCAGAGCGTGTGCACCACTTCAAGGTTCTTCTTCTCGTTCCAACCGCCGACGTTGTAGGTCTCTCCCGGTTTTCCGCGTGCAAGCACTTCGCGAATCGCGCTGCAATGGTCGCCAACGTAGAGCCAGTCGCGCACATTCTGACCGTCCCCATACACAGGCAGCGGCTTGCCGGCTGTCGCGTTGGCGATCATCAGGGGAATGAGTTTTTCCGGGAATTGATACGGCCCGTAGTTATTCGAGCAGTTGGTCGTGAGGACCGGCAGACCATACGTGTGGTGATAGGCGCGGACCAGATGATCCGAAGCCGCCTTCGTGGCGGAATAAGGGCTGTTCGGCGCGTAAGGCGTGGTCTCGGAGAACTGGGGATCAGTTGCAGAGAGCGATCCGAACACTTCATCCGTCGAAACATGCAGAAAGCGGAACGCGGTCTTTTCCGCTTCGGGCAAAGATGTCCAATAAGCGCGAGTTGCTTCCAGCAGCGTGAACGTCCCCACCACATTGGTCTGCACGAAATCCGCCGGCCCATGGATCGAACGATCGACGTGGCTCTCAGCCGCAAAGTGCAGGATAGCGCGTGGCTTGTGTTCGGCGATCAACGCGTCCATTGCGGAGCGATCGCAAATGTTTGCGCGGACGAATACATGCCGGGCGTTGTCTTGTTGCGACTTGAGCGTACCGAGATTGCCTGCGTACGTCAGCGCGTCGACGTTCAGCACCGCTTCTTTGGATGCATGCAGCCAATCAAGCACGAAGTTAGCACCGATAAAACCCGCACCGCCAGTCACTAGAATCATGTAATTTCTGCGCGAAAAAGTTGATTGGCAGGTTCTATCACCCCAAACATCGAAACGTAGGTCGGAGAAACGCATGCGCACTAGGACATTCAGCAAGCTGCCTTAAGCCATCACGAAGATATCACAGGCGCCCCCCCCAATGTCCACCTGCCACTCACGTGCTTTTCGGCCAAAAGGCAGACTGGATCGCTTCGTGATTCCTGGCACGTCAGTCGGCGCATCGCTCCAACGCGACGTGCACCTGTCGTTAAAACCGAAGCGATGCAACGCTGACGCGCTTGCGCGTTTGCTCCGCCGAAACGCTCAATGCCGCGGCGTCACCGCTTCGAACTCGGCAACCGCCCCCGCGTCGTCGCTAACAACCGCGACCGGCGCCCCCAGCCCCGCCTGCATCCGCCGCAACGCCGCCTCCACCGCCGCCTGCGCCTCTTTCGCCAGCACGCGCCGGTCGGCACCCGGCTGGATCGCATCGCAGACATAAAGATGCGCTGTCAGCGGCGTATCGCGGAGCATCGCGTTCAGCGTGAACGCCAGCGTCAGGTCGTCGATATAAGCCGGCGCCGCCGACTGCCGTCCGTTCGCATCTTCATACATCAGGCAGATCGGTTGCACCGGACGAGACGCCGACACAGCCGCCTGAAACAAGTTGGAGTGAAACGGCAGCAAGTCCGTGCCAGACGACGTCGTCCCTTCCGGAAACACGCACATCAGTTCGCCCCGCGCGAGCCGTTCCGACAGCTCATGCATGATGCGTTTCGCATCGCTACGTTTTTCGCGTTGAAGGAAGATCGTGTCGAGCTGCTGCGCAAGCCAGCCGACCAGCGGCCATTGGCGAACCTCCGCCTTCGATACAAACGGCGTCGGCCGCCACGCGTTGACCACGTAGATATCGATCCAGGACACGTGGTTGCCGACCACGAGCGCGCCGCTATCGAGCCGCGCGTGATCGTTGTGCACGACAAGCTTCATCCCGCATCGACACAACATTTCAACCGACCAGAGGCGATTCAGCTCCATGCACACTTGCGGCGTCGCGTTCGGGAAACGCGTGGCCACCGTCCACATGCCATGAAGCAGATGCCCAAAAATCCGTGCTTTGCGGAAAGCGAACATGGTCAGGACCGGTCAGCGCGCTTCATAGGCAATATGCCCCGACACCAGCGTCATCAATACACGCGCCGGCAATTCATAACCGAGGAACGGTGAGTTGTGCCCCTGGCTCTTGAGGTTGGCGGGCTCGACGAGCCATTCGGCGGCGGGATCGAAGAGACAGAGATCGGCTGATTCGCCCACGACAATACGCCCCGCGTTCAGCTTGAGCACGCCAGCCGGCGCAGACGTGATACGCGTGAGCGCCTTCGCCAGCGGCACGCGCGCCTCACGCGCCCATTTCACCGTCAGCGACAACAGCAGTTCCAGCCCGGTCGCGCCCGGCGTAGCCTCGGCGAAGGGCAGCAGCTTTTCATCGTCGTCGAGCGGGGTGTGATCGGAGCAGATTGCATCGATAGTGCCATCCGCCAGCCCCGCGCGAATCGCGTCGCGGTCACGCTGCGAGCGCAACGGCGGATCGAGACGGAATTGCGAGTTGAAATAACCGATATCCATATCGGTCAGATGCACGTGGTTGATGGTCACGTCGCAGGTCACGGGCAAGCCCTCGGCCTTCGCCTCGCGCACGAGCGCGACACCCGCCGCCGACGACAAATGCGACAAATGCACCCGCGCGCCCGACACCCGCACCAATTCGAAAATAGTATGCAATGCGATGGTTTCTGCCGACACCGGCACGCCCGACAAGCCGAGGCGCGACGCCACCGCGCCACTCGCCGCCACGCCGCCACTCGCCATATAGGAGTCTTGCGGGCGCAGCCACACGGCGTACCCGTACGTGGTCGCATATTGCAGCGCGCGCAGGAGCGTGCGTGTATTGACAATCGGTGTATCCGCTTGCGAGAAGCCGATGCAGCCCGACTCGGTCAACTCGACCATTTCAGTGATCGCCTCGCCCTTCAGTCCCACGGTCAACGCGCCGAGCGGATACACATGCGCCTGATGCAGCTTCTGCGCGCGGAACTTGAGCATTTCGACAAGACCCGGTTCATCGAGAACGGGATCGGTATCGGGCGGACAGACGAGACTCGTCACGCCACCTGCGGCTGCAGCCGCCATTTCGGACTCGAGCGTGGCCTTGTGTTCAAAACCCGGCTCGCGCAATCGCGCGCTCAAGTCGACAAAACCCGGCGAAAGGGCCAATCCTGTTGCATCGATCACCCGGGTCGCGTGGAAATCGGTGGGAGCGTCGCCAATGGCCACGATCTTTCCCGCTTCGATAAACACATCGGCCTGGGTTTCGGTGCCCGCAGCCGGGTCAATGAGCGTGCCGCCCTGAATATGGATCTTCATGGTGTTAGTCGTTATTTCCCGCAACGATGCCCATTACCGCCATCCGCACGGCAATTCCGAATGTGACCTGGTTAAGGATCACCGATTGCGGACCGTCGGCCACTTGCGAATCGATTTCCACGCCGCGATTCATCGGTCCGGGATGCATCACGATAGCGTCGGGCGCAGCCAGCGCGAGACGTTCCGGCGTGAGTCCCCAGGACTTGAAATACTCTTGCGCCGACGGCAGCAACGCGCCGCTCATGCGTTCGTTCTGCAAGCGCAGCATGATGATTACATCGACCTCCTTCAAACCTTCGTCGAGGTTGTGATACACGTGCACGCCCATCTCGTTGAGATTGCTCGGCAGCAAGGTTCGCGGACCGATTGCGCGCACTTCCGGCACACCGAGCGTGGTGAGCGCGTGAATATCAGAACGGGCGACGCGCGAATGCAAAATGTCACCCACAATCGCCACACGCAGATTCCTGAAATCTTTCTTGTAATGGCGGATGGTGTACATGTCGAGCAAACCCTGCGTCGGGTGTGCATGACGTCCATCGCCGGCATTGATCACGTGCACGTGCGGCGCGCAGTGCTCGGCAATCAGATACGGCGCACCGCTCGACGCATGACGCACGACAAACATGTCCGCGTGCATGGCCGAGAGGTTGTTGATGGTGTCGAGCAGCGACTCACCCTTGCTCGTGGACGACGCATTGATATTCAAATTCAGCACGTCCGCCGAGAGTCGCTTCGCAGCGATCTCGAACGTGGTCCGGGTGCGCGTGGAGTTCTCGAAGAACAGGTTGAAAACTGACTTGCCGCGCAGCAGCGGTACTTTCTTGATCTCGCGATCCGTCACACTGACGAACTGTTCGGCGGTATCGAGAATATGCGTGACGATCGCGCGCGGAAGTCCTTCTATGGTGAGCAGATGCTTGAGTTCGCCGTTCTTCGTGAGCTGCGGATTGCCTTTGAGAAAACCGTAGCGCGAAGACGCCGGTTTTCTGTCCGGCTCGCGGCTTTCGGCAGAACCCTGGGTGGCCGTGTTCATGTCGATCCTGGTGGTGCGTTGTTTCTTGTCTGGGGAAAGGGGGCCCGCTGGTCGCTGCTATTCGTACACGAGCGCGTTTTTAGTCCGTGCGAGCTTCAGTCGTGAACGCCAGCGTGCCGTCGTCGCGCTGCGTGAGCACGAGATTGGCGTTCGCGGGTACATCGACTACGCCGCCGGTGAAACGCGCTGCCACGGGCAACTCGCGGCCACCGCGATCGGCCAGCACGGCGAGTTCCACGGAAGCCGGACGGCCGAAATCATAAAGCTCGTTGACGGCGGCGCGCACGGTCCGGCCCGTCGAGAGCACGTCGTCGACCAGCAGGATTTGTTGATTGTCGACTTCGAATGGCAGCGACGTCGGGCTGGCCTGGCTGTGCAGGCCCTTCTTTGCGTAATCGTCGCGATGCAACGACACGTTCACCACGCCGAATCCGGCCACGTTCAGATCTTTGGCGAGGCGTTCGACGAGCCACACGCCGCCGCTGTAAATACCCGCGAGCACCGGAGCGCCAGCTTGCGTCAGCGATTCACCATAAGCCGCGCGGATCTGCCCAAGCAACTCGCGATACAGCGCCTCGGCATTAATAGAAGTCATGCTGGGAACTCATGATGGGTCGTGAAGTCCGTCTAGATACTGTTGGAGGATGATCCGCGCGGCTTCGGCGTCGATATCGTCGTAACGGCCCTTCGCATTCATCTTCACGCCGTTGCGTTTCATTTCGGCCTTCGCTTCCACCGATGAATACCGCTCGTCCACCCAACTCACCGGCACGCTGAAACGGCCATTCAGCTGATTGCCGAAACGCGTGGCCAATTGCGTCATTTCGTGCGGCGTGCCGTCGGGGTGCATTGGCAGGCCGACTATCACGGTCATGGGTTTCCATTCCGCAATTAATTGACCGGCTACTTCGAAACGATATTCGCGGCTGCGGTTTTCAAACACCGTCAGCGCCCGGGCGTGCCCGGTCAACGTATTGCCGACCGCGACGCCAATGCGTTTCTCGCCGTAATCGAAGGCAAGCAGCGTGGCTTCGGTGCGCGCGTCAGTGCGGGTGTCACCCGTCATGCGTGGCCCGCTTCGCCCGACAGCATGGAAAGCGATACGCCGAGCAACGACAACGCCGCTTGCAGCTTGTCCTCGGCGGGTACGTCGAAGACGATGCGCGGATCGGCTTCCACCGTCAGCCAGCCGTTCTTGGCGATTTCTTCTTCCAGTTGCCCCGCGCCCCAGCCGGCATGGCCGAGCGTGAGCAGGAAACGTGCAGGCCCCTTGCCGCTCGCGACCGCTTCGAGCACGTCTTTCGACGTGGTCATGGCGAGACCGCCAGGGACGCTCATGGACGAGGTATAGACGTCGCCGTCGGCCGGATCGTGCAGCACGAAGCCGCGCTCGGTCTGCACCGGTCCGCCGAAATAAACGGGCAGATGCACGAGCGGCTCGATCTCGAGTTTCAGGTCGATGCGATTGAAAAGCGATTGGAGGTCGATGTCGGTCGGCCGGTTGATCACCAGGCCGAGCGCACCGCGCTCGCTGTGATCGCAAAGGTAGACTACAGTCCCCGAGAACGTGGGATCGGCCATGTTGGGCATGGCGATCAGGAACTGATTGGTCAAATTGATGCGATCGGAAGTGTTGGACATAATTCGAATTTTAGCAAAGGCGCTGCTTGATGGCCGACTTTGATCTGGGGCTAGTCTGGTTTCGACGAGACCTGCGCGTAGCAGACCATGCTGCACTCTATCACGCACTAACACGCTGTCGCCGGGTGCTGTGCGCCTTCGTTTTCGACAGCGAAATTCTCTCTCCTTTGCCTCAAAACGATCGTCGCGTGCCGTTTATTCATGCCAGCCTGATCGAACTCGATAAAACCCTGCGCGACGCGGGCGGCGCACTGATGGTGCGGCACGGTCTGCCGTCGCACGAGATTCCCGCGCTCGCCCGCGACTGCGGCGTTGACGCGGTGTTCACGAATCGCGACTACGAGCCGTCTGCGAAGGCGCGGGACGAGGATATCGGGGGGAAACTGGCCAGCGCGGACGTGGCGTTTTTCACGTTCAAGGACCAGGTTATCTTTCATGAGAATGACGTGCTCACGGGTGCGGGCAAGCCCTACACCGTGTTTACGCCCTATAAGCGCAACTGGCTCGCGTCACTGACGCCCGATGCGTTGAAGCCGTATGCGTCGGAAGAAAACCTCGCTGCTTTGGCGCGGCCGCCGGCTGGCGTGAAGCACGGGATTCCGTCGCTGGAATCGCTCGGTTTCAGCGCCGCGCACGCGCCCGCGTTGCCGGCCGGATCGAGCGGCGCGTACCAGCTCTTCGATGACTTCCGCGACCGCATGGTCGATTACGACCGGACCCGCGACTTTCCTTCGGTCAAAGGTCCGAGCTATCTCAGCGTGCATGCGCGACACGGCACCATCTCGATTCGCGCGTTGGCCCGTACCGCGCACGACGCTCAGCGTCACGGCAATCAGGGCGCGCAAACGTGGCTGTCAGAATTGATCTGGCGCGACTTTTATTTTTCAGTGCTGCACCATTTTCCGCATGTTGGCGTCCCGGGCGACCACAAGGCGTTCAGGCCGGAATACGACCGTATCGAGTGGGAAACGGGAGACACCGCCGATGCCAATTTCGCCGCGTGGTGCGAAGGCCGGACGGGTTATCCGCTAGTCGATGCCGCCATGCGCCAGATGAATCAGTCGGGTTATATGCATAACCGGCTGCGGATGGTCGTGGCGAGTTTTCTCACAAAAGACCTCGGGCTTGACTGGCGGCGCGGGGAGCGGTATTTCGAGTCGATGCTAAACGACTTCGAGCTGTCATCGAATAATGGCGGGTGGCAGTGGGCATCGTCGAGCGGTTGCGACGCGCAGCCGTATTTCCGCATTTTCAATCCGGTCACGCAGTCGGAGAAATTCGATACCCACGGCAAGTTCATTCGTCATTACGTGCCGGAACTTGCCGCGTTGTCGGATAAAGACATCCACGCGCCGTGGAAAGCGAAACCGGATGCGTTGAAGGTCGCGAAGATTTCGCTGGGCGCTGAATACCCCATGCCGGTCATCAATCACGATACGGCGCGCAAAATCACACTGGCGCGGTACGCCACGGTCAAGTAGCGCAATTTACGCATGGGTTCTGTGGCTAAGGCGCTCTTGAACAAACCCTATCGCGTGACGGCCATGCCCCGTTCAATCATCGCGGTCAGCGCTGCAACAGACGCGCCGCCCTCCGACGGTGCAATTCCCGCCGCAGCCTGATGCAACATCGCGCCAAGCGCCTGGGCCGCGCGCTCGGGAATCGCGGCATCGAGCGGCGAGCCCTCCGGCGTCGTCTGTGCCTCGTACGCAATCCGCCGCCACGCGAGCCCGAGCGTGTCGGCAAGCAACGCGACATGACCCAACCCCAACGCACACGCCGCCGCACCCAGCCGATACGCCGCGTCGGCTGCCTTGAGCGCAGCCGGTACGGCGATGCGGCCAGCCTCCCGCGCCGACATCCCGTGCTCGATCAACGCGCCGATCGCCGGCTCGGCACTTGTCAGAAAGTCTTCGTACGCAAGGGCGTTCACGCGCAATACGCCCAGATCGCGAGTGGACGCGTCACGCGCCTGCTCCGCATTGCGCTCCCACGCGTCCTCGGACGCCTGCGACGCCGCGACGTGCCAGTCCACGGTCAAGCCGTAATCGCGCAACACATCGACCTGGACGGAATCCTCCGCCGACGCGCCATATAACGCGTAATCGCGCCACAACAGCGCCAGCGCGGCGCGCACCAGCGACTTGGGCGCATGCGACAAACCGTGCGCCTGATCGGCCAGAACGAGGTTGAAGCGAGCGTACAGGCGACGCGCGTCGGCGGCCGTGTCGGGATCGGGCTGCAAACGCAACGCTTCGATAACCGCGCCCGCCAGACGCCAGAAATCGTAGGGATCCGGACCGGCGAGATCGGCTAAACAGGCGTCGAGGATAGAAACAATTTCGGCCTCGCCCTTCAGCTCGCCGGCCTTCGAACGCAGCAGCATCAGCAACGCCCGTTCATAGTGCGCCCGCACGCGAGCGAGGCGTTCGGAGGAAATGGAGCGCAGCGTGGCCGGCGCAATGGCACGGCCGGCGAGCGCGAGGTCATCGAAGGAAACGGGCGCGGCGCGGGTATGCGCGGCCATCAGCGCATGCAGCCCGCGATAATGCTCGAACAGCAGCGTGGAACAGGCGAGCTCGCGCAGATTGCGGCGCTCCACCGCCGCGCTGAAATCACGCAACGCTTCAGCGAACTGGTTGCGATTTTTTTCACTCAGGCCGGCCAGCGGCGACACCATCACCAAGGTCTCGCCGAACCGTTGCGCCGGCAGCCAGCCCGCCGAGTGCAACGCGCCAATCCCGCGGCGCAGGACGCCGAGCGTGTCGCCGTCGCGCACGAATGCGTGCAGCGCGTCAGTCAGCGCCATCTCCGCAATCCGCACGGCGCCCCCGCGCGGATTGGGCAATGCCTGGAACGTGTTGCTCAAGCCGGATTGAGTTGTCATGGAACGCTCACGAGCCGATGCACGGCGCTACGCCATGCATCGGATGGATCTTGATCGAACCCGGGCGCATTTTCGCCGATGCATGCCGCCGCATCCCCTCTGGCGATAAAACCCGGACACACGCCGGAAGAGTCGAGTCGGGTCGAGCCAACTCGCTGGCCGAGCGTTCCTGCTCACTGGTCTAACTGTGGTCTAACCTGACCATCATGCGGGCCCCGAACCACCAAGCGCACCTCACGCTTATTGCCCACACGTAAACAAGACGCGCCGCATGAAGGCATCCCATCCATGCGGCGCGGTTTTTCCTTGCGACATCCGAGCCTTTGCTCAGATCTGGACCATTTCGAAGTCTTCCTTGCGTGCGCCGCATTCGGGACACGTCCAGTTAATTGGAACGTCTTCCCAGCGAGTACCCGGCGCAATTCCTTCCTCGGGCAGTCCCGCTTCTTCGTCATAAATCCAGCCACAAATCAGGCACATCCAGCTTCTGTATTCCATACTTATGTCGCGTCGGGCAATCGGTTAAATGAGTGCATGATGGTACCGGTTTGGCGGCGCGATGCCTAGCAATGCGGCAGCGCTGGCCGATCGGCCGGGATTCGGACGGCTTTCGGGTTTCGTTGTGGGGTTTCATTGAATCCCTCCCGGCACCGCCACGCGGCCGTTACACAGCGCGCGACGCCCTTCCAGCAAGTATCGGTCCTTCGTTGCACCGGTTCCCGCACAATGATTCATCCGGCTTTGGTACGAAAAAAAGCCCATCTCATGTGTCCACGTGACTTTAGGCCGCATAATCGTGCCGTTTGCGCCGGCTCCTTGTCCGGCCGCTTGAATAGCCGATAGATTTGAACAAACGAATAATCCGATGCCCAGCGACACCCCTCCTATTGTTCTAACCTTTGGCCTGTCCGATCCCACGGGCGGCTCCGGCCTGCAGGCAGACCTGCTGACACTCGCCAGCATGGGCTGTCACGGACTCACTGTCCTGACCGGCTACACCGTGCGCGACTCGGCGACCTGCGACGAAGTCACCGGGCTCGACCCCGACACCGTCGGCACTCAGGCCCGCATGTTGCTGGAAGATATGCCTGTGGCGGCCTTCAAGATCGGCGCGGCGACGCGCGCGGAAGTGGTCAGCGCAATTGCAGAAGTGGTCGCCGACTACGACGACGTGCCGCTGATCCTCGCACCCGACTTCACGCTCGACGACGAACACGTGCTGGCGGCGGACGAATTGCGCGAATCGATAGCGGATTTGCTGGTGCCGCAAACCACCATGCTCGTGGCCGATCACGCCACGCTCCTGCAGCTCGCGCAGCCCGATGGCGACGCCGAAGCGCCCACGCTCGACGCCGCGATCTCGCATTTGCTGTCGCAGGGCTGCGAGTACATCCTGGCGACGGAAACGGGCACGCATCGGCATGTGAACACGCTTTACAGTGAGGAAGGCCAGATCAGGCAGGACACGTGGGACCGTACCGAGCACCGCATGATGGGCATTACCGACACGCTCGGGTCTGCCATCGCCGCGTTGCTCGCTAACGGGCAGGAACCCGCGGAAGCCGCGCGCGAAGCACAGGAATATGTGTTCCAGGCGACCCGCGCTGCGTTCAGGCCCGGCATGGGCGCTTATTTGCCGGACCGGTTTTTCTGGGCGCGTTCGAACGATGACGACGAGACACCGCCCGTGGTTATAGATGCACAACCCGATGCACCACCCGTTACACCGGGCGAAGCCCGCCACTGACACTTTCCTGGAGCGAAACTGACACATGCCGCTGCGCAAAACATCGCTCCACCCACTCAAGCACAGTCCCGGCCTCGTGCGGGTCGGCTGCGCTGGCTGGGGCATCACGGACGCAGTCGCGGAACACTTCCCCGGCGACGGTACTCACCTCGCCCGTTATTCGCAGGTGCTGACCTGCGTTGAAATCAACTCCAGCTTTTATCGGCCGCATCGGGCGGAAACGTATGCACGCTGGCGCGATAGCGTGCCCAGTACGTTTCGCTTTTCCGTGAAAATCCCGAAGGCCATTACGCACGACGCGCGTCTCGTGAGTTGCGAAACGCTGCTCGACACCTTCCTCGAAGCCGCGACTGAACTGGGCAGTACGCTCGGTTGCTGGCTTGTGCAACTACCGCCCAGCCTCGCGTTCGACCCCGACGTGGCCAAGTCGTTTTTTACATCGATGCGTGAACGCACGGACATTCCGATCGCGCTGGAAGCACGGCACGAGAGCTGGTTCGCGAAAGACGCGGCCACGTTGCTCAAGTCGAAACAGATTGCCTACGTCGATGCCGATCCACAACCCGATGACTGTTTCATCGCGCATCGGGCGGATACGTCGCTGGTGTATTTCCGGCTACATGGCTCGCCGGAGATGTACCAGTCATCGTACGAATATCCCTACCTCGATTCCCTCGCGCTCACGCTCCATGATCGGGCGAAAAAAGCGCACGAGGTTTGGTGCATCTTCGACAACACCGCCGCCGGCCACGCCCAGTTCAACGCGCTGCGTGTGAAAAGCCGCAAGGCATTGAACGCGCGTCCGAAACGGGTTGCCGTCAGGGAGAAAGCTGATGCTTGAGTGCAGAAAATGGCTGGTTGCACGGGTGATTGCCGGGGCGCTGGTGGCCGTCAGTTCCGCTGCGGCGTTCGCGCAGACGGCTCCGGCTCCGGCTCCTGCTGAAAACACGAATTCGAACGCTACGCCCGTCGGCGATGGCACCTTTCTGCTGACCATTTTCCTGAAGCATGATGAGTCGAAGACGCTGCCGAAGATCAACGAACAATTGAAGGAGCAAGGCTTTTTCAAGGCGTTTCCGCCGCCGGGCGTTCAGGTGGTTTCGTGGTACGTGATGATGGGCATCGGTCAGGTGGTCACGCTGCGTGTCCCCGCCGATAAATTGCGTGACGTGAATCGCGCAATCGAAAATACCGCGTGGGGTGGTTACCGGACCGAGTTCTATCCGACCTACGACTACAAGGCGGCCGCCGAACAGATGCGAGCAGAGAACAACAAGTAGCCGGCAGTTTCTTGAGCCGATAAAAAAACCCGCATCGTTGCCGATGCGGGTTTTTTCTTTGGCAACCCGGGCTCCCGAAGAAACCCGCGCTGCCCTGTAATTCAGGCCAGGCCCGAAATTACATGTCCATGCCCATACCGCCCATACCGCCGGGCATACCGCCGCCCATCGGAGCATCTTCCTTCGGCAGTTCCGACACAGCGCAGTCGGTCGTCAGCAGCAGACCTGCCACCGATGCCGCGTTTTGCAATGCCGTACGCGTCACCTTGGTCGGGTCCACAACACCGGCTTCCACCAGGTCGACGTACTCGCCCGTTTGCGCGTTGTAGCCGAAGTTGCCCGTACCGGCTGCAACTGCTGCCACCACGACGCTGGCTTCTTCGCCACCGTTCGTGACGATCTGGCGAAGCGGCTCTTCCATCGCGCGCAGCACGATCTTGATGCCGGCGTCCTGATCAGCGTTGTCGCCCTTCAGGTCCTTCAGTGCCAGACGAGCGCGGATCAGCGCAACGCCGCCGCCAGCCACGATGCCTTCTTCCACAGCTGCGCGCGTTGCGTGCAGTGCGTCTTCAACGCGTGCCTTCTTTTCCTTCATTTCGACTTCGGTAGCAGCGCCAACCTTGATCACTGCAACGCCGCCAGCCAGCTTGGCGACACGTTCTTGCAGCTTTTCACGGTCGTAGTCCGACGTCGCTTCTTCGATTTGCGTGCGAACTTGCTTCACGCGCGCTTCGATGTTTGCAGCTTCGCCAGCGCCGTCGATGATCGTGGTGTTTTCCTTCGCCACTTCGATGCGCTTTGCCGAACCCAGCTCAGCCAGCGTAGCCTTTTCCAGCGTCAGGCCGGTTTCTTCAGCAATCACTTGACCACCGGTCAGGATCGCGATGTCTTCCAGCATGGCCTTACGACGATCGCCAAAGCCCGGAGCCTTCACAGCAACGGTCTTCAAGATGCCGCGGATGTTGTTCACAACCAGCGTAGCCAGCGCTTCGCCTTCGACATCTTCAGCGATGATCAGCAGCGGACGGCCAGCCTTCGCAACTTGTTCCAGGATCGGGAGCAGGTCACGAATGTTCGACACCTTCTTGTCGTGCAGCAGCACGAACGGGTTTTCGAGGATCGCGACTTGCTTTTCCGGCGTGTTGATGAAATACGGCGACAGGTAACCGCGGTCGAATTGCATACCTTCAACCACGTCCAGCTCGTCTTCCAGCGACTTGCCGTCTTCAACCGTGATCACGCCTTCCTTGCCGACCTTGTCCATTGCTTCAGCAATACGGTCACCAATCGACGTGTCGCTGTTAGCCGAAATCGCGCCAACCTGAGCGATTTCCTTGTTCGTCGTGCAAGGCTTGCTGATCTTGCGCAGTTCTTCGATAGCAGCCGAAACTGCCTTGTCGATACCGCGCTTCAGGTCCATCGGGTTCATGCCCGATGCAACGTACTTCATGCCTTCGCGAACGATCGACTGAGCCAGGACCGTAGCCGTGGTCGTGCCGTCGCCTGCGTTGTCGCTGGTGCGGGAAGCAACTTCCTTCACCATTTGCGCGCCCATGTTCTGCAGGCGGTCTTTCAGTTCGATTTCTTTAGCGACCGAAACACCGTCTTTCGTGACCGTCGGGCCGCCGAAGCTGCGTTCCAGAACCACGTTACGACCCTTCGGGCCCAGCGTGACCTTGACCGCGTTGGCCAGGATGTTCACGCCTTCAACCATCTTTGCACGGGCGATATCGCCAAATACGACTTCTTTAGCTGCCATATTCAAACTCCTTGATTCGTTTCAGTTTTCTGGCTTTCGATCAGGGCGGACGAGAATCGCTTGAGCGGTTCGATCGTCCGGCCGGAAAGCCAAATGGGCTTGAAGGTGATTACTTGACCAGAACGGCCATGATGTCTTCTTCGCGCATCACGAGCAGTTCATTGCCGTCGACCTTGACGGTCTGACCAGCGTATTTACCGAACAGCACGCGGTCGCCCACTTTGACGTCGAGGGCGTTTTGCGTACCCTTGTCATCGCGCTTGCCCGGGCCGACGGCCAGGATTTCGCCTTGATCCGGCTTTTCAGCTGCAGCGTCGGGGATGATGAGGCCCGAGGCAGTCTTGGTTTCCTGATCCAGACGTTTGACGATGACGCGATCGTGCAAAGGACGAAGGTTCATACACACTCCTCTCTAACTGAGACTATAAAAACGCGGGAAACCCGTCCGACGACCTACAAAGCCACCGGGCGGAAAACTGTTAGCACTCTCGTGCAGTGAGTGCCAAGTATATGGCACACCGATCGGTAATTTCAAGAAGGGATATCGGCAAGGGACGAGAAATAGATGTCGAAGCAGATCTGAATGAGAGGTTGGGTCTCTCCAGCTTCCGTTCGTTCGTGTCGAGCAAATTGGTTTTAAGTGGAAAAAAGCTCAATGAAACAATAGCTTACGACTTATGTAGTCACCGGTTGCCAAGGGATGGCAAATTCTTTGTCAGGTCGCGGGCGTAGCCCAGTCTTCGATGCGCAAGCCGGGCACTCGTTTGAACTCGCGAACGTTGTTCGTCACCAGCACTGTGCCGGCGGCCAGAGCGTGGCCGGCGATAGCGGCATCGTTATCGCCGATGGGCGTTCCATAGCTTGCCAGCGCGATTCGCACGCGTGTCGTCTCGTCTACGGCCGCAGTGTCCCAAGGCAGGATGCCGTCCAGCCGCGCGACAAAGGTCGATACAAGTCCAGCATGTTTGGGCGATGCCTTTTTGTCGATCGACCCGAAACGCATTTCCGCGTAGGTGATGGCTGAAATGACAATGCGCTGCTGGGCATCGACGCAAGCCTGCAATTTCTCCAGGACTTCAGTTGGGCGCTCGCGCATGATGAAGGAGCAGATGTTCGAGTGGAGCAAATAGAGTTGCGTCATTGGCCTGGCTTTCCCGAGCTTTCGTCGGTGCCGGAAAGATCGAAGCAGCCCGTCTGGACAACGCCAGGACGCTCCGCGAGAAAATCTGCACCGGCGGCCGGCTCGTGCCCGAACGAAATCCAGTTTGGCCGCACCGGGCGCAGCAGGATGGTGTCCCCTTCGCGCTGAATCTCTAACTCAGCCACTCCCTCGAACTGCATGTCCTTAGGAATCTCGACGGCCTGGCTTGCCTCGTCCTTGAAAATGAATACGGTACGCATGAAAAGCCTCCGGAAAAACGGGAAGTACGCGTTGGATTCTATGCGTATGCTGAAACGTGTCGGGCAAGTCAAATCGAGAGCTCAGCCCATGACGCTGAAGGTGTTAGAGCGCTTCGGGAGACGCGCAGGCACCGAAAGACGCCGCTCGAAAAGCCGGAACCGTGAATCGAAGCTCCCCCTAAATTTCTCGCTTTTTACGTCCAACCGCGCGGCGCACTACAATCTAGGCCGCCGAAGTCCTTCGTTTCATCCAGCCGCCGTCATGCAAAACCCGCTTTCCCGACTTTCGCTCGCCCTGCCCCTGCTCGCCCTCGCCGCTTGTGGCGGCAAGGCCGCGCCCACACCCAGCTATCAGGCCGAAATGTTCTTGACGGGCGCGAGTCCGTTCACCCGCAACTACGACGCCACCAGTCAGGAAACCTGCGAAGCCTCGCGCCGCGCGTTGTTGAGCCAGGGTTACGTGACGACCATGCCGCAGCCTGATACCGTCGATGCCACCAAGAACTTCCAGCCCGCGGCGGACACGCACGTGGTGGTGTCGTTTCATGTGGTCTGCACGGCGGGCGAGAACGCGAGCAATACGAGCATCGCGTATGTGAATGCCGTGCAGGACGGTTATACGCTGAAGAAAAGCGATACCTCGGCCAGTGTGGGTTTGAGCGTGCTCGGTTCGCTCTCGCTGCCGATCCGCTCGAACAGCGACTCGATGGTGAAAATCTCCAGCGAAACCGTGCCGGCAGGCAAGTTCTACGATCGCTTTTTTAGTCTGGTCGAGCACTATTTGAAGACCGTGCCACGCAGTTCGCCGATTCCTGGCGAGAATGTCAGCAGTCAGGCGCTTGCGCCATCGCTGATCCTGAATTCGCCGGACCTCACGCCAACACCCATCGTCGTGCAGACGCCAGCCGCGAGTGCGGCCGCTCGCGCGGAGTTGAACGCCAGTGCGGCTAGCCCTGCGCCAACGGCGAGTGCGGTTTCAGCCGCCAGCGCCAGCGCTACGGCGGTGACGGTAGCTGCCCCGGCTTCGGCGCCGGTTTCCGCATCGGCGACCACGCCTTAAGCGCTCGAACGCAGTTGCCGCCAGGGCCTTCCCGCTGCAGCCAATTTACGCACCGATAGTCGCCACGTAATCAATCGAAGATAGCGGCTTATCCAATACTTGCTGTCGGCAACACGCCAACCGCCGCCAGTTTCTGCGGCCGCGCTTCGACAAATCGCAAATTGCGCCCCGTCCCCATCAGATACCGTCGCCGGCCAGCCATTGACCGGCGAGATGAAGCCCCAGCTTCAATTCGGCACATTCACCCCGCCACCGCCGAACGTGATTGCGTTCGACCCGGGCGAGGCGGAAATCGCCGGTAAATTGCTCACCGATAAAGCCGGCGCCGCTCCCGCCGTACCGCCTCGCGGCACCGTATGCACAACCTGCGACGGCGGCAAAGGCGCCCCGTTCTTCAAATGCGCCCACATCAGGTTCAGCGCCTGAAGGTTGTAGTACTGCAGCGGCACGAAGCGCGTATCGAAGCCCGCGACGCTCAGGAACGCATCGAAATGCTGGCCGTTCGTCACCTCGTAAAACGACAAATTGCTTGAATTGCCCTCGGCCAGCTTGTTCATCGCCGCGTACGGGCGCGACGCGTGGTTGATCGGCACAAGCGTATCCGAGCGCCCCTGCACGATGATCGCCGGCTTCCCGTGCAGATTCGCATTCACCCGGATCGCATTGACATTCGCCGTCATCCGCGCGTCGCCGTTCGTCCACAAGCCGCGCAGACAAAACGCGCCGGCGAAACTTGCGTCGGCGCTAGCGAATCGATGGTCCGCCGCGCCCGAATTTCCCGCGTTGTAGACGAGATTGATACCGTTGGTCGGCGGCACGCCATTGCCGTTGCCGAACACGGTAGACATCGGCGATACGAGCTGGCTGACTCCAGCCGCCCCCGTCACGGCATTGGTCGTGCCGAAACTGAAGTTGCACAGGTTATCGGCGACGCTCGACTGCGTGTATGCGTTGGCATACGTCACGGCAACCGCCGGCACGGCCTGCGAATCCCACATCGGCGCCTGCAGGAAGTCGGAGTCTGTCTGATAACCGGCCTGATGCAGTTGGGCAAGGGCATTGGTGGCTTGGCTGATCACATCGCCGCCGGTAATCACGCCGTTCACTGCCAGCGACGCGCAGCGCGCCGCCCGGATCGACGCGGTCGTGGCCACGGGCAACGCCGTGAGATAAGGCGCGCCCGCTGCGGCCGGCGCCAGTGCCGCGCACGGCTGCAGCAGGTTCGCGAGCGTCATGTAGTCGGCGAGCGGCCGGCCGAACGACGCCACCGGCACGCCGCCCTGCCTCACCGAAACCTGCGACGGAACGTTCAGGTTGATCTGCGGCTCACCCACGACCACCGCCGTGATCCATCCCTGCGTGTCCTGCTCGGCGGCCGCGAGCGACGCGCCGCCGCCATTGCTCACCGACGCCGCGATGGTCGTCACATCCCCGCGGTTATAGCGGGTCTTGCGCGTGGTGCCGTCGAGCGGGCCGTAGGTATCGTTGAGCGCCCAGTACGCGAACTGGATTGCCTGCAGCGTATTCGTGCCCCAGCTTTTCTCCGGATTCTGCTGCGAGTGCGCGTGTTTGAACGCGTAGCGATTCGGGAATTGCCCGTTGAACGTGGCAAGATTAGTGCTCCCGAGGTTCGCCGTGAACACGCTGGTCTTGCCGGCAGCCGCGGCGTTCAACAACGTGCCGTCGATAAGCGTAATCGTGTTCGACGCCAGTTCGTGCGCGCCGTTGCCGCTGCCTTTATCGGTGTAAGCGACCGCGCAGCCGCGTTTCAAACCCCATTCCCCCGCCGCCGATATCGCCCCGTACACGCCGCGCGACCCGGACGAAGTGGCCGTGACAATGCACGGCTGGTCGGGGTTGAAACTCGCCGGGATCTGCACGAGCAAACTCACGTTGAGCGTACCGCTGCCGTCGTCGGCGAAAGCCAGATATTCCTTGCCGGCGATCATCCCCTCGCCGAGCGTGTCGTTGCCGTTCAGGTCGACGTTCGGCCCCCAGAAGCGCCCGTAGCCGCCATTGGTGGACATATCGACGAGCGCGCGATAGTTCGAGTAGATCGCGAGACGGCGCAATTCAGCGGCGCTCGGCGCGGCCGCGTTGGCAATGGCCGGCGGCGTTGCCGATGCCAGCCCGTCCTTGCCCAGGCCCCGCTGTCAGCAGGTCATCGGTCGTGCCGTCATAGGTTTGCGTGCGCACGCTGCCGGCGATGAAGTTCGGCAGCGCATTGTTCTGCGAACCATTGCCACTGCCATTGCCGTCATCGTTGCCGTGACAGGCCGCGAGGCCGAACGCCACCATTGCCAGGGCAAGCGCCGTGACTCCCGGGAATCGCTTCATCGTCGCTCTCCACCATGTTGTTTTTATCCGGCGTACTTCTTTCGATGCGCGTCGCGAACCTGGCTCCTGCTTTCAACCAGGAAGCGTGCGCCCATAGCCTGGTCCCATAACGCATAACGGGTTCCGGCGCAAAGCACCGGAACCCGTTATTCAAACCACTGGACGAAACCGCGTCACACGCTGCAAAAACGCTGCAACGACGCACCGCAGTCCAAGGCTCAGGAAAGCATCAGCCTCCACCGTTCGGTTCAGCCAGCGTGAGCTTGTTCGAGACGGAAGTCACACCGCTCACGCCCTTCGCCACTTCTTCAGCCTTCGGGATTTGCGCGCCGTCCGGCACCGTACCCGTCAGCACGACTGCACCGCCGCGTGCGCGCACGAAGATGTTCGACACGTCGATGCCCTGTGCCTTACTCAATGCACGCCGCACATCGAGGCCGAGCTTGCGGTTGACCTTCTTGGTGGTCTTGGCCGACGGTGCCGTCGTGGCCGTGGCATCACTTGATTGAGCATAGGCGCTCGACGCCACTGCGACGCACACCACGACGCTCAGCGCCTTCAACATATCGACTACTTTCATGACTTCTCCTTTTGTTTCGCTTTGGACTTCGCAAAGTGTTGCTCTTGTACTTCTTTGGACCGCATCAACCCAGCGGCTTGGCTACGACATCTTGCGGCCTGACTGTACGAACGGCGACCCGACGATCGACGCGCATACGACACAAACAGACCGGCGATGCTGGCGACACGGTGTTGCGAGAGACTGGCGAAAAAACAAATGTCCGGCCTTTCTTGTAAGGGCGTCATGACCGTTGGCTCAAGGACATAAGCTGCTGCACATCATGCGACGCTGCCGGTTCTGCTCGGAGCATTTCTCCGAATGCCGGTTAGGCGGCGCGGATGCTGGTTCTACGGCGGCGAACGTCAATTTAATCCAGCCTCGCGAGAAGCGCAAAGCATTTAACACGATGAAGTGCGCACTCGACCGTAGTTGTGGTTATTGTCATACCGGCTTAGGGCCTGCCTGTGATCCAACAGCACGGGCGTTCATGTACCATCGGCGAAAATTGCGACAGCGCATGGGCAATGAATGTAACAACAGACGTTTCAACATATTGGCACAGGCATGTTTTACTGCCGGGATTGAATGAAAAGGCTTAATGCGGACAAGGAGAGGTATTTTTAACCATCCCAGATTTGTTTGTTGAATAAGCAGGTGCGAGGGTTTTCCCTTTCCCTTTCTTCTTTCGATCCCGTTTATAAAATTCGCTGCTTTAATGGCTTTGCGGTTTTGCGTCAACGCAGGTCCCCGCCCCACCGAACCCGACAATGACTCAAACTCCCGGCCAAGAACCTCCCGCTCAGGAAACCCCGAAGAAAACCCGCACCCGGCGCATGGCGCCGACAATGGCACGTTTCGTCGCAATTTCCTGGCGCGACCTCGCGATATCGTTCGGACCAATCCTGCTGATCAGCGCCGCCGCGATCTATCTCGCCGTGCGCCTGATCCAGCCCGCGCCGCCCAATACGCTGACGATGTCGGCGGGACCACAGGGCAGTTCGTTCTGGAACGACGCGCAGCAGTACAAAAGGATCCTCGCGCGCAACGGTGTCACGCTGAACGTACTGGAGTCGCAGGGTTCGCTCGATAACCTGCAAAAGCTCGAAGATCCGAAGGTGAACGTCGATGTCGGTTTCGTTCAGGGCGGCATGTCGGCGCCCGGCACGCCGGATAAGCATGAAAATCTGGTCTCACTCGGCAGCGTGGCGTATGTGCCGCTGGCGGTGTTTTATCGGGGACCGCTGCTGACGCGGCTTTCAGAATTGAAGGGGAAGCGGCTCGCCATCAGCACCGAAGGCAGCGGCACGCGTGCGCTCGCGCTGGCGGTGCTGAAGGCGAATGGCATCGAGCCGGGCGGCAACACCGAATTGCTGCCGCTGAGCGGCGACGCCGCGGCCAGCGCACTGACGGACGGGAGTATCGACGCCGCGTTTCTCACCGGGGACTCCGCGCAGCCGCCGACCATGGGCAAGCTGTTTCGCACGCCCGGCGTTCGTTTCCTCGACTTCACCCAGGCCGACGCCTACGCGCGGCGCTTTCCGTATCTGAAGGTGATCGTCCTGCCGATGGGCGCCTTCGATCTGGCGAAGAACGTGCCGCCGCAACCTTTCCATCTGATTGCGCCGACAGCCGAGCTGATCGCCCGCGACGGACTGCATCCGGCGCTGTCCGATTTGCTGATCGAAGCCGCGAAAGAGGTGCACGGACGCGCGAACCTGTTGCAGACGGCCAACGAATTCCCCGCGCCGCTGCAACACGAATTTCGGATCAGCGACGACGCCGAGCGTTACTACAAGTCGGGTAAAAGCTTCCTGTACCGGACGCTGCCGTTCTGGATCGCGAGTCTTGCCGATCGCGTGATCGTGCTGCTGGTGCCGATTATCGTGGTGCTGATTCCGGGTTTTCGGCTCGTGCCGGGACTGTACAGATGGCGGATCAAATCTCGGATCTACAAGATCTACGGCGCGCTGATCGGCATTGAACGCGAGGCCATGAGCGACCCCGAACCAGCTCAGCGCGAGGCGCTGATCGAACGGGTGGACGGCATCGAGAACGCGGTCAACCAGATGAAAATGCCGCTCGCCTACGCGGACCAGTTCTACGTGCTGCGCGAGCATATCGGCTTCGTGCGGCAGCGGCTGACCATGGCGCAGGCCGCCGCACTTGACGCGCAGGGAGACAGCGTTCAGCACACCACGTAATATCGAAAGAAGAAACGACGGTAACCGGCGTGACGGCTACCGCGACGAGCAACGCACCAGGGAGATTCATATGAGCGCCTCGGCTTCCATCGATCCGCATCAGCCGTACTTTTTTTTCGATTTCAACTCTCCCTTTTCGTATCTGCTGCTCGAACAGCATGAAAAGTGGCCGAACATGCCGTTCGAAGTGTTGCCCATCGACTATTTGAAGCTCCTCAAGCACTGGGGCCAGCCGATGCCGGGCAACATCCCGTCAAAGCGCGTGTTTATGTATCGATACGCGCTCTTTCGCGCCGAACAACTGGGTATTCCGTTCAAAATGCCGCCGTCGCATCCCTTCGATTCCAGCAAGGCGCTGCGCCTTGCCGTGGCATCGGGCGGGGAAATTGGATGTATCCGCGAGATTTTCCGGTTCATCTGGAAGGATGGCCGCGATCCGTCGAGCGAGCAGGGATTCGACGATCTGTGCCGCCACGTGGGCCTGCCCGACGGCGCGAAAATGATCGAGCTCGAGGACGTCAAGGCGACATTGCGGGCGAATGTCGAGCGCGCGGTGGAACTCGGCGTGTTCGGTGTGCCGACGTTCGTGGTGAACCAGCAATTGTTCTGGGGCGAAGACACGCTGCCGATGGTGCTTTACGTCGCGCGTTCACCGAACTGGCTCGATGGCAAGGAAGTACGGCGAATCAGCAATTTGCCGAGGACGGCGCCGGAAGTGTGACGCGGCGCGGTATGAGGATCGTCACGTTCGGCCCGCGCTGGTTGACGGTCGGCCCCTTTTCGGAAGTGTGAAGCGGCGGGGGATGAGAATCGTCAGGTTCGGCGGGTTCCGCAGGTTCGGCCCGCGCGGGTTAGCGGTCGGCCCCTATTCCATCCATAGCATGCACGCTATGGCGTGCGCGTTCGGTCGGGCTTAACGTAGTGCACGCTCGATCGGGCGCGCATTACGCCTGATTGTCCCGCCATGAATTGCTACGCAACACCCAGCCCCAAGGGTCCGCCCGAAGACCGCGCTCTATGACTGATCCCATTGATCCCGCCGATTACGCCAGCTCCGCCGCCGATTCCCTCGACATCTGGCTGATCCGCGTGCTGCAAACACTGCTGACCGAGCGCAGCGTCACGCAGGCCGCGCTGCGCCTGGGGCAGACGCAACCCGCCATCAGCACGGCGCTGCGGCGGCTGCGCGAACTGCTGCGCGACCCCATTCTCGTGCGCGGCAAGCAGGGCATGGTGCCGACCGAGTACGGCGCGTCGCTGCTGCCGGCTGTGCAGCGCACGTTGCGCGAGGTCGAGTTTGTCGCCACGCCGCATGGCGCCTTCGATCCCAGCACGTCACGGCGCACCTTCCGGGTCGCCGCGCCGGATTACCTGAACGACTTTTTCATGCCGACGATGATTCGCGCATTCCGCGTGGCGGCGCCGAATGCGCGGCTGGAGATCGAATCGCTGACGCCGACGCTTGATCACGAACGTGCGCTCGATGACGGCGATCTCGACCTGGTCGTCGGTAACTGGGAGAATCCCGAGCCGCGTTTTGCCCGCCGCGATCTCTTCACCGACAGCTTCGTGTGCCTCATGCGCCGCGGCCATCCGCTCGCACGCGAACCGCTGACAACGGCTCGCTATGCGCTCGCGGCGCATCTCGCGCCGACCACGTATAGCGGTGTGAAGCGTCATCCTATCGATATAGGCCTGGCGGGCGCAGGCATCCGTCGACGCATTGTCACGACCATTCCGTACTTCGGGCTCGTGCCGCAAGTGCTGCTGCAATCCGACCTGATCTTCACCGCTACGCGACGCTTCGCGCTGCATTACGCCGCGCTGTTGCCGCTGGTGGTCATGGAGTCGCCGATCGAGTTTCCGCCTATCGAAAGTTATCTGATGTCCTTGCCCGAGGTCAGCCGCCCCACCGACCTGGCCTGGTTGCAGGCGCTGATGGCCGATGTCTCCAGGGAGTTGACCGGGCAGTCCGCAGGCCTGGAAAACCGGTAAGACCTTCCCACTCCACGGCCGGTCACGGGCCAGATGCAAATTCTTCGTCCGCAACGAAAATTCTGCAAACTCTTCCCCGACAAGGCTTTTCGCTATTCTGCGTATCCTGAAAAAGCATCTGGCGGGCCACGTTTGCGCCTAAGCTATGGGAGAATCACGCCTCTTCAGCGATATCAACCCCGCAATTACCCCAATGTCCACCGAAGCCCCGCTGTCCCGACGCGCCGATCTAGCCATTACCGGGCGAATCGTCTCGGTCGTCACGTTCACGTTCATTTGTTATTTGACCATTGGCATCCCGCTCGCGGTGCTGCCTGGTTTCGTGCATACGGATCTCGGCTATGGATCGGTGATGGCAGGCGTGGCAATCAGCGTCCAGTACTTCGCAACCCTCGCCTCGCGGCCGCTCGCCGGGCGCACGGCGGACACCATCGGGCCGAAGCAGACCGTGCTGTACGGGCTGACCGCCTGCGCGATCAGCGGCGTGCTGCTGCTCAGCGCGGCGCTCGCGTCGCAATGGCATTCGGTGAGCCTGGGGCTGTTAATTATCGGCCGTCTTGTGCTTGGCTTTGGCGAAAGCTGGGTCGGAACCGGTGCGATCACGTGGGGTATCGGACGGGTTGGCGCCGCCGGCAGCGGGCGCGTGATCTCGTGGAACGGCATTGCCACGTATGGCGCGCTGGCCGTTGGCGCCCCGCTTGGCGTGGCGATGGAGCGCTCGATCGGATTTGCGTCGCTGGGCGCGCTGGTGATTGCGCTGGGCGGCCTCGGCTATTGGCTTGCCACGCGCATGGCGGCTGTTCCGATCGTGCATGGCGAGCGCATGTCGTATCGCAGCGTGTTCTTTCGCGTGCTGCCGCACGGCATGGGTCTCGCGCTGGGATCGGCGGGATTTGGGTCGATCGCCACGTTCATTACGCTCTTTTATGCCGCGCATAACTGGCCGGACGCAGCGCTTTCGCTGACCGTGTTCGGCACGATGTTCGTCGGCTCGCGGCTGTTGTTTGCCAACACCATCAAGGTTTTTGGCGGCTTTCGCGTGGCTATTGTGTCGTTTGCGTTCGAATGTGTCGGCTTGCTGATGCTCTGGCTTGCGGCCGATCCCGCCTTTGCGCTTGCGGGTGCCGCGCTGACCGGATTTGGTTTTGCGTTGATCTTTCCTGCGCTCGGGGTTGAGGCGGTCGGGCTCGTGCCGCCGGCTAGTCGTGGCGCGGCATTGTCGGCGTATTCGGTGTTTTTGGATTTGTCGCTGGGCGTGACGGGGCCGCTGGCCGGGTATATCGCCGGGGAGTTTGGGTTCAGCTCCGTGTATCTGTTTGCTGCGGTTGCATCGGCGGCGGGGGTGGCGCTCACCATCGCGTTGTATGTGCGCACAGGGCGCGGGGTTGGGGGAGCGGCTACGGCGTAGGAGGTTGGGGGGGTTTGGGCGTCGGGGGGCTAGGTTCCAGGGTTAGCGGTTGGGGTCTATGCCGGGTTGGTGCTTTCGGCCGTAGCGGTCGGGGGTCAATGCCGGGTTGCTGCTTTCGGCCTTAGCGGCCTGCGAGAGTCGGATTTTCTCTTTATCACTATTAGCCACTGTGCGTGGCGGCACGTCA
>NZ_JAAVUQ010000026.1 GCF_018449515.1 Caballeronia sp. dw_19 | reverse complement strand
CATGGTTAGGTGAGCAGTCCTTGTCATTTCGGCTCTGCTCATCAAGATGACCTTATCGCGACAGAACCAGGAACGACAACCGCGGGGCGGCGGGTGTGGACAAGCAGTCGATGACGGAATTCGAGGCAGATCTGAAGGATAATCTGTATCGAATCTGGAATCGAATGTCGTCTGGCAGCTATCTTCCGCCGCCGGTCTTGCGGGTTGACATATCCTATTAAAATTAACGTCCTCGACTATCACCGCTATTTGCACCAGATCCATGAGGCGGTAGCCGTGTACGACTGACGACCGCCCGCCACTGAAGGCGGGTCGGAGCGACGCCACCCGTCTATTGGACCGGGCCCGACGCAATATCAGTGCGTTGGCTCACGGCTGCCGTTCGCTCCTGCTCCTTTTCTTCTCCTTCCATCTTGCATAGTGATACCCCACGATGCAACCGTCCATGACTCCGTGTACGGCACGGTGGCCATGCGACATAGTCGGTCACGCCGCTAACCACCGCATTTTTTTCAGACATCCCGCTGCGCGCGACGCGCCGACAGCCGTGAGTATTGTCGGCACCGATATTGCAGCGGCCACATCCGTATATTAACTTGCAGTACTAAGAAGATAGTCGGACTTGGATGCCGTCCAGATCACAGGAGCCTATATGCGGGTTGCGCTTATCAGTGAAACCACGGGCGCTTGAGTCATACCGGGAAGCACGCACGGTTCCAACTCTTCTGCTAAGCCAGCCATCATGGCGATCGCTGCCTCTCCCAAACGGTTCAATGAGCATTCCGTCTGCCAGAATTTGTGTCGATTGACAGAACGGTGGTCGAAAAATATTCTGACTTCACTAATTCTGGCCTTACAACGAAGGAGACTAAAACAATGCTCAGCCCCGCAATGAACGAACGCCTGACGCGTGTCGGCCCTGGAACGCCTGGTGGCGAACTAATGCGCCGCTACTGGATTCCCATCGCGCCCTATTCCCAACTCGACGACAATCCAGTCCGCAAGGTGCGCATCCTCGGCGAAGACCTGGTCCTGTACAAAGACAACAGCGGCAAGCTCGGTCTGGTGGGGGATCGTTGCCTGCACCGCAACGTGGACCTTCAATTCGGAATTCCGGACGATTGCGGCTTACGCTGTCCGTACCACGGCTGGCTTTTCAATCAAGAGGGCAAATGCATCGAGCGCCCAATGGAAGCTACCCCGTGCGGCGAGATCAAGCAAAAGCTCAAGGCGTATCCGGTTGAAGAACTCGGCGGACTGGTGTTTGCTTACATGGGCCCGGCTCCGGCGCCCGCATTACCGCGCTGGGACCTGTTCGTGTGGCCCAACGCGATCCGCCAGATTGCCATCATGCAGATCAACTGCAACTGGCTGCAGTGCCATGAGAACACCGGCGACCCCACGCATAGCGCGTGGGCGCACGGTCATATGTTCCAGTACGTGCTCAAGCAGCAAGGCCGCTTTGAAGAAGCTACCGCGCAGGCAGAGCACACGCTGCACACGCGGCTGAAGACGGGCGTAGGCATCAAGGAGCTGTACGCTCACCCGACCACGCATGGTTTTGCGAAAGGCGTGAATTACTCGCAGGAACTGGGGGCGGATAGCGACTACACCCGCGACCACTCAACGGTGATCTTCCCGTTCTATACGCAGACCGGCAAGACTGGTGCGCCGCGCAGCGAATATCAGATTCGTGTTCCGATCGACGACACGCACACGTATCACATCTGCTATCAGGTCTACGCGGCGCCTCCGGGAGTCGATGTGCCCAAGCAGGATTCGGTGCCGTGGTACGAGCCGCCACGCCACGATGAGAACGGTCGTCCGATTCTTGATTACGTGTTGGCGCAAGATGCGCTGGTATGGGACGCGCAAGGGCCGATCACGGACCGCAGTGCAGAGTTGCTCGGGCGTACGGACGTTCCAATCGTGTTGCTGCGCCGTCAGCTCGACGAGCAAATTACGCGCGTGGAGCAGGGCGAGGAGCCGATCAACTTCTTTCGTGAATCACCGCCGATTATCTATGGGACGGGGGAAGCGCCCGACTACAGCAAGCCGCTGTTGAAGCACAACTTCCGCAAGCTGTATCACAAGGGTTTCTTTAACGACGATGCTGACCGTTACGGGCCGGCGCTTGAGATGGTCAAGGATTTGCATCGGCGCATCGAGGAGTTCGAGCTCGCTCAGGGCACAGCCACGGCGACTGAAAACACGCCCGGCTAACTTAGCCTAAAGCTTCATTGCTTCACCTGAGGATCCAGCAGCTAAAGATTGACCGAGGGTTTAACCGGGACCGTCGCTCGAACGTTAAGCTGGATCCTCGAAATTACCGTTCGCATAGTGTCGTCTTAAGAGCCGTGCCCCACGCGGCCAGGACGCCCTGGTTCGCCTCACCGCTGCCAGGGAATGTGAACGCAGTGCCGGCGAGACCGGCATGCCCGCAGGTTGGGTAGAAGAACAAAGATAAATGGAGACAAGATGACGACAAGATGTACCGTCACAGCAACTGACAACACGTGGTCCGTTCTCGTCGCGGAGTGCGTGGCAGGTGATAGGCGTGCAACGCTGACCTTGCAGGATTCCCCGAGTCATCCTCTCGACAGGGGGATCGTATGGAAATGACCTTCGATGCGATGAAAACCGCTATTCAGCGTTCTCGCCGACTCGAAAGCAAATGGCTGATCATTGGCGCGGCGGTCCTGATCACCGGCATCCTCGCGCTGATTCCGTTGTGCTTCCTCTTCTGGCAAAGCTTCTACACCCCGCAAGTCGCCGATACACCGGCAATGTTCACGTTCGGCAATTATCGTATTGCGTATGGCAGTCCCGAAACGCTGCGCACGCTGGGCAATTCGCTGGAGTTCGCGTTGGGCGCAGCGCTCGTGTCATTTTTCATCGGTACCTTGCTTGCGTGGATTATCGAGCGCACGAATACCCCGTTTCGCAAGCTGTTTTACGCCATTACCATTGTCCCGCTGATCATCCCCGGCATCCTGTTCACGATCTCGTGGATCTTCCTGGCAAGCCCGAAGATTGGAGTGCTAAACGTTGTGCTGACGTCAGTATTCGGGTTATCGAAGCCCGTGTTCAACGTCTACAGCATGGGCGGCATGATCTGGGTCGACGGGCTGCATTATTCGACCATGGCGTTCCTCTTGATGTCCGCCGCCTTTCGCGGCATGGATCCTTCGCTCGAAGAATCGTCGCTGATGAGCGGCGCCGGCATTGCCCGCACCATGTGGCGAATCACGTTGCGGCTGGCTTTTCCGGCCGTGGTGTCCACGTTGCTGATCCTTTTCGTGCGTGCTCTGGAGTCGTTTGAAGTGCCGGCTCTGATCGGCTTGCCGGTCAAGTTGCAGGTGTTCACGTCGTCGATCTACGAAGCCATTGAACAATATCCGAGCCAGGTCGGACTGGCTTCGTCGTATTCGATGCTGCTGTTGTTGATTACGTCGGTGGGACTGTATCTGCAGTCGCGGGTTGCATCGCGCGGCGGCAAATATACGACCATCAGCGGCAAGGGCTTTCGTCCCCGGCAGATGGATCTCGGTGGCTGGCGCTTCGTGACCGCGGGCATCTTTGTTATCTATTTCTTGTTGATCGTCGCATTGCCGCTAGCCGTGCTGCTCTGGTCGTCCCTGCAAAAGTATTACCGCTTACCATCGCTGGCGGCCGCGCATCACCTCACGTTCGATGCTTACCGTTACATCATTCATCTGCCGGCGTTGCGCACAGCAGTGGTAAATAGTCTGCTGCTGTCGTTCGGTTGCGCGACCGCCGTGATGCTGCTAAGCGCCGTGATCTGCTGGATCGTGGTGAAGACCAAGCTGCCGGGTCGCTGGCTGCTCGACAACCTGGCGTCGCTGCCGCTGGTCTTTCCAGGGCTTGTGCTGGGATTGTCATTCATGATCGTGTCGCTGAAGGTCGATATTGGCATCTACGGCACGCTATGGATCCTGCTCCTCGCTTACATCACCCGCTTCATGCCCTACGGCATGCGTTACACCAATACGTCGATGATCCAGATTCACAAGGAACTGGAAGAATCCGCCGCGATGAGTTGTGCGACGTGGAGTTCCACCTTCTATCGGATCGTGTTGCCGCTGCTCAAGCCGGGCCTGATGGCCGGCTGGATCTATGTGTTGATCGTATCCATCCGCGAGTTATCCAGTTCCATTCTTCTATACAGCCCGGGCTCGGAAACGGTTTCAATCGTGATCTGGGAGCTTTGGCAAAACGGTCAGTATGTTGAGCTGTCCGCACTTAGCGTGATGCTGATCTTTGTGTTGCTCGCACTGGTTTCCCTCGCTCAATACATTGGCAGCAAGTTCGGCGTCAAGCCGAACCGCGGCTGAACACACGGAGATCATTGTGCTAAATGTTCAGGGTTTGAATACAGAATATGTCGATGGCAATAACGTGCGCGTACGCGCTGCCCGCGACGTTTCATTCGATGTGCCTCAAGGCAAGCTCTTCACGCTGCTCGGCCCGAGTGGATGCGGCAAGACGACGACCCTGCGTTCCATCGCGGGTCTCGAGCGTCCGGTGGAAGGGTCCATTTCAGTGAACGGCGTGACGGTGTTTGCAGCGGGAAGCAATACTTTCGTCCCTCCGAATAAACGCCAGTTCGGCATGGTCTTTCAGTCGTATGCGATCTGGCCTCATCTGTCCGTCTTCAAGAATTGCAGCTTTCCATTGGAAGTGGGTACAAAGAAATATTCGAAGCGCGAAATTGAAGAGAAGGTCATACGAGTTTTGACCGCTGTCGGGCTGGAGCATATTGCCGACCGCGATGCCACGAAGATGTCCGGCGGGCAGCAGCAGCGGCTAGCGTTGGCGCGGGCCCTGGTGATGGAGCCGAAGCTCTTGCTGCTTGATGAGCCGCTATCAAATCTCGATGCAAAACTGCGCGACAAGATGCGTTTCGAGCTTAAACGCATGCAGCGGGAGCTCCGGATTACCACGATTTACGTCACGCATGATCAAGAGGAAGCGCTCGCGTTGTCGCATGAGATCGCGGTAATGCGGGAAGGGCGCATCGTTCAAAAAGCGACGCCACGTGAGATTTACGATTTGCCAAATAGCAAATTCGTCGCAGACTTCGTGGGGACGACCAATTTCATAGAGGGAACGGTTCTTAGTTGCGATGGACCTGACGGACACCTGATTGTCGATTCGGCGATCGGGCCCGTTGCGGTCGCCAATGCATTTTCTTGTCGAGCTGGCGATAAGGTCACCATTTCCATGCGACCCGAAAACCTCATGGTTCATGAGACCCGCGATGCAGCCGGATCGCACAATGTATTTGAAGGCACGGTATTCACCAAGGTATTTCTGGGCGAGACCCTGGACTTCCAGATCAAGGTGAATGAACAGGTCGTCCTCGCACGGGTTCATCCCGCACACAAAACGCCGGTTGGCGGGACGATTTTCTTTTCCGTCGATCCGGCCAGCTGCATCGCGCTCAGGTCGGAGACCGTATAGGGCCGGGTACGTATCAACCGCTTTTATTGCACGGCGGGATTCGGCCCTGATCCCGCGCACGGGAGTTAGGTGGAACCAGGGCCACCGTCATTGGAAAAACGCTTGACGGTAACGCATTGAATAGCAGTACGACCACGCAGCCGAGTCAAATAAAACAATAGATAGTTAGTATAACTACATTGAGTCTGCAGGGATGCAATGCCGAAGATCGGTTTGCACGATCCCTCGGGCATATAGATTCGAGACGATATAACGGGACGGAGACCCCAATGAAGAAAGCAACGGCAGTATTAATCGCATTTCCTTTTCTGGCTGGCGCGGCTCATGCGCAGACCTCGGTGACGTTATACGGCATCGTTGATTCCGGTCTGGTGTACATCAACAACCAGTCCGGTCATGCGAACCTGGAAACAATCACGGGGCAGACCAATGGAAGCCGTTGGGGCTTGCGCGGATCGGAGGATCTCGGCGCAGGCCTGAAGG
The DNA here is from genome assembly GCF_018449515.1 of Caballeronia sp. dw_19. Classification (GTDB taxonomy): domain Bacteria; phylum Pseudomonadota; class Gammaproteobacteria; order Burkholderiales; family Burkholderiaceae; genus Caballeronia. The sequence continues at coordinate 104,678 of NZ_JAAVUQ010000026.1, read as the reverse complement.
CAATCTTCACTTTGGAGAATGGTTTTGACTCATCCAATGGCAAGTTGCTGCAAGGCGGCCGGGAGTTCGGCCGACAAGCGTACATGGGACTCAGCAGCGAGACGCTGGGTACGCTCACCATGGGCCGTCAACGCGATGCGATGAGCCAATACATTGGAAGGAACATATCCGCGACTTCCATATGGGCGTGGGTGGGCACCCATCCAGGCGACTTCGATAATCTTAACGACAACTTCCGCGACAATAACTCGCTGAAATATGCATCGCCACACGTGTACGGTATGCAGGCAATCGCCTTGTTCGCGCCGGGCGGCGTAGCGGGTAATTTCGCGACGAACCGGATCTACAACTTCGCTTTGAATTACGCACAAGGCCCTCTCGATGCTGTTCTTGTGTATGACAACGTGAACAACCCGTCCGAGTCCGCACTCGACGGGACCGTGTTCCCGGGCGCCAAAGGCTATACATCCCCGGGTAAGAGTCCCGTGTTTAGCGGCTACGCCTCTGCGCAAGTCCTGCAGATTTTTGGAGCAGGTGTGGCATATAAAATTGGCGACGGCAGGGTCGGGCTGGTCTACACCAACTCTCGCTATCAGGACATTGTGCGTACTGCGTCCACGCCGAACAGCGGCACGGCAGTCTTCAATAGCTTCGAAATAAACGGCCGCTATAACTTTACGCCGGCGCTGCTGGTGGGCCTGTCTTTTGACTACACAAAAGTCAGAAACGCAAAGTACGAGCAAGTCGACTTCGGGCCGGACTATGCGCTCTCAAAGCGCACGGATCTGAACCTTGTCGGCATATGGCAGCACGCATCCGGGATTGACTCTACGGGACAGGCCGCGGTCGCCTCTATTGGATCACTTGGGCAATCCAGCACACCGACCCAGATAGCAGTGAAAATGGGGATCCGGCACCGCTTCTAAGATTTGATAGTAGAGCCTGGAGATCTATCCGCACGCTATTTGCCTCCGTTTCGGCAGAAGCGAATAGCGTGTTTTACGTTCAGGCTGAAGCGTCCCTGCCTGACGCGGCATGCAGGAAGATCTGGTCGAAGATCGTATTCCACTCGGTCTTCTCAGTCAGCGGCATAGCAGGGTCGACAGGTGTTACGTGCACGTCCTTCAGAGGAGAGGCCACGTTACGATTGGCCGGAACGTAATCGCGGCTCGCGAGGATCTTCTGGGCGTCGACGGAAAGAAGGTAGTCATACAGCAGCAAGCCAGCGGCTGGGTGCGGAGCGTGCTTTAGTATTGCGACGCCATTGACCCGTGCGGCAGCCGGTTGCAAGACGAACCAGTCAATAGGCGCGCCCTTGCGCTTCGCTTGCGCCGGCATGTAGTTATAAACCTCGAGCGCCAGCGGCACTTCGCCCGCCGCCACGAGATTATTCAAGAGCGAATTGCCGGTTCGCGCAGCGACGCCGTTGGTAGCAACGAGCTCCCGGAAAAAATCGATACCCTTGTCGCGGCCCATCTGCATTGCCACGGTTGCGAACCAGTCGGAACTCTTCGCTTCAATGCCCAGCTTGCCCTTCCATTTCGCCGATAGTAAATCCGCATAGGAAGTGGGCAGGTCCGCCTTCTTGATCAAATGCGTGTTGTACGCTTGCACCCACACCGACAGCATGGTAGCCGCCCACTGATGATGATCAGGGATGGTCTCGGGCATGAGGTCTGCAATCACCGGCGACACGACCGGTTGCAGAAGCTTCTCGCTGCGTAACGCGTCGAGAAAAGACGAACCCGTATGCACGGCGTCGGGAATGTATCGGTGTCCTTGAGATTCGGCCACGATGCGCTGAACCACTTGTTCGTCGCCTGCTCGCCAGATGTTCACCTGAATGCCGTACTTTGCCTGGAACGGATCGATCAATGGGGCGACATCCGGTTCTGCTATCGAGGTATAGAAGTTCAGTTCGCCCTCGGCTTTGGCGGCTTGCAAAATCTTTGCGGCTCGATCCGGGCCGGTATAACCCGTCAACCCAAGATTAGGCGAAAGCTTTTCGTTTGCCCGCGCGCTCAAGGGCGCGTTGACGGCGGCCAACGCTAGCCAGGTCGCAGCCATTTTTGTCATGGTACGTCTTGTTGTCATCGTGTCTCCATCGTATTTATTTAGTATCAAGCCGGTATTTGGCGAGGGTGCTTACTGGTTTCTCAACCTACCGCGAAGTTATTGCACCATACGGCCTCAAGCCTGTTCAATAACTCAGGCGGAATCGCGTCCATGCCGGATACGAGAGTCAATTCCTCAAGCTGCGCGAGCGACGAAAAACCGCCCAATGCCGTAGTCACGCCAGCATGTCCAAGCACGAAACGGAAGGCGGCTTGAGCCAGGCTGATTCCGAGTTCCCGAGCGACGAACCGGACCTGCGCCGCTTGCCGCTGCAGTTCCGTGCCACGCTCGCCGTAAGCGCCGGTACTGCGGGCGAGTGAATGACGCTCGTGGCCCTCCACGCTGTCATCGGTTAGAAACCCGCGGGCAAGGACGCTAAAGATCGCCGAGCCGCAGCCGGCGTCGCGTGCGACATTCAGTACGTTGCCTCCGTCCTTGTCTACTCTCAGGCCTTCGGGACACCCCATGCCGGGCGTCGGATTGAGCATCGTGTAGCAGACGTTGATCATGCTGAAGAGACCGGTTTGGAGCAGTTGCTTGATCGGGCCGATGTCGTTACCTCGGCAAATAAAGCCGGCATGCCGGATCTTCCCGGCCTGCAACAGCCGGCGCAAACCTTCGAGCACACCGTCGGGACGCATGAATTGATCAATGCCAAGCGTCGCGTAATACTTGCCCTCGAGCGGCGCCGCGCCGTGCACAGGGCCATTGTGAATCTGCAGGATGTCGAGGTGATCAAGTTGCAGCCGACGCAATGTGGCTTCGGTTGAACGCACCACGTGGCCGGCGATATCGTCGAGATCCCGTGAGCGGATTTCAACCTTTGAGTTCATCACCGGGCGTGCTCGCAACTGCTTCAACACTCGGCCAAGATTTTCTTCCGCTGCACCGTCACCGTAATCCGGCGCATTGTCGAAATAGGTAATGCCGAGGTCGAGCGCGCGTTCAACCACGGTTAGCTGCTCGTCGAAACTGCCGCGCACCATCAGGCCCGCATTTCCACCGCAGCCAAAACCGATTTCCGAAACGGTGAGATCGGTCGCGCCTACTTTTCTATATTTCATTTGCCAGACCCTCAAGCGGGAGCAATGCGGCTAACAACGCCTTGGGCAACAGCTGTGCCTATTGTCTATGTACAGGACTTATCCGGCGCCCGGAATGCACGCCGCACTGTTATCGGGTTGATTACCGAGTTGAGAATAGGACGCGATTGGAATCCGGAAGCGGCGCATCAGTTTGCCACCAGGAATTGTTGGGCCAACACGGGTTAGACAGTCGTTCGTCGCGGGGCTGAGCATTGTTTTTGTCTCCTTCTTCATTAGTGAAGTCAGAATATTTTTCACCCATCGTTCTGTCAAGCGGCACAAATTCTGTTAGCCAGAACACCTATAAATGCGCTATAAATTCATCCATGCAACGTGGCAGGAGACAAGCATGAACACTCAGCATATTGAAAACGATGACGACGCAATGACGGACGCATCGAACGACGACCTCACCGGCGATGACCCTGAAAAGCCCCGTGCCCGGGTCGAGGCAGTCGAGCGATCGCTGGCGCTGCTCCAATGTTTTAGGCAGCCGGGCGAAATCCTGACGCTCGCCGTGCTGGCCCAGCGATCAGGCTTCTACAAAAGCACGATCCTGCGACTGGCTGCATCGCTCGTGTATATGAAATTCCTGCAACGCGATCCACGCGGCCATTATTTGCTAGGGCCCGAACTGCGCCGCTTGGGCGCGCTGGGTCCGGCGCAGGTCAGCCTCGAAGATCTGGTGCGGCCGGCGCTGCAAAAGCTATCTACGTTGACGCGTGAGACGGCGTCGTTTTATGTGCGTGATGATATGGATCGGGTGTGTCTGTATCGCGTGAATTCGTCACGTTCGGCGCGGCACCATCTGGACGAAGGTTCGCGTCATCCATTGAGAAGCGGTGCAGCGGGAAAGGTGCTCTGGGCGTTCGATCCCGCTGCTGCGACTGACGAAGCATCGGCGGCCGTTCGCACCCGCGGGTGGGTTGTGTCGAAGGGCGAGCGGGATCCGGATCTTGCCGCGATTGCCGTGCCGCTGCTTAACGAGAGCGGGGAATTGTTAGGTACGCTGACCGTGTCCGGCTTGCTGACACGCTTCACCACGGCCGAGATCAAGACGTTCCGCAAGCTGCTGCTCGATGTTGCCGCTACGTTGAAACCTCGCCTGCCATCGCGCAGTGTTCTCGACACTGGCAACAAGCCGTGAAAGAGGCGGCCGCATCGCGCGCCGTGCAATTGAAAGTGAAAGAGGAACCTATGTCTGATACAGCCGCCGTGCTCGACACGGCACCCGGTATAGGGAGCTGTGCGGCTGACCATCCCGTGGCTCGAGCGACCATGACTATGCGCGTGACAGCGATCCGCTACGCTGCCCATGAAACCAACGTGTATGAAATTCGCCGTCCCGACAACGCGACGTTACCGGCGGTCGAACCGGGTGCGCATATTGACCTGCACTTGCCGGGCGGCATCGTACGTCAGTATTCACTGATCACAGCCGATGGCGATCCTCGAGCCTTCCTTATCGCCATCAAGCGTGAGCGTGCAAGCCGGGGCGGATCGAGCTTCATGCACGACAGGTTGCGTGTTGGGCAGACGCTTGAAATCGGTGGTCCGCGCAATAGCTTTCCATTGTCCGAAACCGCCCGTCATACGGTATTGATTGCCGGTGGCATTGGCGTTACTGCAATCTGGAGCATGGCGCAGCGCCTCGAAAAAGCCGGCCGTTCATTCGAGATGCACTATGCGTGCAGGGAGCGCGGAGACGCTGCCTTTCTCGATGAGATCGAACGTCTTGCCCAGGTGCGCACGCACATTGACGCGGATTGCGCTGGACAACATCTTGACGTCGCCGCGATTGTCGCGGCTGCGCCAGCCGATGCGCACTTCTACTGTTGCGGTCCTTTGCCGATGCTCCAGTCATTCGAAACCGCCACTGCCTCACTCCCGCCTGAGCAAGTGCACGTCGAATATTTTGCACCGAAGCAAATGGCGGCGATTGATGGGGGCTACGTAGTGCAATTACATCGCACCGGCCAAGAGTTCGCCATTCCCAAGGGGAGAACCATTCTCCAGGTCTTGAGGGACGCCGGCGTCAGCGCGCCTTATTCCTGCGAAGAGGGAATTTGCGGCGCGTGTCAGGTGAACGTGGTCTCAGGCGTTCCCGATCATCGGGATAGCGTACTAAGTCCGAGCGAGCAGCAAACCGGCAAGACCATGTTGATCTGCTGCTCAGGATCCAAAACCGAACGGCTGGTGATCGACTTTTAGCTGCAGCCGGTTTAAACGAAAACGCACATGACTGTTGCGGCGAGACGCGCTCTCGCGCCGTACGGTACCTTCTTTGGGCGCGAGGTAAACACTATGACACTGGACGAAGCAAGGCGAAGGTTGATAGACGCGGGCCGTATTCTTGAAGCCAATGGTTTGGGCGACCTGACCCGCGGTCATGTATCCATCCGGACCCCGGATGATTCGAACCTCTTCATCATGAAACCACACAGTTTTGGTTTCGATGAAATCACCGAAGAGAACATCGTTCTTTGCAATCTTTCGGGCGAGAAGATTGGCGGGGGCGGGCGCCGACATAGCGAAGTGTTCATTCACTCGGAGATCTTCAAAGCGCGGCCGGAGATCAACAGCGTGGTGCACGCCCATCCGGCACATGCTATCGCATTGTCATCGACCGGTCAGAACTTGCAGATGATCAGCCAGCCCGCCTGCAAATTCGCTGATGGCCTTCCGTACTACACCGAGACCATGTTCCTCGTCCGTACGCAGGAGATGGGAGCCGGGGTGGCGAAGGCCCTCGGTCAATGCAAGGCGACCCTGATGCGCAATCACGGCGTCGCAGTTGCGGGGCGCACGGTCGAGGAAGCCGTGGTGCTGACGCTCGCGCTAGAAGAAGCATGCAGGATCCAGTTGATGGCGCAAGCGGCGGGCGGAGTCGGCGAGCGTTTCTCCGACGAAGAGGTCAGCCGCCTGCACGACGCGATCACCCGCGAAGAACAGTTCACCATGAATTTCGATTTCCTTGCTCGCAAGGCCAACCGCCTGCACGCGCACTGACCGATCTCTTCTTTCCATCTTCACCAGGATTCCTTATGATTGGTAAACTCAACCTTTCGATTGCATGCGGCGACTACGACCGCACGCGCCCGCTGCTGGACGGACAGGCACAGATCGACGGCGTCGATCCCGTTTTCATGACGCTCTCGCCAGAAGAAATGTTTTTTCGCGCGTTCCGCAGCCAGGAATTCGATATCAGCGAACTATCGTTTTCAAGTTATGCAGTGAAACTTGCAGACGGCACTTGCCCGTACGTAGCAATTCCCGTGTTCCTGTCGCGAGCCTTCCGGCATACCTCGATTTATGTCCGCCGAGACCGGATCGCGCGCCCGGAGGATCTGAAAGGCGCACGTGTTGGCCTGCCGGAATATCAACTGACAGCGAATGTCTGGGCGCGTGGTTTGCTCGAAGACGACTTTGGGGTCAAGCCGTCGGACATTACGTGGGTACGAGGGGGTATTGACGAACCCGGTCGTCCCGAGAAGATCAAGCTTGATCTGCCGAAGGACATTCGCATTGAAAGCGCGCCCGAAGGCGACACTATTTCGGCGATGCTTGATCGCGGTGATCTCGATGGATTCATGGCGCCGCGCCCGCCTAGCTGCAAGAACCCCGACGTGGGCTGGCTGTTTTCGGATCCGACAGAGGAAGCAAAAGGCTATTATCGCCGCACGAAAGTGTTCCCGATCATGCACGTCGTGGGCATTCGCAAGACGCTCGTCGAAGCGCATTCCTGGTTGCCCGCTGCGGTACTGAAAGCGTTTGAGCATTCGAAGCGCATCGCACTCGAGCGTCTGTCGGACACCTCAGCAACGAAAGTCACGTTGCCGTTTGTCGAAGAGCAGTTGAAGGCCGCACGCGAACTGCTCGGCGACGATCACTGGTCATACGGTATTCAGCCCAACCTCAATACGCTCGAAACTTTCCTGCGTCACCATCATTCGCAAGGCTTGTCGAAACGGCAGCTTACAGTGCAGGAAGTCTTTCATCCTTCGACTTGGGAAACCGCGAAGATCTGATAGCCGCAGCAGTGACCCTCGCGAACCGGGTACTGTAATACCAACCCGCAAGCTCGGTTCGCACCGCCTTGTGATCACCGCCGCATGACCGTCGATCAGTTTGCCTTTCGCCGCTGCCACCGGGCTGTGGCCGCACGCGGGCTCCCGGTCCACTCGGTTCACCGGATAGCGATCGTCAGTGGGGAGTGACCGCCGCAGCGTCCATCGAGCATTGACAAGTTGCCCAGAGCGAGGCGCTACGACGGGAGGTGTGACGACTTTCAATAAGCGGCTGACGGATTTTGGGCGAGTTCGGCGAATTCGCGCCACGCATCGAAACGGGCTGCGAGGTGTTTGCGGTAAAGTAAAGCGCATAGCAGATGCCGCTTGAGCGTGAAATGTTGTCGGATCAGTCCGAAGCACGAGAGGAATTTCTGTGCGCATTTCAGGTCGCGAAAGCCACGGACGTGACGCTCGCGTTGGCAGGTCGGTTGGTGGCTGTTCTCCGCACAATTGTTCAGCCGGGCTGCAGTTTTGACGAACACGTGCTTCACGCTCACCAACTCCGGAATCTCGGCTTTTGCCGCCGGATAGCTGCGCAGTTGATTAGTGACGATCTTATGCGGCACTGGGCTCGAGCGTGGCGCACGCTTGAATGCTACTGAATTAAGGGCTACTGCACCGAGCGAAGGCCAAATCTCAACGAAAGCATGTTAAGTCTAAGAGTCACATAACACAGTGGTGCACGAATCACGAAAAGGGCAGCTGTGCCGGCCAGTGACATAGACGGAATTATAGATGTTGGCGATCAACGCTCGCGCGCAACGCCGAATGTCAAAAGCGCCGCTGATTTCTGCACCTTTGGCAGTTTCCGCCTAGCAGACCAACCCCATGTTGCCTTCAGTCAGTAGGCGCCGAAAATCCGGTCGAGCGCGGCCGAGATAGCATCGCGGCGATCCGCAAGGGAGCCGAGGCGCCTGCCAAGCGCGTTCAAGGGAACAGCACTCATGGCAGGCGTGTCGAGGAAGTGTTTCTCGCCATTGATTTCGAAAACGGGCAGCAAATCGGACGGTTTGCCCGAGAACCCGAGATCCGGGGTCGGTCGAAGAGGAATCACGATGCGCGTCGGCAAGGTTCCGACATGCGTGCTCTGCACGTCGAGCAGATACGGCGCGAGTCGCCGAGTCTCATCGTCAGGATTAGCATAGAGATCAAAACGCGCCATTAAAACGTCCTGTACTTCGAGAGCGGCAGCCCGTCGCGTTCAACCATCGAAGTGTACGCTGCGACCAACTCGGCATTGTCGTCGGCCCAACGACGAGCCTCAGTCTCCTGAATTTCTTCGCGCACGCCACGCTCACTCGCGCGCGAAAGGTTTATCCCTAGCTCCTTGGCCCGATCTAGGACTTCAGGCGGCAGCGTGACATTCGTAGACTTGCGTGCCCGGGCTTCGAGTGCCTTACCCATGCGCATCTCCATGTTGAAAAACATGTGCATTATAGTCCACACCGACGTTAGTCGTGTTCGTTGAGATCTTTCTGCCGCGGAGCGATGTTAATTTTAATTAGACATAATCTTAATTATCACTTTTAAGTAATTGAATACATGATAGGGTTACTTGGACTCGAATGCATGTAACCGGCGCCCGGCCACCCGCCAATCCTCCATCCCGAGTGCCGCCGGCTGCTACGACGGTTCGCACAGCGGCCAGATATGGCCACGGTTTTGTGCGATTAAGCTGCTATAATGGTGCAAATATTGTGCATCCGGGATAAGAAAATGGATACGTCACTATCTCAAGCTGTCGGTCATCGCGCCAGCTTCGACCAGTTCATGGAATCCCTGCGTGACTCGGACTCGCCGGCCTTGTCTGCGCGGGCATTCGGGCAAGCGCTGAAAATTGACCTGCAAACCTTGGCCCAGCAAGCCCATGTGCACCGAAATACGCTCAGCCGGGCGCCCGGCTCTGAGAGCGTACAACGGTTCTTGCGCGAAGCGGTACGGGTCCTTCGGGCCGCGAGCGACATTTCGGGCGACATTGAGCGCGCGATGTTTTGGTATCGAAACGAGCCTCTGCCCGTATTTGGCTATAAAACTGCGGAACAACTCGTTTCCGACGGCCGGGCTGACGATGTGATCCGTTATGTTGTGTCGCTCGAAGCAGGCGCCGCAGGATGATTGTCACTCAGCTTGACCACATCACCGCCTACCGTGTTCACCCGCCAAAGTGGGCTTCGATACCTCTCAGCGGCGCTGGCGCGGCTACCCACGGTGGCCGCGTCAATCGGCCCGGGATCGAGGCGCTCTACCTCGCACTCGATGTACAAACGGCCATTGATGAATACAAACAGGTCTCGACGCTCCTGCCACCCGGTACGTTCGTGACCTATCAGATCAGCGCTGCACCGATCGTTGATTTTCGTGAAGGGTTTAACGCGCGCGAATGGGACCCGCTCTGGGAGGATTTCTATTGCGATTGGCGCGCGTTGTGGTTTAACAATCGGATTGAACCGCCCAGTTGGGTGCTCGGCGATTTGGTGCTCAGTGCCGGGGCCAAAGGCGTTCTTTTCAATTCACGCCTAGCCTCAACGGGCACCAACCTTGTACTCTACCCGAGCGCATTTAACGAGGCCGATACAATGTCGGTGTTTGATCCCGCGGGCGCGCTTCCGAAAAACCAAACGTCGTGGCAATAAACGTTCGTGATCTTGGATCGCCCAGTTGGCATTTCCTCAAAACGCCGCTGCGCGTCGACGACCAATCAAGTTGAGAGGGCTCTGTGAACAAACTGTCCGATGAGTTGACCCGAGTTCTCGCGGAAGCCGGCGAAGGGCTCAAGGCACTACAGGAGGACGTCATCACGACCGGCTTCGATCCGGACGATCCGGTGAGCGTTGAAGCCGCCATTCAGCACGTGGAAGACACGATCGACGCGAAGGTTGCGCGTTTTTACGGCAACGCGTTGGTCAGGGAAGCGGCGAACCAGATCAAAGCCGAGTGTCGCGCGAATATCCTTCAACAGGTCGAGGCCGCAGGCACGAATCGCGGCGCGCGGACTCTGCATTAATCAACGGCGGCCGTTCCGAAATTAACGCCCGATGCAACACGCGCCACGACCAACTGATTGCCGAGAGAAAAGCCGCCGAGGAATTAGGCTCTTGCATAAATTTTGCGATTTCATACAGGGAGCTTTGCTTAGTCGCTAGACTTTCCGAATGCGCCCCTGAGAACTGAGTGCACAAGCTCGGAAGTCGCGTCTTCTCACGCTCAAGCTCCTTCTTGACCAACCCCACTTCGCGTTGTACGGCACATTCGGCACTTGTGAGCAGTTCGTCCAAGCGTAGAGATCCTCTCCGTTCGAATCTTCGCTGAAGGTTATCGCTATATGGTGACATGCGTGGTCAGCTCAACCGCTCTCTCGCGCTTGACTGATGGGGAGATCGCACGCGGCCTCTCAACAACGGCGGCACCGCTTCACGCTCGCCTATAATGCGCGAACTGATAGTGATTTCACGGCGGGGAGCCCCACTTTATGAGTCAAGCACACGGGCGATACTCGGGATCTCGAGACACAGGCCAGCGTCAATCGCGCCAACCTGCAAAAGCGACATCCCACCGACAGAACAAGCCATACGTAAAAGCTCCACCTCCTCGAGACCCGGCCCACACGGCGTCCATTTTCAAAACACGTTCGTTTAAGTTGTTGGTAGATGCGGTGGGCGCGGAAAACATCGCACTGGGACTCGACTCCAACTTAACGCGTGTGGCCGAATTGGCGGATGGCGAGAGATTCACACCTGAGACAGCCTTTCATATAGAAACCACGCTTGGGCTACCCGATGGGTTTTTCGATCAACCCAATCCCGTTCTCACACCCGAGACCATTAGTCGATTGAGGTCACCACTTGACTTCATTCATGCGAACGCCGAACCGGAAATTGCGTACGAGCAAGTATTGAAGCCGGCTCCTGTTACACAGGCTAATCACCACTCTACCCTCACCGATCGCTCGCCCAGAGAACCAGAAATGCCAAAGAAGACCAGTATCGGGTCGCCAAGGACCATCGCGAAGAGCAACGCTACGGCCGCGAAGCCTGCCACGGCGACCCCGACGAAATCAGCGCCCGCGAAAGTCAAAGCGTCCCCAAAGTCGGGGGCTCAGCAATCCTTGCCGTTGAACGACATCGCAGTTCTGGAAAACATTCGTCGCGCCAACCTACACGTGCTCACGTCCCGCAAAGGATCGAAGGTTCGGCTCGGTGCCGTGATGGAAATTAGCGACTCCAACATGGCCAATCGTTTCTATGGACAGAAGCGTATGAACGATGCCGAAGCAAATCGGTTCACCGAACGCCTTGGTTTGCCGACTGGCTGGTTGGACGTTCCGCGTTCAGTAACGGACATCCCTGAGTCTGTGTCGGATTTGCTTGTTCCCCCGTCGCGTCGCCATGCATCCGCTCAGCAAGAACTGCCGCCCGCGATTGAGCCAAAAGCGATAGCGGCGAAGAAACCTGCGGGTACGAAGGCGAAAAATGCGGGTGCTCGACTCACCCTACACCCTGATGCGGATGGCACAGGCGGTCCAACAAGTGTCGCCGCTGAGACGAATGTGGTCACGAGGCAACTAGATCAAGCGGTCCCGTCCGCTGCCGATCCGGCTATTCGGCAAACTGTTGATAACGATGTCTCGTTCTCCGCCGCCCGTCAGCAGTTTGCGCCAGCCCCGGTAACGCAGGTCATCACGGAACCGCGCCGTCTTACCTCGGCAAGCAGCTTGGACGACCTGCAAGGGATTGAACCGATAGCGGAAGCGCTGATAAAGACGCTCGCGGGCAAAGCACGTACTGGTCGCCTAGACGAAATGAAAGCGTTGGAACTATTGCGACAAATCGTGTCGCTCTGATTTGAATCGACATGGCAATTGGTATCTCCGGTTGGACGTTTGGCGGGATCACGCGTCTTATTACGTGAATCATGGCAAGTTCGCCTGCCGTTAAGAGTCAATCACCGTTCAGATGGGATCTGGGTTCAGCGGGACTCAGCTTTCGACGGTCGAACAGTGGCGCGCTTCCTTGTTGCAGCCACTTTCGGCGTTGCGGGCAAGTTTGCCACCTTTGCTTTACCGGCAACGACGTTGCCAGACGTTGATTTACGTGGCCCAGCAGATGGCTTGACTGGCAATTTCTGTGTTACCGCTTGATTGTCCGCCGCAGTCTTCACGCTCATGGTCGGCTTCCGGGCTGTCGTGACAGTCGGCTTGGCTGCCTTCTTCGCTGTGACCTTACCTGCCGATGGCTTGTTACGTCCGGCAGCAAGCTCGGCCGGTGGGTAAGCTTCGGCCATCTCGATGCCGAACACATCGGCCACCAACGCGTCGTCGAGCACTTTGCGTGTAGCTGGGCGTTTTCTCGATTCAGGTAGACCGGTACCGACCTGACGGATGAGATCATTGGCATCGACCCGGCGCAAGGCAAAGAGAAAGTCCGGCTGTTGATCGAGCCGTGCGCCGACGCCGTAGAGCACGGCGGCAACGTGCTTGCACATCGACGCCCAGTCCGGGCAAGTGCAGTTGAACGTGATTTCCTTGGGCGCCGGAAAAAGACCGGTGCCAGGTTTGCAGATGCGATCCATCACGGCTGTCGAGAGCTTGCCCTGCAAGAGTTCCACGATCGAATCGATCGACCCCGAGCAATCGGCTCCGATTGCTTGCCACTGCTTTTTGGGACACGCCGCCACGGTCATGGTAACCGTGTAGAGCCTCGAACCCATTACCTGTGCTCGCACTTCGCCTGCGGTAATCTGGAGGTCAATCACCGAACCGTTGCGCACATAGGTACGGCCGCGCGGCAGGCGGTTGGCATAGTCACTGTAGCGTTCCAGATTGTCGCACCAGGCCTTGCCCCAAAAGGTCTTGGCGATGGCGCCGCGATACGACGCGATTGGTGACAGGACCGCACCGGCCTTCTTCGCCTTGGCGGCGGCCAGTTCAGCCTTTTTCTTGCGTGCGGCGACCGAGACATAAGGCTTCCATCCCCCATAACCCATTGCGCTTCCTCTTGGCGATCAGTTTTCTTGCGCAGCATGAACGTCGAGCTTCACGAGATCGAGCAATTCGCGATCGCTCATCTCGGTGAGCAGGAGTTCTGCACCGCCCTCCAGCACATCCTTCACCAATTGCTGTTTCGCTTCGATCAACTGATCGATACGATCCTCAATCGTGCCACGGCAGATAAATTTATGCACCAGGACGTTCCTCTGCTGCCCGATACGAAACGCGCGGTCAGTTGCCTGATTTTCCACGGCCGGATTCCACCAGCGGTCGTAGTGGATCACGTGGGAAGCGGCGGTCAGATTTAATCCCGTCCCACCCGCCTTTAGCGAGAGCACGAAGAAGGGTGTCAACTCATCTTCCTGGAATCGCTTGACCAGTTCGCGGCGCTTAGCCACCGGGGTGCCGCCATGGAGCACCAGACCTTCGCGACCAAAGATTGAACCCAGGAATGCCGCCAGCGGCTCAGTGGCCTCGCGGAACTGGGTGAATACCAGTACCTTTTCCTGCTTGGCTGCGATGACTTCGCCTAGTTGCCGCAGGCGAGCGAACTTGCCGCTATCTTCGGCCTTCCACGCCGCGTCGCCCAGCCATTGCGAGGGATGGTTGCATATCTGTTTGAAACGCATCAGAAAGCTCAGCACCACACCCTTGCGACCGATGCCTTCGGCGTCCTCAAGCGCGGCGGCCAGGTCCTTCACCGCTCGTTGGTAAAGTGCCGCCTGGTTCGGGCTCAGGTGGCACCATGCCTTGAGTTCAGTCTTGTCCGGAAGGTCGTCGATCACCCGCTTGTCGGTCTTGAGGCGGCGCAAGATGTAGGGCCGCACGAGCGTACGCAGCGGGCCGAAGTGCTCGGCCTTTGCCAGGCGCTTGGTGAAATTGGCGAAAACTTTGTCCGAGCCCAGCAAACCGGGGTGGGTGAAATCGAAAATGGACCAGAGATCGGACAGACGGTTTTCCACGGGGGTTCCGGTGAGCGCGATGCGCGACTGTGCTTGGAGCTGCTTGACCTGTCGCGTTTGCTTGGCGCTCGGATTCTTGATCGCCTGCGCTTCATCAACGATAGCAATGCGCCATTGGATCGTCTCCAGTACCGGCTGGCGAAGAAGCGAGCCAAAGCTGGTGATGACGAGATCAATGTCCGCAAGGCGCGCGGCATCCAACGCGCGCAAATCGGCCGCCGGCATGACCGATGGATGGGCAATCAGCAGCGCCAAGCCGGGGGCGAAACGCTCGGCCTCTGACGCCCAGTTGGCCAGCAGCGATGCGGGGGCGACCAGCAGACTGGGCCGCGCCTCGGCGCTTTCGCGCTTCAGCACGAGCAGCAGCGAGAGTACCTGCATGGTCTTGCCCAGGCCCATATCGTCCGCCAGGCAAGCGCCCAGGCCAAGCCGGGTGAGCAGATACAACCACCGCACGCCAGCCTGCTGGTAGGGCCGCAGGCTCGTCTTGAGTTCCGCGCCCGGGCTGATCTGCGCCAACCCTTCCGGCTGACGCAGCTCCTGCAGGATATCGGCCAGCCAAGGCCCAGCAACAAGCTGCGACCAGTCGCGATCAGCAGGGTCGCCGCTATCGTCGAGCGAAACACCCGCCAGAAGACGTAGGGCTTCGTTGAAGGGCAGACCGGCTTTCGCCGCCTTTTCCATGGCCTCGAACTGCTTCAGGAGGCGACCGAGCCTTTTTTGGTCCACCTCAACCCAGCGACCACGGATGAGTTGCAGGCCGTCGGCGCCTTTGAGCAGATCCCTGACCTCGGAAGCGCCGAGATGCTCACCGTCGAGGGACACCTCCATGCTGAAATCGAGCAATGCATCCTTGCCTAGGAGCGAAGGTGGTCGTGCGCCGACGCTGGCTTTCACAACGGGACGAGCAGGTCGGCCCGCCCGCCAGACGCTTGGCGTGCGAACGACAATGCCGGCGGTTTCGAGTTTGGGCAGGTCTGTGAGAAAGCGATGGGCGTCAAGCGGCGTCCAGCGCAGCGGATGGTATATCTCGCCCGTATCCACCATTTCACGAAGCCAATCGCAGTCTTGCACGGCGCGCTGCACCGGCAGCAGCAGCGACAAGAGCTGTGCCCTGCTCCTGGCCCCCGAAAATTCCGCCAGAGCTTGCGACAGTGGCTGATGCTGCGCCTTGCCATGGGCCGACAGGCGCGAAGTGTAGGTCGCAAGGAAGGCGAACGGTGACTCGGGATCCTGGCGGTTCTCAGCGAGGTTGAAATGCACGCGGCCGACGAGGTTCCAGGCCGGGTGGCGCGACTTCAGGAAATTCTGCAGCGAGACTTTTGTGATCGCCAGTTCCTGGTGCAAGGCGGTATCGATCTCGCCCCACAGCGTGATCAGCACCTCTGGCGTTAGGTACTCCCCGCCCTTCATCGGCGGCGCATCGGAGATCAGGGCATCGAAATCCTTGATAGCAGGGGTGACGACCGCGATCTCGCCGCCTTCGGGCGTGGCGCACAAGGCGGTGACGTAGCGCACGGCAAAATCACGCCACCAGCCCCAGGCGGGTGGGAGAATGCGGCCGATTTCCGCCGTTCCCAGATGCAGCAGGCCATGCCCCGCTCCGAGCGCAAAAGAACTGCCTAGCCGCAGTCGTACTTCATCCGCCAATAGTGGCGCGGCATCCTCCGGCACCGCGAGCAGGTGACCACCGGGCGTCAGGTGTGGCGCGAACATGTCGGGAGCAGTCAAGAACGCCCGTCCACGTCGCGCGGTCGCAGCAAGCGCTGCAGCTGCCTGTTTTCACGGAAAGCGGCTTCGTAAACAACCAGCGGACCCACCCGCCTAGTGCGAACTGGGCGAAGCTCCGTTTGCGCCTGGTCCGATCGAACTGTGGGGTGAACCAAGTTGCCGGGGTGTGCGTGGCCGCTGTGTCGTGCATGTCTGGTGAACTGTCTTTTCATTTGCTGTAGGACGACATGATTGCTACATCCACTCACAGAGGTTCGCCCCGGCACTGCCGCCGGCGGGCCAACCCTCAACGGTTGCGGCGGTTCCGTTGGATTTCCGAATTCTGCGAGAAATAACACTCATGATGAAAGAGTACCAAAACTGAGGCATACGAGATGCAATGCCGATGGCGGCGCCATCCCGCGCAAGCGAAAATCAGTTGGCGCGTATGTTACAAACGACTAAAAGGCGAAGTGTCTCCTTCGGCCGAGGATATGACGACCGACTCGAAGGCGGGAATGACCGTTGCACCTCGACCACCTCCGATCTCGACCGGTGTGAGTCACGCCATTGCGCTCGCGTCTATGCTGCGAACGCCCCTTGCTCAGCCCCACAGCCATTGCTTCGCAAACCCGCTTGTAGCGGCGTACGGTAAAGGTGCAAGAAACTTGCTACGCTTTGTGTGTACTTCCGTGACGCCGCGTACGTCACTAGGCAAGGCATGCGAGGGAGGGATCATGACATTCAAGGCTCAGTGGTACCGAGACAAGTTTGCAAAAAAACGTGGCAAGGGCTTCTGCGGCTATCCAGTGGCAACGGTTGCCTTCTACGGGCCGGACGACACGAGAGCGACGAAGGTCTCTGTTGGCATCGTCGCACACGAAGATGCTGACGCTGACCCGGTTGAGCGGTGGTTTTGCGAAACAACCGATGCGAGAGGCGATCCCGAAATCACCGAAGCGATCGTTCGATTCATCGATCATCATGGTGCCAAATCGGTGGTGGCCGTTGATCGCATCATCGGCTGCCCGCATGAGGAAGGCATTGACTACCCGGAAGGCGAAAAATGTACGCAATGTCCGTTCTGGGCGCACCGTGATCGATGGAGCGGCGAGCTCGTGCAGTGAGACGTCAAGAGGCAAGCGCTTCCATCCTCAGCCTCGTCCCGACCGCGGTCATGCAGCCGTTGAAGCAGAACGCTTTCTGGGCGAGAGGGTCGCGCCCGTGGCGTGGTTTCACGCAATCGTGATTGCCTACGCGACTGGCTTCGACTATATGAAGGCGGGTATTCGCCGAGCTTGATGGCCTGGCGCGCACTCAGCACATGCACTCGCCCCTCCAGCGCAATGTGCACCATCGAGGGCGCCCACGTAGCCCGATCGTCGGCGGCGGGGGCGCAGTAGATTTCGGTTTCCCGGGCATACATCGTCAGAACCGCCGCATCTACCCTTAAGAATATTGGCCATGCGGTGTGTCGAACCGGGCTACGTGCTCCTGATCCGACGAACCACTGCATCGGCGAACTCACTCGTTGACGCGGTGCCTTTCAGATCGCGCGTGCAAATATGGTCCGTTTGGAGTGTTTCGTTGATTGCGGTTCGCAAGCGCTCGGCGAGATCGCCTTTACCAACGTGGTCAAGCATCAACCCCGATGCAAGTAGTAGCGAGATTGGATTGGCAACACCCTTGCCAGCGATGTCCGGCGCAGACCCATGTACAGCTTCAAATATCGCTGTGTCATTGCCGTAGTTGGCGCCAGGAGCCATGCCAAGTCCGCCGACAAGACCCGCTAACTGGTCCGACAGAATGTCCCCAAACAGATTGGTGCACACGAGCATATCGAACTGCCACGGGTTCAACACCAACTGCATCGCACAGGCGTCGACGATCATGTCATTCATTTCCACCCTACCTTGGTATTCCTGGGCCACGTCTCTAGCGGCCTCCAGGAACAATCCGGTAAGTACCTTCAGGATGTTAGCCTTATGTACGACGGTGATCTTCTTTCGTCTGTGCTTCAATGCGTATTCGAACGCAAATCTGACAATCCGCTCGCACGCGTCGCGCGTATTAACACCCGTCGCGACCGCGACTGCTTTTGGATCCTCGTCGACAGGAATATAGTACTCGTGTGCAACATAGAAGCCGCCCAGGTTTTCTCGCACGAGAACGAGGTCGATCTTGTCGTAGCGTCCGGGGACGATGGTACGCACGGGCCTGACGTTGGCAAAAAGCTGAAACTCTTCGCGAAGTCGAACGTTGGAAGAACGGAACCCCTCGCCGACCGGGGTGGTCAACGGACCTTTGAGGGCAAGCTTGTGCTTGCGAACGCTATCGAGTGTCGCATCGGGCAGCGGGTCGCCACTGTGCGCTACTCCGGCGATTCCAGCATGCTGTACATCCCAAACAAATGGCGATCCTAAACCATCCAGAACATGAACCGCGGCGGCAACTACTTCCGGCCCGATTCCATCCCCGGGGATCAGCGTTGCGGGAATTTGATATTTCATCATGTTTTCCATAAGTCATCCAAATTCGAATGGAGCAGACCGCAGCGATTGACCGCTTATGGCGGACGCTGCTGGTACCGCGGTTAGTCGTAGCCGTGGCTAGAACCGACATGCCACTACTACGATGTACGAGACTCGGGCGGGTTTACCCTAATGTTATTATTTTGAGGAATGCGAATCACAACACGCCTTACGGGCCAGAACACTCGGCCCCGGCAACGGTCCAAAGAGCACGCGGTATAGCAAGAATGCCGTCCACCTGTGTTAGTCCTGCCAGCGGTGCTCCGGTCACGCTGCCATGCGCTAATGCGGCAACTCCGTGGAGTGGGAACCAGAACTGAGGGCCATCGCCCGGATTCACCGAGGGGGTCTCGCGAGCCTGAAGATTCATGTCTATCCGTTCGGCGATGTACCGGGTAAGCAGTCGCCCGTCACTCTGTTTCGTTGTCCGGCTGCCGCATCGCGCGTCTTACTTCTCGTCCGCATTCACATGTCTGACTGTACACATAAGACTAGCTTCCGCAGCCACCGCACCCTGCACTTCGGCGCGTGCCATGAATTTCCAGACGCCGCGCATGTGCCGCTTGAACACGACTGTCAGGATCAGTTGGTCCCCGGGCTCGACCACCCGCTTGAAGCGCGCATCGTCAATGCCGGCGAATAGGTACTGTGTGTTGGCCGGATCGTGTGGCTCTTCTGAGAAGGTCAGTAACGCTGCCGTCTGTGCAAGCGCTTCGAGCACCAGCACGCCCGGCATCACAGGGCGTCTCGGAAAATGACCCATGAAGTATGGTTCGTTGATCGACACGTTCTTCAGTGCCTTGATGCGCTTGTGCGGTTCGAGCTCGAGCACCCGATCGACGAGCAGGAACGGATAACGATGCGGCAACAGCGTGAGAATCCTGTGAATGTCGAGATTGATTTTGTCGGTGCTCATGGTATTTCTGCTCAGGTCGCTTACTGTGTGACGATGTCTATGTATACCGGCTCAGGAGGATGGGCAACGCGGCCGGCCGTCCATCAGCGCGACGCTCGGATTGCCTTGTTCTTGCGAAGCAGCGGCAGTTCCGCACCGATCGTCGATTGCACCGCGTCGTTGCGTGCGCAGTTCTCCGCCGAGGTACCCCCGCCTATCACCTCAGGCGCCTACTTCTCGTCGAGGAACGACCTCAATCGTTCGGACCTAGCCGGGTGACGCAGCTTGCGCAGTGCATTGGCTTCGATCTGGCGGATTCGCTCACGCGTCACATCAAACTGGTTTCCGATTTCCTCCAACGAGTGATCCGTGCTGTTCTCGATCCCAAATCGCAAGCGCAGAATTTTAGCTTCACGTGGCGTCAAGGTTGTGAGTGCTTCGCTGATCGCGTCCCGCAGGCTGGCATGCAGGGCGGCATCGGCGGGCAAGATGGCCGCAACATCTTCGACCAGATCGCCCACGGACGTGTCGTCGTTTTCTCCTACGGGTGCATCCAGAGAAACTGGCTCTCTGACCATCTGCAGCATTGCCCGAATCTTGTCTTCGCGTATCCCCATTCGCTCCGCCAGTACTGCTACGTCGGGCTCGTGTCCCGTCTCCTGCAAGATTTCGCGCGAAATCCGCCTTAGCTTGCTGATCGTCTCGATCATATGGACCGGGATTCGAATGGTACGAGCCTGGTCCGCAACCGACCGGCTAACGGCCTGCCTGATCCACCAGGTGGCGTACGTGGAAAACCTGTACCCACGGCGGAATTCGAATTTATCGACGGCCCGCATCAGGCCGATATTGCCCTCCTGTATCAGATCGAGAAACAGCAGGCCACGATTCGTATATTTCTTTGCGATTGAGACCACCAACCGCAAATTCGCTTCAATCATTTCGCCCTTCGCTCGGCGCATTTTCAGTTCGCTTGCCGCCATCGCGCGGCAGACTTCTCTGAAATCGTCAAACGGCAGCACAAACCGCTTTTGCAATTTGATCAGTTTCTCCTGCTCCAGCCGTATCGCAGAGAGGTTTCGTTCCAGCACCCGACCGAATGGGTGCCCTGCTGCGATGGATTGTTGTAGCCACATCGGGTTGATTTCATTACCTCGGAAATGTGCAACAAACGTGTCGCGCGGCATGCCGCACCTGTCAACTACGATCCGCGCGATCTCGTGCTCGATCGTTCGCACCTCGCCGACGAACAGTCGCAGCGTGCCGCATAAACGTTCGACAGTACGCGCGGTGAAGTGGATCGTCGTCAGTTCGGACTCAATCGCCGTCTGCGCCATACGATATCGCCCGGAACCATAACCCTCCGTTTCGTACCCGTCACGTAGTTTCTCGAACCAGTCGGCCACTCGTGAGAACGTCGCCAACGCGTCGCGCGTTAGGGTCTCCATGCGCAAATGTTGTGACGACGTAGCTTCAATTTCGTTGTCTTCATCGTCGCTGTCATCGCTGGGCGCCGGTTCGGCCTCCACGTTTTCCTCAACGATCGCAGCAACATCGTCTGCGTCCGGCGCGCGGGGATCAATGATGTCGTCAACGAACTCTTCGATACGCGTTTCGCCGCTGGCGACGCCGTCAGCGATCGACAGCATCTCGGCAATCGTTGCGGGACATGACAATATGGCTCGAATCATGCCGTTGCGGCCTTCTTCGATGCGCCGTGCAAGCGCAATCTCGCCCTGACGGGTTAGTAGTTCGGTAGCACCCATCTCTCGCATGTACATGCGCACGGGATCGGTGGTTCGACCGAACTCCGCATCCATGTTCGAGAGCGTCGCCGCCACCTCTTCCTCGACCTCTTCATCGGACGGGGTCAAGATCGCATGATCGTGCATCACCACGGTCTCAGCGTCCGGTGCCCGCTCCAACACGGGGACCCCCATGTCGGTGAAGCTTCTGATCACACTCTCGATTGCGTCCGATTGCGCAAGATGGTCCGGCAGGCAATCGCTGATCTCGAAACGGATGATAAAACCGCGTTCCTTGCCCAGTTTGATCAGTGTCCGCAGGTTCGAGCGTCCGTCCTCGCTTTCGCTGGCGGAATCATCCTGCT
Source organism: Caballeronia sp. dw_19 (assembly GCF_018449515.1). Lineage (GTDB taxonomy): Bacteria > Pseudomonadota > Gammaproteobacteria > Burkholderiales > Burkholderiaceae > Caballeronia. The sequence continues at coordinate 83,214 of NZ_JAAVUQ010000026.1, read as the reverse complement.
GCGCAGCAAGAGCCTCCCGCGCGCGTGGGTCTTCCTTCGTCCGGCGTGAGCGGGTGCTCGGTGGAACTGTTCCGACTGTCGGCCGTGTGGTAGGCGCGTTATCCAGTACCGCCGAGGGTGCGTCTTGCGGCGCGACTGTGGTAGCTATGTGCGTACGATCTGAAACGCTTTCGCCCGTGCGTCGGCTCGTCACGTTCATGTTGTCCGCGACCGCGTCCAACCCCTGGTTCTGGTTCGCGGCCTTCTTCGTCACGCTGTCGCTCCTTCAAAAGTGACGTCAGGGTTAGCTCGCAGCACACGCCGCGGTCTTATAGGGGTGCCTCGCCGATTCATAGACGGGCGCCGTGCGCCCGTATCAGTTGAATCAGCTCAGAGACCGAAATCTCATGCCGGACTTCCTGTTCCGGCCCCGTCGCATGGTGGTCGCTGAACCGCTCTTCCGGTTCGATCAAGACAATTGTCTTTCCATCAAGCGTCGCGTACAGAAAGACCTCACCGGGAGCTGGCGCTGCCTCTGCCGACGATCCGACCGGATCGTGACGCAGGCGCATTCGCTCTCGGTCATCGAGGTATGTGGACGAAGTCATCTGAGCTTCCTGTATTCCGTTGCTGAGTGTTGTCGCACGTTAGCTTGGCCGCGTCGATTTCCCGCGCGGCACTTCGAGGACCCCTGCCCGCGTACTGGCATCCCACTGAGGTGATAATATCATTATCATTTACTGCAAATATGAATAGCCTGGAGACATCATGCGTACGGCAGCCGAAGACAAACTCCGCGAAGCTGCGCTCAATTACCACGAGTTTCCTACGCCGGGGAAAATCGCGATTGCCCCGACCAAGCAAATGATCAACCAGCGCGATCTCGCACTGGCGTATTCGCCGGGCGTCGCGTTCGCGTGCGAAGAGATCGTCGCCGACCCGCTGAACGCTGCGCGCTTCACCGCGCGCAGCAACCTCGTTGGCGTCGTGACGAACGGCACGGCCGTGCTCGGGCTCGGCAATATCGGCCCGCTCGCGTCGAAGCCGGTGATGGAAGGCAAGGCGGTGCTGTTCAAGAAGTTCGCGGGCATTGACGTTTTCGACATCGAGTTGAACGAGATGGACCCGCACAGGCTCGTCGACGTGATCTGCGCGCTTGAGCCCACGTTCGGCGGCATCAACCTGGAAGACATCAAGGCGCCGGATTGCTTCATCGTCGAGCGTGAATGTCGCAAACGCATGAAGATTCCGGTGTTCCACGACGACCAGCACGGCACCGCGATCGTCGTCGCGGCGGCGATCACGAACGGCCTGAAGGTGGTCGGCAAGGACATTGCAAAGGTCAAGCTGGTGTCGTCCGGTGCGGGTGCAGCGGCACTGGCTTGTCTGGATCTGCTCGTCGACCTCGGTCTGCCTCTCGGAAACATTCTCGTGACCGATCTGGCCGGCGTAGTCTACAAGGGCCGCGTCGAGCTGATGGACCCGGACAAGGAACGCTTCGCACGTGAAACGCAAGCCCGCACGCTCGCCGAAGCGATCGCTGACGCGGACATTTTCCTGGGGCTCTCGGCCGGCGGCGTCCTGAAACAGGACATGGTCAAACAGATGGCCGACAAGCCGCTGATCCTCGCGCTCGCCAACCCGACGCCGGAAATCCTGCCGGAACTCGCCCTTGAAGTGCGCCCGGACGCGGTGCTCGCCACCGGCCGTACCGATTACCCGAATCAGGTCAACAACGTTCTGGTGTTTCCTTTCCTCTTCCGCGGCGCGCTCGATGCAGGCGCAAGCACGATCACGCGCGAGATGGAAATCGCCGCGGTGAACGCGATTGCCGAACTGGCTCGCCAGGAGCAGAGCGATATCGTCGCGACGGCCTACGGCATCCAGGACTTGTCGTTCGGTCCGGAATACCTGATTCCGAAGCCCTTCGACCCGCGCCTGATCGTGAAGATCGCGCTAGCCGTGGCAAAGGCCGCGATGGATAGCGGCGTGGCCACGCGTGCGATCGAGGACATGGACGCCTACGAACAGCATCTGCAGCAGTTCGTCTACCACAGCGGCACGACGATGAGGCCGATCTTCCAGCAGGCGCGCAGCGTCGAGGCGGAGAAGAAGCGCATCGTGTTCGCGGAGGGCGAAGAGGAACGCGTGCTGCGCGCAGTCCAGATCGTCGTCGACGAAAAGCTTGCCAGACCGATTCTGATTGGCCGTCCGGCGGTGATCGAGCACCGCATCGCGCGCTATGGCCTGCGCATCAGGCCGGGTATCGATTTCATCCTCGTCGATACGGATCACGACGAACGCTATCGCGACTTCTGGCTGGAATATCACGCGTTGATGGCGAGAAAGGGTATCAGCAAGCAGATGGCCAGCCTCGAGATGCGCCGCCGTACGACACTGATCGGCTCCATGCTGGTGAAGAACGGTGACGCCGACGGCATGATCTGCGGCACGATCAGCACGACGCATCGCCATCTGCACTTCATCGATCAGGTGATCGGCAAGCGCGAAGGCTGTAGCGTCTACGCAGCCATGAATGCGCTGATGCTGCCGGGCCGGCAGATCTTCCTCGTCGACACGCACGTGAACGTCGACCCGACGCCCGAACAGCTGGCCGAGATCACGATCATGGCGGCCGAAGAAGTGCGCCGCTTCGGCATTGAACCGAAGATCGCGCTTCTGTCGCATTCGAACTTCGGCACCAGCAACGCACCGTCTGCACAAAAGATGCGCGATGTGATCGAGATTCTCAGAGCGCGCGCGCCGGATCTACAGGTGGACGGGGAAATGCACGGCGACGTCGCACTTGACGCAAAGCTTCGGAGCGAAGTGCTGCCCGAGTCGACGCTCGAGGGCGATGCAAACTTGTTGGTGCTGCCGAACATCGACGCGGCAAACATCTCGTACAGCCTGCTCAAGATGGCCGCAGGCAACAACATTACGATTGGTCCGATGCTGCTGGGAGCAGCCAGGCCGGTGCATGTGCTGACCGCGTCCGCCTCGGTGCGTGCCATTGTCAACATGACTGCATTGGTCGTCGCCGATGCGGGTGCTGCATTCCCATCGCCCCGGGCGACTTGATGTTTCAACTGTCAAAGGCAAGCGCAGGTCAGAATTGATCTACATCAATGGTAGCGTGGTCGCTCGATGGCCATAATGCGGGCGAGCGGTGGACCACCCAGTTGCACTGGAATCTGCATATAGACATGACCCTTTGAGACGACAGACCTGTCATCGCCCGATCATGCAATTGAAGGTTACGCGGGCCCAGCCAATCTACGTGGGTTTGTCGGCATCCAGCACGGTGATAAGGCGCTGCCCCTTGCACAGGATCGCACCCTGGGTTTCAAGGGTAAGAAGCGCTCTGCTGACCGATTCGACCGAAAAACCGACGCAAGCCTTCCGGATCACATGGAAATCAGACCTGGCGCTTGTCGCTGGCGAAGCAATCAGACCAATGCGTGCTCAACGACCAGCCAGTCAAGCAGGGCGCCGGGCTATCGTCCGGGCGCCGCCCAGCATGGCGGGCGCAATGATCGTCGGACCCCGCGTCGAGACCGTGCTGCGCGGTTGTCCATCGTGATGACTTCCGCCACCCCATGCGAAGGTCCTTCGGCAAATCGACGCGTCAGCTATGTTGTGGACGACTGCCTCCGTTCAACCTCGAGCGTAAGTGGTCTCAGGACCACATCGCGGCTTCAGCCTGTTTCAGGTACTCACTATCCGCCGCTAAAGGGCAGCCAACTCGTCCCGGTGACGATCGTTATCGTGCCCGCCACGTCGATTGCGGACGCGACGATCCCAGACATCTCCCGTAACTTATGGCGTGTCCGCCGACTCCCGCGCGTGGGCGATTACACTATTCGCTGCCAATGTGGTGTTGAACCCGTTGACCGGCGGCTCACGTGTTCGGTGAAAAGCGACGCTTAACACCAAGGGCTTTACCAACTCGGAAAGACACGATGCCTGACTCATTGGCCCAAATAACGCCATCGCTTCTGGCCGCAGGTTTGAACCTGCTGCTTCTTTTGTGGGCAGATGATCGGCGCAGACCCGTGGTACGAACCACGGTGAGATGTGTAGTATTCGCGTTGCTGACCGCAGCTATGTTTCACGATGGTATCGTCCCGACCCAGGCTTCGGACCGCCTGGCACACCCAGAGGTCCGCTTCGTTCGAGGGGTGTTGGAAGTAACCTGGTGGCTGCTGGCGGCCGCGACGATCATCACGGTCATGCGCACGTACTATTCACTCGTTCTGCGCCTTCGCGAGCACCGTTTCATGCTCGACGTCACCGCGACGTTGCTGTATCTGGGCGCAGCCCTTGCGATCATCACGGATGTACTGGATATTCCCTTGAAGGGGGTTCTCGCTACGTCGGGAGCGCTTGCCATTGTTCTGGGGCTGGCGCTTCAAAGCACACTGTCGGATCTCTTTTCCGGCTTGCTTATCAATGCCACTGCGCCCTATCGTGTTGGCGACTCCATATCATTGGACAGCGCCACCGAAGGAGAAGTTGTCGAGATCACCTGGCGCGCGACTCATCTCGCGAAAGCGAACCGGGACCTGATCGTCATTCCCAATAGCACGATTGCTAAGTCGCGCATTGTGAATGCCAGCGTTCCCCGCGGGCCGCACGCAACGACCGCTCTGTTCCAGGCGCCTTCGCGGTTCCGGCCGTCCGACGTGGTACATGCATTACAGCTTGCCATCGAAACCTGCGTCAGCATCGCCGCGCAACCGGTGCACACCATCGCCACGAAGTCAGTCGGCTGGGAGGCGACCGACTACGAAATCACGTTTTTTGTTTCGCATCGTTGGTCGCAAGCCGAAGCGTTGAACAACTTCTATGACGCCGCGCACCGACACCTGGAATCGTTCAATGCGTTGATCGCGCCAGCAGGTGAAGCTAGCGATGCGACCACCGAAACACTGGAGTACCGCCTCATTGAAGCAATCAATGTCTTTGGTCTGCTGCCCCGGGATGAACGAAACAAACTCGCAACCGCGCTCGTCCGGCGCGAGCTGATGCCAGGCGAGGTCCTGATAGAACAGGGACAGATCTCCGAAGCAATCACGATCATCGGTTACGGCATTCTTGCGGCGTCCACCGCTCACGACGACACAGGTGTCGACATCATGCGCTTCGGGCCGCGCGAATATCTTGGAGAAAGCGGTCCCATTGCCGGCGTGCCGTTCAACGTGACCGTCACCGCAAAGACTTATGCCATCGTCTATGACTTGCCCGGCAGTGAAGTCGCAAGACTCCTGAAGGAACATTCCGACGTCGCGCACGCGCTTGCCGCCAGGCTTGCCGCGAGGGAGCGTGAGGGGCGTGCACTGATGCAACCCGCACCCGAGATACCAGTGACCCAGCATGGTCTCGCTGATTGGATAGCAAGACGCATCCGATCCCTGCACGATTTGCGCTCCTGATGAACTTAATGGCAAAAAGAAAGCTCACACGACAAGGTGCCTGGCGTTCTGCCAACGCAGTCATAAGCGCGATGTCTCACTTTAGGCAATAGAGAAATGTCGGTCATGTCAGTGGATAACGTACTGTCCTCCACGATCAATCCCAAAACACGGGCATTTGTCACCGTATCGGTCATGCTGGCGACGATCATGCAGGTGCTGGACAGCACGATTGCCAACGTCGCCTTGCCTCATATGGAAGGCAGCCTGTCGGCGACACAGGACCAGATCACCTGGGTGCTCACCTCCTATATCGTCGCCGCGGCAATTGGCACGCCGCTCACCGGCTGGCTCGCTGGAAGCTTTGGGCGCAAGCGCCTGTTTCTTCTGTCCATTGCAGGCTTTACCGTCGCGTCAATCGTCTGCGGCGCGTCGACATCACTGGCCGAAATGGTAGCGGCACGCCTTCTGCAGGGCATATTCGGTGCGTCGCTGGTACCACTCTCCCAGGCGGTGATGCTCGATATCAACCCGCCCGAGAAACACGGTCAGGCGATGGCTGTCTGGGGGATGGGTGTCACCATAGGACCAATCCTCGGGCCCACGCTCGGTGGCTGGCTCACGGACAGCTACAACTGGCGATGGGTCTTTTACGTCAACGTTCCGATCGGCATCGTGGCGTTCATCGGCATTCTGGCGTTCATGGCGGAGACGAAGGTTTCGCCAAGAAAGCTCGATCTCTTCGGGTTTTCCACGTTGAGCATCGCCATCGGTGCGCTCCAGCTCTTTCTCGATCGAGGTGAAGTGCAAGACTGGTTTGGTTCGACCGAAATCTGGATTGAATCCCTGAGCGCGTTAATCGCGTTCTCCCTTTTCCTCGCCCATACCCTGACCGTTCAAACGACTTCATTTCTCAATAGAGAACTTGCGCGCGATCGCAACTTTGTGGCGGGCTGCGGATTTTACTTCGTCATGGGCGCCGTGCTATATGCAACCCGCGCTCTGCTGCCGCCGATGCTTCAGGACCTCATGCAATATTCCGTCGTCAAGACAGGACTGGTCACTGCGCCAAGCGGCGCCGGGTCGATGATCGCCATGATGCTTGCGGGCCGCCTCGTCGGCCCACTGAAGCCTCGCACCCTGATCGCTTCAGGTTTTGCGATGGCCGCGTTTTCGCTGTGGCAGATGTCCCACTACAACCTGTATATGTCGGAAAGCACTGTCATCTGGTCCAATTTCCTGCAAGGCCTGGGTTTGGGCATGATTTCGGTGCCTCTTACAACGGCGGCCTTCTCTACGCTGGACCAGCATTTGCGCGGGGACGGAACCTCCATCTACAGTTTGAGCCGCAATATCGGCAGCAGCATCGGCATCTCGTTTGTCCAAACGGAGTTGACACGGAACACGCAGATTGCACACTCTTCTCTCGTGGAGCACATCAATATCTTCAACCCGCTTGCGCAACCCGACGTGCTGCCGCCCATCTGGGATTTTCGTTCGCCGTCGGGCTTGGCCGCGCTGAACGCGGAGGTAACCCGGCAGGCATCGATGATCGCCTACATCGATGACTTCAGGCTTCTCTTCATACTTACGCTTGCCGTGATGCCATTGCTGATGTTGCTAAAGGCGACGCAAGCGCAACCCAAGGCGTCGCCTACGCCTGAACATTGAGCATACCCTGGGCGCACCGCTAAATATAAAAGGCGAATGGGGTACGCGCGCCGGTGCCCAGGTCTTTGCGCGCGATCAATCGTTCAAGCCGGGCGTGAATCCTCGCGGAACGCGAAGGCGGCGAATCACAGTTACTACAGGAATCGCAAGTCAGGCTCCACGGTATGTCCAGATCCTTGACCTACATCATCTTCATCACCTTGCTAATGAAACAGTATTCGGACAATATCCGCCTTGGAGTGCGTCCGTGCCGTCCAATCCTTCCGCCGCTTCTCGTGCCGAATCCTTTCACCCCGCCTTCGTCGTTGCCTGGATATTTTGCCTGATCTTTTATTTCGGGCAGTACGCGTTACGCTCGGCTCCAGGCGTCATGGTTCCCGAGTTGACCCATGCCTTTGCGCTGTCCGCGCTCGGCGTAAGTTCGCTCGTTGGGCTCTACTACTACACGTATTCACTGTTTTCCCTTGTCGCCGGCGCCTCGCTCGACCGGTACGGCGCTAAATATGTGATCCCGCTCGGCGTGGTCATGCTCGCAGGGGGAGCCGCGCTGTTCGGGGTCGGATGGGTTGCTTCCGCTGAATTCGGCCGCTTGCTCCAGGGCGCCGGCGGCGCATTCGCCTTCACTGGCGCCGTGTATCTGGCGACCCACGGCTTCCCTCCACGCTATCTGGCTACGGCCGTTGGCTTTACCCAATGCTTCGGTATGCTGGGCGGATCCGCCGGGCAATTCGTCGTGGCGCCATTGATTCACGGCGGGATTGCTTGGCAGCAGTTCTGGCTGTATGCGGGCATCGCGGGCGTGATCGTCGCGGCGCTCATCTTGGTCCTGACTCCCGCGGACCATGACGTCAGGACAACAGAGCAATCGTCGGTCTGGTCGATGTTCACTCCTTACAAGACCGTGCTGACCAATCCGCAATCGTACTTGTGCGGGTTCGCAGCAGGCTTGCTGTTCCTGCCCACGACGATCGGCGACATGATCTGGGGCGTGGCCTTCTTGCGCGAAGGCTGGCATATCGACTACGCGCAAGCCGTCGATCGCGCGTCGATGGTCCCGCTTGGCTGGGTGATCGGCTGTCCCGTGCTCGGGTACATTGCCGACCGGATCGGCCGCCGCAAGCCCATGTTGATCGCTGGAGCCCTGGTGATGCTGGCGGCGGCACTCTCCATACTCTACCTCCCGCAGGGCACCCTGCCGCCCTACCTGGCCGGCTTCATTCTTGGATTTGGGTCTGGCGCGGCGATGATTCCCTACACGATCATCAAGGAAGTCAATCCGGATCATGTGAAAGGCAGCGCGACGGGCGCCATCAATTTTCTGGTGTTCACGTTCAGCGCCGTGATGGCGCCGGTCTACGGCTGGCTTCTGACGAAAATCTCCGGAGGCGCCGAACTCACGCTGCCAGTCTTTCAGAAGGCGGGCGTCGTGGGTATTGCCAGCATCGTGCTTGCAATCATCCTGTCGCTGTTCCTCAAAGAGACCGGCCGCGCGGTGACAGCGAAGTCCGGGCCGCCGCATGAAGCCGCGCCGCAGGCGCCGGATCCGTCCGTGATCGGGGAGCATTAAAGCCTGCGAAGCGCTCCGGTACGCGGCAAGCCGATACGTCCTTCCCCGCTACCGCAGCGTGTCCGCGTTCAGCAACATGCCGTCGTCAACGCTCGACGTTTCATAAAGCGATCCCGTTGAAAAACTGGGAATGTGCCGTCCCGCAATGGACGACGTTTTGACACCAGAAAAGGGGCACACCCAATGAGTACCCTACACAGCGAAATGAGTCCGGTGGTGAACCTCACGCGCAGACACGCGGTAGGAGTCGAGCGGACGAGCCATCCCGTGTACGTCGATTTGCTTCCCCCGTGCAATCACGCTTGCCCCGCTGGCGAAAACATCCAGGCTTGGCTCGCGCAGGCGCAAGCCGGACACTGGCACGCTGCCTGGGAGACGCTCGTCGCCGACAACCCATTTCCGGCAATCCATGGACGCGTGTGCTACCACCCGTGTGAAGGGAGCTGTAACCGGGGTGAGCTCGATAGCGCAATAAGCATCCACGCGGTCGAGCGTTTCCTTGGCGACCAGGCGCAGGCCGAAGGCTGGACAGTAGCGAAGGCGGCGCCAAGCGGCAAGCGCGTGCTCGTAATCGGTGCCGGCCCGAGCGGACTTGCGGCCGCCTGGCACCTGGCACGCCTCGGACACGAGGTGGAGATCCGCGATGCCGGGCCGGTCGCCGGCGGCATGATGCAGTTTGGCATTCCGGCTTACCGGCTGCCGCGTGAAGTATTGGCAAAAGAGATTGCCAAGGTGGAGCAGCTGGGCGTGAAGATCGTTCTCGATCACAAGGTCGAGGACATACTCGCCGAGCAGCAGGCCGGGCACTTCGATGCGATCTACATAGCGATCGGTGCGCAGGTTGGACGCCATATTGACATCCCGGCACGCGACGCGGCACGGGTGCTGGATGCAGTCTCGCTACTGCATACGACTGCCAGCGGAGAGAAGCCCCTTCTCGGGCGCCGTGTCATCGTCTACGGTGGCAGCGGCACCGCGATGGACGCGGCGCGCACCGCGAAGCGGCTCGGAGCGGACGACGCGATGATCGTCTACTACCGCGACTCCGCTCGAATGGCGGCCCAGCCATTTGAGGTCAAAGAGGCGCTTGCCGAAGGCATCAAGATAAAGTGGCTTTCCAGCATCAAGGACATCTCCGGCGAGACCGTCACGGTAGAAAAAATGGTGCTGGACGACAAGGGCCGCCCTCAGCCAACGGGCGAATACGAAACCCTGCAAGCCGACTCGGTAGTCCTCGCCCTGGGACAGACCACGGACATCGGCTTCCTGCGCAAGATTCCCGGCATCGAATTCCAGCAGGACGGCACGGTGATCGTCGGCGATGACATGCAAACCGGGCGCGCGGGCATCTTTGCCGGGGGCGACGTAGTACCGGCTCAGCGTAGTGTGACCAACGCCGTGGGCCTTGGCAAGAAGGCGGCGCGCCACATTGATGCCTGGCTTGCCGGTACGGTCTGGACACATCCGTCCACGCACCGTCTCGTGTCCTTCAAAGAGCTGAACCTGCCGCTATACGCCGACGTCATCAAGGCGCGGGAACCCGAGTTGCCGGCGCCCGAACGCGCGGACTTCTCTGAAATCGTGGGCGGTCTCGACGAGGCGGCGGCCCGGCACGAGGCGCAGCGTTGCCTGTCCTGCGGCAACTGCTACGAGTGCGACCACTGCTACGCCGCCTGTCCGGAGGCGGCCATCGTCAAGCTCGGCCCTGATCATGGCTACGACGTGAACCTGGACTTGTGCACCGGTTGCCAGGCCTGTTTCGAGCAGTGTCCGTGCCATGCGATCGACATGACACCCGAGGCGGCGGCAGCCACAGGATCTGCCCCTATTCCCAGCGAGAAGGAGTTGACCGCATGACGCGAGCGACGATGGATGCCAACACGGCGGTTGCCACGATCGCCTACAAACTCAACGAGGTCTGTGCGATCTACCCGATCACGCCTTCCTCCACCATGGCCGAGCTGGCGGACGAGTGGGCTTCCGCCGAAATCCCCAACCTGTGGGGCAACGTACCGGTGGTGCAGGAGATGCAGGCTGAAGGAGGTGCCGCAGGCGCCGTCCACGGAGCCTTGCAGTCCGGCGCGCTGACAACCACCTTTACGGCATCGCAAGGCTTAATGCTGATGCTGCCGAACATGTACAAGATTGCCGGCGAACTTACCGCGACGGTATTCCACGTGGCCGCGCGTTCGCTCGCGACGTCAGCCTTGTCGATCTTCGGCGACCACTCGGATGTGATGGCCGCCCGCATGACTGGCTTCGCATTGCTTAGTTCCGCTTCGGTACAAGAGGCGCAGGACAGCGCGCTGATCGCGCAGGCGGCGACGTTGGAATCGCGCGTGCCGTTCATGCATTTCTTCGATGGCTTTCGCACTTCGCACGAACTCAACACGCTGGAACTGCTAGACGAATCGGTTTTACGCGCGATGATCGACGACAAGCTGGTCCATGCCCATCGGGCCCGTGCGCTCAACCCGGAACATCCGTTCGTGCGCGGCACCGCGCACAATCCCGACACTTACTTCCAGGCGCGCGAGGCGGTCAATTCATTTCACGACGCGGTGCCCGGGATCGTCGAGCGCGCGATGCAACGTTTTTCAGATCTTACCGGCCGCCATTACCGGTTGTTCGAGTACGAGGGCGCCCCGGATGCGGAGCGTGTGCTCGTGCTGATGGGGTCGGGCGCCGAGACTGTGCGCGAGACGGTCAAAGTGCTCGTGGCCGCGGGCGAAAAGGTCGGCGTGATCCAGGTGCGCCTGTACCGCCCGTTCTCCGCGCAGCGACTGCTCGCCGCGCTGCCTCAATCGGTGCGCCGGGTCGGGGTACTCGAGCAGACCAAGGAATCCGGCGCCACAGGTGAGCCGCTGTACCAGGATGTCGGCACAAGCCTGTCGGCGGCATTCTCCCGCGGCGAACGTGCGACCCTGCCCCTTGTGATTGGCGGCCGCTACGGCATCTCCAGCAAAGACTTCACCCCGGCGATGGTCAAGGCTACGTTCGACGAACTCGCCACCGAGCGCCCACGCCACAGTTTTACCCTCGGCATCGAGGACGACGTCACCCACCTGAGCCTGAGGTACGACCCAGCATACTCGATCGAATTGGACAGTACCCGGCGCGCCGTGTTCTACGGGCTCGGCGCCGATGGCACGGTCGGCGCGAACAAGAACAGCGTGAAGATCATCGGGGAGGACACGCCGCTCTACGCCCAGGGCTACTTCGTCTACGACTCGCACAAGTCCGGTGCGCAGACCGTCTCGCACCTGCGCTTTGGTCCGGAACCGATCCGGGCACCCTACCTGATCCATCAAGCGCAGTTCGTGGCCTGCCACAAGTTCGAGTTCCTGGAGCGGCAGGACGTGCTGCGGGCCGCCGCCCCCGGCGCAACCTTCCTGCTCAATGCCCCCTACAGCCCCGAAGAAGTCTGGGGGTACCTGCCACGGCCCGTACAACAAACAATCATCGACAAGAAACTCAAGGTATATGTCATCGACGCCTCCGAAACAGCGCGGGCGCTCGGGTTGGGGTTTCGCGTCAACACGATCCTGCAGACCTGTTTCTTTGCGCTCTCCGGAATTTTGCCTCGCGACGAGGCTATCACGCACATCAAGGAATCGATCCGCAAGAGCTACGGCGCAAAGGGCGAGCGCTTGGTCCAAATGAACTTCGCGGCGGTGGACGGGGCACTTGAGCGGCTGCACGAAATCGATGTACCGGCGACGGTGAATGTCAATGCGCACGAGCCCGCGCCGCTCGTCCCTCGGGAGGCCCCTATCTTCGTGCGCGAGGTCACGGCGCGCATGTTCGCAAACGAAGGCGACAGCATTCCCGTGAGCAAGATTCCCGCCGATGGCACGTTCCCGTCCGGCACGAGCGCGTACGAAAAGCGAAACATCTCCGACACCGTGCCTCAATGGCGCTCCGACCTGTGCATCCAGTGTGGTCAATGCAGTTTCGTGTGCCCGCACAGCGTGATCCGCAGCCGCTATTACGACGAAAAACTACTCGAGCAGGCGCCGGTCGATTTCCCGTCGGCGACGATCAACACGCGAGGCTACCCGGACACAAAGTTCACGTTGCAGATCTATGTCGAGGATTGCACTGGATGCGGGCTTTGCGTTGAGGCATGTCCTGCTACCAGCCTGATCGAGCCTGACACCAAGGCACTGAATATTATCGACAAGCTGCCGATCCTTCAGCGCGAGCGCGACAACATCCGTTTTTTCGAGACGCTGCCGGTGAATGACCGGGCGCGCGTGGATTTCGCCAATGTCCGCGGGGTGCAGTTCCTGCAACCACTCTTCGAATTCCCCGGTGCCTGCGCTGGCTGCGGCGAGACACCCTATCTGCGTCTTCTGAGCCAGCTTTTTGGCGACCGCCTGCAGATAGCCAATGCCACGGGTTGCTCGTCGATTTACGGCGGCAACCTGCCGGTGACGCCGTGGACCAGGAACCACGAAGGACGCGGACCGGCCTGGTCCAACTCGCTGTTCGAGGACAATGCCGAGTTCGGCCTGGGCTTTCGGCTCGCCGCCGACCAACACGTCTCGCTCGCCCACAAGCTGCTCAAGCAGTTGGCAGACCGGGTTGGCGGCGACCTCGCCCGCTCGATCATCGATGCGCCTCAGATACAGGAGTCGGATATTCGCGCGCAGCGCGAACGCGTCGCGGTGCTCAAGGTGAAGCTGCTTGCGCTCAAAGGCAAGGATGCGCAGGCCGACGACCTGCTCTCGGTGGTCGACCACCTGGTGAGGCGCAGCATCTGGATTGTCGGCGGCGATGGCTGGGCCTATGACATCGGCTACGGCGGACTGGACCACGTGCTGGCTCAAGGCAAGAACGTCAGCGTGCTGGTGCTTGATACCGAGGTCTATTCGAATACCGGCGGTCAGTCATCAAAGGCCACCCCTCTTGGGGCTGTCGCCAAGTTTGCCGCAGCCGGCAAGCGCACGCCGCGTAAGGACCTGGCACTGCAAGCCATTGCCTACGGCAACGTCTACGTGGCGCAAGTGGCAATGGGCGCAAACCCGCAGCACACGCTACAGGCTTTCCGCGAGGCGGAAGCCTACGACGGCCCATCTCTCATTCTCGCCTATAGCCAGTGCATCTCTCACGGCATCGACATGCGCCTTGGTATGCAGCAGCAGGACTTGGCCGCGGCGTCCGGCTACTGGCCGCTATTTCGCTTCAATCCCGCACTCAGGCAGGTTGGGGCCAATCCCTTCAGCCTGGACTCGCCGCGCCCGACGATTCCCTTCAAGCAATACGCGTACAACGAACTTCGCTATAAGTCGCTCGCTACCACGCGTCCCGCCGAAGCGGCCGAGTTACTCGCCTCGGCGCAGAAATGGGTGGATGAGAAATATATGCAGTACGCAGATCTCGCTTCCCGCGATGGCAGCCGCTTTACCCTCGAAGCACATCCGGAAGCTGTCGATGCAGCCGACGGCCAAAAGGAGCCAGTGTAATGAAAGTGACGTTGTTTACGACTCATCCGTTCGAAGAAGAGGCGTTCGAGCTCGCCCGTGAGGATATGGGAAGTGCTCACGCGCTGACGTATGTCAGCGCACCGCTCGACACCCGAACAGCCGAACTTGCGCGCGCAAGCGAAGTCGTGGTGCCGTTCGTCAATGACCGGCTCGACGTGCCGTTGCTGAGGCAACTGGCGGCCTACGGGGTGAAACTGATCGCGCTGCGTAGCGCCGGCCATGACAACCTGGATCTGGTCGCGGCCCGGCGGGAGGGGCTTCGGGCAGTCTACGTGCCGTCCTACACACCGCACGCCGTGGCCGAGCACGTGTTCGCGCTGGTCCTCTCGCTGCTTCGCCACGTGCCTCGTGCCTTGGCGCGGGTGCATGAGGGCAATTTCAGTCTCAATGGACTGATCGGTTCGCAACTGGTGGGGCGTACTTTCGGTGTGGTTGGCCTTGGCAGGATCGGCCGGGTCGTCGCGGGTATCGCTGAGGCATTCGGTTGCGAGGTGCTTGCCTGCGATCCCCTGGCACAGGAGAAAAAGTGGCCGCTGTTGCCGCTCGACGAACTGCTCGCGCGAAGCCACGTCGTGTCGCTCCATGCGCCGCTCAACGCCCAGACCCGCCATTTGATCGACGCGCGCCGTCTGGCGTTGATGCAGGATGGCGCGATCCTGGTCAACACCAGCCGCGGCCCCATCCTGGACACCCACGCGCTGATCAATGCGCTCAAAGAGGATCGCCTTGGCGGAGCCGCGCTCGATGTCTATGAGCGCGAGGCCGAGGTTTTCTACGTCGACCATTCCGACAAGGCTCTTCAGGACGACGACCTGGCACGGCTGCTGAGTTTTCCGAACGTTATCGTCACCTCGCACATGGGGTTCATGACCCGCGAAGCACTGGGCGAGATCGCCCGGACGACGCTAGCCAGCGTGGACGAATTCGAAAAAGGAAAGCCCTTGTCGCACGAACTCACCTTATAGGATGCCCGACATGAATCTCACGACACGCTACCTCGGACTGACCTTGCGCAATCCGCTGGTCGCCTCGCCCTCGCCGGCCAACGCCGAACTGGGTCACCTGAAGGCGCTGGAAGATGCGGGCATCGGCGCGGTGGTCTTGCCGTCGCTTTTCGAAGAGCAACTGTTGGCGCACCGTGAAAGTATCGACGCAATTCTCGCGCAGGGGGAAGCCAATAATCCGGAAGCGCAGAATTATCATCCCCCGTTGGCGCTCGATGGCCCTTATGGCGTTGGGCCGCAGAGCTACCTTGAGCTCATTCGCACAGCCAAGGCAGCACTCGATATTCCGGTATTGGCCAGCCTCAATGGCAGCACGCCCAGCGGCTGGACCGATTATGCGGCGCAAATCGAGCAGGCCGGTGCCGACGCGCTCGAGCTCAATATCTACTACGTGCCGATCGACATCGAGCAGCCTGGGTCGGCGATCGAGCAGCGCTACCTGGACGTGCTCGCCGATGTGCGCCGAACCGTGAAAATTCCTGTCGTAGTGAAGATGCCTCCGTACTTCAGCTCAATTGGAAACATGGCGCAACGCTTCGTCGATGCGGGGGCGAACGGACTCGTCATCTTCAACCGGTACCTGCAGCCGGACATCGATTTGTTGCGCATGCAGCTATCGAGCGAACTGCAGCTGAGCCAACCGGCAGAAATGCGACTTTCATTGTTGTGGACCGCCGTGCTTGCCGGGCGTGTGAAGTGTTCGCTGGCAGGCTCTACCGGTGTGGAAACCGTCGACGAGGTCATCAAGTACCTGCTCGCCGGTGCGGACGTGGTGATGACCACGGCTGCGCTGCTGCGTCACGGGCCGGGCTATATCAGCACGCTGCTGGCCGACCTCGATGCCTGGTTCGAGGCCCGGCAGGTAGGCTCGCCGGACAACCTGCGCGGCGTGATGAGCCACAGCCGTCTGCGCAAGCCCGACGTCTATGAGCGTGCGAACTACATTCATCTGATCGAGCATTATGCGAGTTCGCATCGCAGATGATATCAAGCGCGTGGGCATCAGTATTACGGTGAGAGGCTGACTAGAGCGTCCCCTGCAACGCCTTTCCAGCAAAAAAAGCCATCCGTAAAAGCTCCCTCGCCTTTATGTTGAAGTCATCTGTCGTCCGTCTCGTTGCCTGGTCGGTGCGCCATCCCGCGCGAGTCGTTGTGTTGTCGCTCATGCTTGCCATTCTGAGCGGCTACTATGTCGTCCAGCACTTCAAGATCAATACGGATATCAGCCGCCTGGTCAAGGCGGACAAGGCGTGGTCTGCCCTTGACCAGGCGATAGACAAGGCGTTCCCGCAGCGCGCGCAGACGGTCCTCGTCGTGGTCGCGGCGCGCGCGCCCGAATTCGCCGATGCCGCCGCCGATACATTGAGCGCCGCACTACAGAAACAGAACAACGAATTTGCCGCCGTCACGCAGCCGGAAGGGGGCTCGTTCTTCGAGCACGACGGGCTGTTGTTCCTATCGCTTGGAGAGGTCCAGTCCACCACCGGACAACTCGTCAAGGCGCGCCCGCTTATTAACGCATTGGCCCACGATCCGAGCCTGACCAGCCTCGCCGGCTTACTGACGACAACCCTGTTGCTGCCGCTGCAGATGGGTGAGGTGAAGCTCAGCGACATGAGCCCTCTGCGGTCGCGCAGCGCAGCCACGCTCGATCGATTATTTGCCCGCCAGCCGGCGGCGCTCTCCTGGCGTGCGCTGGTCGATAAGGGTGTCTCGACCGACCCGGCACGTGCGTTCATTACCGTGCAGCCAAAAGTCAACTATGGCGCGCTCGAGCCCGGTGCGCGCGCATCGAAAGCGATCCGCGCAACCGCGGCGTCGCTGAACCTCGCGGCACGCTATGGCGCGACCGTGCGGCTGACAGGCGAACAGCCGCTCGCCGATGAGGAATTCGCCTCGCTGCAGGAGGGGGCGGCGCTCAATGGCGCCGCCGCTTTCGTCGTCGTGCTGGCGATCCTGTGGCTCGGGTTGCGCTCAGGCCGCATGATCACGGCGGTATTCATCACGCTGTTCGCCGGGCTCGTCATCACTGCGGCGATTGGCCTGATGATGGTCTCCGCGTTTAACATACTGTCGCTCGCCTTCATGGTGCTGTTCGTCGGACTCGGAGTCGACTTTGGCGTGCAGTTCTGCGTTAAATACCGCGAAGAGCGCTATCGCGACGACCGGCTCGCGGCCGCTCTGGTCAAGACCGCCCATAGCATTGGCGTGCCGCTGACGCTCGCCGCTGTAGCCGTCGCCGCGAGCTTCTTCTCATTTGTGCCGACCGCGTATCGCGGTGTATCGGAGCTTGGGAAAATTGCTGGCGTCGGAATGTTGGTCGCATATCTGACCACCATGACGCTGTTGCCCGCGCTGTTGAAAGTCTTCAATTTGCCAAAGGAAACGGTTTCACCAGGTTTCAAGCGACTAGCACCCGTCGACGATTTTCTCGACCGGCGCCGCAAGCCGGTGCTAATCATGACGCTTGTGGTGGTAATCGGTGCGTCGCCGCTGCTCACGCACCTACGCTTTGATTTTAATCCTCTGCATCTGAATGATCAGCATACCGAATCGATGTCAACGCTGCTATCGTTAAAGGATTCCCCCGAAGGGGCGGTCAACAACGTACACGTGCTGGCGCCGTCACTTGCCGATGCTGACCGCGTCGCCACACATCTGGCAACATTGCCAGAAGTCCGTCGTATCACGACGCTCTCCACCTTCATCCCCCCCGACCAGCCACAGAAAATCCTGCTGATCGCAAATGCCGCGCAACGGCTCCTTCCAGCGCTAACCCAAACGCCGACACCGCCCGCGACCGATGCAATACGTGTGGCAGCATTGAAACGAGCGGCCAATCAGTTGGCGCTCGCTGCGGAAGATTACCCAGGTCCGGGCGCCGTTGAGGCCGACCACTTGTCGGTCACGCTTCTAAAGCTGGCGTCCGCGGACACCGCCACGCGCGAGCGCGCCGAAACGGTGGTGGCCGGGCCGCTAAAGATCGCGCTCGGACAACTGGCGGCCCTATTGCAGCCCTACGAAATCACGCGCCACCGTCCCGCCGCAAATCGTGCGTGACTGGGTTTCCGCCGACGGCAGCGCGCTAGTCGACATTGCGCCGAAGGTCGCGCCGGGCGCCGATGCAGGCGACGATACGATGCTGCGCCGCTTTGCGTATGCGGTGAAGGCCGCCGAGCCCGGCGCGATCGGTGGGACCATCTCAATACTGCATTCCGCCGACACGATCATCAGTGCGTTCCTGGAGGCGGCGGGGTGGGCGTTATTGACGATGACGATCCTGCTGTGGCTGACGTTGCGGCACATGAGCGATGTATTACGCACGCTGATTCCGCTCCTGGTGTCGGCGACCGTCACGCTGGAGTTGTGCGTCGTATTCGGCATGCCACTCAACTTTGCCAACATTATCGCGCTGCCACTGATGCTCGGCGTCGGCGTCGCGTTCAAGATCTACTTTGTGATGGCTTGGCGCAGTGGCCAAACCGGCCTGTTGCAATCGAGCCTCACTCACGCCGTGATGTTCAGTGCGGCCACTACCGCGACCGCATTCGGCAGCCTGTGGCTGTCACACCATCCGGGCACATCGAGCATGGGGCGGCTTCTCGCCCTGTCTCTGTTCTGCATGCTGATTGGTGCCGTGGTGTTCCAGCCTGTCTTGATGGGCAGGCCCCGTGTAAGGCGCGCGTTGCAAAAACATTGATCGCGACAACGGCCGGGACCCGGGTCTGTGGACATACATGTTCCATTCAGCCCTCCTCGAGGAAGTTCACGGGATATGCGGGCCGGTTTTAGACCGCTTGATGTAGATCAACCGCGCCGGAATAGGGACTAACGCCCGCGTTCTACCATTACGATGCGTCAGGCCGCGCATTCGTCAGGAAGCCTCTTCGCATGCGCCGATCGGAGCGTCCCTGAGCCGAACGGTTGACGTGATCCTGGCAACATTTGTTTGGGCAGCCAGCACTTGATCACCTGGCGTCCTCCCGGGAACCCATCAAGTAGACGCTCGACAGTTTGCACCGACCTTGCGTTGGATCAAATTGTGTACAGCACGGTAAATCACCGCTGACGACGACCAGCAGCACGACTGTCCGTGTGGACCGGCAGGTTCCCTCGTTGACCAAGGTCAAAGGGGGCCACCTTTGACGGTCTACGCTCGTGGTGTTCCGGTGAATGCACTGCCGGCCACCGCTAGCCGACCTCGAGCCGGGCGGCACGCGAGGAGAGATCAATGGGAAGCAGGATAGAAACGGCCCAGACACTCAGTGACCTGTTTCAACCGGTTCAACTCGGGTGCTATCAATTGGCAAACCATATCGTCATGGCGTCGCTGACGCGCGGCCGCGCGGGCGAGCACGGTATCCCCGGTGCACTGATTGCCGCGCACTATGCGCGGCGGGCCTCTGCCGGGTTGATCATCAGCGAGGGCGTCAACATCTCGCCCACCGCAAGAGGCCATGCGTTGACGCCGGGCATCTATGACGATGCGCAGGTCGAGGGCTGGCGGCGCGTAACAGAAGGCGTCCATGCCCGAGGCGGCCGGATTTTCCCGCAACTCTGGCACGTCGGCCGGGTATCCCACCCGTCGTTGCACAGCCCGGCGGCGTGTTGTCGGTCGCGCCTTCGACGCTCAGACCAGATGCCACCTCCTATACCGCGTCCGGCATCCAGCCCTGCCCGACACCGCGCGCCGGATTCGACGGAAATTCCTGCGATTATCGACCGGTATCGCCGTGCGGCACAAAACGCGCTGGACCTCGCACGGCGGCAGCAAGGACGCAGCCACCCCGGGATGATCGGGTGACACCGATATTGAGGATGACCCACCGATTTCGTCACAACAAAACATAAAACAACCGTGTTCGATAAACTCCACACTGCTGTATCAGCACACCGCTTGCAGGTTCTGCTGGCGCTCACGCTTCTCGTTGTCGCTATCGGCGGCTACGGCGCGTGGCGCTGGCCGACACTGTTCGGTGCCGCTCCGGACGCCCGCGGGATCATCGTATCCGGCAACATCGAGGCGCACGAAAGTGTCCTGAGCGTCACGCAGGTGCAGGCGCCGATTGTCTATCTGCCGTTTGACGAAGGCGCATCCGTCAAACGCGATACGGTGCTCGCACGGCTCGACGATCACCTGTATCTTCAGCAAACCGAAATAGATCGCACCGACCTGGACGTTGCCAGCGCGCAGATCAGCGCGAACGAAAGCACGCTGGCTGCCGCTCATAACAGCGTCATTAGCGACCAGTTCGACCTTGCCGAAAAGCAGTTGGATCTCGCGCGTGACGAAACCCTCGTGAAAGGCAATGCAGTCGCCGTTCAGGCGCGCGATCTTGCTTTTACTGCCGAGCGGCAATCCACCGCCACGCTTGCGCACGATCGGGCACTAGTGGAGGTCGCACGCAACAACATCGCGCTCGCGCGCGCGAACCAGGCCGCCGCCGATGCAAAGCTCAAACTCGACCAGGTGATGCTGTCTTACACGGTGCTACGCGCCCCCTTTGATGGGGTGATCGCCGTGCGCGAAGCGGAACTTGGCCAGCTTGCGGGCGCCGGTGTCGCCATCTTTACGCTCGACGAACTCGACCATGTCTGGCTGCGCGCCTATGTGAACGAGCCTGATATCGGCAAGGTTCGTCTGCACGAAGCTGTCGACGTGACGACCGACACTTACCCCGGCAAGACCTATCACGGCCATATCAGCTTCATTTCCCCTCAGGCAGAGTTCACGCCGAAAACGGTCGAGACGCACGCGGAACGCGTAACGCTGGTGTACCGGATTCGTGTCGATATCGACAACCCGACCCACGAACTGTTGCCGGGCATGCCCGCCGATGCGTCGATCGCGCTGTTGGCACCCGGCAAATGAGCACCATGCCAACGGGCCCCGCCATCCACGCGCATGCGCTGATCCGCAGCTTCGGATCTGTGCATGCCGTGCGCGGTATCAGCTTCGACATCGCGCGAGGGGAAATCTTCGGGCTCGTCGGGCCGGACGGCGCGGGCAAAACCACCATCATGCGCATGCTCGCCGGCGTGCTGCGCCCAGACTCCGGCGAAATCCGGCTGGAGGATATCGACGTCGTGGCAGCGCCCGAGCGCGCCAAGGCGGCGCTCAGTTATATGCCGCAGCGCTTCGGCCTGTATGAGGATCTGACCGTCGCCGAGAACATCGCGTTCTATGGCGAACTGTTCAGCGTGCCACGCAAGACGCAACGCGCGCGCAGCGACCAGCTTCTCGAGGCCGCGGGCCTCGTGCCGTTCAGGCAGCGTCTGGCCGGCCAATTGTCCGGCGGCATGAAGCAGAAGCTCGGTCTCGTCTGCGCCTTGATTCACACACCGCGCGTGTTGTTGCTCGACGAACCGACAACCGGGGTGGACCCTGTGTCACGGCGCGATTTTTGGGAAATCCTGTACAACCTGCGTGAAAGCGGCGTCACCATCGTGCTGTCCACCGCGTATATGGACGAGGCCGAACGCTGCTCACGTCTGGCGCTGCTGCATGCCGGCGAAATCCGTCAATGCGACACGCCAGCGCGGCTCAAGCAGGCCATGCCGGGGGCATTGCTCGCCATCATGGCGCCCGACCCACGCGCGGTGCATGACGCCCTTGTCGACGCGCCAGGCGTGCTGGGAACACTGCTGATGGGCGACCGCGTGCATGTGCGAGTCGACGACGCGGCGCGCCGCACGCCGGAACTGGGCGCTTTCCTTGCCAGCAAGGCAATCGTGTACACGACGATTACGCCCGTCGAGCCCGGCATCGAAGACGTTTTTGTCGCGCTCGTCGGCTCGGGAAGCGCAGCATGACCGATCTCGGCGATCCCGTCGTCAAGGCAACGGGGCTGACCAAACGATTCGGCACCTTCACCGCGGTGGATCGCCTCGACCTGTCCATCGGCAAAGGCGAAGTCGTTGGCTTTATCGGTCCCAACGGAGCCGGCAAGTCGACCACCATCCGCATGCTGTGCGGACTGCTCTCGCCGACCGCCGGGCAGGCGTCGGTGGCAGGTTTCGATGTCGGTACGCAGGCCGAGGCGCTGCGCGCGCACATCGGCTACATGTCACAAAAATTCTCGTTATACGGGGACCTGACCTGCCGCGAAAACCTGCGCTTTTTCTGCGGCATCTACCGGGTGCCCCGGCCCGAGATCAACGAGCGGATCCGGCGGGCCATCGCCATGGCGGGGCTGGAGGGACGCGACGATACACTCGTGCGCACGCTCGCGGGCGGCTGGAAACAGCGGCTCGCGCTCGGCTGCGCGATCCTGCATCGCCCACCCGTGCTGTTTCTCGATGAACCGACCTCAGGCGTCGAACCGGAAGCGCGCCGGCGCTTCTGGGACCTGATTCACGAGCTTGCCGCGAGCGGAGTGACCGTGCTGGTGTCCACGCACTATATGGAGGAAGCGGAGTACTGCCACCGCATCGCGCTGATCGACGCCGGCCGGCTGGTGGCGATCGGCAGCCCAGGCGCCCTGCGCGAGCACGACCTCGGCGGCAATCTGTTCGAACTGGTTTGCACGCCGCTTGGCGCCGCCCTTGCGGCGTTACGCGAGACGCCGGATGTGATCGATGCAGCGATCTTCGGCGACCGGCTGCACGTGCTGATGCGCACCGGCGTGACCGAAGCCGGGCTCGTGCCCCTGCTGGCGCAACGGCAGATCGAGTCGACGCCGCCGCGCGCCATACGTCCCAGCCTCGAGGATGTATTCGTGCAGATTGTCTCCCGCACGGACAAAGGAGCCCATCCGCGATGAACCTGAGACGTCTGTGGGCAATGGCCTATAAGGAAACGTTGCAGATCTGGCGCGACCCGCGCAGCCTCGCGATTGCGCTGCTCATGCCGTTGCTGCAGATGGTGCTGCTAGGTTACGGCGTCAGTCTGGACATCAGACGCATACCGCTGTGCGTCGACGACCAGGAACATAGCCAGATCAGCCGCGAACTTGTGCAGAACTTTGTCTCATCGAACTGGTTCTCCGCCGTCCACCCGCTGAACAACGAGCGTGCGCTGCGCAACGCGATGGACCGCGGCACCTGTGCCGGCGTAGTCACCATTCCGGTCGATTTTTCGCGCGTATTCACCGCGACCGGCGTCGCTTCGGTACAAACCGTGTTCGATGCAACCGATGCCAATACGACCAATATCGCCATCGGGTACGCCCAAGGTGTGATCGCCCAGACCACCGCGGCATTTCAGTCCCGCTGGAACCAGGCGCATGGGCTGCCGCCAAAAACAGTCGGCCTAGTCGATCTGGAACCACGGGTCTGGTTCAACGAAGGACTGGACAGCCGCAATTTCATCATACCTGGGGTCGTCGCGGTGATTCTCGCGCTGGTCGGCGCGCAGCTCACGTCATTGACGGTCTCCCGCGAATGGGAACGCGGAACGATGGAGCAACTCATCTCGACCCCCGTCACCGCGCTCGAAGTGATGCTCGGCAAGCTGCTGCCGTACTTTGGGATTGGGCTTGCGAACGCCGCGTTCTGCCTGCTCAGCACGATCTTCTGGTTTGACGTACCGTTTCGCGGCAACATCGTCACGCTGGTCGCCACCACCGCGCTCTTCACGCTTGTCGTGCTTGGCATCGGCTATCTGGTCTCGGTTCATATCCGCAGCCAGCTCGGCGCGAGTCAGGTTGCGCTACTGCTGACAATGCTGCCAACCAGCATGCTGTCGGGCTATACCTTCGCGATCGACCAGATGCCGGCACCGATCCAGGCCGCGACCCTGCTCGTCTACGCGCGCTACTACATCACCATCTTGCGCGCGGTATTCCTGAAAGGCAGCACCGTTGCCGAGCTTGCCGTGCCGATCCTCGCACTGGCGTTATATGCAGTCGCAATCATCTGGATGGCAGCCCGCGCCTTCCACAAACACCTGGACTAGCCTGTCATGTTCGACCGCCTGCAGGTCATGCTGATGAAGGAATTTCTCGAGCTCAAGCGGGACCGCTGGGCAATGTTCCGGCTTATCGTGCCGCTGCTGCTCCAGGTCATTGTCTATGGTTATGCTGCGACCTTCACGGTCAATCACGTGAGTCTCGCCGTGCTCGATCTTGACCATAGCCAGGCAAGCCGTAGCCTTGTCTCGCACTTCGCCGCCACCGGCAAATTCTATGTCGTGGACAATGCCGGCTCGGAACCGGAGATCACCCATGACATCGATACCGGCGATGCCACGATGGCAATCGTGATCCATGCAGGGTTCTCGCAATATCTGAACGGCGGCCGCAGCGCGCCGCTGCAGGTCATCGTGGACGGTACCAATTCCAACACGGCTCTCATCGCGCTCGGTTACATCAGCCAGATAGTCACGCAATTCCAGACCGATCAGATAAGCGAGGCCTGGCCCCAGTCTGCCGGAGCGGCGCCGTCCACCGTGGCGGTCTCGCTGCGCGAGCGCCCCTGGTACAACGATGCCATCGACGACCGCTGGTTTTTCATTCCAGGCGTGGTTGGTACGCTCTCGCTGATGCAGGTGGTCAGCCTCACGGCGTTTGCAGTGGTTCGCGAACGGGAGATCGGCACGCTCGAGCAGATCATGGTCAGCCCGATCAGGCCGATCGAATTCATTCTCGGCAAGACCGTGCCGTTCTTCCTGATCGGCCTGGGCGACGTCGCGCTCGTCACAGCGGTCGGCGTCTGGTGGTTCCACGTGCCGTTCGTCGGAAATCTGTTCGTCATGCTGGCAGGCGCATCGCTTTTCCTGCTGGCGGCGCTCGGTCTCGGCTTGCTGCTGTCGACCTTCTCGCGCACCCAGCAACAGGCGTTTGCCCTGAATTTCTTTCTGATCAATCCGCTTTTCATCCTGTCGGGCTTCGCGTTTCCGATCGCGGCCATGCCCAAGATATTGCAATGGATCACGTTGATCAATCCGCTACGCTATTTTCTCGTCGTGCTGCGCTCGGTGTTCCTCAAAGGCGTTGGCTTTGCCGTGCTGTGGCCGCAACTCGCGGCAATGGGCATACTGGGCGGGGTCATGCTGACAATCAGCGTGCTGCGATTCCGCAAGTCTCTTGACTGAGTCGCGAACAGGGTTGGGTCCGGCGCTGCTTCGTTGCTGCTGCCGGCCCGTTTCGCGCCGAGCCGCAGTGCGAGCGGTTGAGCCGCCACATCGCCGTCACGCGTGAACGCGTAGACCGTGCGCTCCTGATAACGCGCGACCCGGGGCAAAGATATGCGCGGCTACACCAAAGCTGCAGATGCCGATTCGCATCGCCCGTCATGTTCAGCGTCCGGTAGCCGATAAGTCCCACGCACAGCAATGGTGCCGCTTCCAAGTCCGAAATTTGAGTCAACGCTTCAATCGAGACGTCGGCGAGCGTTTCGGGAACCGGGACAAAAACAAAGATCGTTAGGAATGTTCGCTTATATCTCCTTCATTTATTAAGCTATCCAAATCTAATTGGAAAGGTGTTTGCAATCTTAAATCCATCGGCTCTGTCCAGAATGCAAGGCACACCCTCACCTCAATAACTCGAAACGGACCCGGGACTCGTGTCAATCGGACAGGCAGTGCGCAAGTCACCAACTGAAACCGGTGCCGCTTTTGCAGCCGCATCCGACTCTATCGTTGATACAGGTCAAGTGTGAGGCCGGCAGGCGAGTGCCTACTGGCATGCATGCTGGGTTATGCCACACGTCGCAGGACAAGGCTTAGGGGTTACAACATGAAAGTAAAGGCGAGATTGCTCCTGGCCATAGCATTAGCCCTGACCGTCGGTACGTTCGAGGCGCGTGCACAAAACGTGGCGCAAGCTCCATTGGCTCCGGATACGATGCCATTTACGCTGGCGCAGCTCGACCAGATGCTGGCGCCGATCGCGCTCTATCCCGATCCCCTCGTCGCTCAAATTCTGATGGCGGCAACCTATCCACTCGAAGTAGTCGAGGCCGATCGCTGGCTTGAAGACCCGAAAAACAAGGCGCTTTCGGGAAACCAACTGGCGACCGCGCTCGAAGCACAGCCGTGGGATCCCAGCGTAAAGTCACTGGTGCCCTTTCCCCAGATTCTACGCATGATGGACAGCAATCTCGACTGGATAGAGCGTCTTGGCGACGCCTTCCTGGCCGACGAGGCCGCGGTAATGGATTCGGTCCAGCGTCTTCGTCGGCAGGCTGAAGCGGCCGGCAAGCTGGACTCGACCTCCCAGCAGGTGGTCGTAACGAATGGCCCCGCAATTACGATCGAACCGGCTAATCCCGAGATCGTGTATGTGCCGGTTTACGATCCCGCGTATGCCTATGGCGTGTGGCCGTATCCCGCTTTTCCGCCTTACTATTTTCCTGGCTACTTCGACGGCGTGATCGTCGGCAGTGTCGGTTTTGGCTGGGTTGGTATCGCGATCGTCGGGCCGCTTTGGGGCTGGAACTACTGCGACTGGGGACGGCACCGGATCGGTCTCGACCGGGACCGCTTCGCCGGCCTCAACCGCAATCGTCCGCCAGGTGGGACCGTGTGGGCACATGACCCGTCACATCGCCTTGGCGTGCCGTATCGCGACCCTGGCGTGCGGAATCGGTTTGCCGACAGCATGGGGGTGCCCGATGCACGCCGGAGTTTCCGCGGGTATCCGGCTGACAGCGCAGCTCATTTCCATCCGTCGATGGGCGTTGCGCCTGTCTCAGACTTCGGACGCTCCGCGGCGGCGCTGACCCGTGTGTCTCCAACGGCACCACGCTTTCCGTCGACATTCGAATCGTTCGGTCGCGGCGCCGAAGTCCGAAACGAGGCTGACCGTGGACGTGGCAGCCGTATGTCAACGCCGGCGTTCGGCGGGGGCCGTCCGGCCGCCCCGAGATCAATGCGTTCGGGCGGCGGCGGGAGACGTTAATGAGCGTAATCGAAACCCGGCAAAAGCCCAGAGAAGATGCGATGACCAGCCCAAACCGAACCCGTGCCCCGGTGTTATCCAGACGCCGATTGATCACTCTGATCGTGAGCGCAGCCATATCGGCCGGCAGCGGCCTGTGCGCGGCCGCCGCCGCCGTTGCTGACGGAAGAAGGTTCACTTCGCCTGAACAGGCCGCCGACACGTTGGCCGCTGCCTGGCAAAGCGACCAGCCCGATGCGCTCCTGGCGATATTCGGGCGCGGCGCGGAAAAACTCGTCCGTTCCGGAGATCCGGTGGCCGAACGGGTAGCCAGAGAAAAACTGGCCTCGGCATACGCCGATGAGCACCACCTCGAAACGGTCAACGCACGGGAAGTTGTCATCGTCCTCGGAAAGGACGCATGGCCCTATCCGATTCCGCTCGTCAGACAGGGAGCCGACTGGACCTTCGGTGTCAAGGCAGGCGCGC
The DNA here is from genome assembly GCF_018449515.1 of Caballeronia sp. dw_19. GTDB lineage: Bacteria > Pseudomonadota > Gammaproteobacteria > Burkholderiales > Burkholderiaceae > Caballeronia. Next base: position 55,779 of record NZ_JAAVUQ010000026.1, on the reverse strand, counting down.
AGCAGATCGTCGATCGCAGGGTCGGCAGAAACGAAAAAAACGCGATTGAGGTTTGCCGCGCCTACGTCGAAGCGCAACGGGATTACGCACTCAAGAATCGCCAGGGCAACGGGCAACATGAGTACGCACAGCGTGTTGCAAGCACCCCGGGAACGCATGACGGACTTTATTGGCAACGCTCGGCGGGTGACGAGGAAAGCCCGCTCGGCCCACTCGTCGCCGGGGCCGAAGCGCAGGGCTACGGTGCGGCGAGTGCCGCGGGGCGCGCGGCTTTTAATGGCTATTACTACAGGATCCTGACCCGGCAGGGCCAGCAGGTATCCGGTGGTGCCCGCGACTATGTGGTCGACGGACACCTGACAGGCGGTTTTGCGCTGGTTGCGTTTCCCGCAAAGTATGGCGATTCCGGCGTAATGACGTTCGTTGTCAATCAGCACGGTATTGTGTTCGAAAAAAATCTTGGCCCCGATACGTCCACCGTCGCGCGTCGTATGAAGCAATATAACCCCGACCGAACGTGGAAAATCGCGCAGCCGTGAAGGGTCGTTGCATGGATGCCATGCCGGTCAGCCGGTTCCATCCGCCTCTGGCATACCCATGAGCGAGCGAAGCGCGGCTCGCCGCTCTTCGCGTTCGACGTCCGAAATCTCTTCATCGAAGGCGAGGCGTCGATCGACACCCCTGACGCTCTGCGCCTGCATCACACGGAGGTTCGCGAGCCGCGCTTTGCCCGGGCATTTTCACGTCTGCACCCTGCGACATGCTGAAGTAGACGCTCGTGAACTCCGGAGCGCCCGGAAGCTTGCCCTGCGGCCAAATCATTGGGCTACGCCCTGCAGGCTAAACCAGCCTGACCATCAATTGTCGCGACTCGAAACTGGAAAAGCATCGACAGACGGTTTCCAGTGTGAGTCCCAGCAGGCTGCCAATTTCGCTTCGCGTGCGACACAGGCGGTGAAGAGCACGTCATTCTTCGTAAGACGGAGTTGCCCGGAGAGTGGTCGCTGGGTGTACAAGCGGCGCGCACAAGCAATAGCGGTTCATGGCACAAAGCTCGCAACGACTGCGTGCCGGTGTGCCGGTGTGCGTTGAGGGTTGCCGTGAAGGACAGGCTTCATACGATGACGGCTGGACTGAATGAGCGTGAGCGATGCAGGCGACGCGTCATGGCACGCAATTGGCCAACGTGAAACGCTACTGTTTCGGGAGAGAGCCAGACTACTGATGGAAGCTTCGCCGTCAGTCGACTCGCCGATACATGCGGCCCCTTGGGCTGTGTTCGCCTGCTGAAACGGCCAACGTGCGGCGAAACAACCTCGCATGTGCGGACCGGCATCCTCTCAACACGCGATTCCCGGTCGAACAGGGAGTGCCTGGGTGCTCATATCGCTCGCCAATATGCCTGGACCTGGCATGGTCTATCCATAAACGATCAGATGTCGTCGATGGTGACTCATTGCACGTACCCGGAAATGTTCTTTATATTTTGTGGATTCCTTATCCATTTATCGCGGCACAGCACAATGTTGCGCAGCAAAATAACGTCACCTCCCGGCTTCGTCAAACGGAGAAGACTGAGCACATCCACGCCGTACCGCAGTCTTAGGTACGGCACGCGGTTGCTACAACGATAGCAGTGCCGGAGCCGCCTGGTGGGCAATCGCCTCGCCGCTCGGTACACCGGGCGGAGTGAGTTCTCCCGACCGTCGTGGCTGGTCATGTCCGCCCGCTTTGCATTTTCTGTGGTTATCCTAAACGATACAAACGGCAGCGCACACCTGATGGGGCGAACCTGTCATTCGTCCGTTCGCGGCGAAGCTGTGGTGCAGTTTCCAGCCCCATGTTTCACGCTAGTGAAAGTTTGACTTCGGTTTTCCATTTGCAGCACTTTGGCGAAAAAGTGACGACAGTGTCAATGCGCCGACCATGATGAGGTGTGGGGCTACATCGACCTGTACATCCAACCGGTTGCGGGTTTTTTCAGCGCTGGAATTTGCCTACCAACCGCAGCAGGAAAACGTTCTCTTAGCTACTAGCGAAGCTGTTGGAATCCCGTTGCTATGATGCGCGATATGGCGCGACGCCATCCACGCTTTGCGTGACGGCGCGCAAGCTGCTGTCATCGAGACGCACGGTGATCTCAAGTCCCCGTCGCTGCTCCTGGAGGTGCCAGTCGACGCAATGACCGTGACGTCGTCCCCGGATTCCCTGAGATCTCGACATGCTCGACGTGCAACCAGCCCACTACATACAGCGCCATATAGCTTGCACGATTCACCAGTTACGCCGCGCATGTGCATTGCCATGCCCTCTCGACAATATCCAGACGCCTGCGGCGATCACAACAGCCACTACGCCCGCCACACACAATGCCGATGCGAAACCACTGGCGAAACTTACCCGGGCGGCATGCGTAAGCGACGCTCTCGCTATAGGCGACAGATGAGAAGTCGCCTGCACAACATCTCCGGCCAGCACGCTCGAAAGAAAGTCAGCGCCAAGCACGGTGCCGGACCCATGTATGGCTGCGGCACTGGAATCAAGGCCAACGCGCGTCTGCGCAGCAAGCACCGCGCCAAGCACCCCTACCGAGGTGACAATCGCGGTGAACCGGGTCGTCGTACTGATGCCGGAAGCCATGCCGGTGCGATTTGTCGGCACGCGCGCCATGATCGCCTTCTGCGTGTCACCGTTGAGTATGCCCGCACCTAAACCCGTCAGCAGCATCCCGATCGCGACGAGCCCGTAGCGGGCATCGCCGGCCACGAACGCGGTGGCTAGGTTCCCCGCTCCAATGAGCAATAATCCGACCATCAATACTGAATGACCGTGGATCCTTGTTCCGAGCGCTGAGCCGATATAAGGTCCTGCGATCATCGCGATCGCGAACGGCAGCATACCTAGACCCGCAGCGATTGCAGACAGACCAAATGCGTTTTGCAGATAGAGCGGCAGAAAAGTCATCATGACTTGAGCGCAGGCCGCATAGCCAAACATCGCCAGCACAGCAGCGACGAACCGCGGTTGCCGAAAGAGCGCCAGATCGATCATTGGGTGCTGCTTGAGTCGTTCGACTTGGACAAATCCGATCAATAACAATACACAGCCAGCGAACCGCAGGACTGTAGGCAAGCTTCCCCAGCCGTCAGTAGGCGCACCAATAAGTCCCCAGATCCCGAGCGAGAGTCCCGCACCAAACAGCACGCTGCCCAGGACATCGACCGCGCTCGCATTTGGATTGAACGAATCACGAATACCGACTTTGACACATACGGCCAAAACCGCACACACGGGTAAATTCAATAGAAAAATCCAGCGCCAGCCTATCCATTGAGTGATTGCCCCCCCTATCAGGGGCGCCGCAGTCGTTGCAAGTCCCATGCATGTACCCCACACCGCCCAGGCTCTAGCTCGCTCCGGCCCTTCGTGAAACGTATGCGCGATGATGGCTAGCGCCGATGTCAGGAACATCGCCGCGCCGAACCCTTTCGCCGCGCGCGCGACGTTGAGAATGAACATCGACGGCGCTAGTCCACATCCGAGCGACGCGAGCGAGAACACGGCCAAACCGAGCATCAATATTTTCTTCCTTCCAATGCGGTCGGCCAAACCGCCCGCCGCCAGCAGACACGACGCAAACGCCACCATGTATGCGCTCACCACCCATTCGACGTCGGCAAAGCTCGCGTGAAATGATCTTGCTATGGCGGGTAAGGAAACGGCAACGACGTTGGCATCTAGCACGGTAAGCGAACACGCTACCGATGCAGTAACGAGCACAAATCGTCGTGCGCCCGCCGTCAGCGGCGGTAGATCGGTGAATCCTGGCTTTGGCGCCGCGCCCGGTTGACTATTCAAATGAGCTGCTACCGCTGGACCGACCTCGGAAAGACTCGTAACTGTTTCTTTACTACGCGTTATGGACATGGGCCTACGACCAAGACTGGACAATGACTCCGATGATATGCGCGGCACCGTTTCCAGTCATTAATATAGAATTGCAGAATAATTAACGAAAATGTAAATTCCATGCGGCTACCAGAACTCCGGCATATACGATGCTTCGTTTGCGTGGCGAAACATCTTCATTTCTCGCGGGCGGCTGAGGAACTCGGCATTGCGCCGCCCTCGCTTACCAAGCAGATCCAAGAGGCGGAGAGGCTGCTCGGCGTGCGGCTATTTCACAGGACCAAGCGCTCGGTCGCACTGACAGATGCGGGCGAGGCATACCTTGTTGACGCGCTTGCGGCGCTTGAACATTTGACTCGCGGGGCCGAACGCGCATCGTTCGCCGAGCGAGGCGAGCTCGGGCGAATCGCAGTAGGCTATGTGGCATCAGCCGCCTATGCAGGAGTGCTGCAACAGACGATCAGAGCGTTTCGCGCCAGTCATCCTCGCATCGAGTTCGATCTCGTCGAGGTTGCGATGGACCGTGTCGTGTCCATGCTTAGCGATGAACAAATTGACGTGGCCTACGTTCGTCCTCCGATCCAATACCTGGAGGGCATCCAAGCGGTAACGGTGTACCGCGATACCTTCACACTGGCGCTACCAACGGACGCCGTACTCTGCGCATTTGATGCCGTAGCGCCCGCTCAGTTGCGTGGTGAGCATTTCGTCGTGCCCGAGCAGGAATTCGGCACATTGGAAGTTGCTCGGCGAGGACGATTCACTCCCATACTGGGACCCCGCCCCGGAACGCTAGCGGCAGTACTGGCTCAAGTAGCATTGGGCGGGAACGTCGCCATTGTTCCCCACACGCTCGCCTCCTGTGTGGCCTTGCCTGGCATTACCTACCGGCCCATTTCAGGGAAAGCGATTCCCTCCGAAGTCGCGGCTGCATTTCGCCGCCATGAGCGAGCCCCAGCTGTAAAGGCCTTTCTTCAATATGTCCGTCAAAGTTTGCCTGATTGACTCGCCATGTTTGAGGGAGCGAACTCGAAATTGATATCGGCACGACCGGGCCGCCGCAAACCACAACACGGTCTTCATTGTGCCAAAAACAGGCACGGCGTCGAATGAATGCAATGGCCAAGCAGAGGCGCTATGGGGCCATCCGACTAACTCATGATCTGCTTGAGCCAGACGATGAAATCCGCAACCTCTGGGCGCTTGACATTGTCCGGTGAGGCGGTCAGATAGAACCCATAGGTGGATGGCGCACTCAGTTCAAAGAGCCGGACGAGCGTACCGGCGCTCAGATACTGTTCGGCCATTTTCTGGCGCGCAAGTGCGACCCCCTGGCCATTGATACAGGCCTCCAACAAAAGCCCCATGTCGAAATAGTCCACATCGGCTTTCGGTTCCGGCCAATCAAGCCCCGCTGCGTTCAGCCATGGTCGCCAGGGCTCCAAAGCGCTGCGCAACAAAACAGCACGGGCTAGATCCGGCGGGTTTTCAAACCCGCCGTGACGTGCGAGGTACAGCGGGCTGCATACGGGAAAGGCCGGCTCGTGGGAGAGTAAAAATGTTTCCAAGCCTTCATAGATGCCGTCTCCGAAGCGAATTTCGACATCCGCGTCATCGGCCTTCAAACCCACGAGAGGAACCGAAAGCTGCAGGACCGCATTCAGGTTCGGGTGACGCTCAAGGAATTCTGGTAGTCGAGAGACCAGTATCTGCCGGGCGAAGCTCGGGGGCGACGCGATCCGGAGTGTGCGAGTGCTCGAACTCCGTGAAGCCGCAACCGGATAGTAATTCAGCGCCGCCAACGATGACTTGACGACCTCCAGATATTCGGCGCCACGCGGGCTCATTGTGTATTCACCGTTTGGCCCGGTGAAAATCTTGAATCCGATTCCATCCTGCAGTTGCCGCAGCCGATGACCTACAGCACTAGTCGACACATGCAACTCTTCGGCGGCCTTGGTTAAGCTGCGTAAGCGCGCGACTGCTTCGAAGGCGACGAGACAATGGATTGGAGGAACGAGATAGCGCATGACATCGGGTTCAGGTGAACGTGGCATGTCATGTTACGGACGCCCGTGTCCACGTCAATACCGATTGACCCGATGCCTTCATCGAGTCAGGCGCATATGCGATCTGACGATCTGCGGCCTTCGAAGGAGGGGCTTCCTCACCCGAACGTGGGCCGCGGATCCAGACCGCAAGGGCAGGCTTGCGTCGTGGTACGCAACTACTCGCAATGCCGTGCAGCCGCGACCCGTTCTCTCAACGCTCGCGTCACCAAACCACGGTCACTTCCAACGCTGAACATACGCACACCGCGAGCAAACCAATGCGCACGTTCGGCAGACATATCAGAAGCAGATTCCGAGAACAAGGAGGCGACCACGTCTACACCGCGCTGCTGCGCTTTTTCGACGACTAGCTCCAGTGCCGCGGTGACCTCGGGGTGCAGCACCTGCCCCGGGTAACCCATCTCGTGAGCCAAATCGAACGGCCCGAGCGCAATGGCGTCGATCCCCTCTACCGCGAGAATCTCGTCGATATTGGCAACGCCCGCGGTGGTTTCGATCAGCGCCCACACGGAAACGTTGGCGTTCGACCATGTCGCAAAGCCATTCCAGTCGGATGTTTGATAGTTAGTGGCCCGCGTACCGGGACAAGCACCACGCATGCCGCTGTTACCATCCGCCTTGTACCGAGCCGCGTTAACTATCGCCTGCGCCTGAGCTCGCGTCGACACATTGGGTACGATTACCCCCATCGCGCCTGCATCGAGTGCCCGCATGATCAAGCTCGGCTCGTGGCTCGGCACACGAAAAAGCGGCGTGATGCCGAACACGTCTGCCGCGCGAAACATGTGCACCGCTGTTTCAAGTTCAAACGATCCGTGTTCTGCATCTATCCACACGAAATCGTAGCCCGACGCGCCGCACATCTCCACCATCTCAGGCGACGAGAGCTGAACCGTCACGCCAGCGATAAGATCTCCTTTGCGGTCGCTGTTCTTGACTCGATTGACACGCTGCTTCGTATAGCCCGACATTTTCCCATCCTTCGATTAATGAACCTGTGACGATGTAAGTGCAAAACTTTCCTCGCTCGACCCGACTGCTGCATTACTTCGTCTCACAGCCAACGCCTGCTGCATGTCGGCGAATTTGCTATACGCCTCGGCGTCCGGGCGCAGCAGGGAAGCGATAACGCCGGCGGCAAAGGAAAGTGGTATTGAAAACAAACCCGGGTTTTTCATCGGGAAGCACCACCAGAGACGTGCGAATTCCTCCGGCGTGCGGTGTAGAACGTCGATTTGAACGGTAGGCGAAAGCACGATCAGCAATACGGCCGAGCCAGCCCCGACGAGAATTGCCCACACGGCGCCAGCAGTCGTTAGCCGCCGCCAGAAGAGCGCCAGCATGAGTACCGGAAAATTGGCGGAGGCAGCGATCGAATAACTTAGGCCCACCATGAATGCAACGTTTTGATGCTGGAAAGCGAGTGCTAAAACGACCGCAGTGGCTGAAATTGCCGTAGCCGCAATCCGTGCCACCCGGGCCTCGTTTGTGCGGCGGCCGCGTCTTATAACGCCTCCCCAGATATCGTGAGCAAAGGTTGTCGCGGCAGAAAGCAGCAGACCCGCGACAACCGCCAAGGTCGTCGAAAATGAGATGGCGCAGATATATCCGAAGAACGCGTTGCCGCCGAGCAGACGGCTCATCAAGGGAACGGCCATGTTGCCCCCGCCACCGGCAGCGCCAATGGCTGATCGGCCCACGAGAGCGAGGCACCCGAAACCCAGCAACAGAACCATGATGTGGAATACACCGACTAAGCCCGTGCAATACAAGGCCGAGCGACGGGCTTCGGCGGCCGAACGCACAGTCAGAAATTTCGTCAGGATTTGCGGCATGCCGAGAGCGCCGACCGTCATGGCCACTCCGAGAGAAATCGTGTCCCATCGAGCCAGTCCATGGGATGGACGCGGCGCGAGCGTCTCAACGCCGTAGGTGTCAGAGACGGCGCGAAATAGCGCGAAGATACTGAAATTGAACTTCGCCAGGACCATTGCCGTGAGAACAACAGCGCCACCTAACAATAGTCCCGCCTTTACAATTTGTACCCACGTGGTCGCCAACATACCGCCAAACAGGACATAGCAGAGCATGAGCACCCCGACGCAGGTCACCGCGGGCAGATATGGCATTCCGAAGATCAGATCAACCAGTCCACCGGCCGCAATCAATTGCGTGATCAGATAAAGCAGGACGATTGGGATACTCGCCAAACCAACGGCAATTCTCACCGGCTGTTTGGCCAGGCGCCAGGCAATCACGTCGGTAAGCGTGAAGGTGCCGAGCCGCTTGATCGGTTCGGCCAATATAAACAGGATTAATGGCCAGCTCGCCACGACACAAACGCTGTATAGAATGGCATCGAAACCGTTCAGGGCCAATGCACCGGTCATCCCCAGCAACGCAGCGGCGCTTAGGAATTCGCCAGCCATCGCGAAGGCGTTCTGTCCAGCACTGATCTGGCCTCCCGCGTTGAAGTATTGGCTCGCCGATTTTGTTCTCTGGGACGCGAAGACGGTAATTCCAACGGTGATAATCAAAAACCCGATAAAACAAAGCAATGCTGGTCCATTGCCGTGAGCGATAATATTCATTATTAAGTCCCCTCTCAAATGTCGCTTTCCAAGCGCTCTATTAATACGTAATAAGCGAGGCTTATTATCAGTGCAGTCGCAATCAAGGCGGGCTCAACGATAACGCCCCAAGTGACTCCGGGTGCGACCGTGGATGAAAATACGTCCCGGCCGAAGGTGAACATGCCAATGAATGCGGTAAAGATGGCAACAATGACGACTGTAAACCACGTTGAAAGACGCTTTCTTCGCTTATTCATGCTCCCGTCTTCACAGCTTTTATCAACCGCCCATATTTGCTCTTTCATATTTGGCAACTCCGAAGAAAATTGTTTAGCTGGCTTGATATTTCAAGGAATGCCAAAGTGCGATGCGCGAACTCCATGCTCAGATTGTTGCCCCAGTGATGAAGGGACACAATTGAGAAATTTCTCCTGGATGCCGCCAATTCTTTTCAATGTGCGCCGGAGGTGGCGGAGCGCACTAGCTCGCGTCCGTCTCTCATTGCTCATAGACGCGCTCGTCGCTCGGTAACGGAGCGCATTACATCCGCCGTTCATCGACGAAACGCGCTGTGCCTCCCGAAATCTCGAAAGTTCGTTGATCCTGCTATTGCAAGAGCGAACCTACTTCGCGGCGGCAATAGAAAAGTTCGACCTGCCTTCGCGCCTGAGCGTTGTATTCGTGCCAGTGCGGCAAGTTGGATCAAAGCTAAATCGCTACGACAATGCGTCCTCGATTCGGCACGCGAGTTTCCTTGCGGCACTCTTTCCTACGTCAGATGATGCTGCTCTTCATCGACTATTTGGCTAAAGTAAGCGAACTGGTGCGAAGACTCGTGTTCTAAACGACGCGGTTGGCATTGCCACAAGCAACATTTTCGTCATCAAACTGCTCCCCCCGGCGGCAGTAGTACATCGACCATATCCACAAAACACTCGACGATGGTTTCCATCAGCGTGCCAGGCCCGAAAACCTGATGGACGCCTTGCCGCTTGAGCTGCATTACGTGCGCGGCGGGAACGGTGCCCCCGACCGCAACCGAAATCGGCGATCCACACAGCCGTAGCGCATCCACGAGCTGCGGTATCAGTTCGAGGTGAGCGCCCGAAAGCGACGAGATGCCCACTACATCCATCGACATGTTTACCGCCTGCGCTGCAACCTCGCCCGGAGACTGAAACAGATATCCGAGCACAACTTCGAACCCAGCGCCGTCAAGTGCCGCTGCGACGAGCTTCGCTCCGCGATCGTGGCCGTCCTGTCCCATCTTGGCAATAAGCACCCGCGGCCTGCGCCCGATCCTCTCGCTCAAGCGTCCCACGCGCCCGCAGGCACTCCGCCATGCCTGACCGGCCAGATCGGACCCACGGTGGGCGCGCTCCTCGCCATAGATGCCAGCACTAAACCGCTGAGGCATCGTGTATCGAGGCCACACTCGTTCCAGCGCCCGAGTACATTCCCCAAGCGTTGCCCGCGCCCGAACGCATTCAATTGTCAGCGCTAGCAGATTGCCCTCCCCGCTTTGAGCCGCGTCCGTCAACATCGAGAGCCGGCGCGCTACCATGTCGCTGTCCCGGTCCTTCCTAAGGTGGGAAAGACGGGCGACCTGTTGAGCGCGAACGAGGGCGCCGTCGATCTCCAGGCATCCAGAAAAGGCGCCATCATTCTCGCTCGACTGAAAGCGATTGACGCCCACGACCACCTGTTGCCCGTCATCGATATGGGCCTGGGTTCTCGTCGCAGATTCATGAATCTGGCGATGCACCCAGCCGGAGCGGATCGCCTCGAGCACTCCGCCCTGTGCATCAATCGCATCCATTGCCTCGGAAACGCGCCGAGCGATATCCGCGGTCAGCGTTTCCATCATGTACGACCCGGCCCAGGGATCGATCACATCGCGAAGCCCCATCTCGTGTTGCATGATGAGTTGAGTATCCCGGGCGAGGCGCGACGCATCCGCGCTCGGCAATGCGAGCGCCTCATCGTAGGCGTTCGTACGCAAGGACTGGGTCCCACCGAACACAGCGGCCATCGCCTCAATGGTCGTGCGCACGACATTGTTCTGAGGTTGCTGCGCGGCGAGCGACCAGCCGGACGTCTGGCAGTGCATGCGCAGCGCCCCCGCCTTTGCAGTGCGAGCACCTGACTTCGCCGTCAAGTCTGACCAGATAAGCCGCGCGGCGCGTAACTTTGCGATCTCGACATAGAAATCGGTACCGACGCCGAAAAAGAAACTAAGCCGGCTGCACAAGGCGTCGATGTCCATACCACGACCGCGCAACTCATCGATATACGCGCGAGCGTTCGCGAAGGTCAGCGCAAGTTCAAGCACCGCGTCCGCGCCGGCCTCCTGGAAGTGATAGCCGGATATCGACATCGCGTTGAACTTCGGCACATGTGTCGTCAGATAGTCAACGACATCCGCCGCAATGCGCATCGACGGGACCGGTGCGAAGATCCAGGTGTTCCGCACCATGTATTCCTTCAGGATGTCGTTCTGGATCGTCCCGGCAAGCTGCGCGGGTGCGACGCCCGATTCCTCAGCCGCCACGATGAAAGCCGCGAGAACAGGCAGCACCGCGCCGCTCATCGTCATCGATACAGACACTTCATCGAGTGGGATCTGCGCAAACAGGCGCTTCATGTCCTCAACACTGTCGATCGCAACGCCCGCCATTCCGACATCCGCGTACGCCCGGGGATCATCGGAGTCATAGCCACGATGCGTAGGCAGGTCGAATGCGATAGACAAGCCCTGAGCGCCCTCGGCAAGCGCCGCGCGCAACGCAAGGTTCGAATCCGGCGCATCCGCATAACCCGCATACTGGCGAATGGTCCATGGTTTCTGCGTATACATCGTCGGGTACGGACCGCGCACGAACGGCACTTCGCCCGGCTTGCTCGCGAGATGCTCGATCCCCTCCAGGTCCGCTGCCGTATAGAGCGACTTTGGTTTGACGCCATGCGCCGGGTTGCGTGACCTTGTCATTAACTTTTCCACCGCTTATGGGTCACCACGTCGGCGATCTTCTGATTGTCCAGACCGCGACGTACCTCACACCAATGCGTGAGGCCGTGATCGTCCGAACGCTCCAGCACATACCCGAGCCTCAGTGTCTCGCCCACATTGACGTTCCCATGGAAAAAAAGATCCCGGCCCACGACGGCCGGCCGATCGGCGAAGCGGTGTCGCTGCCATTCGCCGCGGTCCACGAAGGCTTGAAAGCTCGCGAAGTAGAGAAACTCCGCACCGTTGAAGTCGTTGTTCGGACATGGAAGAAACTCCAGGGACTCATTGTGAATAATATTTTGGTCGGCAGCATCCACAACACGGGACAGGCCCATGTGACCGCGCCACTGCCCGGTTCGAAACTGCTTGCCGATTTGCGCCAGCTCGCGGGCCTCGTTCGGAGGTACGCAAGACGTTCGCTCCATCGACGCGAATGCGCCCCGTGCGACGGAGCGGTTATCGTGAGCGAGTTCGCGCCGCACGAATGTCGATGTCATCGAGACTCGGGCGATCGTCGCGCCCGCCACGCTGACCGTGTGGTGACTGAAGTGCCGGGCACCGCCCGTACGGCACAGTTGCGTGCCAATTTCGAAAGCGTCGTTTTCTTTTATCGATACGAGTGACGCATCTCGCAGCCGTACTGCCGTAAAAGCGGCATAGGATTTGTTGCCGGTATCGTCGATAAATTCGGGTACGGCATGACCTGCGTCGGCAGCCAGCGCCTCCCAATGGCGATGACCGCATTCCTTGAGCAGCCAGTTCTCCGACAGGCCGTTAAGCGCGAGTTGCGGCATGCCGGCCCGATACTCTTTGAGGGATATCGTCATCGGTCAGGCTGCGAGTTCGACGGGTGATCGCGCGCCCTGTTGCTGAGCCGCGCGGATAGTCTGCACGATATGCTCCGCGTCACGAGCGATGCCCGAGAAGCGGCCCGATCCCCACGTGTGCAGCCACGGTAAGCCAACAAAATACAGCCCCGGTAGCGACGTGATGCCCCGTTGGTGCCGCGGATACCCTCGCGCGTCGAAGATAGGTGCATCGATCCATGTAAAGTTCGGTGTAAAGCCAATGCACCATATAACGGAGCCGATACCAGCGGCGTGAAGATCCAGGATCGTGCGTTCAGCAGGCGGCGTCCAGACCGGCGCATAGGACACACCCGGTGGAGCATCAATGCCGCTCTTCTCGATGAACGCATCGATACCGGCATTGATTCGGTTATAGGTATCGTCCGCATCGTCCAGATTGGCAGTTAGATTCGCGGCGAAACGCAGTTGGCCGTCGCGCAAGTCTTCAAGCTTGCCAAATAGCTCCATGCCTTCGGCCGCGAACTTGCGCAGGTCGATGTCGCGGCCGCCGTCGCGCCCGGTGACATAGTGATTGGTGTTATCGCGCACGCCCTCGCGTAATGGATGCTGGTCCACCGGCATATCGTAATACTTCATGTCGGCGAGCCAGTCGACTACATCGCGTCCCCGGTAGAAACGCGCACAGCGCGGCGCCTCGCCAACGGCAAGATAGACCTTGCGTCCCGCAAGATGCAGATCCTCGGCTATCTGCGCGCCTGACTGCCCTGAACCAACCACGAACACCGCGCCGTCAGGAAGTGCCTGGGGGTTCCGGTACTCCGACGATTGTATTTGCTTGATCGTCCCCGGCAAGCGCGCAGCCATGTTCGGTACGATAGGCGTCTGATAGCCGCCCGACGCGACCACGACCTGGTCGGCCGTAAAGTCGCCGCGCGTTGTCGAAACAGCGTAGACACCGTCCTCTCCACGCGTGACACGCTGAACATGTGTGTGTTCGAGCACGGGCGCATTGACCATTCTGATGAAGCCGTCGAGATACTCGATGATCTCGTCCTTCTTCATGAAGCCGTGTGGATTGTCGCCACGATAGGGATAGCCCGGCAGCGCGCATTGCCAATTGGGTGTAACAAGACAGAACGCATCCCAACGCTGACTGCGCCAGGTGTGAGTGACCGTTTCCTTTTCAAGCACGAGGTGATCAATGGCCGCCTGCTTCAGGTAATAGCTGATCGAGAGGCCCGCCTGACCGCCGCCCACGACGATGACACTAAAGTGCGTGCCGGAAGCAGGCGGGATGACGGAAGCGTGAGAGGTCTGCGACATAGTGGCTCCTTGCATTTGAGCGTGGGGTCAGCCGCGTGCGGCGGACGGTTGGGACGACAGTGGCAGTTGGCCGCATTGGGTTAAACAAGCAGCTGTCGCTTCGAAAAATGGAGCGAACTGGCGAGCTCAGTGTCAAGCTCATGCGTTAAACCGCGTCAGCGCTACAAAACCGCTTTGCGGGGTCATGCACGGGGGATAGCGTTCGAGCTTCGCGCGCATGAGATGGTGCGGCCGTCCGAGCAGGTGTTCTTCTGCACGCACCTCCCAATGAAGACGCCGGAAAAGCGGCACATTCTGGCTTTGCACATGTGCGAGAAAGGTTGTGCAACCGAGCGCATGGGCACTGCTGACCGCCAGCTTGATCAGTGTTGCGCCGATCTTGCCGTGGCGCCGGAATGCGGCATGCACGGCAAGACGCGAACCAAACCACACGCCAGGTTCTTCCTCGTGAATGCGCACGGTACCGACCACCTGTTCCGGCATCCCCGCGATACAACTCAATGCGACCAACTGCTGAGCATGCGGGTCGATCTCATCACGGTCATCGCCCACGAAGATCCCCTGTTCGATGCAGAACACCGCACGGCGCAGCGCGTGCGCTTGATCGGCCTCCCACGGCAGCGTGGTCCACTTGATGCGGTATTCAGTCGGAGTGTAGAGGCGGGCAATATCTTCGATATCGGCAAGCATGATCAGACCTCGTAGGATGACAACGTGTTCATGCAAATCCCGATGAGAATAAAAAGCTATTCATGGGCATCGACGTAGGCCCTCACTGTATTCAGACGGTCCAGGTGTGAATGACGAGCGCGTTGTCCTTGCGGTGAAGCAATTGGATATCGAGCACATCGAGCGGACTGACCGGACGGATGCCTTCAATCAGGGAGGCCTCACCGTGTCCATAGAGCGCCTGCAACGCAAAACGGCACGCGTAGACCTTACCGTCCTCTTCCATGAACTTCGTCAGTTGCTTGTTGAAGTTCAGGTGGCCGGGAAACGCTTCGTCGCCGAGTGTGGGAAAGCCGCGCTGCAGGCCTAGCGTCACGCCCGGACCGTACAGCAGCACCGACGTTTCGAAGCCCTTGCGTTGCAAGCGCGTAGCCTGAAGCAGATTGACGAAGCCAATCGAGCCTTCGAAGGCGACCGTATGGAAAGTAACGAGCGCCTTCTCACCGGGTTCCGCCTTGACGTCCTCGAATACCTTCTCTTCATAGTCGACCAGATAATCGCCTTTCTTATGCATAGGTATATTGACTGCGGGCATTTGGCACTCCAATTAATTGTTTCAAGTTTCAATAGCATCGGACTTCTTGTCCTGCATCGTGACCAACAATGCAACCCTCATGCCATCAGAGGTCCAACCAAATGCGATCAATGCACGATCAATAAAGCGATCAATACGACTAGGGTGCGAAAAAATTTCATTGGTACACCAGCTTCCGGGCGTTGCCGGCAAGTCCACATCGCGCCGTGCACCACGCCGGCGATATCGATCATCCGGATACGCGCAACGGTGGTGCAGCTATGCCCTCAGCGGGGCGAAATACGATCAAGTTACAAACAAATGCGATCATTCATTATTGCCGCACCAAGGTTGGATGATCATTGCTTGCTTAATCGCATGAAGCAAAGCCAATCGCCCTCGCAGACGAGTTCTTCGGAAAACGATCGGCGCGATACTTTAAAAAAGCCGATCATGTTAACTATGTCAAATCAATTAATTGTCTAGGAAGCCCGCCGGCTAAGGCTCTGCTCTATTTCACTCGCCGCGCACAACCGGAATTCGTTGTGTTAGCCGCCACCCACTCTGCAATCTCCGCCGCAGCCACGCCTCGCGTGATGATGGTGAAGCCTGGACGGAGTGGTGCTTTAGACGCGCCAGGAGATAAAGCCGCCACCTCCACCCCGCCTCCCCCTGGGTCGAGCTGGACACCGTACAAGCCGCCGCGCGCCATGACGATGCCTTTGAGACGCAAAAGTGCCGGCCCAAAACGATGCTGTGCCTGAATCAGCGCAGGTGCGATCCGGTCGATGTCGACGTCGTCGGGCAAACCCAGAAATGCGCTGTCGATCGTCGCCGTGTGGTCATGCGCGTGATGATCATGGTCATGTGCCGCATGCCCCCGATGCACCCGTGGCAATGCTTCCAACGGAACAGCCAAAAGCTCCAGCACCCCCTCGATCGGCAGCGATGCCTTGGCCGACTTCAAGATAGGGACATGCGGCGACAATCTTCGGATCACCGCTTCCGCATCCGCCATCTGTTGGGCATTCGAGAGGTCGGTTTTCGTGACGACCATCAAGGAGGCTTGTTCGACTTGGTGGCGGCACTCCTCATGCATTGCCACCTGTGCCGGCCCGCTGCGTGCGTCGAGCATTGTCACCGTTCCGGCGATACGATAACGCTCCGCAAGCAACGAATGCCGAGCCAGCATGTCAAGGATCGGTCCTGGATCAGCGACTCCCGTCGTCTCGATCAGCACCCAGGATATCGGCGGAATTTCGCGGCTCAATTGCTGCCAAAAAAGGCGTTCGAGCGTTGCCGCCAGGTCTTCGCCCGCGGTACAGCAGGCACAGCCGTTCTCGAGCAACAGCGTTTGCTCGCTCGAGCTTTGGATCAGGCGATCGTCGATACCGACTTCGCCAAATTCATTGACGATTGCCAGCGCTCCCGAGAGCGCCGGCGAACGCAGCCATTGGGCCAGCAGCGTGGTCTTGCCGCTGCCCAGGAAACCGGTGATCAGCAGGATTGGCGAGGTTCGAATCTCGGCCATTATCGGCTCGCTTCCCATTCACCCGACACATCGCATGGGAGGCCGGGCAAGAGATCAGGCGTGCAATCAAACATGGGCAATTTCCTCATAGATGACTTGAGCAAAGCCCGTGTGGAGCGGCCCGTGGTAATTGCGATGAATGCAACGGACCTGGGGCGACAGCGCCCCGCGCATCGCCAGCCACATGATGACCTCGGCACCTTCAGCTCCTCCTCGGACGATGAAGTCCTGCAGCCTGAGCGAGGCCAGTTTCTCGGGATCGGATTCCAGCAGATCGAGGAATTCCATGTCCCATTCGTAGTTCTTGTAACCGAAGCGCTCGCCATGCAGTTGGTGCGAGAGCCCGCCAGTGCCGAGCACAACCACGTCGAAATCGGCCGGATAGCTCTCGACCGCGCGGCGCAGTGCCTGGCCCAGGCGCCAGAGCCGGCGCGGCGATGGCACAGGGAACTGCAGCACATTGACCGCGATCGGCAGGATTGGGCACGGCCAGGGCCGCGACCGGTCGGGCCAGAGCGCCGAAACAGGCGTCAACGCGCCGTGATCGAGCGGCATGTCGTGGCAGAGCGTGATGTCGAATTCGTCGTCGACGAGGCTATGAGCGATATGCCATGCAAATTCGCTGTTGCCCGGGATCGGTGCCAGCGGCCGAGGACCAAAACCTTCATCCGCAATGCGATGCTCAGCCGCGATCGAGAGCGCGAATGTTGGATAGGTCTCGAAAAAAAAGGTCGTGACGTGATCGTTGTAGATCAGGATCGCCGCGTCCGGCTTACGATCCGATAGCCAGGCCTGCATCGGCTTATAGCCGTCCATCAGCTTCTTCCAATCGGGCGAATCCCAATCGCCCTTGTCGATCAACGCACCGATCGACGGCGCATGAGGCGAGCCCAGCCCACCAATAATCCGTCCCATATATCAAGTTCCTTTCGTCACCTGGCGCGAAGCCAGATATTGCTCCAGGGTCTCGCCGCGCATCTGCGCGCCGGTCTCGGTCAGATTGTGGCCGCAGAGCTGCGACAAGCGCAGCAGCACAAAGACATTCCCACCACGCCGTACCAGCCCCAGCCAGTCACGCTGGCGCACCAGGACCCGCTCGGTCTCGTCCAGCCCATAGCGGGCCATCGCCGCTTCGGGATCTGTCTTGAAGGCCTCGCGGTTCTCCGGAATGCGCAAGTCGTAGCAGAAGCGATTAAAGCGCAGCGCCTGCTGAGCGGGCTGGCCGCAATTGGCGTATGTGCCCTTCGGCATCGCCTCGAAATCGATTTGTCTACTCATCGCGTCCTCTCTTCCTACTGCATCCCTGTACAGGACGGGGATATCGCCCAATCCGTTGAGTGCGTCATATATCCAGCGCGCTCGGCGCGAAAACCGAGTCGATATCGACGCGCGACGGGGTCAGCCCTTGCTCGTGGAGATACAGCGTGATCGCCTCCAGAACCGGACGCGCGGCCTTGACGCCGTAAGGCATGGGATCGGGCGGCTGACGCAAGTTGTCCCCGCCATCCACATTGCCGGCTTCGATCCATGGCTGCATCGCGCCCCAGGTTTGGCGGAATACGAGGTCCTTCGCCTTCTGGAAGGCCGTCTGCAGATTGAGCGCGATCCAGGGATGACGTTCCAGCAGCTCACGCCGCATCACCAGGGTGTGATTGATCGGGTAGATGCCGGTCTCGCCAAGATACCGGCGCCCCTCGGCCACGACATCGCGGAACAGCGGCCGGATGATTTTCACCGACGCGAGGTCGATGCGGCTGCGATCTATCAGGTTCGGTTCGTTCAGGTAAAGCACCGTCGCATCCAGTTCGCCGGACGCCAGCATCGAGCCGATATTCTTTTCGGGCGGGATCCGCTCGAGCCTGATCCCGCCCGGCGGTTGGAAGCCAGTCGCACCGCCGTGGCTCATGTCGGGCATCCGTTCCATGTGCCATTCCACGTCGCGCGGATCGAGACCGAACGCATGCTGGAAGATGCCCCGTGACCAGACGGCCGATGTCTGCTGGTATTCCGGCACGCCGACGCGCTTGCCCTTGAGATCGGCCGGCCCTTCGATGCCGCGGTCATCGCGGACAAAGGCAAGCGTGTGGAAGAAGCGGCGCATGGTGAACACCGGAATCGCCACCCAGCGGAAGTCGCCCTGCGATGCCGCGATGAACAGCGAGGCCAGCGACATCTCCGAGACGTCGAATTCGGCGAATTTCAGTTGGCGCCAGAACATCTCGGAAGGGTGCAGCACGGTGGTCGCCAAGCGAATGCCGTCTACATCGACCAAGCCGTCGATGATCGGGCGCGTTCGCTCGTTGTCCGAGAGAGCAAGGCTGAGATCGAACTTACTGGCTGTCATGGGAAAAGCCTTGAATGATTAAACGCCGAACGATGTCAGCAAGGTGTCGAGATAGCTGGACTCGCTCGTGACGACGAGCATCTGCATGTGCGGGCGAAGCTGGGTGAAGTTGTCGCGCAGCTCGACACCGTGCCCCTGCTCCGACAGGACCACCGCCATCATCGAGCGGCGCATTGGCCGGCCGGCGTCCACGATGGCGCGGGCGGCGCCGGTATCCACATCGTGCACCGATGCCACCAAGATTACGGCCTCGACGGCCCCGACAAGGTCCTCGGGCGTGATAGCCCCGCCTTCAAGATGCGCGAGATGGGGCCCGGCTTCGATGGCCGGCTTTTCTACCGGCAACCCGGGTTCCAGCGCGACGAAGCATGTCACCCAGGCCCCCGCACGACGGGCAATCCCTTCGATCGCCTGACCGCTCGAACGACCGAGAGCGACGATGCCGATGCGGCGTTTCGACGAATTGGGTTGCTGCACGCGAAAACGCGATTCGTAGGCGCTCGTCGCGCGTGCGCATTCGCTGAGGCTGTAACCGGAAGAGACGCTCATGACCAGGGGTCCACGCAGCAATGGATGACCGGCTCGGAGCCGAGGGAAGCCTGAGCGCGAATCGCGGCATCCGTGGCCTCAAGGGGGAACACTTTCGTGCTCATCTCGCGAATGTTGTGCTCATTGCGCTGGATCATGCCCAACGCCAGCTCCACAGACTGGTAGCTATGGCCCCGCATGCCGCGCACGGTCAGGAACTTGTTGACGATCTGGTTGACGTTGAAAGATTCCATCGGCTTCGACAGATGGCCGCCCAACACAACACGTCCGGTTTTCCGCACGATCTGGAATGCCGAATTCACCGCCGCCTCGGCACCCGTGCACTCGAGAACCAGATCGGCCATACGGCCGTTCGTTATCTCGGCGAGGGTTTCGAGCAGATCGTCCTTGCCGATCTCGATCGTATGATCGGCTCCGAGAAAGCGGGCGAACCTGAGGCGCTCACGATCGTTGTCATTGGACAGCCCTGTCACGACGATCATGGCTACGCCGGCAGCCTTGGCCGCGATCACACACGCCAGTCCCTGCTGACCGGGCCCCTGTACAACGACGATATCGCCCGGTCCAGCCTTGCCATGGAGACGGGTCCACTCGATACCGTTGGCCACGGGGAGCGCCAGGGCCGCGTAACGCCCTTCCAGGTCATCTGGCACCCGATGAAAGACGGTGTTCGGATGAAGGTACTGATATTGAGCGAAGCCGCCCCAAAGACCCGGCGCGCGATCGAACTCGGTGGCTCCATAGCGCAGGCCGCCCGAGCGCCATTCCGTCATCTTGCAATGACGGAATTCACCCGAGCGGCAAAATTCGCAGTGGCCACAGGGGACATACTCTTCCAATACCACACGATCCCCTTCCTTGAGACCCCAGGCCGCCAACGCATCGCGCCCCGCTTCAGCGATACGGCCCACAGTCTCGTGCCCGATCACCAGCGGGCCGCGAGCGCGGACAAACTGGTCGTAGAAGCCCCAATCGCTGCCGCAGACTCCGGTCACCTCGACTTCGAGCAACCCTGAGACGGAGCTGAGCGCAGGCCTAGGCAAGTCACGCAATTCCGTGACGCCCGGCAACACCGCCACGGCGGCGAGAACAGTTGAATCACTCATGCCGGTTAAACCGTAATCAGGGGCGCGCCCTGCTCATGGGGCATCGTGCCCATGACCTTCTCGGCAAAGGGCTCATCGCGCTTCAAGAAGAAGGTCGCCTGGCGGACACGATGGTGGACCGGATCGACGCCAGGCGGCGTCACGCCCTTCTCGGCCAGCGCCTTCGCCGCCTTCATCAGGCGGTGACGCGCCATGATGATGCCGTTGTCGGTGCCGACGAGGTTCTCCTTCGTCCTGTCGCAGACCGGCCCCATGCTCTCCTGCAGGGCCGCATCCTGGAAGCCCACGCCCCAGATGCCGCTGATGGTTCGATTGGAACGCTGGGCCTCACGGTCGATCCGGTAGTCGTTGTTCTTGTTCGAGGCCGGGATGTACGTGCCAGGGACGTAGCTGACATGGATGCCGTTGCCCTCCTTCATCAGCCGGCGCTCCCGGTCAGTCAGCTCACGCTGAGGATGGAAGTCGTAACTCCATGCCCAGCAATGATGGTCGTCTATCGGGATCCAGAAGTGGCCGTGGATCGGATGATCGCCGCGCGGCGGCACGCCAGTGAAGCAGGGCATGACCCAAGGGGTGACACGCCAGTAATACCGGTCGTCCTCCGCGTTGCGGCGCACGCCGATATAGAGACCTCCCGGGGATTCGACGACCTCGAAGACAGGCTGCAGATCGCTGGTGTTGTACTTGTTGCCCGGAGCGCCCGACACCAGCGGATCCTCGTCGATATCGGCGCGATGTAGCCAGGCAACGTGAGCGGAGTCAATGCCGCCCTCCATCGCCTGCAACCAGTTGCATTCCTGAAAGCGCTTGGAAACGAAGCTCTGTCTGAGCGGAACGCTCGCGAATTCGTACTCCGGCTGCGGCGGCTGCTTGGCAGGGTCGCCCATATAAGTCCAGAGGATGCCGCCCTTCTCGATCAGAGGATACGAATTGAGCTTGATGCGCTTGCAAAAGCCGTTTTCCGCAGGCTCCGACGGCACGTCGACACACTGGCCGGACACATCGTATTTCCAGCCATGATAGGGGCACCGGATACCGCCTTCCTCTGTACGCCCGAACCAAAGCGAAACACCGCGATGGGCGCAGAATTCGTCGATCAAACCCAGCTTGCCTTCGCTATCCCGAAAGGCCAGCAAGCGCTCCGACAACAGCTTGACCCGCACGGGCGGGCAATCGGCCTCCGGCAACTCTTCGGCCAGCAAGGCTGGGATCCAGTAGCTGCGAAACAGATTGCCCATCGGCGTACCCGCGCCGGTCTGCGTCACGTAATCGTTTTGTTCCTGCCTGAGCATTTCGTCTCCTGAGCAAAAAAGAGCGCCTGCCGCCGACGGCAAATGCCGACGGCTTAGCGCAACCCACTTCCGAATTTCGGACTTGCGGCGTTCCTTTATGTGAAACACCGTTCTTAATAACGATGATTGTCTTCCTGAGGCATAGACAAGTCAAGGATGGAACCGACATTGTGGCGAGAGGCGACGGAAAATGCCTTGGGCTTACCGCTGGTCGGCGCAATCATTCCCGATCAAAAATGCAGTTTCCTATGCGTGAAACCGGTTCTTCCACCGTAATTCAAGACGTGCGCCTGCGGAAGTCTTTTGGGTCGGTGACACCGAAATCGGCATAACCACGATGGCGAAGCGCTTGGGCACGTGGAACCTCGTACGCCCGCGACGAAGACCGATCCAGACTATCTCGCGAGGCGCTTGCCCAAACACGCCAGGACGGACTTGCTAAGGAAACCGAACGATATGAGGTTGACATACGTTTGATCATTAGGGACGCCAATATTTGGCGCCAATCGGCAAGTTGTTGGGGCGATCAGGCTCGCGGGACCCACGCATCGCTTGTCCGATGAGGTCATCCCAAAGCATATCCCCTTCGTGCTCAATGCAGCCCGGGTCATCTCTCGCCGTTTGGGATCCGAGGCGCTCAAAGACTTCTAAGTTGAGTCGCTCTTCGTATTTCGCCATGAAAAACCCCAAGGGCCGGAATTCATGTCCAACGCTTAGGGTTCAGTTCAGACGGCGTGTGCGAGAGAGTTCAAAGCGCCCGCGAGCTCGGCCGGCGCTGAATAGAACGGCGAGTGGTCAGAATCTAGCGTGATCACGTGCTCACACGACTGTAACGTGTGCATCCAGCGCTGGAGGTCGATAGAGATCGCTCGATCGTGCAGTGTTTCGATGTAGGCCCGAGGCACCGTTCCATAGCGCTCATCGCTCAGCACAAGGGGGCATGTGGACGGGCTGACAGGTTCACGCGACAGGTTCTGCTCGACATGCAAAAGCCGATCGTCCGACGTGCGGTTGTAGAAGAACTCGCGCGACGCGCCTGGAGCAACTGTCGTGTACAGTCCGTCGCCACTCAATCGGACGACTTGGTCTCTTTTGGCCGTTACGGCACTCGGTATCGTGTTACGCATCTCTGCCAGAGTACGTCCGGACGGCACGAGATAACCAGCAAGATAAACGAGCAATCCAATCCTGTCGCAAACGCGTTCCGCTACCTCGCTGATGACGATTCCCCCTCGGCTATGCCCTACGAGGATGACCGGTTCTTCCTGTTCCCGAACCAGATCGGCGATATCGTCTGCCCAGACGCGAAGCGCGTCGTCCTTTGGGAGTTCTCGTTCATCGGAGCCCATCCCCGCCAGATTGGGCGTCAGGACGTAGTGACCTGAACGCCGAAGCAATGGGCCCAGGTACTCCCAACACCAGTTCCCATGCCACGCGCCGCTAACCAGAATGAAGTTCGCCATTGATAGAACTTCTTAGTTTTTTCGTCGATGCACCCGGTTCAGTTCGAACAGCGTATTACAGAGGTCATTTCGATATCACCGTTCGATAATCGGTTGCTTGCAGCCATCGTCGAATACGCACGCCCCAACATGACGCTGCCGATCAAACCGATTGCGAACGGGATCGCGGCGACGTAAAAGATGACCTGGATCGGGATATGGAGCTCCACGATCAAACCGCCGACCACCGGACCAACGACAGCGCCAACACGCCCCACGGCAAAGGCCCAACCCAACGCATACGTGCGGCAATAGGTGGGGTAGACGATCGATGCGATCGCATTGACACCAAACTGGATGCCCAGCGCGCAGAAGCCGGCAAGGAACATCCCCGCGAACAGCAAGGGCTTCGAGTCCGTCAAGAGACCAACAGTGCCAATAATCGGGACCGCCGCCAGGAACAGCACCGCAATCGCGCCGACGCCGCGCCGGTCGATCAGCCGGCTCAGGGTGAGACCACCAACCGTGCCGCCAATCTGGAAGATCGTGGTCGCCAGAGCCGCCACCGATGGCGCAACATGGGCCTGCTCGAACAAAATCGGCGTCCAGTTCATGAGGAAGTAGTAGCCCATCAGTCCTCCCGCCATACAGATCCACAACGACAAGGTCGCGAGGATGAGCCCCTTCGAAAAGAGAAAGGCGGGCGAGGTAATCCGCTTGGCCGGTGCGTTCCCCGCCGCTTCGTCGACGAGATAGAACGTTGTGCCGGGGCTGAATTTTGTTTTGGCAAAACGGGAAACCAGGGCGGCGATACGACGCTGGCCACTGCGATGCGTTGCCAGGAACTTGACCGACTCCGGCATGAACAAGGTCACGAGCAGCGCCATGACCAGCGGACCCGCGCCCCCGATGAGAAAGAGCACCTGCCAGCCAAAGGCGGCGACCAGTCCCGCCGCGACCGCGCCAACCACGGCGCCGCCCAATGTGATGCCGGTGTACATGCAGATGACCATGGTCGCCCGGAACCGCTTCGGGGCATATTCGGCGACCAACGAGATCATGTTGGGCGCGAGACCACCCATCCCGAGGCCGGTCACGAATCGCAGGACGACGAGTTGCCACAGTTCCGTCGATACCGAACAGGCCAGACTGGCGGCACCCATGATCACGCAGGCAATAGCAACGGCGGCCTTTCGTCCGGCGCGGTCGCCAACCCAGCCCAGGATCGGTGCGCCGAACATCATGCCCAACAGGCTCGCGCTGAAAATCGGACCTAAAATACCCCTGTTTGCCAAATGCCAGGTCTTGATGATGCTCGGCCCGGCGAAAGCCAGCGAGCTCACATCGTAGCCATCGAACACCATCACGAAAAACGCAAATACCGTGAGACCGATATTGAATCTCGTCAGACCTGTCTCGTCGATAAGCGCACCGATTTCGACGTGATCGTTACCTGTCATATGCTCCTCCAAGTCGCAGAATTATCATGATTTCTGCTCTAATAATTCAATATAAAGGGTCGAATCTTTCTTGCGCCGACTCATAGGCAAGCTAGGGTATGCCGATCAAGCATTCCTCTCTTACGGTCTTTTTCCGGCCTTGTCATTACCGCGGTACCCACAGTCATAGGCACAGGCATCAATAAAACTGGTCGAAATGCATGCGGTCGGACGGCACTCGATGAGCCAGCAGCATCTGTTGCACCGCGGTCCCCATTGCCGGCGGTCCTGCGAAGTAGATCTCCATGTCGCGCAGGCGCTTGCCGAGCAACGCGTTGGCCAATTCGTGAACGAACCCAAGATGATTCACGGCGATGGCCGCCGCACCGGCCTGCCCGCCTTCGTTGACTTCTGGCGCCGAAACCGCCGCGTAATAGCGGATCCGCTCGCCGAAGCCCGGCAGTGCTTCGAGCATATCCTTACCACACAGGTCCTTGCCGCTCCGGCCGCCATAGAGGAAATGCAGCTTGACGTCGCGCAGCGCGGGATCGGCGGCCATGCCGCGCGCAATCGAGATCATCGGCGCAAGACCGGAACCGCCGGCGAGACAGACGATATCGCGCTTCACTTCGCGACGCAGCCACGCATGGCCGTAAGGACCGTCGATCTCGATGCGCTGGCCAGGTCGCATCACGTCGAACAGCACGCTACTGCCCTCGCCGCCAGGCACGCGGCGCACCTGGAAGTGCAGCGACGGCGAAGCGGGATCGGCAATATTGCTCATCGAATACGCGCGCGCCCCCCTGACGCCGGGCAGCGTCAGCAGCGCGTACTGGCCCGGCTCGAACGGCATCGGAGTGTCGATCGCAAATCGGAATTCGCAGATGTCGTGCGTGATGTCACGGCGTTCCGTCAAGGTCGCCGACACACGCCGCGGCGTGTGGACCGGCGCGTACTGCGCCGAAGTCCGGACCTTGATCGTGCAGTCGCCGTGGGGGACCGACTGACAGCCGAGAAGGCGGGCGCGCTCGCGATCCTTGTCCGTCCAGCCCGGCGCTTCAGGCCACTTATTGCCGAGTTCACCTTCAATCAACTGAAACTTGCAGTTGCCGCACGCGCCGACATTGCATTCATAGGGAAACGCGATGCCGGCCCGCAATGCGGCGCGCAGGACGGTGTCGTCGGCGTTACAGGAAAACTGGACCTCGGTGCCTTCCAGGGTCAGGTTGTGTGTCAGTTCGGACATCGATTCGCTTGGAGACCATTTCAAAAAGACCCCGAGGGGGCTGTTAACTATTCCGGCAAGCTGTCAACCCTGGCTATCTGAACAACCGGAACCAGGGGGATCGCCACGCCGGCCAATGATGACTAGCTGTGGGCGTTAATTGGATCGGTGATCGCAAAGCGTCGGACCGACCGCGGAAGGGGCCGCGACAAATTTCGCCGGGTGGTCGAGCGTATTCACGCGTGGCTCCACAACTTTCGTCGTCTTCGCATTCGTTTTGAGCGGCGCGCCGACATTCACGAAGCATTCCTCAAACTCGGGTGCCCCTCGTCTGCCGGAACATCGTCAGGCATGCAGAGCATTCGTTTTGAACCGGTTTCTTGTCTATTCCGTGTATAGCTCGAAAGACGCGTGGCGTTTCGCAATCAACCACACCGCGCCATGCTTCACAAATTCGTCTTCGAATGCGCCGAGCACCTGGCGCGTCGCACGGCGGCCGAACGGGCCAGGCGCTTCCGAGGTGCTGCTGCTCCACACCAGCACGCGACTCAGCCCGCGCGCGCGTTCTGCGCCCACTACCTCGACCGACGTGCCGGCAATAAGGTGCCGCGTGATGCGATCGGCCGTCCGCGCGCGATACGACGCGAGGATCGCCTCGCGCCCGGTCAGCAGGCCCCCGCCCGGACGCCAGAGCTGTGCGTCGCCAGTGAAGAGCCGGGTCAGTTCGTCCGCGTTCGCGGCATCGACCGCATCGGCCGCGTGCTGCACGAGCGTGCAGCACGCACGCTCGATCATCAATCGTTCGATGTCGGTCAGTGCTGTGTCGTTCACCCTTGCTTCGCGCCAGTTGCAGGCTGCGCGAGCCACCCGGCCAACGCGGCCGATACGGCGTCTGGTTGCTCCATCGTCGCCATATGGCCCGAACGCTCGATCACGCTGAGCGTCGCCCCCTGAATCGCCGCCTGCATCGCTTCGTGCCGCGCCAGCGGGCTCCAGCCGTCGGCGCGTCCACAGATCACCGTCGTTGGACAGGTAATCTGCGCGAGCAGCGGTTCCGCGTCGGGCCGCGCGAGCAGCGCGCCGATCTGCGCCTCGAAGCGCGCCGGCGTGCTGCGCTCGATCATGTCGAGGATGCGCTCGAAAAGCGGCGTCCCGACGCGTTCTTCGAGCACCATGCCGGGCGCCCAGGCTTGCCCCATCGCGCGCATACCCTGCTGTCGCGCCAAAGCAATGAGCGCCATCCGGCCCGCGCGTTCGCGATCGCCTGCCTCACCGGCCGGGAGCGGCTGGTAACCCGTGTCGAGCAGCGCGAGCCGCGCGATGCGATGCGGCGCAAGCCGCATCATTTCGAGCGCGACGCGCCCGCCCATCGAGTGTCCCGCGACCGAGAGCGCATCGTCGTCCACACTGGAGAGCGCCCGTTCGGCCATCTCGCGGATCGAGTTGCAATCGCCATGTTCGGCGACCACGCAATCCGCCAACGGCGCCAGCGCCTCGCACTGGTCAGTCCATACCGTCGCGTCGCACAGCAAGCCCGGAATCAATACAAGCGTTTCGCGTTTCATCTTCCTCAAATCCTCAGGTGCTGCCCGACGCGTGCGTTGCGTGCTCATTTTCGTTGCGGCGGCCGTCCCAGACGGCAGACGCCACGCACACATGTCCGTCGAACAGCCAGCGCGCGGTACGCAGCAACGCCGCACTTTGCACGGACGGCGCATGCGGCTCACCGCCGAGCTCCAGTTCGACCGTAAACTCGCCGCTCGGATGCTCGATCGACAGCCGCTGCGTCGCACTGTCCCGCAATGCCACGATGCCGTCGCAGACCGAGCCCGGCAACACCGCGGCCGTCGCGACGCTCACCGCGCCGAGCACGCCGATGGACGCATGGCAGCGGTGCGGAATGAAGGTCCGCGTGCTCAACGTACCGCCGTTCTGTGGCGCGGCGACGATACACATCTTCGGCACGGTGCGCCGAGCGACGTCGCCGAGGTTCATCAGCGGGCCCGCCTTGAGCCGGATCGCCTCGATGCGCTGTTTCAATTCCACGTCGCCATCCAGTTCGTCGCGCGACTCGTAGCCGGAGCGGCCGAGGTCGCGCGCACGCATCATCACGAGCGGCATGCCGTTATCGATGCACGTCACCTCCACCCCGTCGATCATGTCGCGCAGATGGCTGGTCGGCAGCAACGCGCCGCACGTCGACCCCGCTGTATCACGAAACTCGATCGGCACGCCGGCGGCGGTGCCCGGCACGCCGTCGATCCGCACATCGCCTGCGTACTCGACGCAGCCGCCGGATGTCGGCACGTGCGCGACCGCAATCTGCCCGGTATTGAGCATGTGAATCCGCACCGGCGTGCGCGCGCAGCGCACTGGCACCATCCCCTGCTCGATCGCGAACGCACCGACGCCAGCAAGAATGTTTCCGCAGTTTTGCCCGTAATCGACGCGCTGCTCGTTCACGACTACCTGCGCAAACAGGTAATCGACGTCGGCATCGGCACGCGTCGCGCTCGACACGATCGCCACCTTGCTCGTCAACGAATCGGCACCGCCCATGCCGTCGATCTGGCGCGCGTCGGGGGAGCCCATCGCGGCTAGCAGTACTGCATCGCGTACCGCGGCGTCGTGCGGCAGGTCGCTCGCGAGGAAGTACAGCCCCTTCGATGTGCCGCCGCGCATCACGACGCACGGAATACGGGTCTGGCTTGCGCTGCGCATCTCAGATCCCGTCCAACGAATCGACGTAACGCAGCCCCTTCGCGGCAAGCTTCTCGCGCATGCCGTAGTAGTCGAGCCCGAGCTGGCCGCTCGCCAGCACTTCGCGCGTGTGCTGCTCCTTTTCGAGCCGCTCCTGCGCCGCGCTGGCCACCTGCGCCGCATGCGCGGCCGGAACGATCACGACGCCGTCGTCATCCGCCACCACGACGTCGCCCGGGCTCACCAGTTGCCCCGCACATACGACCGGCACGTTCACCGAGCCCAGCGTTTCCTTCACGGTGCCCTGTGCGGAAATCGCCTTCGACCACACCGGGAATTTCATCTGTTCCAGTGCCCGCACGTCGCGGCAACCCGCGTCGATGACGAGCCCGAGCACACCGCGGGCCGCCAGCGAAGTGGCCAGCAGCTCGCCGAA
The DNA here is from genome assembly GCF_018449515.1 of Caballeronia sp. dw_19. GTDB lineage: Bacteria > Pseudomonadota > Gammaproteobacteria > Burkholderiales > Burkholderiaceae > Caballeronia. The sequence goes on along the minus strand of NZ_JAAVUQ010000026.1, from coordinate 26,776 downwards.
ATAGCCGTCCTCGCACGCGGACGTGGTCGCGACAACCAGCACGTCGCCGGCTTGGCACTGCTCAACGGCGACGTGCAGCATCCAGTTGTCCGACGGTGGCGCCAGCACGGTGACCGCCGGGCCGGCAATCGCCGCGCCCGTCCAGATCGGCCGCAGATACGGCGCGAGAAGACCGAGGCGGCCCTGCGCCTCGTGCACCGTCGCACTGCCCGCAACGCCCAATAGCCTGACCGCAGCGGCATCCGCGCGGCCGATGTTACGCACCACGACGCCGCGGTTCACGACAGGTCTCCCATCACTTGCGGCGTGATGCGCTGATAGCCTTCCGCATAGCGGATATCGCGCGCCGCAGTAATGCCGATGTTACGTTTCGCCTGCACGCCGCGTTGCAGCGCCACGCGTGTGTAGTATTCCCACAGATGTTCCTGGCCGGCCATGCACTCGATCGCGCGACGCTTCGTGTCCCACACCTCGGTGATGTCGAGAAACACATTCGGCGACCATTCGCACTGCTCGGTCTGGTGCGGCTCGAACGCGTAGACCGGCGGCGCGCCGACGATCTTCCCGCCCGGCTTGTGGCCTTCAGCCTGGGCGATGATCCGCGCTTCCTGCGCGACGTGCATGGCAAGCGGGTGGTCGAAGTTATACGGATCTTTCAGCGAGTGGCTCAGCACGAACGACGGCTGCAGCTCGCGATAGATATCGACGAGCCGCATCAGCGCTTCGTCCGGGACACGTAGCGGATAGTCGCCGAGATCGAAGAATTCGAGCTCCGCGCCGAGCACGTCGCCAGCGCGCTCCGCTTCCTCGCGGCGCGCGGCCTTCACCTTCTCGAGCGTCATGCCCGGCTTGCGCCACAGCTTCGCGGATTCGCCGCGCTCGCCAAACGCGAGGCACACCACCTTCACGCGGTAACCGTTACGCGCGTGCAGCGCGATCGCGCCGCCGGCCCGCCACACGAAATCCGCGCTATGCGCACTGATAATCAACGCCGACATTTTTTCCGTGCTCATCTGTGCCTTTAAAAGATTGCGTCAGGATTTGAAACCACGATTCGATGAACGAAGAGCGTACTCGCACACGACTCGGCATGGCGTTCCCAGTGCTACAAACCCCATCTAATTTACTTATCGATGGCTAGCGACAGGGGTATATTCCTGATGCGGCGCGCCACGCGCGTCAACGACACTGCCGCCATCCACACCGCGCCCTCCTCATGACGACACGCTCCTATTTCAAACCTGACAGCGACGAACTGAATCTCGCCCGTCTTCGCACATTCGTCGAAGTGGCGCAGCAAGGCGGCGCGACGCGCGCGGCGGAAACGTTGTTCCGCGCGCAATCCGCGATCACGCGGGCCGTGCAGGAACTGGAGCGGGATCTGGGCGCGCCGCTGTTCGAGCGGCGTACGTCGGGCATGTTGCTGACGCCAACGGGGAAATGCGTGCTCGCGCGTGCGGAGCGGGTATTCGATGAATTGCATGCGCTCGCTCGCTGGTGCGCGTCGCGCCGCGACGGCGTGCGGCCGCTGCAGCCGGGCTCGCTGCCCAGTTATCTGCTCGGCACACGCCGGTTGCAAATCCTCGCGACGCTCGCGCAGAGCCGCCACATGCCGAGCGCCGCGCGCAGCGCGGGCGTCACGCAGCCTGCGGTCAGCCATGCGATCAAGACCCTCGAAGCCGGCGCCGGCTTACGACTCTTCCAGCGCGGCGGCAAAGGACTGCTGCTGACGCCGGAAGGCGACATGTTCGTGCTGCACGTGCGGCGCGCGCTGAACGAACTACGCCAGATTCGCGACGATATCAACGAACTGCGCGGCTCGATCGGCGGCCGCGTAGTAGTGGGCGCCCTGCCGCTCGGCCGCACGACGATCCTCCCGGCCGCAGCCGCACGGGTCGTGACCGCGTGGCCCGGCATCATGGTCACGACGGATGAAAGCCCGTACGAAATGCTGGTGTCTGCGTTGCGCGCTGGCGATGTGGACTTCATTCTCGGCGCGTTACGCCCGAGCGACGACCGCGCGGATATCGTGACCGAAACGCTGCTGGCCGAAGGCATGGTTGCGGTCGCTCGCGCCGGTCATCCGCTCGCCGGCCGGTGGTCGCTGACGCTCGCCCAACTCGGCGACGCGCGCTGGATTCTTCCGCGCGACCATACCCCGGCTCGCCTGCTCCTCGATGCGTTGTTCCGCCGCGAGGGGATCGACTCGCCCATTGCTGTCATCGAATCCGCCGATCTGGCGGTGATTCGCGGCGTGTTGATGTCAACCGACATGATCGCTGTCGTTTCCGCCCACCAGTTGCAACATGAAATTCAGTCCGGTGTCTTGACCGTACTGCCGGTGGCAATGCCTAGCACCGAACGTGCGATCGGGCTGACGTTGCGGCGCGGCGCGGAGCCGTCGCCCGCCGCCCGCGTAATGCTCGACGCTGTACGCGCCGTCGTCGCCGATATCAGCGAACCATCTCAAGGGTGATAGCCAAGGGCTGAAGAAATACCGTTAGCGGCGGCAAGCAAGTTCGGCGCCGCCGCACGCAGTGTCTTCCTCGTGAGACGCTGCGCAGGTCCGCCGAAACCGATCGCCGCAACCACATTGCCGCTGATGTCGCGCACGGGTGCAGCAATGCCGCGCATGCCTACCTCGGATTCCTCGTCGTCGATCGCATAGCCGATGGACCGCACTTCTTCAAGCGCTTTCAGAAACGCCTGCGTATCGGTGTTGGATTTCGGTGTGCGCGCGACGAGCCCTTGCTTGATCACACGCGAGACGACATCCGGCGTGCAGGACGCGAGCAGTACATGCCCTTCCGCGGTACAGCAGGCCGGTTTGCGCACACCGATATACGAGCGCATCCGGATGGCCTGTTCGCTTTCGAGGTTGAACATGTAGACGACGCTCGTATCATCCAGAATCGCAAGGTGCACGGTTTCGTCCGTCTGTTTGCGTAATCCATGCAGGAACGGCACCGCCTGTTTCGTCACGTCGAAACGCCGGCGCACGAGCCCGCCGAGCGAGAATAACTGGATGCCGAGCCGATAACGTCCGTTATCCGGGTTCTGCTCCAAAAATCCTTCGGCGAGCAACGCAGCGCATAGACGATGCGCCGTGCTCTTCGCAACGCCCATCCGTTTCGACAATACGCTGATGCCGAGCTCGGGCTCATGTTCCGAGAACACCTTCAGTAGCCGCAATGCCGCCGTTACCGATGACAGCCTGCGCGGCCCGTCCTCTTCCATTTCGTCGTTCTGTACGATTTTCGCGTCCAATTTAGCCATCCGCCAGTTCAAGGGGAAACTCAAGAAGTTCCACTTTAACATGTCCTGTTCTGTATACAGGAACATCGCGAAAGGGCAACAGATTGGTAAAAGACGACTTCCGAGACATTGGCGCGGGCGCGAAATTCATGACGTGCGCATGTCTGCCTGGCGCTTTTCCAAAAGCGCCAGGCGCATCGATTTCATTCGCCATCCGTTTCAATCACGATCACGCCGTCTTCAACGTGCGTCTTGTACGTCTTGAGCGGAATCACGCATGGCGGCGTGACAGCCTCGCCGGTCTTGATATTGAACGCACCGTTGTGGAAATCGCATTCCACCGTGTCGCCATCGATATAGCCTTCCGACAACGAGCCCGGACCATGCGTGCAGGCGTCGTTCGTAACGAAATACTCGCCTCCGATGTTGAACACGGCTAGCGTGAAGCCGTTTTTTTCGACCTTGATCGCTTTACCATCGGCTACGTCCCCAGCGTGGCAGAGGTGGGCAAATGCACAAGCGTGACTCATGAGGAATCTCCTTCGTTGACGTGTTGTTGTGCCAATGATAACTCCGTTCCCCCTTGATGAACATAGTTCCTTATAAAGGAACTATCGCCGCGAGCAGCGGTCAATAAAATACCCCCACCCTAGGATAAACCCGCCCCGCTCATAGCTTGACAAAAGTCAAGTAGACCGGCCCAATACGGCCACTTAGTCCGAATATAGAAACAACGTTCCTCATATAGGAACAAAAGGGACGAAGCACGTAAGGGACAGTGGAGCGTCAACTGGATGTCACCAATACGTCCCCCGGCTTTGGAAGCGGCTCGATTCAACATCCGGCAATCGTGTGATGAACTATTAGCACACCGAAGTTTTTTTGGCTATTGATAAATCAAAAAGAATGGAGACTCAATGAAGAAAGCATGGATCGGTGTATATCTAGCGGGAGCGTTCGCTTCAACGACAGCGGCGGCACAATCGTCCGTCACGCTGTACGGCATTGCCGACGCCGGGTTGGAGTTTACGAGTCACAGCACGGCTGGCGGCACGAGCGGCTCGACCTTCTCGGCGGTTTCGGGCGCGGCGCAGACATCCCGCTTTGGCCTGCGCATTTTCGAAGATCTCGGCAATGGCTACGGCGCATTGGCCGTGCTCGAAAATGGCTTTGACGCTACCAAGGGTACGGCCAACAATGCGGGGCGCCTGTTTGGGCGGTCATCGTACATGGGCATATCTTCGCCGTATGGACAACTGACCATGGGTCGTCAGACCACGGGCGTGTACGACTTTGGTCTGACGTTCGACGCGGTCGGTCCCGCCCTGTATTCAGCCGTGTCCTTTGACTCCGCATTCGTAGGCCGTGCGGACAATTCGGCCAAATATACCGGCAACTTCAATGTGCTGGGCGGAAAGCTGATGGTCGAACAGCTCTACAGTCTCGGCTACGACGGCGTGACCGGCGCCGGTACTGTTGCAGGTGCGTTCCGGGTCGGCAAGGAGGAGAGCTTCTTCGCCACCTACAGCCATGGCATCGGGGCACTCGGGCTGTTATTCGATCAACAGAATGGCGATACGGTCGCATCGCAGGGTGTCAAGACACAGCGCTATGGCGTCGGGGCATCGCTCGATCTGAATTCGCTACAGCTCTATGCGGTTTATCGGTTCTATGCGCAGAAGCAGCCGGGGCAGAATCTCTATTCCTCCCTTTACTGGGTGGCCGCCAGGTATCGCGTCACCCCGTCCTTCAGCATCAGTTCTGACCTGTTCTATCAGGCGGATCGTAATACCGGCGAGGGGAATCCGCTGATGCTTTCCGTCCTCGGGAGTTATCTCCTATCCAAGCGCACAGACATCTATGTGCAACTGGGAGAGACCCTCAATAAGGCGCACTCCAACCTCGGCGTCACCGGATTCGGCACAGCCACTACGGGAGCCATTCAGACTGGCGTAATAGTGGGCGTGCGGACCCGGTTCTAACGCGAATCGGTTTTATCGCAACAAGGTTCGAGGAAGATGGCCAGACACGGATATATAGGGTTCTTTCATAAGCCGTTGAATGAAAGGGCTCGGCAAGTGTCTGGCCCATTCGATCTCCTTGCATCTGACCCTTGACGATCCTGTGCATCACTTCGACGCATGCCAGATGGTTCTGTTGCAATAGCGGAGGCTGGTATGCTGCGGGACCTTACAAAATGATGTGAACGACAATGAAAGCGCTGAGTCCGGGGGTAGCCAAAGTGCTGAAGCGGTTGCACTATCCGCTGGACGTGATGTTGTTGTGCGTGCGTTGGTACGTGGCATACCCACTGAGCTTGCGCAATCTCGAAGAGATGATGGCCGAACGTGGGATCGCGGGCGATCATTCGACCGTGGGTTCTGTTGCGATAAGGAAATCTGGACGAAACGAGGTGATATAGATAGGATAACTTATGTTTCTAGAAAATAGAACTGTTCGGCAACTGAGCACTTCGGTACAGCGCCATCGATCATCTGGCCTTTCGCAATCATGTGCATGACCTCGATTCCACCCAGCAGGATCCGGGCGCAGCGAAATGTCTTGAATCCCAGCATGGGTCGGGTACGGCGCTTGATCGCACGATGGTCTTGTTCCACGATATTGTTGAGATACTTGACTTGGCGGATCTTGATGGGCGCCTCACGCTCGGCGTTCACGGCGTGCAACCCGGCCAGATTGGCAACACTTTTGTCGATAGTTACGGTGTCGGGCGCGCCATTCTGATCGATGGCCTTCTCGAAGTACCGTCGGGCCGCTTGCTTGTCCCGCCTGGCTCGCAGCAAGAAGTCAACCGTGCTGCCAGCCTTGTCAACGCCGCGGTACAGATATTTCCATTGCCCCTTGACTTTGACGTAGGTCTCGTCGACACGCCAGCTCTTGTTGACCGGGCGCTTGCAGCGGCGGAACGCTTTTTCAAGCACCGGTAGAAGCTTAATGGCCCACCGGTGCACGGTCGAATGATCGACCGCGATCCCACGTTCGGCCATCATCTCTTCGAGATTGCGCAAGCTCAGCGGGTATGCCACGTACCAACGCACGCACAACAACATCACGTCCAGCGGATAGTGCAACCGCTTCAGCACTTTGGCTACCCCCGGACTCAGCGCTTTCATTGTCGTTCACATCATTCTGTAAGATCCCGCAGCATACCAGCCTCCGCTATTGCAACAGAACCAGTCGAACTGCCCTTCCGGAACCGCGCAAATTTGTGTCTTCTCGTCGTTGACCGTCAGCTTCAGCTTGCTCATGATCTCGCGTAGTCGCGACAGCGCTTCCTCAGCTTTGCCTCGCTTGCACAGGATCACCAGATCGTCCGCGTAGGTCACGATTCGACTGCCAAGACTTCGCTGAAGCCCGAGCTTCTTCCATGCCAACACAAACCGGCGCATGTAAATATTCGCCAACAGTGGTGAGATGGGTGAGCCCTGCGGAATGCCTCGCCTGCTGTCCTTGGCCTCGGTCGTACGTGTCTTCCGGCCTCGGTGATCGGTTTCTTCAACGGAGCATTCCAACGACATCTTGAGATTCTGTTGCAAATAGGCTCGGTGAATCAGTTAAGGTATTCAGCCTAACAAACTGGTGGCCGGTGATGAGCAAGCGGAAGGCTCTGGAGGGGATGTTCGATGGGCGGCATTTTGATCGCGAGATCATCGTTCTATGCGTGCGCTAGTACCTTCGCTACAAGCTCAGCCTGCGCGATCTAGTCGAGATGATGGCCGAGCGGGGTTTGTCGCTGGTGCACACCACGATCATGCGTTGGGTGAAGCGCTTTACGCCAGAGTTCATCAATCGTTGGAATCGCTTTGGCATACCTACAGGGCGCTCATGGCGTGTCGACGAAACCTACCTGAAGATTCGTGGCAAATGGGTTTATCTGTACCGGGCGGTAGATCGAGCCGGCCAGACGGTGGACTTCATGCTCCGGGCAAAGCGCGACGTGGCCGCGGCCAAAGCCTTTTTTAGCAAGGCAATCAAACATCAAGGCCAGCCGCCGGAGACGATCACACTCGATGGTTATGCTGCTTCGCACCGGGCGCTGCGTGAGATGAAGGCCGATGGCCTGCTGCCTAAGGACACGAAGGTCCGGTCTTCGAAGTACCTGAACAATCGGGTCGAGCAGGACCATCGAAACATCAAGTCCAGAACAAACGTAATGCTCGGCTTCAAACAGTTCAGGAGTGCCGCGACCACGATCGCCGGCATCGAGTTGATGCACCGCATTCGCAAGGGGCAGTTCAATCTCTTCATTCCCGGGCTCAAAGATGCTGCTGCGCCTGCAGTGTGGAATGCTGTCCTGTTCGATCGATAGGGTATCCATAACTATAGCCACCTTCTCGGCCGGGGCACCTATTTGCACCAGAGCCGCAGGCATCACAGTGTTCGTGCCAAAGTCGGTAACCTCGGGTGCCACTGCCGATGGTCGCTTCGGCAAGGACGACTTTATCTATGACGCATCGAAAACGAATATTCATGCCCGGCGGGTGAGCGTCTGATCTGGCGGTATGCAACCGTGGAGAGCGGTCTGAGACTTCATCGCTACTGGAGTTCGAATTGCCAGCAACGCACGCTAAAAGACAAGTGCACTCCCAGCGTTCAACGACGGGTGAGCCGATGGGAACATCAGGCCGTTCTAGAACAGATGCAAACGCGTCTTGACCATGCACCGGACATGATGCGTATCCGGAGGCAAACCGTCGAGCATCCGTTCGGGACGATCAAGGCCTGGATGGGCGCAACACATTTCCTGACCAGAACTATTGAGAAGGTCAGCACTGGGATGAGTTTGCACGTGCTGGCGTACAACATGAAGCGGGTCATCAAACTACTCGGCTCGGCGGACTTGATATGCGCAATTCAAGATCGAAGCGTGCAAGCAGCGAGTTGATGGCAGGGAGGAGGATCGCACCTCATCGTGTCGCACACGCGACTCTACGGCACCAGAACCTTCTACGGACGACGCTTTGGTCCGCCGCCGTTGACACTGTTCTGGCCACCCCTTGTTATTGGGGTTTTGACACACTCTGGGCCGAATCCAGCCGAAGCATGGGCGTGTGGCGTATCGCGCGCTTGCTCGCCGGAGGGCATCAGCTCGTATTTAAAGGCTTGGAGGATTTGCATGGCGTCCGGACAGTGCCATACGTTCCGGGGGTTATCAACGGCTGTTCCGGAGCCAACGCACTAAAGGACGGCTACGCCGTCCGCGCTATCCTTCCCCGCCGTGAACGACGGGGTTTGACGCGCATTCCGATCACGTCTGGATCGTTTGCTCATTGAGCCTTCGGCAACTACTCCTGCACGAGCGCGAGCACACGCAGCGGACTGCCCGAGCCGGCCTGAATCTTCAGCGGCGCGGAAACGATCACGGCGCCCGTGGGCGGCAGTTGATCGAGATTGCGCAGGCACTGCAAGCCATAACGGTTCGAGCCGTGCATGAGCGTGTGGCACGGATACGGAATCGGCCAGCTATACGCCTGACCCGCATCGGTGTTGATGGTCTCCACGCCGAAGCCATGCACTTCGCGCTCGCCGATCAGCCATTCCACCGCTTCCTGCGTCGGTCCCGGCGTGTGCGCGCCGTCGTCGCGCAGATTCAAGAATTTCGCCGGGTCCGTGCGCTTCGACCAGTCCGAGCGCAACAGCACCCACGCGCCGCGCGGAATGCGGCCGAGCTTTGCTTCCCAATCTTCGAGAAAGCCGACCGTGAGCAGCCAGTCGTCGTTCTCTGCAATCTCGGCGCTCGCGTCGATCACGACCGCCGGTGCAATAAAATTCTTCACGTCGATCGTGTCGACGGAGTTTTGTGCATGGTCCTTACCGGAAATCCAGTGCACCGGTGCATCGAAGTGCGTGCCGGTGTGCTCGCCGCAGGAAAAATTATTCCAGTACCAGCCGGGACCCTGCTCGTCGTACTGACTGATCTTTTCCGTCTTGAATGCCCACACCTGCCCGAACTGCGGCGGAAGTTGCAGCGCCGGAAACTCCGGCGAGAGCGTTTGCGTCAGATCCACCACGCGAATCTGGCCGCTCGCCAGTCCGGTGGTCAGTTGTTCGAGACTGCTCGTCATCTTGCACTCCTCGTTCTCACTCGCGCGTCATCGTTGTGTGCGGCACACACGCCGGCACATGGGGTTATCTGCGATTCGATTATCTCGAGCATAAATTAATCCATAATCACGGTTACTCCCTTTTTTTCCCTACGCTTGCCTCTCGATAAGTCGGGGTCGTGGTATGTTGTCGGCTCGACGGGAGCACTCCCCGTTTTGTGCCGATTTCCGCCGCCGTCTTCCGCGATACCACGTATGAGCCAGCCTACTTCCAGCTTCGTCGACAATTACACACCCGCACTGCTCGCCCAGGTCAGCCAGCTGATCTCCGGCGAATTCCACGTGATCGTGCAGGCCGCGGGCTTCGAAGTCTCCGACTGGCGCGTGCTCTCCACGCTCTCCGACGGCAAGGCCGTCAGCATCGGCCGTCTCGCGCAGGTTTCAGTCACCAAACAGCCCACAATCACACGTCTGCTCGACCGCATGGAAGCGCAAAGCTACGTCAAGCGCATTCCGCACAAGGGCGATCGTCGCGTCACGCTCGTGCGCATCACGCCCCGCGGCAAGAAGCTCGTTTCCACGTTGATCGATCAGGCCAAAGCACACGAAGAGCAGGTGCTCGCACCGCTCGGCCACGAGAAAGTCGAAGAACTCAGAGCGACGCTGCGCCTGCTCATCGAACTGCATCGCCCGCCCGCCTGAAACACGGCAGGCGCAGGTCCAAGCGTGATTGCCCGCAGGAGCCATCGCCGCGGCGCGGCGCAACTCGATTCAGGCAAACGCGTGCTGCACCAGCGCCGCGTGCAGCTTGTGACCATGCTCGTCCGCGAGCGCGGCGTTGCGCAGATCGCGCAACGTAGCCGGCGCGAGTCGCGCGCCCGCCTTCACCACAACCGCCATCACCGTTTCATAGTTCTTGAGTCCGCGCGAATGCGTGTCGCTGTAACCTTTCACCATGCACTGGCATTGCGCGACTTCTGTGGCGAGCGCGGGATCGATTTTCGCCGATGCGACGATCTGCGCGAGCCACGCCTCGATGCGCGTGTTCTCCAGTTCGTAACGCAGCGTGCGGCGACGCATGCCGCGCAAGCGCGCAATCACGTACAGCATGAGATAACCGTGCAGCGAACTCGTTTTCACCACACGGCCCGCCTGCGTGTGGCCGCTCACGAAGCGATTCACCCAATGCGGCTGCGCGAGCCAGCGACCCAAACCGGCGGGCAGCGTTTCGCAGATTTCTTCCAGACGCGGATGCATGAATTCGTTGATCGCCAGCAGTTGGTCCGCGTTCGCGTTGACCTCGTCGCGCACGCGCTCGAAACGCGTGCCGCGCGTCTTAAGGTCGGCCACGCGAATCACGTCTTCATACGACATCCAGAGCGCGAGATGACGCGCAGTTTCGCGCAGCAAGCCGTCGTCCGCATCGGGAATCGCGCGCCGCAACGAAGCGAGACGATCGAGATAGAACGCCGCATACGCCGGGTCCTGGTAGTCGATCAGGCGACGCACGCCTTCTAGCGCGAATTGCTGCGCCGCTTCCGGCACTTCGGCGCGCATGCGCTCGACCAGTTTCGCGACTTCGGGATCGCGCGGTGTAGCGGAGGCCGTGGCCGATGGCGCGGCGGCAGGCTGCATTTTCGCCGCGTAATCGCTGGTCTGCTCGCCCGCATCGTTCGCGTGGCGATACGCGAGATCGAATGCGCGCAAGCTCGGCTTCACGCCTACACGTCCGCGCTCGATGGTTTCCTCGAACTGCTGGCGGCTGAACGGCAGCACGCTCGTGCCCGCGAGTGCGCCGAACAATACGGCGCTGATCACGCTGCCCGTGTCCTGCGCGGCCTGCGCCATGTCGAAGCGCACGAAGCGCTTCGCGGCCTTGCCCGCGTGCGCCACGAGCGTTTCGCTATCCACGCGGCCATCGCCCATCGCAGTTTTTTCGGCGATGGAAAACACGCGGTGCGTGGAGGCCACGAGCGTCGTGCGATCCGCGCTCACGAGACCGCGCTGCACCGCGCGGCCCGCTTCCATCAGTTCGGATGCGAGCACCACGTCAACGTCGCCAGGCAGTGGCATGAGCGCGAGAATGGGCTTACGCGATTCGTCGGCTTCGTGCGGAAACAGTTCGACGTAGTAGATCGTTGCGCCGGTACGCTGCGCCACGCCGGGCACCGAGGTGGTCTGCGCGAAATAACCGTTGCGCTCGCCGAGATCGGCGATCCAGTCGGCGAGCACTGCGCCGCCTTCGCCGCCCATCGCGAGAATCGCGATCTTGATCGGCTGTGTCTTCGTCATTGTCAATCCTTCGCTCAGAACGCGTAGCGCGCGCGTTTGACCGCGTCGCGACGTTGCAGCGCGCCGATCACGGCGTCGCGCACGTACTGCTTCAGCTTATCCAATTTAGTAGGATTACTTATGATTTGTGCTCTGTAGAACGACGGACACAGCACCGCCGCATGCGAAATCTCGCCGCACAGACCGCAACCCACGCAGCTATCGAGTACGCACGCGACCGGGTCGGTGCGCAGTGGATCGGGGTTCGGCTTGATCGACAGCGACGGACAACCCGAGAGGCGGATACACGAGTGATCGCCGGTACAAGTATCCGAATCCACGCCGAAGCGTTCGCGCACCACACGCTCGCCTGCGGCGATCGCCTTGCGCTGCTTCGGCTTTTCGCGGCGCTGCTTGTTGAGCATACACTCGCTCTGCGCGATCAGCACCTTCGGGCCTTTCGTGCCCGTGGTAAGTGCTTCGCGTAGCGTGCCCATCATCGCCTTGAGGTCGTAGGTACGGCGCACCGTCTTGACCCATTTAACGCCCACGCCGCGCACGGCCTGCTCGATTTCGTGGCCCGTGCTGCGCGTGGGATTGAGCGCCGTCGATGAAAGAATGTCCTGGCCGCCCGTCGCCGCCGTATAGCTGTTGTCGACGATGATCGTGAGGTTGTCGCTGCGGTTGAATACCGCGTTCGCGATGCCGCTCGTGAGGCCGTTGTGCCAGAAACCGCCGTCGCCCATCACCGAGATCGCGCGCTTGCTACCGCTCGTGTTAAACGCGGACGCGCTTGCAGCGCCGAGGCCGTAGCCCATCGTCGTCGCACCGAGATTGAACGGCGGCAGGATCGAGAACAAATGGCAGCCGATGTCGGCACTCACATGATGTGCGCCGAGTTCGCGCTCGACGAGTTTCATCGCCGTGAAAATCGGACGCTCAGGGCAACCCGTGCAGAAGCCAGGCGGACGCGCATGTATGTTCGTATCGAGCGCGGCGAGTTCTTCCGTCACGACCGCAGTCGTAACACTCGCCGCAGTCGCGGTATTCGTTGCTGGCGCATCCATCGGCATGGCCACCACCGGAATCACCTTGCGCGGCTGCGGTTCTAGTACGCCATAGCGCTCGAAGAACGTGCGCAGACCCTTCATGACCGTCGCCGTGTGGTACTCGCCCGCGAGCGGCAGCATGTCCTTGCCGTGCAGCGCGACATCCACGTTTTGCTGACGCAGGATCGCACTCGCGTTCTGCTCGACGAAGTTCGGCTGACCTTCCTCGATCACGAGCACCGCGCGCTTGCCTGCGCAAAAACGCTGCCATTCGGAATCGATGAGCGGATACGCCACGTTCATCACATATAGCGGCACTTCCGACTCGCCATAGACATCGGCGAGACCGAGACGCTCCAGTGCGCGCAGCACCGTGTTGTAGCTGCCGCCCTGCACCGCGATGCCGATATCACACGCATCGGCGGAAAAAAATTCGTTAAGCTGACGTTCTTCGATGAACTTCACCGCAGCGGGCCAACGCTCGTGAATTTTCTCACGCTCGTGCAGGAAAGTCGCGGGCGGCAGCACGATGCGATCGACATCGCGGCGCGGTTGATCGAGCGCCTGCTGGATCGTGAACGACGGCCGGCGATTATTAGACGCGACGAACTGTCCGTGCACGTGGCACGCGCGAATGCGCAATTGCAGCATCACGGGCGTGCTGCTCGCCTCGGAGAGATCGAAGCCGTCCTTCACGGCCTGCACGATGCACGGCAGGTTTGGGCGCGGATCGAGCAGCCAGATCTGCGACTTCATCGCGAACGCGTGGCTGCGTTCCTGCATGATAGACGAGCCTTCGCCGTAGTCTTCGCCGACGATGATGAGCGCACCGCCCGTCACACCGCCCGAGGCGAGATTCGCGAGCGCGTCCGAGGCGACGTTGGTGCCCACGGTCGCCTTGAAGGTGACCGCACCACGCAACGGATAGTTGACCGACGCGGCCAGCGAGGCGGCCGCAGTGGCTTCGCTCGCACTGTTCTCGAAGCGAATGCCGTGCTCGGAGAGAATATCCTGCGCGTCGGCGAGTACATCCATCAAATGCGAAATTGGCGCGCCCTGGTAGCCAGCCACGTAGGCCACGCCTGATTCCAGCAGCGCCTTCGTGACGGCGAGAATGCCTTCGCCGCTGAACACCTCGCCCGCGCCGAGACGCAACTTCTTCACCTCCTCGACAAACGACCTCTCTGCCATAACCGTCCCTTCCGATGATCGACTCGTGGCGCACGACTTCGTATCGTCATGCGTGGAGCATATAAAGTTTAAATTACGGAATGGTTTTCATGAAAAATCTGACTCAAGAACAATTTCGTCCTGCTATGAGTTGGATTAGAAAAGAAAATATCGGGGCTTGCACTTTCGACAATCTGACCGCCATCCATAAAAACAACGCGATTCGCCACGCGTTTGGCGAATCCCATTTCATGTGTCACGCACAACATGGTCATCCCGTCTTTTGCCAAAGAAACCATGGTTTCCAATACCTCATTCACCATCTCGGGGTCCAGTGCCGAAGTTGGCTCATCAAATAGCATGATTTTGGGTGCCATGCATAAAGCACGGGCAATCGCTACACGCTGCTGTTGGCCGCCGGATAACTGCCCCGGATACTTTGATGCCTGATCGGGTATCTTTACCTTGGTTAGATAATGCATAGCCCTATCGACGGCGTCTGCCCGAGACATTTTTCGTGCTGACATGGGGGCCAGTGTGCAATTTTCCAGTACGGTTAAATGAGGGAACAGATTGAAATGCTGAAAGACCATGCCCACGTCTTGACGGATCTTATCGATGCGCTTTATATCGTTCGTGAGTTCAGTTCCATCAACGACGATTTTTCCGTCTTGATGTTGCTCCAGGTGATTGATGCACCTGATCATCGTGGACTTGCCAGAGCCAGAGGGGCCACAGATAACGATTCGCTCTCCCCGTTGAACCTCAAGATTGATATTCTTTAAGACATGGAAATCGCCATACCACTTACTCATGCCGACGATATTGATAGCGGGTTGCATATTATATTTTTACCTCGCCTTTTCATTCTGAAACCGTTTTTCGATTTTATTCACGACGCGAACCATGGGCCACAGGAAGATCAGATAAACGAGTCCAGCCCCGATCAACGGTGATGCGTTGGCGTAGAACGCCTGCGCATTCTGGGCTTGCTTCAGGAGTTCCGGGAGAGCCACAGTGGAGGCCAGCGAGGTGTCTTTGAACATCGAAACGCAGTTGTTGGCCGTGGGCGGTATCACGATGCGAATGGCTTGCGGCAAAACTACCTTGCGCAGCGTGACAAGGAACGGGATTCCCAGGGCGGCTGCGGCCTCGAATTGACCTCGGGGGATGCTTTGGAAGCCTGCCCGGAAAACTTCAGCAGAGTAGGCGGCCATGACACAGGAGAACACGAGAATGACCGATGTCCAGTCTGAAAATTCGATGCCTACCATAGGTAGCGCGTAATAAACCAGGATCAGCACGACAAGCACGGGCAGCGACCGAAGAATGTCGATATAGAGCATGGCCAGCACGCGCAAAGGTTTCGGCGCATACAGTCGAACTAGGCCAATAATAGCACCCGCAGGAACGCCAATGAGAATGGAAACGAAGCCGAGGGCAAGGCTAGTGACGGCACCACGAAGAAGCAACGGAATGCTTTCTCGGAGAATGTCGTAGTTGAGAAACGCTTGCAAAAACGATGACATAAGTCTTCCTATATAGCACAGGAGTACCCCGCTTGCTGGGCCGAGAAAGCGGGGGCTCTATTAGCCTTTCGGAACCGGCAGAACAGAAATCGTGGATGAGCCCTGTGCAGGCTCAACGCCAAACCACTTCTTATAAAGCTGGGCCATCGTGCCGTCGGTTTTCATGGCACTCAGCGCGTCATTAATCTTGCCAAACATCGGATTGTCCTTGGCGAGCATAAGGCCATATTGCTCGCCACCCTCGATCCGTGCCTTGACCGCAAACCCCTTTTCTTTCGCGAACAAATATTGCATGCCGGGGACATCACTGACCGCGGCATCGATACGGCGATTGCGCAGATCCTGGAACATATTCTCTTGCGAGTTGTAGCCCTTGACATCGGCAAATCCTAGTCGAGCCGAATTCTCAGTCGTCCATTTTTCGCCGGACGAGCCCGAAAGAACGCCTACATTCTTACCCTTCAGATCTGCTGTACTATTGATCGGACTACTATCAAGAGTGGCAATTCCCTGATCCGAGGTGAAGTAAGGCTGCGTAAAGCCCATCGTCTTCAGACGATCGGGCGTGATCGTGATCGAGGACAGCGCAACGTCGATTCGCCTGGATGCAATACCCGCGAACAAGGCTTGGAAGCCGTAGTCCTTGATGTCGGTATTCATTCCCAGACGCTTTGCCAATTCCTCCGTAATGTCGATTTCGAAACCCTGGAAAGAACCGTCGGCGGTTTTAAATTCGAAGGGAGGATTATTCGGGTAGGCCCCCACCTTCAGAGTGCCTGCAGCCTGAGCGCCGAGGCTCATCACGCCAGCAATACTAGCGGCAGCAAGCAAGGTCAGGAAACGACGACGGATCAACATAGCTTTTCCTCTGTATATGAAAGACTTTCGGGCTAAGCCGAAGGAATCGAATGCAGAATCTTACTGCCTGTGTTTGGCAATGATGCCGGCCAGAACTTGACCGAAACGAGCGATTTCCTCGACCTTGTTGTAGTGGACGAGAGAAACACGGATGCAGCCTTCCTCCATGGTCAAGCCCAGACGCTTCATGAGGCGGGGGGCAAACATGTGGCCATCACGCAAACCAATGCGTTGCTCACCCATTTCTTGAGCAATCGTCTGCGGCGAAAGACCTTCTATGTTGAAGCAGATGGTAGGAACACGCATATGCATCCGCTCTTTATCGGTAATACCGTAGATCGTTGCGCCATGTTCCTTCAGGACGCTGAACATCTCGCCCATGAGGTAAACCTCGTATTCGCGAATGACGGCCATCGCCTTGACGATCGCATCGCGGCGCGAGTGACCTTCGCCCGTGAGGAAGCGACGTCCGATGCTTTCCAGATACTGGATTGCAGCATTCATGCCGGCAACGCATTCATACGTGAAAGTACCGACCTCGATCTTGTACGGCGGAACGTCGGGAATAAAATCTTCCTTGAACGTCGGCAACTTGCACAGAAGGTCATACTTCCCCCACAGGAAACCCATGTGCGGCGAGAAATTCTTGTAGCCCGAAACCACCATGTAATCGCAGTCCCACGCCTGGACGTCGATCAGGCCATGCGGACCGTAGTGCACGCAATCCAGGAACACTTCGGCGCCCGCTGCGTGCGCGAGTTCGCCCACAGTCTTGACATCAACCATCGTCCCGATCGAGTGGGCGGTAACGGTGCAGGCGACGAGGCGGGTTTTATTGTTGAGGAGAGGCTTCAGATCTTCGACGTGAAGAGCGCCATCTTCGCGCATGTGCCACCAAACAACCTTCGCTCCTTCGGCTTCGAGGGCCAGCCACGTTGCGATATTCGCGTCGTGGTCCATATCCGTGACCACGATCTCGTTGCGCTCCTGGAGCATTTTCGAGATGCCGAGACTTACGAGACGAATGAACGACGTGGCGTTTTGGCCGAAGGAAATTTCCTCGGGGCGGTTGGCATTTACCAAGATGGCTACGGATTGGCGCGACTCAGCGAGCGAACGATCAACACCTTGACTGTGCTGATACTTCGCCATGCGCTGCACGTTGTTGTCAATCAAGTGATTGCATACCGCGTCTACGACTGTTTGAGGGACTTGTGAGCCACCCGCATTATCCAGAAAAACGAAATCTCCAGATTTTTTCAATGCGGGGAAAAGCGAGCGAATTTCATCGACCGGAAAAATCACAGCCGAGTCGGTGGGCGAGTGCGTAGGCATCTTAGTAAAACCTCGTCTATATGAATTGGTGAATCGAAACCCAAGCATAGGTGCCTGGATTGTCTCTCCGCTTAACCGGAGATCGCCATAACTCGCGGCCTACTTTAGGTCTCGAAATTTTACGTGTCAACAAAAATCTATGAATTTGGAAGTATCTTAAAATTACCTCGAATTGCGCGCCCGACATATCACGGATGCACGTCATTTCAGCCGTCGACGGGTGCTCCATTTCGTCACGCTGATCTGATGGTTCCTCGGCGGCAAGCGGACTTGCGTGCAGACCGAGCTAGACCGTTTCTTCGCGGTGCTGTGCAACCAAGCCGACCTCGCGCACCGTCAGCGCTCAAGCTTTGTCCAAGGCTCGCCAACATCTGCACAAACAAAAGAAGTCCGTGGAATGCACCTCCCCGGGCTTCTTTTCTTCAAGACAGGTCAGAAACTGTGGCGCATACCCACAGACAGGCCAAGCTGATTATCGCGCCCCGGAAGCTCCGTATAAGCCCCGCCCGTCACGCGATTGAAGTCAGCCGCACTGTAAATCTGCGTGGCTTTCGAGAGCGAATATTCGAGAACACCCGCGCCCGTGATACGAGAGCCGCTATTGCCCGCGAATCCGTTCACGTTGCCCATCTTGTCATAGTAGACACCGCTATAGAGAGCGAGTGCCGGCGTGAACTGCCACTGAACGCCGCCGTAGAACATGGCATCACGACGTCGGTTCATGGTGAAGTCACCGGTCTCAACATTACGACTCGAATCATTGAGCGCAGCATCCACGTTACCCGTAGCATCGCTACCGCCGAGGTATCCGACGAATGCTGTCAAGTTCGCAAACCGATACTTCGCAGCTGCACCCCACATGCGCTGAGAGTTGTTTTTCAGATCGCGGACGTCTTGATACGTGCCGCCGAAGCTCAGTGGCCCAATGTCGTAGGACAGACGCATACTGATCGAAGACCCGGTGCTAAAGCTCCCGGCTTGGCCGCCCAGCGTTCCCGTGACGCCGATGTGCAGGCCATCGAACAGACCGGCGTACGTAATCGCATTGCTGATGCGCCCGACCGTCATAAAGAATGGCCATGAGTTATCGGCATAGTTTGCAACCGTCAGCGGATCGAAATCGCCCGTGAAGTTAAACGCCTCGGTCCCCTGGCGTCCCATAGTCAACGTACCGTATGGAGATGATATTCCGACATAGGCATAGCGGCTGAACAATGCGCCTCCGTCGAGTTGACCGTTCTGCGGTTCAAAACCGCTTTCGAGGTCAAAGATCGTAGACAATCCCCCACCCAAGTCCTCACTACCCTTCAAACCCCAGCGCGAATTCGTGATCGCGCCATTCGTCAACTGGATCTGGTTAGCATTCTGAGCATTCGAATTCGTAGTGAAACGGACACTCTGATCGACGATGCCGTAAAGCGTGACCGAACTTTGCGCCATGGCGGATCCGGTCAAACCGGTTCCGAGCATGGCCAGTACTACCCAATGCTTCCGATTCATTCAATTTCTCCACTATCGATGAAAGATATCCTGCGTGAACTGTCGCAGTTCAGAACAATTACTTTGGAAATATTTATATGTCAAATAATGATCGCGCAGGCACGACACTAATTGGCGACAAAGGAGGGTTTTTGCTTATACCGCGACCAATATGGTTGGGTCGCGTTAAGGCTGGTAGGTAGAATTCGAGGCTTACAAATATGCTTTGGCTGGCCGATGAAGAAGACGCAAACACCGCGAAAGACGCTTGCTCCGGGCATCGCCCGGGTGCTAAAGCGGCTCCTCGATCCGTTTGATGTGATGCTGAGCAGACCGGCGGCACTAAGACCGACACTGCCGAGGCCGCGAGCGCGCGCAGTTCCTCGCCCGGCCGAGCGAAGGGATCGCCGCACCACCGCTCCGGTTCGATCGCATTTCGACCGTCTCCGCAAAATATCCGAGACGGTCGTCGGGCAGATCGGCAATCAGTGCACGGATACGCTTCAGTAAATCTTGACATCCTCCCCGGCCTAAAGACCGGGGATTCCTACGGCGCTCAGACCAAAACAGCCTGAGTCGCTTCGTTGGGTTCCTGCTTCGCTGGGTGGCCTGACAGCGCCGTCCCTCCACAGGCAAACAAGCGCTGTCCGCGCTCTAAAACGTTGATCGCACCGACATGATCGGCGTTGTTCTCGTACTGGCACGCGATGCAGGCAAAGAGCGTCTGAGTCTTGCGGTTATCCTTCGCCACGTGGCCGCGGGACGGGCAGGTTTGGCTCGTATAGGCCGCCGGCACCGCGACCGTGAAGCCGCCACGCCATGCCGTTTTGTACTCGAGTTGACGACGGAATTCAAACCAGCCTTGATCGAGAATGGCCTTGTTTAAGCCCGACTTCCGAGCCACTTTTTTACCCGGCAGTTCGCTCGTACCTGCTGACGATTTCGACATGGAGCCGATCCTGAGATCTTCGATACACACGAACGCGTGGTTTTGGCTGATTGTCGTAGAAGTCTTGTTCAGGAAGTCATTGCGGGCATTCGCGATGCGCGCGTGAATACGCTGGACGCGGGCTTTCGCCTTCTTCCAGTTGTTCGAAAACTTGGTCTTGCGAGACATGCGACGCTGGTACTTCGCGAGCCGCTGTTCGTGCTTTTTGAAGCTGTTGAGCGGCGCGACGAACGTGCCATCGCTCAGGGTCGCGAACCGCGCAATGCCCACGTCGATCCCGACAGCGGGGCCGTGCGGAACCGGCTGTTCGACCTCGCGACGCATCAGGATGGACACGTATCACTTCCCGCCCTTGCTCGACACCGTCACGTTGCGAAGCTCGCCCAGCGGCACGCGGCTGCTGCGGTAGCGCATGTAGCCGAGTTTTGGCAGGAACACGCGGCCGTTTTCCCGGTCGAGCTTTATCTGCTTGGGATCGGGGAACCGGAAGCTATCGGCAGATTGGCCCTTGCGCTTGAAACGCGGGTAGTCAGCACGCTTCGCAAAAAAGTTGCCGAATGCGCGGTCCAGATCCCCGATCGTTTGGTTCTGAGGATGGCGGGGCGATTCCTTCAGCCACGGCGTCTCGGGCGCGTTACGCCACGCAGTGAGGTGTTTTCCATCGCGTATGCCCCATTCACTAACATGCCTTGTTAGCCTGCTCAGGCTGCTGACGCCTCAGTCGTGCTAAACATGTACGCAAACCATGCGCAGAGGTATCAGCATGGTCACTGCCAGCAATTACCCACCACTCCCCGGCGACAGTTTCGAGCAGTTCTTGAGCTCGCGGCGAGATCCTGACGGCAATACCTCCATTGTTTCAGCACGTCGCTACGCCGATGCCCTTCACGTCGACCTGCACACACTGGCCAGCCAAGCGCATGTCCATCGCTGTGCATCAAAAGATGCCCATCACATATCCCCTCTGCACCAGTTCGGAATATTCGCAAAGCTTGTTGCCACTTAAAATCCGCTATTTACGAACACGCCTTGAGCGAGCGCGACAGCGGGCGTAATCGAAGCGACAACTGCGATGCACACGATAAATTTTCTCATGATTTTTCGCAGATTTTAGGTCGGACGATTGCAGCCCGCCCAGCGCGCCGACCGCACGCCGCGCGCCAGGCCGAGTTTGCGCCGCCGCTTCGGCCACTCGGCCCGTACAATCATTAAGGCATCTCTAGCCCCGCCAGCCGCACACGCGGCAAGCAAAAAAGCGTTGTGGATAGTCGTGTTGCAGACATGCTATAGTAAGTCATGGCTGATACCAAAAAACATGATGAGCGTCACGTCATTTCAAAGCGGCGCGGTAACGGCGAACTGAGGCGCGAAGTATGGGTCGATTCGACCGGCAACGTGACCCGCTATAACCTGGCTTACATCAACCATGATCTCCACCAGGGCGACAACGGCCGCGTGATTGGATACGACAACGCGCACGGCTACCACCATCGGCATTATTTTAGTCATGTGGAGCCCGTCGCTTTCATCTCTTTCGAGGACATCGAGGTCCAGTTTGAAACTGACTGGACCGCACTAAGGAGCAAAGCATGACCAAGACTTACATCGGGACCGGCACCGAAGCTGAATTTTTCGCGCGTGGCAAACGACTCGCGCAGAAGATCGACCGAGGCGAACCCATTGCCGAAACCCATATCCTCACGTTCGAGGATCCCGCCGACGTCGCGCAACTGCTCACGCAGGCAAGGATTGGCCTATTTCGCGCAATCAAGACCGAGGCAGCTTCGATCACCAACATTGCGGCGCGCCTCCACCGTGATCGCAGTGCCGTGAAACGCGATGTTGATGCGTTGCTTGCTGCGGGACTCGTATCGGTCGAGAAAGAGGTGAATGCAGGCCATGGAACCCATAAGGTCGTTCGCGCAGTCGCATCGCGTGTCGATCTGCATGTGACGATCGACTAAATACGAATCAACCCATGGCTGCATGCCGGTTCAAAGCGTCTTAGACGAAGCGATTTATCGGGCCACGCAAGGTGCAACAGGAGATCCATGCATGATCAAAAACGGCATGCGCCCGATCCATCCGGGCGAAATCCTGCGCGAGGACTACCTTGCGCCGCTCGGTATAAGCGTGAACGCGCTGGCGAACCGTCTCCACGTGCCGAGCACACGTATCAATGAAATCGTGCGCAGCCGACGCGGTATCAATCCGGATACGGCCCTGCGTCTTGCCGCTTTCTTCGGTGGCGATGCGACGTCATGGCTGAACTTGCAGCAGGCATACGACCTTAAGAACGCCGAGGCCGAGGCCGAAGCCGGGCAGCGCATCGCTCAAGATATCCGCCCAATAGAGCGCACATGAGCATGGACAAGGACATGGCGCAATTTCAAGCCGATCTCCTCGATTCGGTCGCGCAGATGAAGGCACGGCAGGCGTCCATGGCCGAATACGAGGCCATCGTGCGCGATGCGCGAGCGGTACCCTCGCCATTGGTCACCGAGGCCGATTACGATCACCATAGACCATGCCATCCGCGAGCGCGAGCTGACGCGCGAGCAAGCGGCCAAAGCCATCGGCGTGCCGCCGGCCGAACTCTTCAAGATACAGCGCGGGCACTTCCGCGGCATCGATAAGGCGACGCTTGAGGGCATGCTCGCCGCGATCGCGGCCATCGGCAAGGATTCGAAATGAGCACCGACGGCTACACGTACAGCGTTAAATGGTCCGCCGAGGATGGCGAGCAAGTCGGGCTGTGCGCCGAGTTTCCCAGCCTGTCGTGGCTGGCCAACACGCCAGAGGAAGCGCTCGCCGGCATCCGCCAGGTCGTCGCCCGAATCCGCGGCGGATCTGCGCGCCAGCAACGAGCGCACACCGTGACCACCTACGAAACTGACATCGCCGCATGGGCGCGCGTGCAAGCCGCGCTGCTGCTCGCCGGCCGATTCGATGTGGTCGATATCGTTCACGTTGCAGACGAAGTTTTAGATGTCGCGAAGGCCGAAGAAAACGACCTTGCAGGGGCTGTCGAAGCGCTGCTGGTGAGCCGCTCCAGTGGCACCTTAAACCGATGCTCAGGTGCGAAGCGTGGCGGCAGGATATCGCCTACCATCGAGGCGTCGTGGAGCGGTGCTTCGATGTTTCCCCGAGCCTGCGCGCTTGCCTCGAGGATCCGAAATTCGAAAAAAGCATGTGGATGTGCGCAGTTTCTGCCGTGATCGCCGACACCGGCCGCGATGACATTCCCGCCGCGTGCCCGTGGGCGATGGACGATGTAATGCGAGCGGGCTGGTTGCCCGAATGACACCATGCAGATGAATGACGCGTACGAATTTGCCGAAATCGAGATCGGTACCGAGTTTTGGACCACGGCCACATACAAATGGCGCTGCACAGACAAAGGAACGCGCGTAATCGTCGCTGTGCGGATCGTTGACGGGTATCCGGCACCGCACCACCATCCACCGTTTGCGGATGCCGTAGAGCACGTTTTCGACGAGTATGCGATCGGTGGGTGCTTCCGCGAGCCTCTGGCTGACTGACCGCGACAATCCCCGTCCTTCAGGGCGGAGAGGAAGTCAACGAATAAGGCAAGTCTTGCGTCTTCGGGCGCGCGATAGTCAGCTCCTAGACCAGAAGGAGTTTGCCGAATAGATTGGTCTTTAAAGGGCAGGCGTCGAACCGGACGCTTGCCTTTTTCATTTGGCCGATTAAAGCGAGAGCCTATCCGGAAAGTGCCCCGGCGTTCCCAGCAGGAAGCACGTCAGGTCATCGGCCAGATTCGACAAGTCCTCGAGGAGAGGTTTGTAATCGTCGTCCTCGGCATTTGCATGAAAAACCACGGCTTCGCGGGCGAACTGGACAGCATGCGCGAACACGTCCGCGACGATCCGCTCGCGGTCGGCTTTGTTCGGAAGGGTGAGGCTCTCCGCGCTGCGGACGCAACTATGCATTTTTGACGAAAACGGGTCTGCCGAATGAATTCCACGGGTTGATGATGTTGGCGATGACAACGCTTCACACTTCTGTGACTCGAGTTTTTGCGTTAACAGTTTTGCGCCGATGCATCGCTTGATGCGCGAGATCTGCGCTTCAACCAGCGCGCGCAGTCCGTAGCCGTACTTTTTGTGAAATGCATAAATGCTGCCTTGGTCCTTGATGTATTGCACCGTCTGGTCATGCAATTTTGTGTTTTCATCGCCATGCACCACAGCGTGCGACGGAGGCGGAATCACGGCAACGATGCCGCGATCGTTCAGCGCTTCTCCTCGCTCGATGCTGTAGTAGGCACCATCGGCGATGACCCGATCAATCGCGAGGTCCATCGGCAGGATACGGTCCATTCCTTCGCTATCGGACACGTCAGTGCCCGTGATCTCGATCGCGTGGATATTCATGTCCGGATCAATCGCCAAGTGCATCTTGCGCCACGGCGTGCGGGCCGCCTTCTTACCGTACTTCTCTTCGTACCACTGGCTGGTCCGGTCGAAGCTCAGTCCCGTACTATCAATGATGACCGTGACGTCTTCGCCATTCGCGAGCCGTCGGGCCAGCCGCTAGCAGCGTTGTTTGACCGTAATATCCAGCTTCGAAAACAAATCGCTCAAATGACCGTAACTGGGCACCGGGATGTCCAGGCCCAAAGTCTTCCAGTAATCTTCCATATAGCCCGCGATCTGCCGCATCCCCCAGCTGAACAGGCGATAGAAAGTGTAGATCAGCTCGACATAGGGCGCGCGATAGGATGATGTGCGCCCGGAAACGCCTCGCGTATAGGGCGACGCATCGATGAACTGGCTCAACAGATCGCCATCCGGAAAATAAAGGCTTATCTGTCCGCGCTTCTTCAGGCTCTGATTGTAGTCGTGGCAGTTCGTCACCCGATACGTCGGCTTCTTACGCTTGCGTTCTTGACCTTCCTGCAATCGGGCTTTATACGGCATCCGCTCGAATCCAATTCTGCTTTGAAGTCTTGCTTATATCGCAGCCCCGACTCGATCACAACACCCCTTTCGAACAAAGCCCATCCGGTTGCCCCAGATCGAAACGAACAGGTAGGAAGATACCGGCCGCCCCATCCAACGATGTTCGCGTCGTGCAATATAGTCTGCAAGTACCTTGCAGGTCCAGGCATGCAAAGGAACGAATCTCGACTTGCCTAGCTTCGCTCCACGGATCGTCAATATCCCCGCTGTCAGATCGACGTCCTGCAGTTTGAGATTGCGCGCTTCACCCAGACGCATGCCTGATACGCTCAGTAATCCGAATAGACAATGATAGGTCCACGGCAGTAGAGCACCCCGTTCATAGCGGTATGGCATCTGGAGCGCAGCCCGCAATAGTGCGCGAATCTCGCCGGTCGAATATAAATACGGTCCGGCTCGCTTAGGTTGAAACGGCAACAAACCCGGCGCTGGTATCTCGGTGCGAAGATCGGTCGCACTGCGATGGCGCGCAAAATCGCGCACGAAATCCAATCGTCGCGCCCATTGCGCGGGTTGGACATTCGATGGTTGTCGAGCCCAGGCGAAAGCCAACGCCTGAGTGACGTAGGAAGCACGATGTCGCTCCATGAACACAACGAAATCTGACAGCGCCTTGCCTGCCTCCTTCAGCTTAAATCCCAGGCCGCGCCTCAGATCAAGGTAATCCTGAACGGCTTGGCGAAGCGTGTTCATCGTACACCTCCCGGCCACGGCAATGCGAGTGTGCGCAATGTCTTGATGTCTACCTTCGAATAGATCTTTGTAGTCTGTGGATGACGATGACCCAACACCTCGCCGATCTCGCTGAGCGAGGCTCCATGGCTCAACATCTGGGTGGCCAGGCCATGGCGGAACTGATGGGCACCCAACGTGGGCGGTTGTGTCGCAGTAAGACAGGAGGGACGAGTAAATGCGATATCCGAAGGATACCTTATGAAACGAGCGAGTAGAACTGCTGGGCGGCGGACAGCGGGATTTTACCCAAGCACTTCATCTGCCCTTTCTTGATCATGTGCATAGTCTCAATGCCACCGAGAATTACGCGCGCGCAGTCAAAGTTCTTGAACCCCTGCATCGGCCGAGTGATGCGTTTGATGGCCCGATGGTCCTGTTCGACCACGTTGTTCAAATACTTGACTTGACGAATCCTGATGGGCATCTCGCGCTCGGCATTCACCGCATGAAGCGCGGCGAGATTGGAACCGCTCTTGTCGATGGTCACCGTCTCGGGCGAGCCGTTCTGACCGATTGCCTTTTCAAAAAACCGCCGAGCAGCAGCCTTGTCCCGCTTGGCTCTAAACAGAAAGTCGATGGTGTTGCCCGCCTTGTCCACGGCTCGATAAAGATATTTCCACGATCCTTTGACCTTGATATAGGTTTCATCCATGCGCCAACTCGCGCCCACCGGGCGCTTGTGCTTGCGAAACGTCTTTTCGAACAACGGCACCAACTTGATGACCCAACGATGCACTGTTGAATGATCCACGCCAATGGCCCGCTCAGCCATCATCCCCTCAAGATTCCGAAGACTTAGCGAATAAGCCACATACCACCGCACGCACAACAACATCACGTCGAGCGGATAGTGCAACCGCTGCAGCACCTTGGCAACGCCAGCAGCAAGGGCCGTTCGTGGCGTTGCGGTCTTCTTCATCGAGGGCCCAAGCAAAGTTTTGGCAACCCGAACTTTACTGCATCGTCGCTAATGCGACAAAACCAAAGGGAATGCCGTCTTATGGCAATGCATCGACGAACCGCAACTCGCCTACGAAGGCGCCCTTCCGCCGCCGATGGACAAATCCCATATCCAGCCAACGCATTACCCCCAAGC
>NZ_JAAVUQ010000025.1 GCF_018449515.1 Caballeronia sp. dw_19 | reverse complement strand
GTGATTTTCCATTAGTACACGCGCGCATGAAACGATCGTGCGCGCGTTTTTTTTGAGGCCGTAAACGTCGTGTCCCTGCGCGACGAACGTCTCTCCACGAACAGGAAACGCCAGAATCTGTTACCACCGGTTCGCGAACCGGTGCATCTTGACGCTTGCCAAGGCGCCATCCGGATAGAACGGCTCGCTTTCCATCCGTTCCCAAGCAGCCTTGAGGTCGCTGAAATCGGCAACAATCAGTGAATCTGCAAAGCTACCGTCTTCATGAACTCCCGAAAGAAGGACTAGGCAAGTTTTGGCGACACTTGTAGCGGTTGTATTTTACATAAGGTTATGACCGATTTTTTGGGATTGTAGCGGCTATCACCCGCTTCGCATTTCTACGACAATCCGTCGCGATCCAAGCCGCTTCTGTTACGCCTGCTCACCGCGCTCGGAAAACCGGCGAACATTTGCTTAAAACGATAGCAATAAAGACTCATGCCCGCGGTCGCTCTCGGGGATGGGATTTGGTTCGGGGGTGATTTGTTGGCACGGGATGCATTGCTTGTGTCCTTTGCAACTAAAAGCCACTAACGCAACTGATAATTTTTCATCTCAACTGCAGTGGGTTTTTGTTGCTTCTTGGTCTATGTGCGTAAGGATTAATCTGGTGGCGCTGGTTTGCCTAAATTCCCAGCATCTGCGCCATTGCACGTACTGCATTGGACGTGGAATTCAGTAGGCCCGATGCTTTCATCAGGTCTTGTCGCATGGCCGCGTTGCCGTCGTGAAAAAACCGGTTCGGACCGGTCACGACGATAGCGCCCAGCGCGCGGCCGGACGGCGCGGTCAGCGCCGTTCCCACTGCGCTGATACCGGCGACGTTCTCGTTGTCGTTAGTCGCCCAGCCCCGGCCCCGTACCAAGTCCAGCTCCGCAAAAAGCGTGGTCCGGTCCGTGACGGTGCGTTCCGTGCGCGCTGCGTAGGGCTCCGGTCCGATCAGCGCGTCGCGTTGCTCGGGTGTGCGATGACTCAGCAGAATCTTTCCTGAAACCGACGCATGCAGCGGCGCGGTAACCGTTGTGTCGAAATACGGCGCGACGCTGTAGTTGCCCGCGACGCATTCCAGCGTCGCCCGCAAATTGCCAAAGAACACGATCAACAGCACGGACGGACCATGGCGCTCCTGCAAGTCACGCATGAGTGGCGTCGTATCCCGGCGCAAGCGACTCAGCGGATGCTCAAGTGGCAGCGGACACGCCGCGCGGGGTGTCGGGCAATACAGCGCACCTTCCCGGTAGACATAACCGGCGAGATCGAGCGACTGAAGCAGCCGGTGACAAGTGCTCGCGGGCAAGGCCACGCTGTCCGCAATCTCCTGAAGGCTCAGCGGCCGGGCCGCCTCGTGCAGCCGCGAAAGGATGTTCAACCCGCGGGCAAGCGCGCCGCTGTCGGTATCGCGTCGCTCGGTGACGCTTTCGTCTCGGATAACGTCCGCCATGTCTAGCAAACTCCGGTTGAGCAAGGGATAAGCCGGCAGTCTTGCGGGTACGCGTCAAAGCCGATTGAGCAGAATTGCATATATGAATTGCTTGGTTGGTGAGTTGGGGAAAGCCCCATAGAATTCAAAAAACGGAAAAATCATTCCGAAATATTGTACAGCCTGATGTTCTTTCCGGCAGCGTACAACGCCTGCTAATTGGCTGAAACAGTGCATACGCGGCCCCACGGGGTGATGAGCGCCATGTGAATAGGGCAGCGGACGAGTGATGTCTATTAAGTATGCCTAAACAGATAGAAACGGAATATCGAATGTCTACACGAAGAGACTTTCTGATCAAGGCCGGCATGATAACCGGCGGGAGTTTGCTCGGCCAGGGCGCCTGGAGCGCATCGAGCGCATCCAGCGCCGCAACCGGCACGACGCTCGTCGCGAATACGCTGCCGGAGCCGGCCGGTCTTGCAGCGGGATCGACGCCTGCCAATCCGACGAACGTGGTGTCCAGCAATCTGTTCGACGGCCTGATCACTTACGACGAAGCGTTTCGCCCCGTGCCGCAACTCGCCACGTCGTGGACCGAATCGGCGGATCGCCGCACGATCACGTTCACGTTACGCAACGACGTGAAATGGCACGACGGCGTGCCGTTCACATCGGCGGACGTGCAGTACTCGATCATGGAAGTCTCCAAGAAGGTCCATCCGATCGCACGGCCCACCTTCGCGCAGATCGTCGCGGTTGATACGCCCGATCCGCATACTGTCGTGTTCCGCCTTGCGCAGCCGTCGCCGGTCATCTGGTCGTATCTCGATACATCTTCCGCGTTCATTTTCCCCAAGCATCTCTACGCCGGAACCGATCCGCTGACCAATCCGTATAACGCCAAGCCGGTTGGCACGGGCGCATTCGTGTTCAAGGAATGGAACCGCGGCAACTATATTCGCCTCGCGAAGAATCCGGATTACTGGGACAAAGGCAAGCCGCATGTCGATGAACTGATTTTTCGCATCATCCCCGATGCGAGTGCGCGCAGCATCGCGTTGCAGAACGGCAATGTGCAATACGCACCGCTCACGCCCGTGTCGCTCGTCGAAGCGCGGCGGCTTGAGCAGAATCCGGATCTGGTTATCGATACGAAAGGCTGGCGCTCGAACGCTCCCATGTTCTTCATGGACTTCAATCTGCGCCAGAAGCGGTTCCGGGATGTCCGCGTGCGTCAGGCAATCGCGCATGCGATCAACCTGAAGCAACTGACGAAGACGGTGTTCTACGACTTCGCGACGCCCGCCACGGGACCGGTTCCCAGTTATCAGTCGCGTTTTTACACGGCCGACACGCCGCAATATCCGTACGATCCAAAGAAGGCAGAGGCACTGCTCGATGCCGCCGGATTCCCGCGTGGCGCGGACGGCGTGCGCATGCGCTTCAATCACCTGAACCATACCTACGGTGAGGATTTTCAGCGCGCGGGCCAGTTCATTCAGCAGCAGTTGAAGCGCATCGGCGTGGAAGTCACGCTGGAAAACTACGACCTGCCGACCTATCTGCGCAAAATCTACACCGACCACGACTTCGACACGATGAACGTGTTCTACGCTGCCTTCGCCGATCCGCAGATTGGCGTGATCCGCCGTTTCTGGTCGAAAAACATCATCAGCGGCGCGCCGTGGAGCAACGGCTCGGGCTATACGTCGCCGGAAATGGATGCGGTTGTCGAAACGATCCAGACCGCGCAGGACCCCGAGCAGCGCACGCAGGCGATCCATCAGTTGCAGGTGCTCGCGCAGCGCGATTTGCCATCGATCTCGCTGGCCGAACTGAAGTTCTTCCGGATCTATTCGCGCACACTTCAGAACGTCAACACGACGCCGATCGGCGTCTACGCGTCGCTTGACAGCGTCAATCTCGGTGCGCCTGCCCGTGGCTGATCTGCACGTTCGCGCAACACGGGTGCGCCGCTCGCTGCCGTATCCGGTGCGCAGGCTGCTTCAGGCCGTGCCGCTCGTCGCGGTCATCGCCGTGATGAATTTCTTCTGGCTGCGGCTCGCACCCGGTGATCTCGCCGATGTCATGGCGGGCGAGGCGGGCGCGGCCACGCCCGAATATCTTGCCGCGCTACGTCACCAGTTCGGCACCGACCAGCCGCTCGGGCTGCAGTTTTTGGCGTACCTCGAGCGCATCGTCCATCTCGATCTGGGCTGGTCCTTCCGATACAACGAGTCCGTGCTGCAACTGATCATCGGCCGATTGCCCGCGACCGCGCTGCTGATGATTAGCGCGCTCGTGATCGCGCTCGTGCTCGGTTGCGTGGCTGGAACGATTGCGGCGGTATCGCGACACAGGTGGGTCGACGTTGCCGTGTCCATCCTCGCCACGCTCGGCTTCGCGACGCCGCTCTTCTGGCTCGGACTGATGCTGATGGTGTTGTTCTCCGCGCATCTGCACTGGCTGCCGGCAGGGGGCATCCTCACGCCCGGTGTTGCCGCGAGCGGCTGGGCGATGCTGCGCGATCTTGTGGCGCACATGGTGCTGCCGGTGTTCTGTCTCGCGGCGTATTACCTTGCGATCTATGCACGGCTCATGCGTGCCTCCGTGCTGGAAGTGAGCGGCCTCGATTTCGTGCGCACGGCGCGCGCGAAAGGTCTGTCGCGCGTCGCGACCATTCGTGCGCACGTCGTGCCGAACGCACTGCTGCCAATTGTCACGATGACCGCGCTGCAGTTCGGCGCGCTCTTCAGCGGATCGGTCGCGATCGAAACGGTGTTCAGCTGGCCCGGCCTCGGGCAACTCGCGCTCGACGCCGTCGCCTCACGCGACCTGAACCTGCTGCTCGGCATTTTGTTCTTCAGTTCGGTGCTCGTGCTCGTCGTCAACCTGATCGTCGATCTTGCCTATGGCTGGTTCGACCCGCGTATCGAGGTGGAGCGATGAGCGATCTCGTGCTCGCCACCACGCGCTGGCCGCAGCGACTCTGGCGGCGCGTGACGCATGCGCCCAGCCTGAGCGTCGGCACGCTGATGCTGCTGGCGGTGCTGGTGCTCGCGCTCGGCGCGCCTTGGCTGACCCATAACGATCCGCTCGACATGGTCGGGACGCCTTTCGTGTGGCCGGGTTCCGACCCGGCGTTTCCGCTCGGCACCGACATGATGGGACGCGACATGTTCAGCGGTATTGCCTATGGCGCGCGGGTGTCGCTCGAAATCGGTATGGCGGCGGGCTTGCTTGCCACGCTTGCAGGTCTCGTGATCGGCGCGGTGGCAGGCTTCTACGGCGGTCTCGTCGACAACCTGCTGATGCGGCTCACCGAGCTCTTCCAGACCATGCCCGCGCTCCTCTTCACCATCGTGCTGGTCGTCGTGTTGCATCCGAGCGTGCCGACCATCGTGTTCGGTGTTGCACTGACGAACTGGCCGCAGGTCGCGCGGCTCGTGCGCGCCGAAGCGCTGCGGGTCAGCCGTATGGAATTCATCGAGGCGGCCGTCGTGATCGGCATGACGAAACGGCGCATCGTGTTCATGCATGTGCTGCCGAACGTGGCGACCGCCGCCATCGTGATGCTGTCGATTCTCGCGGGCAATGCGATTCTGACCGAAGCCGTGCTGTCGTTTCTCGGTCTGGGCGACCCGAACGTGATTACCTGGGGCAGCATGATCGGCTCGGGCCGAGAGGCGCTGCAAACGGCGTGGTACATGACCGCGTTGCCGGGCGGCGCGGTGCTGCTCACGGTCCTCGCGCTGAACCTCGTTGGCAATGGGCTTAACGATCTGGCGAATCCGCATCGCAGGAGGACGCGATGAACATCGCGCCTCTGCTCGTCGTGGAAGACTTGAACATTGCGTTTGATACCGGGCGTGGCCTCAAGCCGGCGTCTGCGGTGAGCGGGTTGTCGCTTAGCATTCGCCCGGGCGAGACGCTCGCGCTGGTGGGCGAATCAGGCTGCGGAAAATCCACGACCGCGTTAGCGCTGATGGGCCTGCTCGATAGCGAGCGCACACGCGTGAGCGCAACGCGTTTGCAGTTTGCGGGCACTGACTTGCTCGATCTCCCGGAACCGTCGTGGCGTCAACTGCGGGGTGGCCGGATCGGCATGATCTTTCAGGACCCGATGGCTTCACTCAACCCGGTCCGCACGGTCGGCCAGCAGATCGGCGAGGCGCTGAAACTGCATCAGGGTCTGGCACGGCGCGCCGCGCTCAGCGAGACGCTGGCGCTGCTACGTCAGGTGGGCATTCCGGAACCGGCGCGGCGTGTGGATGACTATCCGCATCGGCTCTCGGGCGGCATGCGTCAGCGCGTGCTGATTGCGATGGCCCTCGCGGGGCGTCCCCAACTGCTTATCGCCGATGAACCCACCACTGCACTCGACGTGACGATTCAGGCACAGATTCTTGCGCTGCTCGCGACACTTCAGCAACAGACCGGCATGGCGCTGCTGCTGATCACGCATGACCTGGGGATCGTGGGGCAGATCGCGCATCGTGTGGCGGTCATGTACGCCGGACGCAAGATCGAGGAGCAGCCTGTCGCGCAATTGTTCGATGACCCTCGCCATCCCTATACGCAACGCCTGCTCGCCGCTCGTCCTCGGCGCGATAGCGCGCGCACTCGGCTCGCCGAGATAGCAGGCGTGGTGCCTGCGCCCGGCACGGTCGCAAATGGCTGCGCGTTTGCGCCGCGCTGTGAGCTTGCACAGGCGGCATGCCGCGAAGCGGTGCCCGCGTGGCGTCGGCTCGGCGACGGCGGCGTGAGCTGCATCGTCAACGCAAACCCCGCTGGCGTGGCGCCGGACAGAATCCGCCTTGCGGAAGTGGTGGCGGAAGGTGCGGCGGAAGGGAAGAGCGATGCTGCTTGACATCGAGAATTTAAGCGTTTGCTATCGGACCCCGCGCGGCGTGCTGAACGCCGTCGATGACCTGTCGCTTGGCGTGGCGCGGGGCGAAACGCTGGGACTCGTGGGTGAATCGGGTTGCGGAAAAAGCTCGCTCGGGCGTGCGATCGTGGGACTGGTCGATCTGGCCGGCGGCACCGTGCGGCTCGACGGCAAGGACATCAACGGACTCACGCACCGGCAATCGCTGACATGGCGACGACGCATGCAGATGGTCTTCCAGGACCCGCTGAGCGCGCTCGATCCACGCAAGACCGTGCGCAGGACACTGACCATTCCGCTCGACGTTCATCGTATCGGTACCTCGGCGGAACGGCGCGAGCGCGTCGATGCGCTCTTGCATCGGGTCGGTCTTGCGCCGGCGCTTGCCGGCCGGCTGCCGCACGAGCTATCGGGCGGCCAGCGGCAGCGCGTCAATATCGCCCGTGCGCTGAGTCTCGATCCCGACGTGCTGATTTGCGACGAACCCGTGTCTGCGCTGGATGTCTCGCTGCAGGCACAGGTGCTCAATTTGCTTGCCGACCTGCAGCGCGAGCGTGCGATCACAGGGCTCTTTATCAGTCACGATCTCGCGGCCGTGAGCTATGTGGCCGATCGCATTGCGGTGATGTATCTCGGCCAGATCGTCGAAATCCTTTCACGCGATGAACTCTGGCATCACGCAGCGCATCCCTATACGCAACTGCTGATCGAATCGATTCCGGGGCGGGGCGCGCGTCTGCCCATGCCTTCTTCGGCGGAACTGCCGAATCCTTATGCGCCGCCTCGCGGCTGCCGCTTCGAGCAGCGTTGCCCGCGAGCGATGCCGGTGTGCCGGGAGACGCCGCCTGCGCTGAGCGAACTAGGCGGTGGGCATGTCGTCGCGTGTCATCTGTACGACGACATCGCGCTGCCGCCGTCGTCTGCCGGCAAAACGTGGCCGATCCATGAAGTTACCGAAACCACCGCCTCCAGGAGTATCTGAGTTGATCACCCGTCGTCAGTTTTTTCAGATGGCCGCAGCAGCAGCGGTTGGCCCCGTCGTGCCGGGCGTGGCATTCGCGAGCGAGGCCACGCCGAATG
Source organism: Caballeronia sp. dw_19 (assembly GCF_018449515.1). Taxonomy (GTDB): domain Bacteria; phylum Pseudomonadota; class Gammaproteobacteria; order Burkholderiales; family Burkholderiaceae; genus Caballeronia. Next base: position 106,911 of record NZ_JAAVUQ010000025.1, on the reverse strand, counting down.
CCGCGCAGAGCGACGTGCTGCAGGCCGTGATCGTGCCGGAACCGGCGGGCTGGGTGGCCGGGCTGAACATCTCGAATCCGGCGGTGATCGTGTCCGTCAATCTGTTCGATGGCCTCGTCACCTACGACGACGCTTTCCGCCCCGTGCCGCAACTCGCGCAATCCTGGGACGAATCGGCGGATCGCAAGACGATCACATTTCATCTTCGTCACGACGTCAAATGGCACGACGGCAAGCCATTCACATCGGCCGATGTTCAGTACTCGCTGATGGAAGTCACGAAGCATTTTCATCCGCGCGGCAATGCGACGTTCGCGACACTCGACGCCGTCGATACCCCGGACGACCACACGGCTGTGTTCCGGTTTTCGTCGCCCGTGCCAGCCGTGTGGTCGGCGCTCGGTGGTTACGAGACGCAGATCCTGCCCAAGCATCTCTATGCCGGAAGCCAGCCGCTCACGAATCCGCTCAACGCGCATCCTGTAGGCAATGGGCCGTACGTTTTCAAGGACTGGGTGCGCGGCAACTACGTGGTGCTGGAGCGCAATCCGGACTACTGGGACAAGGCGAACCAGCCCCATTTTGCGCGCATCGTGTTCCGGATCATTCCGGATCAGGGCGCTCGGCTGACCGCGCTCCAGTCCGGCGAATTGCGTTATGCGCCGACCGACGCCGTTGCGTTGCCCGATCTCGTCCGGCTGCGCAGCGACTCGCGTTTTGTCGTGTCGAGTCATGTGTTCGATGGCATCGCGCCCATCTCGTTCCTCGATTTCAATCTGCGCCGCAAGCCCTTTCAGGATCTTCGCGTTCGTCAGGCCATCGCGCATGCGATCAACCGCGACGCCCTGGCGAAAATCGTGTGGTACGGACTCGCTAAAACGGCGCAGGGTCCGATCCCGAGTTACCAGACGCGCTTTTTCAAGCCGGGCCTGCCGCAGTACGACTACGATCCGGCCCGAGCCGAAGCGCTGCTCGACGCCGCGGGTTTGCGCCGGGGCGCGGACGGCGTGCGGCTGCGCATCAACAATCTGCCGCTGCCGTTCGGCAACCAGTACGTCCTGACCGCGCAATTTATCCAGGCGCAGCTACGCCATATCGGCGTGGAAATGTCGCTCGTGCCAACCGATGTGCCGACGTTCAACCGCCGCGTCTACGCGGACTATGACTTCGATACGACCATCAACTGGTACTCAGCCTTCGCCGATCCGCAGCTTGGCGTGACGCGCCGTTACTGGACCAAGGCCATCAAGCCGGGTTCGACATCGAGCAATGCGACGGGCTATTCCACGCCCGAGATGGACCGTGCAATCGAAGGGCTGGTGTCGGTCAGCGACCCAGTGGCGCGCAAGCCTTTCATTGACCAGTTGCAGCAGATTGCGCAGGAACAGGTGCCTTCCGTCAACCTGCTCGAACTGCATTTCTACGCGATCCATGCGACGAGCATTGGCGGCTTCAGCAATTCGCCGATGGGCGCCTATTCGTCACTCGCGTCCGTGCGCGAAGCCTGACGCCCACTACCCATTCACGCTTCACCTTTCTATCCGGTGCGTTATGTCGATTCCGTCTCCCGCCAGTTTCCCTGATAGCCCGCTTTCTCGTGCGCTCGCCCAGCCGCTGATGCTTGGTCTCTTCTTGCCGATCCAGAGCGGCGGCTGGTCCATGTCGACCCTGCCGCGCACGACCGACTGGACCTTCGAGTACAACGCGCGCCTCACGCGCCATGCCGAGGCGCTCGGCTTCGACCTGGTCTTCGGTCTCGCGCAATGGCTGGGCAAAGACGGTCATGGCGGCGACATGCGTTACCGCCGCGAATCGCTCGACTCGTTCATGACGCTCGCGTCACTCGCGTCGATCACCGAGCGCATCCTGCTGATATCGACGCTGCACATTCTCTATGGCAACTGGCATCCGCTGCATCTCGCGAAATTCGGCGCGACGCTCGACCATATCTCCGGCGGCCGCTGGGGCCTGAACATGGTCACGGGGCATTCGATCGATGAAGCCGAGATGTTTGGCCGCGACGGTCACTTCGAGCACGACACGCGCTACGAAATGGCCGCCGAGTTCGTGGACCTGATGCAGCAACTCTGGTCGCTCGATGACAACCTGACCTTCGACGGCAAGTGGTATCGCACGCGCAATGCGTTCGTTTCGCCGAAGCCGCGCTTTGGGCGCCCGGTGCTCGTGAACGCGACGAGTTCTGCTGCCGGGATCGACTACGCCGCGAAGCATTCGGACCTGATCTTTATTACGAGTTCCGCCGGCGCGCAGATCGACGCGGCGCTGGATGTGCTGCCCGCACACACCGCGCAGGTTCAGGCGGCGGCGCGCGCGAATGGCCGCGAGGTCCGCACGCTCATCAATCCGACGATCGTCTGCCGTCCGACCGAGCGCGAGGCGCACGCTTATCTCGACGCGATCGCGTCGCACGCGGATTTCGGGGCGGTCGATGGTTTCACGGGTCGCCGCAGCGACGCGAAAGCCTGGAAAAACCATCAACGCGAGCAGCGCGTGTTGGGGGGCAACATTCAGATCATCGGCTCGCCGGAACACGTGGTGGACGACCTGCTGCGGTTGAAGGCGGCGGGTATTGACGGCGTCCAGCTGACTTTCTTCGATTTCGAGCCAGATCTCAAATATTTCGGCGAGGCTGTCCTGCCGCTGATGGAACAGGCCGGACTCAGAGTGCGCGTGCAATCGGCCGCGTGAACGCCACATCATTTTTTAAGGAATCCTAGAGATGGGAACGACCGATTCGACATTGACGGCCGCATTACGTGACAGCGCCGTGCAACCTGGCTCACCCGAACTGCGTGAACTAGTGGCGGCCATCGCGGCAGGCGCCGAAGCTCGCGAGCGTGGCGAGGCCGACGCGAGCGAGCCCATTGCACTCGTGCGCGCGGCGCGTCTGGGCGTGTTCCGCTTGCCCAAAGAGGAGGGCGGGGCAGGCGCCACGCTGCCGCAGTTGTACGAGCTGGTGCTGGATCTGGCCGAGGCCGATTCGAACATTCCGCACATCCTGCGCAATCACTTCGCGTTTATCGAAAAGGCGTTGCGCGCGCGCCATCTACCGCAATACCAGCGATGGAACCATCTCGTGCAGGACGGCGGTCTCTTCGGTCTCGGCGCGAGCGAACTCGGTACGCAGCATATTGGCGACGGCGACGGCAACACGCGGCTCGAGCCTGCGGAAAGCGGTTATCGGCTGACGGGGACGAAGTACTACAGCACGGGGAATCTTTACTTCGATCACATCATTGTGAATGCCAAGACGCCGGACGGGCAGTTCGTCGGCGCGCGCGTGTCGGTCAGGCAGCCGGGCGTCGATGTGCGGGATGACTGGGATGGCATTGGCCAGCGCAACACGGCGAGCGGCACGACGGTGTTCACCAACGTCGAAGTCGCAGCGGTTGACGTGCTCGTTCTCGCAGACGATACGAAGATCGCGCATCAGGCCACGTTCGCACAGCTTTATCTCACGACGATCGTCGCGGGCATCCTGCGCCGCATTGCGAAGGACGCCGTGACGCTCGTGCAGAAGCGCGAACGCAACTACTACCACGCGGTGGCCGCGCGTCCCGCCGACGACCCTCTATTGCAGGAAGCTGTTGGCGAGTTGCAAAGCGCGGCGTTCGTGGCCGAGGCTGCGGTGCTGAACGCAGCAAGCGTGCTTGGCGCGGCGTTCGACAGCGTGCTGGCGGGCAAGCCCGACGAAGCGTTGTTCGTTGAAGCCGCGCTGCGCAGTGCGAAGGCCAAGGTCGTGATCGATCAACTGGCGCTCCAGTCGGCAACCCGGCTATTCGATGTCGGCGGTGCGTCCGCCGCGCGCCAGGCGGCGCAACTTGATCGCCACTGGCGCAACATCCGCACGATCGCCTCGCACAACCCCGGTCTCTACAAGGCGCGCGCCATTGGCAACCATGCGGTCAACGGCGTGCCTTTGCCTTCCGCAGCGTTCTTCTGAGCCGCCATTTCCCTATCGCCAAATCAAACAAGGCCACCTCACGATGAGTCACGCGACCACACCATCGATCACTCCCGCCGCATTGCGCGCCGCGCTGGCCGAACGGCGCGAACTTGCCATTCTCGATGTCCGCGAGGAAGGCGTCACCGCACGCCGCCGCCTGTTCTATTCGTCCATCGCGCCGGTTGGACGTCTGGGCCTGCTCGTCGGGCAACTGGTGCCACGCTTTGCCACGCCCATCGTCCTGGTCGATGAAGCGGGCGAATATACGTCGCGCGCGGCGGCCTTGCTGGCAGGCTTCGGGTACACGGACGTGTCGATACTCGCCGGTGGCGTGAGCGGCTGGGAAGCGGCCGGATTCGAAGTGTTCAGCGGCACTAACGTGCCTGGCAAGGCGTTCGGCGAGGTGATCGAGCATCGGCTGAAAACGCCGAACATCGATGCATTGACGCTCAAGCGCTTGCAGGACGCGGGCGAAGATCTCGTTGTGCTCGACAGCCGTCCGTTCCCCGAATTCAAGACGATGAACATTCCGGGCGGCGTCGAATGTGCGGGCGCTGAACTGGTCTATCGCGCGCTCGCGGCGGCGCCGTCGCCCGAGACGCTGATCGTGGTGAATTGCGCCGGGCGCACGCGCAGCATTCTGGGCGCGCAATCGCTCGTGAATGCAGGCATTCCGAATCCGGTCGCCGCGCTCTCCGGGGGATCGATGTCGTGGCTGTTGTCAGGCCTCGACCTTGAACACGGCCAGATTCGCACGGCGCCTCGCGCCGAGGGCGCTGCGCTCGAACAGGCGCGCACGCTGGCCAAGCGCGCCGCTGTGCGAGCTGGCGTGGTCGAGATCGATCGCGCCACGCTGACGCGCTTCGAAGCCGAAGCGAGCGTGCAGACGCTGTACCGGTTCGATGTCCGCGATCCGCTGGAGTACGTTGCGGGTCATCGCGCGGGCTGGCGTTCGGCACCTGGCGGCCAGCTCGTTCAGGCCACCGATGAATACGTCGGCACGCTCCACGCCCGCGTCGTTCTCGCCGACGACGACGGCGTGCGCGCACGCATGACGGCGTCGTGGCTCGTGCAACTGGGCTATCTCAACGTGTTCGTGCTGGCCGCAGACGACGCGCACCGGGCGCTCGAAACCGGCCCCGAGCCGGTGCCGATATTCGGTACGCCTGAGCGTACGCGCTGGATCAACGCCGACCAGCTTGCGCTCGCACTAGAGGCAGGCGGCGCGCAGGTCGTGGACGTGGACAGCAGCCTCGCGTTTCGCACCGCGCATATTGCCGGGGCGCGCTTCGTGGCGGCGAGCGCGCTGGAAGATTGGCTGGACCGGCTCGGCCCACGGGACGACCCGTCGCGACAGCTTGTCCTCACGTCCTCCGACGGCGTCCTCGCCGGGCTGCTCGCCAGCCAGTTGCGCGGGCGTATCGACGGTGTGGCGGCGCTCCTTGGCGGCACGCAGCGCTGGCTGTCGCTCGGTCTGCCGCACACCGCCGGCGACGAAGGCAACCTCACCGGCGACGACGACGCGTGGTACAGCCCGTATCACCACGCCCCTGACCAGGCGGCGAAGCAGATGCAGATTTATCTCGCGTGGGAGTTGCAACTGGTCGGGCAGCTCGAACGCGATGGCATTGCGTCGATCGACGTGATCGATTTCGACACGCCAACGCACGCTCGCAGCGAACAGCGCCTCGCGGCGCTGCAAGGCTCGCCCAACCTCTTGTAAAGCGATAAACCCATGCGTGCGCCACGAACCTTGCATCTGAACACCAACATCACCGGCACGGGCCGTCATCCGGCCGGCTGGCGTACGCTCGACAACGCGAAGTCGATCATCGATCTCCAATTTTTCACCGAGATCGCGCAGACCGCGGAGCGTGGCAAGCTCGACGCCGTGTTTCTCTCCGATGCCGTTGCGTTAAGCGGCCACGCGCACGGACCGGCCCAGTCGCTCGAACCCACCGTGCTCCTCACCGCGCTCGCGGGTGTTACGCGACACGTCGGCCTGATCGGCACGGCATCGACTACTTTCAACGATCCATACAACCTCGCGCGGCGTTTTGCGTCGGTGGATCATTTGAGCGCAGGCCGGGTTGCCTGGAACGCCGTGACGACCTACGACCCGAACGCGGCAGCTAACTTCAGCATGTCGGGCGCTCCGGATAAAGCGGCGCGTTATGCGCGTGCCGAGGAATTTGTCGATGTCGTGCTGAAGCTGTGGGATAGCTGGGAAGACGACGCGCTGATCGTCGACCGCGCGAGCGGACGCTACGCCGATCCGGCTCGCGTGCATGCGATCGAACACGCCGGCCATCACTTCCAGGTGCGCGGGCCGCTCAATCTTCCGCGCAGTCCACAAGGACGGCCGGTGCTCGTGCAGGCCGGCGGATCGGAGGCGGGCGTCGCGCTCGCCGCTCGTTACGCCGATGCGGTCTTTACCGCGCAGACCACGTTCGAGGGTGCGCAGGAATTTTATGGCGACATCAAGGCGCGCGCCGTGGCGCACGGACGTCATGCCGATCATCTGCTCGTGCTGCCGGGGCTGTATCCCGTCATTGGCGGGACGCTGGCCGAAGCGCGCCAGCGCAAGGCCGACATGGACTCGCTGCTTGATCGCCGCGCCGAACTCGCCAAGTTCGCGCGTGCGCTGGGTATCGACGTTGACGATCTGCAACTGGACGCACCGTTGCCCTACGCATTAATCGACAAAGGCAACCGCGCCGATGTCTCCAACGGATTCATCCGTGCGACCGTCCTGCTTGCACGCAGCGACAACCTGACGGTGCGCGATTTGCTGGACCGCAATCCCGGCGCACATCGGATGATCGTGGGCACGCCCGAGACGATCGCGGACGATATTGAACGCTGGTTCACCGGTCGTGCCGCCGATGGCTTCAACCTCAACGCGGACGTGTTCCCTTCAGGGCTCGCGGCGTTCGTCGATCACGTGGTGCCGCTATTGCAGCGCAAGGGCATCTTCCGCCGCGATTACGAAGGCACCACCTTGCGCGAACACTACGGGCTTGCGCGTCCGCCAAGCCGCTATGCCGATCTCGATGCACGCTTGATCGAGCACACGCCTGGAGCGCTTTCGTGAACGCTATTGAGCGCCATTCCTTGTCTTCGTATCGGTCACTCAATTCATTTATTTCATTTCAAAGGTGCTTATGTCTAGCAGAGAATCCACTTTGAAGGCGACTGCCGCATCGGATCTTGCTCCACCGGCGTTGGCGCCGGCGCCGCGTCGCGTGATATTGCGCGAGCCGCTCTTGCGGGCCGTCGTGCCGGTGCTGCTGATTGTCGTATGGCAACTTGTTTCGTCCCTGGGACTGGCCAGCGAGTTCGTGCTGCCTGCGCCCGCGTCGGTGCTCGCGGCTTATCGCGAGCTGTGGCAGTCCGGCGATCTCCAGGATGCGCTGAGGATATCGCTGGCGCGTGCTGCCGTGGGTTTGCTGATCGGTGGCGGTGCGGGCTTGCTGCTCGGCGTGGCGGCGGGTCTGAGCAAGTCCGCCGAGCGCGGCTTCGATACCGTCCTGCAGATGGTGCGGACTATTCCATTCATCGCGCTCGTGCCTATTTTCGTGGTGTGGTTCGGCATTGGCGAAGTGTCCAAGATCGCGCTGATCGTGGGCGCGGCCATCTCGCCGATGTATCTCAGCACTTATCACGCCATACGCGGCATCGACCCGAAGTTGCTGGAACTCGGGCGCACGTTTCGCCTGTCGCGCGCGCATCAGATCCGGCTCATCATCCTGCCGACGGCGTTACCCGGCATTCTCGTGGGCGTGCGCTATTCGGCAGCCATTGCGCTGCTGGCGCTGGTCGCGGCCGAACAGATCAACGCGAACGCGGGCATTGGCTACATCCTGAATAACGCGAATCAATTTCAGCGCACGGACATCATCATCGCGGGCATTCTGGTCTATGCGGTTCTCGGGATCGGCGTGGATGCGTTGCTGCGTTTCATTGAACGCAAGGTTCTGGTCTGGAGGGCGGCTCATGTCTGAACTCGCTTATCAAACGGAACATGAGGCCGCGCCGGTCGTTGCAAGGCTGTCCGGCGTGCGGAAGCGCTATGGTGAGAACACGGTGCTCGATAACGTCGATATCACCGTTCGAAAAGGGGAGGTGGTCGCGCTGGTCGGGCCGTCGGGTACGGGCAAGACCACGGTGCTGCGCCTGCTCGCCGGGCTCGAATCGGCGTCGGGCGGACGGACGGAAGTGACCGGCAACACGTCGGTCGTATTTCAGGAGCCGCGTTTGATTCAGGCGCTGCGCGTATGGAAGAACGTCCTTCTCGACGATTCCCTCAAACCCGATGCGCGCGAACGCGCGCTCACCGCGCTGCAGGACGTCGGCCTCGAAGACAAACTGGAAAGCTGGCCCGTGAGTCTTTCGGGCGGACAGGCACAGCGCGTGGCGGTTGCGCGGGCGCTGTATCGCCGTCCCGATCTCATGCTGCTTGACGAACCGTTCAGCGCGCTCGACGCGTTCACCCGCCGCAGCATCCAGAGCCTCGTGTTGAAGTTATGGGCGAAATACCGCTTCGGCGTTGTGATCGTCACGCACGATCTCGATGAGGCACTGCTGCTTGCGGACCGCATCGTGATCTTGTCGAAAGGACGGATCTGTCACGAGACGCACGTCGATCTGGCGCGCGAGCGCGACGTGACATCGCCAGAGTTCAATTCACTTAAACGCGACCTGCTCAGACAGTTTTCGCTCAGTCTCTCCTGACGTTTTTCAATCGACTTCTCCATCGCTCATTTTCCATAGCTCATTTTCCACAGCTCAACCAAGGTATTTATGTCGCTGATGAAATCTTTGCTCGCCGGCTTGGCGGGTCTCTTCGCCGTTACCGCGTTGACGCTTTCCGGCACGGCCGGTGCCCAGAATGCGCCGGACCTGAAAAGCACCAAGCTCGTGATTGCGTATCAAGACCCGGCATTCCCCGCGATGATCCGCAAGTCCGGCGTGGTCAACGGGACGCCATACCAGATCGAATGGGTACTGCTGACTGGGCCCGCCGCCAATCTGTCCGCGCTGTATGCAAACCGCATCGACCTGGGGCATATGGGCGACACGTCGCTCACGATCGAACAGGCCAACGCGCGCACCGATTGGACGAAGGATTCGACGCCGCTGCATATTGTCGCCGCGTGGCGCAACGCCTATTCGAAGGATTATCCGCCGGTTATCACGGCGGTTCGTTCGAGCGCGAACATCAAGAACGTGCAGGAGATCAAAGGCCACAAGGTCGGCTACAACTATGGCGGCTACAACCATTCGCAATACCTCGCGACGCTGGTCAAGGCAGGCGTGACGGAAAAGGACATTGATGCCATCAAGTTTGCCGATGGCGCGACGTCCGCGGCAGGCTTCAATGCGGGCGAACTCGACGTGTACGCAGGCGCGCTCGGTCCCATACTGCCGACCATCAAATCGGGCGCGGGCACTATTCTGCTGCGCGATCGCGACACGCAGATTCCGGCGCTCAACGTATGGACCACGACGACCGCGGTGCTGAAGGACCCGGCGAAGACGGCTGCGCTCCAGGATTTTTTCTCGCGTCTTTCAGGTTATTGGGCGTGGCATGACGCGCACCGCGACGAGGTGATCGGCATTCTGAAGGACACGCTGAAAATCTCCGACGAGCGCGCGGCGTTCGAATATGAAGTGCGCAGTGGCAGCTTCGTCAAGTTCGACAAAGGTCTGATCGACCAAGAGCAGAAGATCGCCGACATCTTGTACGACGGCCACGCAATCAAGAAGAAGGTCAAGGTCGATGTCGAATATGATCCGCAATTCAACGCCGCGCAGAAAGCGGTCTGGCCGATCAAGGCCAAGGATTGATTGTTTAAGAAAGGCGTCTTGTCGCTCACGCATGGCGCAATCTTCGTTCGACGCGATTCCGTCAATCCAGATGCCATGTCCAGCGTGGAATAGAGCGGTCAAATCAATACGAGCAATCGCACTTTAAATGACAAAAATTCGGGGGGCGGTTGCAAATTTGGGGAGCGGTTATTAAAGCGGTAACGTTCAAGAGGTTCTGTCGCGATAAGACAGCCCGCTACGATTTACGCCGATAAACAAAGCCAATACCCGTTGGGACAGACCCTTACGCTGGCCTTAGCGCGTGTGTTTAAGCGCCTTCACTATTCGTTTGACGAGATGCTGAGAAAAGGCGACGCGCATCTCTCGTTTTGCTGCGAGGCAGGCCCATGCGGATATGGAATCCATCGGCAGTTCAGTGACCTCGGCTGGGGTTGCCAGGTTGTTGCACCGTCTCTGATTCCAAGGAAAGCAGGCGAGCGGGTTAAGACTGACCGACGCGATAGTCTTATGCTGGCGCGCTTGCATCGAGCCGGAGAACTGACTGCGGTGTGGGTCCCCGACGATGCGCAGGAAGGGCTGCGCGACTTAACCCGAGCGCGCGAAGACATGAAGCATCTTCAGAGTCAGGCCAAGCAACGTTTGTGTGCCTATCTGCTTCGATATGGCAAATGCTACAGCGGAAAGAGCAACTGGACTCAGGCATATTATCGGTGGCTGGAAGAGCAACAATTCAGGCAACCAGTTCAGCAGATCGTATTTCGGGAATACGTTGACACCGTCAAGGCGCTCAGTAAGCGCGTCGATGGACTGGACACGCAACTCGAAAGCGCGGCGAGTGAATCGGTGTTCTGGCCGGTGATCGAAGGCTTGATGGCGCTGCGCGGCGTCAACCTGTTGACTGCGACGACGGTGGTCGCCGAGATTGGTGATCTGAAGCGCTTCGCCAGTGCTCCGCAATTGATGGCGTCCTTGGGTCTGGTGCCCAGCGAGCACTCCAGCGGAGCCACCAAATCGCGCGGCGCGATCACCAAGACCGGCAATGCTCACGTGCGTAGAGTGCTGGTGGAAGCGTCCTGGACCTATCGCCATCCGGCCAGAAAAACCGCCCATCTGCAACGCCGTGCAGAGCGAACCTCCGAAGCGGTGCAGGACATTGCTTGGAGGGCACAGAAACGCTTGTGTGCGCGTTATCGATTGATGGAGGGCAAAGGGAAGATCGTCGGCAAGACCCCGCCGTCTGCGGCCCAGAAATTTTACTCGCTTGTGTCATAAGCAGTACTCCTCATCTCGATAATTGTCGTTTCCTCCCGCTTACAGCAACAGAACCGGACGGAACACGATGGAGGCACCCGGTCAGATCGCGGCGCTTGCCGGCTGCGGACCTTCCTGTGCACTTATCGCCCTGGCATCGCGCTCCCTGAGGATCCGGAGGGCGACATCCGCCGCAGCACGAACGTGCGCACGGCACGCCGCACCAGTGGCCGCGGCATCCCTTTCTTCGATGGCGTCCATAATCCGGCCGATTTCCTTGACAGTCTGCGGCAGCCGACTTTCGCTGGACAAGGAAGTGGCCCGCAACTGGGCGTTGCGGATCAGCAGTCGTTCCAGCATCTGGGTGGCCAGGGCGTTGCGGCTTCCGCGTGTCAGGATTTCATAGAAGCGGCGCTTCACATCGAGCAGTCCATCGCGCGACTTCATCGACCGGATACCGCGCAACTCCTTGTACACCGCGCGCAGTTCGGCACGCTCCGCATCGGTTGCGCGCACGGCGAATCCTTCGCCTGCCAGCGCCTCCAGCGCCGCGCGTACCTCATAGATATCCGTCGCTTCCTCGACAGACAGCATCGCGACAAACGGCCCGCGGTTCGCGTGAACCGTCACCAAGCCCTCCGCTTCCAGCAACCTGACTGCCTCGCGCACGACGCTACGACTCGTGCCAAACGTCTCGCACAACATTCTGTCCGGCAAGTGATCTCCCGGCAAAAAGCGGCCTGAGACGATCGCGGCGCGCAGGCCATCCTCCACTTGTTTCCGCACGGGCTGCGGCACGACCTTCAGAGAACTGCTCATTCTTCGTCCAAACGTATGTGGGGGTTTCGCCATTGTACATCCACCTTTCAGGCGAAATAGCGGATTGACGGACAATCTGCTATGTGCCATATTGCCGGACAATCTGGCGATCTGATGATGCTGGACGGGCCAACGAAATATAACGACGAGATATGAGACATGAACGACATCAGTCAGCGCATGGATCGGCTGCCGATCACAAGCTTCCACCGGGTGGCAATCTTCGCCTTGTGCTTCGCTTACTTCTTCGAACTTGCCGATCTGAACACGTTCGCCTATGCAGCGCCTGCGATCATTGGAGCGTGGCATATCCCGGTGAGTGATGTCGCGTTGATCACGGCGACCAGTTTCGGCGGCATGTTCATCGGCGGCACCGGCGGTGGTGTCCTTGCGCACCGCCTTGGCCGCAAGCCCGCATTCATACTGAGTATTGCGATCTATACGATCTTCTCGCTTCTCAATGCGTTGTCGTGGAACGTGATGTCGCTTGCCGTGTTCCGATTCCTCACGGGAATCGGGCTTTCAGGAATGACGGTCATCGCCAACGTCTACATCAGCGAGTTCTTTCCGGCGCGCTTGCGCGGGAAGTACATGAGTCTGATCTTTACACTCGGCTTGATCGGTATTCCGGCCACAGCCTGGGTTGCGAGGTTCCTGATTCCGGTTGCCCCCTGGGGCTGGCGCCTGATCTTCGTATGGGGCAGCTTCGGGTTGCTCGCCATCCCCTTCGCGCTCAGGTTGATGGAATCGCCACGCTGGTTGCTCGGGCAGGGACGAGTGGACGAAGCGATGCGCTCGCTCGAGAAACTTGAACGGGCAGCAGGCATGGAACCGCCTGGCGCGGTCGCACCTTTGACGATGACGCCCGAGCCCAAGTTTTCCTACGGACAGTTGTTCGATCCCGAGTACCGTCGCAGGACAGTCGGGCTGTCGCTGGCGTGGATTTTCCAGACACTCGGCTTCTATGGCTTCGTCTCCTGGGTGCCCACGTTGCTGGTGCAACACGGATTCACGATTACCAAGTCGCTCGAGTACTCCAGCCTGATCGCCATTTGCAATCCGCTCGGCGCCTGGCTCGGCACCTTCCTGATCGAGCGGTTCGAACGCAAGTGGATCGTCGCTGTCGATGCCGTCGTTATTGCGATTGCCGGTGTGGCTTACGGTCTCGCCCCTTCGGCCGGTTTTATCGTCGTCTTCGGCGCGCTGGTCATCATCACCATCCAGTTGATGAATGCGACGCTTTACATCTACACGCCCGAGTCCTATCCCACGCATTTGCGCTCCGCGGGCGCGGGTCTTTGCTACGGGCTTGGCCGGCTGACCAATGTCATCGGCCCTTTCATTATCAGCTTCCTATACGTGAGCGTCGGCTATATGAGCGTCTTTGCCTATATATCCGCGTGCTGGCTGGTCGTTGCCGCAATTGTTGCCGCGATTGGTCCCCGTACCACCGGCCGTTCTCTGGAACAGGTCGATACCTCCAACCCAACCGATGAAACAAGGAATCCAAACTATGTCCGATGATAGCGCGCTCTTCGATAAAGGTATGCCCATTCGCCGTGCCGTGCTGGGCGCCGAGTATGTCGACGCGTCGATGCAAAGAGCCGACCCCTTCATGATGTCCTTTCAGCGTGCTACGACGGCCTGGGCCTGGGGATGGGCATGGGGCGACGACACGCTCGACCGCAAGACCCGCAGCCTGATGAATCTTGCCATGCTCACCATCTCGGGCCATACGGACGAATTGAAGCTGCACGTGAAAGGCGCGTTGAACAACGGCGTCAGCGTCGAAGAGATCAAGGCGGCCTTGCTGCACGCTACCGCCTATGCAGGCATCCCTTCAGGCCTGGGCGCATTCAAGGCGGCACATGAGGTACTTGTCAAGGAAGGAGCGTTGTAATGAGCAGCGATACGTTTAAGAAGATTGCCTTCCTGGGCATCGGCAACATGGGCTGGCCGATGGCCGCCCGTCTGGTTGCCGCGGGCTTTCGCGTCTCGGTGTATGACGTCACGCCCGAGCGCGCGACCCGCTTTGCCGCCGATGTCGGCGGCGAGGCAGCGCAGACTCTGGAGCAGGCGGCCGACTCCGCCGATGCCGTCATCACCATGCTGCCGACCAGCAAGCATGTGGTGGACGTGGTGACGCCGGTTCGTGCGGTGCTGGCGAGTCACGCGCTTCTGATCGACATGACATCCGGCATTCCCAGCATGACGCAAGCTTTGGCCGCAAGTCTGGAAAGCGATGGGATCATGATGATCGATGCGCCGGTGTCCGGCGGTGTGTCGCGCGCGAAGACGGGCGAGCTGGCAATCATGACCGGCGGATCGGCGGACGCGCTCCAGCGAGCCATGCCCTTGCTGCGCGCGATGGGAACGACCATCACCGAAGTCGGTGCCATCGGGGCGGGACAGGCGATGAAAGCGCTGAACAACCTCGTATCGGCAGGAGGATTTCTGATTGGCGTGGAGGCGCTCATCATCGGCAGTCAGTTCGGGTTGGACGCGGGAAAGATGGTCGACGTCCTGAATGCGTCGACGGGGATGAACAACAGCACACAGAAGAAATTCCGGCAATTCGTGCTCTCCCGCGCGTTCAATAGCAATTTCGGACTCGACCTCATGGCCAAGGATCTTGGCATTGCACTCGAAGTGGCTCATGACGGAGGCGTCGCGGCGCCATTTTCCGCCTTGTGCCGTGAGTTGTGGGCGGGCGCGGCGAAAAACCTTGGACAAGGCCGAGACCACACCGAAATGGCAAGGTTCAGCGAGACGATCGCAGGCCTGACGCTGTCCGAACAAGGCTCCAGCTGAGACGCATCGGCCTTCCTGCCTCTCGTGCAGGAAGGCATGTGTTTTGTTGTGCCTGCAGCGACAAGACATGCACCCGCTAACGGGCTCGTCGCTGCGCCGCGCTGGTATCGCTTGCAACACTCGGCGAAACGCAGCGCGGATCAGCTCGACCACGTGCTGTGCTAGTGCAAATACCTAGATGATCATCCAGTCGGATTGTCCTACAATAATATCGAATATTAAAAATCCGGTAAACACGCACCAAACAGACACGGTAAAACGAGACATGAAGATTCGCGCTGCGGTACTCGAACAATCCGGGCTGCCCGGACCCTATGTCGACAGTAAGCCGCTGCGGATCGAGGAAGTCGAACTCGCCCCTCCCGGCCCGGGCGAGGTTCTCGTCCGGATTGCCGCAGCCGGTATCTGCCATTCGGACCTGTCCGTGATCGAAGGCTTGAGACCGCGGCCGCTGCCGATGGTGCTCGGTCACGAGTCCGCGGGCGTCGTCGAGGAAATCGGGCCGCATGTGCATGATCTGGCGAAGGGCGATCACGTGGTCTCGGTGTTCGTGGCGAGTTGCGGCCATTGCCTGCCTTGCGCGGAGGGCCGGCCGGCATTGTGCGAACCGGGCGCGGCGGCGGGCGCGGCCGGAACGCTGCTTGGCGGCGGCCGCCGGCTTTCGCTAGGCGGCGCCGCGGTCAATCACCATTCCGGCATTTCCGGATTCGCGGAATACGCCACCGTATCGCGCCATTCTCTGGTCAAGGTCTCGCCCGACATCGCCCTCGACGAAGCCGCGCTGTTCGGCTGCGCCGTGCTCACGGGCGTGGGTGCCGCGGTGAACTCGGCTCGTATCCAGCTTGGGTCGAGCGTGGCGGTGATCGGCATGGGCGGCGTGGGCCTCGCCGCCATGCTCGGCGCGCTTGCTGCTGGCGCGGAACGCGTGGTCGCCATCGATACCAACGACAGCAAGCTCGAGATAGCCCGCTCGCTCGGTGCAACCGACACCTTCAACGCGAAGCAGGAGGGCGTGGCCGATGCGATCCGCGACGCCACCCGCGGCGGTGTGGATGTGGTGCTGGAGATGGCGGGCGCCGCGAGCGCGCTCGAGCTTGGCTACAAGATCACGCGACGCGGCGGCCAACTGGTCACGGCGGGATTGCCCGCACCGCACGCCATGTTGTCGATTTCTGCCGTGTCGCTGGTGGGCGAAGAGAAGACCGTGCGCGGCAGCTACATGGGCAGCAGCGTGCCTGTGCGCGACCTGCCACGCTACATCGAACTTTATCGGCGGGGCCGGTTGCCCATCGATCGTCTCGTCACGCATCGGCTGCCGCTCGATGACATCAACCTTGGCATGGACCGGTTGCAACAGGGCACCGCCATCCGGCAAATCGTGACGATGTAGGCACCCGCCGCCAGCGTTCAACCCATAAAAAGACGGAGATAACAATGAATTCGACACGCTCGGAAACGGCGCACACGCCTCCTGCCGCTATCGCGCCGGGTGTCGTGCCGGTCACGCAATCGACGATGCGGGTGATCGCCGCCGCATCCATCGGCACGGTGTTCGAGTGGTACGACTTCACGCTGTACGGGTCACTTGCCACGGTGATCGCGAAGAAGTTCTTCGCGGGCGTGGATCCAACCACCGGGTTCATTTTCGCGCTGCTGACCTTTGGCGTCGGCTTCATCATGCGGCCGTTCGGTGCGGTGGTGTTCGGCCGCGTCGGCGACAGGATCGGCCGCAAGAAGACCTTCCTTGTCACCGTCATCATCATGGGCGTAGCGACGGTAGGCGTCGGCTGCCTGCCCGGCTACGATTCCATCGGCATCTTCGCACCGATCCTGCTCATCGCCTTGCGCATGCTGCAGGGAACGGCGCTCGGCGGAGAATACGGCGGCGCCGCGACCTACGTGGCCGAACACTCGCCAAGGAACCGGCGCGGGCTTAACACATCCTGGATCTCGTCGACAGGCACCGTCGGCTTGTTGCTGTCCTTCGCGGTCATCCTGCTCGTGCGCTGGCTGACGGGAGATCACTTCGACGCCTGGGGCTGGCGCATCCCGTTCATTTTCTCGATCGTGCTGCTGCTGATCTCCGTGAGGATACGGCTGAACATGCACGAGTCGCCTGCATTCGAACTGCTCAAGAGCGAGAGCCGCCTGTCGCGCGCGCCGCTTAGTGAAACCTTTCTCGAATGGGCCAACATCAAGCGGCTGCTGGTCGCGCTGTTCGCCATCTGCGGCGGCATGACCTGTGTGTACTACACTGCGGTGCTCTATCCCACCTTCTTCCTTACCCAGACCTTGAAGGTCGATCCGCAGGAAGCCAACATCGTGGTGACGCTCGCCACGCTTACGTGCATTCCCATGTTTCTCGGGGCCGGATGGCTTTGCGACCGGTTCGGGCGCAAGCCGGTATTGTTGATCGGCTTCCTGCTCACCGCAGTGACGCTGTTCCCGATTTTCAAGGCGATGACGCAGTACGCGAACCCGGCGCTTGCAAGCGCGCAGTCGAGCGCACCGATCGTCATCGACGCGGATCCCGCCGAGTGTTCGTTCATGTTCAATCCGGTTGGCTCCCGCCACTTCACGAGTTCCTGCGACATCGCCAAGCAGGCGCTCTCGGCGGCGGGCGTAAGCTACGAGATCCGTTCGGGTGGGACAGGCGAGACCACCGCCATTCATATCGGTGGCTCGAGCGTGCAGTCTTACGATGCGAAGGGCCTGGACAAGGCGCAGGCAGGCGCCAGGGCGGTTGCGTTCAACACCTCGCTCAGGAGCGCGCTCGATGCGGCACGCTATCCGCAGAAGGCGGATCCGGCGTCGTTCAACAAGCCGATGGTGTTCATGCTGCTGGTGGTCTTGCTGGCTTACATGGCGCTCACGCTAGTGCCGACCGCGCCTGCCCTGGTGGAACTGTTTCCCACGCGAATCCGCTATACATCGATGTCTTTTCCGTATCACTTCGCAAGCGGCTGGATTGGCGGACTTCTACCCACGTTCTCGTTTGCGCTGTCGGCACAGAAGGGCAATATCTATTTTGGATTGTGGTATCCGATGGCCTGGATCATCGGGTCATTCGTGGTCGCGCTGTTTTTTCTGCGCGAGACCAAGGATGTCGATCTTAATGCGGAATTTTGAGGGAACGGGCAGGGGGTAACAAGGCTGCCAACCGGTTGCGGGTTTCGAGCCTGATCGGCCGTAGCATGGTTGTGAGAGCCTGCGAGCCATGATAAATGGCGATGATCAGGCGTGAGACGCGAAGAGATGAGTGGTTTTGCGAATGCGTCGGCATGCTGCAAACGAGAGGAACCACGGCGCAATGCGCCGCGAGAAAACACGAGCGTCCGGTGCTCGATCTTAACTGCGGCAGTAGTGCCGCAGATTGATTAGTGTGTAGGCGAGCGCCTTGAACGCATAGTGCACCTGACTAATCCGCTCAAAGCGAAGCAGCAGACGGCGAAACTTGTCCTCCCAGGCGAACACGCGCTCGATCGTGCGAAAGCACTCCTCGAAGATCGCCGCGTCGAAGTGCCGCTTGCAACCCCGCTTGGGTGTTTTACGGCCCCGCCGATTTTCGGGAATATCGGGACGCATGTTCCGGTTGAAGATGGCCCGACGGTTGGCCCGGCAGTCGTAGACGCCGTCCAGGCTCACCGTTGAACCGCGTAGGTTCATGCCGATGGCGCGGGCCATCTCACTTAGTTTGGGCAGCGCATCACGCAGCAAGGGCGATTCATTGCGGTTGCCCGCAGCGGCAATGAATGGCGAGATGATGTTGCAGTCACGATCGCAGCAAGCCACGACCTTGTTGCCCTTGAGATGTTTGTGTCCGCTGTATCCCAGGTTGTCGCCGCCTTTCTTCGCCGGATAGATAGTGTGTAGTGAATCTCGGGGAGGCCTCGGGCGTTCATCTTGATCGCCAGTGCTTCCCACTGGCAGCCGGTGTAAAGCATCTGCAGGACGTAATTGAAGAGGGTGTGCAACGCCAGCGTTGGAGCGGGTCCCCGCCTGCCTCGGCTCAGATGCGGCAAGACAAATTGTTCAAACTGCTCAAGGCTTAATTTCGTTGGAATCGCTTGCCTGCATCGACTTCCAGTCATCCGCCATGTTCGCAAATCTGAACTTTAATCGATCCGAGCGTGCAAAGTGTCTCAACCAGTCCCAACGACGCTCGCAGACAAATTCAGCCCCATCGAAAAACCCGCAACCAGTTGAAAGTAATCGAACACGCGATCAAGCAGGCACGCCGCGGCTATCAACTCGTCCTGCATACGGCCCATACCGCGTTTCATCACGCCTATTGGGAAATCGTGCGTCCGAACTACCCTGATCTTGTCATGAGACCCGTGAAAGGGCGGGGTGCCGGTTCCATATGGGTCGTACTGAAAGGTCGCAACTTTCCAAAGCACGACGTTCAGATCGACCACAAGCTGACAGACGGCATAGTCGGGGTCGTCTCAAGCAAAGGAAATTTACGCACGCCAAGACGCCGAGCGGCCACGAGGCTCGCGGTAGAAATGTTCTTGTTCGATCAGTTCCAGTCAATCGTGAGCGCTCATTGAAATTGCAGAGCGAGTTGCATATTGCACGGTCACTGGTTGCGAATAAGCTGCCGTCATAAGCGTATTGTCAGACGTTCGAATGCCTTGGAAAATACAACGGCATTGATTCGTTGAAAAGGTGCTGCACGGGGTGGCTTCGTCAAAATATTGCCTGATCAAATAAATGATAATAAAAGTATCTGGCTAGATGCGGAAAATCTTGAATAGCCCGTTATTTTTTCAACTCCTAGCGCCTCTCTTCGTTCTTATCCAGTCAGGCCCTTCGGAGCGACCCCGGGCCACTTCTGTATAACGATATAGGCTTAAGGTCCGTCTGCTTCAAGGCATACGGTTTAGTGTAGTTGAAACTTTATAAAATCTACTAAAAATGAAAATTGGATACGCACGGGTGTCAACGGAAGACCAGAGTTTGGATTTGCAGATTGCGGCACTGAACGGGGTAGGATGCGATAAGGTATTCTCGGATCATGGAATTTCCGGGTCCAAATTTGTCCGGCCAGGGCTCGACTCCGCCCTCGCGACATTACGGGAAGGCGATACGCTTGTTGTCTGGCGGCTCGATCGATTAGGGCGGTCTCTTCGCAAGCTGGTGGAGCTTGTTGACCAGTTGGGCAGCGCTGGGATCCAATTTGCATCGCTTACGGAATGCATCAACACAACTTCATCGGGAGGCGTGCTGGTTTTTCATATCATGGCCGCACTGGCCCAGTTTGAACGCGCATTAATTGGGGAAAGGACGCGTGCGGGAATGGCTGCTGCTCGAGCCCGTGGCCGACCGCTTGGTCGTCGACGTTCGTTGACGCCAGATCAGTGCGACGAGGCACTTGAACTCCTGGTATCGCAAAGTACGGCGCTGGTTGCACAGCGGTTCCAAATTCATCCGCGTACGCTGTTGCGCCGAGTGCGCGACAGGGGCGCAATGCCGCAGTAGGATTTTGGGACCATGACCCGCTATTTACGATGGTCAGGTTCACCGGAATGGCTGCTAAGCTACTGACGGAGCGACGCCGAGTTTTCCATAAGACCGATAGGCATGCTGCAGCAGGCGGCTCGAACTTAGGATCCAAAGTGCAAAGGGAGGAGCAACCTCTTGTCAATCTGGGCTCATCGACCGCATTCTTCACTCATCGTCACGAACAAATACCGCTCCTGAAGGTCTATTGTTTCCTCTGCGCATGCTCCGCCTGAGTGCGCATGCTCCGCCTGAGTGTGCATGGTGAATTTGGAATCGCTCTGCGACTCTTGTCAATGGATGTGAATCAAGCATCTGCCTCGCTTCCTCGCATTGCCGGCGCTCAGCGATCTCCGTCTCCCGACATGCCGACCGAGCGCATGCGCAGCATGCATGCCGACCCGGATGCGCTCACCGATCATGTTGTGCTCAACACGGGCGAGTGCGCCCATGACGCGAAAGAAGAGATCGCTTCGTGCACCGAATGTATCGATCGATTCCGAGAGCGACGCGACTCCGATGCCTCTGTGCCTCAATTGATTGACTAGTTCGACGAGTCTCGGTAACGAGCATCCCAGACGGTCAAGTCGGCAAACCATCAGAGCGTCGCCCTTGGAAAGGACTGCGAGCGCAGCGTCGAGACCTTGACGTACAAATTCCCTGCCGACAATGCCGCAATTGGTGAGGAAACCATAATATCTGAAGTTTCTCAATACGGATATTTGTGAGTCGAGCTTCCGGTCATCGAGCGACGCTTGAGCATGCCCAATTTTCATTGATTAAGCGAGTGTGTTTTGACATGGGCACTTCATCGAATGTTCAAGACACCAGGATTTTACCCTCCGAGGCGGTTGGCGGACCCCCCGATTTTGCTTCATGAGTCTATTGCTCTACGAAGCATGCGTTGAAGCGTTCGCGGATGGACGTTGAACTTAGCCGCAACATCGGCAGTTGAGCCATCGGTTAAAAGAAGAACGGCCTCTTCGCATTGCTGGGGCGTCAGCGAGCGTTGCCGACCGATCCTTTGTCCTCGATCGCGGGCCGCCTTCATACCAGCGATGGTGCGCTCGCTGATCAGAGACCGCTCAAACTGCGCGAGGGCGGCCATCATGTGAAACATAAACATCCCACCCGAAGATGTCGTGCTGATCGATTCCGTCAGCGAAACAAAGTGCACTTCGCGCTTGTTCAGGCTCTCCATCAATTCGACCAGCTTGCTCAATGAGCGCCCCAATCGATCGAGACGCCAGACCACGAGGGTATCGTTCTTTCCCAACTTCAGTAATGCCGCGTCCAAACCCGGCCGGGAAAACGTGGTCCCGGAGACGCCGTGATCTTCGTAGAGCGTATCGCATCCCGCGACGGTCAGTGCGGAGATTTGGAGATCAAGGTTTTGCTCTTCTGTCGATACACGTGCGTAGCCGATTTTCATGATTTCGAGGATTGCTAAGATAGAACGATTCAGACTTCGGAAACAAGGCGACAAACAGCGCCAGTCTCATTTCATCAACAGGCATTCACACAATTTTTGACATAAAGGGTCCCTTTCGCCCTTGTCGGTTTGTGTGTTGGCGAGCGCACCAAAGCCCCGGATTTCCGTTAGTTATCTGCAAGTTCAGCAGTTAAAATGGATAGTGACATAAGCGACCCTTTTTGCACCTTCCATTCGACGCGCAATCAGGCGTACCGCGGGCCTTCAGGCCGCTGATTACATCGTTGCCGGGCAGGTCGCTTGCGAACGCTCGTGCGTCCCGGAACACAACTTCGCGCCGATTTGCCGCACGGAGCATTGCGGTGTGTTGCCGAGTCCGATACTTGAATTACTTCAGGCGCGGCGGTACTTCCCGGTCGTCATTTCAAGTAATGGCCACCATGCCCGGGTGGTGGCCGCATGAGCAATCGCCTGTATCTCCTGCCAGCCTTGATCGTGCCCCTGTCCCGCCTCGGGGTGGACTCCGCTGGCGAGCCATCTTGTCCTGATGCGATTTGCATCGTTGCCTCGATCACCAACTTCTCCCAAGTAGAAAATGCCCATGGCTCGGTTATAGCTTCCACCATGCGTAACGTCGTGCATGAGCGAGCGCGCCAGGTGTGCCAAGCGGACGGCGGAATACTGACTATGTGCGGAGCACATCTCCTGTTTGTCTTCGATTCTCCGCCCGGCTCTCACCCATGGGGGGAAATGCATGCGCCTCGAGCAACCGTTCTCCTTGAACGTATCTTTTTTGCCTTGGGCGATAGGCCGGTCGAGACTAGCGAAGGTACTGTTTTCCCGGTGATAGCCGCGAGGGTGGCTCTCTGGAATGACGCCCCTTTCAACATCGCAGCAGTAGGGGTGAACGCAATTGCGGAAGGTCGCAGTGGCCAAGAGTGGCGGGAGCGCTATGTTGCCGATATGAGCGTTGCTGCAACACTCTTCAACGCGATGGACGAAGATCGGCTTGGTTTCGAGTGGGAGCCTGTTCACGATGCCAACGGCGAATCGACAGTCAGATATTTCGAAGCGTTGCTCTGTCAGATAGAAGAAGGCGTTGCCACTCGTGTCGGCGCTATGGTTGCGGCCCTTGAGCGACTTGGGCTCGTGCGAAGGCTGGATCAATGGGTGGTTGAATCAGTGATTGACGCCTTGCGGCTCAATCGGGACATCAGTCTGGGATGCAACGTATCGGCGCAAAGCGCGACGCTCGATGCATGGTGGGCATTTATCGTAAAAACGCTCAGTGAAGAACCGGACATCGCCGCTAGGTTAATTATAGAGATCACGGAGACTACCCCCCTAATGGCGACTACGGAGGTACGGGTCTTCGTGAAATCGCTGCAGTCTTTGGGCTGTCGGGTGGCGCTTGATGACGTTGGTGCCGGCCATAGCAACGTACACGCGCTGGTAGAGCTTGGTGTCGACATCGTCAAGATAGACGCAGTCTATTTGCGACAAGCGGGGCGGGACGTACGCGGGGCCGAGCGCTTCCGACAGTTGGTGGGCTTAGCTAAAACTTGCGCGGCCAGCGTGGTTATCGAGGGTGTCGAAAGCGCGGACGATGCGGAGGTTTCGCGTTCGAGTGGCGCTGACTGGCTCCAAGGGTATCTGTTTTCGAAGTCGGGCCCCCGCATGTAACGCCGTCGATAGTCGTGCAGCGAGATCACAACTCATATGGGGAGGGGATTGACACGAGCCCCATCATTCCATGCGAACGAACCGAGCAGCACCTCGTGAGATGCCGGGAACACCTGGCACGGTACAGCGCGGGGAGCCGTCTCGCGGTTTCGGCGGTGTCGTTTGCGCTAATGACCGTGATTTCGCCTGCGAACGGGAAGCCACTGGGTCAGTTGTCGGCCATCGGCACGGACGTCCCGCGAGCCCTCCGGCCTGATTCACATTCACGAGCAATAGCAGTGGAGAGAACTCGCCCGGACGCGCACTTAGCGTAACAGTGGCGGGCAATGTCAGCGACGCGCCCATTGGCAAAGATGCTGGAGAGGAAGGCAGGTTTCCTTGATGGTGGCCTGTCGATGACCGCCCGATTCGTTGTCTCGAGGAAATACTCGATTGTGCGTTTTTCAAGCACCCTGGACGGTGGAAAGAATCGGAAACAACTCAGCAAGAGTGGAGGCTACTCGTCGCTTCTATGTTGGTTTGAACCAAGGAAAATCGCAGTACCGACTGACGCCCGTCAGCGATACCTATGATCGCAAAGCAGATCAGCAACTTTAATCATGTCATTCATACACGTGCAGTACTTCGACTTTGTCGTCGAGGCATTGAAGATACTATTGTTGACGCTGATTCTGTTGCTGCTCGCGAAACGACAGCTATTGCAGTCAATGTCGCGCGTCGAGGACGCTGCATACGAATTCGGCGTAGGCGGGCGTCCTGAAGGGGTTATCGTGCAGGGACCGCTAGAGTTGCGTGATCTGATCACGTCGTTCAACGAGATGATGCGGCACATGAACGAAGCCAGCGATCACGAGGCCGTAGTGCTGGCGGGCGTCGCGCATGACCTAAAGGCTCCGCTTATACGACTCAAGCAGCGCGCCGCTGTGATTGGCACAGAAAATGATCGAATGGATTTCACCCGCGATATAGATTCGCTCGTGGATATCGTCCATCAGTTTCTCGTTCTCACCGGTCAAAGGGCAGATGCAGGGGCTCCCGTTGCTGTCGAGACTTTCCTGCGCGAACGGTTTTCGATTACCCATAGCGCCGAGGTACCACGGGTCAGGCTTGATCCAAAGGCCGGTCCGCTGTTCACACTCCATCGCACAGTGCTCGATCGGCTGATAACAAATTTGGTCGACAACGCGCTCGAACATGGGGCGCCCCCTATCGATATCTCGACCTCGCGCGACGAAAGGAACTGGATCATCAGCGTCCGGGATCACGGTGCAGGTATCCCGGAGGACCGAATGGCCGCAGCCATGAAGCCATTTGTGCGGCTCGGTGACGCATATGCCGGTAAAGGGCACTATGGTCTGGGGCTCGCGATAGTAGCGCGCCTCGCCCACGATAGCGGCGGGCGCTGCGACGTCCATAATCACCCGGACGGTGGTCTATGCGTGCGCATTTTCTTGCCGGTAGCGCAGCAGTACGCGGAATGCACAGCGGCTGAAGTTTCCAGCGACGTTGACAGTACTATTTGTTTCAGCACGCCTCTTTCATATTGAAAGGCGCGAGAGGGGGCGCCATCCATAAGCAGAGGGGCGGATCGACCTGCGGTCCGCTTGCCATGCCGTTGCCGCGGCGGGCTGAGCGGCTGATGAGCCACATCAATCCAACGTTGTGCTGGGCCTCGCACTCAAAGCGACGACGGAATTGAATATGGATCAGGTGAGCGTAAATGCAGAGCTTATGCCTCATCCCGGGTGGTACGAAGGTCGTCCAGTAAGGGCTGGCCGGACGTCTTCAGATCCAAGGTGCTGAAGAATTTCGCCGAGTTGATGATGCCCCGGTCAAGTACGACAACGAAACTTACCAAGAGTCCTAAAGTTTTTCACCCATTGGTCGTTGACCTAAGTAGTCCCTGCTTAATTGCAGAATATCGGCGCTGCGCACCTCGCGAAAAAAGCGCGCGATTGGCAGCGCGTCAAATAATCATCTAGCGGGAGAGCCGCAATATGTTGAAGAGCCTGTCGATTCGCGCCAGCCTGAGCCTGATAGTTGTCTTTTTCGGGCTCGCTTTAGTGGTAGGGGCCGCGATTGGACTTTTGTCCATGCGCGCTAGTAACGAATCGTTGCAACTGATGTACACCGTCGACACACCTGCAGTGGCAGATCTCGAAGGCACGGCGGGGCAATTGTTGAATGCACGTCTCGCGCTTGCGACCTACGCGTCGCTTGCCGAACTAAACGATCAAGATGGCGCGAAGGCCGTCCTCCAGCGCTTCGATCATTACGTGGAGTTGTCAAATGATCGTTTGTCCCACTTTTTGAGTCAAGCCGGCTCCGGCGACGAGGAACAGCGACTCGTCAAGGACATGCAGGACAAGCGCACGACGTTCCTGCGTGAAGGCCTGGAGCCTGCACTCGCTGCGATCAAGGCTGGCGACAGACCAACCTTCTTGCAGTTACAGGCGCACACGCTGCCCGCGCTTTACAACATGTACGGCAAAGCGATGGGCGCGGTCGAAAAAGTTCAGCTTGATCGCGGTGCGCAACGCTATCAAGAGGCCCAAGACCGCTTCAAGGCTGTCAGCTTTGTAGTCGCCGTTGGGCTCGGGCTTGGACTATTGGCGGGATGGGGAGCCCGCGCGGCGCTGGTGCGTGCCATAGTCGATCCAGTTAACGCCGCCATTGCCCATTTTGACCGTATCGCGGAGGGTGATCTGACCGGCCGGATCGTTACGAAGGGCGACAACGAGATGGGCAAACTAAGTGCCGCGTTGCAAAAGATGCAGGACTCGCTGATTGCGATGGTCGGCACCGTGCGCGATGGTACGGAATCGATAAACGTTGGTGTGATCGAAATTGCCACGGGCAACAGTGATCTGTCACAGCGTACGGAAGAGCAGGCAGCCTCGCTGGAGGAAACGGCGGCTAGCATGGAGCAGTTGACGTCGACGGTGAAGCAGACGGCTGAAAGCGCAAAGCAGGCAAGCCAACTCGCGCAAGGTGCATCGGGACTGGCTGAGCAAGGCGGCAAGCTGACGGAGCAGGTGGTCGGGACAATGCAGAACATCGTTGGCGATTCGCGCAAGATCGCCGAGATCGTAGGGGTGATCGAAGGTATTGCATTCCAGACCAACATTCTGGCATTGAACGCGGCGGTCGAAGCCGCGCGTGCGGGCGAGCAGGGCCGCGGCTTCGCGGTGGTCGCAAGCGAAGTGCGCTCACTCGCCCAACGCAGCGCCGGGGCCGCCAAGGAAATCAAGGGTTTAATCAGCGAGTCGACCGCCCGCGTGGAAGCAGGCTCGGAGTTGGTCGAACGCTCTGGCTCGACCAACTCCGAGATCATCGGGGCAATTGCACGTGTGAGCGCGATCATGAGGGAGATTGCCGATGCTTCTGCCGAGCAGAGCACCGGTATCGAACAGGTCAACCAGGCAGTTAGCCAGATGGACGAGGTGACCCAGCAAAATGCCGCCTTGGTGGAGGAAGCCTCGGCAGCAGCGCAGTCAGTGGCTGAACAAACCCAAGCACTACGTGAAGCTGCGGCTATTTTCAAGGTCGGTGGCTCTGGCTCAACGCCCGCGCCTCTCGTCCCGGCAACGCGTCGGCCGACGGGCAAGACAGTCGTGGTGACGCCCACCAAGGCGCGGCCCACCCTTGCACAGCCATCCAGGTTGGCATCCACGGCAACCGGTTCTCCCGCGCTTGCGACCGCGACTGATTGGCAGACGTTCTAACCGGCATCGAAAATCGAGCCGAATATCCGTTGCCCGAACGGCGACCCCCGAAGCTTCAGGAGGAGACAACAGTGCGCATTTATCAAGCGGTGAATCGAGTACCGGGTGGTTTGATGGTCGTGCCGCTCTTCATTGGCATGTTGCTGAATACCTTTGCACCGAACGCGCTAAAGATTGGCGGCTTTACACAGGCGTTAACGAACATCGGATATCCCACTATCCTGGCTATGTATCTCTTCACGGCCGGCACCAAGATGACGTTGCGCGCGGCGCCCAAGATGCTCAAGCGCGGCTTTGGCATTCTATTCGCCAAGGTCGGCGTTGCGGTGTTGCTGGCGCTTGGCATTGCGCACTTGTTCCACGGAAACTTTCTTGGCCTCACGACGCTAGCGCTGCTCGCGGCGATGAACGACACCAACGGCGGCATGTTCCTCGCGCTTACCAGCACTTTCGGGACCAAGGAGGACGCCGGCACATATGTCGCCCAGAGTATCGAAACCGGTCCCTTCGTCACGATGCTTGTGCTGGTAGGTGCCGGGCTCGCGGTCATTCCCTGGCTGACCATGGTGTCGGTCATTGCCCCGATCGCAGCAGGCGCGCTTCTCGGCAATCTGGACGAGGAATTACGCGATTTCTTCGGCAATCACGAGCCGATCATCGTGCCGTTCATGGCCTTTACGCTAGGCGAGGGTATCAACCTTAAATCGGTCACGACCGCTGGCCTGCCGGGTATCCTCCTGGGTATAGCGGTTGTGGTCATTACCGGGATCGTCTGCATCACCGCCGACCGCCTGCTGGGCGGCTCGGGTGTCGCGGGTGCTGCAGCGTCGAGCACCGCCGGGAACGCGGCCGGCACGCCGCAGGCGGTGGCAATTGCCGATCCGACATACGCCGCCATTGCTCCCATTGCGACCATCCAGGTTGCGGCCGCCGTGATCGTGACCGCCATCTTGACGCCAATCCTGACCGCTTTCATTCATCGCCGCGTCAAACGACGCGCGCTCGACGCACAACAGGCAGCGGCCACCAGCGAGTCCGTCGCCGAAAGTCCGCAGCCTGTCATCAATCGCTAACCCGCATTCAACCCGAGGCACTGCATGGCCATGGTAGAGCTTGATCTCGAACTTGTGCAACGTCTTCTCGACCACTGCGTGGCACAGGCAAGGGAACGTTTCAGCAAGCCCGTGTGCGTCGCTGTGTGTGATGCGCACGGGTTTCTTATCGGGTTTGTCCGCGCTGATGGCGCGCCGGTGCGCAGCATCGCGCTCGCCCAACAGAAGGCCTTCACATCCACTCGCATGGGCTCAACGACCACGGCGTTTCTCGAGCGGCTGCGCCGCGAGGATCTCGCTATAGGCTATTTTTGCGATGCCTTGCTGACCGCGTTGCCCGGCGGCGCGCTGATCGAAGACGGCACGGGCCGGACGATCGGTGCTCTTGGCGTCAGTGGTCTCGCACCGGCCGAAGATCAACTGCTGGCGGACGAAGGTACAGGTTTCGTCCAGCTATCGACATCACGCTCGTAATCGTACGAGCCATATCAAGCCAATCCAGGAATCCGACAATGTCAAAGTCCAGCGTCTACGTCACCCGAATGATCCCGCAGCAGACGATCGATACGCTACGGGAACGTTACGACGTCGAAGTCAACCCGCACGATCGCGCGCTTACGAAAGAAGAGCTGCTGCAAGCGGTGCGACGCCGCGATGCAGTAATCAGCCTGCTCACGGACAAGATTGACGGCGAGGTGCTCGATGCCGCCGGGCCGCAATGCAAGATCATTGCCAACTATGCAGTGGGATTCAACAACTTCGATCTCGACGCGGCAACTGCGCGTGGCGTGATCATGACTAACACGCCCGGCGTGCTGGACGACGCCACCGCAACGCATGCATGGGCGTTGCTGTTGGCCACCGCGCGGCGCATCTCCGAGTCGGAACGCTATGTCCGCGCGGGCCGGTGGCATGGCTGGGCGCCGATGGCGTTCATCGGCCAGGACGTCGACAATACGACGCTCGGCGTCGCAGGCCTGGGCCGCATTGGTTCGAAGTTCGCGCGCAAGGCCGCCGCATTCGATATGAACATCATCTACACGGACGCAAAGCCAAACGCGGAATTCGAACGGCAATACAATGCCCGTTTTGTGGACAAGGCCACGCTCTTGCGGGAGTCCGATTACCTGTCGCTGCACCTGCCGCTGCTGCCTGAAACGCATCACTATATTGGTGCCGCGGAGCTCTCCGCGATGAAGCCGACGGCCGTGCTGATCAACGCGGCGCGGGGTCCGCTCGTGGATGAGAAAGCGCTCGTCGCGGCTTTGAAACAAAACGTCATCTGGGGAGCTGGGCTCGATGTGTTCGAGGACGAGCCCGTGTTAGCGCCTGGGCTTGCGGAACTCGACAACGTGGTGATCGTTCCGCACATTGCGTCCGCCACTACGCAGACGCGGCTTGCAATGGGCAAGATTGTCACCGACAACGTGATTCGTGTCCTCTCGGGCGAAGCGCCGCTCAACTGCATCAATTTACAAGTACTCAAGTAACAGCAACAGCTAAGGAAGAGAACATCATGGCAAAGGTAGGATTTATCGGGCCGGGCATTATGGGTGCGCCGATGGCTGCGAATCTGCTGCGCGGGGGACACCAGCTGTTCGTGCATGCCCGCAGTTCCGTACCCGCGTCCCTGCTGGAAGCGGGCGCAACCCAATGCGCTTCAGCCCGGGAAGTGGCCGAGCATTCGGAATTCATCTTCATCATGGTGCCCGATACACCCGACGTGGAACACGTTCTGTTCTACGAAAACGGCGTGGCGAGCGGGCTCGGGAAAGGCCAGATCGTGGTGGACATGAGTTCGATCTCGCCCATGGCAACCAAGGACTTTGCCGCCCGAATCAACGCGTTGGGTTCGACATATCTCGATGCGCCTGTGTCCGGCGGCGAAGTGGGCGCGAAGGCGGCAACCCTCACCATCATGGTGGGCGGTCCAGAGGAAACGTTCCTGGCGGTGAAGCCCATGTTCGAACTGATGGGAAAGAACATCACGCTCGTTGGGGAAAACGGCGACGGACAGACAACCAAGGTCGCCAATCAGATCATCGTGGCCCTGAACATCCAGGCGGTATCCGAAGCATTGCTGTTCGCTTCCAAGGCGGGCGCAGACCCTTCTAAGGTACGTCAGGCGTTGATGGGCGGATTCGCCGCGTCGCGAATCCTTGAGGTCCACGGCGAACGCATGATCAAGCGTACCTTCGACCCTGGTTTTCGCATCGAGCTGCATCAGAAGGATTTGAATCTTGCGTTGCAAGCGGCGAGAGCGCTGGGTCTTGCGCTACCTCATACCGCTTCCGCGCAGGAATTGATGAACACCTGCGCGGCGCACGGAAACGGTAAGCTGGATCACTCGGCGCTGTGCCAGGCAATCGAGCTCATGTCGAACCATCGGATCGCCGGCGAATAACCGGGTGAAGGTCATCGCTCCGGGTGCGGGCATGGCTCTATCGCAATAAGGATTTTTGCATAACGGTGACCTATAGGTAGTGCTCACGCAGTCGGTTTACCTGCTCTGTTGTGGGTGACCGAACGGCCTGCTTAATGGATATCGACAGTAAGGTTCAACGGCGCCTGCTTTCGCTGCTGACGTTGTGGCATGCGCTTGGCATCCGTCCGCGCGAGCATGAGATCGGCGCTCGATGCGCTGGCGGGGACGTTGCCTTCTTGGGATTTGTGGCGGTTGCGTCGCAAATGCCTGATCATCTGACGTGATTGCATGTCGTTAAGCCGATCCAGCCGTTCTATTGCCCGATGCTATACGGCGGTGGTACGTCGCCTATTCACTGAGTTTGCGTAACCTCGAAGAAATGATGGCCGAGCGCGGTATTGAGGTTGATCATTCCACTGTGCATCGCTGGGTGATCGAGTTGGTGCCGCTGTTCGAGAAGACGTTCCGTAAGTACAAGCAGCCGGTAGGCAAGAGCTGGCGGATGGACGAAAGTGTGTCGCGAACACAAGCGAAAGCTTGTGGTGCTGTACTGAAGATGGAAGTAGGCCTCCCGAAGCCGGATTGCAGGAGCAGGCTTCAAACCGCCCGGTGCTGCGAAGGGAAGGGCACATCGCGATCAACCGGCGAAGCATCACGTGAGATGCCGATGATGACAGAGCTCTGTCGCTTGTTTTCGTCCGATAGCTTTTAAGGGAACACCCGATGCGCAAAACTGGCGCTCAACCCCAAAACGCGAAGTGACAAGTTTATACACGCAACAGTGAGGTTTTTATCTCGGTATACGCCCCTCGAAGACTGCGCGGCCATCGAGCGGATCATGGTCGTTAGCGTCAGCGCCGGGGTAGTTTGAATTCGCCTGCGGCCGGCCTCGACGATCTCCTCCTTGCGCATCCCCGTGATCCGGTCGGTCGTTTCCCGCGACAATTCCTGCGCAAGCGCGAGCATGTCGCCGTGCAATGCATCGAGCCGGTCCAGCCGGCGCTCAGGTAGGCGAATTCATCCCGTTGCGCCGGGTTTGGATGCTTTCCCTAGACCGAGCTTTTCCATCGCTTCGTGTGCGTCGATGACCATCGTAGCGATCTCGCCTACCGTCACCCGGAGGCTTGTGGCGCGTGAGCGCATGTGTTCATAGGCGTCATTTTCGCTCAGCCGGTGAGCATCCATCAGGATGCGAATGGCCTTCTCGATATGGCGTCGCGCCTTGATCGCTTCCTCGAGCTTGCCGATCTTGTGATGCAGTCGCTGCTGATAGCCGGAAGATGCGCGTGCCAGCACCAGTGTGCCAAGGATCCCGGTGGAGCGGTACGGCTTCGTGATCACGCCGTGCGCCTGGGTATCGACGAGCATTTTTAAAGCGGTCGGATTTTCGTAGTCGGACAATGCGATGAGGGTCGCTTCGGTGTCGGCCGCACACCAACTCCCCGTACTGCGAAGTTCCGGGCCCACGAGGAAGAAAATTACGTCCACGTCTACCGGCAGTTGTGACGGAAATGGCCAGACCACGCGTACTGGACAGCCAATCCGGCGCAACTGCTCCTCCAAGACACTGCGATCATCCCCCGGCGGATGGATCACGAGGACGCGTAGCGTGCGCAGATCGTCAAACAGCCGACGTGCCCCCGTGTTCATACCGGTTCTCCGTCGAGCCAGAACTCCGCGAAGCCGTACGATGTCAGATAGGGATCCGGTTTGATCGGACTCCGACCTTCCCACACCACGTCGAACGCGCCGTCCGGCCGGCAAACGGCGATGCGAGGGGTCAAGATCGAATGGTTGTTTTCGCGATCGATTTTCAGCAGTCCCTCCGGTGAATCAAATTCAACATCGCGGGCCGCCTCTACCAGTTTTGCTGTGTCAAGACTTCTGGCGCGAGCCAAGGCCAGTGCAAAGAGGTGCACCTGGTTGTAAGCCATCTCAGACCACATGCTGGCAGGCTGATCTCCGAAGCGCGCCTGCCACGATTTCAGGAAGCGCTTGTTGCTCTCGTTGTTCAGGGAGTTGACGTAGCTGGCAGAAATGATGTGGCCACCGCACAATTCCGGACCGATCATCCGCGTCTCGCCCTCTGCCATCGTCAGGCTGGCGATCGGGATGCGTCGGGGATCAATGTCATGCTCGCGGTACAGCTTGTAGAACGCACGTGCTCCGCGGCCGATCAGCGTCGAGAAAACCACGTCGGGTTCGACGGCCTTGATCTCCTGCACGACGGCTTCTACTGCCGACGGATCTGCGTCGCTGGGTAGATAAACTTCTTCCACGATTTCGCCGCCGTGCTGCTCGACCATGTCTCGCATGATCCGGTTCGATTCTCGCGGATAGATATAGTCAGCGCCCACCAGAAAGAAACGACGGCCGTGATTGCGGAGCAGATAGGCAGCCAGTTGCATGCTGTTCTGGTTGGGTACCGCCCCCGTGTAGATCACGTTCGGCGAATACTCGAATCCTTCGTAAATCGAGCAATACCACAGCAGCGCGTTGTTGCGCTCAATGACCGGCAGCACCGCTTTTCGGCTTGACGAAGTGGAGCAGCCGAAAATCACCGTCACGTCGTCTTCCTGCAGCATACGCGTGGCGAGCCGCCGATATTGATCTGGATCGCTCTTCGGATCGTACGCGACCGGGTCGAGCAGACGCCCGTCGACGCCGCCGGCGGCGTTGACCTCTTCGATTGCGAGGACGGTGCCAAAGAAGTGCTCGGATTCGGTTGCTGCGGTTACGCCCGTCCGTGAGTACAGGACGCCGATGCGCCAGCCATCTTCGCCCGTGCCGTAATGCACATCCGTCGAAGCGGTTGGGCGCGTGTCTTCCGCGCATTGTCTGCGAGCAGCCGCCAGTGCCGCCCCCCGCACCGAAGGAGAGTCGTATGAGCTTCCGATTGTCATGGTATTGCTCCATCCATAGTAGGGGAGACCTGTTTCCGCACCGCAGTCACCCTGTCCTGCCGTTAGATGCGTCGTCGCACCATCCAGCGTGTGCCGACGCCGCCTTGTCCGATTGCCGCATGATCGTCCCCATTGGGCCTCCGCGTTGCAGCGCTTCGTTCGCTGCCTACATCGCGGGATGATGCCCTGTCCTTGCAGCGATCGCCTGCTCGACGAACGCAGCAGCGTCGAGGCATCGTGCATCCTCCCAGGGACGGCCGATGACTTGCACGCCGATCGGACCACCACGGGCGCCCCGGAGTCCGGGGACGTTCACGCACGGACATCCCAGCAAGGTCCAGTTGCGATTGAACGCCGGATCGCCGGTCGAACCCAGCCCGTCAGGCGCCTCATCGGGGGCGCTCGGCGTCAGCAATCCGGTGATGCCATCGAAGAGCTCGGATAGCCTGTCTTTCGCCTGTTCCATCAAAATGCACGCCTTGGCGTAAGTTGCTGTGTCAACCGAGGCTGCCCGGTCGAGAAACGCCGCCAGCTTCGGCAACAGTTCAACACGATGATGATCGTACTCGTATCTCAACGTCTGCCAGGCTTCGTAGCTCTGAATCGTGTCGTGTACGCAGATCATGTCCGCCATCCACGAACCGAAGCGCACCCGCCGCACGCGGCCACCCGCGCGCTCAATCGCCCGTACGGCGGTATCAAGCGCGGCGCTTGCATTGGCTGACGGCTCCGTCCACGGGTAGCTATCCGGAACGCCGAACACCGGGCTAAACGTTACGCCGCCCACGGCGAGCTGGCGGCCTGACAGGACCTGGGCGAGGTAAGCCACGTCGCGCACACCGGCGGCAAACAGACCGACGGTGTCGAACGACCACGAGAAGCACTTCATGCCGACGGTCGGCAGCATGCCGAGCGTCGGCTTGTAGCCGGCAATGCCGCAAAATGACGCGGGCCGGATGGTTGAGCCGCCGGTCTGTGAACCAATTGCAAAAGGTGCCATGCCGGCCGCCACCGCAGCAGCCGAACCTGATGACGATCCGCCGGCGGTACGCGCCATGTCACACGGATTGCGTGTCACGGTCGGCGCCATGTAGGCGAACTCGCTGGTCACGGTCTTGCCAACGATGATGCCGCCGTTGCGGCGCAACAGGGTGACGATTGCTGCATCGGATCTGGGCTGGTGGCCTTCGTAGATCGGCGAGCCATAGCTGGTGACAAGATCATCGGTGTCGAAAATATCCTTCACGGCTATTGGCATGCCTGCCAGCGCACCCTTGGCTGCAACTGCCGAAACCATTAAGGCTTCGCGCCGGGCGACGGCGGTCATTGCCCGTACTTCCGGATCGACCTCCTCTATGCGCGCGAGTGTGTCGAGGATAATGCGACCGCGCTCTTGCGGGGCGTTGCCAATCCGCGTGAGCAGATCTAGTCCAGAGGCAGGTCGATAAAATGAATTTGTGTTCACCAGATCTCAGTAATTGGGGAGTGTCAGACACGCAGGTGTTCGAAGATCGAGCCTGCAGCTTCTTTGTCCTTCGCGTTACCGTGATCGATTATTTCGCCCTGCTTCAGCACAGCATAGCGGTCAGCGACCTTCAGCGCGAAAGGAACGTTCTGCTCGATTAGCAGAAGCGTGGTGCCGTGACACCTGCGCTCCCACAGCAACGCTTCGGCTAACCTGTCAATCACGGACGGCTGCAAGCCTTCCGTGATTTCATCAAGCAGAATAATCGCTGGGCGCATCATGAGGGCACGGGCGACCAGCAGCATCTTCTGTTCGCCACCGGAGAGCGTACCGGCGTACTGTTTCAAGCGGCTCTTGAATACCGGGAAAATCGGCTCGATCTCGGCAAAACGCTCGTCAAATATCGATGTCTTTGCAAGCCCCAGGCGAAGATTGTCGCGGATAGTGAGGTCCTGAAACAACGCATGTTCCTGGGGAGCATAGGCGATTCCAGCCCGGGCGATCCGATGCGGCGCCATGCGGGTAACGTCCTGCCCATGCATGCTGATAGAGCCGGTTTTCTTCGGCAGATAACCCATGATCGTCTTGAGCAAGGTGGTCTTGCCCATGCCGTTCTTGCCCAGCAGGGCGACGGCCTCGCCGTTAGCGACGGTCATCGACAGCTTGCGAAGCACAACCGACGCCTTGTATCCGCTGGTCACGTCCTGCAGGTTCAATGCAATCTGGCTCATGACGCCTCCCTAGATGGGGTTCCGTCGGTTACAGTACTCTGCGCGGTTCCGGCATAGATCGTCTTCACCAGCTCCGAGTTGACCACTTCATCGAAGTTGCCCTGCATGACAATACGGCCCTGATGCAGAACCACGATGCGGGTGGCAATCTCGGCAACGAAATCGAGATCGTGTTCGACCAGCAGACAACATAGCTGATACTGGTGTGCCAATCTGGCGAGCACGTTGCCAATTTGCGTGCGCTCCGTTTTGGTCAATCCTGCGGTCGGCTCGTCGAGCAACACGATCCGTGGCTCTAACGAAAGCACCATCGCCAGCTCCAGCGCCTGCTGTTCCCCGTGCGAGAGATCCTTTGCCACCACGTTCAGCTTTTGATCGAGACCCGTGGTGCGAACCACCTCGAGCGCATACGGAGGCAAGGCAAGCGTATGTGCTCGCTGAAACAGCGAGGGTCGTTCGATGATCGTGCCCGCGATTCTCAGGCATTCCGACACGGTAAGGGTGTCAAAGATGTTCGCGTTCTGGAACTTGCGGCCCAACCCGAAGTGCACACACCTGTCAGGCGGCAGTTGCCGGATATCGTGACCACACAGCACGACCGTACCCGCAGAACGTTCCGCGCCGTCGCTCATGCAGCGCATCAATGTCGTCTTGCCGGCGCCGTTCGGACCGATCAGGCCAACCAGCTCGCCGGCGGTGGCATTCAGGTCGATCCCTTGCAGCACCTTGAGGCTGCCAAAATGTTTGGCGACGCCGTTCATCTCCAGCGCAGATTCTGATGGTGCATGTTTGTGCTCCGCCCGGATGGTCCGCTCGACGAGTGCAGGTACAACACCGTTGCCGGTGAGACGGAGGAATGGTTTCAGAAGCAACGGCACCAGACCTTGCGGCAACAGTACGATCACCGTCACAAATGCGGCTCCGAGGATCAGTTGCCACGCAAATGGCATGCTACTGCTGAGATAGGCTGTCCCAACGTTGATCAGGAGTGCACCGATAACCGGTCCCCACAACGTTCCCCGACCACCGAGAGCGACCCAGATGATCAGTTGGGTACCGAGAACAAATCCGGTCAGTTCAGGAGCGACCACGCCGCTAAACGCGCCGTAGCCGAAGCCGGCGAGGCCGGCGATTATCGCGGTCGCAACCAGCAGGATGATCTTGACAAGCGACGTATTGATACCAAGGTACGAGCAGCGTGATTCATTGTCGCGAATGGCCGCCAGCACGCGGCCGCCATCGCTGCGCACGAATAGCCAGGCCAGCGTTGCGATGACCAGCAAGGCGCCCCCGGCGATCCAGTACCAGGCCTGAAGAGACAGATCGAACGTCTCGTAGCCGGTCAACCCCGAACTCGAACCGGTCCATTCACCACCGGACAGCAGCAATTGGCTGAGCACGATCGGCAGCACGAGCGACATCACGGTCGCGAAAAACGGTGAGGCGCCTCGATAGAAGGATAGCCAACCGAGCAGTGCAGCGACGGCTGCGGTCACCACGATGGCCACACCCAGCGCCAGCACCACGTAACCGGCCGAGAAACCGCCGTGTGTGAAGACCAGACCCGCCGCGTAGGCCCCAAGACCAAAGAAGGCCGATTGCCCGAACGTCAGATACCCCGTGTATCCCCAAAGGACATCCACTGTCACGGCAACGATCGAAAAGAAGAATGCCTGAATGAGGATGTTCAACAAATACGTGCTGAATACTAACGGACCTGCGGCCAGAAGCAGGGCAGCGAAGCCCCCGACCATGAGCAATCCGCGCCCATGCATCTTTCGCCGATTGTGCACTCGCTCCTCGCCCTGCGAGGAATCGACTCCGGCACGATTCGGCGGTGCGTTGACTTTAGCCATGAGAGAACCCTTTTGGACGAATGCGCAGCGTGAGCGCAGCCAGCACCGCGATGGTCAGTCCACCCAGTACCGGGCTGACGAACGTGCTGACCAGAACCTGGCAAGCACCGAATAAGAGGCAAGTGACCAGCAGGCTCACCATCGAATAACCCGAAACCATGACCAGCATGAAGGCACTCACCAGCCAGGTCA
This sequence comes from Caballeronia sp. dw_19, assembly GCF_018449515.1. Taxonomy (GTDB): domain Bacteria; phylum Pseudomonadota; class Gammaproteobacteria; order Burkholderiales; family Burkholderiaceae; genus Caballeronia. The sequence continues at coordinate 69,262 of NZ_JAAVUQ010000025.1, read as the reverse complement.
GCCCCATGTCGGGATCGACGCTCGACAACGGCGTAATGAGCGTGCCGGCCAGGGAACCCAGAGCAGCGCCGATACTGAACGTAATAAATCGAATGCGGCCTGAATGAATGCCGAGCCCCCGGGCCAAGTCCTCATTCATGATCACCGCACGGGTCTTGACGCCAAAGCGCGTTCCGGTGAGAAGCGCGGTCATGAGGGCGCAGAGACCGAGCGCGATTGGGATCAACAACAAGCGATAGGCGGAATAGTCGGTGCCTGCGATGGAGAAGACGCCTTTCAGTGGCGTTTCCACGAACTGGACCTCGCGGCCGAAGGCCATGACAATGAGCTGTCCGATGACGATTCCCAAGCCCCAGGTGGCGAGGATCGCGTCGAGCGGGCGCTTGTACAGGGGACGCACGATCACCTGCTCGACGAGCATGCCGACGGCGGCGCCGACCACAAGCGCCAGCGGCAAGCCGACCCACGGGTTCAGCTTCAGTTGGGTGACCACAAAGCTGGCGTACGCGCCCATCGTCAGCAACGCGCCGTGGGCGAAATTGACGATTTTCATCACGCCGAAAATCAGCATTAACCCGGCGGTCACGATGAACAGCACCGCCGCGGTGGTCAAAATATCTAGTGCTAGAACCATTGTCGTCTCCAGTCACATCCGCCTGCGCACCGGCGAGGCCGGGCGTTCAGGCGGATGCTTTGTCCCAAACCGCGTTTATTTGATGCCAGGGCATTGCTCTTCCGGATCAACGTCGGAGAACGTCTGAAGGATCTTCACCGTACCGTCGGGTTGAATCTGGCCCAGACGCATTGCGAGGGGCGTATGGCGGCTCTTGTTCATCGACACCGGTCCGCGCGGTCCGTCGAACGATACCTGCCCCAGCGCTTTGATTACCTTTGCTGGATCCGTAGAACCGGCTTTCTCGACCGCTGCCTTGTACAGGAAGAAGGCCTCGTATTGCGGCTCAGACAGTTCGTTCGGTGTCTTTATATCCTTGCCAAACGCCTTATCCATGGCGGCGATAAATTTCTTGTTCCCGGGCGTGTCGATACTCGTCAGATAGGAGCCGGACATGTAGATGCCGGTGGCAACGTCCCCCATACTTTTCGCGGTACCTTCGTCGATCGCCAGATTGCCGTAAGGCAGCGTCAGCCCCGATCCCCTCAACTGCTTGGCGAGCGCCACGTTGGGTGCACCGCCTGCCGTCGCACTGATCAGCGCATCGGGATGCGCCGAGCGGATCTTGGATAGAATCGGCGTCCAGTCGGTACCATCAACCGGTAAGTATTCCTCACCGACCACATTGCCGCCGTGCATAGCGATGTATTTCGCAGTGAAGTTGAGCATGCCACGGCCGAATGCATAGTCGTTACCGACCAGATAGAAGTTCTTCGCGCCCTTGCTCTTCATGAAGTAGTCGACCACGGGGGCGACCTGTTGGTCCGGCACCCACCCGTTCACATACATCCATGGGCTGCACGAATGACCTTCATAGAACGACGTATAGATGAATGGCTTTTTGCCTCGCGCGATGATCGGAAGCGCGGCGTTGCGGGCAGCGCTCGTCTCCATCGAAATTATGGCATCCACGTTCTTCTGAAAGACCAGCGTGTCGTAGGCCTTTTGCGCACCAACGGCGCCGGACGCATCGTCGGCGATTTCGAGTTGGACCTTGCGGCCGAGGATACCTCCGGTGGCGTTAATCTCGTCGACCGCGAGTTGTGAGGACTGCACCACGGCTGGGGCCACCACGCTGTTGGCGCCGGACAGGCCGACTGCAACGCCGATCTTGATGGGATCGGCGGCGAACGCGTTGGTGCAGGCGTTGATGGCGGCTAGTGCCGCGATGGCACCAACGAGGATTTGTTGTTTGAACGGCTTCATGGTTTCCCCTTCACGAGTAGTCGGATTAGGTTTTGTGGATCATGCGAACGCAGGCGGATATCTCACGCGCGTGAGGAAGGCCAGCCGGTGCCCAGCATCGGGTCGTACACGTCAGTGCGCCGATCGCGCAGCACGTGGTTGAATGTGTTGAGCGTGCGCGCGGAGCGGATGCGTTGCAGATCAATCGCGGCGTACAGGATTTCTTCCTGGTCGCAACTGGCCGGTCCGGCCAGAGGCCATCCATCGCCACTCACGATCAGGCTCTGGCCGATGAATGGTTGACCGCGCTCGGTCCCCATCCGGTTTGCACAGACGATCATCAGGCCGTTGCTATGCGCGGCGGCCATCGTGAGGGTTGCGGCCATCGCGGGCCGATCGGCAGGCTGCCCTGGCATGGGCACCCAGTTCGTCGGTACGCAGACGACGTCCGCGCCTTGCGTGGCGGCCAGTCGATACACCTCGGGAAACCATCCGTCGTAGCAGATCGCGATTGAGACTCGTCCAAAAGATGTATCGAAAACTGGGACGCCCCGGTTGCCGGGCTCGAAGAAAAGGTGCTCGCGATCCCAGAGATGGAGCTTGCGGTAGACGCCGATGAGCCCTGACGGACTGATGAAAATGGCCGAGTTATAAAGCCGCTTGCCGTCGCGCTCGGCTATGCCAGCAACGACATGAACGCCCAGGCGCTTCGCCGCGTCTGCCCAGGCCTGTGCTGTTTCGCCACCCGGGAGATCCTCTGCCAGCGCGAACGCTTCCTCACGGCTGGCAAAGACATAGCCGGTGTTGGTCAGCTCAGGCAAGACCACCAGGGATGCGCCGCTTTTCGCGGCTTCTTCAATGTAATGGACCGACCGCGCCACGTTCTCGCGCTTCGCTCCGACATGCGGCTCCATCTGAATGCATGCGACGACCGGGCTTTCGAGGCCACGTTCTGTAGGGTTGTGCTGCAACATCTCCATTTCTTCTCCAAATGCAAAAAGCCCCCGAACCAGCGTTGGACGCAAGTTCGGGGGCTGCATAGCCTTCCATATGTAGCACGGCATCGTTGCCGTGGAGCCACCAGAAAATATGGCGGTTCAATGGAAGCGAATTTATGAAGCCAAATTCAGGATGTCAAGCGCAAAAATGAGTTGTTCAGACCTTCCTTAATTAATAACTCCGTCTTTGCCATTTGCGGCGTCGGCGCACTTTCTCAACCGATGCTCGACGACGTCGGGAGCGGATCGACACCATGGCCTTCTGATTGTTCGACGCTAGTGGATGGCGTCCATTGCTAAGGGTCGCGGGGCGGCAACGAATCGACCGCGATAGCTTCGGCATCGGTCCAATTCGGCCAATCGCGATTCTGGTTTGGAATGGCCGCGTGATCGTTTTGGGGTTCACTGGACTCGGCAATGGGTTGCTTCGACAGCGGACTACTCGATTTTCCTGATCACGCCCGAAGGCAAAGTCACCAGTTGGAATCCAGGCGGCGCCAGGATCGAAGGATATCGACCCGAAGAAATCATCGGCCAGCATTTTTCCGTTCTCTATACCGATGACGATCGCCACAATGGTGTTGCCCACGACTTCAACAACGTACTGCAGGTGCTGAGGGGAAATCTCGAATTACTGGAGAACCGGCATCGCCGGGATGCCTGGAGTGGCGTGCGACTCGCCCACGCAATCGATGCTGTCGAGCGCGGCGCGAAGCTCGCCTCACAACTGCTGGCGTTCGGTCGGCGACAGGCGTTACGCCCTGTCGTGGTGAACCTGGCGGCGATGGTTCGCGGGATCGACAGCATGCTGGCTCGTGCGCTGGGCGAGACGATCAACGTGGAGACGGTCGTTGCTGCCGGCCTGTGGAATACGCTGGTCGATATCCACCAGCTCGAGCCGCCGTGAATGATCGTGAGATCCACCGCCCGTCCTTGTACAGCTTGCGCACCGAGCCGGCAAATATTCGGGATCATCCGCAACGTGCGTGCCGATCTCCTAAAGATGCCGTTCGTCGGGAGAAGCCTGCTGTGAGTTCCAACCGTCAAGTAGCGTTCCAGTGCAATTGCCGGTTCGTGAACCAGCCCACTTAGTCACCGTATCTCCTGGCGCCTCAATGGATGTGCACCCGACAGTTGGACAGTGCTGCGCATTTGAGCTGGGTTCGCATGGTTTTTCGCCTCCTAGCTGATCGCAAAAATAACCAATATTTATGTGCGCGACGCGTACACAAATTGATTGGTATCGCAAATGTCTCCGCACGATCCTCTTTCTTCAATCGAATATCATTGTTTCTCAATTTATTGTGAGGTATAAATACGAACATCGGTGCGACTGGCGCACACAATTAACGGGAGTAGTGTGGCATGACGTTTAACGAGGATCGCGAGGGAGAGTCGGTAGGTCATTCGGCGAAGCGGCGACGCCTGCTCAAATTGGCCGCATCGGCCGGCGTGTCGGCGACGGTGGCGGCCTTGCCATTCGGCCGCAGCGCCTTCGGGGCGGAGCTCATCACGTTGCGCTGGTGGTCGACGCAAGCTGCGCCGGACCAGCTCAAGGCTTATAAGGCGCAGATCGCCGGTTTCATGGCGGCGCATCCGGGCATCAAGGTCGTGTTCGAAGCCACGTCCGACGAGGGCTATCCCGCGCAACTGGCCGCGGCGTTCGCGGCGAATCAGGTGCCGGACATCATCACGCACCTGCCGTCGTATGCGGCTCAGACCTATTTCGCCGATGGCCTGGTCGAACCCGTTGACGACGTCGCCGTAGCCGTGGGCCTCGACAAGTACTATCCGAATGCGAACGATGTCTTCAAGACCGCCGACGGAAAGCTGTGCGCCACGGGCCTGGCGAATACCGCGGCGGATGTCATGTGGATTCGACGCGACCTGATGCAAAAGGCCGGCGTCGACAAGGTGCCGGAAACATGGGACGAATTACGCACCGCCTGCAAAAAGATGCAGGGCGGGCGGATCTACGGCGCACCGCTACCGTATGGCCTGAACAGCATGACGTCGCTGATCATGCTCGGTTTTATCCACCGAGCCGGCGGCCAGGTATTCACGCCGGATTTGCAGGTGGCTATCGACAGCCAGGCCACGCTCGACGCACTCGACTTCTATAAGTCGATGCGCGAATTCTGTCCGCCCGGCGCCACAGGCTACAGCTGGGGTGAGAGCTTGACCGCCTTTGTCTCCGGTTCTACCGCGACCGGTATCTATGGCGGCCGCGTGCTCGACAATATTGCGACGCAGAACCCGGGCATTGCCGATTCGGTGACATGCGCGACCTACCCGACGATCTCGAAGTCGGTGCCGGCCTGGACCTACAATGACTTTCCCTGCGTCTTTATCCCTAAGAAGGCCAAAAATATTTCGTCATCCAAATTGTTCGCGGAATACCTGTTCGATCCGGCCGGCTACATTTCCGAGTTGCTCGGCGCGCCTGCGCACCTGCTGCCGGTGCTGAAGACGATTGCCTCGGACCCGCGCTACAACAGCAACGCCATCATCAAAAAATATCCTAAGGAAGTGGAACTCATGTCGGCTGCGGCCGCATCGGGTCACAACCTCGGCTACGAATCGCCGGCGCACAAACCCAATCGGCGCGCTAACGAGATTGTCGCGAGCAATGTGCTGGCTGAGATGGTGCAGCGGGTCGTGCTGAACAACGAGCCGCCCAAGCCCGTGATCGGCGCAACGGCGAAGAAGCTTGAATCGCTGATGAAAGCCTGAACGCAATGCTGCCTGCAACCGGCAGGTGGCGTTCGTTGCGCTCCCCCGCCATTCACCGTCCGTGGCTTGCGCAGTCATGGACGGACACGTTACGGAAAAAACGCATGGCTACAGCCTCATTGCCCGGGATGGGCATCCGATCCCTTGAGTCGACCTACAGCCGGCTCGGCATCTTGCTGATTGCTCCGGCGGTGCTGCTGCTGCTCGCCACGATTGTGTATCCGCTGCTTTACGCGCTGTGGCTCTCACTCAACTCGGTGTACACGCCGACACAGCGATCCACCTTCGTGGGTCTCGCCAATTATCGCGACATGCTGGGCTCGTCCACCTTCTGGTTCTCCCTGTGGGTGACCATTGTATGGACGACGTCGACGCTCATCCTGCAGATTCTCTGCGGCGTGGGCATGGCGCTGCTGCTGAATGAAAAGATCATGTTCCGGTCGGCGGCGCGCAGCCTCGTGCTGTTTCCATACTTCGTCTCTACCGTGGTGGCAGTACTGGTCTGGCGTTGGCTCTTTAATGACCTTTACGGTTTGCTGAACCAGGTGCTGCTGGAGTTACACATGGTCGACGCACCGGTCAACTGGCTTGGGCAGATGCCGAACGCGATGATCAGCATCGTGCTGGTCGGCACATGGAAGTACTTTCCGTTCGTGGTGATCGCTGTGTTGGCGCGCTTGCAGACCATCCCTTTATCGCTTTACGAGGCCGCCCGCATGGATGGCGCCGGACCGTTCGGCCGTTTCTTCGATGTCACGCTGCCGCAACTCAAGGAGGTCCTCGGCGTAGTAATCCTGTTGCGTATCATCTGGGACTTCAAGGAGTTTGACCTGCTGTACCTGATGACGGGCGGAGGTCCGGTCAATCAGACGCGCTCGGTGCCGCTGCTTGTCTATCAACAGGCGTTCGGGCTTAACCAGATGGGTGCCGCGTCCACATCGGCGGTCGGCATGATGGTGGTGATGGGCGTACTGATGGCCGCTTATCTCTACCGCTCGCAACGCACGAGGAACCATGATGCGAGCCGATAAAACCAACCTGCCCGCGTCGATCGTCACCTGGGTGATCGTGATCCTGATGGTGTTCCCGCTGATCTGGATGTTGCTCACGTCGATCAAGCCGCAAAGCGAATTGTTTGTCTTCCCGATCAGGTTGTTGCCTGAGCACGTGACGTTCGAGCACTACGAGCGGCTGCTGGAAGACACGCCGTTTCTCAGCTATTTCTGGAACTCCGTGGTGCTGTCGATGGCGACGACTGTGGTAGTGATGGTCGTCGCGACGCTGGGTGGCTACAGCCTTGCGCGCTTCAAGTACCGCGGGCGCGAGACGATTGCCATCGCGGTGCTCTGCACCTACCTGATGCCATCGGTTGTACTGATCATCCCCCTCTACCTGATGATGGTGAAGCTCGGGCTGGAGAACACGCTGACGAGCCTCGTCATCTCGTACACCACATTCGCCTTGCCTTACGCGCTGTGGCTGTTGCGCTCTTTCATGGCGGGCATTCCGGAAGATCTTGAAGCCGCCGCCCTGGTGGACGGGGCGAGTCGGCTTGGCGCGTTCATGGACGTGATCCTGCCGCAGGCGCTGCCCGGCATCATTTCGACCGCGCTGTTCACCTTCATTCTTGCGTGGAACGAGTACCTGTACGCGCTTGTCATGGTTAACACAGACGAAACCCGTCCGCTCACCACTGGAGTCATGAACATGCTTGTGTCGTCGTTCAACATCGAGTGGTCGCTGCTCATGGCGGCCTCCGTGATGATGAGCGTTCCGCTGCTGTTCTTCTTCGCTTTCCTCCAGCGCTACCTGACAAGCGGCTTCGGCGCGGGCGGCGTGAAGGGGTGAGCGTTCACGGCCCCATGCGCGACCTTATGAGCGACATCAAGATCAAGTATTCCGGAGCAGATCCATGGCAGCAGTAAGTTTCAAAAACGTACGCAAGGTCTTCGGCGACACGGTATCCATTCCGTCGCTCGACCTCGACATTCGTGATGGCGAGTTCGTCTGCCTGCTGGGGCCGTCGGGCTGCGGGAAAACGACCACGCTGCGCATGCTCGCCGGCCTCGAACAACCAACGAGCGGCGCGATTCATATAGGCGGGAAGGAAGTGCATGAACTGCCGCCGGCCAAGCGCGATATAGCAATGGTGTTCCAGTCGTACGCGCTTTATCCGCATTTGACGGTAGCGGAGAACATTGTCTACCCGCTGAAGAAGCGCGGCATCCCGAAACACGAATGGCCTGCGATGCTGACCCATATCGCGCAGTTGCTGCAACTCGAACCGTTGCTTGCGAGAAAGCCGAAACAACTTTCAGGCGGGCAGCAGCAACGCGTTGCGCTCGGACGTGCGCTGATCCGCAAACCCAAGGTGTTCCTGCTAGACGAGCCGCTGTCCAATCTCGACGCCAAGCTGCGTGCCCACATGCGCGCAGAGCTGATCGAGTTGCATCAACGCATTGGTACGACGACGGTCTACGTCACGCACGACCAGCTAGAGGCGATGACTATGTCCACGCGCATCGCCGTGATGAGCGGTGGCGTGCTGCAGCAGTTCGGCACGCCCGACGAGATCTACTACCGCCCGGCGAACCAGTTCGTGGCGGGGTTCATCGGCACGCCGGCGATGTCGCTGATCAACGGCGACCTGCAGCGCGACGACAACGGTTTCGCGGCGCGGGCGGGCGGGCTGTCGCTGCGCTTGCCGCATTCAGCGCTTCAAACGGACGCGGACCGCGAGGTGGTGATCGGCTTGCGGCCCGAGGACATCGTGCTTGGCCGCGGAACCCACACCGGCCGCATCAAGGTAGTCGAGCCGACCGGACACGAATCCATCGTGCTGATGGATTGCGGCGGCGCGACCCTCTGTACGCGCATTGCGAGCGACGTGCCGCTTGCCGCCGAACTCCGCGCTGGCCAGGACGTGCCGTTCGACGTGACGCTTGCGCGCGTGCACGTGTTCTCGCGCAAGAGCGGCCTGCGCCAGAACCGTGACGATACGAACGTCACGTCGATCAAGCGCACGCGCGACGCAGCCTGAACAAACTTTTAACGACGACGGGATTTTGAATGAACAGAGATAGTGTGAACTGGTCCGGAGCCATGCCGGCCATCACGACGCCATTTGACGACAACGGCAAGATCGACGAACGCGAGCTGGGCGATGTGATTGAACGCCATCTTGCCCTGGGTGCGACGGGCGTCGTGGTAGGCGGATGCACCGGCGAATTCTGGGCGATGAGCCCCGACGAACGCGCCCGGCTTTTCGCGAGCTCGAAAGCGGTGATCGGCACGCGCGGCACGTTGATCGCCGGGACGGGAATGATCGGAGTGGAAGAGACGGTCGCGCTGACATTGCAGGCGGAAAAGGCGGGGTGCGATGGCGCGCTGATCCTGCCGCCTTACTTCGTCAAACTGACCGACGATGAAATCCACGCGCATTACGCCGATGTCACTGCGCGCATCGGCCTGCCGGTCATGCTCTACAACATTCCCGGCAACGCGGTGAACTACCTGACGCCAAAACTGGTTGCGCGTCTGGGCCAGCTTGAGCACGTGGTGGCCGTCAAGGAAAGTTCGGGCGACTGGAACAACTTCTACGGCACCTTTCTCGCCGTGCACGAAAGCTTGCGTGTGTTTTGCGGGCCGTCCTCGGTGTTTGGCGTCCCGGCTGTACAACTGGGCGCGGATGGCGTGATCGATTGCTTCCCGAACGTGTGGAACGAGGGCGGCCAAATGCTCTTCGAAGCCGCTCGCGATGGCGACACCCTGCGCGCCGCGCGCCTCCAGGCCACGGGACGCCGCCTGACCGACCTGTTCACCAGCGATGGCCGCACGCTTTATCCATCGACCAAGGCCGCCATGGACCTGCTCGGCATTCCCGGCGGCGGCAAGCCGCGCGCGCCGCTGCGCGCGCTCGGCGCTGCACAGTGCGACGCGCTCGCAGCCGGCTTGCAAGCCGAAGGTCTGCTGTAAAGCGGGCCTCAACCAAACCCGGCGAACTCAGACACCAGACTTCAGCAAGGAGAAGGCAATGGCAGAACGAACGGCTGCAAACCCCTGCGGTTTTTCCGTGCAATACGGCAAGTACATCGGCATAGGGGCGAACGGCAATCTATGGGTCGACGGTTGCGACGTGCAGGCGCTTGCACAGACGCATGGCGCACCGCTGTATATCATTTCGGAAAACGAACTACGCGACCGGTATCGTGCGTTTCGCGACGGCTTTCTCGCCCACTATCCGCAAGTGGAAATCCTGTTTGCCAACAAGTCGAACAACGGTCTTGCCATTCGTCACATTCTCAATCAGGAAGGTGCGGGCGGCGACTGCTTCGGCGTGAACGAGATGTATATCGCGTTGCTGGCGGGAACCGACCCGCAGAAGCTCGTGCTGAACGGTTCGAACAAGCAGGATGAAGAACTTGAGATGGCGATCGCCAATGGCATCTGCGTGAATATCGACGCGATGGACGAACTTGATCGCATCGACGCTATTTCAAACCGGCTCGGCAAGAAGGTCAGCATAGGCATCCGGCTGAAGCTCGACCTGCTGCCGCTGGCGGGACGCACTGGCGTTGCCATGCACGGACCCGGCACGCTCAAGGAACAAAGCGATTCCACCAAGTGGGGCATGACACGCGAACAGACGGTCGAGATCGTGAAGCGCGCACAGCAGATGCCGAACATCGAATTGAAGGAAACGCATTTCCACCTGAGCCGGATGTCGAACGATCCCGAGAACTTCGCGATCATGGCTCGCGAGATGATCACCTGGTCAGGATTCCTTCGCGATGAAACGGGCTGGACGCCGCCGTGTATCGATATTGGCGGCGGCTGGACCTTCGGGAAATGGTACGGCACCGGACCGCGTTCGCAGATCGACGACAACGCCGCACCCACGCCCGAGATCTACGGTCGTCTTTGCGCGGCGGCGATCCGCGAGGAGGCGGAGCGGTTGAAGCTGCCGCTGCCGAAGCTGCGGATCGAACCGGGCCGCGCGATATCGGGGCCGTCGGGTGTCGCCATCGGGCGGGTGGGCGCGATCAAGCAAGGGGCGTCGAAGAAATGGGTGAATCTCGACTTGTCGACGAATCATCTTTCGTGGGCGTCGGCTCTGAACTGGTACTACCACGCAGTAGCGGTGAAAGAGACGGCGCGTGATGCAACCGACCACGTGGATCTCGTCGGACCGCTGTGCAACTCCGATGAGGTCGGCGCAGACCGCATGATGCCATCGCTTGTACGCGGCGATTTCGTCGCGTTCCTGGACGCAGGCGGGTACACGGAATCAGGCGCTGCGCGCTACAACGCGCAATTGCTGCCGGCGACGGTGCTGGTCGCGGGCGACACCGCCGAGATCACCACGGTGCGCGAGCAATGGCGCGACGTTGCCGGCCGCTTCAAGGTGCCGCCGCGATTGCTTGCTGCATCGTTTTCGAAAGCGGGCTGAAGGCTAGTGCTGGACTAACCATAATCGGGCCGGCATGCGGTATGCCGGCCTGCGGAGACATCATGGATTTAGGTATTAGAGGCCGCCGCGCGGTGGTGTGCGGCGGCAGCAAAGGCCTGGGACTGGCGGCGGCGCGTGCGCTCGCGCGGGAGGGCGTGGACCTGACCCTGGTCGCGCGCTCACAGGAAACACTTCAAGCCGCTGCGCGCCAGCTCGCGGCCGAAACTGGCGTGAAAGTAACGACCGTCAGCGCTGATCTGGGCACTGCCGCGGGACGCGCCGAGGTGCTCGAACAGGCGGGCATCGTGGACATCCTGGTTGCCAATCCCGGCATTCGCCAAGTCCCGGATAACTTCCGGACGATCACGCGTGAGGCGTGGGACGGCTGGATGGAAGCGCATTTCTTTTCGTCGCTCGAACTCATTCGTGCCGTTGTACCCGGCATGTGCGAGCGCGGTTTTGGCCGTATCGTCAACATGTCGGTGAGCTTCATCAAGTTCCCGCAAGTCGGTTTCGGGCCAAGTCATGCAGCGCGGCTCGCGCTCGCCGGCGCGATTGCCGCCATGGCGCGCGAACTGATTCCGCACAACGTGGTGATCAACAGCGTGTGCCCCGGGCTCTTCGAAACCGACGCGCTGATCACGAACCTGCACGGCCATGCGGCACGCGGCAATACAACCTATGAAGCTATCGTCGCGGACCGTTTGAGCCACTGCCCGGCAGGACGTTTCGCGGACCCGTCCGAATGCGGCGACCTGATCGCGTTCCTGTGCAGCGCCCAGAACGGCTTCATGACAGCGCAGAACATCGTCAATGACGGCGGTGTCTATCAAGGGCTTTTCTGATGATTTACGCTAACGGGGAAGAGCGTGGTGTGGTGATGTTGTCGGGTGCTTCCAGGGGCATCGGTGCTGCGATCGCGAAGCGTCTCTACGACGACGGCTACACGCTGTCGCTCGGCGTGCGCGATCCCGCGAGGATCGATCCGGTGCTCGCGGCAGATACGGCGCGCGTGCTGATCGGGCACTACGACGCGTTCGACGCCGCGTCGCCAGCCGCGTGGGTCGCGGCGACACTGGCGCGCTTCGGGCGCATTGACGCGTTGATCAACAACGCCGGTATCCTGCTCGAAATACTGCTTGAACAAGGCGATGAAAGCGCGCTCGACCAGATGTGGGAGGTCAACGTGAAGGGGCCGTTCCGTACGATTCGCGCCGCGATGCCCGCATTGAGAATGGGCGGCCGCGGCCGGGTGATCAACGTGGCCTCGACTGACGGCAAGCGGTATCGGCCGACGGATTCCATCGGTTACTCCATGACGAAGCATGCCGTGATGGCGCTCACGCACGCGGCGCGCTTCGACGGCTGGGAGAGTGGCGTGCGCGCGACCGCGCTGTGTCCGGGCGCGGTGGACACGGAACTGATCGCGCACTTTGCCAGCGCGAGTCCGGTCGCTGATCGGCTGCGTCCGGAAACTGTCGCTGATACGATCGCTTTCTTGCTGTCGCTACCGAACAATGCGACCGTGGCCGAACTTGTCTTGAACACCCGGCTGGAGCCGTCGCTTTGAGGCGGACCGTTTGTTTTACGCTTCCTGATGCACGCACTGATCGACCATGACCCACACCATTCCTATTCAGTTCGACGGCGAGACGCTGCACGCCAGGCCCGGTGAAACACTGGCGGCAACGCTCATTGCGCATGGTGTGCAGCAATTCCGAACTACCGTCTCGGGTCAGCCGCGCGGCGTGTTCTGCGGGATGGGTGTCTGCCAGGACTGCCTCGTCGAAATAGACGGCGTGGCGAATCGACGTGCATGCATGACGAAGATCGAGAAGCCGATCACCGTCCAACGCGGCGCGCATGCGCGTCCATTGCCGCCGGTGACGGCGTCGGGTTCAGGTTCAGGCAGTTACGTTGCCGCGCCCGAACCTGAAGTGCGCGAACCGGAGTTGCTCGTGATCGGCGCGGGGCCGGGTGGATTGTCCGCCGCGCTCTTTGCGCAGCGGGCCGGCGCGAAGGTCACCGTGCTCGACGAACGCAGTCAGGCCGGCGGCCAGTACTACAAGCAGTTGGGGGTGTCGGTCCCGGAGCAAGGGGTCGCGCCTCCTGATGCGCAGCATCGCCGAGGTGCCGCGCTGATCGAAGCCGCGCGCAAGGCGGGCGTGGAGATCATCCACGACGCGTTGGTCTGGGGCGCATTCGAGCCGAAGGAATTCATCGCGACGGTACGCGGACGGTCGATCCGCTTCCGGCCCGCGGCGTGCATAGTCGCGACAGGCGCGTATGAGCGCGGCTGGCAGGTGCCGGGCTGGACACTGCCTGGGGTGATGACGACGGGCGCCGCGCAAACGCTGTGGCGCACGTCCCGGCGCTTGCCGGCCAAGCGAGTCCTGATCGCGGGCAATGGACCACTCAACTTGCAGCTTGCGGCCGAACTGTTGAGCGGCGGCGCCAACGTCGCGGCTGTGGTCGAAGCGGCGCCGCGTCCCGGGCTGGCTGCATTAGGCTCGCTCGTCACGATGAGTCTCGCCGCTCCCGGGCTCGTTGCCGAGGGTATCGGCTATAGCCGGATGACAAAGCGCAATGGCGTGCGCATCATCAATGACACCGTGATCGAGGCCATAGAGAAAAACGGATCCGGGCTTTCGGTCACCCTTGCACATGTGTCGGGGGAGAAGCATGCGAAGCGTATTGACGTCGATGTCGTGTGCCTCGGCTACGGCTTTGAGCCGGCCAACGAACTGCTGCGTGCGCTAGGTTGCACACATGACTTCGATACCCATCGGCGGCAGCTTGCGACACGCCGCGATGACACCGGCCTGACCAGCGTCGCGGGCGTCTACGCGCTGGGCGATTGCACAGGGCTGGGCGGAGCGAAAGCGGCGCTCGCGGAAGGGTCGGTCGTGGGCGCGGCTGTTGCCGCGTCGCTGGGCCATACGCTTGGCGGATCACTGACCGGCGAGCGCGATCGCGCGGCCGCCGAACTGGCTAAACAGCGCCGCTTCCAGCAAGCGCTCTGGGCTGTCTATGCAAGTCCGCTGAATGCGCCGAAGGAACGCTGCGGCGACACCGTTATCTGCCGATGCGAGGAAGTCACGTTCGGCGAGCTGGATGCAGCGCTCGATGAGGGCCTGAGCACGGTCGGCGCGATCAAGCGGCGTACGCGGATCGGCATGGGACGCTGCCAGGGGCGCTACTGCGCGCCTGTTCTCGACGAGATCGTCTGCGAACGCTTCGGCCGTTCGCGCGACGAGATGTCCGGCTTCGCCCCGCGCGTCCCGGTCAAGCCGGTATCGATCGCGGAGCTGGCCGGCCACGGCAGCGATTCATGAGCGGTCCCACGAGGGGTACGCTACCGCGTCGGCAGACCGACGTCGCGATAATCGGGGCGGGAATTGTTGGATTGTGCCTGGCGGGTTTTCTGGCGCAGCAGGGACGGGACGTCATGCTCCTCGATGCCGGCGGCTCTGCGGCTTCGACAGCAAACGCGGGCAGTCTTCACGTGCAGATGCAGAGCCGTTTCATGCGGCTCTTTCCGGAGCGCGTGGCCAGTTTTGAACAGCAGTTGCCGCTCTATCCGAAAGCGGTCGAGTACTGGCGCGAATTCGAACGCGCCATTAACGCGGATTTCGAAATGAAGGTGTCGGGCGGATTGATGGTCGCCGAGACGCCCGAACAGTTCGATTTTCTCGTGGCTAAAAGCCGCCGTGAACGGGAACTGGGTCTTTCCGTCGAACTTCTCGAGCGCGCCGACCTGGAGCGCATTGCACCGTATCTTGGACCCGCTGCGTTCGGCGCTGAGTTGTGCGCGAATGAAGGCAAGCTGAATCCCCTCAAGTGCAACGCGCAGATCAGGGCGTGGGCCGTACGCATGGGCGTGACCATTGTCGATCAATGCAAGGTTGGTCAACTGCGTCCTGCCGATTCGGGCTTCGCGCTGACCACGTCGCTCGGCACGCTCGATGCTGGCCAAGTTGCAGTCGCGGCCGGCCCCGGCGCGCGCGCGCTGATGGACAGCGCAGGGACCTTCCTGCCGGTGGATCCCGAGCCGCTGCACATGAATATCACGGAGGCGGCGCCACCGCTGATCCTGCATCTCGTGCAGCATGCCGAGCGGTCCATCACACTCAAGCAGCTATCGACGGGGCAGGTCGTGATTGGCGGCGGATGGCCGGCGAAGCTCGCGGCAGGCGCTGATTATCCTGTTGTCGATCCCGCGAGCATGATCGGTAATGTATCGCTGGCGCAGTTCATGGTGCCGGCGCTCGCGTCGCTGCACATCATCCGGACATGGGCCGGCTTGAATTCGAAAGTCGATGGGCGCGGCGTGCTGGGAGAGATGCCTGGAATCCCCGGATTGCATGCCGCCATTCCCGGTGATGCCGGCTATACGCTCGGGCCGCTGACCGCGCGCCTGGTAGCAGACTTGATGACCGGCCGTGACCCCGGCATAGACATGCGACCGTATTCGCCCATGCGGTTTCAGGCGGAAGAACTGCGGGTGCTCACCGCGCAGTGAGCGCGGGCGATACCAGAAAATCGGCGTTGAAATCAACGCGCCACCGCACGACCCGGAGGTCGTGCGGCGCTCATTCATCAGAAGCGGTGACGCAGGCCAATCCGCACGCTGGTCTGCGTGCTGGTGGTTGACGGTGTGAACAGGAAGCCCTGGACTGCATCCACACCGGACGACGCCCGCAGGTAAGAGCTTTGCAGGTAGACGTCGGTGCGCTTCGTGAACGCGTAGTCAAACCCGAGGCTGGCTTCGTTGTAGTGATGTCCTTCGAAGGTCGAGTAGAAGTAACCCGCTGCCGCATTGAAGGACGGCGTGATCTGCCACGACGCGCCGGTATCGTAGGTGCGCAGGGCCGACGTGCGGCCAAAGCCCTTGAACCAGACATCCGAGTACGCCACCCCGTAGGTGACGTTCGACATGACGTAGCTTGCGCCAAGCGTCAGCACGCTCTGACTGTCGATCTGCAGGGGCGTGCTCGCGAACAGGTCGGTGACCTGCCCGGTTTGAGGGTTACGTGTCGCCGTGGTCTGGCCCAGGAAACTGGAGACGCCCATGGAGGCGTAGGGATCGATCGCGTTCGACCCATACGGGTTGTTCATGCGCAAATAGACCGCACCGGCCGAGAAGGCGCCGTGGTTGTACTGCCCGCCCGCGGACCATGCGCTTTGCTGGTGAAGGCTGCCAGCCACATTGCCGAACGAATACATCGCGCCACCCTGAAGCCCGTGGAAATCGGCGCTCTTGATCTTGACGACATTGTCCAGGCGCTCCCAGCCCATGCGGTCCAGATCGCCCTGATGCGTGGCATAACCGCTGGCCCACGCACTCATTGCATAGTTGGCGGTGTAGTCGTAGATCAAGTCGTACTGGCGGCCGATAGTGATGGCCGCATACTCGTTCTGCAGGCCTACCCATGACTGCCGGCCGAATTCGCGACCTCCTTGACGAAATTGGCCGTTCAACGCATCGAAGCCATTTTCAAGGGTGAAGATCGCCTTGAGCCCGCCGCCGAGATCCTCCGTTCCCTTCAGGCCCCAACGGTCCCCCGAGGCAATCGAGTCGTCCATCTTGATGTTATGCGCGCCGCCTTCATTGCTGACGTACGTGGGACCCACGTCGATCACGCCATACAACGTGACGCTGCTCTGTGCGTGAGCCAAACCCGTTGCTGCAACGCCCACAAGCGCTGCGATCCGCCTGATAGTTCTCATGCCACTCAACTCCCCTGAATTGATGCTTCTGAAAGTTTGCAGTACGAATCAGTTTCTTCGCAGCCGTTGCGAAGGTTGCGAAGATTTTCCTGAATCGTGCCGCCTGACCACGTGGTTTTCACGTCTCGCGGTCGCCACAGCGCACTACATCGGAACAACTTTTTGACGTAGACGCTTTGTGACAAAACGTGCGCCATGCTAACATTCAGACGCCATGTGAACAAAATTCAATATTGGAATTTTGTGAAATTTTCGCGAAATTGGCATAAAGCCATGAGATAGATGCGCCAATTCTTACCAATTCAAGGCGAGAATAGGGCGTGAGGCGATCAGGGACGCGGTTGGAGATAAAAAGACCCGCTTTGATCTCATGTGAAAAATATGTGCGCGTGGCGCTCAAGCGTTCAATGATTTAACGGAGAAATACGTGAGTAAAGTTTTTCGTGGCAGCTATGGTGTGACCGTGACGCCCTTTACCGCCGACGGCAAGTCGATCGATGAAGGCGCACTCAGGCATTTCCTCGACTGGCAAATAGAAGCGGGCTCTCCCGGCGTGATCATCCTGGGTACGACCGGCGAGTTCTTGACCATCAGCGACGAGGAGCGCATTCAATATGTAGAAGCTACGGTCAAGCACGTGGCCGGGCGGATGGACGTGCTGGTCGGCACCATGAACGCGTCGACGCCGAACGCGGTGCGTTATACCCGCGAAGCGGAAGCGCTGGGCGTAGACGGCTTCATGATCGCGCCGCCGTATTACTACACCCCCACCGACGACGAGATCTTCGAGTATTACCGGGCGATCTCCGAGGCGACGTCGCTGCCGATCATGCTTTACAACAACCCCGTGACGACCAACGTCGACATGTCGGCGAAACTGGTGGCGCGCCTGACGCGGGCACTTGATAACGTCCGCTACATCAAGGAAGCGAGCATGGATGTCGGCCGCGTCTACGACGTGATCGAGGCGACCGAGGGCGTGATGAACGTGTTTGCGGGCGAGCGGCCCGTGGAGAGTTTCCTGCTCGGCGCGGTCGGCTACGTGAACCCGTACGCGAACTACATCCCGGAGGCTTCCACGCGGCTCTGGAACGCCTTGGTCGAGGGCGAGCTGGAGGAAGCCAAGACTATCCAGAAGATGATTGCCAGCTTCGACCGGATCATCGCGGAAGGCCATCCAACCTACGGGCACCAGTGCTATTCGAAGGCGCTGGCGGCATCGCAAGGTTATCCGGTCGGCGACGTACGGCCACCGCTGACAAAGTTCACGGCGCTGGGCGGCGAGGGTATCGAACGGCGCGCGAAGATTGTCTCGATCATCGACGACCTCAATGCCTATGTCGCGCGATGCGCTGCGCAAAAAGCCTGAGCCGGCGATGCATGAGATCCGCTTGTTCACGCCGTTCAGTTCGCGGGGCATTACCTTCTCCAACCGCATTGTCGTTTCGCCGATGTGCCAGTACCGTGCGGTCGAAGGCGCAGTGAACGCGTGGCATCTCGCGCATCACGCGCGCTTTGCGCTCGGCGGCGTGGGCGGTGCGGTGATCGAGGCCACCGCCGTGGAGCGGGACGGCCGCATCAGCGAAGGTTGTCTCGGGCTGTGGGATGACAGCCAGATCGAAGGCTTCCGGCAACTGGCGGGGCTTTATCACGGGCAGGGCATCCCGGTCGGCGTGCAGATCGGGCATGCCGGGCGCAAGGGCAGTTCGGCCAGTCCGTGGGACGGGGCGGGACCGCTCGCGAGTGCATCGCCTGCGCGTGGTTGGCAAACGGTCGCGCCTTCGGCGATTGCCCATGCGCAGGACTGGCCGATTCCTGCCGCGCTCGACGAGGCAGGAGTCGCGCGTATCATCGGGTCGTTTGCGGCAAGTGCCCGACGCGCCGTTAGCGCGGGTCTGGATTTTGTCGAAGTGCACGGTGCGCATGGCTATCTGCTGCACGAGTTTTTATCGCCGATATCAAATAGCAGGACCGACCGGTACGGCGGCACTCTCGAGAACCGCGCGCGCTTCGCACTCGACGCCGCGCAAGCGGTCAGGCGAGCCGTGCCGGACACCATGCCGGTGTGGTATCGAGCGTCATGCGTGGACGAAAGCGCGGGCGGCGTGACGCTGGACGAGACTATCGAACTGGCGCGCCGGCTGAAGGACATTGGCATCGATCTGGTCGACTGTTCGTCGGGCGGTATCCGTGGCCCGGTTGCGAGGTCCATGCGCGCGGAAGCGCCCGGGCATCAGGTGCCCTACGCAGAGCGGATTCGTCGTGAAGCGGGCATCCCGACCATGGCGGTGGGACTAATCACGGAGCCGGGTCAGGCGGACGCGATCGTCAGCGAAGGCTCTGCTGATCTCGTCGCCATCGCGCGGGAACTGCTGGCCGATCCGAACTTCGTGTATCGCGCGGCGCGCTCGCTGGGTCACCCGGCGCCGCACGCCTTGCTGCCCGAGAACTTCGCCTTCTTCCTCGCGCGGCGTAACATGCAAGCTCCGAATGCCACCTCCACGTAACTTCGTTTTAACATCCCGCCTGGCTGACCCGATGAACGATGTGATTGTGATCGGCGGCGGTCTCGCCGGCTGCGCGACCGCCTATTATCTCGCCCGCGATGGCGTGGCCGTGACCGTGCTCGAACGCAGCGAGCTCAACACGCAGGCATCAGGCTCGAACGCCGGCAGTCTGCACGCGCAGATCCCCCATGATCCTTTCGTCAATCGTGGCCCGCAGTGGGCCCGGACGTTCGCACCGACCATCGGCTTGCTGCGTCATTCCATCGATGTATGGCGCGATTTGCCGGCAACGCTCGGCGCCGATCTCGAAGTGTCCCTGAAGGGCGGCCTGCTGGTTGCAACCGACGCCTCGCAGATGGTGTCGATTGCCGCCAAGGCGGAGGTGGAGCGCTCGCAAGGCCTGGATATCCAACTGCTCGATCGCGCAGACGTAAGATCGCTGGCGCCCTATCTCTCGGACGCAATCGTGGGCGGTGCATTCTGCCCGGACGAAGGCAAGGCTAGTCCGCTTGCCGCAACGCTAGCGTATGCACGGGCCGCGCGTGCGATAGGGGCGAGATTCGTGCGCCATGCCGAAGTGACTCGAATCGCGTCAATACGCGATGGCTTCGAGGTAACGGCCGGAACCGAGGTTTTGCGGGCCCGGCGCGTGGTGAATGCGGCCGGCGCCGATGCGGGCAAGATCGCCGCGTTGCTGGGTATCGTGATCGACGTGCAGGGGTTCGCGATCCAGGTCGCGGTAACTGAGCGCGTCGGGCCGTTGATTCCGCACCTGGTCTATTCCGCCGGCGACAAACTCACGCTCAAGCAAAACCAGGCGGGCTCGATCCTGATCGGCGGCGGCTGGCCTGCGCGCTGGCACAGCCGCGGTTATCCGACCACGGATCCCAACTCCCTCGAACGCAACATGGCCGTGGCATTGGCCGCGGTGCCGGCGCTCGGCGCGCTGCGCGTGATCCGGACCTGGGCGGCCGTGGTGAACGGCACGGACGACTGGAAGCCGATCCTGGGTGAAGTGCCGGGCATGCCGGGTTTCTTCATCAACTTTTTTCCGTGGATGGGCTTCACCGCCGGCCCCGCGGTGGCGCAGATCGTTGCAAGCCTTGTGCAGGGCAAGCCCGCCCCTTTCGATGTGGACCTCTCGCCGTTCCTGCTGGCGAGCGCCTGATCGTTTTTGCTTAGTGATGCCGCAGTATCTTCCCGACGAAGTCACGCGTGCGGGCTTCGCTGGCATTGCCGAAGATCTTGGCCGGCGTACCGATCTCCACTACCTGCCCCTTATCCATCATCACCACGCGCGTGGAGACTTCCCGCACGAACGACATTTCGTGTGACACGAGCAACATCGTGATGCCTTCGCCTGCCAGCGTGCGCACCGTGTCGAGCACTTCGTTCACGAGTTCAGGATCGAGCGCGGCGGTGATTTCATCGAGCAGCAGAAGCTCCGGCTTGAGCGCGAGCGCTCGTGCAATGGCAACACGCTGTTGCTGTCCGCCAGATAATTCATCGGGATAGCTCGCGTGTTTTTCAGCAAGGCCCACACGCCGAAGCAACTCCTTCGCTTCAGCTTCAACCTGCTCGCGCGGCCGCTTCTTGATCTTGAGCGGCGAGATGGTGACGTTGCGCAGCACGTCCATGTTTTGGAACAGGTTGTACTGCTGGAACACGATCGCCATCTTGTCGCGCGCGGCCCGCACGCTTTTACGCGATGAATAGTCGAGCGGTTCGTCGTCGAGCACGACTCGGCCGCCGGTCGGCGGCATCAGCCCGACCAACGTGCGCAGCAGGGTGCTTTTGCCCGAGCCCGACGGCCCGATCAGGCTGATGACTTCGCCCCGTTCAACCGAGAGTGTGATGTCGCGGAGAACCTGTTGCTGAGCGTACGCGCTTGAGAGTTTTTCGACTGCGAGGTGAGGCAAGGCGATTCTCCAGATAGGCACCCAGACGGCTTAGCGGGTAGGACAAAATGAAATAGGCGGTGAGGACGGCGCCATACACGAGAAAGGGTGAGAAGCCCCGGTTCATCAGGACCTTGCCTGTGAACGTCAGCTCTACCACACCCATTTGCGACGCCAGCGACGTGTCCTTGATGAACATCACCATGAACGCGAAGGCGGGCGGCAGGATCACTTTCCATGACTGCGGCAGCAACACCAGGAACAACGTGCGCATGAAGCCGAAGTTCATGACCTCGGCCGCTTCTACCTGCTGGCGCGGCACGGATTCAAGCCCGGCGCGAATGACCTCCGAGAGAAACGCAGTCGCCACGATGCAAATGGATACCGTCGCAATCGTGAAGAGCGAGATGTCCGAGCCGAAGCCCTGCAGCGCGAACATGACGATGAACAGGTTCACGAGAAAGGGAATGCGCCGGAACACTTCGACCAGCACCGTGAGCACGAAACGCAACGGTGCAAGCGCGCGTGCCTTGGTCCCGCGGATCACCGCAATGATGGCCCCGAGCACAATGCCGACGCCGCAGCCGAGCGCGGTCATCGCCAGTGTGCGGCCCATGGCTTCCAGCAGGAACTCGAATGTGAAGCGCGTGAAGAAGGTGGGAATTTGCGCAATGATCTGGCCGAGCATCAGAAGATCCTCGCTTTAACGCGAAAGGCATAGCGGCCGGTCAGCGCAAGGGCGATCGACGCAACGAAGGTCAGCGCCACGTACATGGCAGCCACGACCGAGAAGGTTTCGATAGTGCGCATGTTCGCGCTGGAGATGTTGATCGCACGTCCCGTGAGTTCCTCGACGCCGAAGATCGAACCGATCGAACTGCCGAGGACGAGCCAGACGAAGAAGTTGCAGAGCGGCGCATAGATGGTCTTGGCGACGTGCGGCAGGATCACGTAACGCACCATCTGCAGGCGCGACATGCCGAGCGTTTCGGCGGTTTCCAGTTCGGATATCCGCACGGAATTGATGCCGGATCGCAGGATATCCGTGAGATACGCGCCCGAGTTCAAGGTGAGGCCGATCAGCACGGCGGTCATCGGAGAGAGGGTGATGCCGGCGTCGGGCAGCGCGTAGAACAGGAAGAAGATCTGCACGAGCGCGGGCGTATTGGTCAGCACAACCACATACAGGCCCACCAGGCGGCGTACCAGCGCGCCGCCGTGCAGCTTGCCGAGTGCCCCGGCGAGTCCGATCGCGCTGCCGAGCCAGAACGAGACGAAGGCGATCTCGAGCGTCAGCACGGCGCCGGTTGCGAGATACGGCAACTGGCGCAGTACGTCGGCGTATTGAAGGGTGTAAGTCATGGCAATCCGGATCAAACGACGACGTGCCCGGCGGGGCACGCGCTGTCATGCACGATATGGCCGTGCGCGCACGGCCACGGCTCAGAAATACGGGTTGGGCACGATCGGTTTTTGCATCGGCGTGCCGTAGGCCTTTTGCCATGAATCGTTGACGAAACCGGTGGAGTGCAGGTCGTACAACACCACGTTCAGATAGTCTTTCAGCGTCGAATTACCCTTCGATACCCCAATGCTGTCGTAATTCACGAAGATCGGGTCGTTCAGCGTCCGCCACTTGATGTTCGGGTAATTCTTGGTGAAATTCTGGAAGAAGTCGATGTTCTCGACAATCGCATCGCCGCGTCCTTGCGCGACTGCGCGCACCGTGTCAGCAATGGACTCGACCAGCAGCATCTTGGCCTTCGGCAGCTTGTCCTTCACGTAATCGACCGACCAGTTGCCGCGCATGTCCACCAGCGTGACCGACGGCGAATTCAGGTCCGTCCATTTCGTAGCCTTGATCTTGTCGGTGGTCAGCACGGACATCGACTCGGTATGCAGAGGCACCGTGAAGTCGATCAGTTGCGCGCGCTCGGCGGACCGGGTCAGCGCTCCGAGCGAGATATCGATGCGGTCGGACACGAGGAACGGCACGCGCTGCGCGGCTTCGGTCGGCACGAACTCGGCCTTGATGTTGAGCGTGCTGGCAATCTTGTTGCCAATGTCGATATCGAAACCCGCAAGCTGATTCGTCGCGTTGTACGAACTCATGGGCGGAAAGTTCGGATTCACGCCGATGCGAATCGTCCCGCTCTTGATGACCTGATCGAGTGTACGGGCTTCGGATACCTGGGCTGTCATTGTCGAGACAACCGCCGCCAGCACGAGAAATACTGCTCTAAACATTGCGAACTCTCCAGAAAGGGCAAGGGAAACTCTGCGCGGCGGATGCCGGGTTGCCGGGTTAGCTGAATCGGTGATAGAGGACAGGCTCAGGTAACACCTAGGCAACGCATGAAAAAATTGTCGCTGCATCAAAATACGCTGTCAAAGAAAATGTGCGCAAGGCGCACTTATGTTCTCAAATTTGACGTTTTATTCAGCGCACATAGCTTGCGCCGTTGACGTCGAGCGTGGCGCCGCTCAGGTGGCGTGCCTTGCCGCTGGCCAGGAACGCGACCAGGTTGCCAATGTCCTCGGGCGGAACCCATTCGCCCATTGCGAGGGTGGCGGTGATCTTGTCCTCGCCGCCTTGAGTGGCCGCGAACGCTTCTGACATCTGCGTGCGGACCACGCCCGGCGCGACGACGTAAGCGAGCAGGCCATCGCGTGCATGTGCCCGCGCGACGGTTTGGGTCATCGAGCGCACGGCCGCCTTCGACGCCGCGTACGCGATGGTGTCGGGGTTGGTCACGCCGCGCTGCGCAGCCCAACTGGAGATGGTCACGAGCACGCCGCCCTGGCAGGCGAGGAAATGCCTGACCGCCCGGCGGATCAGGCGCGCGGGCGCCAGCACATTGACCGCCAGGGTCTCTTCCCAGACGGCGTCCCAGGTGGCGTCATCCGCTTCGAAACCGCCGTGCCACAGCATGATCGCGGCATTGTTGACATACACGTCAATCTGCCCTCGCCATGCTTGCGCGTCATCCCACAGGGCTTCAGTCGCGGCGAGATCACGCAGGTCGGCTTGCACGAAATGCTTGCGCGATGCCGGCACGTCGCCGAGGGCCTGTTCAGCACCCGCGCGATCATGGCCGTAGTGCGCTATGACGTGTGCGCCGGCAGCGCCGAGCGCGGTTGCGATTGCCGCGCCGATTCCTTTCGACGCTCCCGTGACGAGCACGGTCTTGTTTTCCAGACTGAACATCGGCGATGACCTTTAGCAAGAGAAGGGCCGGCGTGCCTGCATGCCGGGATTTCGTGCGGGGAATACTTGCGGGGGATTACTTGCGGGATTACTGCAAGCCGGCGTCGACGGGGAGCAGCACGCCCGTGATGCCGCTCGCCATATCCGATGCCAGGAACATCGCGGCCTTCGCAACCTCGGCCGCGGTGGCGAGGCGTCCCAATGAATTGCCGTGCGCGAGTTCCTGCAGCGCGGTATCGGCTTCTGTGCCGCCTGTGCCGGCGCGATGGCGGATGCGATCAAGCAGCGCGTCCGTCGCGATCGGGCCGGGAGCAAGCGCATTGACGCGCACGCCCTGCGGACCCAGATCGCGTGCCGCAGCGCGCACGATGCCCAGTACCGCGTGTTTCGACGCGGTGTAGAGCATCTGGCGGCCGTGCGCCGCGAACGAATTGATCGATGCCATCACGACAATCGATCCTTGCGTGACGCTCAGGACCTTGGCGGTCCTGGAAATCGTGATCGCCACGCCGCGGGCGTTAACGGCCATGACGCGGTCCCATTCATCGAAGTCGATGCTGTCCGTCGTACGCCAGCCGGGCACAAGTCCCGCATTGGCGACCACGACGTCGAGACGGCCGAATTGCTCGATCGTCGCCGTCACGCATGCGGCGACGCTGGCCTCGGAACTCACATCGCAATCGAGCGCCGTCATGCCGGGCGGCGGGGCCATCCGCGTGGACGACGGCAAATCCGCCACCACCCCTACCGCGCCGTGTTCGGCAAACATCGACGCGATGGCGTGACCGAGGCCGCGACCGCCTCCCGTAACCAATACGACCTTACCTTTCACTGACGACTGCATGAACGATGACTCCGATAGTGATGTATTCCGATGGCGAATCGATATTAGCGCACAAAAGTTCGCCATGTAAACATCGTGTCATTATAAATCGGCAGCGAAGGATGACTAATGGATGAAAAAAGGACGAAAAAAAACGGCCCGCGAGGCGGGCCGTTTTCATAAGACGGGGATAGATCAATAAGAATCAGGCCTGGAGTGCCCGGGTAATGTCCTTCGATGCTTCCAGCATGGCGGAAAGAATCCGTGTGCTGATGTCTTGTGGCGTGACGCGGTCAGCCGGGCAACATACGTTGAGGGCGGCCACGACCTTGCCGTCGCGGTCGCGAATGGGTACGGAAATGGAGCGCAGGCTGATCTCCAGTTCCTGGTCGACAATCGACCAGCCGCGCAAGCGGGTTTCCTCCACCAGTTCCCGCAACTTGACCTTCGACGTCACCGTGTTCGGCGTGAATTTCTGCAGCTTGGTGGTTTCCAGGTACTGTTGAAACTCGGCATCCGGTAAGGCGGCGAGCAACACCCGTCCCGTCGATACGCAGTGCGCCGGGGTCCGGCTGCCAATGGAAATCCCCACATTCACAATGCGATTCGACGCAGCTCGCGCGACATGGATGACCGAATCGCCGTCCAGCACCGCGGCAAAGCACGACTCCTGAACGTTGGCCGAGAGCGCATTCATGATCGGCTGGGCGATATCCCAGATGTTCATGGACGACAGCGCCGAAAAGCCGATTTCAAGGATCTTCGGCTTCAGGTTGAAGTACTTGCCATCGGTCTCGGCGTAGCCTTCGCGCACGAGTGTGAGCAGAAAACGCCGGACCGTCGCGCGTGTCATGCCGCTCGCTTCGGCCACTTCGCTCAGCGTGCGACGCGGCATATGCCGGTTGAATACCTTGATGACTTCCAGTCCGCGAGCGAACGAACCGACGTAGTCGCGGTCGCGAACTTCGTCGTCGTCATCCAGAGTCGTCTCGTATGCGGCCATATGCTTCCTCTTTAAATAAGCGCAGTGGGCGCATGGCGCACAAATTGTGCATTGAGTAAATCTTATCAGCAGACTTCGGCAATGCACACATATTTGAGTTCGGTAAATTCCTCGATGCCGTGCATGGACCCTTCGCGCCCGACGCCGGATGCCTTCACCCCGCCAAACGGCGCGCCCTCAAAGGATGTCGCACCTGTATTCACGCCCACGATGCCGCATTCCAGCGCCTCGCTGACTCGCCAGACGCGCGCGTTGTCGCGGGTGAAAAAGTAGGCGGCGAGGCCAAATTCCGTGTTGTTCGCTGCGGCTACGACTTCTTCTTCAGTGTGGAAGCGGAAAACGGGCGCAACGGGGCCGAACGTTTCCTCGATCGCGACTTTCATCGACTGGGTGACGCCTGTCAGCACGGTCGGCTCGAAAAATGACCGGCCCAGCGCGTGGCGCTTGCCGCCTGTCGCGACTTTTGCCCCCAGCGCGAGTGCGTCCGCAACATGTTCCTCGACCTTCGCCACTGCCTGTTCGTCGATCAGCGGGCCTTGCGTCACGCCTTGCTCGAAGCCATCGCCCACTGTCAGCGCGTTCACTGCGCGGGTGAGCGCCTCGACGTAGCGGTCATGAATGCCCGCCTGGACGTAGATTCGATTCGCGCACACGCAGGTCTGGCCCATGTTGCGGAACTTGGACGCGATCGTCCCGGCGACGGCGACATCGATATCGGCGTCATCGAATACGATCAGCGGCGCGTTACCGCCCAGTTCCATTGCGACTTTCTTGATCGTTCCGGATGCCTTCTGCATGAGCGACCGGCCGACTTCCGTTGAGCCGGTAAAAGTGAGCTTGCGCACGAGGGGGTGGATGGCGAGTTCATCGCCGACCTCCGATGCCGCTCCTGTCAGCACGCTGAATACGCCGGCGGGCAAGCCGGCGCGCTGCGCGAGTTCGGCCAGTGCGAGTGCGGAGAAGGGCGTCGCGCTGGCCGGCTTGAGCACCATCGTGCAGCCGGCGGCGAGCGCGGGCGCGGCTTTGCGCGGGATCATGGCCATCGGAAAATTCCATGGCGTGATTGCTGCGCATACGCCGATTGGCTGGCGAAGCACAAGCATGCGCCGGCCGGCTGAAGGCGCCTGAAGCACCTCGCCGTGCAGGCGCTTGGCGTCTTCCGCATACCACTCGAAGAACGCTGCGCCGTACAAAATTTCGCCGCGGGCCTCGGCCAGCGGTTTGCCTTGCTCCGCGGTCAGGATTCGGGCGAGATCGTCGGCGTTGGCGACGATCAGATCGAACCAGCGTTTGATTATTTGCGAACGTTCAACCGCAGGGCGTGCGCTCCACGATGGCAAAACGCTATGCGCTTTTTCAATGGCGGTAGCGGTCATCGCACGGGTGGCCTTGGGCACCTTACCTACCAGTGCGCCGGTTGCCGGGTTCGCTACCTCGATAAAACCCGCACCCGTATCGACTATCCACTCGCCGTTGAGAAACAGCGCTTGTTTGAGCAGGGTCGGATCTTTGAGTGTCAGCATCGTTGAAATTTCCTCGGTTGGGCGTTTGATCAATTTCGACTCGTTGATTTATGTTCTCATATCGCCCAAAATGACGCAATGCGCACAAATATGCGGTGGATAATTGTCGCCGACATAACGCGTTGCGCTTTTAGTCTGCTTTTTATCTGTTCCAACTTGGAGAATGTTCATGAGTTTTCCCGTGGCGGGCCCCGTGCCCGATCTCAACGATCTGGACCGGCAGTTCTTTTTTCATCCGTTCACGGCGCTGAGCGATCACGAACGCAACGGACCGCTCGTGATGGTGGGAGGCGAGGGCGTGTGGCTGGAAGACAACCGCGGGAAGCGCTACATCGACTCGATGGCGGGGCTGTGGTGCGTGAACGTGGGATATGGGCGCCGTGAGATTGCGGACGCGATGCACGCGCAGGCCATGAAGCTGGCCTACTACCACACGTTCGCATCGATGTCGACGGATGCGCCGATCCTGCTCGCGCAGAAGCTGATCGAGATGTCGCCGGTGCCGATGTCGAAGGTGTTCTTCGGCAACTCCGGGTCGGACGCGAACGATACGCAGGTGAAGCTCGTCTGGTATTACAACAACGCGCGCGGCCTGCCGCTCAAGAAGAAGATCATTGCGCGCAGGCGGGGGTATCACGGCGTGACCGTAGTCACCGCCGGCATGACCGGTTTGCCGGGCCTGCATAACGGCTTCGACCTGCCGTTGTCGTTCATCAAACACACCACGGCGCCGCACCGTTTGTGGGAAGCCGAACAGGGGCAGAGTGACGCGGAGTTCGTGGCGAAGCTCGCGAACGATCTGGAACAACTGATCCTGGCCGAGGGTCCGGAGACGGTCGGGGCCATGATCATGGAGCCGGTGATGGGCGCGGGCGGCGTGATCGTGCCGCCCGAGGGCTATTACCCGGCCATCCAGAGGATCCTCGATAAATACGACATCCTGTTGATCGCCGACGAGGTGATTTGCGGCTTCGGCCGGCTTGGCACGATGTTCGGCACCGAGGCCATGGGGATGAAACCGGACCTGATCACGGTTGCCAAGGGCGTGACCTCGGCGTATGTGCCGTTATCGGCGAGTCTGGTGTCGGAGAAGGTGTGGCGCACGATTGTGTCGGGCAGCGACAAGCTCGGTGTGTTCGGCCATGGCTTCACCTACAGCGGCCACCCGATCGCAGCCGCCGCGGCGCTCGCCAACCTGAAGATCATTGAAGACGACAAGCTGGTGGCGCAAGCCGGCGCGCGCGGCGAAGTCATGCACAAACACCTGCGTGCGGCCTTCGCCGATCATCCGGCAGTGGGCGACGTGCGCGGCTTTGGGTTGATTGGCGCAGTCGAGTTCGTGGCCGCACGCAATCCGGCAAAACGCTTCGATCCGGCGCTGAAAGTCGGCTTGCGTGTCGCGAAGGCGGCGCTGGCGAATGGCCTGATCACGCGCGGCCTGCCGGACGGCGACTCCATCGCGTTTTCGCCACCGTTCGTCATATCGGAAGACGAGATTGTCGAGATGGTGAAGCGTGCGCGGTTCGCAGTCGATCAGGTCTTCGGGGAACTGAAGGCGGAAGGGCACTGGAACGGCTGAAGCACGAACGGTCCGCCACGCAAGGCGGCGGACCGTTCGCTTCCTGGATTCGTCTTTATGCTTGTGCGCGTTTCTTCACGTGTGCGCGCCATGTCATGGCCCAGCGTGACGGATCTTCGAGCGCTGCTCCATCAATCCGCCCGGCCGGATGGTTATGCGGCGCGGTCCTGACGATCTCCGGGGTGGTGTATGCCTCGTGGCAGATCTGCGCCAGCACGGCAATCCAGGTATCGATGTCCTCCTTCGACCACATCTCACCCGCCTCCGGCGTAAAGGGCTGCGGCACGATCCACGGTTCGTGTGCGAGCCAGAATGCATCGACGCCGAAATCCACCATCCGGTTCTGCACATCGAACACCGTCACGCCGGTGTCTTTTTCGAGCGTCTCCAGGCTGAAGCGCGTCATCTCCATGCGCCACGCGCCAATGTGCGGATGCGAGCACGTCACGCCGCGGATCTTCATGAGTTCCTGTGTCATGTAGTTGTTCGCGAGCACGGACAGGTCGGCCGCCGCCGCGATGCCTTCCGCGCCCATCGCCCGCACCCAGGCATAGGCCTTGATGACCGTTTGCACATTGCCGAAAAACTCGCGTACCCGTCCGATGCTGCCATCCGCGCCCGGTTCGAGCTGATAGGCGCCGTTATGTTCAACGACAAGCGGTCCCGGCAGATAAGGCGCCAGCGCGGCGCTGCACCCGTACGCGCCGACGGCAGGGCCGCCACCGCCCTTCGGGCCTCCGAAGGTTTTGTGCAGCATGAACATGCAGGCATCGAAACCGAGTTCGCGCGCGCGGATCCGGCTCATCACGCCGTTGAAGTTGGCGTGATCGTAGAAACACAGTCCGCCTGCTTCGTGCACGATCCGGACCCACTCCTTGATGTGCGGGTTATAGATGCCCATGTCATCGGGATTGTTGACCATCAACGCGGCGGTGCGCTTCGACACGACCGACTTCAGCGCCTCCACCGACGGGTAGCCGTTTTCCTCCAGCGCCAGCGTGATCACCTTGAAGCCGGCGGTGGCTGCGGTCGCGGGATTGCACGGATGCGACTGGATGGTCGTGATGATTTCATCGCGCGTCTCAAGCTCGCCGCGTGCCGCGTGGTAGGCGCGTGTAATGCACGCGTGGGTGTAGGCCGCGTCCGCGCCGCCGGCTGCCTGGAAGACGAAGCGGTCCATGCCGGACAGTTCGCGCAGCGCGAGATCCAGCGCGTGAATGATTTGCAGCGCACCTTGCAGCGTCTCGGGATGCTGGCGCGGATGCAGTTCGGCGACTTCGTCGCGCGATGTGATGGCTTCGTTCAGGCGCGCGTTGTATTTCATCGTGCACGTGCCGAAGAGCGAAATGCCCATCATGCCCAGCGTCTGTTGCGACAGATGCAGATAGTGGCGCAGCACGTCGGGTTCCGACATCTCCGGGAGCGCCGGGCGCGTCGCGCGGCGCATCGATGCGGGGATCAGCTGTTGCGGATCGCCGACCCGCTCGGCAACTGCCGCATCGATGTCGGGAAAAACCACGCCGCGGCGTCCCTCGCGCGACATCTCCATGACGATCGGCTCGTCCCAGACAGCGGCGTGATAACGGCGCAATGGTGGCTTAGTCGTCATGGTTCAGTATCTCGCTGAGGGTGTCGATGAGGCGGTCGATATCACGCCGTTCGTGAAGCTCGGTGACGCAGTAAAGCGCGCTCTGGCCGAGCGCCGGAAGGTCCGCGGAGAGGTCGTGGCCGCCGAAGATGCCGCGCTCGCGTAGTGCGTGGTTGATCGACGCGACACTGCGTCCGGTCGCGGAAAAGTCGACCACGAACTCCTTGAAGAAGCTGCCGGACAGCGGCACGGCGACCCCTGGCAGGCTTTCCAGCCGTTGCGCCGCGTAGTGGGCTTGTGCAGTGATGAGCTTGCCGACATCGTCGAACCCACGCGGTCCCATCAGCGATAAATACACCGCGTTGGCGATCGCCCACAGGTAGACGGAGTTGCCGGTCCAGTCCTTGCCGTTTTCACGCGATCCATACGACGACTGTTCCGCCAGCGACAGCCCGAAGCCGATCTCGCCGGGACGGCTCGTTCCCGTCAGGCTCACGAGCAAGGTTGGATATTCACGCGCGTAGCGCTCTTCGTCGCGCGTCGCGATAAATCCGCCCAGCCCGCCGCCGCCATACAGGTGGACACCGAGCGGTTGCGTCGTGCCGACCACGATGTCGGCGCCATAAGACGGCGGCGGTGCGAGCACGCCGAGCGAGATCGGGTCCACCCCGACGATCATTTCCGCGCCCGCCGCATGCGCCAGTTCAGCCAGGCGCCGCGCATCCTCTTCGAGGACCCCGAGGTAGTTCGGCATTTCGATATAAACAGCGGCGAGATCGTCGCCGATGTCGCTGATTTTCGCGGCAGCGTCGGCCAGGTCGATGCGTCCGGTCGCGGGATCGAAACGCATCGGCACGATTGAAAGGTGCTGCGCCATTTCGGGCGGTTCGCAGTAGTTGCGGATCACCAGCAGCCGTTCGGGGTCAATCGCTTCCGGCACGAGTACCGTACGCCGTCCGTTCAGGCGCGAGGCCATGCGCAGCGCGTGCCCGGCTGCGCAGCCCCAGGTGTAGACGGGCAGGCCCACCAGATCGCAATCGACAAGCTCACCCAACTGGCTGCAGAACTCGAACCACGCCTGATAGCGTCCCTGGTCCGACGACGGCGTGCCCCAGACCGATGTCAGGAACTCGCTGCGGCGGACGATCTCGTCGCAAATTGCTGGCACGTGATGGCGCCAGCATCCGCCCCCCAGGAAGCTGAGATCGCTTTCGCAGTGACGGTTCCGGCTGAGCGTATCGATAAGATGGCGCCGCAGCGCCGGTTCCGAGGCGAGGGCAGGCGGCAAGTCGAGCGGGGTTTGAGTCCGGTGATCGGCGGGGATCTGCTCGAACAATTCCGCGATCGTTTTCGCGCCGATGGCGTCCAGCATTTCCTGCTGGATCGCGCTCACGGAATTCGCCATGAAGGGATGCGGCTGGTTTCGCATTCATTGCTCCGGTAACTGGCGCCTAGATTCTCTATTGCGCACAATTGTTTGTATGGCGCACAATATAGCCACATAAATTTTTTGCCGCAAGGCCCGACGCGCACGTGGCAATCTGTATTGGAATAGTGATCAATCCGCTCGCCGGCGTTGGGGGCGCGGTCGGACTCAAAGGCAGCGATGGTGCCGATACGGTCGAGGCGGCGCGCGCGCTGCATGCGTCGTTCGATGCCGGCACTCGGGCGTTGCCTGCGCTGTTGAAGCTCCGGGCGCTCGATGCATCGCGCGTGCGGGTTGTCACTGCAGCCGCGGATATGGGCGAGAACGCGTGCCGCCTGGCTGGGTTGAATGCGCAAGTCGTCGCGTGGCCAAAGGGCGAGCCGAGTTCATCGGTGGATACGCGCGCGGCATGCCGGGCGTTTATCGATGCGGGGGCGGACCTGATCCTGTTCGCGGGCGGCGACGGCACGGCGCGCGACGTGGCGGCGACTGCCGGCACGGACATCCCGCTGATCGGTGTGCCGTGCGGCGTGAAGATGTACTCGGGAGTGTTCGCGCTGAGTGCTGCGCGCGCCGGGGAACTGGCGGCGCACTGCGCACAGGGAGCGTTCGATACGCAGCGGGTCGAGTTGCTCGATATCGACGAAGCGATGCTGCGCGCCGACCACAGTTCGTCGCGGTTGCATGGCTATGCGCTGGCGCCGGTTGACCGCGTGCGCATGCAGGGCAGCAAGGCGCATATGCCCGTCAACGATCGCGCTGACATCGATGCCGCGTGCCGGCAACTGGCCTCTGAATTCGAGCGTGACACGCTTTATATCGTCGGTCCCGGCACCACGATGGCAACGCTCTGTGAGCACGCGGGCGTGCAGGGCACCTTGCTTGGCGTCGATGCGATCGTGAACGGCGGCATCGCTGCCGCGGATGCGTCCGAAGCAACGTTGTTGAGTCTGCTGGACAGATGGTCGTCGGCGGCCATCGTGGTCGGTGTGATCGGACGCCAGGGATGCCTGTTCGGACGTGGTAACCAGCCGATCAGCGCGCGCGTGCTGGCCCGCGTACCGCGGCAGCGTATCGAAGCAGTTGCGAGCGTTCACAAGTTGTTGTCGTTAGTCGATGGCCGCCTGTTCGTGGATACCGGCGACGCACACATGGATCGCGCGCTTGCAGGGCCGTTGCGGGTTCGCACCGGCGCGAACCGGAGCATGGTCATGCGCGTGGCGTATTGAAAGTTCTGACACGGAGGAAGGATGAGGACGGTAGCAATAGTCGGCGGGGGAAGTATTGGCGTGGCGTTTTGCATTGTGTTCGCGCGCTCGGGTTTCAATGTGCGTCTGTACGACCCGGCCGATGAACGGCGGCGCGCAGTGGAACCGGAAGTGCGGGCGCGCCTGGAAGACCTTGCTGAATTCGGCCTGCTGAATGATTCGGCGGAGTCGGTACTGGCCCGCATTGTCGTGCTCGACAACCTCGCCGATGCCGTCCGTGACGCCGTGCTCGTGCAGGAATGCGCGCCTGAACGGGTGGACCTCAAGCGCGAGCTGTTCATGCAGATCGATGAATATGCGCCTGCCGACGCGGTGCTGGCGAGTTCATCGTCTGCTTTGACGGTTTCCTCTTTTGCGGATGCGCTGCCCGGCCGCGCACGATGCCTCGTTGCGCACCCCGGTAATCCGCCGTATCTGATTTCCGTGATCGAGATTGTGGCCGCGCCGTTCACCTCCGACGCGGCCATAGCTCGCGCGAACATGCTTTACGAAGAGGCCGGAATGAGCGCGGTGCAAGTGTCGCGCGAGATAGAGGGCTTTATTTTTAACCGGCTGCAAGGCGCCATTTTGCGGGAGGCGTATTGCCTTGTGCGTGACGGCGTTGCGTCCGTGGCTGATATCGACCGTGTGGTGCGCGATGGGGTGGGCCTGCGCTGGTCCGTGACCGGGCCGTTCGAGACAGTCGATCTCAACACGCGTGGCGGGATTGAATCCCATGCGCGAAAGATGGGCCCTGCTTACGAACGAATGGGCGCCTCACGGGGTCAGCACGATCCGTGGACACCCGAACTGATAGCGCGTGTAGCCGGTGAGCGGCGCGCCGAATTGCCGCTTGATGACTGGGACGCACGCGTGCAATGGCGTGATCGACGACTAATGGCTTTGATCCGCGATCGCAGGCGAATGGACATTTGAGCACCGCCAGGGCCAAACGAATACGCTCGAGAACGGCCATGGCGGAACGAGGCGAAAGCCGCGGAATTCAGGCTGTCGGACGTTGCCCTGGATGCTTCGGTAGCTCGTCTGCCAAATGAATCCACGGCAACCTTCGCGCGGTGCGCACATGGTCCGTAGGGGGAACGGATTCCGGAACGTCGAGGCTGCAAGTGGTCACGTCGATCTCGTCTGGCAATTCGGAGTGGACGAATGTTAGGTGCGTGCCGCAATCAGAGCAGAAACTTCGGATACCCCAAGCGCTCGACGCAAAGCTTTTGGGCGAGCCTCGCGTGAGCTGAAATTCCCGCCTCTTCACGGAGAAGGACGCCACGAGCGGTGCTGCAGCCGCTTTTCGACAGTCGGCGCAGTGACAGATAGTCGAGTTGAATGGTCGACCAGTAACTTCATAGCGAATATTTCCGCAGAAACAACCGCCCGTGAGCACCTGCGCTTGCATCACCTTCTCCTTGCGTGTGTCGAGGCCAGATTCAGATGTCGGGGTCTGGGCTTGTTAGAAGTGTCTGGTTTTTAGCCTTGTTAATCTCTCTTAAAAGGGTCATTCCCCACCGCGGCTACCCGCCTTTCGGCAGTTCTCAAGACCGCCGCATTCAAGTCATCGAGTGTCAGTTCGCGTTGCTTCTTGGTCCCCGCTTTACGCTCCTTAGAACGCGGCGCTTCACCCTGGTTGGTGCGCGAAGGCGAGCCCGATGCGCGCCGGTCGTCGCGTTGCGCTTGAATCACCTGCGCTACCTGCAACGCATGACTCAGACGCTTGTTATCGATCTCAGCACCTTGATCGATCTCCGATAGACGGTCGTACTCGACATAGGGGAGAGCGGCTCCATTGACGCGTATCTCGATGCGCCCGTCGGGGTATTCAAACACGTCCAGATACTTGTGGATCAAGCGTCGATTCTCGGCCGTATCGGCCAGCATGTAAATCACCCGGTCGTACTGCACAGTCAACGAATTTGACACACGCCGAGGCACACGCGAGCTCAGAATCAAGTCGAGATCTTCGTCCTCGCGCAGCGGTCTATGTGCGTTGAACGCGCTCCTCGGTTCCTTGCCAAAGCGGCCATTGAAGTCGGCAATGAAGTGGGGCGCATAAGCATTCGCCGCCTCGCGTGTGTCGATGTGGCGCAGTCTCAACTCCTTCACGAGCCGATCCTGCAAGGTCAGGTTGGCGCGCTCCACGCGACTGTTGTTTTCTGCTCTCCGAGGGCGTGGTGGCAGCACTCCGTTAAGTCGCAGGCAACGTAGCGGAGAGCGTGAGAGAAGCGGACAACTGGATGTGCGTTGGCGTGGTCGGCTTTGTAAAAACCTAACAGGCACCAGGTCGCGATTGCTGACAGCGTATTCACTCGAGCACTTTGTCCCGCTGAACCCGCTGGCTAATTGCGTTGATAAAGAACCCATAGCGGCTTTGTGCACCTTCACTCACCATAGCCGTTAGGAACAGATGCCTTCTTAGGTACGTTTTGATCACCCACTCTTGCCCTTCGCAGTTCAACATGTGAGTTATGACGACGTCCTTCCTGAGAAGCTCGATTACCTGTTCCGAGTCTCTCGACTGAAGGTGTTCATGCAGGAATAGATAAGCGTATACCGGGAGCCAAGCGAAACTCTAGACCATTATTGTGGCTGAAGTGCTGTCCCCATTCGAGATTCAGTTGCACGGTCGTGGGTACCGGCACCTCTCCGATTAACTTTTCGACTGAAAACAATGGCTACGCCATGTCTGCCCTCCGGGCGAAATGTTTACTAGATGCAGAACGCCTGGTAACACCTTTACGAGTACCGGGTTCCTGCTCTTATTTGTCGCTTGTGTTTCCTGAAAACCACTCCGCCTCAGGCTGCTATCAAGGCTTGCATACCCTTCGCGCGTAGCGGTAGACGCGCATCCGCCGCAGTCGGAGAGATAAGAACTCGTTGCTGCCAACCTACGGTCATGTAGTGCAGAGCCGCTAGCTCGGCGAGTTGGCACGATCGTTTTCCATTTCCAGCTGCATTGATATCTGAGGCGCTGGCACTACGGAAACATCCCTCCAGGTTACCTTACCTCTTCGTTCATTTCGTATTCGTTCTGGTCTAGCCCAACTGTTATGGCTACCCACATACGTAGGCGACAGTGCTGCTACATTTATAGGTGACCGTTAGATTAGCGACCTGTTATTCTGCTTTTATTGAAGTCATTTTGAAAAGGTAGATCTACTGGCAGGCCGAAGTGATCTGTCGTTCAATGAGCCGGCAGAATAAAATTGATGTAACTGCGAACATAATTCTGGATTGCGTAATAAAAAAATGTATCGACTGTTGCTTTATCCCTTGCGGTTGCCTACCGTTCATTTACCCGGCAGAACTGTTGTCGAGAATTGAGAAAACATATCTAAAGGACACAAACATGGCCGTCGAAAATCTCAATCTTGAAAAGATTGATTTCAGGGAAATAGGCGAAGCAGAGTCACTGTCGGCAATGGGCGAGGAGGTGCGTTTTACGATTGCCGAGAGCAGGCGCGTTCTTCACGCTTTCGCATTGCACTTAATATCAAAGGGGAAAGACCAGAGCGAGACTGGTGTGCCTGACCTAGCCGAGCCAGAAGTGCTTCAAGGCACGCCAGCTCCGCCAATAATACCTGTCCCTATATTTCCAAGCGCCACCGATCCCGCAGCCGTTTATATTAAACCGCCACCACCGCGGTGCATACTCCGCGCGTGCTACGTTGAAAATGGGGTGCTCGTGTGCCCCTATCATTGTTCTCTGATTCCTTAATTGCCGATGCCTCGCGCTCAATCGCCGACGGCGTGGCCAAGAGGATATTGATCTGAGCGCGATGTGCCCGTTGTGGTGTGAACCGACTGCTAAAACATCGCGCCAGCACCTTACATATCGTCGGAGAGTTGCATGCTCATTCACTGAGCTCCACTGCTGCAGTTGTTGATCTGGTGCACGGCTAACTTGGGTTTTGTGGCGTCAAAAGCGTATACCGAGGAATTCGACCAAATCAACCGATCCACACCGCAAGCAGGCGTCACGGTCGTCCGGATCGACAGTCCTGATGTACGCGTCGCTAGCAAAGGCTATTCGACTATCACCTTCAGGCCTGGGCAGATCGCACAAATCAACGCGGGGGGATATTCCAAAATAATCGCGAAACCAACTCAAATAAATCTGACCTCTCCCACAGGAGGATCTATGATCCCGTCGACGACTTGCAGCGATTGGTCCAATTTTAAAATCAAGCTACGCGCAATTGCATCAATCGTTTCTGGTGCAATTTTTTTGCTGTTTTCGCTTCAGGCCGACGCGTCACCCTGGATAATAAGTGGGGTCGGAAATGCGGCGACTAACACCCCCTCTGCATATGTCACTATATCGGTAACTGACGGAAACGGTCTTCCAATCACTACTCTAGCAAAACAAAATTTCGAATTTCAGGCAACTATGTGCAACAACGGCTGTAGCGACACATTTGTGGGTACTGTGACCGTCAAAGAGTGGGATACGGAAAATAACAATATTGGAGTGTACGCCGCGATCTTAGGAGCCACTAATGTGATGGAAAACATTTTTGTTGTTGTTTCAACTCCAAACGCTACAGTTCCCGGAAAAATTTCGTTCGTTCGTCAAGGGCAGATATTTCTTACTATGCGACAACATTAACGTAAAAAATTGGGCTTTATAACAGCGCCAATTCAAAATGCATAAATCCCGACGGATGGCGAGATTATCGTTGTGGGTGAGTGCCCCTACCGCGACCCAAAAATTGACTGTCTCCTGCGGGTCGGGTACGGAAGCTCAGCCTGGGCCGAGGCCAGTGATGTCCCGGCGGACGTTGCGCCGGTTGTGTCGCGATAAGTACGGCGAGGCGAGAAAATTCCGAGATGAATAGGAATCCTTATACCACTAACGAATAGAACTGAGCAGCAACGGTTCGGGTAACGCCGCTGTCCATCATCTGGCCTTTCTTGATCATATGCATTGTCTCAATGCCTGACAGGATGATGCGGGCACAGCGGAAATCCTTGAAGCCCATCATCGACCTGATTCGGCGTTTGATCGCCCGATGATCCTGTTCGACGATGTTGTTCAAATACTTGACCTGCCGGACCTTGATGGGCGTTTCCCGTTCAGCGTTGATGGCCTGAAGGGCGGCCAGATTGGCGCCGCTTTTATCCATGGTCACGGTCTCAGACGCGCCGTTCCGATCGATGGCTTTCTCGAAGTAGCGGCGCGCTGCGGCCTGGTCGCGATGCCCCCGCAGCAGGAAATCAACCGTATGATCGGCCTTGTCCACGGCGCGATACAAGTACTTCCACTGGCCGCGTACCTTGACGTAAGTTTCGTCCATCCTCCAGCTCTTGCCGACCGGGCGTTTGTGCCTGCGAAAGGCTTTCTCGAACACCGGCACCAGTTTGATCACCCAGCGATGCACGCTCGAATGGTCAACCTCCAAACCCCGTTCGGCCATCATCTCCTCCAGCTGGCGCAGGCTTGGCGGGTAGGCCCGTACCATCGGACACACAGCAATATCATGTCCAGCGGATAGTGCAGGCGCTTGAGTACCTTCGCTACGCCTGCAGGCATGGTTCTTCTTACCGTCGCCTTCTTCATATCACGCTTCACTTCGGGAAAATGTCCGCCTGGATTTTACTCCTGCACCCTTAGCGCGACACAACCGGTCGGCTTCGCTGCAGAACAAGTGGCGCAGATGCTGCTACGCAGCAGCGGACGCGCTCTATGGAATCGCGCGGTCTCGCTGCCGACGAAGCACCACAGCAACCGGAAAAGCATCAGTGCCGGCAGCGTCTCACCAATCCGAGCATGGTAGTGGCCTCGGAAAATATCGATGGATAGTCGAACGTACTCATGCTTGGTTCCATAATTTCCATCGTCTTCGAATGCGCTACGAACGACTTGCCAAGATCCATGAAGCCTTTCTGACGTTCGCCGCTTGCCTCATCTGCTGGAGCGCACTCAAGCGATCTGTTCAGCCTTTTTGAAACCGCCTCTTAGTGTCGCCGTGAGCGTCTTGGACGCGGCGGCAATCGTCGCTTCACATATTTTAGCGTTCGCGCGACCTTCGAATGGCACCGGAGAAATCGATGAGACTCATCGCCAAAGTTGTGACGGCTGACGCGCTGGCCGGCCGTGAATCTTGCTAACGCATTTGCGGCCGACAGCGCGTCGGCTTGCGGCGCGATCTTCTTTCTCGCCGGGTCACGATGTCCGGCGGCAGCGGCGGCTACCGATGCGTCGGGTTCGTCAAAGTTTACTTCTCAATCGTTAAGTTCCACAACGAACAAACTGACCTGACCTGACCTGACCTGACCTGGCCGGGACGTTTAACGCCATGGCGCAGTGCGGATGTCATCTGCGCTTTTACTGCCTTGCGCCGGTGACTGGCGAAACTAATGAACGACCGCGTTGCAGGCAAGCACACTCACGCGCCCGCAGCGCCGTAGGCCCGTTTTGAAGATTGCAAAAAACATCCTGCGCAAAGCCCACGTTGGCGGGAGCGCCCCTCATCGCGTGCTCAGAAAATGAGATTTCTGGAACATTCATTTCATGTGATATGATTTGAATACGTTGAAAGAGGAGACAGACAGTGAAGCTGAAACTGGAAGACCATGACGATTTCCCGATCATGGAAATGTGCGTTGGGGACGCAGTAGACGACGCGGCCCGGAAATGGGGCGATCAGATCGGCTGGGTATTCGAGCACGAGCGAACATCGTATAAGCAGATGAAGAGACAGGTCGATCGCGTGGCGCGCGCCTTGCTAGCGAGCGGGATTCAGCATGGCGACGTGGTCGCGGCGTGGATGCCGAATCTCCCGCAGTTCGCTTTTCTCGAACTGGCGTGCGCGAAGATCGGCGCGATCATCGGCGCGATCAATACCCGCTCCAAGGTCTTCGAGGTCGAACACTTCCTGAATCATAGCGAGGCGAAGCTTCTCGTGATGGTGGACCGATTCCTGAAGCACGACTTTGTTGCGACGCTCGACGAGGCCTGTCCCGTGGGCACGAGGAACGCGGGCGGCGACATTGGAGAAGGAGGCTTCGCGCATCTGCGAAAGGTGGTGAGCGTGTCGGTCGAGCCGGATTCCCGGGCGCAGCCGTGGGACGCATTCATCGCGCTTGGGGAATCGGTGTCGCCGGACACGCTCAAAGCGGTTCAGCAACAGCAACATATCGACGATCCCATTCTTATTCAGTACACATCCGGCACGACATCGCTACCCAAAGGAGCGCTGTGCAACCATCGCTATGTACTGAACTTCGGCGGTGTCCTGATGCAGCGCCTTGGCATGGAAGCGGGCGACGCCTTCCTTAACACGCAGCCGTTCTATCACGTCGGCGGTTCGTGTGGCGCAATACCCGCGCCGCTTACGATCGGCTGCAAGGTGGTCAACGCGGAATACTACGAGGTCGAGCGCATCCTCTCGCTGATCGAGCGCGAACGGTGCGTGGCGCGCTCCGGCTACGGCGCCATGTACATCA
This sequence comes from Caballeronia sp. dw_19, assembly GCF_018449515.1. Classification (GTDB taxonomy): domain Bacteria; phylum Pseudomonadota; class Gammaproteobacteria; order Burkholderiales; family Burkholderiaceae; genus Caballeronia. The sequence continues at coordinate 28,231 of NZ_JAAVUQ010000025.1, read as the reverse complement.
TGGAGATGAACCATGTCCGCTTTCGCGAATTCGATTTGTCGAGTCTGCAGGCGGGCTGGTGCGTCGGCACGGCCGAGCTGATGACACGCGTGCGCGACGAAATGAATATCCCTGGCCTGCTGCAGATCTACGGCGCGACTGAAGTCGGCGGCACGAGCGCGTGGGTCGACGACCCGTGGGACGCCCGCTCGCGCAGTTGCGGCTCGCCGATTCACGGCAGTGAATTGAAGATCGTCGATCCGAACACCGGTGCATCGCTTGCGGCAGGCGAGATCGGCGAGATTTGCATGCGCGGCTGGTGGAAGATGAACGGATATCTGAAGCAGCCCGCTGAAACAGCGAAGGCGATCGACGCGGACGGCTGGATGCATACCGGCGATCTGGGCCATCTCGACACCAACGGTTACCTGTACTTCTCGAGCCGGTTAAAGGACATGCTGAAGATCGGCGGCGAAAACGTCTCCGCCCAGGAAGTGGAAGCGGTTCTGCTCGGACACCCGCGTATTGCGCAGGCGGCGGTCATCGGCGCGCCCGACGAACGCCTCTCCGAGGTCGTCATGGCGATCATCGAGCCGCGACACAACGAACAAGTGACACAAGAAGAGGTCATTGCGTATTGCGCGCAACGAATGGCCAACTTCCGCGTGCCGCGCTACGTGCATTTCACGCAGACGTGGCCGCTCACTGACAGCGGGAAGATCCAGAAGCACAAGCTGCGCGAGCAGTATCTAGCCTGATCCTGCCGTTGATTGTCACACGCAGGCCACGGGCCCGCGCCGCGCGCGGCGCTTTACAGGAGACAGCCGGTGAAACACATTACCTATCCCCGATCCTCGCTTGACAGCGAACCCTATTGGGACGGATGCCGTCGCGGCGAACTGCGTTATCAGCATTGCGGCGCTTGCGGTGAAGTGGTGTTCCATCCGCGTGCGCTGTGCCCGTATTGTCTTGCGGATGCGCTTGCATGGCGGCTATCGACTGGACGCGCGCGCATCTATTCCTTCTCTATCCAGTACCTGCCGTTGCGGCCAGATGACGGCGACGCTGCTCCGCGCGGACTCGGAATTGCTGAAGTAGATGAGGGGTTTCATATGTTCGCGGAATTCCTGACGGACGACCTCGACTCGTTGGCAATCGACGATCGGCTGGAAGTCGTGTTCGAGCAGATCGACGAACAACTCGTCCTCCCCAAATTCAAGGTGCTGCCACGATGAACGCGAATAACTTGCGCGGGAAGGCCGCGATCGTCGGTTTTGGCGACAGCTACTGCAAACGGGGCGAGGCAAAAAGCGCCATGCGCCTCGCCCAGGAAGCCACTCGCCGCGCGCTGGACGACGCGGGTCTCGCCAAGGAGGAGATCGACGGGTTGCTGACGGGTCGGGCGCCCATGTCGGACCAGCGTCATCAATGGAATAACATCTTCGCGGCGTACAACAAGATCACGCCGCGCTATTCATCGGAGATAACGATTCACGCCGCCGGCATGAACTCGATGCTAAAACACGCCGCGCTGGCGGTCACGAGCGGCGTCGCGCGCTTCGTGCTGTGCGTGGGCGCCGATGCGGTCGCGAGCCTGCCCACCGCGCGGGCCCAGATTGGCGGCATGGATGCGGACCCCGAATTCGAGCAGCCGTACGAGCCGATCATCCCAACGATATACGCCCAAATGGCGCGGCGCCTGATGCATGAGTACGACCTTACGGAAGCCGATTTTTCGGCGGTCTCCGTGCAATGCCAGGAATGGGCCGTGCATCACCCCTATGCGGCAAAGGCACACAAAGGTCTTGTCACGATCGACGATGTCATGCGTTCGCCGATGATCGCGTCGCCGTTGCGGCTCTGGCATTGCGCGCCGTGGGGACCGCCAGGCACCGCGGGCGCGGTGATCGTAACGGACGCGCAGACAGCGCGTTCCATGAGCGAGCGGCCGCTTTATCTGCTGGGTGCGGGCGAATGCCAGACGCACGAATATCTGACTGACCGCATGGCGCTCAGGCACAGCCGCCTGCCGCTTGGCAACCTGCCTAACATCACATCGACGGGTTGCCGCGCCGCGGCCGAGACAGCCTATGAAATGGCGGGGCTGCATCCCAACAACATCGACATTGTGCAGACCGCCTCGCAGTTTGCCCACGTCGAGTTACAGGTCCTCGCGGAATTGGGTTTTACCGACTTGCGCGAAGCGGGCGAATTCGTGCGTTCCGGCGCAACGGGTCCAAGCGGGACACTGCCGACAAACACGAACGGTGGATGGTTGTCGTTCGGTCAGCCGGGTGTGTCCTGCGTGATGGACAGCATCAGCGAAACGATCCGCCAACTGCGCGGCGAGGCGCTCGGGCTGCAAGTGGAAGGCGCGGATATCGGGCTTGTGCACGGGAACGGCGGCATGCAGGCATGTCACAGCATTGCAATCCTGGGACGCGAACCATGACTTTGTTGAATCTGGCCGCGATGGGAAGCTATACGGTAGGCGGCCGGCCCGTGACGGTGGAAGGCGAAACCGCCCGCCGGGTGGCGCTGTCCGCAGGCCTGGAATTCGAGTATGACCCGAACGGGCGTTACTGGATCGAGCAAGCCTACGTGCAATTTTTCGTGCCCCAGCAACGGCTCACCGACTTGCCTCTTGTGCTGATTCATGGCGGCGGATTGACCGGCAGCACATGGGAAACGACGCCCGACGGACGGCCCGGCTGGCTTCACGAATTCCTTGCCGCGGGCGTTGCGGTTCACGTCGTGGACAATGTGGAGCGCGGGCGTGCCGGCTTTTGCGCACTTGAAGGCGAATGGGAAGGAATGCCCATCGTGCGCAGTGAACGGGAATCGTGGGCGCTTTATCGGATCGGAGACGCTTCGGATTACGAACTACGCATTCCGTACCCCGGACAATGTTTCCCGGTCACATGCCTCGACGATCTCACGCGCCGTACCGTACCGCGATGGCCCGGCACGGTCCACGCGCAACGGCGCGCGTTGCTGGCGCTGGTCGAGCGGATAGGTCCATGCATGCTGCTTGGACACAGCCAGGGCGGCGGTTTCGCGATGGAACTCGCATCGGCGCGGCCCGATCTCGTGCGCGCAACCATTGCGCTTGAGCCGCACGGTGATTTTTCTTCGATCGGTTCCGTGCCGCTCGATGGGCGGCCATTGCTTGGCGTCTCGGGGGATTTCCTGGAGCGCGACGCATTGTGGCGCGATCTCGACGCGAAGGCGCAGCACGCGCTCGACGCATGGCAACGGGCCGGCGGCAGCGCCCGGGAGTTGCGGCTTGGCGAGCGGGGCTTGGCTGGCCATTCGCACATGATGATGATGGACTCGGGTTCCGAGCGCATTGCCGCGCTGATCCTGGAATGGCTCGCCAACGTGGGTTGCATGCGCAAAGGAGGATGAGAACGTGGCGTTGACACCAGATGGGGCGGATGGATTCATCGAAGTGACTGATCGTGACCGCGCGCGGCATGTCATCCTCCAGCGCGAGACGCGCGCCAATGCGTTGTCGATCACGATGCTGAACGCGTTGACGCACGCTATAACGTCCGCGAGCGGTTCCAGCGAGATCGATGCGATCGTGCTGAGCGCGGCCGGCGCGGCGAACTTCTGCTCGGGCGCAGACATGGCGGAACTCAAAATGCGCGCCAGCGAGCAATACGCCGCCCTGCGCGATCTGATCGCCGCGCTCGACGAGCGTCGCCTGCCGCTCATATGCGTGTTGCACGGCAAGACGCTCGGTGCAGGGTGCCTCCTGCCTGCGCTCAGTGACGTGGTCATCGCCTCGTCCGGCGCCGTTCTCGGCTTTCCCGAGATGCGCTTCGGCATGTATCCAGCGCTGATTCATGCGGTACTCGCGCAGAAACTGCCACCGTCTCTGGTGTATGCAATATGTGTGGGGGCGCGAGTGCTGAGCGCGCGCGATGCGTGGTCGCTCGGGCTCGTTACCGAGTTGCTCGATGCGGATGTGTTCGAAGAAACGGCGCGCGAGCGAGCAGGCTTCTACGTGACGCGCAGCGCCGCGATCCTCCATGGCCGCGAGATGACCCAGGCTTCAGCCGGTGAGGCGCTGCCGGTGCGCGTGGCGCGCGCTGAAGGCATTATCGGGCGGAACCTGGCTGAACCTGAAGTCGCCGCCATGCTTGCGGGCTATCGGAAATGATCCGATGACACCGAATGGCGACGCAGGGCTCGCAGTATCGTCGCGGTTGATTGACGATGCCTGGATCGATTATCACGGCCACGTGCATCTGCCGTTCTATACGGTCCTTTTCATCGACGCCATTTCCGCGGCGATGAATCGTCTCGGCATCGGCGAAACCTATGCGGCGCTTGGAAAAGGAACGTTTTTTGGCGCGGAAAACCACATCCGCTATCTGCATGAACTGAAAGCGGGCCAGTGCGTGACTATCGAACCCTGCCTGCTCGATCACGATACGAAACGACTTCACTGGTGGGCGCGCATGTCAAACGCCGATCGGACAATCGCTGCGACGTTCGAGCTGTTGTCGCTACATGTGGACCAGCGCACGAGACGTGTAACGCCAATGCCCGACGCAGTGCACGAGATCGTGCGTGGGCTACATGGTCGCTCAAGGGGACCGCAGCCACCCGCGCTTGCATGGCGACTCGGCGCGCAGCGGAATCCGGAGCGATAACGCCGTTTAGTCGTCCTCGCTGGCGGCAATGTCGGCGGGAAATGTATCGAAGAAATGGTCGAGCTTGCCGATGAGCGCGAGCAACTGCGCGCTGCCTTCAGCATCGATTGCACCGGAGATCTCGCCTTCGAACTGATCGAGTATTTCGCGAATGCCTTGATACAGCGTCCAGCCGCCGTCCGTAAGCGTCAGCAAAATGAGACGCTTGTCCTGTTCGTTCACGGCGCGCGTGAGCCTTCCGCTCGCTGTCAAACGTTGCGTCGCCCGGCTTACCTTGGCGCGGTCCATGCCCGTGTGATCGGCGATCTGATACGTCGACATGGGGCCTTTCGACGCCAGGACGTTGATCACGCGTGTTTCCGCGATGCTCACGCCGAGCTTTTCGGCATATCGCCGTGAGGCGATCGCGGTAATACGCGTGGTGAGTCTCAACAGCCGATACGGCACGAACCGGTCAATATTGAATGGCTGCGCGGCCGTACGCGGTGATGAGGAGGACTTGCTGGAACGCGAGCGTGAGGTCATTGCGGCTCTGGAACGGGGTCGAGGGAAGGGCGGCGCACCGCGCGTGCCGTTTCTCATCGAAGAAACAGCACTTCGCGTCATTTTAAATGAAAGGACCACCCGACGAAACCGCTCGTCGCCTGCTCGATCAAAACACGGTTCGCATGCCAAACTGGAAGACGCGGGCGGTCGTGTCGGGCGCCGCCGGTCCGCCGTAGTACACCGCGCCGCCAAGCGAGTAGGTCGAACCGTTCTTGTTATTCACCTGGCTGTATCCACCATAGACGTTCGTGCGCTTGGAAAGCTGATAGCTCAATTCCGCCGCCTCGACATAGGCGTTCTGCGATGCGCGCAGGCCGTCGGACGTATTGATGATTTTCGATGCCTGCGCAACCAGCGTCAGCGACGGCGTCAACAGATACTTCAGGCCGAGATTGGCTATTGCATAGCGCAACGTATTGGCAATGGTCGCCGCTGTGGTTGTATCGGAGTAGATATCCTTTGTGTAGCCGAGGTAGACCTTCGCGGGACCGATCACGTAACTGCCGCCAACGCCCCATTCTTCGTAGAAGCCGGGGTCGGTGGCGTCCTTCATATGCAAGTAGCCCGTGTGGAGCGCCACGGGTCCATAGACATAGTTCAGCGCGCCGCTCAAGGTCGAGCCGCTGCTGATCGAGCCGGGTACGCCGCCCACGCCCGCCATCAACCCCACGGAAGCGCCACGAAAGGACGGCGACGCATAGACGACGGAATTGTTCGTTCGACTCGTGATGATATCGGTCATCAACGTACTTTGCACCGTGCCGTTCGGCAATGTCCGGTCGATGTTCCAGAAGCTGCCGCCAAGCGCGGCGTAAAACGCATCGTACTCGCTCACGGCGAGAAACTCCGGTGCATATTGCCGGCCAAGGGTGAGCGCACCTTGTGGACCCTGCAGGCCGACCCACGACTGCCGCCCGAACAGCGCGCCGCCCTGTTCGATCACACCAGTGTTCGGTGCAAAGCCGTCCTCAAGCTTGAAAATTGCCTTGTAGCCGTTGCCGAGATCTTCCACGCCGGAGAATCCAAAGCGTGAGCCCGCCATACCGCCATTCGTCATGCGCGTAAGCGTGCCCTTTCCCTGGTTGGATATATCCATCAGAATATCGACCATTCCGTACAAGGTAACGCTGCTTTGTGCGTGGGCATTGCAGGCGATGCCAAACAGCACGGCAGCCGCCGTCGTGGCGTGTCGTTTCATGTCGTTCTCCAGGCTTGGAGCGTCTCCCCTGATGGGGGAGACGATCGAATGGGTTTGTGGTGCGTTCCGTTTCCGGATCAGTGACCTGCGACAGCGCTGCTTCGTGCGCCCACGCCTATCTCGGTATGCAGGCGCAATTCCGAGTAGCGAGCCGCGGCGTCCCTGTCGGGACGCAACACCGTACCGAGCCAGCAGAGGACAAATCCAATAGGAATACTGATGATTGCCGGATACTTCAAGGGAATCCACGCCGCTTGGCCCATGACGGTAGGCGACAGGACAATGACGATAATCGACACTACGAGGCCTCCCGCCAACCCGGCCATCGCGCCTGCCCGCGAAAAGCGGCGCCAGAAGAGTGTGCAGACCAGCGCGGGCAGATTCGCGCTCGCCGCCACGAGAAACGCCAGTCCGAGCAGGAACGTGATGTTGAAGCCGGTGCCTATCGCAATGCTGAACAGCGTCGCAATGACGCCAACGACCACAGACGACACACGTGTCATGCGACGCTCGCGGCGCTCGATATCCGGCCGCCCGCGCCAGATGATGCCGGCGAAAAGATCGTGGGCTACCGTACCCGCCGCGGAGATCAGGAGTCCTGATACGACTGCAAGGATTGTCAGGAAACAGACGCCAGAGATGAACGCCATTGCCAGCGCGCCGCCGGTCGATCCGTCGCCGCCGGCGAGGACCTTGGCCAGAATGGGCGCGACGAGATTGCCGCCAACGGCAGCGGCGTCGACCGCGTCAGGTCCATGCAGCAGGGCGCGCGCGCCCAGGCCCAGCACGACAATCATGAGAAAGAAAACGCCCATGACCGCGACGGCCCAGCCGAGCGAGCGGCGCGCGGCATTGCCGTCCTTCACCGTGAAGAAGCGGATCAACACATGCGGGAGACCGCTGGTGCCGAGCATGTAGACGAGACCGAACGACAAGATATCGAATGGATGCGACGACGGCAGCAGCAACCCCGGTTGCAGGTAGGCAAGCCCTTTGGCGTGTCCTGCGGCTGCGCTCTGCATCAGTAGATCGAGGTGCCAGCCGGTCAGGCCAAGAATCGTGACCGACATTGCCGCGCCGACGACCAGCAGGATGATCGCCTTGACGATCATGACCCACGATGCACCCAGCATGCCGCCGAACCCGACATAGATGGTCATCAGCACCCCCGTGATCACCACGGCGAGCGCATAAGGAAAGCCGGTCAACGCTTGCAGCAAGATGCCCGCGCCAACCAACTGGGCGACGAGATAGAGCAGGCTGACGGCGAGGGACGTAAGCGCTGTGACGCCGCGCAACGTTGAGTCCTGGAATCGCTTCGACAGCACTTCGCTGAGCGTGAAGGCGCCTGCATTGCGCAATCGCTCGGCAATCAGCAGCAACGGCAAGAAGCCGAAAATGGCGGCCACCAGAATCAGCGTGCCATCAAAGCCATAGAGATAGATCAAGCCGGTCGTGCCGAGGAAGGTGCCCGCTGACATAAAGTCGCCTGCGATGGCAAGACCGTTCTGTGCTGCTGAAATGCTTCGTCCAGCCGCGAGAAAGTCGGCGGAACTGCTGGTGCGACGTGCCGCGCGCGCAATGATGAAAAACATGCCGACGACGAGGCAGGCAAAAACGGCGATGGTCAGGGTTCGATTGCCGTTCATCGGGAAAGCTCCGAACCGTCTGCCGTGTCGAGATGAGCAAGAAGCGCCGTGCGCACTTGTGCGTCGAGCGGCGCGAGCTTGCGGGTCGTATAGCTTAAATACAGCCACGTGATGGCCCACGCGACAATGAACATGAGGAACATGAGCAAGAAAGCCAGCGAACCACACCCTGTGATCGGCGTCTTTAGCCAGGCGGGCGCGAACGCGATGAGCGCGAAGAAGCCGACATAGACGGTCATGACAGTAATGATCGTGGCGGACCCTAGACGCCGGCGGGTGCTCGAGAGTTCGTTGAATCCAGGCAGCGACGCGGCGAATTCGTCCAGTGTCGTGGCCTTGATGGATGGTACGGATAGCGATGGGGCTGGCATTGTCTCCTCCGGTCGGCGCGACGAGGCACCGGTGTCTGCGGATAACCCGCGTTTTGTCTTTTCAACTGGGAATAATCATATCATGTGAAATGAAAAGATAAATAGGACTTACCCGAATAGAAGGGCGGAGCCAACTGACATAAAGCGGAGAGGGTCAAGTTTCGTTAGGCACTGATGCGACCGCTGTCGCGATGCATGTATGGAGCCTCATCTATTTAGAGACCTTAAGGGATCAAGTGCCCGAAAGTTGAGTCGCCGTTGAGGTGTCGGAGCCTACCGCGTTCGAGCACTTTGCAGGAACGCGGACTAATAGTTGGACTGCCTCGCAATGAGGGCAAACTTTATATGTAGCAATACGAAATTATCAATAAACATTCGCCAATCAGAGCCATTACGGATATTTGAGAGATGCTCACATGCCGTCAGGCTCGCACAATACGATGCGACCCCAGATCGTCGTGTCCCTTAATCCGGTACGCAGTCGCATAAGCGAATGAAGACCTTAGCTAAAAATATGGTCCCAGCGGACGAGCGCCTTGTGCGGCGCTGCATGCCAATGCAAAGCGCATAAGAAACGGGCGCCTAACCATGCTGGCCGTTGATGAACGGCCTTCACGAAAAGCCCGTACACGTCGCGTCGTTCCGCCGTACTGGACATTGTCAGGTTGTGTCGCGCTAAGGGTGCAGGAGTAAAATCCAGGCGGACATTTTCCCGAAGTGAAGCGTGATATGAAGAAGGCGACGGTAAGAAGAACCATGCCTGCGGGCGTAGCGAAGGTACTCAAGCGCCTGCACTATCCGCTGGACATGATATTGCTGTGTGTCCGATGGTACGTGGCCTACCCGCCAAGCCTGCGCCAGCTGGAGGAGATGATGGCCGAACGGGGTTTGGAGGTTGACCATTCGAGCGTGCATCGCTGGGTGATCAAACTGGTGCCGGTGTTCGAGAAAGCCTTTCGCAGGCACAAACGCCCGGTCGGCAAGAGCTGGAGGATGGACGAAACTTACGTCAAGGTACGCGGCCAGTGGAAGTACTTGTATCGCGCCGTGGACAAGGCCGGTCATACGGTTGATTTCCTGCTGCGGGCGCATCGCGACCAGGCTGCAGCGCGCCGCTACTTCGAGAAAGCCATCGATCGGAACGGCGCGTCTGAGACCGTGACCATGGATAAAAGCGGGGCCAATCTGGCCGCCCTTCAGGCCATCAACGCTGAACGGGAAACGCCCATCAAGGTCCGGCAGGTCAAGTATTTGAACAACATCGTCGGACAGGATCATCGGGCGATCAAACGCCGAATCAGGCCAATGATGGGCTTCAAGGATTTCCGGTGTGCCCGCATCATCCTGTCAGGCATTGAGACAATGCATACGATCAAGAAAGGCCAGATGATGGACAGCGGCATTACCCGAACCGTTGCTGCTCAGTTCTATTCGTTAGTGGTATAAGGACTCCTTTTCATCTCGGAATTTTCTCGCCTCGCCGTACTTATCGCGACACAACCCAGGTGCATGCCTTCGCCGTAATGTCGCTCGCGAAGTCGAGTGCCCAGCCGTTCTTCGTATCCCGCGCCTGCGACGGATGCAGTCCGGTTGCGCAGCGATCCGATCGGTCGACTTCATCCTGCACGAGCCGGATGAAGGCGGCGCGCTGCGCGGTGTCGTTTTCCTTGGCATTGAACGCGAGCAATACCTCGCTCGTGGCATGCGACTGGCTCTTCAGCTCGCGCCATGCCACGCCGCTGACAGCAATCGCGCTGAGCGACGCCGGCAAGATGGTCACTCCAAGCCCCGCGGCCACCAGACCAAGTATGGTCGCCGCTTCCTTGGCCTCCTGTGCGATCTGCGGAAAGAAGCCCGCCTGCGTGCAGCATTGATAGATCTGTTCGTAGTAGCCCGAATGAGCGCCGCTCGCGCGCAGCACGAACGGTTCCTTGGCCAGCATCTCGATGGGTATCGGCTGTTTTGATGCGGCGAGCGGATGGTCGGCATGCAGCACGGCCATCAGCTTGTCCGTCATGACGAGGATGGTCGCGATGTCGTCGGGAAGGGAGTCGGTCATGGGCCGCACGAAGCCGACATCGAGTTCGCTGGTGCGCAGCGCCTCGATTACCGGTTCGGTCATCGAGTATTCGAGATTCAGCCGCACTCCGGGCGACTCACGGCGAAACGCACGGATCGCGGCGGAAAACACATGGGTAAAGGGCGCCGTGGCAGTAAAGCCGATTCGCAGCACGCCGACTTCGCCCCGCCCCGCGCGCTTGGCCATGTCGACCGCGTGCGATGCCTGCTGAACCACCGAACGCGCCTCGTCGAGAAAGAGCCGGCCCGTGTCGGTCAAGGCCACGTGACTGCGATTGCGCCTGAACAAAAGCGCGCCGAGCTCGCGTTCGATTTCCTGAACGTGCTGGCTTAGCGGCGGCTGGCTGATATGCAGCCGTCTCGCCGCCTTGGTGAAGCTGAGCTCCTCAGCGACGGCGATGAAATAGCGGAAATGCCGGAGTTCCATGGCTTGCCTTTGTGCAGTAAGCCCCCGTTCCACCTCGTACAGCCCTCGGCCGCGTGGGCCGGCCAGGGGACAGGCGTCGTACGCTCGCGGCTAAAAGAATCCGGCCACCCTTGGGAGCAGGTGGTCCGAATCCCAATACGCTAACGATAACGCACTGCTTCGTTCATGGCCTCTGGAAATTAATTCCCGCCGCTAGAAAGCCGGGAATCGGGTGTTGCACATTCGCCGCGTCGTCATTTGTCGATCGTTGCCAGTTCACGCATTGCCTGCAGGCTCTCGGCCAATAACGGGTCCACGTGGTAGTAGAGCAATTGCGTGCCGAGCGCGGCGTAGTAAGCGATATCGCGCTTCGTGACCAGCGTGCCGGTCGCCTTGCCCGCCGCGTGGATGCGGGCAATAATGTACTCCACCATGTCCAGCACCGGCTGGGGACGCCTGCCACCCGGCGGCACGCGGGGCGAATAGCCCATCGTGATGGAGAGGTCGCCCGGACCGATGAAAAATATGTCGATGCCGTCCACGGCCAGGATCTCGTCGAGATTGCGTACGGCTTCGGTAGTCTCGATCATGACGATGATCAGCTTCTCGTCGATCTCCTGGTCCGGGCAGTTGTAGCGAACCGTCGCGACCACCTCTTTTGCCTGGTCGGCCGTATTCACGAGTGGCACCATCAAGCCGTCCGCGCCGCAGTGCAGGCAGCGCGCGAGCATTGAGTGCTCCTGATTCTGCGGCCGCGCAATCGTGTGGCCGCCGCCGAGCCGCGCGCCCTTGGTCATTTGCTGCAGTTGGTCATAACTCGCGGTGCCGCTTTCACAGTCCACGAAGATCAGGTCCGCTCCGGCGATGGCCAGTTTCTCGGTGAGCGTCATCGAGATATGGCTGGGGTTCAGCATCACGATGCTGCCGCCTTGCGCGAGGCGCTTCTTCAATGTCGAAATCATTTTTCCGTCCCCGAATGTGACGCTGGTTTCCTTCGTTGCCCGATAGAACGGCACGAGGATATGCGTCCGTATTTGAAACGACAAGGACGAAAATCGCTAAGAGCGAATTCGGGGCCTCGGTGTTCCTCTTATAGTTTTTTCCTCTAAGAGCAGCGGCAATTCGATATTGGAAGCTTGTTTATGACGCGCGTACTGTCTCCTCACGGTTTGCCAGGACGCCAATGCCAGCACGCCGTGGAGCCCGATCCATCGGGACAAAAACACAGGAGGGCAGTGCGATGACGACGGCGATCGAGTTGAGGAAAAAATGGGCTCAAGGAGAAACGGTATTCGGCGGCTGGGCGGCTTTGCCGTGCGCATTCGCGGCCGAACTGATGTGCGTGCCGGGCGTGGGATATGTGTGCATCGACCAGCAACATGGGCTGGTCGATTATGCCGACATGGTCGGCATGCTGCGCGCCATTGAAGGGCGCGGTGTGGTGCCGCTCACCCGCGTGCCCGCGAACGAGAACTGGATGATCGGCAAGGCGCTCGATGCGGGCGCGCAAGGCGTGGTAGTGCCGATGGTCAACAACCGGGCCGAGGCCGCGGCAGCAGTAGCCGCCTGCCGCTATGCGCCGGCCGGCGCCCGTTCGTTCGGCCCGGTGCGAGCGTCGATGGTACTTGATTCACGAGATGTCGCGATTGTCGGCGACAGCATGCTGTGCTTCGTGATGGTGGAAACGCGCGATGCGATCGAGCGGATCGACGAGATTGCAAGCACGCCGGGTCTGGACGGCATCTATGTCGGTCCCGCCGATCTCGCGCTCGGTCTTGGCCTGCCGCCCAATCTCGACAAGGAGGAGCCCGAACACGTGGCGGCGGTCGAGCGCGTGCTGCAGGCCTGCCGGAATCATGGAATCGTCGCGGGCATTCAATGCGGCTCCGGCCGCGCGGCGCGCAAGTTCGCCGACAAGGGATTTCGATTCGTCACCTTCGCCAAGGATTCGTCGCTGATTCCCTCGGCGATGGATAAGGAAATCGCTGCCGCATTCGGCGATTCAGCCGTTCAAGGCACCAAGCAAAGAGGTTATGCATAAATGAGCTCGACCACGAATCAGGCATTCCCCGACGAAATCGCTGAATTGATCGCGTCGTATGTCGTCGGCGTATCGAAGGAACTCGATGCCCGCACCGGGCGCGCCGCGAAGTGCGTGCTGATTGATGCGATGGCGGTGTCGGTTGGTGCGCTACGCCATCCTGCCGCCCAGAAGGCCAGGCAGCACGCCTATCGCTTTGCCAGCACGGCCGGCGGAGCCTTGATCTGGGGTACGAAGCAACGCACCCATCCTGAACTGGCCGCCCTGACCAACGGCGTGCTGCTGCGCTGCTACGACTATAACGATTTCATGGTCGGCAACCGCAACAGCGGACATCCGAGCGACATGGTCGGTGGCGTGATCGCGGCGGCCGAGTGGTCCGGCGCGTCAGGCGCGGAGTTGTTATCGGCGCTCGCGGTCGGATATGAGCTGGTTGGCGCGGCGTTCGATGCGTTTTCCACCGCGCCCGGCGGCTGGGACTATACGAACCTGACCGCCATCGGCGCGACGGCCGCCATCGCGACCGTACTCAAGCTGGATGAATCGCAGACGCGTGAAGCACTGGCGATGACCGTGGTCCCGCACTTTGCCAGCGATGAAATCGAATCGGGCGAGTTGAATGCACGCGGCGACCTGACGATGTGGAAGCGCTTCAACGGCAGTGATGCGGTACGCAATGCGCTGCAGGCGTGCCTGCTGGCGTCGGTCGGCGTGGAAGGCGCGATCCGTCCTTTCGTCGGCAAGTGCGGGTTCGTGCAGAAGATGCAGAACAGCTGGGATCCGCTTGCCGTGCTGCGTGAGGTGCTCGTCACCGAACGGCCGCTTGCCCGCATCGGCCAGGCCATGATGAAGCGCTGGCCGGTTGGATCGGTGGGACAGAGCGCGATCCAGGCCACGCTCGACGCACGCGCACAGATCGGCGACATCGACCGTATCAAGGAGATTCGCGTCTTTGCCGAGGAAGGCGCCTATGAACACCTGGTGCAGATCCGCACGGCGCCGTGGGAGCCGATCTCGCGCGAGACGGCGGATCACTCGCTGCCCTATATCGTCGCCACGGCCGCGATGGACGGCTACGTGCACATCGACAGCTTCAACCTGGGCAAGGTACTCGACCCGGCACGGCGCGAGTTCCTCAAGGACAAGGTCAAGGTCAGTCCTGCGCCGGAACTCGGCACGCTGGCGGGCGGCAAGCATGCGCGGGCGGCGGCGGGTTACTTGTCGCGCGTGGAATTCGAAACGCTCGACGGCCAGGTCATCCACGGCGCGGCGCGGCCGTTTCCCGGCCATCCCGACAACCCGTTCTCGGATAGCGATTTGCTTGCCAAGCTCAGCGAGAACGCGTCCCCGTTGATCGGCAAGAGCCATGCGCAACGGCTGGGTGAAGCGTTGCTGTCGCTCGAGCGGATGCCCAACCTCGCGGGCCTGATGGCGCTGCTTGAATTCGACGCACCCGCACAGGTGGACGTGCCGCTCGCCGCTGAATGAGATGCGCACGCGCTCACAGCTTGAATATCGCCTGAAAAACCGAATTGCAGAGGAATCGACCGATGATCACCGCAGAACAAAATCGCCTGCTGACCCGCACCGGCCCGGGCACACCGATGGGCGATACCTTCCGTCGCTACTGGATTCCGGCGTTGCTTGCCGAAGAACTGCCGGAGCCTGACTGCGCGCCGGTGCGCGTGCCGTTGCTGTCGGAGAAGCTGCTGGCGTTTCGCGATACCAACGGCAAGATCGGCCTGATCAGCGAGTTCTGCGCTCATCGCGGCGTGTCCTTGTGGTTCGGCCGTAATGAAGAAGCCGGCATCCGCTGCCCCTATCACGGCTGGAAATACGATGCCGACGGCCAGTGCACGGAAGTGCCTTCGGAGTCCGCCCAGAGCGGCTATTGCAAGAAGATCAAGCTGACCTCGTACCCATGCATCGAGATGGGCGGCGTCATCTGGACCTACATGGGGCCGCCCGAATTGCAGCCTGAGCCGCCGTCGTTCGAATGGGTCGGCTTGCCGGCGTCGCATCGCTTCCTGTCCAAGCGGATTCAGGAGACGAACTACCTGCAGGCGATGGAAGGCGGCATCGATTCGAGCCACGTGTCGTTCCTGCATCGCGGCGAACTCGATACGGACCCGTTGCACCGCAATACCGCGGGCGCCAAGTATTCCCGCTCCACCAACACCACGTTCGACGTGGTCGAGTCCGGCGGCGGCCTCATCATCGGCGCGCGGCGCGACGCGGAGCCTGGCTTCAATTATTGGCGCATCACGCAATGGATAATGCCGTGGTACACACTGATTCCACCCTATGGAGGCGGCCACGCGCTGAACGGCCACGCATGGGTGCCGATCGACGATGAAAACTGCATGGCCTGGAGCATGACCTTCCATCCCGTGCGGCCGCTCTCGGAGGCAGAAGTCGCCGCGATGAGCAGCGGACGCGGCGTGCACGTGGACCTGATCCCGGGCACGTTCCGTCCGGTAGCCAATCGCGACAACGACTACCTGATGAACCGCGAGGCCCAGAAGTCCGGGCGCTATTACAGCGGCATTGGCGGCATCGCTATCCAGGATGCTTCATTGCAGGAAAGCATGGGCCCCATCGCCGATCGGACGGTCGAAAATCTGGTGTCCACCGACAACGCCATTATCCTGGCCCGGCAGCGTCTTGCCGAGGCCGCGAAGGCGGCGCAGCAACAAAGCCCGGTTCCCGGCATCACGCCCGAAGACCAACGGCTACGCTCGGCATCTTTCGTGTTACCCGTCGAGGGCAATTTCCGCGCAACGATCGAGGATGCGGTCAGGGTCCGGGAAGGCGAAGCGCACGTTGCCGTGTGAGAGCAGGCGGTCGGGAGCGACGTCGGGATCGAAGCAGCCCGTTTCCAGGAGAACGATATGACCGCTTTTCAGGACAGCATTTCCGCCCCGCCGCAGGCGGCAGCGAAGGCCGCCCGCTCGCACCGGAACACCTTGTCGGCACGTGACCGGATGCTGGGCGTACTCGTGCCGCTGGCATTGCTCGCGATCTGGGAATTCGCCGCGCAACTCGGCTGGATCGACGTGCGGTTCTTTCCCGCCCCGAGCAGTGTCGCGAAAGCGATGCTCACGTCGTTGCGCTCCGGTGAACTGCTCACCAACACGGAGGCGACCTTGCAGCGCCTGCTGCTGGGCTTCGTGCTCGGCGGCGTGCCGGGGCTGGCGGTGGGCATCCTGATGGGGGTCTACCGGCCGCTGCGGCTGATCTTCGACCCGCTGATCGCCGCGACCTACCCGATCCCGAAGAGCGCGATCCTGCCGCTGATCCTGCTGATCTTTGGGCTGGGAGAGTCGTCCAAGGTGGTGATGGTGGCGATCGGCGCCTTCTATCCCATCGCCATCAATACCACGAGCGGCGTGCGCGAGATCAGCCCGATCTATTTCGATGTGGGGCGCAATTTTAATGCAAGCCGCTGGGATATCTTCCGCACCGTGGCACTGCCCGGTGCGCTGCCTTTCATCATGACGGGCGCTAAGCTTGGCGCGGGGCTCGGCCTGATCCTGATTTCGATTGCCGAGATGATGGGGGCGAAGACCGGCCTCGGCTACATGATCTGGAGCGCATGGGAGACCTTCGACGTGGAACAGATGTATGTCGGCCTGTTCGTGGTCTCGCTGATCGGCTATCTGCTCACCGTGCTTTTCAATGAACTCGAGCGGCGCGTCGTACCTTGGAAAGGGGCGTCGAAATGAAGCATGCTACGTCTCTCAACATCGTGAGAAACGGGGCCGAGGTCCCGCCCGGCGTGGCCAGTGCGCCGGTGAAGATCCGGGTGGATGGGCTCACGCGGCGCTATGATGGCATGACCGTGCTGGACGATGTGAGCGTCGACATCGCCGATGGCAAGTTCTGCTGCGTAGTCGGCCCGAGCGGCTGCGGCAAGACCACGTTGCTGCGGATTCTCGCGGGGCTGGACACGGCCACGTCGGGCAGCGTCTCAGTGCGCAATCCCGCGCCGGGGGTGCCTGGCAACTCTGTCGTGTTCCAGGGCGATTCAATCTTCCCATGGATGACCGTGTGGGACAACGCCGCTTACGGACTGAAGATGCGGCGGGTGCCTCAAGCGCAGATACGTTCCACAGTCGGCCACTTCCTCGACCAGACCGGCCTCACGAAATTCGCTCACCTGTACCCGCATCAACTCTCCGGCGGCATGCGCCAGCGCGTCTCGATCGCGCGCGCGTTCGCCAACGACGCCGAGATCCTGCTGATGGATGAACCCTTCTCGGCACTCGACGAGCAAAACAAGACCATCTTGCAGGAAGAGCTCCTGCGCATCTGGGAGGAACACCGCAAGACCGTGGTGTTCATCACGCACAGCGTGGATGAAGCCGTCACGCTCGGCGACCAGATCATCGTGATGACGGCGCAGCCGGGGCGCATCAAGAAGATCATCGAAGTGCCGCTGCAGCGTCCCCGCAATGTGGTCGAACTGCGCCACGACCGGCTTTACGGCGAGATCGTCTACGAGATATGGGGACATCTGCGCGACGAAGTGGAGAAAGCACGTCAACGATAAGGCTTCGCAGCGCCGCGTCGGAAACGATTCATTTGTCAGTTGCTGCCTTCGAGACACATTCATGCAATACGCCATACCCGCGCCTGCCGTCACTACCGTTGCAGTGACCAACGGCGAGTCGTTCCCGGTGCGCCGGATCTACTGCGTCGGCCGCAATTACGCAGCCCATGCGCGCGAGATGGGTCACGATCCGAACCGTGAACCGCCGTTCTTTTTCATGAAGCCGGCCGATGCGATCGTCGCGAGTGGCAGCACGATTGCCTATCCAAGCCAGACCGCGGACTATCACTACGAGATCGAAATGGTGGTCGCGCTCAAGGGCGGTGGCCGCGACGTGCCGGTCGAGAAGGCACTGGACCTGGTGTACGGCTATGCGGTGGGGCTCGACATGACGCGCCGTGACATGCAGAGCGTGGCCAAGAAGATGCAACGGCCGTGGGACATGTCGAAGGGCTTCGACCAGTCGGCACCGTGCTCGGCGATCTCGCCAGTCTCCGAGGTCGGGCATCCGTCGAATGGCGTGATCTGGCTGAAGGTGAACGACGAGCCGCGTCAGCAAGGCGATCTTTCCGACCTGATCTGGAATATCGCCGAGACTATCTCGGCTCTGTCGGGCCTGGTCGAACTGGCGCCGGGCGATCTGATCTATAGCGGCACGCCGGAAGGGGTCGGGGCGGTGAAGAAGGGCGAGACGATGCACGGGCACGTCGACGGCCTCACCGATCTCATGATCACGATCGAGTAGGGCGCGGTCATCCTGGGACACGCACATGGACAAGCTACGGGGGAAGCGCACGATTGTTCCGCTGATAGTCGCGTCCGCGTATTTCATGGAGAACTTCGACGGTACCGTCATCACCACGGCGCTGCCGTCGATCGCGCGTTCGTTTGGGTCGAGCGCGCCGGCGGCAAGTGCGGGCATCACGGCCTACATGTTCGCGGTGGCGATCTTCATTCCGGTGAGTGGCTGGCTTGTCGACCGCTACGGCAGCAAGACCGTGTTTCGTGCGGCGATCGGCCTGTTCACGCTGGCCTCCATGCTGTGCGGCGTGTCCTCGGGGCTGATCGAATTTACCGCGACGCGGGCGCTGCAAGGCATCAGCGGCGCCATGATGCTGCCGGTCGGACGCCTGATCGTGCTGCGCTCCACGAGCCGCGCCGAGTACGTCCGGGCGATGTCGCTCGTCACCATGCCCGGCGTGGTGGGACAGATCATGGGGCCGTTGCTGGGCGGCTTCTTCGCCAGTTACCTGACCTGGCGCTGGATCTTCTTTGTCAACCTGCCGATCGGGCTGCTTGGCATCGGCCTCGTCACGCTGTTGATGGATGAACAAGCCGGGGAACTGCGCGCGCAGTTCGACTGGCGCGGCGCGGGCCTCGTGGGCGTGGCGGTGGGGTGCGTGATCGCGGGGCTGAGCATGATGGCGTCGTCGCCGGAGATGTCGATTGCGGTGCCCTTGCTGGTGGTCGGCGTGGTGAGCGGGGTGCTGGCGGTGCGTCACCTGAGGGCGTGCCCGCATCCACTGCTGGAGTTGAAGCTGCTTGCGACATCGACGTTTTCCCGTGGCGCGAGCGGCACGTTTCTGTTTCGCCTGGCGGCGGCCGCCTTTGGTTTCGTGTTGCCGCTTCTGCTGCAGATCGTACTCGGCATGAAGCCCTTCCTGGCTGGCGTACTGGTGTTCAGTTCGGCGTTTGGGGCCTTCGTGATGAAGGGCTCGGCGCCACCCATCCTGCGCCGTTTTGGATTTCGGTCGGTACTGCTTTGTAATGGCGCCTTGAGTGCGCTGTCCATTCTGATCTGCATGTGGTTCGGTCTCACGACACCGCTCCTGATGATCGCCATGGCGCTGCTGGTTGGAGGCTTCGCCCGCTCGCTGCAGTTCGCGGCGCTCAATGCTGTGGTCTACGCGGACGTTGAGCCGCCGCTGATGAGTGCGGCCACCAGTTTCGCCAGCATGCTGCAACCGCTGGCATCGGCCGCCGGCATTGCCGCGAGCGCTTTGCTGCTGCGCGTGTCGGCAGGGCACGGAGTGCTGACGGCCTTCGACATGCGCATCACGTTGCTGGCTATCGGCTTGATCGCGCTGGGTGCAGTCTGGCCGTTTCTCGCGATGGCGGATATGGCGGGCGCGGAGTTGAGTGGCCGGCAGCCATTGCAACGCGGTACCGAATCGCGCTGAGCGTCATTCCGAACAGAGGGTTCGCGAAATAGGCAGCGCGCTTCATTATTACGAGGAAGCTTTTCATGGCAGATGATTCGACGCGTCTGGCGCTTTGCGACAGCAGCGATGTCTGGGAAGACGTGCCGTTACGCTGCGAGCGCGACGGCGTCACTTATGCGGTGTTCGTTCTGGAAGGCGACTATTTCGTCCTCAACGACATGTGTTCACACGGCCCGGGATCGTTGTCGGACGGCTACGTCGAAGGATGCGAGGTGGAATGTCCGTTTCACCAGGGACGCTTCGACATACGGACCGGCAAGCCTACCGCGCCCCCTTGTTCCGAACCGGTTCGGAGCTGGACCGCGCATGTGGTGGACGGACGCGTCGAGATCGATCCGAACGAGATTGCGCGCACGATCGACTCGCCCGAAGCGCAGGGTTGAGATCCGAGGTCCGGCGTTCATTTTTTGCCTAACTGCATGGTCCGCGGTCGACGTGCATCGGTCGATGCCTGTCGAACAGTCCTAAACATCTGGGAGTACTGAGGTGAAACAAATGTCCATTTTCAAACTTCTATCGGCCCTTTGCCTGGCATGTTCGCTGATCACCGCCGCGCATGCCCAGGAGCAGAAGACAGTCACGGTCGGCATCGTCAATACCAGCGCGGATGCCGGCTTTCTGATCGCACAGGCGAACGGCTATTTCAAGGATGTTGGACTGGACGTCAAGCTGGTGCCGTTTGCGTCGGCGGCGTTGATGATTGCGCCGCTCGCTACAGGCGAGCTCGATGTCGGCAGCGGCACCGCGTCGGCCGGTCTCTACAACGCGGTGTTGCGCGGCGTGAAGATCAAGGTGGTTGCCGACAAGGGCTCGGTGCAGGAAGGCTACGACTACTCCACCTTGCTGATCCGCAAGGACCTGGTCGACAGCGGCCGTTATAAGACCTTCGCCGACCTGAAGGGCATGACGGTGGCGGTCGCGGCCAAGGGGGCGGGCTCGGAGTCGGCGCTCAACGAAGCGTTGAAGAAAGGCGGCTTGACGATACATGACGTCAACGTGGTCTATCTCGGCTTTCCCGATCATCTGGTCGCGCTGGAGAACAAGAAGATCGACGCCAGCATCACGGACGAGCCGACCAATACTCGCGCGATCGAGGGCGGCATCGCGGTGAAGGCGAGTCCGAAGGCGATCTATCCGGGCCAGCAAAACGCCGTGATGGTGTATTCGGACAAGTTCATGCAGGACCGTGATCTCGCGACGCGTTTCATGGTGGCGTATATCCGCGCCATCCGTTTCTACAACGACGCGCTTTCCGGAGGGCATCTTGCCGGGCCGACCTCCGGCGAGGTAATCGATATTCTGGTCAAGAACACCAAGGTCAAGGACGTCGGGCTGTATCGCAGGATCACCCCGAATGCGGCCAATCCAGACGGCAGTGTCAATACTGTGGCGCTTGCGAACGACCTGACGTATTTCAAGGCTCAGGGCTATGTGACCGGAAAAATCGAAGTGGGTGACGTGGTCGACGACTCATTCGCCAAGGCCGCTGTCTCGAAGCTCGGGCCGTACAAGCGGATCGTGGCGTCGAAATAACGGGCGAGGAGCCGGCCCGCTGTATGGATGCGCTGGTATTGCCGGCGCAGGGATGAGGCCGTCAAGCACTTAGTGAACTACTGTGGGCTTATAGGCTTCGCCACTAAGAGCGACAGCCAATTAATATTAGACGCTTGTTTTTTGCACGGTCAATCTTGTTTCACGGAGACAAGGCACTGAGAAGATGATGCCTCAGCCTACCCCTGATAAGACGCGAATCTCGAACGCGGCCTTCAGGAAGAGATACTGAAAAACAGTGGGCGATCGGCGGCAATAGCGCCGCGCCAAAGCTGTCCTTGAGCGAAAGCAGGCAAGTGATGTTAAAGCGCCGCGCGGCGAATAGCGAACTCCGATATTCGCCGCCGCGGATAAGGAAAAAGGATCGACTTCTTGGGGTATCCGTGAAATTACCTGCTCAGACCACCGCAATAAAATTTGTATTCCTAACGATATTGTCGGGTGTGTTGCTGTACGACCTGCCTGCGAAGGCACAGAGCAGCGTCACGCTGTATGGTTTGCTCGACGCGGGGATCACCTATACGGGCAATGCTGGTGGCAAGAAGCAGTATCAATTTGCCGATGGCGTGTACACCGGCAATCGCTGGGGCATGACGGGCGTTGAGGATCTGGGCGGCGGCACGCGCGCCGTATTCAAGTTGGAGAGCGGCTTTACGCTGGGTACGGGCAAGGCGCTTGGCGGCGGCGCGGCATTCAGCCGGCAGGCGTATGTGGGGTTGAGCGACACCACCTTCGGCACCATGACGTTCGGTTTGCAGTACGACTTCATCAACGACTATGCGGCCAACGACAACGTCAGCGGTGACGTGACCGGTTACGGCTCGCACCAGGGCGACTATGACCGCATGGGTACGGACCGGTTGCCGAACGCGGTGAAGTACGTGAGTCCTTCGATGCATGGCTTCTCGTTCGGCGGCATGTATTCGTTCAGCAACGCGGCGGGCGACTTCTACGACGGCAGCGGCTGGAGCGCGGGCGGCAATTATTCGGGCGGACCGTTGCAGGTAGGATTGGCCTATACCCGACTCAACGGCACGACCACGGATCCTTTTGCGAAGATTGGTTTCACGTCGTTCCTGGGACAGCCGGTGGCCAGGGTCAACCCGACGACGGGTGCGGTGACGGACCTGTTTTCGTCGGGCAATTTCCGGCTCGATTATTCTGGCGCGCTGGTGCTTGCCGGTTCCTACCAGCTTGGCCCGGCGCGGCTTATGGGTAACGTTACGCGTACGACTTTCAAGGCGGACGGGGTGACGTCGAACATGTGGGTGGGGGAGGCGGGCACCATTTACAACCTCACGCCGGCGCTGCAGGCGGTGGGGGGTTACCAGTACACGAATTTCGAAGGTGCGCATTGGCATCAGTTTGCGGCGGGTCTGACTTACCATTTGTCGAAGACTACGTTCGTATATGGCGGGTTTGATTATCTTCGTGCTTCGAGTGGCGTGTATCCGGTGATTGGTGGGCATTTTGCACCATCGACGAGTGATAATCAGAGTGATGTGCGGGTGGCCATTCTGCATAAGTTCTAGGCGCTGGGGCTTGATGTCATTCTGCTTTCGCTACCGCGGGGGCCGGGCGGACCTTGCGTCATCGGACATGGTGTCGCTGGAAACGACCAGAACGGCCTGGCAGGCGCGCGCCGATCCGCGACGGCGCACTGCGTCGATGGCGTGTACACGCATGTGCGTGATCGCCGGGGCATCTTCCACGACCAGCCGATCGTACTCAACGAGCGACAGGCCGGCGTCGCGATCGAGGGCGTGATCCCGCAAAGCAATACCGACGACGTGATCTTGCTCGCGGTCGATACCCATGGCTTTGTCGTTACGCGGACCTGCCAGTCAGCTGACGTCTTCGACAGATTCCCCGTGTTCACGGAGGTCAACGTATCAGGTGCCGACACGTCGTCAATGGTCGGGATGCGACCGGTTGCCTGGAAGGAGACAGCCATGGGCGTTCACAACGCACTTCTGCCGGGCGGGCAGAGAAGTGTCGAGCTATTGAATGGCGCTGGCGAGCGTGTCGCCGCCGTCAACACCGACCTGCGACATCTGGCGGCACGACGTCGCTCGCCGAACATAGGACATTCATCAACGGATACGATAATGGGGCCCTGATTCGCCAGTTCCAGGGGCGCCTCGCCATTACAGATAGAAAGCATGCATATTCTCATCCCTATCGCGTTTGTTCTGATCATCAGCAGCATGGTTTCGGCGCTGTATTTCATGATGCGTGATCGAGGTACGACGCAGACGATGGTCTGGTCGCTCGGCGTGCACTCGGTGCACGAGAAGAAGTAAGGCATCAGGCGGGTCCGTCGCGGTAAGCCGATCTGCTACGGTAAGCGGTCCCGAGACGATCGATGTAAGGAGGTTCTGTTGCAATAAGGGGGTTCCGCTATGATTTGCGGAACAACCTGAACGACTGAAAGCTTGATGACGACGTTGAATTCGGCGGTTGCCCGAGTGCTCAAGCGCCTGCATTACCCGCTCGACGTGATCCTGATGTGCGTACGCTGGTACGCGGCCTATCCGCTGAGCCTGCGTCAATTGGAAAAATGGTCGCTGAGCATGGCATTTGCGTTGATCATCCCCGCCGGGCATTGTCACGTTGCCGGGGCGGTCGCGTAAGATGACGCGATGAAGAATTCTAAATCGATAGCTCGACTAGCCGAACGCGAGGGAGCGAAAAATTCGAACAATGGCGTGTTGTTGCAGCAAAGCCGTACCTTGATGTGCTCTTGCCGCATCTATTGTCCTGACACAAATCAAATATACGATTTGTCAATATAAGCACTGGCTCGCAATAGCGAGGCCCCTTTACGCCTTTTATCACGACGGAGCCAGGTATTCGATAATATTTTTTTGCAACGATTTTAGTCTACAGGAAGTGGTTTGTATTGCTTTCGCAGACAAGCCCTATACATCTGGGACGACAGCGCAGTCCCACCGGCATCGGCAAAATCGTTGTCAAAATACACCTGATTAATAATACGTTTGATCGTTTTATCATCAACCCCGTTTTGCAGTCCTGAACCGTCTGGGCTTTTGTCTTCATCGAACGCCTGCTGTGGATTCATTCCACTGTCCCGTTGTTCAGCAGCGGCCTTGTAAGTAGAGCCGATCCACAGACACGTCAGCTCCGGATCTGCATGTGCAATAGCCCATGAGAAGATTGAAAAAGCAATGCAGGCTCTTTTTATCATGACCCTTAACCGAGGAGAGGAACTCAGGTTTATGAAATCTCAGAAACGCCGATCATAAAGAATTCCCGCATTCCAGTCATATCGGTGTGGCGCCAATGAATATTACCGGCCTCCATTCCGGATACACCACTTGGTGACCGCCACACCGAACTGCTCAGGGGTCCTTTGATCGTCAGGGCCGTTGTAAAGCATGCCAAGAACAAGGTCATAAGTAATACCTCTCATTGTCTCAACGACTTTGTCATATTGTTCGTCTGTCAGACGCTCTTTCATATTTCGATCCGCGGCGTCATACGAATATCCCTGTTTTTTCAGTTTCGCTAACCGTACTCCCTCCCGTCCCGTTCGTGCACATTCCGATCCACCTTCCGGCGTCGGTCTGTCGGGATTTGCCTCGTAAGCTTGATAGACCTGAGGACTCGGCGTCGTCTGCAAAATATTGGTTGCATTACTGGCTATGTGAGTGATCGTGCCATCGCGGTCGGATGGTGCAGAGTGAAGTCCGACAGGATCAACGTCGGGATGTTCGCGCTTGATCTGCTCAAGGGCTCTTTCAGCCCATGCGCGGGCCTTCTGAATATCAGAATAATGCTTTGGATCAATTTTCCACATTTCATAACTGGTCCCTTTTGGGCCTGTCGTACCGCGGCGGTCGAATCCTTGAGCGACAATTAACTTGGTAGCAATACTGGCAGCATAGGGATCAGCCTGGATTTTCTCAGCGTTTACACTGTTCACCGCCATATCACCAATGTAAGGGGGACTTCGATTGTATTGAAGCATATCGGCGATCTCGCGCAATGCCTCCGGGTCGGTCACCGTATCTGCGGCGCTTTGCGGCGCAAGGGCAGTTGCTTTAGCGGCTTCTTCTTTAATCAAACCAGCGTCGCCAGGGCATCCCAAACTGGTGTCGCGATCTCCCCGAAAGTTGAAAGGAAAAGCATAGATCGTTTGACCGGACGTCGTTGTCATCACCCACGCATGCTTTTGCCCAGCTGTGTTGAATGGATCTACGCAAACGCCATCACCAGCTTTAAGTACTCCAGCAGGACGATTACGATCTGCATCATTGGCGGAGGCAAAATACGGTAGAGGTGCAGTGAGTCTGCGTCCTAAGGCTCCGCCGGTTATCACTGGCTGCGCCAGGCAACTCTCTGCCTGCAGGCAAAGCAATGCTGTGAGGACTAGCAATGCGCGGCGATCCATTCTTTCTATCGACATTACTTTCTCATCTTGAAAATAGGATGATTACAACGCACTCGCAGGGAATGCGTTGTAAGGTAATGAAACGTGAGTCACAGGCGTATGCCTATGAAGGCCCTGCTCGCTCTTGGCGAAAGAATTATCGTTTCAAAGATCGCTGTGCGCTTCTAACCGCACTTTTTCGTTTGCTTTGACATTGCATGACTCTCCTAAGGAAGAAGTTGCAGAGTCTCATTTGAGATCGGGCTTGAATCTGTAACATTTTCCTCTGCTGCTTTATTATCGGTAATTTCCAAACAGAATATGTGCGCAAGCGCACAGAGGGCGTTGAGACTAGGTTGACGAGACGTCAATGCGAACTCTTGCTTTCATATGCGTTACCATTGCCGTTTCTTTTTTCTTCTATCGAGATTACTTGTGATGCTTGCGGAAGTAATTGGCCCACATGACGTTATTTTCTGAGATGAGTTATCTCGTTGTTGGTAGTCAGAGCACGACGCTTATTGAAATCTTCGATGACTGAAACGATTGAGGTCATGACTCAAACGGTGATCTCACAAAGAGGACGAACGGTAGCCTAAGGCCGATCTTGAAAACCTCGCCGGTCTGGCGGGTAGCGGGCGCGGACTTGTTTTTTGCTTGCGCTCAAGGGGGGCGATTGTCAGCAATCCGAATATAAGCCGCGAACGGCCGCTAGTGGCCGATCCCAGTCCGACGCTGAACCGGCAGAGTCGGCTGCCATTGATTGGTCGCGTCGGGCAGAAGTCGACCCCTCAGACCTTCGGGTCTTCATGCCCCCAACGTCCGTTCTAAAAGTCCAGCCGCCATTCGTTGACGCCTAACGTCTTCCGCTCAAAGTCAGCCGCTTTGCCGCGGGCGTCCGTGATTATCGGCTTAGGGCGGCCTGGGCCCGTTGTAGCCACTCGCTGTTATGTTCGCGGGCATGGCGTGGCCAATGCCTGGCATCGTGCACGATCTCTGCGTAAAGTTCGCGCGCACGCTG
Organism: Caballeronia sp. dw_19; assembly: GCF_018449515.1. Taxonomy (GTDB): domain Bacteria; phylum Pseudomonadota; class Gammaproteobacteria; order Burkholderiales; family Burkholderiaceae; genus Caballeronia. Next base: position 1,559 of record NZ_JAAVUQ010000025.1, on the reverse strand, counting down.
GCGGTCGGCATCGTCGGGCTGCGCCGTTAGCCAATCGGCGTACAGGCAACGGGGTGCAGCGTCGCTTGCGCTGGTGAGCGACGTCTCGAACGCGGCGCGTGTGCCTGGTGCGCCAGTCCTAGCCAAGGCCCGTGCATACAGCAAGGCAGGCTCGGGTTGCTGGCGGGCAGGGGGATGGACGGCGAACAGTTTTTCCAGCGTGTCCTGCGTGGCCGAAGCATTGCCGTTGGCAAACTGCGCGCGCGCCAGCCCTTGGAGCAGGGCCGGATCGGATGAGAACGGTCCGCTGACTGCCGATCGGTAATGCTCCAGGGCTTCGGTGGCATTTCCTGCATCGAGCAGCGCTGCTCCCAGCCGCATGCGATGCGCGACGGTCGGAGCGCGATCGAAATCCGTGCGCGCCTCGCGCACCGCTCGGTTGGGATCGACAAGCTGCGAAATGGCCCTCGTTGCCGCCCTCGCACCACGCGACTGGCGCAGGGCCGGCAAGTAGATGACAAAGAAGTAGACCAAACTGCCAAGGCCAGGGAAAAGAAAGAGGATCAGCAGCCAGTACATGTTCTGCTGGGTGCGCACGGCATGCACCGCAAAGAACAGGGCGATGACGACGTAAAGGCTTATTCCGAAAATGCGCATTTACGAAAAGGTCGGTTGTGGTGCGTTGCCAGCGGCACGTCAGCGAAACGGCAGAACGCTATTGTGACAGAAGCCCACTGCCATGCCTGGTAACTCGGCGGGCTCCTGGTGCCCGCGCTTATTCCGGCGACTTGGCAGTTAGCCCGACCCGCCAGACAGCGGACGCCCATTATCCGGTCGACACTATCAGACGGGTCATCGGTCTTTCCTGCCGTTCGACAGTCAACCGTCATCCGTTTACTGACGGCCCCTTACCGGTCGCTTACGACACCGTCGCAGCAGATGGCAGGTTGCGACTAAGGCAAACGCCACCGATCGTGCCAACGTGGCACGCTTTCTGAAAGCACAACGCCCCGGCGTCTGCTTTATAGGAGGCCCGGAGCGTTTTTAATTGGCTCAAGTTATTGTGCAATGCGTTTGAAACTGGCGTAGTAATCGTCGGTGTAGTAGCAGTCGCCGGTCTGCCTGCGCGGTCCACCACATACGATGCGGCGTTGCCCGCGATCCGCCGAGCCAGGCGTGCGAACTGTGTATGCGTGGTAATAGCCGCGCGGATGCTGCGGCAACAATACCGCGCTGTTGCGGAACAAGACACCGTCCTCGCCAAAAGGGAAAGGGCCGCCCGCTTTGATCAGACGCAGTGTTTCGGCTGCTTCCCCCGGCAACTGCGCCTTAGTGACGGCGGCCGGCGCGCTCCGCTCCTGCGCGCCCGATGCGCTCGTGGCCTGCCCAAGCTGAGCCGGTGCCTGACTCGCGGATGCGCCCGGTTCCCGAGTAGCGTTTCGCGATCCATCCTTGCCGCATCCGCCGAGCATCGCGCTCAAGGCGAGGATGCAGGAGAAAGCCCACGCTCGCTTCACGATACGGTTGTCTCCGGGTTGACTAGCATTTGACGATCACGAACGATTTAAGGGTATGTTGTT
>NZ_JAAVUQ010000024.1 GCF_018449515.1 Caballeronia sp. dw_19 | reverse complement strand
CCTATGAATAGAAACTGCACGCTGTGAACACTTAGGGTAGCGTGGTTGAAAGCGTTTTCTTTGCTTCGTTTCTTTGTCGCTTTGGACAAAGAAATGACGTGCCGCCACGCACAGTGGCTAACAGTGATAAAGAGAATATCCGACTCTCGCAGACCGCTAACGCTGAAAGCAGCAACCCGGCATTGACCCCGACCACGAACCCCAGAACCGACCAACCCGCCCCCACCCGCTGCCCCCCTCACCCCCTCCCCAAAAAAAGCGCCAGCGACCCCATTCGGCCATCGACCCCATTTGACTTGAAACACTGCAAACTTTAAAGTCGTGGTCAGACCAAGCTTACCAACTTGGCGCAAGTTTACCAAACTTCAAAAACCGCCTGTTTTCAGGCCACCCCGCCCAATGAAAGTCGCCCTGTTCGTTCCCTGTTTCATCGATGCGTTCTATCCCGAAGTCGGCATCGCGACACTCGAATTGCTCGAACGCCTGGGCGTAGAAGTCGATTACCCAGAGGAACAAACCTGCTGTGGCCAGCCAATGGCGAACAGCGGCGCGCAAAAAGAAGCGGCCGGCGCCGAGCGCGTATTCGCCCGCAATTTCGCTGATTACGACTACGTGGTCGGCCCATCGGCGAGTTGTATCCATCACGTGCGCGAGCATCTAACGGCCATCGAGCAGACCGCATCCGTGCGCAAGGTCCGGACGAGCGCCTACGAACTCGTCGAATTTCTCCACGATGTCCTGAAAGTGCGCGAATTCCCATGGGCCGAATTCCCGCACCGCGTGGGCTTGCACAATAGCTGCAGCGCGATCCGGCATCTGAAGGAAGTCTCAGCATCGGAAATTGGCGGGGCGCCGTTTTCCAAACCCCGCACGCTACTCGAAGGCGTCAAAGGCATCGAGTTCGTCACGCTCACACGCCCCGACGAATGCTGCGGCTTCGGCGGCACGTTTTCAGTGACCGAAGAAGCGGTATCGGTGAGGATGGGGCAGGACAAGGTCCGCGACCACCTCGGCGCGGGCGCGCAATATATTGTCTCCGGCGATATGTCCTGCCTCATGCATCAGCAAGGCTGCGCCGAACGCCTGAAACTCGATGCCCGGTTTATCCACATCGCCCAAGTCCTGAACGGAGCACGCTCATGAGCGAGGTCGTGAAGGGAAAAAGCAAACGGCTCGATCACGCGAAGGCGGCGGGCGCGTTCATCGCGAAGGAAGATCACGTCGCTTTCCACGATAAACGCCTCTGGGACCTGCGCAGCAAACGCGACGCCCAAGCCCACGGCATGCCCGAATGGGAGACGCTGCGCGACCTGGCATCGGGGATCAAGGAACACACGCTTTCGAATCTCGCCGATTATCTCGACCAGTTCATCACCCAGGCCGAGTCGCACGGCGTGATCGTGCATTACGCATCGACGGCCGAAGAGCACAACGAAATCGTCTACCAGTTGATGTCCGAGCGCGGCCTCACCACGCTGGTCAAAAGCAAATCCATGCTCACCGATGAATGCAAGATGCGCGAGTACATCGAGCCGCGCGGCATCACGGTGATGGAAACGGACCTCGGCGAGCGCATCCAGCAACTGGATAATCAGGACCCAAGCCACATGGTCGTGCCCGCCGTGCATAAACTTCGCGCGGATGTCGCTGAGCTTTTCGGCCGCACGATCGGCACCGATCCCAAGAACAGCGACATTCACTATCTCGCCGAAAGCCAGCGCATGAACACGCGCCCGTATTTCGTGCGCGAAAAGACCGCGGGCATGACCGGTTGCAACTTCGCGGTCGCGGAGACGGGCACGGTCGTCGTGTGCACGAACGAAGGCAATGCGGATTTATCGGCGAATGTGCCGCCGCTGCACATTGCGTCGATTGGTATCGAAAAGCTGATTCCCCGGATTTCCGATCTTGGCGTGTTCATCCGCATGCTGTCGCGTAGCGCGCTCGGTTCGCCGATCACGCAATACACCTCGCATTTTCGTGCGCCACGACCGGGCTCGGAGATGCACTACATCCTTGTCGATCACGGCCGTTCCGAACGCCTCGCGATGGAAGATTTCTGGTACTCGCTCAAATGCATCCGCTGCGGGGCCTGCATGAATACGTGCCCGGTGTATCGGCGCAGTGGTGGCTTGTCGTACGGCTTTACGTACTCCGGGCCGATCGGCGCGATCATCAATCCTACTTACGATATGAAACGCTTCAGCAGCCTGCCGTTTGCATCGACGCTTAATGGCAGTTGCACGAACGTCTGCCCCACGAAGGTCAACATTCACGAGCAGATCTACAAGTGGCGCGAAGTCATCGCGGCGAATCATGAAGTGCCGTTCGTGAAGCAGGAAGTGTTGAAAATGGCGGGGCGCTTGCTGGCCAGTCCGACGCTGTATCGAGGCACCGTTGCGTCGCTGGGCGGCGCGCTTAAGCGGCTGCCGAACTTCGTGCTTTATAACCCGCTGAACATCTGGGGCCGGCAACGCGATCTGCCCGAAACGCCCGCTGAGACCTTCCACGAGTGGTACAAGAAAAATCGCAAGGCAGCAAAATGACGATGACCACGCGTGACGTTTTTCTCGCCAAGATCCGCGCGGCGCAACCGGCTGCAAGGCCGCGCCCCGACGTACCGCTCTTCGATACCCCGCCCGGTGAACGCCTCGAACGCTTTCGCACCGCCCTGACCGCGATGGGAGGGACAATCATCGAGGGCGAATCGCTGGACACGGTGCGTGCGCTGCTCGCCGAGCGTTTCGCCCCGGACGCGATAGTCGCGTCGGCCGTGCCGGGTATAGAAGGAAACCGCGCGCTCACCGCCGATATGTCGCCCGCGTTACTGCAGGACGTCGATGCCGGCGTGGTACGCGCGCGCTTCGGCGTGGCGGAAACGGGCTCGGTGTGGTTCAGCGAGGACGAATACATCGTCAATTCGATCGGTTATCTCGTGCAGCATCTGATCGTGCTGCTCGATCCCGCGCAGATTGTGGACGGCTTGCAGGATGTGTATCGACGCGATGACTTCAAGGCCGCGCGTTATGCCGTGCTGGTGACGGGGCCATCGGCGACGGCGGATATCGAAGGCGTGCTGATTCGCGGCGCGCAAGGCGTGCGGTCGCTGACGGTGGTGTTCTTGGCGGCTTAGATCGAGAGTGCGTTTATACGCGGCGCCAAGCGCAGAAAAGCCGTTCCAACTCGCGTTGGAACGGCCTTTTAATCTCTTCGGATCGAATTCCCGCTGCTTCTTGCAGCGTAAGCGATCTTTGCCGTGTCCGTCAGGGCACTGGAGCCAGAGCCGAGGCGCGAAGCGTACGAGTCTCTGTGCAGCAATACCCCGCTGCTTGCAGCGGGGAAGCTTATTTACTGCGGACTTTACTGAGCGCCGAGCTTCTTGATCAGCACATCGAGTTGCGCCATTTCATCTTCGGTCAGATCGGTCAGCGGCGCGCGCACGGGGCCGGCGCTGCGGCCAATCAGCTTCGCCCCCGCCTTCACGATACTCACCGCATAACCCGCTTTGCGGTTACGAATCGCCAGGTACGGCATGAAGAATTCATCGAGCAGACGGCCAGTCGTCGCATGATCCTGCGATACCACCGCTTTATAAAACTCCATCGCGGTTTTCGGAATGAAGTTGAATACCGCCGATGAATACACCGGCACGCCCAGCGCCTTGTACGCTTCGGCATAAACCTCGGCCGTCGGCAAACCGCCGAGATACGAGAACCGGTCGCCCAACCGGCGACGGATCGTCACCATGTTTTCGATCTCACCCACGCCGTCCTTGAAGCCGATCAGGTTCGGGCAGGTATCGGCGAGCCGTTCGAGCATGTCGGCGTTGAGCTTCGAATTGGCGCGGTTATAGACGATCACGCCAATATTCTTCACCGCCTTGCACACCTGTTCGACGTGCGCGGCAATACCATCCTGGCTGGCTTCGGTCAGGTAATGCGGCATCAGCAAAATACCGTTCGCACCAAGCCGTTCGGCCTCCTGTGCATATGCTATAGCCACCCGCGTCGCGCCGCCCGCACCGGCGAGGATCGGCACACGTCCCTTGCAGGTTTCCGTCGCTGTGCGAATCACGTTCGAATATTCGCTCTGCGTCAGCGAGAAAAATTCGCCCGTGCCGCCGGCCGCGAACAACGCCGTCGCGCCGTAGGGCGCAAGCCACTCCAGACGTTCAGCGTAGGTGTCAGCGCGGAAGTCGCCTTGTTCGTCGAAGTCGGTCAGCGGAAAGGACAGCAGCCCTTCGGAAACGATTTGCTTGAGCTCTTGAGGTGTCGTCATGGTCGGTCGCGAGTTGGTTTTTGAATCAGCAGTTACAGCAAGCCATTAAGGAAATCAGCGCACAAGGCACGGGCGCTTGTTATCGAAGGTCCAGTTTGGAATCAGGTACTGCATCGCGATGGCGTCATCGCGGGCGCCGAGACCGTGTTCCCGATACAGCGCGTGCGCTTTCTCGAGTTCGTCCATATCGATATCCACGCCCAGTCCCGGCCGCGCCGGCACCTTCACCTTGCCGCCAACGATCTGCAACGGCTCGCGCGTCAATCGCTGGCCGTCCTGCCAGATCCAGTGGGTATCGATGGCAGTAATCTTGCCGGGCGCCGCCGCCGCGACGTGCGTGAACATGGCGAGCGAAATATCGAAGTGATTGTTCGAGTGCGAGCCCCACGTCAGGCCCCACTCGTTGCACATTTGCGCCACGCGCACCGAGCCTTGCATCGTCCAGAAATGCGGATCGGCGAGGGGAATGTCCACCGATTGCAACTGGATCGCGTGGCCCATCTGACGCCAGTCGGTCGCGATCATGTTAGTCGCCGTCGGCAGGCCCGTGGCACGACGGAACTCAGCCATGACCTCGCGGCCGGAATAACCGTTTTCGGCACCGCACGGGTCCTCGGCGTAGGCCAACACGTGATGCTGGTCGCGGCACAGGCGCACGGCTTCGGACAGCGACCACGCGCCGTTCGGGTCCAGCGTCACGCGGGCGTTGGGGAAGCGTTCGGCTAGTGCCGTGACCGCTTCGATTTCCGCATCGCCCGAGAGCACGCCGCCCTTCAGCTTGAAGTCGTTGAAGCCATAACGCGCGTGCGCGGCTTCCGCCAGTCGGACGACGGCTTCAGGTGTCATCGCTTCTTCGTGGCGCAGGCGGGTCCAGTCATCGGTCGCATCGGTCCCGGAGGAGTAGGGCAGATCGGTCTTGTTTTTATCGCCGATATAAAACAGGTAGCCGAGCATTTCCACTTCATCGCGTTGCTGGCCTTCGCCGAGCAGCGCGGCGACGGGCACGCCCAGATGCTGGCCGAGCAAGTCGAGCAACGCGGCTTCGAGTCCCGTCACGGCATGGATGGTCGTGCGCAAGTCGAAGGTCTGCGTGCCGCGTCCGCCTGCATCGCGATCGGCGAATTGTTTGCGCGTGGTGTTGAGTACGGCGTGCAGATTGCCGATCGACTGGCCGACGACGAGCGGACGCGCGTCGTCGATAGTCTTCCGAATGCTCTCGCCGCCCGGCACTTCGCCCACACCCGTGTGCCCCGCGCTGTCACGCAGGATCACGATGTTGCGCGTGAAGAACGGGCCGTGTGCGCCGCTTAGGTTCAGCAACATGCTGTCGCGGCCGGCAACCGGGATCACGCGCAGTTCGATGACGGTGGGCGTGGCGTTCGCAGCGGTTGAAACGCTTGGGTTCGTAGACATGGACGTGGTCAGTGTGAGTTGATTCGGGCTCTTAAGCGGCCGGGGTCGGGTTTGGTTCGGTGGCGTGTTCGGGACGGCCGGTCAACCGGTCCTTCGCGAAAAAGGCGATAACAGCCGCGATGATCGATGCAATTCCCAGCCCGTAAAGACCGCCCGAGATCGAGCCCGTGTGTTGCTGCAGATAGCCGAACGCCGCCGGCGCGAAAAAGCCGCCCAGATTGCCGACGGAGTTGATCAGCGCGATCACGCCGGCCGCGACGCGTACATCGAGGTATCCCTGCGGCAGCGGCCAGAACAGCGACGCCGCCGCTTTGAAACCGATCGCAGAAAAGCAGATGGCGACGAACGAAAACACCGGGTTCGCCGACGTCGATGCAAACAGTCCGCACGCGGCAATGACCAGCGCGAGCGCGAGCCACGCTTGCTGGAAGCGCCATTTCGCCGACAACACCGCGAAGCAGTACATCGCGAACATGGCGATCAGCCACGGCACGGCGTTATAGAGACCGACCTGGAAATCGCTCAGGCCGCCCATCTTGCGGATGATGGTCGGAAGCCAGAACGTCGCTGCATAAATAGTCAACTGGATTGCGAAATACAGCACGCAGAACAGCACGATCTGCGGGTCTTTCAACAGTTTTGTGATCGGCAGATGCGCGTTGCCGGCCGCTTCCCGCTCCGCCTGTTCGTGGGCAATTGCGGTGCTCAGCGCCTGTTGTTCTTGCGCCGTCAGCCATTTGGCATCGCGGGGATGGGACTTGAGCATGAACCAGCTCACGCCGCACAGCAGAATCGAAAACAGGCCCTCGACCAGGAACATCCACTGCCAGCCATGCAGGCCGAAGCCGCGTATCGAAAGCAGGGCGCCCGACACGGGCCCTGATAACACCGACGCCAATGCCGAGCCGCCTAGAAAAATCGCGACCGCCTTGCCGCGCTCCTTTTGCGGCAGCCATTGCGTGAAGTAATACACCACGCCTGGGAAAAAACCCGCTTCGGCCACGCCCAGCAGGAACCGCATGACATAGAACGAGGTGTCGTTCCAGGTGAAGGCCATCGCGCCGGCGACCAGGCCCCACGTGAACATGATCCGTGTGAGCCACGCGCGAGCGCCGAAGCGCGCCATCAACACATTCGACGGCACTTCGAACAACGCGTAGCCGATGAAAAACAAGCCGCTCCCCAACCCGTAGGCCGCTGCGCCGATTCCCAGGTCCGTCTGCATATGCGTATTGACGAAGCCGATGTTCACCCGGTCGATGTAGTTCGCGATGAACATGATCAGGAAAAGCGGCAGCACGTGGCGTTTAACTTTTGAGGCCGCCGATGTCAGCGCGTCGGATGTCGATAAGGCGGGATCGGGTGTCAAAAATTCATCTCCGGATGGCGGCCCGGTCAGTCCGGGCTGTCGGCGCGAGCGCTTATGCGGCTAGGCAATAGCGAGCAGATTGGCAGTTTCTAACGTGTGATACGTTGTCTGATGACATTCTAAGAGTTGTATGAGGACTGTCAAAATGGGTGTTAACCCGGAATCGGGCTGAAATTCTTGATGAACGGGGCGGTAGCTCCATTACGTGGGCTGACGAAATTATGTATTAAAGTCGGACGTCAGACAAGATGATTGATATTGAAAGATTCGCGATTGGATCGGCGGGCGCCTCTGCTGCTGTGGCTGCGGGCGCCCGCCTGCGAGATTGATGCGTCGGCGCTTAGCTTGGTGGGTCGGGCTGGTTATGCCGTCTCGACCGCCTCGACCGCCGGCAAATAAGCGTTTTGCTACGTCAGGCGCTTTCAGCCGGCCGCTTCGCTTGACTGATTCGCGCGGCGCAAGCGTTCGCGGCTGTTCGACAAATGCATGCGCATGGCGGCGCGCGCGCTTTCGGCGTCGCGTCGCGTGATGGCTTCGAGAATGCTCTCGTGTTCGAGATTGACGAGCGAGACATACGCTTTCGGATCGGCTTTCGCGATTCCCGCTGAATCGATGCGGTTGCGCGGAATCAGGGCGGTGCCCATCTGGGTCAGGATATCGACGAAATAGCGGTTTCCAGTCGCCTGCGCGAGCGCGATGTGGAACTGGAGATCGGCCGCAACGCTGTCGCTGCCGTTGCGGCTGGTGGCTTCTATCGCGTCGAGCGCCGCTCGCATGCGCACAAGATCTTCCGGCTGTGCGCGTTGCGCTGCCAGGCCGGCGCATTCGGTTTCCAGGCTGATGCGCAATTCGAGCACGGACAACACGTCGCGCAGCGTCGTGGCCGGCACCATGTCGATACCCAGTTTTTCGCGGCGCGGTTCCAGCACGAAACTGCCAATACCATGACGTGTTTCGATGACCTCGTTGGCCTGCAGACGAGAAATGCCTTCCCGCACGACAGTGCGACTCACGCCGAGCGTCACCATGAGTTTCGCTTCGGTGGGCAGTTTGTCGCCTGGCTTCAGCGCGGCGGATTCGATCTGTTCGATCACGTAGTCGAACACGCTCTCCGCCAGGTTACGGGCGCGTCGGGGTGTCACGACAGAGGTGAGGGATTCGACCATCAGAAGCGCTCCTTGGGTCAGACGGGTGGCGATGTCGTAGTTCAGAGATGCGGTTGGATTGCCAGATTATACCGTTGTCTGACGACTATCTTAAAGATTCGATGGAGGCGGTGATCGAAGTCGGTTTAGGCGTGGTGGAGAAAGGTGAGGCGTGGAGAAGGGCATCACGCGAGGTGTCTGCTTCCAGTCTCTTTTGGGTAGGCAGCGGATTGCGCGCTATGTCGGTCGGATATCGGCGTGAAGTGGCGCAGGGTCCGGGCTTGTTCTGCACGATGGTCCGGCAGGGCTCACGCGTGTAGCGGTCAGCTTTCCCAGTCCTCGACGCTCAGGCCGGACACGCGCTGAAACTCGCGCATATTGTGAGTCACGAGCGTGAGCGATCTCGCTAGCGCCTGCCCGGCAATCAGGACGTCGTAGGGCCCGATTGGTGTTCCTGCCGAAGCGAGCTGCGCCCGCACCTCACCGGCGCGGCGAGCGTCTTCCGGATCGAAGTCGAGAATTTCGAATTGCAGCGCTTCAACGCGCCTGAGATTGTCGGCAGCATGCCGGCTTTTGTAAGCGCCGAAATAGAGCTCATGAGCGACGATAGATGGCATGGCGAAATCCCGCGGCTGATGCTGACGGAGCCGCGTCAAAAAACCGCTATGGCCCTTCATCAAGGCGATAACGGCATTCGTGTCGAGCAGATAATTCACTTGAAAAAGTCCAGATCCGGGCGGTCTTGTTCCGGCAGCTTCTCGCGTGCGGCTTCGGCGAAGTCGTCGTCTAGCGGACCGACGACTGAATCCAGCCACGCCCAGTCACTCGCGATCGGCTCGAGAATGATGGCGCGGCCATGACGGCGAACGCGCACTTCGTCGGCATCCAACCGGAATTCCTTCGGCAGGCGCACGGCCTGAGACCGGCCCGACCAAAAAACCTTTGCGGTGCCCATAAGCGTCCCATGAAATGGTATATAGCAAAAGTATATACCATTCAATGCGGGCTCGGTGAGCCCGTTATCGATGCCGGATGCGCTGACTGCGCGCGCTGATAAGCGCGCATTCCGCTGGCGGTTCGGTTGCTCAATATCGTTAGCAGTCCGTGGAAAGCTGGCAGGAGAGGTGGTGAGCCCGGGTTGCCCGATTTGCCTCGCGCGAATGAAGGCGATGGCACGATAAATCGAGTTACGTGATCCTTCGGCGCAAGCCATGCAGATTTTGCAGAAACGTGGGCAGGGGGCCGAACATCAGCGTAGATTTGGGCGACTTGATTTGATGCCCGGAAATGCAAAAAGCCCAATCTTTCGATTGGGCTTTTTGAGCTGAAATCTTCTTGGCTCCTCGACCTGGGCTCGAACCAGGGACCTACGGATTAACAGTCCGGCGCTCTACCAACTGAGCTATCGAGGAACATCTGCAGCAGAGAAATGAAATTATATGGAGGGGAATCTAGCCTGTCAACACCCTGCGTTCATCTCAATTCAAAAAGTCACAAACCGGCGAAGCGTTACTCATGATGCGACAACGCACGGTCCCTCCGGCTCAACGCGCCAGCAGTTCGAGCTTGTCTTTCACGTCCTTGAATTCGTCGGCTTCGGGCAGCGGCGCTTTGGTCTTGGTGATGCTCGGCCAGCCGCGCGACAGTTCGGCGTTCAGTTCAATGAAGTGCTGTTGATCACCGGGGACATCTTCTTCGGCATAGATTGCATTGACCGGGCATTCGGCGACGCAAACGGCGCAGTCGATGCACTCGTCAGGATCGATCGAGAGGAAGTTGGGACCTTCGCGGAAGCAATCCACCGGGCACACGTCCACGCAATCGGTATAGCGGCACTTAATGCAGCTTTCGGTCACAACGTGAGTCATTCAGGCTCCTGCATACGGAATTCGTGGGGCGGCGGCAAAGGCGACATGAACGTCGGGGTCCAACCAGCGAACCGAGGGTCTCTAACCGAGTATCTCTATTCGGGGCGGTATATAGCCCGACCGTGCACGATCTGCGCGCCAAAACCGATATTGTAGCGTACCGGTATATTTGAGCGCGACCCCCGGCCAGAAGGCCTTATATCCTTTAGTGATTTGTTTATGGGCCGCCAATCAGCTTCCACGCGCCCGCCGTCCGGCGTGTATTGGCCGCGTGGGGGCGGCGCTCCGGGCGGACACTTCGGGTAACATGCGCTGGAGGCCGCCGGGGGCAAAGCATCCAGTGCGTCGGGGCGTGCCGGGTCCGTTTGCGGTTTTATCCGCGCTCTTGTGGGCGGTTCTACCCGCGCCTTTACCCGTTTTCCTAGCCGTTCGTCTGGAACCATGATTATCCATTCGCTGCTCGATACCGATCTCTACAAGTTCACGATGATGCAGGTCGTGCTGCATCACTTCCCTGCGGCCCACGCGGAATACAAGTTCCGCTGCCGCACGCCGGATGTCGATCTCGTGCCGTATATAGATGAGATACGCGACGAAGTCCGCCAGCTTTGCCATCTGCGCTTCAAGGAAGACGAACTCGAATACCTTCGCCGGATGCGCTTTATCAAGAGCGATTTCATCGACTTCCTCGCGCTCTTTCATCTCAACGAGAAGGCCGTCACGATCAAGCCGTCCGCCAAGCAGAACGGCGAGATCGACATTGATATTGTTGGGCCATGGCTGCATACCATCCTGTTCGAGATCCCGATCCTCGCGATTGTCAACGAGGTCTATTTTCGCAACACGCAACGCGCCCCGACCTTCGATACCGGCCGCGAACGCCTGCGCGACAAGATCCAGTTGCTCGGCGGCCGGCCCGAAGTTTCCGACTGCAAGATCGCCGACTACGGCACCCGCCGGCGGTTTTCAAAGCAGTGGCATGAGGAGGTCATCCTCAAGCTGAAGGAAGGCCTGGGCGAACAGTTCACGGGCACGAGCAACGTCTACTACGCCAAGAAGCACGGTTTGCGTCCGCTCGGCACCATGGCGCACGAATACCTTCAGGCTTGCCAGGCGCTAGGTCCGCGGCTGCGCGATTCGCAGATCTTCGGCTTCGAAATGTGGGCGAAGGAGTACCGCGGCGACCTGGGTATTGCACTCTCCGACGTCTACGGCATGAAGGCGTTCCTGAACGACTTCGACATGTACTTCTGCAAGCTCTTCGACGGCGCTCGCCACGATTCCGGCGACCCGTTCGACTGGGGCGAGCGCCTGATCCGTCATTACGAAGAGAACCGTTGTGACCCTCGCACCAAGGTGCTTGTGTTCTCCGACGCACTCGACATCCCGAAGGTCCTGCGCCTCTACGAACGTTTCCGCGGCCGCTGTCAGCTCGCTTTCGGCGTGGGCACCAACCTGACCAACGACCTGGGTTATCAGCCGCTGCAGATCGTGATCAAGATGGTTCGCTGCAATGGCCAGCCCGTCGCCAAACTCTCCGATTCCCCCGGCAAGAACATGTGCGACGACCAGGCTTACCTTGCCTACCTGCGCCAGGTGTTCGACATCGCCAAACCCGTGGAAGAACTGTAACCCGCGCAGGCGTTCCTGAGGGCCGGTGCTGCTCAGCGTTAGCCATTCGGTCGAGGTTATTCGAGCGGGAGCGCTCGTTATAATCAAGTCCTTGATCGACACACAGGCCAACGAGGGCAGCATCATGAATACATCGGCCGCACATTGGAACTCAAGAGACCAGGGCTTACGGCTGCGCCCTCGGACCGCAATCGCAAACACCGGTGCTCCCGCATGAGCACGTCCGTGACCATGCGACGCTTATGGCAAGGCCTGGTGCTCCTCTTGTTGCCGTTGACTGCCCACGCGGCATCGCTTGATGGCACCACGCTGTCTGCGCTGTGGGCACTTCCGTTTGCCGGCATCCTGTTGTCCATCGCTATCGTTCCGCTGATCGCGCCGCACGCCTGGCATCGTCATTTCGGCAAGATATCGGCGGGCTGGGCGCTCGTGTTCCTGGTGCCTTTTGCGCTTGGCTTTGGTACGCAGGTTGCGTTCACGACCTTCGTGCATGCGATGCTGGAAGAGTATGTGCCGTTCATCATCCTGCTTACGGCGCTCTTTACCGTCGCGGGCGGCATCTGCCTGCATGGTGACCTGCACGGGTCCCCGCGCCTGAATACCGGGTTGCTCGCGCTTGGCACGGTGCTCGCCAGCATCATGGGAACGACGGGCGCGGCCATGCTGCTGATTCGCCCGCTGTTGCGCGCCAATGAACGTTGCAGGCACGTTGTGCATCGCGTGGTGTTCTTCATTTTTCTCGTGGCCAATGCCGGCGGTTCGCTCTCGCCGCTCGGGGATCCGCCGCTATTCCTCGGCTTCCTGAATGGCGTGAGTTTTTTCTGGACCACGGTGCACCTCGCCGCGCCAACGCTTTTCATCTGCGTGGTTCTGCTGGCGCTTTTCTACGCGCTCGACCGCTATTACTTCGCGAAGGAAGAGGTGGTGCATCGGAGTGAGGTGAAAACACCATTGAGCGTGGACGGCAAGATCAATTTTGTGTTGCTCGCGGCGGTGGTCGTGCTCGTGCTGATGAGCGGCTTGTGGAAACCCGGCATCGAGTTCGATGTATTCGGTACGCACGTCGCGTTGCAGAACGTCGTGCGCGATGCGCTGCTTGTCGTGGTGACGCTCTTGTCGCTCATGCTCACGCCGAAAAGCGCGCGCGCGGGCAACGCGTTCAACTGGGCGCCTATTGAAGAAGTCGCGAAGTTGTTCGCCGCCATCTTCATCACCATCGCGCCCGTGATCATGATCCTGCGCGCGGGTGCGGACGGTGCGTTCGCCGGCATCGTGCACATGGTGACCGATGCAAGCGGCAAGCCAGTCGACATTGCGTACTTCTGGGCGACGGGCCTGCTGTCATCGTTCCTCGACAACGCGCCGACTTATCTCGTGTTCTTCAACCTCGCCGGCGGCGATGCCCCGACGTTGATGACGACCGGCGCCACCACGCTCGCCGCCATCTCGGCCGGTGCTGTGTTCATGGGCGCGAACAGTTACATCGGCAACGCGCCCAACTTCATGGTCAAGGCGATCGCCGAATCGCGCGGCATTGTCATGCCGGGATTCTTCGCGTATCTCGGCTGGTCGGCAGTCATTTTGCTGCCCTTGTTCCTGCTTACTGGATGGTTGTTCTTTTAGGAGAAAGTCGATGAAGAAAGTGCTGGTTGCCCGCCCCATTTTCCCGGACGTGATCGAACGTCTCCGGCAGTATTTTGAAGTCGATGCCAATCCGGGCGCACCGCTTGCCGCCGACGAATTCGCGCGCCGCATGGCCGATCGCGATGGTGCTTTGCTTGCAGGCGATCCCGTCACGGCGAAAGTCCTTGAAGGCGCGCCGAATCTGAAGGTCGTGTCGAACATGGCCGTGGGTTACAACAACTTCGACATGCAGGCGTTGAACGCGCACGGCGTGCTCGGCACCAACACGCCTGACGTATTGAACGAAAGCACGGCGGACTTCGGCTGGGCACTGATGATGGCCGCTGCACGGCGCATCGCGGAATCGGAGCACTTCTTGCGCGCGGGCAAGTGGGGCACATGGTCCTACGACGCGTTCCTCGGTACGGACGTATTCGGCTCCACGCTCGGCGTGCTCGGCATGGGGCGCATCGGCCAGGCGCTCGCCCGGCGCGCGCGCGGATTCAACATGCGCGTGATCTATCACAACCGTTCGCGCGTCGCGCCGGAGATCGAGGCGGAACTGAACGCGGAGTACGTATCGAAGGCTGACTTGCTGAAGCGCGCCGACCACGTCGTGCTGGTGTTGCCGTACACCGCCGAGAATCACCACACTATCGGCGCGGCTGAACTGGCAAGCATGAAACCTACCGCTACGCTGACCAATATCGCGCGCGGCGGGATTGTGGACGACGCCGCGCTGATCCAGGCG
Organism: Caballeronia sp. dw_19; assembly: GCF_018449515.1. Lineage (GTDB taxonomy): Bacteria > Pseudomonadota > Gammaproteobacteria > Burkholderiales > Burkholderiaceae > Caballeronia. Next base: position 111,804 of record NZ_JAAVUQ010000024.1, on the reverse strand, counting down.
CTGCGCAACAAGACCATCGCGGCGGCGGGGCTCGACGTGTTCGAAGGCGAGCCGAATTTCAATCGCGATTTCCTGACGGTGTCGAACGTCGTGCTGACGCCGCATATTGCAAGCGCGACCGAATCCACGCGCCGGGCCATGGCCAATCTCGCTGCGGACAACCTGATCGCCGCGCTGGGTGAAGGTCCGCGCGCAGGCAATCCGCCGAACCCGATCAATCCGGACGTCCTGAAGAAATGACCCTGTTGTTGCTGTTGAGCGTGGGTGTCGCGGCCCTCGCGATCGCTCTGGTGATCACGTTGATCCTGTTGTTGCGGCCGAAGCGCGAAACAGATGTCGAGGAGCAGTTCGAGGCGCTGGCCGATCGGATTATCGATATGGGCGAAGCGCATGCGCGCGACCAGGAGCGGCTCGAACGCAACGTGCGTGGCGAAGTGACAGAAACATCCCGCGCGTCGCGTACCGAGGCGGGCTCGGCGTTCGCTCAATTCCAGCAGACGCTCGCGACGCAACTTGCGAGCATGGCGAACGTCCAGAACACGCAGCTTGAAGCGTTCTCCCGGCAACTTGTCACGCTGACGGAAAGCAACGCTCTGCAAAGCCAACACGCACGCGACGAACAAAGCCAGGCCCTGAAGCGTTTCGGCGATGCACTCACGCTGCAGCTCGCGCAGATGTCGGAGTCGAATGACCGTCGTCTGAGCGAAGTGCGCGCAACGCTCGAAGCGCGGCTGAAGGATATCGAAGCGAACAATGCGGCGAAGCTCGAAGAAATGCGCCGTACTGTCGACGAAAAGCTGCACGCCACGCTGGAGCAACGGCTTGGCGAATCGTTCAAGCTGGTGTCGGACCGGCTGGAGCAGGTGCATCGTGGATTGGGGGAAATGCAGACGCTGGCGGCGGGTGTCGGCGACTTGAAGAAGGTGCTGACCAACGTCAAGACGCGTGGGACCTGGGGCGAAGTGCAGCTCGAATCGTTGCTCGAGCAGTTGTTGACGCCGGACCAGTACGCGAAGAATGTTGCAACCATCCCGAAGAGCAACGACCGCGTGGAGTTCGCGATCAAGCTGCCCGGCCGTCACGACGCGCCCGGCCAGAGCGGCGCGAATGCGGTGGCTACGCCGGTGTGGCTGCCTATCGACGCCAAGTTTCCGCGCGAGGACTACGAGCGGTTGATCGATGCGCAAGATCGCGCCGACGTAGTCGCGGTCGAAGAGGCGTCACGTGCGCTGGAAGGCCGCATTCGTGCGGAAGCGAAGGCCATCGCGCAGAAGTACGTTGCGCCTCCGCACACCACGGACTTCGCGTTGTTGTTCCTGCCGACTGAGGGTTTGTATGCGGAAATCTTGCGCCGTCCGGGGCTGACCGATTTTCTGCAGCGGGAATACCGGGTGAGCGTGACAGGTCCGACCACGTTGACCGCGCTGCTGAACAGTTTGCAGATGGGTTTCAGGACGCTGGCAATCGAGCAGCGTTCCAGTGAAGTCTGGCAAGTGCTCGGCGCGGTGAAAACGGAGTTCAGGAAGTTTGGAGAAGTGCTGTCGAAGACGCGGTCGCAGCTTGAAGCGGTGACGCGGTCCATTGAATCGGCGGAAACGCGTACGCGCCAGATGAGCAAGAAACTGCGTGACGTGGAAGCGTTGCCGGGCGAGCAGGCGGCCAACCTGCTCGGGGACGAACGTGAGGAACGTGAAGAACCCGCAGAACGCGACGAGCCCGGTGCGAGTCTGCCTTAGACCGCGGCAGGCGAAGCCAGCGTAGCCAGTGCGTCGCCGGTGATGCGCACGATGCGCCAGTCGGGCAGCACGGTTGCGCCCATTTTCTCGTAGAAGCCGATGGCGTTCTGATTCCAGTCGAGCACGGTCCATTCGAAGCGGCCGCATTGACGTTCCACTGCAAGGGCCGCCAAAGCACGCAGCATCTTTGTGCCGAGACCACTGCTACGCGTGGCCGGCTTCACGTACAGGTCTTCGAGAAACAAGCCGCGCTTGCCGAGAAAGGTCGAGTAATTGTGGAAGAACAGCGCATAGCTCACTATGTGCCCGTTCTCTTCGGCTACCAGTGCCTCGGCGGACGGCCGCGCCCCGAATAGCGCGTCGTGCACGCCGCCCTCGGTCGCAATGAACATATGCATGAGTTTTTCAAACTCAGCCAGCTCGATCATCAAGCCAAAGATCGCGCTGACGTCGGCGGGTGCGGCGGGTCGGATCTGAGCGCTCATCATGCCTCTTCCGGTGCGTCGGACAAGACGATCTCAATGCCGCCGAACCGTGACGCCACCCAGTTGTATGCGTGGCACGCAATCCACAGCAAGATGAAGCCGAGGATTGCATTGAGCAGCAACGCGCTTGTCACGGTGCTCAGCTCGACCGAGCCGTATCGGAAGAACGCAACCAGTACGCCGAGCAACACGATCGGTACGCTGAAGGTCAGGTACACGAGAATCAGCGCTTTGGCCGTTTGTCCCGGCGCGATGAACGAAATCTGTTTTTTCATGAAGGAAAAGCCCCGTCAGTCATAGTGCAATGCATTCGAACCATCCGTTTTAGCCGCTCAAGTCATGACGGCGCGGCGGTCCAGGTTCTTGAAGGTTCAGGTTCTCGAAGAGCCTTTGAAATTAGATCAGGCCATCGAATGGCAGGATATCCACGCTGTCTCCTGCATCGATATTTCCTGCGTCGTGCTTCAGGACAATGAAGCAATTGGCTTCGCTCATTGAACTCAGCACGCCCGAACCTTGCGGCCCGGTCGTCACCACATGCCAGTGCCCGGCGGTGTCCCGGCGTGCAATGCCGCGTTGAAACTCCGTACGCCCGGCGCGTTTGTTGATCGGTTGCGAACTCGTCGCCGATATCAACGGCAGCGCATGCGGCGTTGCGCCCGACATGGCGAGCAGCGCCTCGCGCACGATGAAATAAAACGTTGCCATCACCGCAACCGGATTGCCCGGCAAGCCAAAGAACAAGGCAGATTCGCCTTCACCCGGACGCTTGCCCGACCACAGGCGGCCGAACGCGAGCGGCCGGCCGGGACGCATCGCGATCTTCCAGAACGCCACGTCGCCGAGCGCGTTCATCAGGTCGCGCGTGAAGTCGGCATCGCCTACAGACACGCCACCCGAACTGATCACCACGTCGGCGTCCTGCGTAGCCTGTCGCAACGCCCGTTCAAGCGATGCGCGATCGTCACGCACGATCCCCAGATCCACCGGTTCCACGTTCATCCGGCGCAGCATCGCGAAGAGGGTATAGCGGTTGCTGTCGTAGACGCAACCCGGCGCCAGCGCCTCGCCGACCGACCGCAATTCGTCGCCGGTTGAAAAAAACGCGACACGCAAGCGCCGTTGCACCGCCACGTCGCCAATACCCAGCGACGCAAGCAAACCTAAATCCGACGCGCGCACAATCCGGCCCTTGCGCAATGCCGGCTGGCCCTGCGCGAGGTCTTCCCCCGCGAGCCGCCGATTCGCGCCGCGCACGATACGCGCCGAGGCGAAGGTGACGGTATCGCCCGCGCGCTGCACGAGTTCTTGCGGCACCACGGTGTCGCACCCCGGCGGAATGAGCGCACCGGTCATGATGCGCACGCATTGCGCCGCGAGCGGACGGCCTTCGAACGGCTGTCCCGCGAGCGCGGTACCCGCGACTGGCAGGCGAAGCAGTTCATCGTCGGATCCATTCAGCAACGCCGCGCCATTGAACGCATAACCGTCCATGGCCGAGTTGTCGTGGGAGGGGACGTTGATCGGCGAAATGACATCTTCTGCCAGCACTCGATCAAGCGCCTCGAAGAGACGCACGCGTTCCGCCTCGGTGCGACCGCGCGGCAACGCCCACTGGCGCACGATCTCCTGCGCCGCGCTGACGGGCAGCGCGTTCGGATCGTACTCGGCGACGCAGCTCGAAAAGTGCCTGGGTGTGTTCATCGATGAGTGGAGCGGAAGTCGCGATGCAAAGCCCGCGGGCGGACCGGTGAAAAGGGCTGGCATGTCGAGGATGCTGGCGCGGCCGCTGCCTTAGTCACTGCAAAGCGACGCTGACCAAGCCGGGGCCTGGCCGCAAACCTGAGCATGGAACGAAACGAACCGGTGCTTAGTTGCGGTTGAGATCGGCTAGCTGCTGCAAATCGTTGACATTGTAAAACGCACGCTCGTTGGCGAAGGTCACTTCTACCGCCTTGTGGCGCGCGTACCACGCGCGGACCTTGCGCTCGCCGGCACGGATGAATGCGTCGAGATCATCCGCCAGCGACGCCCGCAGCAACGCGAAAACCGGGTGCACCTGGCGTTCGCCCGCGGCATCGACGACTGCTGCCATCGCGATATCCGCTTGTCCTGCGCTCAAGCCATCGAATAGCCGTTCGGCCAAATGAGGATCGACGAAAGGCGCGTCGCACGGCACGAACAGCACGAATTCGGTTTGCGCTGCATGCAACGCCGCCGATATCCCGGCAAGCGGGCCTGGAAAATCGGGAAACGCATCGACAATCACCTTTGCATCGAACGGCATGCCAAGCTGAGCGTAGATCTCGAGGCTGCGATTTGCGCTGATCAGCATCGCGCCGCATTGCGGCCTCAGCCGCCGCAGCGCATGGAGCGCAAGCGGTTCAAGGTCGAGCGGCTGCAGGCCTTTATCGACACCGCCCATGCGCGATCCGCGTCCGCCCGCCAGCACCACGCCGGTGATCTCGCGCTTGTGCACAGGACCGCCAGTCGGGTGCGCCACGTTGACATCGGCCATCTCAGCCGCCGATGTAGGACATTTCGACGCGCGGAGCGTCCGGGTCGGCAGCGGGCAACGCGTTGCTGCCGCGAAGTTCCGAGTAACGGTCAGCGCGTCCTTCCCAGATCCGGGCGATGGCTGTCGCGATCGTAGCCTCGCTGGCGCCGCTGCGGATCAGCGCGCGCAAGTCGTGGCCGGACGTCGCGAACAGACACAGGTAGAGCTTGCCTTCCGTAGAGAGGCGGGCGCGCGTGCAGGACCCGCAGAACGCGCGCGTCACGCTCGAAATGACACCGATCTCACCGCTGCCGTCCTGATAACCCCAGCGTTGCGCGGTCTCGGCGTGGTTGTGGGCTTCGAGCGGCCGCAGCGGAAAATGCTCGGCAATGCGCGCGACCACGTCCGCCGAGGGCAACACTTCGCTCATGTTCCAGCCGTTCGATGCCCCCACGTCCATATATTCGATAAAGCGCAGCACCGTGCCGCTGCCTTTGAAATGGCGCGCCATCGGCACGATTTCGGCGTCGTTCGTGCCGCGCTTGACCACCATGTTGACCTTCAGCGGCGCCAGGCCGACGGCGTGCGCGGCCTCAATGCCTTCGAGCACGTCGGCGACGGCGAAATCGGCGTCGTTCATGCGGCGAAACAACGCATCGTCGAGCGCGTCCAGGCTCACCGTTACCCGCGACAACCCGGCGTCTTTCAGCGAGCGCGCCTTGCGGGCGAGGATCGACCCGTTGGTGGTGAGCGTGATGTCGAGCGGACGGCCTTCCGGCGTGCGCAGCAACGCCAGCCGCTCGATCAGGAATTCGATGTTCTTGCGCAGGAGCGGTTCGCCGCCGGTCAGCCGGATTTTTTCAACGCCGTGCGCGACGAACAATCGAGCCAGCCGCTCGATTTCCTCGAACGACAGCAGGGCGCTATGTGGAAGAAATTCATGGTTTTTATCGAAGACTTCGCGCGGCATGCAGTACACGCAGCGAAAATTGCAACGATCAGTCACCGATATGCGCAGATCGCGCAACTCACGCGACAGCCGGTCGGTGAGCAGTCCGCGCGGCGTCACGGGCATAGCGGACGAACCCGCGGAAAAATCCGGGATCGCGCTGACATCGGTGACGGGAATGATGCGTCGGGACATGATCGTTTTATTTCTCGTGCAGTGGCAGCGGGGCGGCCCACTTCGAACTTCGAATAATTCATTTTAGCGGAAGGGCGGTCTGAAGGCGGCTCGCCCTTGCCTTTTCACGGGCATTTGCCCCCCGTCCAATAAAAAAAGCGCCACCGACCGAAGTCAGGTGGCGCTTTTCGAAACGTCAGACGCGTTTACTGTGCGTCTTTACCGGTTTCCACTTGCTGCATCGGCGCAGCGTCCAGCGGCGGCAGGCGCTTGCGTTCGCGCACGACACGCTTTGGCGCTTCCGCCTGGGCTGTGGCTTCGCGCGCTGCGCGGAGCTTGTCGGCGTCGGTATTCACCCAGACGAGGCCCGCCGTATCCAGCATCGGCTTGAGCACTTCTTCTTTCAGGGTGACAGCCGCGACTGGCGCAACCGGAGCGGCCGCTACGGGAGCCACAGTTTCCACCGGTTCAAACGTCTTTACCGGCTCGGATTCGACCGGCGCGAACGCTTCTGCCACAACCGGCGCGGGCGATGCGACCGGTGCAACCGTCTCCGATACTGGCGTCGCGGCAACAGGCGCCGTTTCAACCGGTTCAGCGACTTGAGCTTCCGGCACTGCGTGAGCAATGACGGGCTCGGGTTCCGCTGCCTTCGGGGTATCGGCGAAAGGACTTTCGACCTTTTCTTCCGCTACCTTCGGCGTCGGTCCGAACGGGTTTTCGATTGGCCGTGACACCGGCTTTTCGAAGATATCCGTCGCAGGGGCTTCGGCAACCGTTGCGCTGGTTTCCTGGGCGGCATGCGCTCCTTGCGCTTCCTGCGCGCCATGCGACACGACAAAACCTTCGGCTTCGGCGCGCTTTGCTTCCACGGGCACTGCTTCAACCGGCGCAACTTGTGCGATGCGAACCGGTTCCGGCAACTCCGTCACGCTGATCGCGGCGGCCGAAACCGGCTCGACCGTGACTGCATGTGCGGGTGTTTCTACCGGCGCCAACACAGCCGATGCCGTCTCAACGAGCTTAGCCACAACGGGTGCGAAATCGCGGCTGTCATCGACATCATTCGACGAATCCGTGTCGAACACACCGGCTTGAGCGCGTTCGCTGTCAGCATTGCCTTCGTTTTCAGCAGCGTCACCGGCCTGATTGGCCGTTACGCCTTCTTCTTCACGATCACGGCGTCCACCACGACGACCACGACGACGACGACGACGCTCTTCGCCTTCACGCGCTGCACTGGCCTGATCGGCCTGCAATGCGTCAGCGTTACCGTTCTGCTGCGATTCCTGGCCCGAAAGGGTGTTGTCCGTCAATTCCGACACCACCGTTTCGCCTTGCGTCAATGCTTCGACGGCCGCTTCCGGCTGTGGCTTGCGGCGTTCGCCCCGTTCTGGACGTTCCCCACGTTCACGGCGTTGACCGCGATCGGCGGCTTCAGCACTTTCCGGTGCGCGTTCACCACGGTTCTCGCGTGGTTCACGCGGTTCCCGGGGCTCGCGTACTTCGCGCGGTTCACGTCCTTCACGCGCCTCACGCGGTTCGCGGCCTTCCCGCGCTTCACGCGGCTCACGGCCTTCACGTCCACCACGCGGTTCGCGGGTTTCACGTGCTTCACGCGGTTCCTTCGGTTCCCGTTCCTCGCGGCGCGGGTTTTGACGCCCGCCAGCCGTGCCCGGCGCGCTCGGCGTAGCGCCAGTAGTGGCTGCAGCGCTATCGCGCGAACCAGCACCACCACGACGATTGCGGTTCCGGTCACCACCTTGGCCCGAACGCTCTGGCCGTTCGCCACGAGCCGGACGTGCCGGCGCGGGCGCTGCGACTGGCGCAGGAGCCGGTTTTACTTCGGGCTGGACGCCGAACAGGTTCTTCAGCCAGCCGATAAACCCGCCTGTTGAAGCAGTCACCACCGCAGCAGGTGCCGCGACCGGAGCCGCAACGACCTTCACCGGTGCGCTAGGCGCAGGCGATGCCGGCGTGATGCCCTTGACCATTGCTTCCTGCTTCGGCTTGATTTCTTCGGTGCGCTTGCTGTAACCCGTTTCGGATTCCAGTTCGTGCGCCGCTTCTTCGGCCATCTTCCAGGAGGCACGCGGTTCGTCGAGACGGGTATCGTCGTGACGCAGGCGTTCCAGCTTGTAATGCGGCGTTTCGAGATGCTTGTTCGGGATCAACACGACGTTGACCTTGAAGCGCGACTCGATCTTGTTGATTTCCGAACGCTTTTCGTTCAGCAGGAAGGCGGTCACTTCAACCGGCACCTGGCAATGAATTGCCGCGGTGTTTTCCTTCATCGCTTCTTCCTGAATGATCCGCAGCACTTGCAGCGCGGACGATTCGGTATCGCGAATGTGACCCGTGCCGTTACAACGCGGGCACGTCACATGGCTGCCTTCGGAGAGCGCCGGACGCAGCCGCTGACGCGACAGTTCCATCAAACCGAAGCGCGAAATCTTGCCCATTTGTACGCGCGCACGATCGTGCTTGAGCGCGTCTTTGAGACGTTGCTCGACTTCGCGCTGGCTCTTGGCCGACTCCATGTCGATAAAATCGATCACGATCAAGCCGCCCAGATCGCGCAGGCGCAGCTGGCGCGCGACTTCGTCGGCGGCTTCGAGGTTCGTGCGGGTCGCCGTTTCCTCAATGTCCGCGCCCTTGGTCGAGCGGGCCGAGTTCACGTCGATGGCCACCAGTGCTTCCGTGTGATCGATCACGATCGCGCCGCCCGAGGGCAACGGCACCGTGCGCGAATACGCGGTTTCGATCTGATGTTCGATCTGGAAACGGGAGAAGAGGGGAACGTCGTCGTGATAGCGCTTAACCTTGCTCAGGTTATCCGGCATCACGATGTCCATGAAGGCGCTGGCCTGGTCATGGATCTCGGTGGTATCGATCAGAATTTCGCCGATATCCGGCTGGAAGTAATCGCGAATCGCCCGGATCACGAGGCTGGATTCGAGATAAATCAGCATCGGTTTTCCAGCGACACCGCTTTGCGACGCCGCTTCCACCGCGCGCCACAGTTGCATCAGGTAGTTCAGGTCCCACTGCAGTTCTTCAGCCGAGCGGCCGATCCCGGCCGTACGCGCGATGATGCTCATGCCTTCCGGCAAATCGAGCTGACCCATTGTTTCGCGCAGTTCCTGGCGCTCGTCACCTTCAATCCGACGCGATACACCCCCGCCACGCGGGTTGTTCGGCATCAGGACGAGGTAACGTCCGGCGAGCGAGATAAACGTGGTCAGGGCCGCGCCCTTGTTGCCGCGTTCTTCCTTTTCGACCTGAATGATCAGTTCCTGGCCTTCGCGCAACGCATCCTGAATGCGCGCGGAGCGCATGTCGACGCCGTCCTTGAAATACTGGCGAGCGACTTCCTTGAACGGCAGAAAACCGTGGCGGTCTTCGCCATAGTTCACGAAACAGGCTTCGAGCGAGGGCTCGATGCGGGTAATAACTCCCTTGTAGATATTGCCTTTGCGCTGTTCGCGCCCGGCGGTTTCGATGTCGATATCGATGAGTTTTTGCCCATCGACGATGGCGACGCGCAATTCTTCTTGCTGCGTCGCGTTAAACAGCATGCGTTTCATTGGACGGCTCCAGAGCGGCTCTACCGGCCCCCATCGAGCGAATTCGCGCGGTTGTCAGTCGCGTGAAGCAGGAGGGCGGGCGCGCCGCGCTTTTTTGTGTGTGTTGTCACAAAGCACGCTGGAGCGGGAGTTCTGGCGGAGAGAATTGCCTGGGACGGGTCAAGCCACCGGCCAGCGACGAAACGCGTCGCGGCGGGCAGCCAGCCTTGGGGCACATGCGAACAGACTTCGACACGCCGTAAAGCAACGGCTGGCGGCTTAAGCGGCACAGCACTGCGGCTCGACGTCCTTCAAACTACGTGAAGAGCCGGCAGCGCAGCCAGCAGCAGCCGGATGCGGCCTGACACAGTGTCAAACGGGTGGAGGGTTTTCGCGCAAAACCAGAGCGACAAGCAAACCGACCGACGTTTTCCAAACCTGCAGCAGGTTGCCGTTGCGGTTTGCCGGGTGCTCAAAGCGCCCGATAACCGCGTTGGGTGTCTCGTCTTGTTGCGACCTCTGCCACGCTTCGCCCGTTTCAGCGCAGCTTGCAGCAGAAGCCGTTTTCTTCGCAACCGCCAAGCGACGATGTTCCGTTCACCCTAACCTGATAACCGCTCGATATCTTTTAGATACCTGCCTGATACCCGGGTCACATCCGGAAGAAGCCGGGTTTAAGTCCGGACCTCATCGTCTCTCGCCGATAAAATTCTTGATCGCCAAAAATCCGTTACCGTGTCGACGATCGACTCGACCGAACGCGCCTGTGGGCACCGTCCCTGCCGTGCGATATCGTCGTGCGTGCAACTTGTTACTCCGTTTTCCGGGTGAGCAACTGGCCCTGGGCGCAAGTAAAATAACGGTTTACTGCTTGCACCTGTACAGTCTGACAACATCCGGCCAGCTTAGTGGCTTTTTCCAGACTGTCCGCAAATTATATTCAGAATGAATGAGTTAGGCAAAACATCCCATAAAAAGGTCGCAAGCGAACAGGTCTCAATGATCGAGATCGACGAAAATGCGGCGGGTCAGCGCATCGACAATTTTTTACTTCGCGTCTGTAAAGGCGTGCCAAAAAGTCACATTTACCGGATTTTGCGCAGTGGAGAAGTGCGCGTAAACAAGGGCCGCATCGACGCCGCTTACAGGCTTGAAATGGGCGATCTCGTCCGCGTTCCGCCTATTCGCACCGCGCAACTGGACGAAACACCGGTTTCGTCGAATGCGCCCGCAGCTGAATTCCCCATACTATTTGAAGACGATCACTTAATCGTTATCGATAAACCCGCCGGGGTCGCCGTTCATGGCGGCAGTGGCGTCGCGTTCGGTGTTATCGAACAATTGCGCAACGCGCGCCCGCAGGCGAAATTCCTCGAATTGGTGCATCGGCTGGATCGCGAGACCTCCGGCGTGCTGATGCTCGCGAAAAAACGCTCGGCGCTGATCAACGTGCATGAGCAAATGCGCGAAAACCGTATCGATAAACGCTATCAGGCCGTCGGTCACGGCGACTGGCTGGCGGGTTGGGGGCGCCGGCGGATCGTGAAGGAGCCGCTGCACAAGTACCTGACGCCCGAGGGCGAGCGCCGCGTGCGGGTTCAGGACGACGGCCTCGCGTCGCATACGGTATTTAACCTGATCGAGCGTTTCAGCGAGTACGCGTGGGTTGAGGCGGAACTGAAGACCGGTCGTACGCATCAGATTCGTGTGCATATGGCGCATATCGGCCTGCCGATCGCCGGAGACACCAAATACGGCGACTTCGCGCTAAACAAGAATCTGGTACGTCCCAACGCCGATCCGTCGCTCAAACGCATGTTTCTGCACGCTTTCCGGCTGAAACTCGTGCATCCGGCCACCGGCGAGACGCTTCAGGTCGAAGCGCCGCTGCCTGCCGAATGCCGGCGCTTCATCGAACAACTCAAACAAAATTCTAGAGAGACCCAATAAATGGCCCGTCAGCAATTCGATCTGATTGTCTTCGACTGGGACGGCACCTTGATGGATTCCACGGCCCACATTACGCGCAGCATTCAGGCGGCGTGCCGCGACCTGGGCCTGCCTGTTCCCGCCGACGAAGCGGCAAGTTACGTGATCGGGCTGGGATTGCGCGACGCGTTGCAGATTGCCGCGCCCACGCTCGATCCCGTCGATTACCCGAAGCTTGCCGAGCGGTATCGCTTTCACTATTTGATCAAGGGCGAGCAGACCGAGCTCTTCGACGGTGTGCGCGGCATGCTGCAGAATCTGCGCGACGAGGGTTATCTGCTCGCGGTTGCAACGGGTAAAAGCCGTGTGGGCCTGAACCGCGCGCTTGATCAGTCGCGCCTGACGAGTCTCTTCGACGGCACGCGCTGCGCCGACGAAACCTTCTCCAAGCCGCATCCGGCCATGCTGCACGAACTCACGCGCGAACTGGGGCAGGACGTTAGCCGCACGGTGATGATTGGGGACACCACGCACGACCTGCAGATGGCGAAGAACGCCGGTGCGGCGGCGGTCGGCGTGACGTACGGGGCGCATCCGGCGAAGTCGCTGCACGCGCTCGAGCCGCTGTTCGTGGCCGACAACGTGACGTCGCTGGGGGACTGGCTGCGGGAGAATGCATGACAGGAACGCCGCCCGAGACGCCATTTGAACGGCCACTTCAGCCGGTGCGAATCTGCGCGTCGGAGGATTTGGTCGACGGCGGCGACGGCGTTCGACACAAAGCGGTCGACAAAGGCGGCGAAGCCACGGTGTTTTTTATCCGATACGACGGCAAACCCTTCGGCTACCTCAACCGCTGCGCCCACGTGCCCATGGAGATGGACTGGTCCGAAGGCAAGTTCTTCGAGACCTCCGGCTTATACTTGATGTGCGCGACTCACGGCGCGATTTACGAGCCGGACACGGGGAAATGCGTCGGCGGCCCTTGCCGTGGCGCGCGTTTGCGGCGGGTGGCAGCGGAAGAACGCGACACACCCGAAGGCCGCGCTGTCTTCTGGCTTCCCGACGACGATCTCCGTCCGGCTTGAGCGTTTTCGCGGGTGTTCTCGCGATTCGAAACAAACCCGCTTTTCATTTCTAATCAGTCAACCAGGCGACGCATGTCCGATCAAATTCCCACCGATTCCGCGGATAAGGCGCGTCCCAAATCCATCGGCGACACCGGCGGCAACTGGGAGCGCGCCGCGCTCGAACGTATCGCGCTCGCGGCAATCAATGAACAGCGCGCCGCGCGCCGCTGGCGGATATTTTTCCGCTTCGTGTTCCTCGCGATCCTGGCGATCGCGGTCTGGAGCGCGTTCGATTTCACCAGCGACAAAGTCGCGAAAACCGAACGCCATACGGCGCTGGTCGAACTGGAAGGAGAAATTTCCGCTAATAGCGACGCCAGCGCGGACAACGTGAATGCCGCGCTCGACAGCGCTTTTGAAGACGACGGCACTGCGGCGGTGATCCTTCGCTGCAATAGCCCGGGCGGCAGTCCGGTGCAGGCGGGCATCATCAATCGCGAGATCACGCGCTTGCGGGCGAAATATCCGTCGAAGCCGCTGTATGTGGTGGTGGGAGACATGTGCGCGTCGGGCGGTTATTACGCCGCGGCCGCCGCCAATAAGATCTACGTCGACAAGGCGAGCATCGTCGGATCGATTGGTGTGCTGATGGACGGTTTTGGCTTTACGGGCCTGATGGACAAGCTTGGCGTGGAACGCCGGCTGCACACGTCGGGGGCAAATAAAGGCGCGTTCGATCCATTTTCGCCCGAAACGCCGGCCATGAATGCCCACGCGCAGGAGATGCTTGACCAGATTCACCAGCAATTCATCGATGCCGTCAAACAAGGCCGTGGCAGCCGCCTGAAAGACTCGCCCGATGTGTTCTCGGGCATGTTCTGGACGGGTCAGAAGAGCGTGGAACTGGGTCTCGCCGATGGTTTCGGCGACGCCGATTACGTCGCACGCGAGATCGTCAAGCAGCCGGATATTGTCGATTACACGCAGAAGGAGAGCATTGGCGAGCGGGTGGCGCGCAAGTTTGGCGCGGCGGTCGGCAACGCATCGATGCACGCGTTGATGATGGGCGGGAAAATGCAGTTGAAGTGAGTTTTGCCGCGTTCTTCAGATAAAAGCCGCTCGCCTTGAGTTTTCGGGCGAGCGGCTTTTTATTGAGTGGTGCGCAATCTCGGCTAAGGGATGAGCCTCACGCCCCCAACAACAAGAAAATCGCCGGTCGTTTATGCAACTCCGGCGCCGCTTTCTTTTTCCATTCCGACACGGTTCGCGTGACGATCGTCTCGGCCGGTAACGTCAGGTCGACCGCGACGCACACCAGCGTGGACGGCGCGCACGTCGCGAGCAGCGTGTCCAGCAGCGCACGATTCCTGTACGGCGTCTCGATAAATATCTGCGTCTGGTTCGCCTTGCGAGACAGCGCTTCCAGTTCGCGCAGGCGTTTGCCCCGTTCGGCGGCATCGACGGGAAGATAGCCGTTGAACGCAAAACTCTGGCCGTTCATTCCCGACGCCATCAGCGCCAGCAAAATCGAACTGGGTCCGACGAACGGCACCACCTTGACGCCGCGCTCGTGGGCGCGGCGCACGAGCAGGGCGCCTGGATCGGCGACCGCCGGGCAGCCCGCTTCCGAGACAAGGCCGGCGTCAGTACCGGCCAGAATCGGCTTGAGCAGCTTGTCGACTTCACCCGGCGGCGTGTTGACGTTGAGTTCGCGGATCTCGATTTCCTGGATCGGCCGCTCGGTTCCGACCTTTTTCAGGAAGGCGCGCGTGGTTTTCGCGTTCTCGCCAATGTAGTACTGCAGCGCCGCGGCGCGAGCGCGCACGGGTTCGGGAAGAACGTCGGCTAGCGCGGCGCTGTCGCCGTCGCCGAGTGTGTTCGGAATCAGGTACAAAACGCCGCTCATGCTGCCCCCATTAACGGAAACCCGGCCGCGCGCAACATCCGCGACAACGCGATCAGCGGCAAACCGACCAGCGCGGTGGGATCGTCGGCGTGAATTGCATCGACCAGCGTGATGCCCAACCCCTCCGATTTCGCGCTGCCCGCCACGTCATAAGGCGTTTCGGCAAGCAAATACGCTTCGATTTCCGCATCCGACAGCGCGCGGAATTGCACGCGGGTGACGATATCGGCGGATTGGATATGGTTCGAGCGGCTGTCGAAAAGACAAAGCGCGCTGTGGAATTCGACACTTTTGCCGCGCATCGACTGAAGCTGGGCGCGCGCGTTCTCGTGCGTGCCGGGCTTGCCGATCTGACGGCCGTCGCAGGTCGCGACCTGATCGGAGCCGATCACGAGTGCGCCGGAAACATCGGTCACGCGGGCCGCGGCCGCACGCGCCTTGGCGATCGATAGCCGGACAGCCGTGGCTTCCGGCGTTTCGTCGTCGAGCGGTGTTTCGTCGATATCGGGCGTGATTACATCGAAGGGAATGCGCAGGCGTTCGAGCAGTTCGCGCCGGTAACGCGAACTCGATGCAAGGATGAGGCGCGGCTTGGTTGAGACGTCGGGCATGAAAAGGATTGGCTATGAACAAATGGGGTTAGGGACTGAAATCGGGCTGGGACCGAACTAAAATGGCGGTGCCGCACGCCGAAGCATAAGTGTTTGACTCGAAAAGACAAAGCCGCTATGATTTTGGGCTTTTCATCGGTATGCGAAGGCCTTTTTACGCATACCGTGATGGCGACGGTGGATGGCTGCTAAAACCGGAAAATCGGGATAAACCACACCAGCCGGACGGGTCCAGTGCGGTGCATACTGCAGTTTCACCCCCGGTCGTCCTCCGCGGACTTGCTATCCAGCCGTCGCGGCAACGACCACTGCAGGAGCGCACATGACACAAAATCCTGGCAAACCTGCATGTCCCGCCGACTTGCGCGCGCTCGACCTGTTCGAATTCGCCCAAAGCCGTCGGCAGGCAGCAGGCGGTGTACGGGTCTCGCAATTGCCGCGTATGTTGAGCGAAGTGCCGGCAGATGCTCCGGACCGCGACACGGTGTTTTCATGGCAGGCCGAAGGCTCCATGCAGCCCGAGTTGCAGGACGACGGTACCGAAGCGCCGCAGCCTTATTTGCGGCTCGCGGTGCACGGATCGGTCTGGATCGAATGCCAGCGTTGTCTTTCGCCGTATTCGCAACATCTGAATGTCGATGCAACGTATCGCATTGTCGCGACGGAAGACGAAGCAGACGAGTTTCCGCTAGACAACGATGAAGTGGAAGTGATCGTTGGCTCACGCCAGTTCGATCTCATCGACTTGATCGAAGAGGAATTGTTGTTGTCCTTGCCGCTCGTGCCGAAGCACGAAGTGTGTCCTGAAGTGCACGAGAGCCTGGTAACGGGCCTCGCGGGTGCCGAGGGCGAGCTGGACAGTGGTGGTCTGAATGGCGATGCAGGCACGCAGCAGGATGGCGGCTCAGGCAGACCCAATCCGTTCGCCGCGCTCGGTAAGCTCAAGCAGGGCGGTTCCGACGACAATAAGCACTAAGTGTGGATTGAAGCGCGGGCAATCAGGCGCGTGTTTTAAGCGCTCGCAATAAAAGAGTATTGACATCCGGCATCAGGCCGGATGTCGAATCATCAGGCGGCGCGATGCGTCCGGAAAGACTCACTGGCCTAAGGTCAGGGTCTCGGGCGTGTCGAGCTGTGTTAGAATTCGCAAAATTTTTCTGGAGTCATCATGGCAGTTCAGCAAAACAAGAAATCGCCGTCCAAGCGCGGCATGCATCGTTCGCACGACTTCCTGACCGCGCCGGCGCTGGCTGTTGAGCCGGGCACGGGTGAAGTCCATCTGCGTCACCACGTGAGCCCGAACGGCTACTATCGTGGCAAGAAAGTCATCAAGACGAAGAACGACTAAGCGTACGACGCTTGTTGCGTCTGGCGTCACCGTCTTGACTCGTGGTCTGAGTCGCGGTTGTTTGCGCTTGACATGTTCCCGGTACAACAAGAAGGCGGCATTTCACTGCCGCTTTTTTGTGCCTGAAATTCGTCGCACTCCATGACCGTAAAGATCACTATCGACTGCATGGGAGGCGACCACGGCCCGTCCGTGACCGTTCCCGCCGCGGTCAGTTTCGTGCGCTCGCATCCTGATGCGCAGCTGCTGCTTGTCGGCATCGAGTCGGCCATCCGCGCGCAGCTGAAGAAGTGCAAAGCCACCGGCGAAACCCGGCTGACGGTCGTCCCGGCCACAGAAGTGGTCGAGATGGACGATTCGGTAGAGGTAGCGCTGCGCCGGAAGAAAGATTCGTCCATGCGGGTGGCGCTCAATCTCGTCAAGGACGGCCAGGCGCAGACGTGCATCTCGGCGGGCAACACCGGTGCATTGATGGCCGTGTCCCGCTACGTGCTCAAGACGCTGCCCGGCATTGAGCGCCCGGCTATCGCATTCGCGATGCCAAGCCAGAAAGGCTTCACCACGGTGCTCGACTTGGGCGCGAACGTGGACTGCGAGCCGCAACATTTGCTGCAATTCGCCGAAATGGGCCACGCGCTTGTCGCCGCTATCGGGGACAAGGAGCGGCCGACCATTGGTCTGCTCAACATCGGCGAAGAAGTCATCAAGGGCAACGACATCATCAAACGCGCCGGCGAATTGCTGCGCGCAAGCACGCTCAATTTCTACGGCAACGTGGAAGGCAACGACATCTATAAAGGCACGACCGACGTGGTCGTGTGCGACGGTTTTGTCGGCAACGTGGCGCTGAAGACCTCGGAAGGTCTGGCGCAGATGCTGACCGACATGATCCGCGAGGAATTCAGCCGATCGCTCTTGACCAAGCTGATGGCGCTCGTCGCATTGCCCGTTCTCAAGCGCTTCAAACGGCGGGTCGACCCGGCCCAGTACAACGGCGCCGCTCTGCTCGGCCTGCGCGGGCTGGTCATCAAAAGTCATGGATCGGCACAAGCCTACGGGTTTGAGTGGGCTATCAAACGCGGGTATGATGCCGTCAAAAATGGCGTGCTTGAACGCCTCGTGCGCGCCATGGAAGAAAACGCCGCTCCCGTGCAACAAGCGGCGCTCGGCGCTTCTGCTGACACTGCTGGCACCGTGGTCCCGAATCAGACCGACCCCGCGGCCGACCCCGTCGCCTCAGGCGACAATACGGTCGCTGCCCGCCCGCTCGTGCAGCCGGGCGAACCGGGTGCCGCGCTATCCTCGAAGGCATAATGGCTCAATCGAATCTCTATTCCCGTGTGATCGGAACGGGCAGTTACCTGCCGGCGGACCGTGTCTCGAATCAGGAACTGGCCGAGCGTCTGGCAAAACAGGGTGTGGAAACGAGCGATGAGTGGATCGTCGCCCGCACGGGTATCCATGCGCGTCATTTCGCCGCACCCGATCAGACGACCAGCGAACTCGCCTTGCAGGCGTCGCATCATGCGATAGAGGCTGCGGGTATTGATCCGCAATCGATCGATCTGATCATTGTCGCCACGTCCACGCCTGACTTCGTTTTCCCCAGCACCGCTTGCCTGTTGCAGAACAAGCTTGGCATCAAGAATGGCGGCGCTGCGTTTGATATCCAAGCTGTCTGCTCGGGCTTCGCTTATGCCGTTGCAATGGCCGACAGCCTTATCCGCGGCGGCGCCAATCACACGGCGCTGATCGTCGGCGCCGAAACCTTCTCGCGCATTCTCGATTTCAACGACCGCACCACCTGCGTGTTGTTCGGCGATGGCGCGGGCGCGGTGATCCTGCAAGCCTCCGATGAACCCGGCGTACTGTCCAGCGCGCTTCACGCCGACGGCAGCCACGCGAACATCCTGTGCACGCCGGGCAATGTGAACAAGGGCGTGATCGAAGGCAGCGCGTTCCTGCACATGGATGGTCAGGCCGTGTTCAAGCTGGCGGTGAAGGTGCTGGAAAAAGTGGCCGTCGAGGCGCTCGAGAAGGCGCAACTGACCGCGAGCGATATCGACTGGCTCATTCCGCATCAGGCCAATATCCGCATCATGGAAAGCACCGCGCGCAAGCTGCATGTGCCGCTGGAGCGCATGGTCGTGACCGTTGGGGAGCATGGCAATACGTCGGCGGCATCCATTCCTCTCGCATTCGACGTCGCCGTGCGCGACGGTCGTATCAAGCGCGGCCAGCATGTGCTGATCGAAGGGGTGGGCGGCGGCTTCACGTGGGGCGCGTCGGTTATCCGCTATTAAGCGGGTATTAAGCCGACACGACTCCCCGTCTTCAAGCCACCTCAGTCATTCGACAATCCAATCGAGCAAGGACCTCATGAAATTCGCGTTCGTTTTTCCGGGACAAGGTTCCCAGTCGGTCGGCATGCTCAATGCATTTGCCGACCACGCCGTGGTGCGCGAAACCGTGCAACAGGCATCCGATGCCCTCGGCCAGGATCTGGGCAAGCTGATTGCCGAAGGCCCGGCGGAAGAACTGGGTCTCACCACGAACACGCAACCCGTCATGCTGACGGCCGCGTACGCGATTTATCGCGTGTGGGAAAAGGAAACCGGGCTCAAGCCGGCGATCGTCGCGGGTCATAGCCTGGGCGAATATACGGCGCTGGTTGTTGCCGGTGCGCTGCCGTTCTCTGCCGCTGTGCCGCTTGTGCGGTTTCGCGCGCAAGCCATGCAGAGCGCGGTGCCGGTAGGCGAAGGCGGCATGGCCGCAATTCTTGGTCTCGACGACGACGCTGTGCGCGCCGTCTGCGCCGAAGCATCGGCAGCGGGGATTGTGGAGGCGGTGAACTTCAACGCGCCGTCCCAAGTGGTGATTGCTGGTGCGAAAGCGGGCGTTGAAAAAGCCTGCGAAATCGCCAAGGCCAAGGGTGCGAAACGCGCTTTGCCGTTGCCGGTGTCTGCCCCGTTCCATTCGTCGCTGCTCAAGCCGGCGTCGGACCAGTTGCGCGAGTATCTGGCTAGCGTCAGTATCACCGTGCCGCAGATTCCGCTGATCAATAATATCGATGTCGCGAGCGTTGCCGAACCGGCTGCCATCAAGGACGCGCTCGTGCGTCAGGCCGCGGGTCCCGTCCGCTGGGTCGAAACCGTGCGGAAGATGGCGCACGAAGGGATCACGCACGTGATCGAATGCGGTCCGGGCAAGGTGCTGAACGGGTTGACGAAGCGGATCGACGGTACGCTGATCGGCGCGTCGATCTTCGATCCGGTTTCGCTCGAAGAAACCCGCAAACTGCTCGCCGGCTGAATTCGTCGGCCAGATAGGTCAAGGTAGTGACGCAAAGCGGTCAGGCAAAACCAAGGAACGGACGAAAGATGATTCTGGACAAGCACATAGTGGTCGTGACGGGCGCGTCGCGAGGTATCGGCCGGTCGATCGCGGTCGAACTCGCGCGCCAGGGCGCGACCGTGATTGGCACGGCGACCAGCGAAAGCGGCGCCGAGGGCATTACCGAAGCATTGAAAGAGTTTGGCGGACAAAGCCGTGGCGCTGTGCTGAACGTCACGGACGCGGCCGCGAGCGAGGCGTTTATCGACGGCGTGGTCAAGGAATTCGGCGGCCTCAACGTGCTGGTGAACAATGCCGGGATCACGAAAGATCAACTCGCGATGCGCATGAAGGACGACGAATTCGACGCCGTCATCGACACCAACCTGCGTGCCGTTTTCCGCCTCTCGCGCGCCGTGCTGCGGCCGATGATGAAAGCGCGCGGCGGCCGGATCATCAACATCACGTCGGTGGTGGCGTCGTCGGGCAACCCGGGGCAGGCCAACTACGCGGCCGCGAAGGCCGGCGTGGCAGGCATGACGCGGGCGCTGGCCCGTGAAATCGGCAGCCGCGGGATCACGGTGAATTGCATTGCGCCGGGTTTTATCGACACCGACATGACCAAGGTCCTGCCGGAAGCGCAGCGTGCGGCGCTCACAGCACAGATACCACTCGGCCGACTGGGCAGTCCGGAAGATATCGCTCATGCTGTGGCTTTCCTTGCTTCGCCGTACGCGGGGTACATCACGGGTACGACGCTCCACGTGAACGGCGGCATGTACATGTGACAGGCATTTCGTTAATATCCGCGCCTTGTGGCGGGTGCGCAAAGTGCTGATTTAAAGCACGGTGCGCGGGATGCGAAATTTGCTGTCAGAAGTGTTAAGCAGGAAAGGGCGCAGGAAAGGACGTGACAGGCATCAAAGGCATGTCACGCGCCAAACAAAGCTGATTTCGTGCGTGGGTATTTACGGGTACAAACCTGATAAAATGCGCGCACTTGTGTTTTTGAACTACATTTCCCTCGGAGGGCTGCATGGACAATATCGAACAGCGCGTGAAGAAGATCGTCGCCGAACAACTGGGCGTCGCCGAAGCTGAAATCAAGAACGAAGCTTCGTTCGTCAACGATCTGGGCGCTGACTCGCTCGACACCGTCGAACTCGTGATGGCTCTCGAAGACGAATTCGGCATGGAAATCCCTGACGAAGAAGCCGAGAAGATCACGACGGTTCAGCAAGCGATCGACTACGCTCGCGCCAACGTCAAGGCCTAAAGCCCGACGCGCAAGCTGCTTCTACACTATTCGGGGTTGACGCTCTGTCGCGATTCGAACCGATTTAACAGCCACAGGGCTCACAGGGCAATTTCCTGTGGATCTTGTGGCTTTTGCTTTTTGTCATTTATGGATAAGGGGTTACTGTGAGCCGTCGTCGTGTTGTTGTTACAGGCCTTGGGCTGATTTCGCCTGTCGGCAATACCGTTGCCGACGGCTGGGCCAATCTGGTCGCTGGCAAGTCGGGCATTGCCGAGATCACGAAGTTCGATGCCACGAACTTCTCCACGCGCTTTGCCGGCGAAGTCAAAGGCTTCAATGTCGAAGACTATATGCCGGCCAAGGAAGCGCGCCACATGGATACCTTTATCCATTACGGCATTGCTGCCGGTGTGCAAGCCATGCAGGACAGCGGACTGGAAATTACCGAGGAAAACTCGGAGCGCGTGGGTGTCGTGGTCGGTTCGGGCATCGGCGGCTTGCCGATGATCGAAATCACGCAAACGGAATTGCTGAATCGCGGCCCGCGCCGGATTTCGCCGTTTTTTGTACCGGCGTCGATCATCAACATGATCTCCGGCCATCTCTCCATCCGCTTCGGTTTGAAAGGACCGAATCTTGCCATCGTGACTGCCTGTACGACGGGGCTGCATTGCATCGGCGAAGGCTCGCGGCTGATCGAATACGGCGACGCCGACGTGATGATTTGCGGCGGTTCGGAAGCGACCGTATCGCCATTGGGTGTCGGCGGCTTCGCGGCTGCGCGCGCGTTGTCGCAGCGCAACGACGACCCGGCTACCGCCAGCCGTCCGTGGGACAAGGATCGGGACGGTTTTGTACTGGGCGAAGGCGCCGGCGTGATGGTGCTCGAAGAGTATGAGCACGCGAAGGCGCGCGGCGCGAAGATTTACGCGGAAGTCAGCGGCTACGGCATGAGCGGCGACGCGTATCACATGACCGCACCGCCGGAAGACGGCGACGGCGCCCGCCGCAGCATGCGCAATGCGTTGAAAAACGCCCAGGTCAATGCGGACGAGGTGCACTACCTGAACGCTCATGGCACATCCACGCAGCTCGGTGATCTGGCCGAGACCATCGGTATCAAGAATGCCTTCGGCGACCACGCGAAGAAGATCGTGGTGAATTCCACCAAATCGATGACGGGCCATCTGCTCGGCGGCGCCGGTGGACTGGAATCGGTCTTCACCGTGCTGGCGCTGCATCACCAGCTCTCGCCGCCCACCATGAACATCTTCAACCAGGATCCGCAATGCGACCTGGACTACTGCGCGAACGAAGCGCGGAACATGAAGATTGACGTGGCGCTGAAGAACTCGTTCGGTTTCGGCGGTACGAACGGCACGCTCGTTTTCAAGCGGCATTGAGCGGCGCGCGCCTGATCGTCGGGGAAATGGGCGAATGACAAGCGCGCAGATTCTTTTGCCGGAGACGTCCGCGGACTTGCTCGCCGATTCCCCGCGCCGGCACACACTCCGTCCCTCACTGTTCCTGTGGGGCGCTACCGCGGCGTTCGTGGCGGTAGGGGCGGCATCGGTATTCCATTGCATGGCGGCTTACGCCGGACTGTTCAGCGGGTGCGTAGCGGCGTTGACCGTGATTGCCGCGCTGGCCACTGCGGCCTTGGGCGGCGAGCGGCGCCGCCCCGTCGCGTTCGAAATCGGACAAGATGGTTTGACCACATGGGATCGCGCGGGGAACGCGCAATACCGGCGTATTACAGGTTGCGCCCAGTGGAGCGACCGCTTGCTTGCCCTCATCCTGGTCCCGGCGAAAGGCCACCCAGCATCGTTTCTGGTGGCCGCCGACGCGCTCGCCAATGCCTCCGCGTTCCGCGAACTGGCCGTGCGCGCCCGGCGTTGCGCCCAGGAACATCTGTAACGCGTGTAACCGCCGGTCAGCATCCGGCGTGTTCCGGCGGCGTAACGCTACAATAGCCCTCCGCGTAGCACCCCCAAAGTTAACGGATTTCCCAGGTGAGCGAAAAAGAAATCGATCAGGTACTGGTCGAACGCGTGCAAAAGGGCGATAAAGCAGCGTTCGAGCTACTGGTCGCCAAATATCAGCGCAAAATCATCCGGCTTATCTCCCGTCTCGTGCGGGATCCCGCCGAGGTTGAGGACGTCGCGCAGGACGCCTTTATCAAGGCTTATCGCGCGTTGCCGCAATTTCGCGGAGAATCGGCGTTTTATACTTGGCTTTACCGGATTGCGGTCAACACCGCGAAGAACTACCTTGCCACTCAGAGCCGTCGTGCTCCAACTTCTACCGAAGCTGATGCAGAAGAAGCGGAAACTTTCTCCGATGCAGACCAACTAAGGGATATCAACACGCCTGAGTCGATGTTGATGAGCAAGCAGATCGCACAGACGGTCAATGCTGCAATGGCGGTTTTACCGGAAGAGTTGCGCACCGCCATTACTCTTCGTGAGATTGAAGGTCTGAGCTACGAGGAAATTGCCGAGATGATGAATTGTCCAATTGGGACCGTCAGATCAAGAATTTTTCGTGCTCGCGAAGCCATTGCGGCAAAATTGCGTCCGTTGCTGGACACTCCCGAAGGCAAGCGCTGGTAACAGCGAGGTTGCGCGGGGCAGGGACGCGGTATCTGAGTCAGGTAGTGTCACTACGGGGTGCAGTCAAGATGGGGAGCATCATGGGGTCGGTTTCGGTGCAATCGCAAGCTAGCTCGCGAGGCGAGCGTCTGTCCGCTTTTGTCGACGGAGAATCGTTCGACGGTTCGGGCGACATCAGTCAGTTTCTTTCCGGGTTTACGCAGAAGGATCGCGCGTCGTGGTCGGATTTCCACTTGATCGGCGACGCCCTGCGTTCCGACGATCTCGCGGCGAGTCCTGCAGCCAGCAGCGCGTTCATGAACGCGTTCTCGGCGCGCTTCGAGGCGGAAGCGCATGTATTCGCGCCCGCGGCCATTCCGGCGGTCTCTACGGAACGCCTGCGTTCGCGGCTGTTCCGCCGCCGCGTAGTACCGGCTTTCGCCGTCGCGGCTGCTGCAGCCACGCTGACGTGGATCGTCGTGCCGCAATTGCAGGGCGTGGACGGCCACAACGGCGCGCAGACGGCGTCCTTGTCGTCGGATCATGTGCAGCGCGTGGCCATGGCTTCCATGCCTGCTGCCAGCATGCGTTCACCGGTTGTCGAAGCGAATATCATTCGCGACGCGAGCCTGGACCAGTATCTCGAAGCGCATCAGCAATTCTCCCAACAGCCCGTCATGCCGGGCTCGATGCCTTTGATTCGCACTGCGGCTACCAGCCAAGGCCAATAACTGATGCAACGTGTGCGGTTGAAGAAAACGACTCATTGGGGGCGGTTGCCGGCGTTGATGTTCTGCGCAGCCGCGTTGTTATCCGCGGCATCGAGTGCTTTTGCGCAAGGCGACGATTCTGCCGCCGCGCGCAAGTCCGCTGCGGAACTGCTCAACCGGATTCACGACGCCGCACAGCAGCAGAACTACGAGGGCACCTTCGTCTACCAGCGTGGGACAACGGTGCAATCGTCGCGGATTACCCATTCGGCGGCGCGCAGCGACGGTGAGTTCGAGTCGCTGGAAAGTCTGGACGGCGCGCCTCGCAAGATGCTTCGCCACGACGACGACATGTACACGTTCGTACCCGAACGGCATTTGGTAATCGTCGAAAAACGTCTGAACAAGGACGCGTTTCCGTCGTTGCTGACGACCAGCAGCGAGCAGGTCCTGACGGTGTATGAGCCCAAAATGCTGGGTCCGGACCGTGTAGCCGGGATCGACAGCCAGGTGATCGAGCTCGATCCGAAAGATGCCTTGCGCTTTGCCTACAAGCTCTGGGCCGATTCGAAAACCGGTCTTCTGCTGCGCGCGCAGACGCTTGGGCCCGACGGCCAGGTGCTTGAACAGCTTTCATTCTCGCAAGTGCAGATTGGCGGTTCCGTGGACCGCGCTGCCATTGCGAACGGGATCAAGAACATAGCCGGATGGACGGTCGTGCGTCCGCCGGTTGAGCCTGTCGATATGGAAGCGCAGGGCTGGAAAATAACGCCTGCCGTGGCGGGTTTCCGCGAGATTCGGGAGTTGCGCCGGCCGATGGCGTCGCGTGAACAGGGCCAGCCGCCCATTCCCGTCGATCAGGCTGTTTTCTCTGACGGACTCGCGGCAATCTCGATTTTTGTCGAGCCCGTGGAAAAAAATTCGCGCAAGGAAGGGGCTGGAGACAGCGGTGCTACACACGTGTTGGTCAAGCGCCGCGGGGATTTCTGGATTACCTTGCTTGGCGAAGTGCCCCAGGCCACGTTGCAGCAATTTGCTTCTGCCATAGAATACAAGCCTTCCAAGTAATTCCTCGGTCCACCACGATATGAGCAATCTCTCGCTGCGCACCTATTTCGCGGCCGCGGCGCTTGCCGCATGCCTGCCGCTCGCGACTTTCGCGGCCACAGCAGCGGCGCCCGCGTCGACGCCGGCGCCGGCCGCCACACCGGTCGCGGTGCCGGGAGTGAATTTGCCCGACTTCACCACACTCGTCGATAAAGTGGGTCCGTCGGTCGTCAATATTCGTACGACAACCCGCGTCAGCAGCAGTAGCAGCGATCTGCATGGCTTGCCGCCCGGCATGGACGACGGCGACATGTCGGAGTTCTTTCGCCGTTTCTTCGGCATTCCGATGCCCGGCACGCCGCGCGGCGGCGGTGGAAGCGGTGGCGGCAACGGTGGTGGTAGCGGCGGCGACCAGGGTGGCGACAGCGGCGGCAGCCAGGGTAATCGCAGTGCACCGCAGGACAGCCCTGACAATCAGGACAATTCGGAGCAGAGCAGCGGCGTGGGCTCGGGTTTCATCATGTCGGCCGATGGTTACGTGATGACCAATGCCCACGTGGTCGACGACGCGGACACCATCTACGTCACGCTCACGGACAAGCGTGAATTCAAGGCGAAGCTGATCGGTGTCGATGAGCGCACGGACGTGGCGGTCGTCAAGATCCAGGCGACGAGCCTGCCGGCCATTACCATCGGCGATTCGAACAAGGTACGTGTCGGCGAATGGGTGTTGGCAATCGGTTCGCCGTTCGGGCTCGACAACACGGTGACGGCGGGTATCGTCAGCGCGAAGGGGCGTGACACGGGTGACTATCTGCCGTTTATCCAGACCGATGTCGCGGTGAATCCGGGCAATTCGGGTGGTCCGCTGATCAACATGGCGGGCGAGGTGATCGGCATCAACTCGCAGATCTACAGCCGTACGGGCGGCTTCATGGGAATTTCGTTCGCGATTCCTATTGATGAAGCCATGCGCGTCGCCGATCAACTGAAGACGACGGGCAAGGTCACGCGCGGCCGCATTGCCGTGGCGATCGGCGAGGTCACGAAGGAAGTGGCGGATTCGCTTGGGCTTCCGAAGGCGCAGGGCGCGCTGGTGAGCAGTGTGGAAGCGGGCGGCCCGGCCGACAAGGCGGGTATCCAGCCAGGCGACATTATCCTGAAGTACAACGGCCACGACGTGGCCACGGCGACGGATCTGCCGCGCATGGTCGGTGACACGAAGCCGGGCACGAAGGCGACGATCACCGTATGGCGCAAGGGCGAGTCGCGCGATCTGCCGATCACCATTGCGGAAATGCAGCCGGACAAGGTCGCGAAGGCCGAGACCAAGAAGACGCCGCCGCCGAAGGCGAGCGCGAGCAACACGCTCGGCATTGCAGTGAGCGACATTCCGGCTGACCAGAAGAAGGCGCTGAAACTCACGAACGGTGTGACGGTGGACGCGGTGGAGGGTCCGGCGGCGCGTGCCGGCTTCCAGAAGGGCGACATCATCCTGCGGATCGGCGATACGGATATCACGAGCGCGAAGCAATTCGACGCTGTCGCGCAAAACGTCGACCCGAGCAAGATGGTCGCGGTGCTGGTGCGTCGTGGGGACAACACGCAGTTCGTGCCGTTGCGCCCGCGTGCGCCGGCGCAGAAATAAGCACGATGAGCGCGCTTAAGCTTTATGGGCGCGCGTGGTGCCACTTGTGCGAAGACTTGCGCGCCGGGCTTGAGCCGATTGCGGCTGAGTTCGGCGTCGCTATCGAGTGGATCGATATCGACGCCGATCCTGAGCTCGAAGCGTTATACGACGAACTCGTTCCCGTGCTGGTGCTGGATGGCGTGGAGTTATGCCATTACCGGCTGGACGAAACCCGAGTGCGGGATGCCCTTCAAAGCACGCACCAAAGCACGCTTTCAACCGCGCCTGGCACGCGCCTAAGTCCCTGAGCAATCGGACCTTTCCCGTAAAATCCGCCGTCGGCCCGCCTTTTCGGCTAAAATAGACAAGTTTTTCACCCCCATTTTCAAGGCGTGCTCCGCGTTTGTCTGGGCGCGCCTTTTTGCTTGATCGGCACTGAATGAATCATATTCGTAACTTCTCGATCATTGCGCACATCGACCACGGCAAGTCGACGCTGGCCGATCGCATCATCCAGTTGTGCGGCGGCTTGTCCGACCGCGAGATGGACGCGCAGGTGCTCGACTCCATGGATCTCGAGCGTGAACGCGGCATCACCATCAAGGCGCAAACTGCGGCACTGAGCTACAAAGCGCTCGACGGTCAGGTCTACAACCTGAATCTCATCGACACCCCGGGCCACGTCGACTTCTCGTACGAGGTCAGCCGCTCGCTGTCCGCTTGCGAAGGCGCGCTGCTCGTGGTCGACGCCAGCCAGGGCGTGGAAGCGCAGACGGTCGCCAATTGCTACATGGCGATCGAACTGGGCGTGGAAGTCGTGCCGGTCCTGAACAAGATCGACCTGCCCGCGGCAGACCCCGAGAACGCAATTTCAGAAATCGAAGATGTGATCGGCATTGATGCAACCGATGCCGCGCGTTGCAGCGCGAAGACCGGCCTCGGCGTGACCGACGTGCTCGAGGCGCTGATTGCCAAAGTGCCGCCGCCGAAGGGCGATCCGGACGCACCGTTGCAGGCGCTGATTATTGATTCATGGTTCGATAATTACGTCGGCGTGGTCATGCTCGTGCGCATCAAGAACGGCACGCTGCGCCCGAAGGAAAAGATCAAGATGATGGCGTCCGGCGCGGTTTATCCGGTCGAAAGTCTCGGCGTGTTCGCGCCGAAAGCCACGAATCTCGCGTCGCTGTCGGCGGGGCAGGTGGGCTTCATCATCGCGGGCATCAAGGAATTGCAGGCGGCGAAAGTCGGCGACACGGTGACTACCGTCGCGCGCCCGGCCGAAACGCCGCTGCCAGGTTTCAAGGAAGTGAAGCCGCAAGTGTTCGCGGGTTTGTATCCGATCGAAGCGAATCAGTACGACGCACTGCGTGAATCGCTGGAAAAACTGAAGCTGAACGACTCCTCGCTGCAATACGAGCCCGAAGTGTCGCAAGCACTGGGTTTCGGTTTCCGATGCGGCTTTCTCGGTCTACTGCACATGGAGATCGTGCAGGAACGGCTGGAACGCGAGTTCGACATGGACCTCATCACCACGGCCCCGACCGTGGTGTACGAAGTCGTGAAGCGCGATGGCACGCTGATTCAGGTCGAGAACCCGGCCAAGATGCCGGAGCCTTCGTACATTGAAGAAGTGCGCGAGCCGATCGTGACCGTGAACCTGTACATGCCGCAGGAATACGTGGGCGCGGTGATCACGCTTTGCACGAACAAGCGCGGTTCGCAGATCAACATGCTGTATCACGGGCGTCAGGTTCAACTCACCTACGAAATCCCGATGGCGGAAATCGTGCTGGATTTCTTCGACCGGCTGAAGTCCACGTCGCGTGGTTATGCGTCCATGGACTATGAGTTCAAGGAATATCGCGCGTCGGATGTGGTGAAGGTCGACATGCTGATCAACGGCGATAAAGTCGACGCGTTGTCGGTGATCGTGCACCGGTCGCAAAGCCAGCATCGTGGGCGTGAAGTGGCGTCGAAGATGCGCGAACTGATTCCGCGGCAAATGTACGACGTGGCAATCCAGGCAACTATTGGCGCGAACATTATCGCGCGCGAAAACATTAAAGCATTGCGTAAGAACGTTCTGGCAAAGTGCTACGGCGGCGATATCTCGCGAAAGAAAAAGCTTCTGGAAAAGCAGAAGGCCGGCAAGAAGCGCATGAAGCAAGTCGGTTCGGTCGAGATTCCGCAAGAAGCTTTCCTTGCGATTCTTCGCGTCGAAGATTAATAAAACAACCGGAAACGATTGATGAATTTTGCGTTGATTCTTTTGGTGCTCGTCATCGTGACGGGGATTGCGTGGGTGTTCGACAAACTGGTGTTCGAGCCGAAACGGCGTCGCGCAGCAGACGCAGCGGTAGTGGAATTCGATCAGCAGCAGGCACGCCTTGAACCCCGTTTCGCCGACGAAAACGCGCCGCAAACACGCGCTCGCCTGCGCGATGAAAAGCTCCGCCAGCCGTGGTACCTCGAATATTCCGCGAGCTTCTTTCCGGTGATCCTGGTGGTGTTCGTGGTGCGCTCGTTCGTAGTCGAACCATTCAAGATTCCGTCGGGATCCATGGTGCCTACGTTGCTGGTCGGCGATTTCATCCTCGTCAATAAATTCGAATATGGCCTGCGTTTGCCGATCAGCAATACCAAGCTGACCAGCGGCACGCCGCTCAAGCGCGGTGACGTGGTTGTGTTCCGTTATCCGAAAGACGAGTCGGTGGATTACATCAAGCGCGTGATCGGCCTTCCCGGCGACACCGTTGCGTACCAGGACAAGAAGCTGACCATCAATGGCAAGCCGGTTCCGGAAACGTCATTGCCTGATTTCTTCGACGACGAACGCATTGGTTATGCAAAGCAGTTCGAAGAAGATCTCGACGGCCGCAAGAATGCGATCCTGAATAACGCGCAAGTGCCGCCGTTCGTGATTGGCGCCGACGACTTCCCGTTCCGCGACAACTGCAATTACAACGCTCAAGGTGTCATTTGCAAAGTGCCGGCGGGCAACTATTTCATGATGGGCGACAATCGCGATAACAGCGCAGACAGCCGTTATTGGGGCTTCGTGCCTGATGCGAATATTGTCGGGCGCGCATTCTTTATCTGGATGAACTTCAGCAGTTTGAAGCGCGTTGGGGTGTTCCATTGAAGCGCGGTTTTGATCAGCATCACCAGCAGTAATTTCGTTCGACCACTACGCCGCGTCATCGCGGCGTAGTTGTTATTGCAAGTCATCGTTGAGCCGCCTAGAAACAGCACGAAGAATCGCGGCTAACGTGTGCTTGTCGTGTCATTTTCCTTGCGGTTTTCCGGCCTTTCAGCCGGATTCGCCCCTCCCGGCGCCCGCGTTATACTCTGCCCATGCCCTCAACCCCGTTGGAAAGCCGGCTCCAGTACGAATTTCGCAATGCGGAATTGCTGCGCCAGGCGATGACCCACCGCAGTCACAGTGCCACGCACAATGAACGACTCGAATTTCTCGGAGATTCCGTTCTAAATTGCGTGGTGGCTGCGCTTTTGTTCCAACGATTCGCAAAACTCGACGAGGGCGACCTGTCTCGCGTCCGGGCAAATCTCGTCAAGCAGCAGTCGCTTTATGAGATTGCACAGGCACTCGACGTCTCGGAGGCGTTGCGGCTGGGCGAGGGCGAGTTGCGCAGCGGCGGCTTCCGGCGCCCGTCCATATTGGCTGACACGCTCGAAGCGATCTTCGGGGCGGTGTTTCTGGACGGTGGTTTTGATGCCGCGCTTCAGGTCATCAAGCGGCTCTACACGCCAATCCTCGATCACATCGATCCACGCACGATCGGTAAAGACGCGAAGACGCTGCTGCAGGAATATCTGCAGGGCCACAAGATTGCATTGCCGACCTATACGGTCGTGGCCACGCACGGCGCGGCGCATAACCAGCAATTCGAAGTGGAATGCACGGTGCCGAAGCTCGATGTGAAGGTATCGGGTTCCGGTGCGAGCCGGCGCGCGGCCGAACAGGCAGCGGCGAAGAAGGCGCTCGATGAGTTGGCTTCCGCCGCGCCGGCCATGACGGCGAAGCCGAAGCGCAAGGGATCGCGCGCGGCCAAGCTGGCGGAACTGGAAATCGTGCCGGGCGTGACGGGCGTGCAGGCGGCGCTCGACTTGCGTGCACCGGACCGTCGTGAGCGTGCGCGTGCCGCTAGTAATAGCAATGGCGCTGGCCATGGCAGCAATACGCATAACGATCCCGAGCGTCCGGCCACTGCGCCCTTCGCGGTGATTCGCGCATCGCATGTGGAACCGTCGGCGGGTGCATTTGCCGGCGCCGAGAAAACCGAGCGGGCGACGATTCATCGGGCGGAGAAGTCGGAGAAGGCCGAGAAAGTAGCGGCCGAGGTGCCGGCGGTCGGAAGCGAGGGGACGGACAAGCCATCGGTTGCGCACGTCGAGCCAGCAGTGGATAAAGCTGTGCATAACCCGGTGGAAAAAAGCGTCGCGAAGGCAGATAGTGCAGGTGAAAAGGCGGTCACGAAGCAAGCCGACAAACAGGCCGACAAGCCTGCTGCAAAAAGTGCCGACGCGTCCCCGGTAGAGAAGCCCGCAGCCCCCGCGCGTCAGCGTGAAGACGTGCCCGCCGCGCATTCTGCTACGACCTCAAAGGGCGCAGAGAACGTTGAAGCGAAGGTAGAAGCGCACCTTGAAGAAAGCGTCGATGAAACCGTCGTACGCGCCGCCGATACCGGCCATTGACGTAAGCCTTGAAGGCCTGCCGCTAAAGCTCGCACGCTACCGATCAAAAGCATAATCCCGACGCCACGCGTCCCCACGAATTCACCGAATCTGCAGTCGCACACATTATGAACGCACCCACTCCCTCTGGTTTCCGCTGCGGCATGGTCGCGATCGTCGGTCGGCCGAACGTCGGCAAATCGACCTTGATGAACGCGCTCGTCGGGCAGAAAGTCAGCATCACGTCGCGCAAGGCACAGACCACGCGTCACCGTATCACCGGCATTCATACGCTGGACGACGCGCAGTACATTTTCGTCGATACCCCCGGTTTCCAGACCAAGCATAGCGGTGCGCTGAACCGCTCGCTGAACCGCGCGGTGACGTCGACGCTGACGTCCGTCGATGCCATTCTGTTCGTGATTGAAGCGGGCCGTTTCGGTCCCGACGACCAGAAGGTGCTCGACCTGATTCCGAACGACACGCCGTGCCTGTTGATCGCGAACAAGCTGGATCACGTCAACGACAAAGCGACGTTATTCCCGTTCATGCAGAAGATGAGCGCGCTGCACGACTTCAAGGAAATCGTGCCGATGACCGCGAAGCATGCTGATGACATCACGCGCTTGATGACGGTCGTGAAGCCGTATTTGCCGGAAGGCTCGCCTATCTACGGTGAAGACGATCTCACCGATCGCAGCGAGCGTTTTCTCGCCGCCGAGATCCTGCGCGAGAAAGTGTTCCGCTGGACCGGCGACGAATTGCCGTACACGAGCACGGTGATGATCGATAAATGGGAAACCGAAGGCCGTTTGCGCCGCATTTTCGCGACCATTCTGGTGGAACGCGACACGCATAAGGCGATGATCATCGGCCAGAAGGGTGCAAAGCTGAAGCAGATCAGCACCGAAGCGCGCCAAGACATGGAACGGCTGTTCGATGGCCCCGTGTACCTTGAAACCTTCATCAAGGTGAAGAGCGGGTGGGCTGACAACGAAGCGGGACTGCGCGCCTATGGGTACGAATGACGCGTGGATGACCCAGTCCTCCGACGCAGAATCCGATCCGCTCGCCGACGATAACTTCAGCGCCGACGAGCCTTCAACGCCCGCGCCGAAAAGGCGCCGGACGGCGTCTGCGTCTGCAAAAGCCGCTGCACCGAAAGAACCCAAAGAACCCAAAGAACCCAAAGCGCCAAGACCGCCGCGCGCCGCGCCACGCTCGGACTTTCGTATCGCGGAGCAGCCGTCGTTCGTGCTGCACAGCTATCCGTATCGCGAGACCAGTCTCGTGCTCGACGTATTTTCCCGCGATCACGGCCGCGTCGCGCTGGTCGCCAAGGGCGCCAAGCGGCCGCATTCCGCATTGCGCGGCGTGTTGCAAACGTTCCAGCCGCTGGGGTTATCGTGGACGGGGAAGGGCGAAGTCCGCACCTTGACGCAAGCCGAATGGGTCGGCGGCATGTTGCCTCTTGCCGGCGACGCGTTGTTATGCGGCTTTTACGTCAACGAATTGCTCGTCAAGTTTTGCGCCCGTGAAGACGCGCATCCGGCGTTGTTCAATCACTATGTGCTGACGTTGTCGCGTCTCGCGCACGGTGAGCCCGCGTTGCATGCGCTGCGCTCTTTCGAGCGCGTGCTGTTGCGCGAAACCGGCTACGCGATGGCGTTGAATAAAACCATCACACGCCAACCGGTTCTCGCCGATCAGAAATACGTCTTCGATCCCGAACGCGGTGTGCGCGACGCATCGGATGATGTACCGTCGCAATGGCCGGTGATCGCCGGGCAAACCCTTCTCGACATCGAGAAGGACGACTACAGCCGCCCGCAGACGGCCGCGCAAAGCAAGACGCTGATGCGCTTTCTGCTGAACGTGTATCTTGGCGGCACGCCGCTCGCCACCCGTCAAATCCTGATCGACCTGCAAAATCTATGAGCTTCTTTCTCTCGTCGCCCGCGAACGTGATCGATCTGGGTGTCAACATCGATCACGTCGCCACGCTGCGCAACGCGCGCGGCACGCAGTACCCCGACCCCATCCGCGCCGCGCTGCAAGCCGAAGAAGCGGGCGCCGACGCCATCACGCTGCACTTGCGGGAAGATCGCCGGCATATTGTCGATGCCGACGTTCACGCGTTGCGTCCGTTGCTCAAAACGCGCATGAACCTTGAGTGCGCGGTGACGCAGGAAATGCTGGACATCGCGTGTGGCGTTCGTCCGCACGACGTGTGTCTCGTGCCGGAAAAGCGCCAGGAACTGACGACCGAAGGCGGGCTCGATGTCGCGGGCCAGTTCAACGCCGTGAAGGCCGCGTGCGAGCAGTTACGTCAGGCGGGTGCGCGGGTGTCGCTGTTTATCGATGCCGATGAAACGCAGATCCGCGCCGCGCATGAAGCCGGTGCACCGGTGATCGAATTGCATACCGGGTGTTATGCCGAAGCCCACGACGAAGCGACCCGTCAGAAAGAGTTTGAGCGCGTCGCGCGTAGCGTAGATTTCGGCAATTCGCTTGGGCTCAAGGTGAACGCCGGGCACGGTCTGCATTACACCAATGTCCAGCCGATCGCGGCGTTGGAAGGCATCGTGGAATTGAATATCGGCCATGCGATCGTTGCGCACGCCATCTTCGCCGGCTGGGACAATGCGGTGCGCGAGATGAAGGCGATCATGGTGGCGTCGCGCCTCGCTGCGACCGCATCGCGATAAACGCGAGATAAACACTGACAACCCCAACTCAGGCCCAACGATGGCGATCTACGGAATAGGGACGGATCTCGTTCAGGTAAGCCGTGTAGCGGGCGTGATGGAGCGCACGAAAGGGCGTTTCGCCGAGAAGGTGCTCGGGGCCGACGAACTTCGCATTTACCACGCGCGTAACGCGCGCTCCGAACTCCGCGGTCTTGCCTTCCTCGCGACGCGTTTCTCCGCGAAAGAAGCGTTTTCGAAAGCGATCGGACTGGGCATGCACTGGCCGATGACATGGCGCGCGCTGCAAACGCTCAACGAGCCGAGCGGTAAGCCGAAGATTGTCGCGTCGGGAGAACTCGCCGACTGGATGGCGGTGCGCGGCATTACCGCCCAGGTCACGATCACCGATGAACGCGATTACGCGGTGTCGTTCGTGATCGCGGAAACCGGCGCGAGCCCGGAAGCACACACAGCAACAAAAACCCCCTGACTTTCTCGCTCCCAATTTGAACTCGTTAAAACGCACTCCCGGGCCAGTCATGCTCGACGTGGCCGGTACAACCCTCTCCGACGCCGACATTCGCCGTATCGACCATCCGATGACCGGCGGCATCATCCTCTTCGCGCGGCATTTCCAGGATCGCGCGCAGCTCGTCGCGCTGACTGACGCGATTCGCGCGGTTCGTGACGACATCCTGATTGCCGTCGATCACGAAGGCGGCCGCGTGCAGCGTTTCCGTACCGATGGCTTCACCGTCCTGCCCGCGCCGGGCAAGCTCGGCGAGCTGTGGGACCGCGACGTGTTGCTGGCAGCAAAAACCGCGACCGCGTTCGGTTATGTGCTCGCGGCGGAATTGCGGGCGTGTGGCATCGACATGAGTTTTACGCCCGTGCTCGACCTCGATTACGGGCAATCGAAGGTGATCGGCGATCGTGCGTTGCACAGCGACCCGCGCGTGGTGACCTTGCTCGCCAAGAGCCTGAACCACGGTCTCGCGCTCGCTGGCATGGCCAATTGCGGCAAGCATTTTCCGGGGCACGGGTTTGCATCGGCGGATTCGCATGTGGCCATGCCTGTGGACGACCGTTCGCTCGAGGACATTCTCGCCGCCGATATCAAACCGTACGACTGGTTGGGCATGTCCTTGGCATCGGTGATCCCGGCGCACGTGATTTACCCCCAGGTCGATGAAAAACCCGCAGGCTTTTCGCGAGTCTGGCTGCAAGACATCTTGCGCGGCAAGCTCGGTTTCAACGGCGCGATTTTCAGCGACGACCTGTCGATGGAAGCCGCCCGCGCCGGTGGAACGCTGACCGAAGCGGCCACGGCGGCGTTGACCGCAGGCTGCGACATGGTGCTGATCTGCAATCAGCCGGACGAAGCGGAGAAGGTGCTGGAGCGGCTTACGTTCGTGCAGACGAAGGCATCGCAGACCCGCTTGCGGCGGATGCGGCCACGAGGCCGCGCGTGGAGCTGGGGCAAGCTGGTGGAGCAAGTGGAATATCAGCAGGCGCGAGCGCTGGTGGCGAGCGCGTTAGGCTGAAGCGCCTGCTAACGCAGGTTGAACGTAGGCGAGTGCGGACGAGCACAACCGCACAAAAAAGCCGCTGGTTCGAAAGAACGAGCGGCTTTTTCAATCAAGGACCCAATCACTCCAGCTTCATGCGCTGGAGCTTGTTGTAAAGCGTCTTCGGGCTGATCCCAAGCAGCGTCGCCGCGCGATGCCGCGTGCCGCCCACCGCCTCAAGCGTCGCACGAATCAGCATGTCCTCGACATCGGCGAGTGCCGTGCCCACCGTCACCTGCACGCTGCTGCCGTTCAGTCCACGCCCGCCCGCACCGCCTTGCTCATCGGCGCGCAAGGTTTCGATGACATCGCCGGATGCGTGATACGCGCGGCGTACCCGTTCGCGTAGTTCGCGCACATTGCCGGGCCATTCGGTTGTCAGGCACTCGCGAATGAAATCCGGGCTCACGCGTTTGGGCGCGCCGCTCGTAATGCCGCTCACATGGTTCTCGCGATTTAGTTCATCGACGAAATGCTCGGCCAGCAAGGCGATGTCGTCGCCCCGGTCGCGCAAGGGCGGCAACGCAATCGACGACGCATTCAGGCGCAGGAACAGATCCTCGCGCAATTTCCCATCGGCGACGGCGTCTTTTACCGGCGTACGCGTCGCGGCGAGCAGGCGGAAGTCCGTCACGATCTTGTTGCTGCCGCCGACCCGCATGAAGGTCTGCGAATCGAGCGCGCGCAGAAGCGCTTCCTGCTGCGGGATCGGCAATGCATCGATCTGGTCGAGGAACAGCGTTCCGCCTCCAGCTTGCTCAAGCAAGCCGGGTTCGCGGTTCTCCGCGCCGGCAAACGCACCGCGTTCGTGGCCGAACATCAGGCTTTCCATCGAACGATTGCTGGTCTCGTTGGCCGCAGCGCAATTGAACGAAACGAACGGACCTTTGCGGCGCCGGCTCATCTCGTGCAGCGTGCGAGCGGCGACTTTCTTGCCCGTGCCGCTTTCGCCGCAGATCAACACGGCGGCTTCCGTAGGCGCGGTGTGTTCAATCAGATCGTAGACATGCTGGATCGCACCGCTGCGCCCGAGCAATCCCCCGAAATAGCCGAGTTCGCGCAGCGTCGAGCGTAACGCCCGTACTTCTTCCGTCAGCTCGTAAGGGCGCGGAATACGGGCGAGCAGGCTGCGCAGGCGCGGAATGTTGACCGGCTTCAGCAGGTAATCCCAGATCCCTTGCCGCAAGCCTTCGATCGCGCTTTCCACCGTCGCGTTTCCCGTCATCACAATCACAGGCAATGCGCCGCCGGGCGGTTGCGCCGGCAGGTTGTGGAGCAGGTCGAGACCGCTGCCGTCGGGCAGGTTCAGGTCGACCAGCACGACGTCCGGGATGAAGCGCGTCAGCGCCGAGCGCGCTTCGGCGAGCGTGGTCGCGGTATCGACGGAAAAACCGTCGGCCGCAAGGATGGCGGACAGGCCGGAAAGGCTATTGGGATCGTCTTCGACAATCAAAGCGTGTGGCATGGCGGACACAACGTATTAAATGGTCTGAAATTCGTTCCGCGCCGGTCGCCTCCAATGGCGAGATCCAGCGGCGGACGCCTCGATGCCGAGCTACGTCGGTGTGAGCTGTTGGCGCGATGACGTCACGGTGTCAAGTTTCCGCCCAAGGTTCCAGCCCTCTCCCGACGCGGCGGGGTCTTTGTCCTGCGCTTCCTGATGTATTCCTGAAGCGTGTTCCTGAAACGCCGGTTATGTCTGAACACGATGTCCAAGCACGACTTGCTCCCGACGCAATCGCTCAGCCCGTCGGCATGCTAGTGGCCTGCTATTGCGGCTTCACGTTCAGTTCGTTCTTGACCGACTGCACGCCTTCCACGCCACGCGCGACCGCTACCGCTTTTTGAATCTGGTCCGGCGAATTCACAAAGCCCGACAACAGCACTTCACTCCGATACGTCGTCACACTCACCGCCAGCGACTTCAGGCCCGGATCGGCGAGTAGAGCTGCTTTCACCTTCGCGGTGAGTGCGGAGTCGGCGGTGTATTCGCCAGCCGATTCATGCGATGGCGTCGACGAACATGCGGCCGTGATCGCGATTACCGGTACGGCACATGAAACAGCAAGAACAAGACGGGCGAGAGCGGTTTTTGTAATTGGCATGGTCATGTGTTGTTGTTGGAAAATTCGACGCCGTCATAGCGCAGTCACAACTAGCACAGCAGGTTTCATGCCATCCTCACCTTTAAGAAAAATCAAGGCTTTTAGCACTTAACATCGCATCCTATGGCCGGGAATACCCGGAAATTTCGGGAAACAGTCCGGTAAAGTTTGCCTGAATTGGAAATAATGTTCAGCAAAAAGAAAAAGCGCCCCGAAGGGCGCTTTTCTTAATTCTCTTTTTACCTGGAGCGCGCAGCCGGCTTTGGCAGCCGGCCGGCCGAAGCCTCAAGCGCGGCTGCGGTACTCGTTGGTACGGGTATCGATTTCGATCTTGTCGCCAATACCGCAGAACAGCGGCACTTGCAGTTCGAAACCGGTCGCGAGCTTCGCCGTCTTCAGGACCTTGCCCGACGACGTGTCACCCTTCACCGCCGGTTCCGTGTAGATGATCTCGCGAACCAGCGTGGTCGGCAGTTCCACCGAGATGGCTTTCTCGTTGTAGAACACCACTTCGCACGGCATGCCGTCTGCGAGGTAGTGCAGGGCGTCGCCCATCATGTCGGCTTCGACTTCAAACTGGTTGTAGTCGGCGTCCATGAACACATACATGGGGTCGGCGAAGTACGAGTACGTCACTTCCTTGCGGTCGAGCTGGACGACGTCGAACTTGTCGTCCGCCTTGTACACCGATTCCATGTTGCCGGTGGACAGCAGGTTACGGAACTTCATCTTCACGACCGCGGAATTGCGGCCGGATTTGTTGTACTCGGCCTTCAGCACGACCATGGCATCGCTGCCGATCATCACGACGTTGCCGACGCGGAGTTCTTGTGCGGTCTTCATATTAAAAAACTGTCCTGTACGAAAATGTGAGCCTGATCGCTGCAATGTCGACGGCCGGCTCGTGGCAGGGTCGCTTGCTTTAACCGAAATTAAATCGCAAACCCGGGCGCTGTAGCCGCCTCACTGACTATTCATTGACTTTGACTATTCCCCCAGCGTGCTCATTCCCCTGTGGAATTCGTTCGGAACGGATAGTGTTCCGAACTGTAAGCCGTTGGATAACCGCTTATTTTAACTGAGTTTTCGCGAATTCCGCCAGATTTCCAGCCAGATCGCCGACGCTCGCCAGTTCCGTCGCCCAATCGGCTGCGCGCCGTTCCAGCAGCGCGCGGTTTTGCCAGAAATCGTCCCAATCCGGCGTGCCCGCGCCGTTCCACGCGTGCCAGAAGCGTTCGAGCGAGGCCCGCGCCCCGTCCGGCAAGCCGTTCGCGTAGTGGGCAAGCGCCGCGTCGAGTTTCGGCAGATGGGCGTCGTCGCCTTGCGGGTAGATGTGCCAGACAAACGGCTTCTGCGCCCATTGCGCCCGTACGAAGGAATCCTCGCCGCGCACGAAATTCAGATCGGAAGCCCAGAGCAGGGCGTCGAAAAGCGGCTGTTCGACAAAACCCAGCGCGTAGGCCGAGAGCGATCCGCTTGTCGCCTTCGCCCCCGCCGGAAAGGCCGGCAGGCCAAAAAACCGGGCAACCGCGCCGGAAATGCGTCCTTCCGGCACGAGCAACGCGATTGGCGTGGCGCAATCGCGCCATTGTTCAAGCAGCGTATCGATGGCTGGATTCTCGTACGCGAACATTGAAATGACGGTCGTGCCGGACGGCGGCGGCGCGATGCCAACACGGGCGTGCCACCAGGCATCGCGATCAAACGCCTCGCGCTCGGCATCCAGCGCACGCTCTTTCAGCACGCCACCCGTGCCCGGGCCCAGGCCGGGGAAAAAAAACGTCTTGTCGAGCGCGTAGCGCGGATGCGGCGACGGCCGCAGATGAAAATCCGCGACCCAGTCCTCCGCGCTCAGATATTCGAGATTCATCCACACGGGCTTCTTCTCGCGGCGTGCCATTGCGCTCACGTACACCGCCGGCAATTCGCAGCCGAACGCCTCGATCACGACATCGGCGATCTGCAGCGTGTCGCCGGCATGCGACGGCGCATGCCAGTGCTCGATCATCACGCCTGACGCACTTTGGCGGTCGAGCGCGGGATTGACGGCGGGGCAGAGCGCATGAAAGGCCTTGAGGTCATCGACGAACAGCCGCACTTGCCAGCCGTGTTCGCTGGCCAGTTGGCGCGCGAGCCGCCAGCAGACGCCGATATCGCCGAAATTGTCGATGACCGCGCAGAAGATATCGCACGCGATGCTGCTGGCTTGCGCGCTGGTGTCGACGCCGACGTGGCCGGTAACAACCGGCAATTGTTCCGATGAAGACGGCATGGGCAATAGAGCGGCGATGAACCGCTAATGAATGGTGAAGAATGGTGGACAGCGGTTTGAACTAAACTGGCGCTTTTAAGGATAACGATTCGCGCGGCGCGCTGCGTTACGGTTGCGTTACGATCGAGTTAGGGGTTTGGTTGGGCGAGCGTCCTTCGTACTTCGCCCATGCTCCGCTCGAAACCAATAAATCATTTTGCCGACCTCAAGCTGCGCGTTTCCCGCCATCATCCCTGCATGACAGACTCCGACGTTTTCGACCCCAAAAAAAGCCTGACTCAGTTACCGCATTTGCCGGGCGTGTACCGCTATTACGACGAGCAGGGCAATGTGCTGTACGTCGGCAAGGCGCGCGACCTGAGAAAACGCGTGTCGAGCTATTTTACGAAGACGCTGCTTTCTCCGCGCATCGCGATGATGGTCACGCGCATCCGCAAAATTGAAACCACGGTCACACGGTCCGAAGCCGAAGCGCTGCTGCTCGAAAATAATCTGATCAAGGCGCTCGCGCCGCGCTACAACATCCTGTTTCGCGACGACAAGTCGTACCCGTATCTGAAGCTCACTGGCCACAAATTTCCGCGCATGGCGTATTACCGTGGCGGCGTTGACAAGAAGAACCAGTACTTCGGCCCGTTCCCGAGCGCCTGGGCCGTGCGCGAAAGCATCCAGATCCTGCAACGCGTTTTCCAGTTGCGCACCTGCGAGGATTCCGTCTTCACCAACCGCACGCGGCCATGCCTGCTGCATCAGATCGGACGCTGTACCGGTCCGTGCGTCGGCCTGATCAACGAGGAGGATTACGCACGCGATGTGTCGAACGCATCGCGTTTCCTGCTCGGACGCCAGGGCGAAGTGATGAAGGAACTCGAGCAGAAGATGCACGCATTCGCCGCCGAACTCAAGTTCGAACAGGCCGCGGCCGTGCGTAACCAGATGAGCTCGCTGTCTACCGTGCTGCATCAGCAGGCCATCGAGGTAGGCGGCGATAACGACGTCGATATTCTCGCGGTCGTCGCGCTGGGCGGCAAGGTGTGCGTGAATCTCGCGATGGTGCGCGGCGGCCGGCATCTCGGCGATAAAGCCTATTTCCCGACGCACGTAGAGGCGGCGTTGGCGATAGAAGACGCGATGCCGGAAGAGCTTGCCGGCGACGACTTCGTGGACGGCGTGGCGAATATCGTCATCGAACAGGTCGATGCGGATGTCGATGCGCTTACCGACGAAATCGCACTTCCCGCGGGCACGCTCGCGGCGCGCGAACAGGCGTTCGAGGCGCACGCCACGACGGGTGAAATGCAGGAGGAGATTGCCGAAACCGGCGACGCGCCGCTGGATGACGCGACGGAATCGGAACGTCAGGGCGCGCTTGAGGCCGAGGTGCTGGAGGCGTTTATCGCGCAGCATTACATTGGCAATCGCGTGCCGCCGGTGCTGGTGGTGAGCCACGCGCCGACGAACCGCGAACTGGTCGATCTGCTGATCGAACAGGCCGGGCACAAGGTCGTGGTGCTGCGTCAGCCGCAGGGACAAAAGCGCGCGTGGCTGTCGATGGCAGAATCGAATGCGAAGCTCGCGCTCGCGCGGCTGTTGTCCGAACAGGGTTCGCAGCAGGCTCGCACGCGTTCTCTTGCCGACACGCTGAGCTTTGAAATGGACGATCTCGCGCAGTTGCGGATCGAATGTTTCGACATCAGCCATACGATGGGCGAGGCGACCCAGGCATCGTGCGTGGTGTATCACCATCACAAGATGCAGTCGGCCGAGTATCGGCGCTACAACATCACCGGCATCACGCCGGGTGACGATTACGCCGCCATGCGCCAGGTCCTCACGCGCCGCTACGAGAAGATGCTGGCGCAGGCCGCCGCGCGAGCCGTTGATGAGCCGGCGCAGGAAGCGGTGGAGCGGGTGGAAGAGGTGGTGTTGGAGGCCGCCGCGCAAGTGGAGCCAACCAGCCCAGCCGAAGCCGATGTCGCCGAACCCGTGCCGTCGGGCGGGCGCTTGCCGAATATCGTGTTGATCGATGGCGGCAAGGGGCAGGTCGAGATCGCGCGGCAAGTGTTCGCTGAACTGGGCCTCGATCGCAGCATGCTGGTCGGCGTGGCGAAGGGGGAAGGGCGCAAGGTGGGTCTCGAAACCCTGATTTTCGCCGATGGCCGCGCAGCGCTCGAACTCGGAAAAGAGAGCGCGGCGCTGATGCTGGTCGCGCAAATTCGCGACGAGGCGCACCGCTTTGCAATTACCGGCATGCGCGCGAAACGGGCGAAGACGCGGCAGACATCGCGGCTAGAGGAACTGGAGGGTATCGGTGCGAAACGGCGCCAGCGGTTGCTGTCGCGCTTCGGTGGTTTGCGCGGGGTGCAGGCGGCGAGCGTGGAGGATCTGGCGAGCGTCGAAGGCATTTCGCAGGCGCTCGCCGAGCAGATCTACCGGCAGTTGCATTGAGCGCAACGTCCGGCCGTTCAGCCCGTCGTCTTGTGACATATAGGGCGACGCGGCACAATGGCACCTCTCTATAAGAGTCACGCCCATGCCGTTTAATTTTCCGATTTTCCTGACGTGGCTTCGAATCGTGCTGATTCCGCTCGTCGTGGGCGTCTTCTATTTGCCGGACGTGATGATGAGCCCGGACCATCGCAACCTGCTTGCAATGGTCATCTTCGTGCTGGCTGCGCTGACCGACTGGTTCGACGGCTACCTCGCACGCAAGCTCAATCAGACATCGGCATTCGGCGCATTTCTCGATCCCGTTGCAGACAAACTCATGGTCACTGCGGCGCTGCTCGTGCTCGTGCAACTGATGCGGCTGAACGCAGTGATTGCGCTGGTTATCGTGGGGCGTGAGATCACGATTTCGGCATTGCGGGAATGGATGGCGCAGATCGGGGCATCGAAGAGCGTGGCGGTGAATTCGCTCGGCAAATTCAAGACCGTCTGCCAGATGGTTGCTATCCCCATGCTGCTGTTCTACGGGCCGTTGAGGATTGCCGGTACGCCGCTCGTTATCGATACCCGCGTGTGGGGACTCTGGCTGATCTACGTTGCTGCGTTCCTCACGGTGTGGTCCATGCTCTATTACATGAAGCTCGCATGGCCGCAGATTCGCGAGCGCGGTGGCATGTTGTGATTCGGCATGCTGTGATTCAAGTTGGAGAGCGTTTAAAAGTGATGGGGTACATACAAAGCGCTTGACACTAAAGTTGGCCTTCTCCATAATCTCGTTTCTGTCGGGTGAACGCAAAAAACCGCGAAGCCTGATGAAGGTCGAAAGCAGCAAATTGGCAGAAGAAGTCAGCAAGATGCGGGAGTAGCTCAGTTGGTAGAGCGCAACCTTGCCAAGGTTGAGGTCGCGAGTTCGAGCCTCGTCTCCCGCTCCAAATTAAGAAGGTCATTGGCAATGGTAAGCCAGTGGCTGGCAGTAAAGTGCAGGACCATGCGGGAGTAGCTCAGCTGGTAGAGCGCAACCTTGCCAAGGTTGAGGTCGCGAGTTCGAGCCTCGTCTCCCGCTCCAAAAAAAGGGGAAGCCAAGCTTCCCTTTTTGTTTGGTGGACCAGTTCAATACGGTGACGTTGGGTTGGTTTTGCCAGATACGGAATGCTTCATGTAGTCCCCGCTTCCGGCGCGATAGCAAAGCGGTTATGCAGCGGCCTGCAAAGCCGTTTAGGCCGGTTCGACTCCGGCTCGCGCCTCCAAAGAATCAAAGACAAAGCCCTGATTATTCAGGGCTTTGTCTTTATCTAATACATTTCCATATATGGAAATGCGCCCTCTAAAGTGGTACAAAGCCCTCTCTAACCACTCCAAAAACACGCAAAACCACGCGTAGATCGGCTCATTGGCCGTTGATGCGAGTTTTGCAGCGGGGCTATGTCGACAAAGAGAATGCGTCCTTCAGGGACGTGGGAATACACCGTCCGGCGCAAGGGCCTACTCCCAAAGCCACTTTCGCTCACATTCGAAAGTGAGGACGAAGGGGACGCCTACGTGCGTCGCATCGAGCAGCTGCTCGATGCCGGCATTCTTCCAGAGGAGC
Organism: Caballeronia sp. dw_19; assembly: GCF_018449515.1. Lineage (GTDB taxonomy): Bacteria > Pseudomonadota > Gammaproteobacteria > Burkholderiales > Burkholderiaceae > Caballeronia. The sequence goes on along the minus strand of NZ_JAAVUQ010000024.1, from coordinate 67,595 downwards.
TGGTCGCTCGACGGGGCAGCGTGGTCACGGTCGACGATGCGATCCGCGCCTACCTCGGAAAGGTGTCGATGCCGGCCTCGGACATTTCGCTGCTCAATACGTTGCTCGACCGTTGGAAGGGGCAGGCGCTTACCTCTGTGAGCTATGAATGGACCGAGCGATGGGTAACAGCAATGAAGCGCCGGGACGTGATGGCTCCGTCGACTATTCGTCACTATGTCGGTGCGCTCGCGCGGTGTTTCGATTGGACGGTCAAGAGCGGTAATCCTTCGCTGCCGATCAATCCCTTGCGACTTCTTCCCAAGCGCTATGCCACATACACCGACGAGGATTCGGCCGCCGTTCGAACGCAAGGCAAGGATCCCAAGGAAGACATCGAGCGCGACCAGCGGCTGCATGGCGACCCCGAGAAGGCCGTTCGTGCAGTGCTCGATAAGGTCAAACCGGAGAACCGCCAGCGACCGTTTGAGCTCCAGTACCGTCCGGCACTTGTGTTCCTGTTCGAGCTAGCTATCGAGTCGGCAATGCGGTTGCGAGAGATGTACACGCTCTCGCCGGCGCAAGTTGATATCGAGCAGCGGACTATCTTTCTAGACAAAACGAAAAACGGGAGCAAGCGCCAGGTACCGCTCACGACAGTGGCGATCGCGGCGTACAAAAGGTATGTCGGGCTGGTCGAGGCCGGCGACGCTGAGATGGAAGGATTCACATTCGACACCGACCGCTTGTTCCCATGGTGGGACGGAGATCGGGAGCCAAAGGCACTGGCGACGGTCACCGTTCGGTTGTCCGCGCAGTTTGGTCGGATATTTGATGCGGCGGGGTGTGGAGAGGTGACGTTTCATGATCTGCGTCATGAGGCAACGTCACGCCTCTATGAGAAAACTTCTCTGTCTGATGTCCAGATTGCAAAAATCACCGGACATTCCAGTACGAAGCTCTTGATGCGCTACGCCAACCTACGTGGCAGCGAACTTGCGCTGCAGCTATGGTAGCCGGGGGAACGATTGAGAAGCAGGCCGGCTTCAGAAAAGCGCTGTCTAGCCGATAACCAATGAAGGGCGTTTCACGACGAAAAGCTTCTGCAAGTGAGCGCTGGCCGGCATGCGGTGGCAAAATTGTGTGGATTAATAGTGGTGTTATGATCCGTGCATGGCGCGCCGTGCAGGAACAAAAAGCTTGGTCCAGCAAACCCGCATCAAAACGAATACAACTATATGTCAACATTACTTGCGGTAAACATTGTTCTGCTGAGTACGCAGCAGATCGATGTGTCCGTTTACAGTCAGTTATGGTTCCTAGAGGCAGGCGTTGTCGGCAAAGATGAGTTCTTGCCGGGGTCAATGTTTTTGCCAGTCATGGTTAACCTTCAGGCGTCCCCGCTTCGCGTAGTGATTCTGCCCGATAGGGTGCAGTTCTCGTTCGACAGTGCCGACCATGCCTTGGTCGATGATGTTCAAGTGAGGATCAATCGTTTTCTAGATGCCGCGCGGTTGTCCTTCAAGCTCGGTGGCGTCAACGTTCTCTACGCTCTCCACGATGGCAATGTTCCGGGTCCCTACTTGGAGCGTTCAAGGGAAATTTTCCTCAACGGCAATCCCTTGTTGGAAGACTTTAACGGACGGGGTGCGACAGCAGGAGTTATGCTTCGTACGCCGGACGAATTTGGCGGTCACCTTCAGGTAGAAATTCGTTCGGGCCGAGCTTCACGCGGGGGCAAGGTGCTATGTGATAACCAAGAACTCTTGGTGTTCAATACTAGCCAAGAGGCTCCCACCAACAAATTAGAAGAATTAAAAAGTATGTTGGATCGAGTCCCGCAGTTGATAGAGCGATCGGCCCAACTAATTACAAAATTTGAGACAACTCTGGCGAGGGCATCATGATTCCTGCAGCCGTTACGTACACTGACCGGAACATGCCGGCCTATGACGTCGCTGGTACCGCGTCAAGTGTCGCTGAAATGTTCGCTAAGCGTGCATATGACAAACACACGTCTGCCTTGGTCGACATCGTAATTGACGACTCATCCGTTGAGTTCACCTCCAATTGTTTGATCGGGAATCCTGACTATAACGTGCGAGTTTGGAAGGCCAACAAGAGGACCAAATGGCGTGCGTTCTATGCGTATCTTTTTTCCGAGGTTAAGGTCGTTTCGTTGGTCGAAGAGAACGTGAGCGTTACCTTAGACCAAGCTGTGTTGGAGTTAGTCGCTGCCGAAACCGAAACGCCGACACACGTCTTTGGAACAGCGCGCGCTCGTAGAGAGAGCGACGCTCCAGCGCAGATGAGTGATGCGGTACGAAGTCTTGCTCGACGGGCGCTGGCATTGAAAGCCAGCCGCGCAAAGCGGGCTGAAGATCCGGGTCAGTGGGCTGAGAGGATCACTAATCGCATTTATGGTGAATGATGTGCCCTGAACATTCTGCGCGGTGCGCATGCCGAGATTGGGACTATAGGAAGTTCGACGACAAGAAGCACACGAAGGCGAAGTTCCGGTCGAAGATGCTGCTGGCCCGTTTGCGCAGCGGAGAAGTTCCCGAACGAATTTACCTCAAGGATACTCGTCCGGTACACAAAGCTTTATTTGAAGGGATGACAGCAAAAGGCTGCGGATACTTTGCTGGGAATTACCGAGGCTCGCGTGATTGTCTTATTGATTACGACGTCACTATCGGGTTTGATCGGAGAGGGGAAGTAATCGGAACCACCGCTGCATCCAACGTTGCAGTTGAGATGGATGCACTGCACGCCGAAATTTCAGCAGATATTAAAAGTTACTTTAGCGAACAGTCCTCCGAGGAGGTGGCCGCCGTCGAAGCTGACGTAAGCAAACCAGCTGAGGGTGACGTTGAGGCAGGCGGTGGCATTGCGGATGGTGACGTGGACGAGGACACGTTCATCAAGAATTTAGACATTGCGTTGGAGCACATGGTCAATCTAATGATCATCCATCCATATGCAAACGGAAACGGCCATGTGGGCCGCTTCCTCTTGTTTTGTTTTCTCTCACTGATGGGCTTGGCTGTTGAGGACTGGCCTCTTGACGAGAGACCACCGGAACCTTACGACTTCTTCATTGCCCGGTTCCGGGAAGGCTTCCCTAACGAACTGAGGCAGTTTGTAATCGAGCAAATCATTGGTGATGAATAGACTGTCTGTCTGAATCGGGGAGTGCCGGTAGCGGGCGCGCAGGTCGGCCCGGTCGCCGGCGGTCGGGTGTAGTGAATTGACGTGCGACAGCCTTCGCAAGCTTTTCGTCCGTCTCTGGCTCGTGCGCTCCCTGCAGTCGCGCGTTCGACTGTTCCTGCACCTTCTTACGCAGAAACGCCAATACGTCATCCTCTAAAAATACCCAAGCGCGGCCAATCTTTGCGCCGGCCAGTTCGCCGGTTCCGGCGATCTTCAAAACGGTGTTGCGATCAACCTTTAGCAGGTCGGCGCATTCAAGTAAGTCGTATGTTTTCATTGTTTACGTGCTCGTTGCATAGCGATTTCCTGAAACGCAGCCAACGTCTCTGCTGCACTGAAACCACTGTTCGCCGCGATAGGGGTCGGCACAGCGCCAGAAACACACCAGAAGATATCCAGCCTTTTCCGCTCACTCATCATCCGAAACTTTTCAACCCGACCTTGTCGTTCAAGCTCCGAAAGCGCTGTGTCTACTAGCGTCATGCTGGTGTGCAGGGCGCGCACCAGCACGGTCTTCGGTTGGTGTCCGACTTCTAAGATCGCGATGATCTCGTCCCGCAAAGTTGTTTTGTCGCGCGCGACCTGTGTGTGACCGCGCGCGTCGACGATGCGCGTCAGGCGCGTCGGATTGTCAATTGCCCATCTCATGCTGAGTCTCCCGAACGAGCCCACTCTGCGTGCCAATCAGCGGGGCGGTTTTTTTGAATGAACTGACCGAGCTTGAGCGCGATGGCCATGCCGACACAAGACCAGATCGACAGTATTTCGAGGGCTAGGATCATTTCGTTTCTCCGTCAATCGCAGACAAGAATCTGTCGGTTGTTGTTCGAGCACAAGTCATCGCGTCCTTCAACGATCCCGTACCAACACAGGTGAGGCGTACCGTCGCGCATGATCGCTTTCCACATCTTTCCGGGGTAGACGCCGGTCGGCTTCGATCGCGAGTATTCAAGGAGGAGATCGAATGATCGGCGGCTCATGACTGCATGCGTATCGTCGACGGCAAGCTCATTGCGACTTGGCGGGGTCCAGTAGCGACCAAGCGGGTCCGTCATTGCGGGAATCACAGTGAGGCTATGCATGGTCGCCCCCTTGTGAATGGTGATGACCGGACTCATCGCCCGGATCCCGGTCGATGCGCTCGATCTCGGCGATGATCAACGCGCCGGCACGAACTAGATCCTCGCGCGGCGTCTTGGGCTTCCACCACTTCGCTGCCCAATCGGACGGCCACATGATCGGAAATTCTTGGAGCGGTTGCCGCGAGTAGGGATTGAGCTGGCAAGCGGCGTTCAGTGCGAATGCTGAAGCAGCGGCCGCGAGATCGCCGCCGTTGTTCTGATCGTCTTTGTCTGTCGACATACCTTCGACGTCGATCTGGCGTTTGCGCTCGGCCACCACGTCTCGCGCGGCCTGTGACATTGCCGGCGGCGTCATCGCCGGTTCGCGTGAAAATACGAACGCATCGGCCGCGTCGATCACGGCGTGCAGCTCGGGCTCGGCGCTCGCCGTGATTCGATGGCGGCCGGCAACTGCGCGCACCTGGTCGACCAGGTCGTTGATCACCATGTTGGCTTTCCCGGCCTGCTCAATTTGCAGGTCTAAAGCTGCCTGCACAACGTCGGTTGTGAGGTTGGCGCCAGAAGGTAGACCGAGCGCGTTGCGGACGACGTCCAAGGCACCGAGCGCGAACTGTGCGTCGCGGAGCTTCTCTTGCAGCTCTTTGGGCGTCGGCCTGGTGAAGAGTCCGCGAGCGGCCTTCGGGCGCTGGCCGTTCCACTCGCGCGAGTCGTCACGCCATACGGGTGAGCCGTCAAAAGGATAGGTGAACAGGTATTGCCAGTGCGCCGGCTGATCGTCAGTCGTTGCGTCGTCCTTGGACGTCGACGTGAACCAAGGGCGCGACGATTGCGTGAGCACTGATCGCAGGTAGGGCGGCCACCACGCGTCGACGTCGGGCGTGAGCATCTTGTCGGTCGTGAGCACGGCGGTAACCGCGGTTGCGTGAATAGCGCGCAGCTCCATCTCAGCCGGCGGCGTACGGTGCTGATCAAAGACTGTGCGGACCGCATTCCAGAAAGCAGTCGCGGCCTCGTCGAGCGTCACTTCCGAATTGACCTCAACGGATCCGTCACCGTGCACGCTAACCAGCGGCTTCCCGGTCTTGTCGGAATAAAGATGCATGGCGGTCTGGACGAACTTCTCGGTTTGGATATTCATGGTCGGCTCCTCACAGCGATGCCGGCCGCAACGCGCGGTCGAGCATCATCAATCCGGTCTCAAGTTGAATGCCAGCGGTGCCGGCCCAAGTGCGCGCTTCCTGTGCGGCTTTATGCCGGCTATAGCTGCCGACTTCATCGCGCATGAGGTCGAGCAGCTCGATGTCGGCCGCGAGTGCGACGTCCTCAGTCAGCTTGCGGATTTCGATGCGAAGGGCTTCGATCCGCGCAAACATGGCGAGTCGGGTTTCTGACTCGCCCTCGTTCTTCTGGATAGCTGTTCGCCGCGCGAGCGGCGCATCGTCTTTCTGGATGGCCTTGGCGGGCGTCAGCCCGTTGCTTTGGTCGGGCCGCGCCAGCGGTTCGACTTCCATCGCCTGGATCGCTTGGGCGGGCGACAGCCCGTTGCTGTTGCCGTCACGGTTCGAGGTGTGCGACGGGACGGAGCGGAGTTTTCCGAGCGTCCCGCGTTTGCTCGCGTGTTGTCGCTCCTGCGCCAGCGGATGTGGGGTAGAAATAGCCGAGCGCATCAGGAATCCTCCTCGTCGGTGGACTCCGGGACCATGTCATCGGTCCAATCCGGATCGGGCATGGTGTACAGCTTGTCGAGCCATGCATTAACGATCGGTGCTTCCTTCGCCTTGGCGCGATCGCTATGGTTCATGAGGCGAGTCAGCTCCGACACTGCCGCGCGGATCGCTTGAACGCGCGTCCGATGAATAATCGACACCTCTTCAATGGATGGATAAGCATGAGCGAATCCATAAGTCGGGGCGATATCCATCCTGAACGTGAAGACCCATGCGCCTTCTTCAGGTTGCGCGATGAAGATGCTGGCTGGGACTTGGCCGGTACGTTTCGACCTTGGCGCGTGCAGTTTTTCGCAGTCGTCGTACACGCCGATACTGTTCGCGACGTGAACCGGATGCTTCAGCTTCTTCGGGGCGTCATCAAGCAGATCCGACAGCGGGCTTAGCGCCGTGTCGACCCCCGCGATGGTGCCCGGTGACAGCTTGCCAAAGAGGGGGTCATGCAGCACAGCTTGCAGCGCTTGCAAAAGTTGCTTTGCCTGCTCGCCAGTGATGTTTTTTGCCGCAGCCTTGGGTAGCACCTTTTTGGTGATCTTGGTTTTGCCGCTCGCCTTTGTTCTCGCGGCGGCCTCCGTCAGTCGGAACATGGCCTTGTCACCGCCATGCGTGCGGATCTCGTCGATTGCGAGCGTCGATGAAACGACCTTTGCACGTACGAGCTCGTGAATCGCTGCTGGCGCGTGCGCGAGAAGCAGCACGTCGCGCATCGTCTGATCGGTGATGTTCAAGCGGCGGCAGATCGTTGCATTAAACTCGCCGAGAGTCTGTAGCTCGATGACCTGCTCCGCGAGTTGCAGCGGCGTCAACTTCTCGGCGTCGTTGTTCGTTACGCCGGCATAGATCATGTTCACGCGACTGACTGACTTTGCCTCATCGATCACGATGGGCAGGCGATCGATCTCGAATCCCTCCGATATTGCGAGGAGGGCTCCGTGATAGCGATGCTGGCCTTCGTATACGTAAATACGATCCTCACCGTTGATCTTCTTAACGATGCAACCAAGCGGTTTCTTTCGGTCGTAACTGTTCGCCTTGATCAGATCCGCGATGTGGCGCACGCGGGCTGGGTCAAGCGGCCGTACGTTGTCGCGCGGGTCAAAGTGAAGCGCGGCCGGGGGTACCGTCCAGAGGTCGGATGATCCGCCGCCGGCCGCTTTCACAGCGGCCTTGGTGTTGCCAGTAACGATCGGCTGGTTGAGCTGCAGGGTCTTTGACTTAACCATTGCTAACCTCCAACGCACTTGATCGAGCTACGCTCGTGAAGTCTTCCATCGTGACGATTCCCGGTCCTACAACGCCGGGAGGGCGAGGCTTATGTTCGAGCCAATAGGCGACATCGAGAGGTTCCGAATGGCGAACAAACCCTCGCGTCACTACACCGCTGCGTATCAGCATGTCCATTTCCACGCCGACCGATTCAGCGTCGGCATGTGGCAGGGCTTCTGTGATGTTGGTCGTGGTGAGGTAGACGGACTGACTGAGCATCCCGATCAGATGCTTCGCGATGTCCGACAGGTCAGTGCGCATGCGACCTCCGCGTCGAGGTGCTGGCTGCTGCTGCAAGAAAGACCAGGAAGTTCAGACCGCAAACGGCGGCAATGAGTGCGACGAAGTGAGTCCCGGCAGTCAGACCTGCGAAGATCCAAAGCATCGAATTGAACAAGCCGAGAACAGCGCCGTAGACCTTGCGGCGTCCGCTTTGGAGCAGCAGCCAGACGGCGGCGCAAAGGGTGATGGCAACGATGGCGGAGAACATTACGCTGCCTCCTTGATGCTCATCGGATTGGCTTGCCATCCTTTCTTTGCGCGCTTTGCCTTGCCAATTGCGGCACCTGCAATGCGGCGAACGTTCTGACGGGCGCTCAGAGCACTCGCGCAGTCGCCTTCACTCGGATATGAGATCTGCGTTCGGGCGATGTCGGCACCATCCATGATCATGTAGAGCGTGTGCACGCTGCCATGGAGCGGCTTTCGATGCACAACATATCGGCCGACCATTACCGGGGTCTTGGCACGCGGTGCCATAGGGTCATATTTCACAAAGGTGCAAAGACCGAGCGTGTCGGTGCGCTGCACGTCGCGGTGCGGTAGTTCGTTAATTCGTGGCATGGGTCTCTTCAGTCGGTATCGCCGGCCGCAAGGCGCTTAAGGTCCGGCTCGGACGGCGTTGGTTCTGGATGTTTCTTGCGCAACTCGGCGCACACGATCAGGCAAATTCGAATTGCTGGATTAGTGATGGCGTCGACGGCAGATCCGCGTACGTGTCGGTCACGGGATTCCTTCGCAATTTCGGCGTTGGTGACGGGGACCCGATCTGCCATCGCGGTACCTAAACGCTGGCGTGAACGGGAAGCCGTGCGGCGTGGCCGGCCGCTGGCGAAGCGTTCTGCGGGGAACCCGGAGCGGGTTCGAAGAGCACGGCGATGATGACAACAAGTCCACAGCGGATTACATACCGCCAGACCTTGGATTTCTCAAAGTCACTTTGGCGATAAACGGTGTGGCCGGGCGGGATATCGAACGGCAGGCCCTGCATCTTGCGCAGGGCGGCGATTCGGTGCGCCGTATGGTGGTCGAAGAGGTTTTTCATGTGAATCTCCGGTTGCGCGGGATTGCGCATTGGGAGCAAGAATAGCCATTGATGGTCATTTATACAAGCCATTAATGGTTAATTTGGAAGATCAATATGCTGAGAATGGTTTTTTCTCGGTTATTAGAGGGGGCTTTCGGTGGCCCTGTGGCTAATTTCGAGCCCGGCGCGCGAGCACAAGGGCCGTAATCTGTGCGGCGCAGTTGAGGACCGAGTCGAGCCAAGCGATCTCGTTCACATATGTGGCTGCAATGAAACCAATCGCGCTTAGCAGCAAGAGCGACGCGCTGCCTTGGGTATTGGGTTTCTTGCGCCGGACAAATTGGTGCAGATCCACGATGCGCGCGACATCACGTAATTCCTGCGCGATGCGTGGTGCCAATTCCGGGTCTATGCCCGCTGCGGCAACGCCAATGCGTCCGTGGGCATCGAGGTACACCATTGCGGCCGCGACTACTGGCGCATCAGGGTCATTCAAATGGTGGTTGATGTGGTCGTGGATTGATTGGATGCGGTCCTGCTTTGCTTGCAGAGCAGCTGCTAGCGGCTGGCTCTCAATGTCCCGGTAATCATTAAGATGAAGAACGTTTTCGGCGTCCTTTTGTTCTGCGCTCAGTTTTGCTTTCATGGCCTAGTGTCAGCGTATCGTCGTTAAGTTCACGCTGAATTGCTTCCATGAGGCGGTCTTTGAGGTCCGGTGGGAGGTCCGTCTTTTTGCTGAGCGAAAGTGGGTCGCTCATTTTTGACTCGTCCTGACGTTGGATGACGAAATCAATGAATGCAGATATCTGTGCCTTTTCGGTGGCGGGTAATTTTGCGAACGCAATCTTATCGTAGGTCGGCGCTGACTCGCTCGTGAGGGAGTGGTCGGTAAGCAGCTCGCCCACGGTGATGTGGAAGGCGTCGGCGATGGCTTCGACCTGGGCTAGCTGAGCGTAAACCTCGCCACGAAGCAGTCGCCCCACTGTGCTTTGCGCAATTCCGGCACGAGCAGCCAGTTTCACCTGCGTGTTTAGGGATGCGGAGGTGTCCATTAGTCGGCGCATGTTGGCCGCGAGGATCTGTTTGGTGTTTAGACGTGTCATGGCTAAAGCGTGCCATTGATGGCTAGCCAGTTGCGGTCGCTTGAAGGACTCGGTTGGTTGCCTAAATAACCACTAATGGCTATTATGTTGGTACTCATTGCTCAAGGGAGTTTGGATGGACAACCAATATGCAACGTTTCTCGCCTCGACCTTGGCTCGACTCGGGCTTGAAAAGGGCAATCTGCGCACCGTTGCAAAACAATCCGGCGTGCCATACCCAACGCTCACCAAGCTCACGAGCGGAGCTGTGGGTGACCCTCGCGTCTCCACGGTTCAAGCGCTGCACGATTACTTCGCGGGTTTGCCTGAGCAGCCGACGTTGACCAATCGCGCTCACGTTTCGCACTAGGGATTTCTTAAGCATCGCGCGGGCCTCCGCCGATGGAGCGACGTGCTGTGACGCTCCATCGACCAGACCGGTGCGTCTCTCCAGCATCGCAGCGCTTGCTCTCTTCTTCGCGTGATGGATTTGTCATTGGTGCGTTCATGTCCGAATCGTACAGACGGCAACCAACGGCAAAAAGTATGAAAAAACGTTTTCCAAAGAACCGGGGCCGTATGACTTGCAGATACAGCGGAACAGAGTGGCTTGATGTCCTTTACACGTCTGTCCGTAACTCACCAGGTGGCGTGGCTGATGCCGCCAACTTCCTTGCGCTCCGTCGCGGTAAGAGCATCACGTCCGAGACGCTGCGCCTCCGGTTGCGAGGTGAGGGCGAAAACCGGCTTTCGATGGAAATGTTCGAGCTTCTCCTTGAATGGATGCAGGAGAAGCGCGAGAGCGAGCCGTTCGCCCTTGATGCGTTGCATGCATTGAATGAGCGCTTCGGTCTGATTGCCGCGCCCATGCATGTCGATCAAGCGGCTGACGATGAGTATCCGCACGACATCACGACTCTCACGACCGCGACGCTGGATCTGCAAGCGCATGTGGGCGAAGTTGCCACGGAGGTGATTCGCGCCGTGCAGGACAAGCGCATTGACCTGCAGGAAGCGGAGGCTCTGACGGTCGTAAGCCGCAAGGGTCAGCGCTTATTCGAGCGGCTGATCCGCACGACGCTGCGACTTTCGAAGCTGCGCCGCAAGTAAGTCATGCAGGCGTTTCCAATAGAACGAATCTGCTGTAACCCGAATCGTGTGCGTATCGGCGTTGCCTGCGATGCCGATGCTCGGTTTGCATGCGCCATGCACAAGCTGTTGATCGTCAAGACCGAAGCGCCGCACGAGGTGGAGCGATTCCTCGCGCCGCTCTTCGGTCCCTTCCCCGCGGACGTGCTCCTGGCCGCCTGTCGCTCTCTCGGCGTCGTGAGTGAGTGGACTGTTGGAGCCGCCCGATTCTGCGCCGCTCGTCCGACCAAAGACGAGCGGCGTACTTTTTTCGAATACATCAGTTGGTATCTCAGCGTCGAGGAATACGACGCTCTTTTCGCACGCCATGACGCCGAGTGGCACCTAATGCGCGGTCGTCGCGCCCCGGGACCAAAGTGACTTTGAAGACAACCTGCACGGCGCTGCGGCGCCGCCATCCTCAGCCTGACCGGTTCCCGGTCGGCGTACATACCTTCGTTGCTGGTCGCGCTACTTGGCGCGGTCGCCTTTCCAAAGCTCAAATCACAAGGAGAATCGCCGCATGTCTTCGTTAGACCAGGTCATCAATCAACTGAAAGCGGCGGGCCACCCCGAGTTACCGCCGGGCCACCCGGTCGCCGATGGCAAGCATCATCGGTATGGTCGTCAGAAGAAATGGTGGTATCAACTGCGCGAAGTCTTCAAGGCCGGCAAGCTGATCGGATACACGGGCACCTTCGGGCATTTCTCAGGCGATGACGCCGGCACTGAGCGGTTCCAGTGGGACGGGGCAACTCTCACCGCTGAGGATCTCGCGGAGACCCGCAAGCGGCAGGAGGCCATCGATCGAGAGGAGGCTGAGAAGTCGGCGCGCGCTGCCAAGATGGCGGCGAACCGCGCTGCGGATCAATGGCAGAAGGCGAGTGATCGGGGCACATCGGATTACCTCGATCGCAAGCAGATCACGCCAGAAGCAGTTCGGTTTGACGACACTGGCGATCTGCTCGTGCCCATGTTTATGTATGACGGCGGCATTCGTCTCGCTGGCCTGCAGAAGATCACTCCTGCAGGTGCGAAGCGGTTCAATAAGGGCATGGAGAAGAAGGGCACGTCGCTTCAGTTCGGTGATATAGGCGAGGATGACAAGGTAGCCATGCTCGCCGAAGGCTATGCGACCGGGCGTTCGATTCGCATGGCGACGGGCGACAGGATTCCGCTGGCCGTGTGCTTCGATGCGGGCGGGATTATGCCGACAGCGCGTTACCTGCGCGCGGCGCATCCGGATCTCCATCTCCTTATCTGCGCCGACGACGATTGGAAGATCGAGCAGCGCCTTCGCGAGCATCTTTCCGAGAACTACGGCTTCGAAGGCGAACTGATAATCGACGGCGACGCCGTGCGCATTGACGCTAAGAACACGTGGTACATGGTTCGCGTGCAGGCGAGACAGGATGAGCAAGGCATCGCATACCTGGAGTTGTCGATTGGCAATGACGTGATGCCCGAGCGCAAGCGTCTTTTCGAAAACGCTGGTCTGAAGCGTGCCTACGAGGCGGCAGCGGAGGTGGGTAATGCCAGCATTGTCTATCCCACGTTCGCGAACCGCGAAGACCGTAAGCTCACCGACTTCAACGACCTTCATTGCGCAGAGGGCTTGCCAGCGGTCAAGACTCAGATAGAGGCCGGCCTCTTGGCCGCTCTTGCGCCGGCCTCTGCTGACGTTCTGCCGTTTCCGCATCTGCATGCTGCTGATATGGGCGACGATCCTCTCTATGACCGCGCCGTCGAGCTGGTGCGCAAGGAAGGCCGCGTGTCGGTTTCATCCGTCCAGCGAAAGTTTCGGATTGGGTTCAATCGGGCTGCCCGCCTCGTTGACGCGATGGAGAAGGCTGGCATCGTCTCGGCCGAGTCGCCGAATGGCGTGCGCTCGTTGCTCGATACCGGTGTCTCGATTGACGCGATGTCCGCTGCCGCTGCGAAAGAGGGCCGCGAGGCCCAAGAGCCGGACGAACAGCAAAGTTGGTTTGATGAGTTGGCTCGCTCCGATAAGGGCAAGCTGCTGCCCACGCTCGGGAACGTATTCACGATCCTTTCGAACCATCACCAATGGAAGGGTGTGATCGCGCAGGACGACTTTGCTGGCCGCGTTATGAAGCGCCGGGCACCCCCGTTTCCGGATGGCGAGGTCGGCGAATGGACGGACATGGACGACCTCCGGTGCGAGCTCTGGATGTCGCAAAAATTCGGCTTATCTGTCCGTCCGGACATCGTCATGCGCGCAGTTTTGCTTGAGGCCGATAAGCACCACTATCACGATGTACGCGAGTACCTCGAAGGGCTGGTGCACGACGGCGTACCGCGCGTCCAGCTTTGGCCTGTCACCTACCTGCATGCCACCGATAGCGAGTACGTGCGGTTGGCCGGCATGAAGTGGCTGGTGGCGGCCGTGGCGCGTGTCATGAAGCCCGGCTGCAAGGTCGACAACGTGGTGATCCTCGAAGGCGGGCAGGGTTGGGGCAAGTCCTCGGCGCTGCAGATACTCGCCGGTAAGCAGTGGTTCACCGACGCGCAGATCCGGCTCGGCGAGAAAGATACCTACGCCATCATGTCCGGCAAATGGATCATTGAACTGAGCGAGCTAGACTCGTTCAACAAGGCGGACTCGTCAACGGCCAAGGGCTTCTTCGCTACGGAGACAGACCGCTTTCGTAACTTCTACGGCAAGCGTGCGACGGACGTTCACCGGCAGTGCGTGTTCGCTGGTTCGGTCAACTTTGACACGTACCTGAAAGACGAATCCGGCAACCGCCGTTACTGGCCGATCCGCGTGCAGGGACCGGTCGATCAGGCGGCCCTTGCGCGCGATCGTGATCAGTTGTGGGCGGAGGCCGTACGCCTGTACAAGCAGGGCACGCGGTGGCATGTGAGTGACGCTGAGAAGCATCTATTCGAAGTGGAGCAGGCTGAGCGATACGAAGGGGACGTCTACGAGAGCAAGATCGCGCGCCATCTGGACCTCGTCGCCACCGTCACGATGGAAGAGATCCTCGCGGACGTCCTGAAGCTGGACACGTCGAAATGGACGTTGCCCGAGCAGCGACGCATCGGCAAGGCTATGAAGTCACTCGGATGGGTTCGCAAGCGGCATACGACCGGGACACGCGATTGGTACTACACCAAGGCCCCGGATCCCGTCATGAGCGCTGTCGAAGCGCCAGCGTTGGCCGATGGCGGCGACGATGACAGTCCACTTTGATCGCCCCATGATCGCCGATGCACACCTCGATACCCCGTCACAGCGCGCCAGCGTTGCTGTTTCGGCGCGCTTTAGCGCCAGCCTTGGCGCGCTGCATGTGGTCCCGTGTCCCGACGTCCCAGGCGTTGCCTCGCGTGATGCGCGAGTGCCTGCGACGTGCGCGACGTGCACGGATGGCGCATGTCGCGCGCGTGTGCGCACACCTACGACCCTTATCCCTTGGGACATTAAGACATTGGGACATAAAGGAGTGAGTCGATGAGCGTCCTAAAGGAAAGGGCCGGAATTGCAATGAACGTGCGGGTGCAGCTCGCGGATGTTGCTCCGGACCGCCAAGTAACTTTGGGTGCACTGGCGCTGGTCGATGAATTGGGTAACATGCTGTGGCACATGAAGTACGGGCAGGATCTGAAGCAGCGGGCGTTGCATCGAGCATCGTTGTTGCTCGCGTCTCGGATCACACTCGGTGGTCGTTATCGTCGCGGTAAGTCAGCCGTTGCAAAAGCTGCTGATGAAAAAAAGCAAGGCGATTCGGGCGCAGACCGAGCGTCTTTGCTTGTGCGCTTTGCCGAAAGGGCGATCGTTGAGTGGATCGCCGACCAGTGTCAGGTGTGCGGCGGGCGGGGAATGCTCGGCGGTGGCGGGCGAATCACAAAGCGCGTTGATTGCAAGGCGTGTTTGCCTGTTCGCGGCGCGATCAATGATCGACTGCGCTTTAGCCGCTGGCCTATCGCCGATGGATCGCCATGCCCGGTGTGTTACGGCAAGGGGTTTTACGAGGAGCATCCGTTTCCAGAGGTGCCGCACTTGTGCGGGCATTGCAATGGATCTGGCAAAGAACCGGTCAGTCCGTCCAAGCGTGCGTTAGCGATTGGCGTGCCGCTCGATCAGTACCATCGGCGATGGGCTGACCGGTTCGATTGGCTCGCGTCAGTTCTCCTACAGATCGATGCGGCGACCGAGCAGGAGTTCGAGCGAGGGTTGCGTGCACGGTGACGCTTGCATTTCGGTGAACGCACGAATAAACTCGGCGGCGTTTGGTGAACAAACACTTCGCTGGCACCGCGCGTTAGTCGTGCAACCTCAACGGGACAGAAGAAAGATAAATGGAGCCTGTTGAGCACGTTGGAGTCGTGCGTCCTGAATTTCCCGAAAGCCCCGAGTGCGTCAAGCCTCGGGGCTTTCGGCATTCTGAGCCCGAACACAGACGAAACCCAGCCACCCCTTGTAGAAAGTGCGCGGTTTTCGTGAGACGCGAGCGATTTTGAAATAAATGCACGGTCAGAAAGGTCCGGGGGCCCCTGCCCATCCTTTAGGCAAGCGGGGCTAGGGACCCGCGCATTTGCGCTAGCCAAGGTACTTTGAAGTTAGTGAACAGGTGAACGAAGTTTGTTCACCTTTTTGCGTTTACCGCTGTTTACCGCGTTTACCGACTGCCCTTTATGGACAAAGCCCCCGATCAATTTGTGCGAAAGGCTGAGTACGCCCGCATGCGGGGGTGGAACCGATCGTATGTCGCGAAGTTGTTGAAAGAGGAGCGTCTCGTGCTCTCACCGGACGGCACCCTTGTGGATTGGGCTGCGACCGACGCGTTGCTTGGCGTCACGTCCGACCCGAGCAAAAAGGGCGTGCAGGATCGGTGGGCGGACCACCGCCGCGACCGCGATGTCGGCGTCGAACTGGATCCCGCCAAAGCGAGGGCCAATGAGCCCCGCGACGAGCTTGCTGACTCGTCTCCCGGCATATCGGGAGGTCGCTATCACTACTGGCGTGAAAAACGTGAGATGGAGCTGGCGCTCGTGGCGGAGCGTGAACGCAGGAAACTCGATAACGAACTGGTCGACGCTAACGACATGCGTCTTGCGACTGAGCAACTGGCACGGCAGGTGCGCGATCGACTGCTGGCGCTGCCCGAACGGGTTCATCTGCAGGTCGCTTTCGAGTCCGATCCGTTGAAGGTGCTGCAGATGCTGGAGAACGAAATGCGTGATTGCCTGAAACAGATCTCGACCACGGTCATCGTGCCGGCACGGTCAATCCACTAATGGGTGCCGTAGACGCTTGGACGCTCGCTGCAGACGCGTGGCGAGCGGGGCTTGCGCTTGACCCGATCGTACAGGTGTCGGAGTGGGCGGACGACAATCGGCAACTGTCCCGCAAGGTGGCCGCTGAGGCCGGGGAGTGGCGCACCGCGCGCACGCCTTATCTGCGCGAGGTGATGGACTGCTTGTCGGTGACCAGCCCCGTTCAGGACGTTGTGTTCGTGGCGGGCACGCAGGTCGGTAAGAGCGAGACCGGGATGAACTGGCTCGGGTACTCGATCGACCGCGTGCCGAGTCCGTTTCTCGTCGTGTTGCCGACGCTCAATCTCGCCAAGCGCTGGAGCCGTCAGCGTCTGTCGGAGATGGTTGAAAACACGCCAGCCATCAAGGCGAAGTCATCGGACAAGCGCTCGCGCGACAGTGCGAACACGATCCTCGAAAAGGAATTCGAGGGCGGCTCGATGGTGGTCGTGACCGGTGCGAATAGCGCGGTCGGGCTGCGCTCGATGCCGGCGCGCAATATCCACTTCGACGAAGTGGACGGCTATCCCAATGACGTCGATGGTGAAGGCGATCCGATCGGGCTGGCTTCGAACCGCCAGGACACGTTTGGTGCGCGAGCAAAGCGACTTTACACGTCGACGCCGACCGAGAAAGAAGCCTCGGAGATTGAGTTTCGCTATCTCAATAGCGACCGCCGACGCTACTACGTCAAGTGCCCACACTGCGGCACTGAGCAACCGCTTGTATGGGCGGATGCCGATGGTCGTCGCCGGCTGCGCTGGACCGATGACGATCCAGATACGGCCATGTACATCTGCGCGGATGCGGAGTGTTCGGGCTTGATCGAGGAACGCCACAAGCCTGATCTGTTGGCTGACGGTCGGTGGGTTGCGGAGGCACCGGGACCGAATAAGGCAGCTGGCTTCTGGATCAACTCGCTCTATTCGCCTTGGGTGCGCTGGCCGGCGCTTGTGCGGGAATTCATCGAGGCGCAGAAGGCCGCGGACGCCGGGGACTTTGCCAAGCTGAAAAAATTCTGGAACACGCGGCTTGCCCTGACGTGGGAGCAACCTGGGGACCGCGTGAAGTCGCATGCATTGCTGGAGCGGGCGAAGGCCGAGACCTACCGTCTTGGCACGGTGCCCCCCGGCGGCCTCGTTCTCACGGGTGCGGTCGATGTGCAGCCGGATCGTCTCGAAGGGCTGATCGTCGCGTGGGGCGTGGGCGAGGAGGCTTGGATCGTGGACTACCGGGTCGTGTACGGCGACACGAACGAGGAGGAGCCGTGGAACGAGATGCGCGACATCATGCGCATGCCAATACGGAACGCTTGGGGCCGTGATCTATACGTGCGGGCCTGTGCGATCGATACCGGCTACAACGCGCAGCGCTGCTATGCGTGGCTGCGCAATCACGAGCACGAGGGATTCTTCGGCGTGAAGGGCTTTGGCGAGGAGAAGCGGCCGGTGCTCGGCAAGCGCAGCGCGCAAGACTTCAACTGGATGGGCGTCAAGGTCGACAACGGTGCGCACATCTATCCGTTCGGCACCTTCGCTGCGAAGGAGCAACTCACGGGTTGGCTCAAGCTGGAAGGGAAGGGCTCGCACCGTGTGCACTTTTCACCTGATCTGACTGCCGATTTTTTCGGGCAGCTCACCGTCGAGCGGTTGGTGACGAAGTGGATCGGCGGCAAGGCCAAGCGGGAGTGGTGGAAACCGAAGGCCGCGCGCAATGAGGTGCTCGACATCATGGTCTACAACATGGCCGCCGCGTGGTTCATCGGCTTGCCGAGGTATCGGTCGTTCCAGTGGGAGACCCTGCAAAAGAACCTGGAGCGAGACGATCTGTTCCGGCCAGTCGAGGTCGTTGTTCCGGCAGCTGTTGAGGGGCGCGAGACGCCGCCAGTCGAGCAGATCGAGGTACCGGTAGCGGCCACCAGCCCGGTCTCGCAGGCAGCCGTAGAGGCGGTCTCAACACCAGCGCCGCAGCCTGTCGCACATGTGACCACACCGACGCAGCACCCCGTCGCTCGCCCACCAGCGCGGCGAATGGGAAGTTCGTCTTATCTGAAACGCCGGCGGTAGGAGTGACCTTATGGCCTATACACAAGCGGACCTCGATGGCATTCAAAAAGCGATTGCCAAGGGCGAGCTCGAAGTTCAATACCACGATCGCAAGGTCAAGTATCGGTCAATCTCCGAGTTGCGCGAGGCGCAGACGGAGATTGTGCGGTCGTTGGATCAGCAGCGCCCGCGCTCGCGGATCTATCGCATGCGCAATGTCGGCAAGGGGGTTCGATGAAGGGCTCTTTCCCGGCACTCGCGCAGCGCGGCTTTGTCGTGCCGGGTCGAATCAAAGCCGCCGCATACGAGTCCGCGAGCTCAGCTGGAGCGCGAGGGCGCACGTGGCGGACCTCTGGCGCGGGGCCAAGTGCGGCGGCGGTGGAAAACCTGCCGCTCATGCGAAGCCGCGCACGCGACGCCATTCGCAACGATCCGTGGGCGAAGACGGCGATCGCACGGCTCGTGTCCAACACCATCGGCACGGGCATCCAGCCGCATCCGCAACACCCTGACAAGGGCACTCAAAGGCTTTTAAAGCAACTTTGGGACGATTGGGTGAAGGAGGCCGACCACGATGGCCTGCTAGACGTATACGGGCAGCAGACATTGGCCGCGCGCGCGTTTTTCAGTGACGGCGAAACGATCCTGCGTCGCCGCTATGTGAGTCCGGCGGAGGGCTTATCAGTGCCCATGCAGGTGCAAGTGCTCGAAGCCGATCTGTTGCCTGTTGAAAAGAATGAGTTGCGACCGGGCGGGGGTGAAATTCTGCACGGCGTCGAGTTCGATGCGAACGGCAAGCGGGTGGCATACCACCTGTACCGACGTCACCCCGGCGAATACACACGCTCGAACATGGTGGGCGGCATGTCGACGGTGCCCGTGCCGGCGGAAGACGTTGCGCACGTCTTTCAACCATTGAGGCCGGGGCAGATCCGGGGCGTGCCCGAGCTGGCGACCGTGTTGCTCCGGCTTCACTCGCTCGATAACTTCGACGACGCAGTGCTGTTCCGTCAGGAGGTCAGCAACCTGTTTGCAGGCTTTGTTACGAAGCCCTCGACAGTGCCAAGTGGTCCTGGCGCTGACATAGATCCAATGACCGGGCAACCGGTGGTTTTTGATGCCGACGGCTTCTCGCCAATCGTTTCTCTGGAGCCGGGATCCATGCAAGAGCTTGCGCCCGGCGAGGAGGTCGAATTCGCAACGCCACCGGGTGCCGGTAATGACTATGCGCCATTCATGCGTCAGCAGTTGATGGCGGCCGCCGCCTCGGTCGGGATGCCATACGAGGTGTTGACGGGTGATCTGCGTGAGGTCGGTGACCGTGTGCTGCGGGTGCTGCTCAACGAATTCCGGCGGGCGATCGAGCAGTTGCAGTGGAACATCTTTATTCACCAGTACTGCAACCGTATCTGGGCGTGGTGGATTGATGCGTGTGCGTTGTCTGGCGCTATCCCGATGCCTGACTTTCACCGTACGCGTCGTGAGTATCTACGTGTTCGCTGGGTGCCGCAGGGTTGGCCGTATATCAATCCGGTGCAGGACGTGAACGCGCAGAAGCTCGCGATTCGTGCGGGCCTCACCAGTCGCTCTGCATCGGTTCTCAAGCAGGGCGAGGATCCGGAGCAGGTCGATCAGGAGAACGCCGCTGACAACGTTCGTGCCGATGCGCTTGGTCTGCAATACGACTCGGACCCGCGCGCACGCGATGTAGTGGGCGACATACCAACATAAGGGCAGGAAACCTCGATGAAAAATCGCAAATGGTGGGACATCAAGGCGTTGACTAACGCACAGGGCGCGACGGTTGCCGAGATCCGGATCTATGACGAGATCGGATTTTGGGGCACCGACGCCAAGACATTCATCGCGCAGCTCGACGAAGCTGCCGCGAACGCTGCGGAGGTGATCGTCGCGGTGAATTCGCCGGGCGGTGATGTGTTCGATGCGTTCGCCATCTACAACGCGCTGCGGCGCTATGCCGGTAAGGTGACCGCGCGAGTGGACGGTGTCGCCGCATCGGCGGCCGGACTGGTGGTGATGGCCGGCGACCAGGTGGTGATGCCTGAGAACGCCATGCTCATGATTCACAACCCGTGGACGATCGCGCTTGGCTCGGCAGCTGATCTTCGGTCCACGGCGGACATGATGGACAAGGCCCGCGACGGCATCCTCGCCGCATACCGTCGCAAGAGCGGACAGAGTGACGAAGACATTACCGCAATGATGGACACCGAGACGTGGCTCACAGCGCTCGAAGCGCAGGCGCTCGGTTTCTGTGACGTAATCGAAAACCCGGTAAAGCTCGCGGCGTCGACGAAAGCGATCGAGTTGCTTGCCCGTTTCAAGAACCCGCCCGAGCCCGTCAAGGCGTTGGTCGCTGCGTCGGATGATTCGCCGCCAACCAATGATCCGACGCTTCCGATCGATCCACTGCCATCAAATGATCCGCCGCCCGTCGCGGTGCCACCGGCTCCTCAGAACAGCGCGGGAGAGCTGGCGACGCTGGTGTTCAACGCGTGCCGTGATGCAAATCTTTCGAGTTTGGCGGAAAGCATCGTGACCGCGTCCGGTCTGCGGGATCGTGCGACGGTGGACGCTGCGATCCAGAGCGCGAGGGATATCGCAGGCGTGTGTGTTGCCGCGCATTTGCCCGAGCGTGCCGAGGGGTTTGTTCGAGATGGGCTTACGGTCGATCAGGTCCGTGCCCGTTTGTTCGAAACTGTGACCGCTTCGCAGCAACCCGTCAACAGCCGGCAGCAACCAGCCCCGCATGCAGCCAACGTGCGCGCTGAGGGTCCGAAGGCCACTTCAATCTACGCCGCTCGAAAGGGCGGCGGAAAGTAACTTTGGCCGAGCCACAAGTTCGCTAGTCCCCTAGTTTGCTCAACCCTTAGAGGAACACCCGTATGTCCACTATCAAAACGCAAGGCGCGCTGACCGGCGAGTTTCTCCTGTCTGAAGGCGAAGGTCGAATCTCACGCGAAAAGATTGTTGTCACGTCTGGCGATGCGTTGTCCGCCGGTCAGCTTCTTGGTGCGTTGAATGCCACCGGCAAATACGTACCGTACGACAACGCTGCGGACACCGGCGCTCAGATCGCAAGCGCAGTGCTCTATGCCGCGTTGCCAGCGTCGACCGATGACCGCCAAGGTGTCGCGATCGTTCGGCTTGCCGAGGTAGCGGAAGCGCTGATCACTGGCCTCGATACGGACGCCCGTACCGATCTTGCATCCAAGTTCGTCATCGTCCGCCAGTAACCCTGCTCCCACACATAGTTCAACGCTGCTCGCCGTCTGGCGAGCTAGTACCACATTCCGTGTCACATTCTCAGGAGAGTTTTTATGGCGGATATCGCCCTCTTTAACGACGACGCGTTTTCGCTGTCGTCCCTCAGTGCAGCTATCAATGAAGCGCTATTCGTGCCGGGCCGACTGGCGGCACTTGGCCTGTTCGAAGAGCAGGGCATTACGACCACGACCGTTCAGATCGAACGCGAAGGCGATTCGCTATCCCTCGTGCCGGCAGGCGTGCGTGGTACATCGGGCAAGGTTGTGGTCGGTGATCGCCGTAGCCTTATCCCATTCAATACGGTGCATCTCCCGCAGCGCGCGTCGATCGGTGCCGACGAGATTCAGAATCTTCGCGCGTTCGGCTCAGAAACGGAGTTGGAAGCCATACAAACGGTTGTCAATCGCCGTCTGACCAAAATGCGCCGCCAACTCGACGCGACCCATGAATTTCATCGAATCGGTGCCATCAAGGGGCAAATTCTGGACGCGGATGGCAAGTCGGTAATCGCCGACTTGCTCCGCGTCTTCGACATCGAACAGACCGTCATCGATTTCGAGCTCGACGTCGCAAACACCGAGATTCGTGTCAAATGCGCTGCGGTCCTGGATGCGATCGAGGACGCGCTCGGAAACATTGCGTTCACGGGTGTGCGCGTGCTCTGCGGCCGAAATTTTTGGAATCTGCTCATCGTTCTGAAAACGGTGAAAGAGACTTACCTCAATTCCACGTTGGCGGCGCAATTGCGCGGCGATGCGCGCGATGCGTTCGATTTCGGCGGTTGCACCTTCGAACGGTATCGCGGGCGAGTCTCGGGAGTTGGCTACATCGCCGACAACGAAGCGTATGCGGTGCCGGAAGGGGTGCCCGAGTTGTTCATCTCGCGCTTTGCTCCCGCCGACTATCTGGAAGCGGTCAATACGACCGGCTTGCCGTATTACGCCAAGCAGCAATTGATGGATTTCGATAAGGGCGTCGATATTGAGGCGCAGTCCAATCCAATCCACCTCTGCACGCGTCCCAAGGCCGTCATCAAGCTGACGGCGTGAGATGGCGTTCCGCGACTTGATCGTGGATCTCGATGCTGCAGTGGTCAGGGACCTGGCCGACGACGACATCAAGGTCGACGGTCGGTCAGTGCCCGGTATGTTCGCCGCTCCATGGCTGGGTCCGGATCTCGGGACGCAGCGAACGCAGCTCGACCATCCGCAAGTAAGTGTGCTCGATGCCGCCGTCGTCGCTCTCGAAATTCGCGCCGGCAGCGTCGTTGAAGTTGGCGACGATCGTTACCGCGTGCTTGAACTGCAACCGGACGGCACGGGCTGGACGGTATTGCTATTACAGGGGTAAGAGATGGACAGACTCAAGGTCGAGATCGATGTTGGTCAAGTGACTGCGACCTTGCAAGGTCTTCCAGCCGCCGTCATGCAAGCAGCATGGCGGCGCACCCTTCGCAAGACCGCAGCATGGATCAAGAGCCAAACGGCCAAGGAAGTGTCGCGTGCCACCAGAATCCCGCAGAAGGTCATCAAGAACCGTTTGTATTTTTTTCTGCGCTCGGCAGACACCGGAAAAGTCTGGCTCGGTTTGAATCCCGTAGAAGCTCACCGCATCGGCACCGTCAGCAAAACCAGCAAGGGCATGCGCGCTGGTCGTCTCACGTTTGAAGGGGCGTGGCGCCAGTCGAAACGCAATCCGGAGGGACCGCTCTACCGGCGCACGGGCAAAGCTCACAGCCCGTTCGAAAAGGTCACCGTCGACTGGTCTGATTCCGGCGATCCGGCCTTTCGCCGCGCGGCGAAGCTTTGCGAAGCGCGGCTGCTGGTGATCCTGAAACAGGAAGTGAACTACGAAATTCAAAAGGCGATAGGCCGTGCAAAATAACCTTGATGCGCCATGGGTGCTGGAAGAATTCGCAGCGTCGATTGGACTCGAAAACCTCGGTACGTTGCATGCGGCCATCGAGGCCGGGCTGCGCACGAAATTTCCTGACATGGTGTCAGTCGAGACGTACCCCCGTATCGGTCGAAAGATCGCAACACCGTGTATCGTGATCGAAATGTCCGAGATGGAGCCGGGGCATGCGCCCGGTACCGGGCGCACCCCGTTGATCGGCCGCTTTCAGGCTCGAGTGATCGTGGATCCGCTTATTGCCGCTGCAGAACTTGCCGTGCGCGAGTTGGCCGCGCGTGTTGCCAAGGCCATCCATTTTCAAACGTGGCAGTTGCCGGTGACGCCGGCCAAGCTGGTGATGGTCGCGGAAGACCCGTTCAAGCCGCACCTTGATACCTATCTAGTGTGGCTCGTCGAGTGGACGCATGAGTTTGACCTGGGTGACGCAGTGCCACCTTTGCCGCCGGGTGGAACGCTCGTTTGGGGCATCGTGCCGGATACCGGCCCCGGTCACGAATCGGACTATTGGGATCCGGCTTCTGACCCGCCAGATGGCTTTGGAGCATCCAGATGAGCGATTACGACATCGGCGAATTCGATCGCCTTCTATCCAGCATCGTGCAGGCCGGCGTCGTCGACTTGGTGCAATACGACCCGCCTCGATGCCGTGTGCGAAACGGAGAATGGGTGAGCGCCTTGCTGCCGTGGCGTACCGCTGCGGCGGGCAGGGTGCGCAAGTGGTGCCCTCCATCGGTCGGTGAGCAAGCGCTCGTGTTTGCGCCGTCCGGCACGCTCGCGTCGGGATTCGTGTTGGCCGGCTTCTACACGGACACGCACGGCGGAGCGAATGGCAATACCGAAAACATGACCGCCACCGACTACCCAGATGGCGGACATGAGCACTACGACCACGATGCCAGCGAGTACGTGTTTTCGGTGCCAGCGAACGGCCGAATCCTATTTCGCGTCGGCAATACGCAGTTTGAGATGACGGCGGCTGGCATCACGCAGACGACACCCAAGCTGCTGGTGGATGCGCCTGACTCGATTTTCACCGGCAACAGCACCACTGAGAAGCGGCTTGCATTCATGGGCGGCATGACCGGCAGCAACAGCAACGGCGGTCCTGCCTCGGAAATCGATGGCGACGCGAGCTTTACCGGCAAGGTGACCTCGGAAGGTGTCTCGCTCCCGGATCACATCCACATGGAAGAAGGCGATGGCAAGCCGGTAAGCCCGCCGATCAAATAGACGCGGTCGATACGCCGATCGCAAAGTGACTTTGGCCCCGCATTCGTCGGGGCCTTTTTTATTGGGAAGGCGATATGCCACAAGAAATCAAGACCGCTGCCCCTGCCAAGGCCGGGTTGCAGCAAACCGTGACGTTCCGAGACAAAGCGTTCAAATCGCGCACGATTGTCTTCGCTGATGGGAGCACCGCAACCGTCGTCGGCAGCCTGATCACCGTCTCGACGTCTGAACGTGTCGAGCACCTAACCCAGCTCGGTGACTTCGAACGCACCGGTTCCGGAGCCTGAGCATGGCGGCCGGCACGGTGTTGGTTGGAATGAGCCGCACGACAGGCGCACCGATAACCGGCCTGGACCATCTACGCCAGAGCATCGGCGACATCCTGTCCACGCGAAAGGGCACGCGTCGGCAGCGGCCAGAGTACGGCTCTGATATCCCGAAGATGGTCGATTTGCCCGTCACGCGCGGATGGATTTCCACCGTGCAGGCGGAAGCCGCTCGTGCCATCGGGAGGTGGGAGCCGCGTATCAAGCTGTCTCGTGTATCGGTCGAATCGATCCTAGCCGGGGCGGTGACATTTCGCATTCAAGGCACCTACGAGGGTGATGACATTGTGTTCGAGGTGACGACGTGACAACCATTGATTTGACCGCGATCGACCCGCCGGATCTGGTCGATACGCTGGACTTCGAGGACATCTATCAGGATCTGATCACGGACTTCAAGGGCACCTATAGGGATTGGAGCGCAGCGCTCGAATCGGACCCGGTGGTCAAACTGCTGGAGCTCTCGGCGTACCGCGAGGTGCGCTTCCGTGCTCGGGTGAACGATGCTGCACGCGCGGTGATGCTCGCCTTTGCGACGGGCGCAGACCTGGAGCATCTCGCAGCTCTTTTTGACGTTCAGCGGCTGACTATTTCCCCGGCCGATCCGGACAACGGTATTGATGCCGTGAAGGAGCGCGACGATGATTTGCGGGCACGCACGCAGTTGGCTCCTCAAGGCTATTCCGTTGCAGGTCCCGAGGTCGCGTACGTATCGAAGTCGCGCAATGCCGATGGCCGCGTGCTCTCGGCTTCGGTGGTGAGCCCCGCGCCGTGCGAGATCGTTGTCACGATCCTGTCGCGCATTGACGACGGCAGTGCTGATGAAGATCTGATCAAGATCGTTACCACGGCGCTGAGCTCCGACGACGTGCGGCCGCTTACCGACAAAGTGACTGTGCAGGGAGCGCAGATTCTGCGCTATGCCATTCGCGCCACGCTCAGGTTTTTCTCGGGTCCCGATCGCGTGGTCGCACTTTCAGAGGCGAATAAGCGTGCGCAGCAATACGCGGACGACATGCATGCGCTTGGCATGGAGGTTACGGACGATGGACTGTATGCCGCGATACGTGTCGCTGGCGTGCAGAAGGTGATCCTCGAAACGCCGCTTGGTGGGATCCCGGTCACCAAACAGCAAGCGACGTATTGCACGCATATCGAGCTGATCGATGGGGGCGTGTATGACGAATAGTTTGCTTCCCGCGAACGCGACGTCGCTCGAACGTGCGCTCGCGGCAACAAATGCGCGCACGCATGAGGTGCCGGTTCCGCTGGCAACCCTCATGAACCCCGATGCGATACCGCTCGCGCTGCTTCCGTGGCTTGCGTGGCACCTCGGTGTTGACACATGGAAAGAGTATTGGCCGGAGCAGGTCAAGCGTGCGCGCGTAAAGGCTGCGATTCCCATTGCACGCAAGCGAGGTACGGCGGCCGCCGTGCGTGAAGTTGTCGCCTCGTTCGGCGGCAACGTTGCTCTGCGCGAGTGGTTTGAGATTGACCCGCCAGGCAAGCCGGGCACGTTCGATATCGTGATGACGGTCAGCGGCCGGGAAGGCCAGCCACCCACCGCCGCGTTCGTGGCCGACATCATCGCGGAGATCGATCGCACCAAGCGCGCGAGCGCGCACTACACATTTACGCAGGGCTTTTCGATGCAGGGGGCGCAATCCATTGCGGCTGCCGTGCGGCCGGCCCTCTTTCGCCGCCTCACATTTACGGATACCTAGTTATGACCGGAACCCTCATTCATGTCACCAAGGCCGGTCGGGCAGCGCTGGTTGCCCTAGGCAATGCCGGCACGGCTGCTCACAAGGTCACCACCATCGGCGTGAGTACGGGTGCGTTTGATGACACCGACGAGACGCTGACCATACTACCCGGTGAGCGCAAGCGGATCTCGACCATTTCCGGCGAGAACGTCGCGGCGGACACCATTCACGTGACGCTCAAGGACGACACGGCCGATCAATACTCACTGTATGGCTTCGGTCTGTATCTGGAGAACGGCATTCTGTTCGCGGTCTACAGTCAGACCACGCCGATCATGGAGAAGTCGCCCGCGGCAATGCTTCTGCTTGCCGCCGACATGCAATTCACCACGATCGACGCAGCACAACTCTACTTTGGCGACGCGACGTTCACCAATCCGCCGGCAACTACTGAGCGGCAAGGCGTCGTTGAATTGGCCACCGACGACGAATCACAAGACGGTGAGGACGCCGTTAGGGCTGTTACGCCTTCCGGCGTACGTCAATTCGGGTTTCAGTTCGGCACGAGCTTCATGAGCAACACCAACACCGACTTGACCAAAAAACACGTTGGCAAGGCGATTCAATGGTATGGCGCGGACGGTGGCTTGCTTCGCTTGCCGCCGAGTGTTTCGCTCAAAGCCGGTAGTGCTTTCTACATTTACAACCAGGGCGCTGGCCGCCTGACGGTCGGCCTGGTCGGCACCGGCGATTTCATTTGGACGATGGCCTCGCGCGCGTCGATCGAGCTGACGCGCGGCGAATACGCCATTTTCTTGGCTCGCACCGGCGGCGAATATGACTTGGTAGGCGGTACCGCGTCGCTTAGATACATTCCGCGCCTGGTGCTCAATGGTGCGGCCGACGACGATACAACGTCGCTACAAGTCAACGGTGCCGCGTCCGTCCTGTACGGCATCACGATCAAGGGCGACCGAACCGGATCGCTTTCGACGGGCAATTTCGACGGCCTCACGATCGAAGCCATGAACAGCCAGAACACCGCAAAAAAGCCTGTCGCGCTGGCACCTTATGGCGGCCGCGTCCTGGTCGGCACCACATACGACGACGGCTCAAACGCACAGCAAGTCAATGGCAACGCACGGACCTACGGCACGCAGGTTGCAGGCGATTCAGGAACCGTCAGGGCATGGATGACTGCCGACACGAACAACGGCTATTTCCGCACCGCAGGGAACGCCTCGGTTGGGTCAGAGAGCGCGACCGGCTTCCTCGATCTGCTGGCGGGCAATTCGCCGAAACTGAGGATTTTGCCGTCTGGTCGCGTTCTCATCGGGACGGTCAACGACGACGGTTCGAGCCTGTTGTATGTAGCAGGCAATGGGCGCTTTTCAGGAAGTGTGCAAAGTTCCGCAGTGGACGCGGGCGGCCAGTTCCGCGCTGTCGCGGGCAACTATGGCATGTTTATCCGCAACGACGGCAGCAACGTCTACCTGATGCAGACCGCCAGCGGCGACCAGTACGGAACGTTTAACAGCTATCGCCCGTTCGCGTGGAACCTGTCAACCGGTGCTGTGACCATCGACCAGAATGGCGCAGGCACCACGTTCGGCGGTCCGATCACCGTTTCAAACCTCGCGAATGGCAATGCCGGATTGATGCTGACCGGGCCGCAGGGCTTCGCCGCTGGCGTCATCCTCAATAACTCGACGGCATCGACGGGACGCAAATACAGCGTCTATTCGAACAACCTGGGTTCGCTGATCTTCGGCGACGAAACGTCAGGCTCGCAGCGTGGACAAATCACCAGCGCGGGCCGCTGGTTGATCAACACTGCGGACGACGGTTCGAGTCGATTTCAGTTGGGCGGGGACTTTGCCATTAATCGGTTTGGGGGTGAAGGCCACATCATGCTCGGACAGAATGATGGCTACTTCTATGCGAACCAAAACAGCGCCGGATGGTATTCGCCCACAATCGGCTCGTTCCAGTATTTCGGTACGACGAAGGAATTCAAGATCGACGGTAAGGTTGCATGGCACACCGGAAACCTGAATCCGATCGACAAAGGCGGCGGCACGATGGCCGGTCAATTCGCATTGGCCGAGGGAACGCAATTGCGTCCCAGCCTGACATTCGACAATGACGGAACCCCTGATACCGGCCTTTGGCACATTGCCGATGGTGTATTCGGTATCACGAACAACGGCATAGAAACGGTGCGGTTCGGCGCCACCACGACGTTCCAGAAGCCGGTCCAATCCAATGCGAACGCGACCGACAACTACGGCGTATTTCGCGCGTTGGCAGACATCGGTGGCACGTTCGCCAACTGGAACATCACTGCGGGTCGCGGGCCAGCATTGCAGATCGATGCGCCCAACGCCACGGCTGCATATATGGGTATGCGTTGGACGCGTTGGGGTGGTCGGCACTTCGCCGCGATCGACGCGTATGAGGGCGGCACAACTACGTCCGATCCGTCGATCGTCATGCACTTGGGCGGGCAGAGCAACGCATGGTCATTTAGGGGCGCCGATATAACGCGGGGCGCCGGTGGCACTGTCTGGGGTTCGTGGAACTTCAACCCGGCAAGCTATCTACCGTTGTCGGGCGGGTTGGTCACGGGCAACGTGCGGATTTATGGCGGACAAGGAAACCAATATAGCGGTCAGTTGATGCTCAATGCGAATGGGTATGAGCCTTATATCCGCTCCAACAGCGCAGCGCGAACCATTGAGTTCATCAACGCTGCTAATAGCGCTGTCAACGCGTCCGTGGGCGAAGACGGGGTAGTGAGCTTTCCTCGTGCGCGGCCAAATTGGGCCGGGGTGATTCCTTGGGACACGGGCAACTTCGACCCGAATTCGAAGCTGAACACGATTACCCCGACGATCACGGGCCGCCTGCAACTCATCAACAATGGGGCCGCTGGCGAACTCGGCTTGCGCTCGAACGATGGCAGCTTCCAATTCATGCGCGGTCGGACTGGCGGCGGTGGTATGGAGTGGATCAACAGTGCCTACACCGCTGTGATCGCCAATACGGACGATGCTGGCTCTTTCTGGATGGCGAATCTGTATGCGCGCAACGTTGTCCAGGCAAGCGGCGAGGTGTGGGCGGGAAATGGTGGCGGTCGGTTGGCAGCGGATGGCAACATTTACGGCGGTGTGTGGGGCGGCTATCTGAGCAATTGGCTCAACGGCACGGTCAACAGCTTACAAAACAACATCAACCAGCAGGCACCGAGACGCAACGGTGGGGCTAACTATGGCTACGTTGCCAGCGACACGGGCAACTCGATTTCCATCAATTGGGGAACTAATCTCGACGCCTACGTTGACAATCAATATCAAGGCGCGCTGGTTACAACCAACAACTTCGGCAACTGGATAGCGCCACGCTCTGTCATGGAATACGGCGGCGTTGGCTCGTACACGTACATGAATACCGGCGGCAACCCCGGCGTCAACACGCTTGTGAACCTGCCGGGTATGGGCGGCACGTGGCGCGTTATGAGCGGCGCGTTCGGCGCAAACGGAAAAGATATTTTGTACGTGCGCATTGCATAAGGAAACGAACCTATGTCAACGATTCCAGTTCTCCATGATTCGCAAGCCGGCAATGCTGCGTTTCAAGTGGGCGACGTAACCGGCCCACGTTGGGCTAATGCCGAATCGACCATGATTTCATGCACGGTCACGTTTCCCAATCATCCAATGGGCCTAACACAACCGATGCCCTTCACGGCCGATGCGCAAGACTCCGAAATCCATAGCCGCGCGCTTTTCTATCGCTTGCGGTCGGGCGAATTCGGGCCGGTCGCGGCTTACGTTGCGCCCGACGATGCAGCGATCGCCGAGCAAGCGCGAACAGAGCGCGACCAGCTCTTGCGCGAATCCGACTGGACGCAAGGCCGCGACGTACCGCCGGCTTTGAGCGAGGCATGGGCGCCATATCGCCAGGCACTTCGCGAAATTTCCGATCAACCCGGCTTTCCTCGCTCGATCGAGTGGCCGACTCAACCCAAGGCGTAAGCCGTCCTTTACCAGGAGCAACAACCATGCTGAAGAAAATCGTAACGATCGCATCGAACGGCGTGCCGGCTGAAATCCACGTCATCGACGGCGTTCAACTGAACAAGTCCGCAGCACAAACGACCGTGAGCGTGCAGAGCTATTTCGACAAGAAAGCGTTGGACGACAAGCTGCAATACATCGCCGTTTCGACCATCACCATTAAGGGCCTTCCCGGAAAGGGCGTTGACGCGTTCGAGTTTGCCGAATTGGAGCTGGTGAAAGAAAAGCCGGTCGACGAAAGCACCGACAACGCGCCCGCTTATTACCAGGGCGGTTTGTCGCGCTACGCGTTCGCCGGTGCCGAGATCGTCGCATAGACCTTCGCGCTTTTCTGGTCGAGCTGATTGGCTCGCTCGACCATATAAACAGCCTTGCTGGCCGCCCGGACAACGTCTGGAGCGGCTTTCATTTTTTGTAGGGGAAAGGTATATGGCTGCAACATCGTTTTTTCACGGCGTGACCGTGTCGCTTGTCGACTCCGGGCCTCGTTCGATTGCCGTGCCGTCGTCGTCGATTATCGGCATGGCGAACACGTACACGCCGGGCGCAGATCGTGCAGCGCCCAATGTCCCGGTCCAGCTCACGAGCTACCGTGAGGCGGTGGCTGCGTTTGGAGAAGGTAGCGCGGTTGCGAAGGCCGCGCGCGCCATTTACGCGCAGAGCAAGGCTGTGATCGTCGGGGTGGGAGTGTCGGCCGTGGCTGAGCCGGCGGCGCTGACATCCTCCATCATCGGTGGCGTGAGCGCTGGTGGGCAGCGCACGGGTCTTCAGGCGCTGCTCGACGCGAAGTCGAAGTTCAATGTGCAA
The DNA here is from genome assembly GCF_018449515.1 of Caballeronia sp. dw_19. GTDB lineage: Bacteria > Pseudomonadota > Gammaproteobacteria > Burkholderiales > Burkholderiaceae > Caballeronia. The sequence continues at coordinate 36,137 of NZ_JAAVUQ010000024.1, read as the reverse complement.
CCGCGCTTGATCCTCGCTCCTGGCTTTTCCGGCACGCAGGCAGTGGCGACCGCAATGGATGCTCTTGCGGCCAAGCTTCGTGGCATCGGAATCATTGACGGTCCGGACACGGACGATGAGGCTGTGGTCAGCTATGCCGCCAACTTCGGAAGCAAGCGCCTGTATATGGTCGATCCCGGTGCGCTGCAGTACGACACAACCGCGAATTCCGACGTGGCGGTGCCGGCCTCGCCATTCGCGGCAGGACTCTTTGCGCAGACCGACTCTGCTATCGGGTTCTGGGCGTCGCCGTCGAACAAAGAGATAGTGGACATCACCGGCACGAAGCGTCCGATCGAGTTTCTTGACGGGGATGAAACGTGCCGCGCGAACCTGCTCAATAACGCGTTCATCTCGACCATCATTCGCGATGGCGGATACCGCTTGTGGGGCAACCGCACTTTGTCGGCTGATCCGAAATGGTCTTTCGTCACACGCGTGCGCACGCTCGACATGGTCATGGATGCGGTGCTCATGGGCACCAAATGGGCGGTCGATCGCGGTATTGCGGCAACCTTCGTTGAGGATGTGACTGAGAGTGTTCGCGGGTTCATGCGTGACCTCAAGCGACAGGGTGCGCTTATCAACTTTGAGGTCTATGCCGATCCGGACCTCAACACGGCCTCGCAGATAGAGGAGGGAAAGGTGTATTGGAACATCCGCTTCTCTGACGTAATCCCAGCCGAAAACCCCATCTTCCGCTTCGAGGTCACGAATCAGTGGCTGACCGAAGTGCTCGATACCAACTCCTGAGAGGTGATGCGTGATCCCCGAAACACTTAATAACTTCAACGTGTACACGGACGGCAAGGGCTTTGCCGGACAGGCGACGCAGTGCACGCTGCCCAAGCTGAAAATCAAAACCGACGATCACCGCGCGGGCGGCATGGACGCGCCGGTCAAGGTCGACCTCGGCATGGAGGCCATGGAAGCGGCATTCCAGATGTCGACGATGTCCGTCGATGTGCTGAAGTTCTTCGGCCTAGCCGACGCCACAGCATTTAACGGCGTTTTTCGCGGTGCATTTCGCGATGTGCAAGGCAAGGTTAAGTCGGCCGCCGCAACCTTTCGCGGCATGTTGTCCGAGATGGATCCGGGCGACTGGAAGTCGGGCGAGAAGGTCGATGCGAAATTTACCGTTTCGCTCACCTATTACAAGTTCGAAATCGACGGCGCGGTGATTCATGAGATCGATCCTCTCGGGATGATCCGGATCATCAGTGGCGTCGACCAGCTCGCCGATATTCGCAAGGCGATCGGCATGTAGCTCGCGTGCGATCCGGCGCAGCGTCGGTCGCAAAGTAACTTTCTAAACACGACGGTGGGCCGAGGGCTCGCCGTTTTTCGTTGAGGTGCTGTATGGATACCCCGCTTCAAAAAGATACCGCGGCCGGAAGGCCGGTCATGACCGTCACTGTGCCGCTCGACTTTCCCACGAAGTTTGACGGGATTGCGCGCGATAGCCTGACGTTGCGTCGGCCGAAGGTCCGCGATATGCGCGCGGCGGCGAAGGTCTCGCCGGGTGATGACGATGGTCAGGAGCTCGCGCTTTTCGCGGCGCTGGCGGAGGTCGCGCCGAACGACCTGGAGGACATGGATCTCGCCGACTATAACCGTCTGCAAGACGCCTACTTTCGCTTTCGACCCACTATCAAAAACGCATCCAGCAACGCTCAAAAAGCTCCTTCGGCGGCTGCTGATGGAACTGCGGATGTCGCCGACTGACATCGACGAGCTGACGATGGAGGACGTCATTTACTGGCTGACGGACTAATGCGCTCAGCTGCAATGCTGAGGATCGAAGCACCGGCCGCGAACGCGGTCGGACTATTGGGGCAAGAGATGGCAAATGACATTGCACTCGGGATCGTCATCGGCGGCGCTGTTTCAGCGACGTTCGGCAAGGCGGTCACCGAGACCAGCTCGCGCATTGTCGGGCTACGCAAGACCGCTGACACCACGCGCCTATGGCAACGCACCATCGGCGACACGGTCAAGCTTCAGGATGAGTTTCGCCGGTTACACGCAGCGGGCGACAATGCGGCAGAGGGGATTCGCCGGAAGATCGACACCAACCTGCGCTCACTACGCGAGGCAGGTGTCGAAGTAGACAGGCTTGATCGTTCTTACCAGCGGCTCGGGCGTACGGCGCGAGGGTTGGATCTGCAGGCAGCCGGGCGAGAGCGCATCGCGTCGGGCCGTGAAGGGCTTCGTGGCGCTGTTGGCGATACCGTGAAATTCGGCGCAGCCGTGGCGGTGCCGGCGACGATCTCGGCGAACTATCAGGCGATCATCCGCGACATCGCGCTCAAGGCGGGCATCGCTCGTACTGAGCAGGAGGCTTCGATGGGCATTCGAATCCGGCGCGATGCGACGGCGAACGGCATCAACCGTAACGAGCTTGCCGAGGCCGTCAATCAAATGGTCGCGGGTGGCATGGACGTGGATCGAGCGCTCGACTTCGCGCCACTCGTGGCGAAGTTCTCAGTGGGTCAGGGTGCGACCAGCGTCGAGACGGCGAAGATGATTCAGTCGTTGCAGCAGAACGCGAAGATTGTGGATCTGGCCACGATGAGCAAGGCGCTCGAAGCGATTGCGTTCCTCGGCAAGGCGGGTTCTTTCGAGTCGGCGGACATGGCGCGATGGTTTCCGGTACTGCTTGCGGAAATGCAGAAGATCGGGATCACCGGTGAGGACTCGGTCACGCAGCTCGGCGCGATGCTGCAGGTTCAAATGAAGACGGCCGGCAACGCAGACGAAGCGGCGAACAACCTCAAAAACTGGTTTTCGAAGATCGGATCCAATGAAACAGCCGCGAACTATAAGAAAGCCGGCGTCGACTATGACGCAAAAATGCAGGAAGCCATCAACAAGGGTTGGTCGACCCTTGAGGCTTCCTTTGTTCTGGCCCGTGCGTATATTGAGCGCACCGATCCAGCGAAAGCAAAGCAGCTCGCTAACGCCGCGCAGAGCATAAACGGCGAGGCGGATCCGGCGAAGCGTAAAACGCAAATCGCGGCGTTCGAGGACACCATGAAAACGGGTGATCTCTTCAACGATATGCAGGTTAAAGCGGCCTTGACCGCTTATTTGCAGAACGCGGATATGTATCAGCAGCTTAAGAAGGACTCGGCGCAGGCCAGTGGCGAGATCGCGAAGGACTTGGCGGATCGTCGCGATGCGTCGAAGCAGGTCTGGAGCGAAGTGACGCAGCAGTGGAACGACGCCATGCGTAGCATCGGCGACGCGTTGCGCCCTGTAACCGATCTTGCGGGGCAGGCCGCAAAAGCGACGGGCGAGGGTCTTGCCAAGATCACCGATTCAGCACCGCAAGCGACACTCGCTGTTGCAGGCGTCGCGGCATCCTTTATCGCTTATCGCGGTGCAAAGTCACTTTTCCAGATCGGCCGAGGTGCGATCGACGTTGCGCGGGGTGTTGCCCTTGTCGGTCGGCGCGGTACTGCAGGCGCGGGTGGCGGCGGTGTGGTCAGCCGAGTAGCGCAAGCGATGGGTGGTGCCGTCGCCGGCGGCGTTCAGCGGGTGTTCGTTGTGAACTTCGGCAGCGGGGGCTTGGACAGCGCTGTTGGCGCGACCGCCGCTGATCGGGGCGCTCGTGGTGTTCGTGGCGGTGGCGCAAGGGCAGCGGGCCGTGCAGCGAGCGGCGCAGGGACGGCGGCAAGGTCAGCAGCTAATGCGGCGGGTACTGCGGGTGCAACTGCTGCCGGTGGCGGTTTAGCCGCAGCGCGGCGTGCCGCGAACAACGCACGGATACCGGCGAGGCCTGAGGTGGGTGGGGCTGCACAAGGCAGTACGACCGGAGCGGGACGCGCAGCGAACGGTTCGGCTGGTGGGGCGGCCGCTGCGGGGCGGGCAGCAAATAATGCACGGTTAGCGGCCCGGACCGCAGTGGGCACAGCCGGTGCCGGCGCTGTCGACAGCGCGGCAAATGGTGCAGCGAACGCAGCGACGCAGGGTGGACGGTTTGCGCGGCTAAGCACGGCCGCTCGTGGACTGGTCGGCCGGGTTATGCCGTACGCCGGCAAGCTGGCGATGGCGGGCACTGTGCTTAAGCTCGGTATGGTGGCGACGAACGCATATGGCGTCGCTACCAGCGATGAGGGTCGTGCGGAGAAGGCGAAAGGCTTTGGCGGGATAGCTGGCAGTCTGGCTGGTGGCGTGTTGGGTGCCAAGGTGGGAGCCGCAATCGGTGCGTTGGGTGGCCCGATCGGTGTGGCGATCGGTGGCCTCGCCGGTGGCGTTGTGGGAGCGTACGCGGGTGAGAAAGCGCTTGGTGCCGTGTCGAAATGGGTGTTTGCAGAAAAGCCTGCGCTGAAAGATCCGGCCGCGTCAGTAACGCAGACCAGCGAGGTTTCGCAGGCAGCGTTGGTTAGTGCGCTGGCGAAATCGGCGGCACCGGTCAAGCCGCTTGGTGCCGACAAGCCGGTCATGAAGATCGATCAGACAAACACTTTCGCGCCGGTGTTCCACGTCCAGGTGAACGGCGAGCCAAGCCGCGAAGCTGCCGACCGATTTCTTGATCAGGTCTCGCCACGGCTTCAACGGATGATGGCCGATCAGGCCGCGAAAAATAACCGCTCGTCGATGTTTGACTCGGCGCACAACTAGGGGGAAGCGTGGATTTCATGACACAACTCACGCAGGCGGCCACGCAGTCGAGTATCGGAACGGAGCGTGTGCGGCAGATGGTGCGGGTCGAGGAGCGCAATCGACCTGCGAGTAAAAACACTGTCGATGTCCTGCAGAAACTTGCGACAGGGAATCTGCAAAACGCCGGCGAGTTACTCTCGGGTGCGAGTAGTGCATTGTTGGTCGCGGGTGATCTGAGTCCTAAGATCGGTGCGGCCACCCGCAGCTTCAATGCCGTGCAGTCGTCGATGAACAGCGTCTTGTCGATGGCAAACTCATCGACCCATCCGTTGGTCAAGTCGATGGCTGATTCGGTGAACACGGCACTCGGAGATGTTAAATCCAAGTTCAATGCGCTGGCCGGTATCAAAGATACGCCGGCTCCGGCCGCGCTGGCGAAGTCGACGAGCTCGGGCCAGATGTTCTCTGGATTGGTTAGCGGCGCGTCGTCCTCGACGCCGCACCTGATGACGCTGAGCTCGGACAGTGGCGATACGTTCCACTTCAACCTCTCGACCGCTGCATTCGACAAATTGCGGCGCACGACGAAATACAAGGTCGCCTCGCAAGAGCGGTTGAATCGTCAGGAAGCGCTGCAGGCGGTGAGTCAGGGCGGCGAAACCATCACGCTGTCGGGCGTTGTCTTTGCGGCCCTTGGGCCGGGCGCTAAACAGCTCGACGCGCTGCGATCAATCGGCGGCAAGATGGTGCCGCTGCAGCTCACGACCGGATACGGCGAGGTGCTCGGCCGCTGGTATCTGCAGGGCGTCGATGAAGAACAGGAGGCGCTGATGTCGGATGGCGCACCACGCAAACAAACCTTCAGCCTGGAGTTCGGCCGCTATGGCGAAGACTATAAGAACCTCTGACGGCGATATTCTGGACGAGATCTGTTACGCCTATTACGGGACGTTGCCCGGCATGGTCGAGGCGGTTTATTCGGCGAATCCGGGGCTCGCGGCGCACGATCAGCCGTTTGCGTCGGGCATCGCTATTACGCTGCCCGACGTCGCCGCACCGCGCGACGAATCCGTGCAGCTTTGGAGTTAGGTCGATGCAAGCAATTTTTCAAGTGATCGCCAATGGCGACGACATCACCAAGACGATTCAAGACCGTATCTTGCGGATTCGCACGGTTGACAAACCGGGCCTTGAATCCGACTCCTGCGAGATTGAACTCGATGACCGGGATGGGAAGATCCAGTTTCCTCCGAAGGGCGCAACGCTGCGGATATCGCTTGGTTGGCAGGGTGAGGGCTTGGCCTTCCTCGGCGAATATGCCATTGACGAAATCGCGCTCAAGGGACCGCCCGCATCGGTGATCATCCGAGGTAGGCCCGCCAACCTGCGCGCGACTTCCAAAACCCATCGCTACGGCAGTTGGGAGAACGCCAAGCTGGCGGACATCGTCGGAGACGTAGCCCGGCGCAATAAGTGGACACCGGCGTGTGGCATCGACGTAGTGGTGCCACGTGCCGACCAGTTTGGCGAGAGTGACCTGCATTTCATTACGCGCCTTTCTCGGCAGTACGGGGCGACGGCCACGATCAAGGCGGGAAAGTTGATCGTCGCCGCGCGTGGCGCAGGCAAGAGCGCGAGCGGCTTGCCGCTTGCAACGATCACGCTCACGCCAAGCCAGTTGCTCGACTACACGATCACCTTCCCAGATCGCGCGAACTTCGTTGCGGTTCGGACGAAGGTGCACGACGTCAAGACCGGCAAGAAGATTGACTTGGTTATTCCGAACCCGGACGCGCCGGCCGGGGCCTCAGCGGTCCACACCGAGCGGCACGCATTCGCCAGCCCCGAAGCTGCCAAAGCAGCGGGTAATGCCCGCCTGCAGAAGCTCAATCAACATACCGCGAAGAGCACGATGGTGATGCAGGGGCGTGCTGACTTCTCGGCGGAAAAAACGGTCGCTCTTCAGGGCTTCAAAAAGGAGGCAGATGGCGATTTCCTGATCGATTCGGTCACGCACACCTACTCGGGCCGCAGTTGGGAAACAGAGGTCGAGCTCAACGCGGGCAACAAGGGCAAGGCGAAGGTCGGTCACGGCAAAAAGCCGGCCAAGAAAATCAATCTAATTGTTCCATCGGCCGGTAATTAGAGACGTTGTGCCGGACGGTCAGTCGCGCTCATGCCGATGGTTCAAGTCTCGCCATGTCCGCACAAACTCAGCGTCGTCCCAATCATCTTCCTCGGTATTACCGTTATTCCTTGGCCGATATAACGCAAGCAAGAAAGAAATTCCGAGAATAACGGCAATTATGAAGATCACTTTGATAATCATTTCGCACCCCGGAGTGATCAAAGGAAGCGTTTGTCGGCTTCCTTAAATGACATAAGCAAGAACAGTGTCCTCACGTAGTGAGGGTATTCCCTAGATCACTGGCCGCCCTGAGAGGTGGCTTTTTTATGGCCACTCCGATCGTTCATCGGCGCGGCCATTTTTTATGGAGGCTGCTTTTGAACGAAAACCTCAAGTATTCCGAGCAAGGCTTCTCGCTCACGCAGGACTCCGAGACGCTTTACCTCTTCTCCTACCCGGATCCCGCCTCGCCTTTAGGGAAGGAATTGCAGCGCCGTGGTTTATGGCAGATGACGTTACGCGGGCAGCCGATCGCGGCCAACTTGCTCGCACTGACCGGTGCGCCGTGGACGGGTGGATGGGGCCATACAGGTCCCGAGATGCGCTACGGCATGACCCTCTCGCGCGAGCAGGCGGTGGCGTGGCTGCATCAGGACGTTGCGAGCGCGGAGGCAACGGTCAAGCGTCTGGTGCGTGTCGAGCTCACTCAGGAAGAGTACGACGCACTCGTCGACCTGGTGTTCAACATCGGCAGCGGCAACTTCGACACGTCGACGCTATTGCGCAAGCTCAACGCCGGTGACACGGAAGGCGCGATCGCCGAATTCGCGCGGTGGAACAAGGCCGGCGGTGTGGTACTGGCGGGGCTCGTGAAGCGCCGTGAAGCCGAGCGCGTGTTGTTCCTGCTCGGCGCGAATCACCTGCGGAGGGCCGCATGAAAAACGATGCTCTTGTCCGACTGATCTACGCGTACATGGCCGTCTATATCGCGGTGTCATCCTTCGCTGCGCCGTGCTCGGCAACGTCGCTGATGCTCGTGCGCGATGGTTTCTGGGGATACGCCGTGACGTGTGGTACGGGTGCGCTGGCGGCTGTCATTGCGGTCGACGTCGCGATCAACGACTGGTTGCCGCAGAAGTATGGCTTTCATTGGGCGAAAGCTCAACGGCACCGGCTGTATGCGATCACGGCCGGCGCATACATCACGCCGCTCTTCGCGGCGAGTGCGTATTTCGTCAATGCTGCACAGCTCATTTTTTACATCGGCATGGCGTCTTTCGGGCTTGTTCTGGGCTATCGAGAGGCGCGAGCAAAACGGGGGGTTACGTGCGCCGAATGATCGTCTGGGTGTGGGGAGTAACGGCGCTGCTCTGGGCGGCCGCCGCGTATGCGATGAGCCGGTCGGCAAGCGACGCGGTCGTGGTCGAGCTGGAGAGCATTCCGGTGGCCTCGTTGGGACTTGCGGTGATGCTGGCCTTGATCGGCGGGACCGCGAGCACGTTTCAGCGTCTCGCATCCAGCGACCCGCTGGTGCGCTCGATCGCGGTCGAGGTCGGTAGCGTCATCACGGCTTCGGTTGTGGCGGGGCTGGCTGCGTTTTTCTTTTGCATGTGGCGCGAGTGGCCAGCGCCGCTCACCGCGCTCGTGATTACGTTGTCGAGCTGGGGCGGTAAGCGCGTGCTCGACCAGGCGCTCGACGCGTGGGTGCGAAAAATCCAAGGAGAGGGGGCATGACGGAAATAACGGGTCGCCTCGCGGCGATCGCGGCCGGCATTGCCGCGATCGCATTTGCCGCGCTTAGTGTGTGGTTCTACGTCGAGTTGCGTGCGCTGCAAACGGAGCACACCGATACCGAGCGGCAGCTCGCCACCAAAACGGAGAGCAACGGCGTGCTCAAGTCGCAGCTGGCCGCCTCGCAAGCGGACCTGGCTGTGATGACCGACGCGGCTGGCAAATCGTCTGCGTCGGTCGTCCTCTTCGCGTCGCAGGTCAGTGCTGCGCAGGCGGCCGCGGGAGAGGCGAAAGCGAGGGCTGTTCAGCAGTCGGCCGGCTATCAGAAACAAATCGATGTGCTCACCGAGCGTATCGATCATCCGACCAATCAACCGGAGACATGCGATGCGGCACTTGATGGTTTGCGCAACACTTTGTAACGTCCTTCTTTTTGTGCCCGGATGCGGGTCCGTGCCAGTCGAGCACCCTGTCTCGGCGGTCACGCACACGAAGGTGGTCGAGACACATGTAGCCGTGCCGGTGCCGTGCATCGATGCAGTACCGGCGTCGCCTCCGTTTTTGTCCGACGCGGATCTGTTGGCCGGCCCGAACGGCTCGACCGTCGACCGGATCTGGCGGGACCACTTGCAGCGCAAGCAATGGGAGGGGGTCTTGACCGCACAACTGATCGCATGCGCGACGGGCGGTGTGACGAAGTAGAGAAGAAAAGACAGGGCGACGGCGGGAATGTTGGAGCATTCCCGTCGTCGCCTTTCCACTGTATAGGCCAGTGAATTAGCCAAGGCCCTGCCACCCACCGGTGGGCGGGCCGAATTCTAGCGTATTTCCAGATAAGGCAATCACAATGGCAACTCCCATCATTCCCTGGATCGGCGGCAAGCGCCGTCTTGCGGACCATCTTATTCCGCGTTTTCCGAAGCACGAGTGCTACGTTGAGGTGTTCGCGGGCGGCGCTGCGCTTTACTTTCTGCGTCCGCCGGCGGCCGTCGAAGTGATCAACGATATCAACGGCGAGTTGATCAATTTGTATCGCGTCGTGCAGCATCACCTCGAGGAGTTTGTGCGCCAGTTCAAGTGGGCACTCACTAGCCGGCAGGTGTTCAAGTGGTTGCAGGACACGCGGCCGGAGACGCTGACTGACATTCAGCGCGCCGCTCGCTTCTATTACCTGCAGCAAAATTGCTTTGGCGCGAAGTTGGAGAGTCAGTCATTCGGTACAGCGACGACAACACCGCCTGGCCTGAATCTGCTGCGCCTCGAAGAAACGCTCTCGGCCGCGCACCTGCGACTTGCTGCCACGTTCATCGAGCGACTCGACTGGAAGGCATGTATCGATCGGTACGACCGCCCACATACGCTGTTCTATCTGGATCCGCCGTATTGGGAGACAGAAGGGTACGGCGTGCCATTTGAGCACGCCGAATATGTTGCCATGGCGGCCCGGCTCCGGACGCTGAAGGGCAGAGCGATCGTCAGTCTCAATGATCATCCGGACATCCGGCGGGCATTTGATGGTTTCCACATCGAAACGGTCGATATCAAGTACACCGTGGGCGGAGGGGGTCGGGAGGCGGCTCGGAAGGAGGTGATTATTTTTAGTTGGAATGACGCAGCGGAACCGGCCGGACTTTTCTAGTCGATCAGCATGGAGAGCCTGCTTTGCCGGGCTCGTTTTGTGCGTTACACGGATGCATTTCACGGAGACCGTAGCGGAAGCGCGACGGGAGGTGTCGGCGTCGGTTTGGGTAGAATTGCGGTGCCCATGGGAGGAAACATGAGAAACGGTCCGTCCGCTATTGAAAGTCGTGATCTTTACGTGCTCGTTGAGACGTTGCTCAATCAAGCCCAGCACGATTCTTTTAATGATCCTATTAAGTTGAGTGCGGAGATAGAGACAGTCATATGGTTCGCAGCGCAGCTATACGGCGAGGATTTCTTCTCAATTAGCACACTTGATGCTGCAAGGTCTCTTTTGCGCATGGGTCGTCGAGCTACTGCATTACAGGAGGTGAAGAGCCTTCTCGTGCTGCGAGGGGCGCTAGAGGTTTTGGGGCATTAGAATTGCTAGGGCCATCCGGAACGACGGAGGAAGCGTGACGTCCAGCGCCAATAAGCTTGCGATTCAGAGTTTTTTCGTGACGCTGTGGCCGTTACAGGAGCGCGCGAAAGCGTTTGTTCCCGAAGATTTTGCAAGCTTGTGCGCGGACGTAGGGGCAATGCTCGCAGACCTTAGGCAAGTATGCGAAAACGATAGCGAGGTGCTTAGTTCGTTGGCGATCGCGCAGATACTTCTTTCAATGGGGCATCCCGAGCTAGCACTTGTGAAGATCCGAGCGATCCTTATTCTGAGGGGAGCTTGACCGAGTACTCGGGATCAGCGACCGCTATTCCCGCGAAAAACTCCCGCGAGGCGGGAGCTGCATTGGGCGAGAGGTGAGCCGCTGCAAAGGACAATGCATACTATCCATTGTTGAATTCGCGGCATAGCCCTGCGACTGAAACACAGCATTTCGCAGCACGGTTGTTCACGCATTGGTCAAACTAACTTTGACCGTCTCAGTTCGACCCGTTCGATCAGCGGTATACCGTGTTGCACAGTTGGTTATTCGAGCCGCATTTGAAAGTACTTTGAGAACGTCTCGCAACAAGTTTAGCTGGAAAGGTTTGGCTACAGAGTGATGTCGCTCGTGGGTTACGTGCACCTGTCGGCATCCTGTTGCCTTTGAGAAGCGGCCAAGTGCAGCCAATCGCGATCGTCACTGATCGGCCGCGAGCGGAGGGGCGGCAGTGGTCGTGTCAGTGTTCGACCATCGTGTGTCGCGGAAGGCTGATAGTAAAAACGCACCCCGTGTCGGGGATATCGCGAACGCTGAGAACGCCGTCGCTTGCTTCAACGCTTCGGCGGGCGATCGAAAGCCCCAATCCGAGGCCGGTTCTATCAACGCCGTTTTGCCTGAACGGCTCGAACATGCTTTCTACATCGCCGGTGGACAAACCGCCGCAATGGTCTTTCACGTCGATCAGGATGCGGTCGGCAACTGCGTACGCGTCAAGGGTTACTTCGGTGTCGGGATGAGTGAACTTGAACGCGTTTTGCAGCAGGTTTCCAAGCGCCGAGAACAGCAGATCCCGGTTCGCACATACGGCCAATCGTGCGTCGACGTCTGAAACCGCGAACGCACACCCGCGAGCCTGAGCCCCGAGGCCCGCAGCCTGTTTGATCTCTTGGATGAAGTCAGCCAGCGAGAACGTCTGCGGCGGTGTTGCGCTCCCGGCTGTCAACCGCACGTCTGTTAGTGAATCGTCTATCAGATCACGCATGCCATCCATACTGCGCTCCAACACTGATCCCGTCGCTCCGGACAAGTTTAGATTCCCAGCCTTCGCCGCACCAAAAGCGAGCGTTGCGGTTTGGAGAAAGTTGCGTAATTCGTGAGCGAAAAATCCTAATCGTTCATTCATCTGCGTGGCGTAGTTGTCCGCCGCAACTGAATCGCGCTGATAACTGAACTCCGTCACTGCGTCCGCTATTGCATTGTCCAGGCAGCGGTTGAGTGTTCGAAACTCGTCTATTTGGAAGGGCGCGTCACGTTCATACGCAAGATCGGTAATTGCCTGACAAAGGTCTCCATAGTCGTGGACAACCTGGTCAACCGAAAATCCGAGTTCCAGGAGTTGTCGTCCGTGTTGAGAAGCGGAGTTTCCAATCGCCGAAAATGAGGACTCGCCGCCTGCCGGCCCCGAGATTTTACGACTATCCATGGGCTCCGCCGTCTGTTCAACACGAAGCGTCAGAATAAGTTGATCAAGAAAAAGCGGCACGCCGTTCTGCAGTTGCTGCGCGGTTGCCCCTCTGGCGGGCCTGTGCGCAACTTTTATTCGACACCGCTCGATAAGATCATCACGATTATTTGAAAGGAATTCATGCATCATGGCGCATTACCTCCTTTGGTCGACTGCAATGGGCAGACCGCCTGCGGGTCCCGATGAGCGGTTCGTTTGAGCGATGTGAACTTAGCTCATAGTTTACTGTATACCCTTCCTGAGAAGCCTCGAAGTTTGCCGCGGTCGTGCGGCAGTCTGGACGTCTGCAGTAGGGAAAATCGAAGATCTGCAGAGCCGCGGAGCGGTCCTTCGAAGTTAGCAGGTGGCGCACGGCACTAGCTTGATGAGCGGTTAATCTGGGCGGCTAATGCTTTTAATTCATGAATTTAAAAGAAAGTGAGCAGCCCGCAAAGTCGCTTTGGTCTGTGCGCGATAGCGTGCGTCGGCCAATGGCAGGAGGTGGCGCACGAGCAGTCGCTTATAGTCTTGTCTGTACCCTTCATCTCTGGAGCGACTGCAGTCTCAGCATTTTTGTGAGAAAGCCCAGGAACGGAAAATGTCGGGAAGCGCTGGTAAATTCAGTGATTGGTCGTCATTCTTGCGTATGTCCTCGTGGATCGCGCGCGGGAGTACCGATCAACATGTATCTGCCGTATCGGGTCACCTTCGCTGGAGTCTGGACCAACAAACATGCCACACTCAAAACAGTTGATTAGCCCAGCAGCACGAATCCACCTACTTTGCTATTTAGTGGCGAGTGCGCTCGCATCGCACGCTTTGACGAAAACATGGCGTGTCGAGCACGTGGTTGAATCGGCACGCATCTGGCTGGCTAGAAACATGATGTGGGCGAGTTGGCTTGACCGATTGATGCTAGGGCAAATGGCGCTAAAGTTGTCCCGCGAGTACCTGACCGCTTCCCACACAGTACGTCAATCGGATGCGCTTACGCTGTTCACGAACGAGTTGACGCTGAACTATCAAAGCCCACTGGTTGGGCACATCTGGCAAAGGTGCAGCGATGCGCTGGAGGCTGGTTCTTACCGGGCCGGCGCATAGCGGCCATGAGCCGCCGGTCGACGACGGCAGTTCAATCGTCAACAATTTGCAACCATAGCCACCGCAATGCCATCCGAAATATGTGGGGACCGCCGTTATCGCCGTGCAGATTTTGCGCTGTGCCGTAACGACCAGACGCAATGGGCATTGGCTGCACGCCACCAGCCTAGGGGGATGAGTCTGTACCGGACTGAAGGCCCGTCGCTATAGTGCTCAAAAGGAGGGGCAGTTTGATAGGTTTTACGAGGTGGTGATCGAACCCCGACCTGATTGATTCAGCCCGCTCAAAGGAAGATGCCAGCGCGGTGGCAGCTACCAGTAGCGGGAAAGGTGTGAATTGCAAGCGCCGGATCTCCCGTGCCACCGCGCGTCCATCCATGCGAGGCATCTGGATATCAAGAACAACGACACCGGGCTGCCACGCGCGATATGCGTCGAGCGCTTCGACGCCGTCTCCGGCCGTTTGAATGTCGTAGCCTTGCGCATTGAAGAATAATGCATATGCGTCTAGCAGGTTCGGGTCGTCGTCCGCGATAAGCATGCGCATTGCGTTTTCAGCAGGCATCGGATCCTCCAATCGCGAACTCTTCGAACAGCAATTGCCAGGCCCGATTGGGACGGCGCAATTAGTTTGCGTGTGGCGACGGATTCCGCAAAAATGAATTAGATTGACTCGTTTCGGACTTCGGGGCACGTATGCGACTGGCTGACTTCATCCTGCGCGACATGGAAACCATTCTGGTGCAGTGGGAGGCGTTCGCCAGTACGTTATTGCCGGCAGCAGCCAATATGCAGTCACTGGCCTTGCGCGACCATGCGCAACAGATTCTGGAGGCCGTGGCAAAAGACTTGTCGACCTCCCAGACAAGCGAGGCCCAGTTCGAAAAATCGATCGGGCAGGCGCTCAAGCCGGCCGGGGCACAGGAAACCGCCGCTCAATCGCATGCCCTCCTGCGCGCGCGAGGTGGGTTTGACATTAACCAACTGGCTGCCGAGTACCGAGCTCTGCGCGCCAGCGTGCTCCGCCTATGGATGGATGAATATCGGCCCGACGCCGCCCATCCGGAGGACATCATCCGCTTCAATGAGGCCATCGACCAGGCAATCGCCGAATCGATTGCCCTTTTCAGTGCGCAGGTAGACCAGGCTCGTAACCTGTTGCTTGGAATGCTGGGCCACGACATGCGCAGTCCGCTCCAGACTATCCAGACGACGGCTTCGTACCTCGCAGCGTTGAATGCCGGTGAGAAAGTGTCGGTAGCTGCTTCCCGACTAATCAGAAGTGGCGGGCGTATGCAGGCGCTGCTGGACGACATGCTTGATTTCAACCGAACCAGGCTGGGTTTGGGCGTCAATATCGCGCCAACCGAGGGAGACCTGGCAAAACAATTTGCCGATGAATTGGACCTGTTGCGGGCAGTACACCCGGACCGGAAGCTTGAGCTTGACATCGTTGGCGACTGCCAAGGCGTTTGGGACGGCCGGCGCCTGCAGCAGTTACTTGGTAATCTCGTTCTGAATGCGATCAAATACGGATCGCCCGACGCGCCGGTGCGTGTGACACTGACGGGGGAGGGAGCGGAAGTCCTTCTGGAGGTGAAAAACAGCGGAACCGCCATTGAACGTTCAACCCTCGACCGGATCTTTGATCCGCTGCAACGTGGCCCGAACTATCAGGACAGAAATAACGACAGCAGTCTGGGGCTGGGGCTGTATATCGCGCGAGAGATTGCCAAGGCCCATGGGGGCGGCATCGAAGCGCGCTCCGACGAGACGGAAACCGTGTTCGTTGTACGTCTACCCCATCGTCAATAGCGTTCGCGAGATACGCATCGATCGCCGGTCGGCGTGCTTTGAATACGCGCACAGATGGAACTAGGGTTCGGGACTACGCAGCGAAGTCTTTGCGGATCCCCGCCTTTTGCTTCACTGACAGCAATCGCGTGGCTAGACAAGTTCCGGGATGTTCGCTTTCGCTAAACGCATTTGGCTGCTTCGGGTCTACGGTCTTTCGAAGGCAACGAGCGGCGTTGGCCACGTATGTGGAGTGGTTAATATGAGTGGTTAATCTCGGTAAGTAATTGAATTAAGAGGAATGGTGACGGCCTGCAAAGCCGTTTAGGCCGGTTCGACTCCGGCTCGCGCCTCCAGAGATTCAAAGAAAAAGCCCTGATTATTCAGGGCTTTTTCTTTGTGTGCGGCGTATCGAGAAACCACTCCGGCTCAGTCCGTGCCTCAGCGTCCGCGTACCGTCTCAACGAGTGTTCTCCACGGGCTGTTGGCTCGCTTGCGCGCGGCCCAGCGGTGATTTGGCAATGCCACGGCAAGCCAGGGCTCACTATGCCCGACGAAGCGCCGAACTTGGAATCGATACGGCGCCTCAAAGAGATCAAGATACGCGCGTCGATAATGCTCAACCATCGCCGCTTCCTGATAGTAGGTCTCCATCCACTGCCGCGAGGCCGCACCCAGCTCCGTGCGTAGCGCCCGATCCCAAAGCAGTTCACGAAGCGGACCTTCGGCCTCCTCCAGCCGTACATCGATCCAGGGCAGTTCAAGGGCGCCCGTCATGGCCCTCAACTGTGACTGAACGCGATTGTCGAGATGACCCAAAGTGGGTTTCCCTTGCGACAACGCCTCCAGCCCGCTCAAGTGATAATTCCCGGTCACGCATTCGTCGATGGCAATCGCCGCTTGTTGCTTGGCCCGCAAACACGCGTCATGCGGCGTATCGACAATCAATTGAAGCGTGCATAAGCCCTTGCGCTCCAGTTTGCGCAGCAGCTTGAGGGTTTGCGGAACGCCCTTGGTTTCCCAGCGCGTTTTCCACGCAGATGACCGGCCGCTCGGCGAAAACGTGACGAGCGGTATGCCGTGCGCATCGGTATTGCTCTCCGGACCGGGCAAGTAGCGAGGATCGTTCAACGGGATCACATTGGGAACCACCCTGGCGAACGGGTAATAGCGCTCGGGACCCTGCGCAATAACGAGTTGCGGCACGTCCTCGTACACAATCCGCTGGACCACTCCGGCGTCGCCCTTGGCCCAGAGATCCGGGGCCGAATGGTATTGCTTGATGATTTTTTTATCGCCGAATCGCTGATGGAAATTCGGACCGAAAGTCTCATCGAGCGAGAAGAACTGATGGACGTGAATGACGTCCGCGTCCACTATGACGTCGAGCGCCTGCTGCTGCTGAGTCTTCCAGTCGATATCGACAGCGAAAGTTCGGCTGCGATACGCACTGCTATTGAAGACGATATGCCGCGCCTGGACATCGGTGAGCCGATTGAGTGCTGAAACAATGTTACCGGGACTACCCGCCACCGGCGTATTGGAAATATGAACGACCTTCATTGCGCGATACCGCGCCAGGTACGCGCATACCGCTTCAGCCGCGGACTATTCCTGTTCAAGGGATGCATGAGCCAGCGAGTGCCAGTCGTCCTTTTCGATAATGTCGCTCCCAAGCGCACTTTGCGCCGAGAGGTTCACCACGCGTATGCCGCGACGGGTTAACAGCGGGGCAGCATGGCGAAACGACGGTTCTATGAAGGAATTAAAATCTCCGTCCAGCGCGCTCGGCTGCATATTCTCTTTGGTTTCGTAGAAGCGCGGTGTTTGCGTCGCGTTCAGCAAATCGAGCCCATGCATAAAGATTGTTTTGAACCCGAGGGAGGTGAGCACTTGCAAACCCGTGTAGGCCACGGTACGGCCATCGAATATGCCCCGCCTGATATTGAAGCTGAAACCCAAGGCGGCGTCTTCGTCAAACAGCGTGAGATCCGTGCTTGCATGCGTAGAAAGGAGTTCGTGTTTGAGCAATGCGCGCTGGCAAGCGGGGTATTGGATATCTTCAATCAGAAATACCCGGCAACGGAACTGCGATAACGGGAAGTATTGCGCGATGTACCATAAAACTAATGGGGTCGCGAATAACGTCAGCTTTTGCTGAACCACGCGTGCGACCAGATCAGGGCGCTTTCGTACAAACCCGGCATCCACGATGCAATAATATTCAAACCGAACCGGATGTTTATCTTGTAAAGCGATTGCGCCGTTTACTCCCATGACGTTATGGAGATCAAGCGCACCGTAATCAATGTCATTGACCGAGGGGCCCGTGGCAATCAGATGGCAATCACCCGTCTGGGATGCAAGCAGGTCGTCCGGATTCTCGACCAGCAATTCATGGCCTTCAATCGACATCCGTTTCAGAAACCCGCGCGAATCCCGCTCAATGGACACGCCGTGCCACAAGCGTTCGTTATGCCGAAACGCACTGGAGTGGGACCAACGATAAACAAGTTTGAAAAACGTGCTGGACAGGCGTTGCGCCGGCTTGGGCCAAGCATATTCGTGCACTATCGACATCTCGCTTGCAACGGATTGCGATGGCCTTACCTGATCTACCGAAATCATAGAGCGCATCACTCCAGAAATGCGACGGGAAATGAAGCGCCCGACTGGGTGACGACTAGTCTAATTAAACGTTACTCCCTCCGCGTTACAGTCAGCCCCACAACAGTTACACCTTGTTACCAGATCATTAAGATTCGTTTAACTTAATAAGGCTCGGATAATTGGGCGAGCGGATACCACCGCTCTTCCAGTAGCCGCGGCCAGTGAGCGCACGCGCTGCTCGCCTCGCGCGGCATAATTGCAGGTTCAGACCTGCCGCGTTGTCATTTCGCACGATTCCCACGACGTGCGGCGTAGAAGCATCCCACCGAAAAAGATCCCATGACCGAGCCATTTTCCGAATTCCACTGGCGCTGGAAACCATTCGACGACCTTAGCGCACTCGACGTCTACACCATGCTCGCCGCGCGCAGCGAAGTGTTCGTGGTGGAGCAGCAGTGTGTGTACGGGGACGTCGATGGACAGGATGCCGATGCCTGGCATCTGCTCGTGTATCGGCGTTCGGCGGATGGTCGGCCTGCGCTCGCCGGTTATTTGCGAGTCCTGCTGCCGAACCTGGCCGACGGCACGAAAGAAACAGAAGACACCGATATCCGTATCGGCCGCGTGCTGACCACAGCGGGCTTTCGCGGTATCGGATTAGGCCAGGCGATGCTCGAACGCACGCTGGGTTTCATCCGCGAACAATGGCCCGGCCAGCCGATACGCCTCCACGCACAAGCGCGATTACAGCGCTTTTATGCGGGCTTTGGTTTCGAGCCAATCTCCGATGTCCACGTGGAAGACGACATTCCGCACATCTGGATGCGCCGCTTATAGAAGGACCGTGCGGCTAAACCGTCACCGGTTCCGCTTGCGCACGCTGCTGGACCAGCCGTTGCCGAGTCGACAACCGGAGCCAGTGGCGCATTGCGATCAACGCGCCGATCACGCTCATCATCGAACCGGGAATCCACAGCAGCAAGCCGCCGATCTGCTGATCGCGCATCGGGCTGATCCACGTGAATGCGCGCCCGCAGATGGAGTAGATGGGATAAAGCTCGTGCGGCGTGAAGAAAATGTATGCGCCGAGCATGATCTGCGGCGGAATGGCGGCTATCACGATCAGGATGCGGCGCCCGGGCGCGAGCCGCGCGGGGGGAGCCGGGCGCGAATCGAGCACGAGCCACCAGAACAGCAGGCCGTCGATCACCATGCTCCAGTTCATGACGCGGTATAGGCGCCAGTCGAGCATCGCCTTGAAGTGGATCGGCGAAAGCAGCCAGAAGTAGATCAGCCCGACAAACAGCACCACCGCGACGACCGGATTGAAAATCACCTTGAACAGGATGCGCGCCGGGGCCGTATTGAGCGCAGGCCTGAGCCAGCGCTGCCGCCAGGTGAACGGAATGCCGGCCCGCAGCGCCGCGCCAGGATACGAGAGCGCGATGAAAAACGGCCCGAGATGATGCAGCACCAGATGTTGCAGCCGATGCATGAAGAATTCATGCTCGAAGAAGTAGTCGAGCCGCGTATGCAGCGCGACGTAGAGCGCAGTCAGGCCGAACCAGAACGACACGTGCCGCGCGAGCGACACGTGTGCTTTTTTCGCGCCGCGAGCGAACAACACGGCCGCGGTCAGCACGGCGATCACGACGGTGGGCGAAGGCTCCCACGGATCGAGCCAGTAAAGAATCGAGGACATGTTGACCGTAGCGCCCAAGCTTGGTAGTGAATTCAGGAAGCGGTCGAGTCGATCACGCGGCGCAAATCGTGCGTGATCGTGTCGATGGAATCGCTCTCGGTGGCGAGCAGGCGCGCGTGGCCGTGGGTATCGAAGATATAGACGGCCGAACTATGCGTGACGTCGTACGCGCCGGATGGATCGCGTTTCTCCATCTGGTAAGCCACCCGATACCGCTTGGCAATGCTTTCGATCGCCCCGTCCGTGCCGGTCAGTCCAACCGCGTGCTGGGCGTCGAACGCGCGCACGTAGTCATGCAGCGCAGCCGCGGTATCGCGAGCGGGATCGACGGTGATAAACACAATGCGCGTGTTCTTGGCATCGGGGCCAAGTTGCTGCATGACTTGCATCAGCCGTGCCATGGTCTCCGGACACACGTCCGGGCAGTGGGTGTAGCCGAAGTACACCAGCGTTGTCTGGCCCAGGAATGACTGACCGGTGACGGGTTTGCCGGTATCGTCGGTGAGCTTGAAGTCCAGGTCGGGCAGATGGCCGCTGACATCGGTCAGCTTCCAGGGTGTTGTATCAGGACGCGAGCACGCAGCGAGGCCGGCGCTCAGGATCAGGGCGGCGAATAGCGGGGCGAGTACGGCGGCGAACCAGCCCTTGGGTTGAAAACTGAACCAGGAAGACATTTGCAACTCGGATGAGGGTAGGGTGCATCAAGGCAGCAACGCGGACGGATCATCAAAAAACCGTCCGTGAAGCCATCCGGGTGCCGACTCTATCTCAGAATAGAAGCTTACGCCGGGCGTGCAGCCGCGCCGGCGCGTGGCCGAGGCGTTATGCCGCAGGACCGCCAGATAAGGATGAAAGTTAATCGAAGCAGGGTTGAAAGCGGCTTGATATGTGGCACAGGGTGTTGGCTTGCCGCATGAGTGTCCAACGCCGCTTTCCCAGACGGGGTTACAAAGCGCGGTAACATGCGCACACTTTTCCGGTCCTTCTCCGGCTGAAAGGCAGATATAGATGCAAAACCTCCCAGACCAATTTCCGCTCGCCACGACCGCTTTTTTCTTCGATTTCGACGGCACGCTCGTTGAACTCGCGCCCACGCCGGACGGCGTGAGCGTGCAGCCGGTCGTACCCGCCATCCTCAGTGCATTGCGTCGCGCGACCAACGGCGCGGTGGCGATCGTGTCGGGACGAGGGATTGACAGCATCGACTCGTTTCTTTCAATGCCCGATCTGCCCGTCGCGGGCTTGCACGGCGCCGAGCGGCGCGATTCGAATGCGGATGTCCATCGTGTCGGTTTCAACGACGAGCGCCTGCTGCGCATGGAACACGTGCTTGAAGGCGTGGTGACGGCCAACCCCGGCATGCTGCTGGAGATCAAGGGCGCCGCGCTCGCGCTGCATTACCGCAATGCGCCCGAGCGCGGCGTGGCGGCGCGCGAGGCGACCGAGAAGCTGGTTGCCCAGTACGCCGATGCGTACGTGCTGCAGCCCGGCAAGATGGTCTATGAAATCAAGCCGAAGGACGTCGATAAAGGCCGCGCGGTGGTGGCTTTCCTGAATGAGCCGCCGTTCGCGGGGCGCCGGCCGGTGTTTATCGGCGACGACCTGACGGACGAAAAAGGCTTCGCGGTAGTGAATGAGCGCAACGGGCTGTCGATCAAGGTCGGCGCGGGCGACACGCTTGCGCATTCGCGCGTGGAATCGGTCGGCGCGCTGCTCGACTGGCTGCAGCGCATTGCCGGAATTGAAGATATTGAAGGTTCTAAAGGGACGCGTTCGTGAGCAGGCTGATCATTGTTTCGAACCGGGTCGCGCCGATCTCCGAGGGCGGTCCGGCGGCGGGCGGTCTGGCGGTCGGTGTGTACGACGCGCTCAAGGAAACCGGCGGCATGTGGTTCGGCTGGAGTGGCGACGTGGTCGCGGAGCCACCGGAGGGCATCACGCTGGAGGAGCGCGGGCGGGTGACGTTCGCGACCATCGGCCTGGCGCAACGTGACTATGACCAGTATTACCGCGGCTTTTCGAACGCTACGTTGTGGCCGGCGTTTCACTATCGGCCGGATCTGATCCAGTTTGATCGCGATGAATTCGATGGCTATTGCCGCGTCAACCGCTGGCTCGCGAAGCAACTCGCGCCGCTGCTGAAAGCCGACGACGTCATCTGGGTCCACGACTATCACCTGATCCCGTTCGCGCAGGCGTTGCGCGATGAGGGCGTGACGAATCGCATCGGCTTTTTCTTGCACATTCCTTTTCCAGCGACGCAGGTTCTGCTCAGCGTGCCGCGCCATCGCGTGCTGGTCGAGGCGCTGTGTTCCTATGATCTGCTCGGTTTCCAGACAGCGCCTGATTTGCGCGCGTTTTGCGATTACATCGAGACGGAGGCGAACGGCTCGGTTGTACGCATCGCCGGCGAGCCGAATGCCGTGAGCGCCTTCGGCAAGACCTTGCGGGCGGCGGCGTATCCGATCGGCGTTTATCCCGATGAAATCGCTTCGCTCGCCAAAGACGGCGAAAGCGGGCGCGAAGTGCAGACCGTCAAGACGACGCTGCGTGAGCGCAAGCTGATCATGAGCGTCGACCGGCTCGATTATTCGAAGGGCTTGGTCGAGCGTTTTCGTGCGTTCGAAAAGCTGCTGGAACATCAGCCGGGGCAGCGTAACAACGTGTCGTTCGTGCAGATCGCGCCGCCTACACGCGCCGATATGGACACGTATCGCGACATCCGGCTGCAGCTTGAAGCGGAGTCGGGACGCATCAACGGGCGCTACGCGGAACTCGACTGGACGCCGATCCGCTATATCCATCGGCAATATGAGCGGTCTGTGCTTGCCGCGCTGTTTCGCGCGTCGCATGTGGGGTTCGTCACGCCGTTGCGCGACGGTATGAACCTCGTCGCCAAGGAATACGTGGCGGCGCAAGATCCCGACGATCCCGGCGTGCTGGTCCTGTCGCAATTCGCGGGCGCGGCGCAGGAATTGAACGGCGCGCTGATCGTGAATCCGCTCGATATCGCCGGCATGGCGGACGCCCTGGCCACGGCTCTCGCGATGCCATTGAAAGAGCGGCAGGCCCGGTATACGGACATGTTCGCCCAGCTTCGCGAGAACAACGTTTCCGTCTGGCGAGACAACTTCATGCGCGATCTGCAGGCGTAAATTTGCAGGCGTAAAAAAGCCGCTTCGGTCTGATGAATCCGAAGCGGCTTTTTTATTGCTGGTCTTGTGGCGGAAGAAAAATCAGGTCGATTCAGCCTTTGCCGCAAGTTGTTGCGAGGGCATGGTCGCCGGTGGCAACTTGCCATGCTGCTTGGACAGCAGTTCCCGATACAACCCCGGCCGGTTGCGCAACTGATCCGGCGAACCGTCGTCGATCACCTTGCCGGCGCTCATCACGATAATCCGGTCGAAGCCTTGCAGCGTCGACAACCGGTGCGCAATCGCAATCACGGTACGGCCGACCATCAGCCGGTCGAGCGCCTGCTGGATCGCTTCTTCCGACGAACTATCCAGCGCTGACGTGGCTTCGTCGAGTAGCAGGATTGGCGCGTTTTTGAGGATCGCGCGCGCGATGGCAATGCGCTGACGCTGTCCGCCCGACAACTTAACGCCGCGGTCGCCCACGATTGTGTCGAACCCTTCCGGCATTGCGTCGATGAAGTCCGAGCAGCGCGCCTCGCGGGCGGCCGCGAGCACTTCTTCGCGCGATGCGTCCGGGCGGCCATACGCAATGTTCTCGTACACGGTCCGGTGGAACAGCGAAATGTCCTGGGGAACGAGCGCAATCGACATCCGCAGGCTGTCCTGCGTGATCAGCGAGATATCCTGCCCGTCGACCTTGATGGCGCCGCCCTGCGGTTCGTAGAAGCGTTGTAACAGCGCGAGCACCGTGGATTTCCCGGCGCCCGACTTGCCGATCAGCCCAACACGCTGACCCGGCTCGATGTGCAGGTTGAATTTATCGAGAATCGGCCGGCGGCGCGGATAAGCGAACGTGACTTCCTCGAAGTCCACCCGCCCGCCTTGCGGTACGAGTTCCGTTGCGTCGGACCGATCGGGCATGCCGTGCGGCTCCAGCAGCGTCTGCACGGCTTCCGCCAGCCGCGCGACGTGCTGCGTCACATCCACGAGGGCAACAGCCAGATCGCGGGTGCCGTGGAGAATGGTGAAGCCGAGTGAGCTGACCAGCACGATATCGCCGGATGTTGCCCGCCCCTTCGACCACAGCCACAACGCCCAGCCGAGTAACCCAGCCGAAAGGATCGCGGTCACGACCGCATGGAACAGCCGCAGCTTCTCGAGATACAGCAAGCTTTGCTGGCGCGCGACCATTTCGGCCTTGACCGTCGAGCCGAAGCGCTTTTGCTCGCGAAACGTCATACCGAATGCACGCACGAGCGCCATGTTGCCGATCACGTCGACCAGCTCGCCGTCAACCGATGCAGCTTTCGTGGCAAACGTGTGATGCCGCGCGGAACCACGCCCGGCGAGCCGGTACAGCACCAGCGCAAGAATGGCCGACGCGAGCATCAGACAGCCGGCCATCAGCGGATTGACCGCGACGATCATCACGATTGCGCCGACCACGGCGATGCACGGCGGCAACACGTTCCACGCCATGGTGTTCTCGGCGGTATAGATCGCATTCGATGTCGCCGTGATCCGGCTCGCCAGCATGCCAGGCTGTTTCTCGGAGAAGTACGTGGGCGAATGGCCGCTGAGGTAGGAGAACAGGTCGCGCCGCAGGTCGCCCGTCACCACGACGAACGCATGCGCGCCCACCCAGCCGCCGACTCGCCACAGCATGTTGTCGGCGGCGATCAGGCCGACCAGGATCATGAAGGCGGACCAGAGCGGACCGGGATGGCCGCGGCCTTGGCCAAGCACGTCGATCAGATGCTTGATTGCATACTGCGAGGCGAGCGCGCAGCCGACCGCGGCCAGCACGCTGGAAAGCACGATGGCGTGCGCGACAGGATGCCGGCGGATGTAACGGAACAGGAAGGCCAGCGGGCGATTTGCATAGCTCGCTAGCTTCGCGTTGTGCACGTTACGCTGAGAGACGGTGAGTTGGTCCAATGGTCGTTTTCGATCGAGTAGAGCGGTTGAGCGCGATGCTTCGCCGTTGCCGCAAACGCGGCGTGTCCGGCCAGCGAGGCAATGGCGTGCCAATGGCGTGCGGCACCGATTGCTGAATTGTAGCGAGTGTAGCGAGCCAAATCGTCTCGCATAATGCTTTCCGTGGTGCATATTCATCAGCCAGGGCTGATTTTCAGCAAAAGTGCGTCGTCTGAACCGGGCAATCAATGCTCGCTGGGGACGTGTCTCGCACCTCCGACGGTCCGCCCGGTGCTGTGTTCGCGGTACCTCGACGTGAACTGGCGTCAACTGGTCGCCCTGCCCTTGGCAGGGTGAAAGCACGTCGCGGTCCCGCTACCCGCGTGGCGGCGCTAATGGGCAAATCCTGCACTGGCCGATACATCATGCCGTGGCCGGATTTGGAGGATGTCGCAGCGCGTGGGGCTTCTGGAGCGTGGCTGCGACCGGTTCGGTCCATGTCGATCAGCGTAGAACAGCCTTGATAAACAAGGGCTTGCAAAGTGTATCGACGGTGTAACAACCTAAATAAGTTGAAATGTAAGATTGGAAACCTTGCAAAAACCGCGATACTTGGCTCCGGGTTTCCCCTTAGGCGTTTTGACAGGTTATTGTAGGTTCCGGTCAACGGCTCCGCAGGTTGTGCGTTTATGGCTGGGTGCGTTGCATTTCGAGATGGAATCGATCTTGCTGTTTCCGATCACGCTCTGAACAGACGCCCTACACCCATAGCAGCAGCAACACCCAAGCAAACAGCGAAGCATCGCGATTTTTTCTCGTGCTATCGGCCATTACGCTGGAGACACCAGCACCGTGCCGAATCCGGGTAGGGCGATTCGCTTGATTTAACGACCGATGCCAAGCGCATCAATTTTGCCTGACATTATTAGGAGTTTCCGACATGCGAATCGCTCAAATCGCGCCTCTTCACGAAGCCGTCCCCCCCAAGTTCTACGGCGGCACGGAGCGCGTGGTGTCCTATCTGACCGAAGCGCTGGTTGAGGCCGGTCATGACGTCACTTTGTTCGCGAGCGGTGATTCGCAAACGTCGGCGAAGCTCGAAGCCTTCTGGCCGCAGGCCTTGCGCCTCGACCCGACCATCCGCGACACGATGGCGCCCCACATGCTGTTGCTGGAAGAAGTCCGCCGCCGCGCTGATGAATTCGACGTGCTGCATTTTCACATCGACTACTACCCGTTCTCGCTGTTCTCGCGCCAGCCGGTGCCGTTCCTGACGACCATGCACGGCCGTCTCGACCTGCCGGAACTGCAGCCGATCTTCAGCACGTTCAACGAAGCGCCGGTCGTGTCGATCTCCGACAACCAGCGTCAGCCGTTGCCGCAAGCCAACTGGCTCGCGACCGTTTATCACGGCCTGCCGGAAAACCTGCTTACGCCGATCCCGAACGTCGAACCGGGCTACCTCGCGTTCCTCGGCCGTATTTCGCCGGAAAAGCGTGTCGACCGGGCAATCCGTATTGCCGGTGCAGCGGGCATGAAGATCAAGATCGCTGCAAAAATCGATAACGCCGATCGCGCATATTACGAAGAGCAGATCAAGCCGTTGTTCGCGCTGCCGCACGTTGAATACATCGGTGAAATCAGTGAGTCGCAGAAGACCGAATTCCTTGGCAACGCGCACGCGCTGCTGTTCCCGATCGACTGGCCGGAGCCGTTCGGCCTGGTGATGATCGAAGCCATGGCTTGCGGTACGCCGGTGATCGCGTTTAATCGCGGTTCGGTGCCGGAAGTGATCGAAAACGGCGTGTCGGGTTTTGTCGTGGAAGACGAACTGAGCGCGATCGCCGCAGTGAAGCGCCTCGACACGCTGCCGCGCGCCAAGGTGCGTCAGGCGTTCGAAACGCGGTTTTCGTCGAAAGTCATGGCTGCGCGCTATGTTCATACGTATGAAGAACTGCTGCGTACCAAGCGCCGTACCATTCTGCGCGAAGTCAACGCGGGCTGATTTTTACGGTCGATAGTGATCTTGCGGACGCTGCATGATCGTTGGTTGGCCGAGTGAGCGAAAACAACGCCTCGTGCGCCGTCAGGCGCGCGAGGCGTTGTTGTTTTGACACACTGCGGGGGCAAGCTTCACGGGTTATCGTCGGGTTGAGCATGCCGGGCCGATGCCGTTTTCGACATTCTCCCTATAATGTGCGGGCTTCGTGAAATGCAGTGCAGCATCGGCGTGAACGTGTGGATGGGTGTGGAGTCTCTTGAAAATCGCATCGCGCGATGGGAGGAACTTACCGCGCTTACCGGGCTAATAAGGACAGTCGTGAACAGGAGCGAAGTTTTGGCGAGAACGAAGCAGAGTAGCGCGAGCCCGGCACCCGGTGCTGGCACCGTGTTCGCGCTGCGGGCGATCGGACTCGTGCTGGCCGCGCGCTGGTTGCTCTCGATGTCACAGATGGGCTACCTCTCTTCAATGCGCGCGATGACTTCGTCGCCGTGGGCCTGCGTCACGCTTGTGCTCTTGTTCCTGCTGCTTTTTCTTCCCGGCGCCCGGGCGCGTGCGGAACGGCCGTTGCATCCGTTGCCGCAGTGGTTGCGGCAAGCCTTGCGGCTGCTTGCGTTGCTGAGTTTCCTGTTTGCGGTCTGGTCGGTCGGGTTCTTTACGTGGACCGCCGGCTGGAAAAACGCCGTGCACGCACTGGGCGAAACCAATGGTTGGCTGCTCGTTGCGCCCGCGCTTTATGGCGTGGTGCTGTGGATTTGCCGGCCGCGTGCGCTGTGGCGCACGAATATTGCCGCGCGCCGGTTTGCTATCGGGCGTTATGCCATTTCCATCGATACCACCACACGCACGGCCGTCGTCTGGGCCGAAAGCCGCAAACTCGGTCAGTACGATGCGCGGGAGTTATCGGTGAAATGGCCTGAAGGAATGGGTGGAGCCACGGCTCCCGATGATGGGTCCGCTGGCTTGGAAAGCGCTGCCACCGTAACCGCTGTCGTGCCGAAGAAGCGCGGTTTGTTCGGCCGGGATGCGCGTGCCAAAATGGAACTGCTGTGGGATTCACCCGCCGCCGCCGGACACAATCGCAAAACTGTCTTCCGCGCCGCGCTGGCAAGCGAGGGCGACCGTAAGACGGCGCGAGCGCTGGACGCGTCGTTGCGTCAGAGTTTAAATGTCGGCACTTGAACCCGGACTGGCGTTAAGGGCGTCGGGTTCGAGTTGGGCCAAGTAGTCATGCCCACTTCGGGCGACAACCGGACGGGATCGTCGAACTTTCCTTGTATAACTGCGATCGCCGCAAAGGGAGTGGTTCGGGGATTTGGGCAGGGCAGCCCGCACACGTAGGTACGCGCAATAAAGGCCTTCAGGTAGTTGCCTGAGGGCTTTTTTATGCGTTTCGATCTCGCGTTCGGCGCATTCTGCCGCCAGTATTTTCCGTTCGTGTCCCCGTTCTATTTAATTTGTATTCCTGATTATATTCGGCTCCCGCACGGCTAATGGGTATTTACCCTTCGTTGACACGGCCGGCCTCCGTTTATTCTGGTTTTCAGGCAGAGACACTGTCTCTCATATAGAGACACAAACAAAAGACACGACATGCTAAAGACACTGGATAGCGCGTTGGCGCTGCTGACTCGATTCACGCTCGAAGAACCGACATGGGGCGTGCGCGAACTGGCGAAAGAAACCAACGTTCACCACTCGATCGTTCATCGCGTGCTGGCGACGTTCGCGGCTAATGGTTTTCTGACTCAGGACAGCGCCGGGCGTTATTCGCTCGGCCTGCGGCTTTTTGAACTCGGCCAGATCGCGCACCGGACGTTCGCGCCATCGGAGATCGTACAGCCCGCTCTGGATGCCCTTGCGCATGACAGCGGCGAAACCGTCTTTTTGTCGTTGCTCGACGGCATGCAGGGCGTGTGTACGGATATAGCCCAGAGCCAGCAGCAATTGCGCTTTTCGATCGAAGTGGGGCAGCGCTTCCGGCTCATCGCCGGCGCCCATGCAAAGGCCATCCTTGCATTCCAGCCAGACGAATTCCGCGCGGGAGTCTACGAGGAAGCCCATCTCGCCGACGGTGCGGCGATCGATGCCCGTCTCGATCAAATCCGCGCCGACGGCTGGAGCCACACCCGCGAGGAAGCGGCCGCCACGGTTGCCGGCCTGGCCGTTCCGCTGTGGTCGCGTGATCGCCGTCGCGTGATCGGATCGTTATCGATTGCAGGGCCGGTCCAGCGACTGGATGGTGAAGCGGTGCCACGGCTCATCGACGCATTGAAGAAAACCCGCGAAACGATCGAACCCGTTGTCGGCCTCCTCCGCTGAACGCCACGAGCGCCGTCCACTCACAAAAACTAGCCGCGCCTCGCAAAGCCGGCAGAGACCCGACCTCATGAAAGTATCGATCGACGCGCCTGACGCCCAGGCAGTACTTCTGGCTCAGGAAGCCACCCCTCGTCCGCGTGTCTCCTTTTTCGAGCCCGTACTCCTGCTGGTATCCATTTGCCTGTCGGTGCTCGGCGCGATCATTGGCATGCAATTGATCGTGACGCTCGGCATCTCCGCCAATACGTCGATCATCGGTGCGCTGATGGCGATCGTGTTCTCGCGGATTCCGTTGGCCGTGACGCGGCGTTTTCGCGTTCTCGAGCGCCAGAATCTCATGCAGACGGCGATTTCATCGGCAACATTCGGGGCGGCCAACTCGCTCATGATCCCGCTCGGCGTGCCCTTCGCGATGGGCATGCCCGAGCTCGTCACGCCGATGTTGATTGGCGCCATCGCCGCGATGCTGGTCGACGGCGCGATGCTCTACAACCTTTTCGGTAGCCGGATATTCCCGGCTACCGGCTCGTGGCCGGCGGGTGTCGCCACGGCGGAGGCCATTTGGGCAGGTGATCGCGGTGGCCGTAAAGCGGCATTTCTCGGGTTGGGCGTGGCGGCGGGCATTGCCGGGGCGCTGATGGGCGTGCCGATGTCGGCGTTCGGCGCGGCCTTTCTCGGCAACCTGGCGGCGTTGACCATGTTTGGCATCGGCTTGCTGGTCCGCGGTTATTCGATTCCGGTATTGCACGTCGATATTGCCGCCGCTTATATCCCGCATGGGTTGATGATCGGCGCCGGAATCGTTGCGCTGTTCCAGGTTGCTCGCGAGATCCATCGCTCACGAGCCAGCGTCGCCACCGATCCCCGCAATCTCGAGATGACAAGCGCTCGGGCCAGGCGGGTGTTATCGGGCGGCTTCGTCGCCTACATGCTCGTCGCGCTGCTGATCTCGGTGCTGGCCGGCCATATCACCGAACTGTCGCCGGCTATGCTGATCGGTTTTGTCCTCTATGCCGCGTTCGCGGCCTACGCCCACGAGTTGATCGTCGGTATCGCGGCCATGCACTCAGGCTGGTTCCCGGCGTTTGCTGTCGCGCTCATCACCTTGACGATCGGTATCGTGATCGGGTTCCCGCCGTCCGCGCTGGCGGTGCTCGCGGGTTTCTCAGCCGCCACCGGGCCCGCCTTCGCGGACATGGGTTACGACCTGAAGACCGGTTATCTGCTGCGAGGCGAGGGCCGCGACATGGAGGCCGAACTGGCCGGTCGTCGACAGCAACTGTTCGCGGGGATGGCCGGTTTCGTGGTCGCGGCGATCGTCGTCATTATTTTCCACGATCACTTCTTCTCGCGCGGCATGTTGCCGCCGGTGGACCGCGTTTATGCCGCATCGATCAAGGCGGGGTCATCGATGGAAATTACCCGCAACCTCGCGATCTGGGCCATTCCCGGCGCGCTGCTTCAATGGTTCGGCGGGTCGAAACGCCAGCTCGGCATCCTGCTTTCAACCGGCATGCTGATCGCGTCGCCACTCGCTGGGTGGGCCGTGCTTGCGGGACTGGCTATCCGCTTTGTCGTGACAAAGTTGCGCGGGGATCGCCACACCGCCGAAATGAGCGCCTTCGCGGGCGGCGTGATCGCCGGCGACGCGCTGTTCAGCTTCACCCACTCGATCACGCGTCTGCATAAGTGACTGACTTTTGCCGCCTACCCAATTACCCGCTTACCCGATTAGAGACGTAACCATGGATATGCAAGCCATCCGCGCAGCCACCCCGCTGACCGCGACAACTGTCTATATGGACACGGCCGCCGCGTCGATTCCGCCTGATGTCGTATTGGAGGAAGCGCGGCGCTATCTTCTCGATACCGGCCATATCGGCATCTATTTGCCGTCGTTCCGCAAGGAGACGTACGCGCGTGTTGAAGGCGTGCGTGCACAGCTCGCCGCCTTCCTCGGCGCCCACACGCACGAGATTGCGTTTACGAAGAACGGCACGGAAGCGATCTCGCTGGTTGCGCGCGGTATCGACTGGAAGCCCGGCGATGAAATCCTCGTCGCCGATACGGAAATGCTCAGCAATTTGTTGCCGTGGCGCAGGCTTGAGCAGACCCATAAGGTCGTCGTGAAAATGATCGCGGCGGACTCAGCCGGTGTTCTTTCTCCCGACGCGTTCGCCGCCGCCATCACCGCGCGTACGCGGCTCGCGACGTTTTCGCACGTGCCCAATTCAACCGGCGCAGTTCAGCCCGCCGCGCGGATCTGCAAGGTGGCGCGCGAGCGCGGGGTCTTGTCCCTGGTTAATGCGGCGCAGAGTGTCGGCATGTTGCGGGTGGACGTGGCGGAACTCGACTGCGATTTTCTGGCTGGATGTGGCCGCAAGGCGCTGCGGGCGACCGAAGGGTCGGGCTTTTTGTATGTGCGCGAAACGCATATCGATTCACTCGAACCCGTGCTTGCCGGTTGGTGGAACGGTGTGTTCGATCGCGCTACCGGCGCGCTGTCGTTCGTTCCTGGCGCGCGCCGCTTCGAGGCAGGTTGCCCTATTGTTCCGGCCATTCTTGCTCTCGGCGCAGCGATTAGTTATGCAGAAGAGATCGGAATCGACGCGATTGCCGAACGGGTACGCGAGCTAACCCGGTACGCGGTCGAGCAATTTTCTTCGCTGCCCGGGTTCGAGTTGTATGGGCCACGAGACATCACGCAGCGTATCGGTATCGTGCCGTTCAATCTGCGCGGCGTCGATCCTGCCATGCTCGTCTCGGTGCTTGAGGCGCAACAGTGCATTATCGAGGCGGGCAGTTTCATGGCGGATGCCATTCTCGCGCGATACGGCGTGAGCACGATGGCGCGCGTGTCCCTGCATTATTTCAATACTCACGAAGAGATCGATCGCGTCGCGCGCATCATTCGCACGACGGTGGTCTGACTCCAGCCTTATTCGACTACCAAGAGGGTTATGCCATGACACAACGCATTCTTTTGATGAGCAGTTCGCGCAAGGATCAGCTCGGTTATCTTGAACACGCAGGCGAACAGATTCACGCGCTGTTGAAACACGAACCACGCAAGGTGTTGTTCGTGCCATTCGCTGCCGTCACGTTCAGTTTCGATAGCTACGAAGATCTGGTCAAACCGGTGTTCGATCGCCTTGGGTATCCGCTCGAATCGATTCATCGAAGCGACAATCCGCTTGCGGCCATCGAGCAGGCGGACGTCATAGCCATTGGCGGCGGCAATACGTTCGCGCTGCTCAAGCGAATGTACGACGCCGGCATTGTTGAAGCAATTCGCGCGAAAGTTTTGGCCGGTACGCCCTATGTGGGATGGAGCGCGGGCAGCAATGTAGCGTGCCCGACGATCCGTACCACTAACGACATGCCCGTTGTCCAGCCGCCGACGCTGCGCGCGATCGGACTCGTTCCATTCCAGGTCAATCCGCACTTTATCAGCGGGAAACCCGCTGGCCATAACGGCGAAAGCCGGGAAGAGCGGCTTGCGGAGTTTCTCGCAATCAATGCGCCGGAACAGGTCTTCGCGTTGCCCGAAGGCTCCGCGTTGTATTCGGACGGTACGCACGGCACCGTCCTTGGCGAGCGTCACGCATTGCATTTTCTCGGCGATGGCCGCGTTGAAACCTTGCGTGAAAACGAGACCTTCGCGTTGTCCCGCATCACAGGTCCCGCCGATATAAACAATTGGCCCGAATTCATCCGCTAATCCGCTAAGTTCCGTCCGCCACCTCATCACGCCTGCGCGCTCGCGTGCAGGCGGAGGCGGCGCTCGTCCCACGTTTCCTGAGACCCGCTGAATCATGACGTCTTATCGCTGGCTGCCAGCATTGGCACTTACTCTCCCATGCGTCGCGTGGGCGCAATCCAGCGTCACGCTGTACGGCATTATCGATGCCGCGCTGACCTATCAGACGCACGCGAATTCCGCAGGGAACAGTGTTGTCGGTCTTCAACAAGGCAATGAGGGTTTCATCTCCGGCAGCCGGTTCGGCCTGCGAGGCAGCGAGGATCTGGGCGGTGGGGCCAAAGCGGGCTTCACGCTTGAAAACGGCTTTCTGGCCAACAGCGGCCGTCTCGACCAGCAAGGCCAGTTGTTCGGGCGCCAGGCGTTTGTGACGATAGGCAACCAGTACGGGGACCTGGCGTTGGGGCGTCAATATACGACGGCGAACACGATGTTGTATTACGTCGATCCGCTCGGCGTTGGCGCCGCGCCGTCGAACTCCTGGATGGTGTTCCTTACCGGCCAGCGATACGACAAGTCGGTCAGCTACACCGGCAGCTTCGGACCCGTCATGGCGATTGCGCAATACGCGCTTGGCGGTACGCCCGGCAGCACTCAGTCGATGTCCTCCACCTCGCTTGGCCTGAAATATTCGAGCGGCGCGATCACGTTGATCGGCGATGCGCAAACCACTCACGACAGCGCCGTCCGCGCGGCGCGTATTTATATCGCGGGCGTGAAGGCGTCCGTGGGTCCGGCCAAGCTGTTCGCGAACTACATCTACAGTCGCCGCGATGCCGGTTTCGATTCCTCGAAGGGCGGCACCGATACCGCGTCGATCACCAGCATGACGACGGCTGCCACGCCGCTGAATTCCGCTGCGATCGGCTCGGTTTTCTCCTCGACTCGCCGCGACGATTTCTTTACCGTCGGCGCCAGTTACCTCGCGACGCCCGCATTTACGCTCACCGCCAGCGCGATGCTCGACCGCACGCGTGCGGATGGGTTCAACGGCACCCGCGCAACCACCTATGGCGTAGCCGATTACGCCTTCAGCAAACGCACCGATGTGTACGTCGCCCTCGCGTACGACTGGGTACATGGCGACTGGTCAGGTCTCTTTGGCAATAGCACGACCAGTTACACGGGTGGGAGCGACAAGCCGCTGAACGGCCGCAACAACCAGACCACGGCAATGCTGGGACTGCGGCACGCGTTTTGAATTTTCATTTTCGCTTTTCATGTTCGCTTGGCACTGCAGAGCGAAATTTTATTGTTGTTTTTTGCATCAGGGAGCATTCCAGCAATGTCATTGCAGACCACGCTTGTTGCGTATGAAGCGCTCGATAGCGCAACCGTCAATGGGGCGAGCATCGTCAAGATGTTTGCGCCGTTTTCCGAGTTTAATGTCACTGTGAAGGTGACGACCGTCAATGACGAGCCGCCGGAAGACATCACCAAAACCGTGGATTTCGTGTCGGTCCTGATTCCGGGGACGGATGGCAAATCCATCGGCGGGACTTCGAGGACGTTGGGCGTGATCGGCCGTAACGGCGCTATTGGCGCCAGGCCGGTGCGGATCGGCATGGTGTCGGACGCGGATGGTCCGATCGGTGCGATCGCGACAGCGCTCAAGCTCGCGCAAATGAAACGCGCGGGCGACGACCTTCCCGGCGACGTGATTATCACCACGCATATTGCAACCGATGTATCGATGAGCTTCAACGATGGCGTCGCCTTCATGGGCATGCCGGTGTCGTCGGAGACAATGAATACCTACGAGGTGTCGAGCGCGATGGACGCGATCCTTTCAATCGATGCGTCCAAGGGAAACAGCATCATCAAGCAGCGCGGCTTCGCGCTCACACCGACGGCCATGCAGGGCTACATCCTGCGGATGTCGCCGGATCTGGTCAAGGTCATGGAATCCACGACGGGCAGGGCGGCTGTCACGCTGCCGATCAGCCAGCAGGACATCACGCCTTACGACAACGGGCTTTATCACTTCAACAGCATCATGCAACCGCATATTGCGACTGAAGCGCCGGTTGTCGGGGTTGCGGTGACCGCGCAGTCAGTGGTGGGCGGTAGCGACTCAAGCGCCAATCATGAAACCGATATAGCGGAGGTCGTGCGCTTTTGTGTTGAAGTGGCCAAGCGGTTCACGGTTGCATCGACGGATAACCCGTGCGAGTTCTACAACGTGGCGGAGTGGTCAACGATTCGTGGGATGTACCCGGATTTGTCGGTGTTTCAGACATCGGGGAACCCGATCGCGCGTTGATTGAAAGGGTTTCGACGTGCCTCGACACATTCGAGGCGCGGCAAAGTTTTCCGCCGTCCACGAAAGAAAATTCCCTCAAGCAATTGCTTAAGGGAATTTTCAACAAGATGGTTCGTCCTGAAATGAGTGGGCGCTCCCTGAGGGCGATTGCACTAAAGGGTTAAATTGTTGTGCGCCATGACCGCCCGAGAGTTGCGCGAGATCGCGATCGTCAGAGCATACTTTCAGACATCGATTCTTCAGTCATACTTTGTATGTTGTATGGCGTTTCAGCAGGTCGATAACGATGCGCCGGAGGAAAAGCGTTCTGTGCGGCGTTGGCTACGCGAGTGCGGCACGGTTCTTCGCCGAAGGCAACGCCGAAAAGGTCAACGTTTCAGGCTGGCAAGCCGTTTAACCGAGATGAGACAGAACACGTTAGCGGTGGCAGCAGATCAGGGCACTTCATGAGCGCAAGAATGAATATCAGAATACCCAGGCAGCCGCGCCGCTTTCCTATTGCGGCTAGCACGAGGCGATTACCTTCGGTGCGGTATACGCAACGTTCACAAACCGGAGTGATCGTATGAAATTCGCCGTTACGGTGATCTCGCCCCCCGGGTATATCCACTCCGCAGCGTTCCACGAAATTGCGGAAACGTTTTATTATGGTTTGCGGTCGCTGGGCCACGACTGCGTCTTGACTGCTGAAAGCCAGTTGGCCGGGCGGCAACATATCGTGCTGGGCTCGAACCTTCTCCCCACGTTCCCCCAGCCTTTCGCCCCCGATGCGATCCTGTACAACCTCGAACAGGTACAACACGGCTCGTCCTGGATTTCGCCTGCGCTTATTGAACTCTTTCGCCGGCATGTTGTTTGGGACTACAGCGAGCAGAACGTAACCAGACTTGCCGAGTTAGGCGTACACGTATCACGGCTTGTGCCTATCGGCTATGCCAGCGAACTCACCCGCATCGTCCGCGCGGCCGAACCGGACATCGACGTTCTATTTTTCGGCTCAATGGGGCCGCGACGACAAGCGGTGATCGACCAGATGCGGAGAGTGGGGCTCAAGGTCGAAGCCGTATTCGGCGTCTACGGGCAAGAGCGCGACGCGCTGATCGGTCGTGCGCGGCTGGTTCTGAACGTCCACCACTACGACGCGAAAGTATTGGAGATGGTGCGTATTTCCTACCTGCTCGCCAATCGCTGTTGTGTGTTGAGTGAGTACAGTTCCAATCCGGTCGATGACGATGCA
>NZ_JAAVUQ010000023.1 GCF_018449515.1 Caballeronia sp. dw_19 | reverse complement strand
GGCATTGACCCAGAACCGCTAACCCCAGAACCGACCACCCCAGCACGACCCTGACCGCTAACCCCACCCCCTAGCATCAACCCCACCCTCCAAAACCCCGAGTGCGAACGAACAACCCTTGGGGTTCAATTTGCCAGCGCAGCGTCGTATACTCACTCCTCCTGTATCCCAAGGCTGCGCGTGGCTTGTGCCGGCGCGCGCAACCGCGCTACGAGGCACGCATGGCAAGCCTGAACAAGACTTCCCTGACATCCGCCGGGCGTAACCTGATCAAAGGCGCAAACTCGATTGCGCAAGCCCGACGTACCCGGCGCATCGTGATCGGGCTCCTGCTCGCTGTCATCGTAATCGGGCTGCTCGGCTTTTTCGCCGTCCCACCCCTCCTTCGACATATCGCGGAACAACAACTCTCCGCGCAACTCGATCGCCCAGCCAGCATCGAACGAATCGCGCTTAATCCCTACACGCTCAGCCTCGAAGCCGATCGCGTCCATATAGGCGAAGCGCCCGCAAACCTGAGCGCAGGCACCAAAAGCGGCGATTTCGTCGATATAGAACGCCTGATCGTGCGCCCTTCATGGTCGTCGCTATTCCGCCTCGCACCAATTATCAACGAACTCAAGATCGATTCCCCACGCTTTCACATAGTGCGTTTCGACGCGCAACGTTTCAATTTCTCCGATCTCATCGAAAAATTCTCGAAACCATCGGCTAATCCGTCCACTCAACCGGCACGATTCTCCGTATCGAATATTCGCGTGGAAAATGGCCGCATCGATTTCGATGACCGCCTGCTTAAAACGCACCACATAATCGATCGCTGGTCGATCGGGATTCCATTCATCGCCAATCTCAAATCCACTACCGAATTGTTCGTGACGCCGTCGCTGCAGGCGCGCATCGATGGTTCGCCGCTATCCATCACCGGGCGCACAAAGCCATTTGCCGAGTCGCGCGAGTCGGAGATCGCCCTGCAACTCGATGGCCTCGACCTGCCGCAAATGCTGTCGTACGCACCGGTCGCGCTGCCGGTCGCGGTCAAGAGCGGACGCTTGTCGACGAACCTCGATGTGAGCTTTGCGCTCAGCGCCGACACCCCCGTGATTCGCATCAAAGGCACGGCGGATCTCGCGGATCTGGCCGTGACGGACAAGCAGGACACGCCGTTGTTCGCCGCGCAAACGTTGCATGTGAATGCGGGAAATCTGGAACCGTTGCGCAATGTGTATCAACTGGATGAAGTGCGGTTGACGCAGCCGGACGTGAAACTTTCCCGCGATAAAACCGGCGCCTTCAACTTCCAAAAACTGAGCGCATCAACACCCGCTTCTCAGCCGGCCGCCCAGCCCGCCGCCCAGCCCGCTTCCACGCCCGCCAGCGATGCCAAACCCGCCGACACCGCGGCGCAACCGCTCGACCTCGCGATCAAGCATCTGGCGATCGATCAGGGCCATATCGTCTTCGATGACCGCCTGATGGCGCAACCCGCCACGCTCGGACTGTCGGACCTGAACGTGACGCTCGACGACTTCTCCACGCTCGGCAAACCCCCGGCGCGCTATACGCTGAAGACGGCCTTCGATCACGGCGGCGGGCTCGACGCATCAGGTAGTTTCACGCTGCCGGGCAAGAACGCCGACGCGAAACTCGCGCTGAGCGACTTGCCGCTGGCGCCGTTGCAACCCTACGTGGCGAACGCGGTGGCGGCGCGTATCACCGACGGTTCGCTCGCCGCAAATTTGCCGCTGCAAGTGGACTGGTCGAAGCCCGAACCGTCCATTCAGGTCGGCGCCGGCGATGTCACGCTCAAGTCGCTGAAGCTCGTGCCGCAGTTGAACACCGCAGCGAATGCCGCGCCGGTCACACTGGCGTCGGCGCAAGCGAAGATCCAGAAGATCGATGTCGCGGCGCGCACGGCAGCGCTGGACAGCGTCGTGCTGAACGGCCTTTCCATCGATGCAAAACGCCTGAAGGACGGCAGTATCGATCTCGCCGCGCTCGCCGGTCCGCACGAAACAGCGCCGGAAGCCAGCGCGACGCACAAGGTCGAAAAGGCGAACGAGGCAGGTCCGGCGTGGCGTTATCAAATCGCTCAGGTGTCGCTCAACGACAGCACCGCCGACTTCACCGACGAATCCACGCCGCGCCCGGTAAAACTCCACATCGCACCGTTGCAGTTGGGCGTCAGGCAAGTCACCGACGACCTGACGAAACCGCTCGCCATCGACGGCAAGCTGACGATGAACGGCAAAGGCGCGCTGGCCGTGGCCGGCACGCTGACCGCGAAACCGCTGAGCCTCGCGCTGCATGTTGACGCCAACCAACTCGACGCATCGGCATTCGAGCCGTACTTCGGCGGCAACCTGAACGCGACGGTCTCGAGCGCGCTGCTGAGCGCAAACGGCGACGCGTCGTTCTCAGGCGCGGGGCGCGCGCTGAAGGCCGGTTACAAGGGCGATGTGTCCTTGTCGAATGTGCGGTTGATCGACCGGGCGAATTCGGACCAACTGGCCGGCTGGAAGCTGCTCGGCCTGACAAAACTGAACGCCCGCTATGACGAACGAGGCGCCGACGTCGAGGCCGCGCGGGTGACGTTCGCGAACTTCTACGGCCGCGTGCTGCTCGACGCGCAAGGCAAGCTCAACCTCAGCGATATCGTCGCACAGGACAAGGGTGCGGCCACCACGGTCGCCGCCACGACGCCAGCCTCCGCACCGGCAGCCGCACCAGTTGCAACGCCCGCCGCTCCGAAAACCGCGTCGTCATCGGCGAATCTGCGCTTCGGCCAGCTCGTGCTGCAAAACGGCCGCGTGACCTATACCGATAATTTCATCAAGCCGAATTTCACCGCGAACCTGGTTTCGATCACCGGCACTATCGGCGCATTCGGCACGCATTCGACCACGCCCGCGCCCGTCGATGTCGCCGCGAAGCTGTCCGCGAACGGACCGGTATCGATCAAAGGGGTCGTAAATCCGCTGATCGCGAAACCGTCGCTGGATCTGACCGCGAGCGCGCACGATGTCGAATTACCGAATATCTCGCCGTATTCGGCAAAATATGCGGGTTATCCGATCACGAAGGGCAAGCTCAACGTCGATCTGCACTACACGCTCGCCGACGAAAAGCTCACCGCGAACAATCATCTTTTCATCGATCAACTCACGTTCGGCGATCACGTCGACAACACGACCGCGACCAAACTGCCGGTGCGGCTCGCGGTGTCGCTGCTGAAGAATTCGAAAGGCGAGATCGACGTCGACATCCCCGTTTCCGGCTCGCTGTCGGACCCGCAATTCTCGATCGGCGCGTTGGTCTGGACGGCAATCCTTCACCTTGTCGAGCGCGCGGTGACCGCGCCGTTCTCGTTACTGGCGAATGCGTTCGGCGGCAAGAACCCCGAGGAACTCGGTTACGTGGAATTCGATCCGGGTTCGGCCACGCTCAGCGACGCGGCGAATGAAAAACTCGACACCATCGCGAAAGCGCTGGCGGACAAACCGTCGATCACGCTGGAGATATCGGCGCGGGTAGACCCGGCGCTGGACGAACCCGGGTTGCGCGCGGCCTATGTTGACCGGCAGGTGCGGCTGGCGAAGATGAAGGACGCGAGCGAGGACAATCCGAACATCAATCCGTCGACCATCCCCATTTCCGCCGATGAATACAGCAAATTCCTCACGAAAGCGTATAAAAGCGCGGACTTCAAGAAACCGCGCAACCTGATCGGCATGACGAAGAGCGTGCCCGACGCGGACATGAAAGCCGCGCTCGCGGAGCACGCGCCGGTGGACGAGGGCGCGCTCGGCGCGCTTGCGCAGCGGCGCGCGTCGGTGGTGAAGCAATATTTCGAAGGCAAGATCGACAGCAAGCGGATCTTCATCGTCGCCCCGCACCTCAACGCGGATGGCATCAAGGACAAGGGTGCGCCCACGCGGGTAGACTTCGGGCTGAAGTGACCACGAAGCGACAAAGCGAAAACAAGCGGCTTCTGGCACGCGTTTTAGACGGTGCGCGCAGAAGAACCGGGTCCTGGGAAAGGCCACGACCATCGGCATTCTCGCCAATCCGCGCTACACTCATTTCATGAATGCGGCGGCGCATCGCGGCGCGCATGACAGGAACGCGGAGCGGCCAAGAACAGCCGGGCGTTGCGCGGAGCGGCTCGCAGCCCGGCGTAGCTTCCAACTGCGTTCCCGGACTCATTGCGCTTCATCGCAAGGCCGTCAAACGAGCCGTATAAAGTAAGCGCTTCGCGCGAAGCGCCCACGGCGTTCAGGCTTTCCACACCCGAATCCAGCGCTGCACAACCTGCAGGAGAATCCCATGCTGTTGCATGATCTGGCTGACCGGTATGGTCCGGCAATCGTCTTTTTCAACGTCATGGGCGCGGCGCTCGGCCTGCCCGTTCCCGCCATGCCTACATTGATCGTGGTCGGTGCGTCGGTGGCCATGATGGGCTTCAACGGCCAGGCCTTGTGGCCCCATCTCGCGCTGATGCTCGGCATTGCCGTGGTCGGCGGCGTTCTGGGCGATCTCGTCTGGTTCCAGGGCGGCCGCCGCTACGGCGACCGCACGCTCAAGACCATCTGCAAGCTGTCCTTGTCGCGCGATACCTGCGTGAAAAAAACCGAGCGTTTTTTTGGCCGCTGGGGCGTGCGCGTGCTGCTTGTCGCGAAATTCATTCCGGGTTTGTCGCTGGTTTCGGTGCCGCTCGCCGGTGCAATGGGCGTGCGCACGCGCTCGTTCATCGCGCATGACGGTGTGGGCGTGGCGTTATGGGCCGCGGTAGGACTCGCGGTGGGCGTGATCTTCGCGGCCGAGCTCGACATGGTGTTCGCCATGATCGCGCGGCTCGGAAGGCAAGCGCTGCTGGTCGTGGCGGTCGCACTGGCCTGTTACGTGGCCTACCGCTACTGGCGCCGGAAGATGCTGATGAAGACGCTGGAAACGGCGCGCATCACCGTCGATGAACTGTATGCGCTGATGGAGAACCAACCGCTGCCCGCTATCTTCGATATCCGTTCCGCGGAGAAACGCGTGCTCGATCCCTTCGTGATTCCAGGCTCCGTTTTCGCCGATGAACGCGAATTGCAGAAGATCGTGGAAAGTTACCAGCCGGATCAGAAGATCATCATTTACTGCTCGTGTCCGAACGAGGTATCGGCGGCGTGGATGGCCAAGGCACTCCGCACTGCCGGTTTCAAGGACGTCGTGCCGCTGACCGGCGGACTCGACGCCTGGCGTCTCGCCGGTCTCGACCTCAAGCCGCTCACCGACTTCGGCGGCGCGCGCGAGGACCTGGGCGAGATGGCCGCCATGTGCCCGTGGCCGGCGAAAGCGCCGTCCGCCGACAAAGGCGCGCTGCGTGACGCCGTCTACCTGCATGGAGATCGTCACGCATGAGTACTCCGCTCGAAGGGACGAACGAAGCACACGACCATGGTCACGGTCACGCGGAATGGCGTGACCGTGAGCAGCCTGTGTCGGAAGATCTCAACGCGATCATGAACGACACGATCAGCGTGGCGCCGACGGAAGCCGCGGCCGACGCCCCGTTCTCGCCGCTCCAAAGCCGCAAGCACCAGATGTACCCGTATCTCACGGTCGAGGAAATCGACCGCATGCGGCGCTTCGGCAACGTGCAGTACTGGCGCGCGGGCGAACTCATGTTCGAAGTCGGCGTGCCCGGCCCGGGCATGTTCGTGCTGTTGAACGGCCGGGTGCGGATTACGCGGCGCGACGGACTGGGCCACGTGCATCTGGTGACCGAGGCGGAGCCCGGGCAATACCTGGCGGAAGTCGCCCAGTTGTCAGGCAAGCCCGCGTTGGTCGATGGTCACGCGATAGAAGACGTCGAAGCCATCCTGATCGTGCCCGAGCGGCTGCGCGCGCTGCTGGTGGCGGAAGCGGAACTCGGCGAACGGATCATGCGCTCGCTGATCCTGCGTCGCGTCGGCTTGATCGAAAAGGGTAGCGGGCCGATTCTCGTCGGCCAGTCGGACGATGGACGGCTGGTATCGCTGCAAGGCTTTTTGAGCCGCAACGGTTATCCGCACACCGTGATCGACGCGTGTACCGATCCCGAAGCCATTGCGTTGCTCGAACGGATCTCGACATCGAAGGCGGATTTCCCGCTTGTCATTTGTCCCGACGGCACGGTGATGCGCGCGCCCGATGAAAACCAGCTCGCGTCGCAACTCGGCTGGCTGCCGGAATTCGATCCGGCGCATATCTACGATGTCGCGGTCGTCGGCGCCGGGCCGGCCGGATTGGCGACGGCCGTGTATGCGGCGTCCGAGGGGTTGTCGGTGGCGGTATTCGATTGCCGCGCGCCCGGCGGCCAGGCCGGCGCAAGTTCACGGATCGAAAACTATCTCGGCTTTCCGACCGGTATTTCCGGTCAGGCATTGGCCGGGCGAGCGTTCGTGCAGGCGCAGAAGTTCGGTGCGCACATCGCCATTCCGACCGAGATCAAGTCGCTTCACTGCGACTGCATGCCGATCCAGATCGAGCTGATGAACGGGCAGCGCGTGAGCTCGCATACGATCGTGATCGCGACGGGCGCGGCTTATCGGCGGCCGGATATTGTCGGGCTCGAAAAATTCGAAGGGCATGGCACGTATTACTGGGCATCGCCGGTCGAAGGGAAGCTCTGCAAGGGCTCGGAAGTCGTGCTGGTGGGCGGCGGCAATTCAGCGGGCCAAGCGGTGGTGTATCTCGCCTCGCACGCGGCGCGGGTGCATCTGCTGATCCGCGGGCCGGGGCTGGAACTCAGCATGTCGAAGTACCTGATCGACCGGATCGCGGCATTGCCGAACGTGACGGTGCATACACGCACGCAGATCGAGTCGCTGGAAGGCGAT
Organism: Caballeronia sp. dw_19; assembly: GCF_018449515.1. Classification (GTDB taxonomy): domain Bacteria; phylum Pseudomonadota; class Gammaproteobacteria; order Burkholderiales; family Burkholderiaceae; genus Caballeronia. The sequence continues at coordinate 121,916 of NZ_JAAVUQ010000023.1, read as the reverse complement.
GGCCGGACGCTCGCCGCCGTGCATTGCAAGACGCCTGACGGTCCGCTCACGCTCGACGCACGGCATCTGTTCCTCTTTACCGGCGCCAACCCGAACACGGCGTGGCTGCGCGGCTGCAATGTCAACACCGACGGCAAGGGTTTCGTACTGACGGGGTCCGCTGCCCATGCCGGCCACGCGGACGGCTCGACCTCGCTGGAAACCAGCGTGCCGGGCGTGTTTGCCATTGGCGATGTGCGTTCGGCGTCGACCAAACGAGTGGCGGCGGCGGTGGGCGAGGGCGCGGCGGTCGTATCGCAGATTCACGGCCTGCTGGCCGAACGTCAGGAACTGGCGCTCAAGGCTGGCGCGGTGGCATAGGCGCGGCTAAATGTGCCGGGGCTGGACGTGGCGGGGCGGCGAACCGGAGCGTGAATTCGATCCAGCCGTCCGCCGAACAACTCACCGACGCCGAGCCGCCGTGCAGCCGCATGATCGCCTGCACAATGGAAAGCCCCAAGCCGCTCGATTCCGTGAACTCGCTGCGGGCTGTATCGCCGCGATAAAAACGGTCGAACAGGCGCGCGAGATCGTCGGCCGCGACGGGCATGCCCTGATTGCCGATCACGATAATCGCCCCGTGCTGCGTGTCCTCTCTGCCGGTCAGCCGGATCGTGGTGCCGGCTTCGGCATAGCGCACCGCGTTGACTACCACGTTGCTGATCGCGCGCCGGGACATGATCGCGTTGGCGCGCATCTCGCCTTCGGCATGCACTTCGAAGCTGAGATCGCGTTCGTCGGCGAGTCCTTCGAAGTACGTCGCAATGGTTTCCAGTTGCTCGCAAATATTCAGCGGCGTGCGCTCTATGTCCTGCCGCTCGTGATCCGCCTGTGCGAGAAACAGGATGTTCTGCGCAATGCGTCCAAGCCGCTCCAGCTCCTCCAGATTCGACTCCAGCACGCTCTTGTATTCGCTCTCGTTGCGCGTATGCGCGAGCGTAACCTGCGTCTGTCCGATCAGTACGCCGATAGGCGTGCGCACCTCATGCGCCAGATCCGCGGAGAACTGCAGCAGCCGTTCATAACCGGTCGCCAGGCGGTCGAGCATGGCGTTGAACGACATCGCGAGGCTTTGCAATTCGGTTGGCGTGTTCTTGATATCGAGTCTCGCGGACAAGGTGTCGGGCGTGATCCCGGCGACCCTGTCGGCCATTTTTCGCAGTGGCGCAAGACCACGGCTTGATACCCACCAGGCGAGCAGCGCGGTGATCAGCACCGCGCTGACCACGTTGATCCAGACCCGCACGAGATATGTCGAGAGAACCCGCGCTTCCTGGGTCATCACGTGCGCCGCGATGATCTCGATGACTTCGCCGCTGTCGCCTACCTGGGCTTGCGCTGCAACCCAGCGCATGCGCACACCGTCCCGGCGCGTTCCTTCATAGAGCGCGTCGAGATTAACGGCGCGTTGCACGGGCACCGGGACGAGCGGTGGCAACGGCATGTTTTCAGGGTTCACGTTGATGAACGGCGCGAGGCCGGGGCGTTGGAAAATAATCACGTCCTGACTGTCGCCGAGCATGGTTTCGAACAGCTTGGGCCGCGCTTCGATTTCCTTGATGGTGTAGAGATCGTGCAGCAGCGAGCGAAAGTGTTCGACCCGTCCGATCAACTGGTAATCGGCGCGCGTGGACAGCGTGGCGCTGGTCGCGTGATACAGCGACCCTCCGACCATGCTGACCACCACGCACACGATCAGTGCGAACAGGCAGGTGATCCGGACGACCAGCGAACGCGAACGCCATAGCGGACTCAATGCGAATCCCCGGATGCACCGAACGAATAACCGATGCTGCGCACCGTGTGGATCAGCTTGATATCGAAGGGCTGATCGAGCTTTGCGCGCAGGCGTTTGATGGCGACATCGACTACGTTGGTATCGCTGTCGAAATTCATGTCCCACACTTCCGATGCAATCAAGGTCCGCGACAACGCTTCGCCCTGCCGCTTGCAGAAGAGGTGGAGCAACGCGAATTCCTTGTTCGTCAACGCGATGTCAATGCCTTGGCGCGTCACGCGTCGGCGCAGGACATCGACGTGAAGATCCGCGACCTGGAATACATCCGACTCGCGTACTACGCCGCGCCGCAGCAACGTACGGATGCGCAGCACGAGTTCGGTGAACGAGAAGGGTTTGACGAGGTAATCGTCCGCGCCCAGTTCGAGGCCGTGAATACGGTCCCGGACGTGATCGCGCGCGGTCAGGAAAATGACTGGCAGGTCGCGTTTCGCGCGCAACGCCTGCATGATCTGCCACCCGTCAAGGCCGGGCAGCATCACATCCAGCACGATTAGCTCGTACGGATGGGCCAGCGCCTGATGCAGACCATCAGCGCCATTGCGGATCAGGTCGACCTGATACCCGGACTCGGTGAGTCCCTTCTTCAGATAGTCGCCGGTCTTGCGGTCGTCTTCTATAACCAGGATGGTCATGCTGCGGGCGCTTCGCTTTGCGTGAGAAACAAGGCCCATTCTATCCACCTGCCACGACGCGCGGAAAAGATGACAAAAAAGTCATTAACGCGTCATGCGCAGATCAGCGTGCGGTCGCTAAGATGCAATCCAGACGAGGCCTGCGCGCGTAGCACTGCGCAACGTGTCCACGTGTCCATCAAGTCCCCCGAATCCTCGAGCCACAGCATCTTCGCTCCCTGTTCGATCCATCCACGACGAGACGAGCTTGAACCCATCTTCGACTCAACTTCCAGCTCATGCCATCACCCAGCCCGGCTGGGTTCGCATTACGCACTGGATCAATGCGCTGGCGGTCGTGGTGATGGTGACGAGCGGCTGGCAGGTCTATAACGCGTCGCCGATTTTTCGTTCGTTCGTTTTCCCGCCGAGCATCACGCTGGGCGGATGGCTGGGCGGCGCGTTGCTGTGGCACTTCGCGGCCATGTGGGTGCTGGTCGGGAACTTCCTGGTGTACGTGGGGATGAACATCATCTCCGGACGATTTCGCCGCAAACTGTTTCCGCTCAGCATCAAAAGCCTGTTTGGCGATCTGCGCGCCGCGCTGACCGGCAAGCTCAAACATGACGATCTCACGCACTACAACGCCGTGCAGAAGGCTGCGTATCTGGCGGTGATCGCGGACATTGTGGTTGTCATTTTGTCGGGTCTTGCGGTCTGGAAGTCGGTGCAATTCCCGTGGCTGCGCGACCTCATGGGCGGTTACGACAACGCCCGCGTGGTCCACTTCTTCGCGATGAGTTTCCTGGTGGCGTTTTTCGTGTTGCACGTGGTGATGGTCGCGCTCGTTCCACGCTCGTTGTTGCTGATGATCCGGGGCCGCTGAACCATGCTGAACAGAAAGAGCGAACTGATTGCCGCGAACGAGAAGCTCGATGTCGACAACATCCTCAAAGACGCGCGCAACGAATTGAAGGCGCCGGCGCGGCGTCTTTTCGGCAAGCGAATTCTGTCGCTTGGCGGTCTCATGCTGCTGTCGGGGTGCAATATTTCCGACGATAAATCCGTCAACACCGTGCTGCGGACCATGTCACGTTTCAACGACGAAGCGCAAGCTTTCCTCTTCGATCCGAACAAGCTCGCGCCGACCTATCCCGAGTCGATGATCACGCGGCCGTTCCCGTTCAACGCGTTCTATGACATCGACGATGTACCGATCGTCGATGCAGCTACATACAAGCTGCCGGTCGGTGGGCTGGTGAAGGGCAAGAACGTCTGGACGCTTGAAGAACTGCGCGCGTTGCCGCAGGAAAGCCAGGTGACGCGGCACATCTGCATTGAAGGATGGAGCGCGATCGGCAAGTGGGGCGGCGTGCGTTTCTCTGACTTCCTCAAGCGTTCCGGCGCCGACACCACGGCCAAATACGTCGCGTTCCATTGCGCGGATAACTATTCAACCAGCATCGACATGCCCACGGCGCTGCACGCCCAGACGCTCCTGACGCTGACGTACGACGGCCAGGTCTTGCCGCCGAAATACGGCTTCCCGATGAAGCTGCGCATGCCGACGAAGCTCGGCTACAAGAACCCGAAGCACATCGTCTCGATTACCGTGACGAACGAATATCCCGGTGGTTACTGGGAGAACCAGGGTTACAACTGGTTCGGTGGTGCCTGATTTTTCTCGCGTCAAATACTAAAACTGGAGCCTCCATGTCAATTTCCTCATCCACATCATTGCGTTTGAAACTCGGTGTATCGGTTGCTGCGCTCGCGTTTGCCAGCGTTGCGTTTGCTCAGGCGCCGGCGGCTAAACCAGCGCGTATTCGTGGCGATATCGTCTCGTTGTCCGGTGATACGCTGACCGTGCATCGTCGCAGCGGCGACACGGTAACCATCGACATGAAGCAGGACACGCCGGTCACGGCCGTGAAGAACGTCAAGCTCTCCGACATCAAGACCGGCTCGTTTATCGGCACGGCCGCAACCACCGGTACCGACGGCAAGATGACGGCGACCGAAGTACTGGTGTTCCCGGAAGCGGCACGCGGTTCGGGTGAAGGCCACTATGCATGGGACCTCTCGCCGAACAGCACGATGACGAATGCAAACGTCGATCAAATCGTGACGGGCACGAGCGGACGTGATCTGAAGCTCTCGTACAAGGGCGGCAGCAACACGGTGACGGTGCCGGACGGCGTACCGGTGGTGACGTTCGCGCCGGCCGCGCGCACGGACCTGGTCGCCGGCAAGAAGGTGTTTATTGTCGCGTCGCCGGTGAGCGGTACCGAGTTTGCAGCTTCGCGCGTAGTGGTTGAAAAGGATGGCGTTGCGCCGCCGATGTAATGAGGCGCTAAGGCGTTTATGCGGGTCCCGGTGCGGCTAACAGGTCTTCGATCCGCACCGGAAGATTGCGCACGCGTATGCCCGTCGCGTGATACACGGCATTCGTAATGGCAGGCGCAATGCCTGCCATGCCGATCTCTCCGATCCCGCGCGCGCCGAGCGGATTCAGCGCGAAATCCGGATAGTCCAGGAACGTCACGTCCATCTTTGGCGAGTCGGCATGCGTCGTCATCACGTAGTCGGCGAGGTTACGGTTCAGCGGCGCGCCGGAACGCGAGTCGTAGTGCGTCTCCTCGAAAAGCGCCATGCCGACGCCCATCACGATCGCCCCTTCGATCTGGTTCAGACCCGTGCGCGCGTTAATGATCTTGCCGCCATCGATCACGCTCACGACCCGGCTCACGCGTAACCGTGCAGTTTCCGGCTGCCACGTGACCTCGATAAAGTGCGCGCAATATGAGTGAATCGACACTTTGTCCGCATCGGCATCTGACTGGCTCGAACCGGAACGACCTCTGCCTATCAGGATGCTGACCTGCGCAGGCGCCAGGATTCGTTCGAACGGCACGCCCGCTCCGGGCGAGGTCCCTTTGCGATAGACCATGCCTTGTTCGAAACCCAGCGCGTCCACCGGCTGCCCTTTGAACGGCGAGTTGTCCGCCTCGGCAGCAGTCGCGAGAAGCTGCTGGACGACCGCCTGGGTGGCCTGCGTCACGGCGGGAACCAGCGACGCGGTCACCATCGAGCCACCGGACAACGGCCCCGGCGGCAAACGGGTATCGCCGATCACCACGGAAATCTTGTTGAGCGCGATACCCGTCAGATTGGCGACCATCTGGGCCAAAACGGTGTAGGTGCCCGTGCCGATGTCCTGCGTCGCCGTCGACACGCGAGCGGTCCCATCGCCATGCAGTTCGACGATTGCCTCCGCAGGCAATCGCCTCGCCGCCCACGACCCGGCTGCCATACCCCATCCGAGCACCAGGCCGTCACGGCGCATCGAACCGACTGCCGCGGTGCGGTTCGACCAGCCGAATTTATCAGCGCCGAGCGTCAGGCACTCCTTAAGATGGCGCGACGAGAACGGCACGTTCCGGCTCTCGTCCATCGTGGGCTCGTTGATCAGCCGCAAGTGGAGCGGATCGACGCTGAGCTTGATGGCGAGTTCGTCGACGGCCGACTCGATTGCGAACAGGCCCGGAACCGCGCCGGGGCCGCGCATCGACGTGCTGGGAGCAATGTCCCGGCGTGCAAAGGCGGCAGTTACGCGCAAGTTAGGCGAGCTGTACAGATAGCCCGTTGTCTCTCCGCAGTTCTCTTTACGTGTTTCCCGGCGAGCCGTCTGATAGATATAGTCTTGCTGGAACGAGGTGAAATGCCCATCGGGAGTGGTCGACAAACGCATGCGCTGCTGCGTGCTGGTACGGTGGCCTACGTTGTGAAACATCATCTCGCGGGTCACCACCAGCTTGACCGGACGCTGCAGATTGCGCGCCGCAGCGCCGGCGAGCAATGAGTGCGACCACGGAAACAGTTTGCCGCCGAACCCGGAGCCAAGGTATTTCATGATGACGCGCACCTGATCTTCCGACACGCCGAGCATCAGCGCCATGACTTGCCGCTGGTTGACAATCGACTGGGATGTTTCGTAGAACGTATAATTTGTTCCATCGAATGCGACAACGGTCGCGTGCAGTTCGATCGGGTTATGCGTTTCGATCGGCGTGGTGTAGGTCTGATCGAGCTTGAGCGCATCGGGCGCGTTGGCGAAAGTGGTGTCAACGTCGCCTCGTTGCGTATCGACCGAAGGCGTGTTTTCTGCCGACATCTCCGTGCGCACATCGGGTGGGCTCGTCGAATAGCTTACCTTCACCGCGCCGGACGCCGCGGTTGCCTGCTCGAAGGTATCGGCCACCACCACGGCAATGTACTGGCCGTAATAGTAGATGTTGTCATCCTCGAACGGCGGGCGCTTCTCATCGATTCTCGCCTCAGAGGCGAAGCCGATACGATAGAACTTGCCGATATTCTCGCGTGTGAAGACCGCTTTCACGCCGGGCATTTTCGCGGCCGCGGCGGTGTCGAGCCGCGTCACGCGTCCCTTGCCGATGGTCGCGCAAACGGGCACCGCGTAGAGCATCCCGGGCAAGGTGAAATCCGACGTGTACGTCGCGAGGCCGCTTACCTTGAGCGGGCCGTCAATTCTTTGGAAGTCACCGCCAATAAATGGCTGCGCTTGCTTCGTAGCTAATTGCATTGTCTTCTCCGCGACGCGAACATCGAGTCAGGCAGTCTGGGTGGCAAGCGTGAGTGCGTGCTGAATGCAGCGCTTCGCCAACTCGACCTTGAAGCCGTTCTGGCTTTGCGGGCGGGCTGACTGAAGTGCGGCTTCGGCTGCCGCACGAAACGCAGGGGCATCGGGCGCGCGTCCGAGAAGCGCCGCTTCCGCCTCGTGCGAACGCCATGGCTTAACGCCCACGCCGCCCAGCGCGATCCTGACGTGGTCGATCCTGCCCGACGATACAGTCAGGACAACTGCTGCCGATGCCAACGCGAACTCATACGATGCACGGTCGCGCAGTTTCAAATAGACGCTGCGACTACCGGGCATCGGCGCGGGCAGCGTCACGTGGGTGATCAGCTCGCCGGCATTGAGCGACGTTTCGCGTTCAGGCGTAGTGCCGGGCAACAGGAAAAACTCGTCAATGGCGATGCTTCGCCTGGCCTCCGGACTCTCGGTGTGGACGGTCGCTTCGAGCGCCGTCATGGCGACATTCATGTCCGACGGATTGGTCGCGATGCAGTGGTCGCTCGTTCCCAGGATGGCGAGATTACGGTTGAAGCCCTCGATTGCGGAGCAGCCGCTGCCCGGTTCGCGCTTGTTGCAAGGTGTTTTCGTATCGCGGAAGTAGATGCAGCGCGTCCGTTGCAGCAGGTTGCCGCCGGTCGTCGCCATGTTGCGCAACTGCGCCGAGGCCCCCGACAGCAGCGCCTGGGACAACACGGGATAGTGCGTCTTGATCAGCGGATGATTCGCGAGATCGGCATTGCGAACCATCGCGCCTATCGTGACGCCGCCGTCGAGTGTTTCGACCTTATCGAGCGGCAGGCGGTGGATGTCAATAACCTGCGTCGGACGCTCTACGTCGAGCTTCATCAAGTCGAGCAGGGTCGTGCCGCCGGCCAGGAAGCGTGTCGATGGCATGCCTGGAGGGTTGACTGCGCTGGTCTGCGCCATTGCCATGTTCAGTGCCTGTTCGACATCGGCCGCGCGCTTGAGCTGAAAGTGTTCCATTCGTTCGCTCCGTTTAGGCTTTCTGGCGAACTTGCTGGATCGCGGAGACGATGTTCGAATAGGCGCCGCAGCGGCAGATATTGCCGCTCATTGCCTCTTTGATGTCCTCGTCGCTGTGGCCGTAGGGTTCTTTAAGCAAGGCGACGGCGGACATGATCTGCCCTGACGTACAGTAGCCGCATTGAAAGCCGTCATGTTCGACGAAGGCTGCTTGCATCGGATGCAGGTTGCCTGGCCGTCCTATGCCTTCGATAGTTGTGATCGCTTCGCCTTCGTGAGTGGCCGCAAGGCTCAGGCACGAATTCACGCGCCTGCCGTCCACATGGACCGTGCACGCGCCGCATTGGCCGTGGTCGCAACCCTTCTTGGTGCCGGTGAGGCGGAGATGTTCGCGCACGCAATCGAGCAGCGTGGTTCGCGGATCGATATCCAGTTCATGGAGCGTGCCATTGACGTTCAATCGCACATGAACGCTGTCATTGGCCGTTGGCACGCCGCCGCTTGGCGCAGCGTTCTGGCTTGCATCGTCGGAATCCGCCAGCGCCAGAGAATGAAGTTGGCCGGTGCCCATTGCGACACCCGCCGCACCGACGCGTGTCAAAAAAGAGCGGCGCGTCACGCGTTCGAAGAGCGTGGCCGGCTCATCATCAGCAGTGTCCGGCCGTTGAGGCTTGTCGTTCATGAGTCAAACTCCCGTTGAAGCACGGATAGAAGAGGACCGAGATCGTCTTGGCATTCGATACACATCATAGGCAACCACGGTGGCGTAAAGATGGCCGCGAGATGGCGGCCAGATGGCACAGCGTCTTCGAGTCGCGCGCGTGCGTTGCCTGACGACCGCCCATGGGTGGCGGCCGCTCTTTTTCTACTCGCGTTTATCCAGCACTTCGACTGTCGCGATCAGATCCCCAAAGTCCTGCACCAGCAGGTTCAGCACGAAGGGCAGGACGGTATTCTTTTCCATCGATTCACATGCGTTGTTCGATGCCGTTCTAAGCCTCTCGAACGACGCACGCGCAAGCCGGACGTTATCGTCCTGATGGCTTTGATCGGCATCGAGCGCGGCAGCTAATGTTTTGGCAGACTCCGCGAATGCGTCGGCAGTCGCGTTCAGCGCGTCGCGGTTGATTGCGCTCAGTCGCCCCGCAAGTTGTGGATCGCCGGTGAAAGCCTGACCCAGAAACAGCGCGTCGCGATGCAACCGGGTCAGCATGGGCGCGACCTTGTCGATCACGTTCCCGCGCGTGCGCTTCACCGGCACGATGATGTGCTCGCGGCCGGCTTCGGTGATGGCGTCATCGAGTGCCTGCTCCGCGGCCGCAGATTGCCGATGCAGACGCTCGGCTTCGTTCCCGTCATCGGGCTTGCGCAGAGTCAGCGTGATCAACTCGCCTAACGCCAGGACGATGTCACTCGCGCGATCGTGGGCTGCATTGATCGCGCGGTTCGGCATCAGGAACGCGACGAGAAGCGCCGCGCCCGCGCCGATCAGGATTTCAAGCACACGGTCGATCGGCCGTTCGTACGGCGAGCCCAGACCGCTTGCCGGAATCAGCACAACGACGACGAGCGTGACGCAGGCGAGCCGGAGGGTCGGACGCCAGGCGGCTAGCGCTGCGAGCGGCAAGAGTGCGATGGCGAACACGACAAGCGGCTGGGCGCCCCGCAGGATGGCGAACAAGCCGACCACGCCGACCACTCCACCGATCACCGCCCCAATGATCTGGTCGCGGCCGGTGTTCAACGCCTGGTTGAGGCTGGGCTGCGTGACGACAACCAGGGTGGTGATAACCGCCCAGTAAAGCTCGGGGAGCGTCGCGAGTTTTGCGACGTAGTAGCTGAGCAGGCAACTGATGAGCGTACGGGCGAAGCGCTGGAGTTCCGGCGCAGACGTGAGTTTTTTCGTGAGCACTAGGGGTTTATTGGGTGAATTCCGTTGGGTTTGTCTGGCTCGGGCTTGGGCGGTGCGTTTGCGAACGGCGGCGGAGCGGAATCCCTGATCGTTGCCGCCAGTCGTAGTGGTCAGTTTAAGGGCAAAGCCGCTCGCAGCGGCCCGTGGCGACGCCCCCATTCACCGCCGCGAGCAAAACCCGCCTGATCGCGTTACCATAAATGGTTAATTCGCCGGGTTTCGGATGTTGAGAATGTTGGAATGTTGAACAGACCCCGGCGGCAGTTTCCCCGATAACCACGACCATCAGGAGCCAAGCATGAGCGACAGCACTTTATCGCGTCATTATCCGAACACGCAGTTGTACATCGACGGTGCATGGCGCGCGGGCAGCCGCGACACCGCCGTCGTCAATCCGGCGACGGAAGCGGAAATCGGCCGTCTCTCGCTGGCCGGCGAACAGCATCTCGCCGACGCCGCCGAGGCCGCCGGACGCGGTTTTGCGGCCTGGCGCAAGGTATCGGCATTCGAGCGCAGCAAGCTGATGCGCCGTGCCGCGCAAAACCTGCGCGACCGCGCCGAGGAAGTGGCCGCGATCATGACCATGGAGCAGGGCAAGCCGCTGGTCGAATCGCGCATTGAAGTGCTGGGCGCAGCGGACACCATCGACTGGTTCGCTGAGGAAGCGCGGCGGACCTACGGCCGCGTGATCCCGGCGCGTGCCGGCAATGTGCGCCAGATCGTGACGCGGGAGCCGGTCGGCCCGGTTGCCGCTTTCACGCCGTGGAATTTCCCGATCAATCAGGCTGTGCGCAAGGTGTCGGCAGCGCTCGCGGCAGGGTGCTCGGTGGTCCTGAAAGGACCGGAAGAAACGCCGGCAAGCTGCGCGGCGCTGGTTCAGGCTTACATCGACGCAGGGTTGCCCGCTGGCGTGCTGAATCTCGTGTTCGGCGTTCCCGCTGACGTTTCGAAGTTCCTGATTGCGCATCCGCTGATCCGCAAGATCTCGTTCACGGGCTCGACGGCAGTCGGCAAATTGCTGGCCGCGATGGCCGGCGAGCACATGAAACGCGCCACGATGGAACTCGGCGGCCACGCGCCCGCGCTGGTTTTCGCCGATGCCGACATTCCGCGCGCCGCGAAACTCCTGGCCGGCGCCAAGTTCCGCAATGCCGGTCAGGTGTGCATTTCGCCGACGCGTTTTATCGTCGAAGAATCCGCTTATGAGGAATTCACGGAGCATTTCGTCGCGACGGCGAAGAAGCTCAAGGTCGGCAACGGCCTGGAAGAAGGCGTGCAAATGGGCGCGCTTGCCAACGGCCGCCGCCTTCAGGCGATGGAACGTCTGGTCGCCGATGCTGTTGAGCAAGGGGCCAAGGTGCTGACGGGCGGCGAGCGAATTGGCCGTGAAGGCTATTTCTTCGCGCCGACGGTGCTCGCCAATGTACCGATGTCGGCTCGCATCATGACGGAAGAACCGTTCGGCCCGATCGCACCGATTTCGACTTTCAAGTCTTACGACGAAGCTATCGTGGAAGCGAACCGTCTGCCGTATGGTCTGGCAGCGTATGCGTACACGCGCTCGAGCGCGACGTCGGCGGCGGTGGGTGAGGACATCGAAAGCGGTATGGTGTCGATCAACCACCACGGGCTGGGAATTCCCGAGACGCCGTTCGGCGGCGTGAAGGATTCGGGTTATGGCTCGGAAGGCGGCAGCGAAGCGATGGAAGCGTATTTGGTGACGAAGTTTGTGAGTGAGGCGCGGTAAGACTGGCTCGGGTCTATGGCGCGGCGAAGCCGCGCCATTCAGCGAGTTACTCAAACGGGTTAAGTAGTTTGACGCCGGTTTTCTCGAAGTCTTTGATGTTCCGAGTCACGACCGTGAGATCGTGCATCAGAGCGGTGGCGGCGATTAGTTTATCTATTGCATTTTCAGAGTTCGGGACCCGCAAGCGGCCCCAGAGTTGAGCGACGTCGTCATCGATCGGGATGACGTCCATCGCATAATCGCCCAATATTGTCCCTATCCACGCTTCGAGCATCGCAGCCTGCGGAGCGTCACCTCGATGCCTTACCGCTTCAGTTCCACGCCGTAGTTCGCCCATTGTGATGGCTGACAAGTGCAGGGGGGACTCGTCTTTGATCCTCTGTTTAATAAACTTTCGCACGCCTTTGTTGCCGTTGGTGCCTTTTCGAATTTCGCTAATAACGTTGGTATCAATCAAATACACGTGGCGCTCCACCCGTATCTTGAATCCGCTCGAAATCTGCGTCTTCTCCGACGTTGGGCATACTGGCTAACACTTCTGCCAGACTGCGTTTTTTGGGGCGGCTAAGCGCCTGAGCAAGAATTTCCCGATGCTCGGCTTCGGCGCTTCGGCCATGCGCAGCTGCGCGTTCGCGCAGGCTTTGGACCAGCGCTTCATCTATTCCACGAACCAGCAAATTTGCCATCGCAATGCCTCCCATTGAGTGTTATCAATGATAGCACTCGACACGATAAATGCAATCATTGCTATCAGATATTCTACGCAAAATCCAGCCGAAAAAAAACCCGGCCGAAGCCGGGTTCAACGTTCCCGCGCCCTGATCTCAAAAGGGCGCGGTCACCTGCAACAAATACCAAATACTTACGCTGCCAGCAGCGAGCGCAGCACGAACGGCAGGATCCCGCCGTGCTTGTAATAATCCACTTCAATCGGCGTATCGATACGCAGCAGCACCGTCACGCGTTGCGCGCTGCCATCCTTGCGATGGATCACGAGCGTCACTTCCTGCTGCGGCTTGATATCGGACGTAAGGCCTTCCAGATCGAACGTTTCTTCGCCCGTGATATTGAGCGACTGCACGCTGTCCGACCCCTTGAACTGCAGCGGCAACACGCCCATGCCGACCAGGTTCGAACGGTGAATCCGCTCGAAACTACGCGCTACGACCAGCTTCACGCCGAGCAATTGCGTGCCCTTCGCGGCCCAGTCGCGCGATGAACCCGTGCCGTACTCTTCGCCGGCAAACACGATAGTCGGCGTGCCTTCGTCGATGTACTTCATCGCTGCGTCATAGATCGACATTTCTTCGCCGCTCGGCTGGAATATCGTCACGCCGCCTTCCACGCGCGAACCGTCTTCCTTCAGCGGGATCATCAGGTTCTTGATCCGCACGTTGGCGAAGGTGCCGCGCATCATGACGTCGTGATTGCCGCGACGCGAGCCGTAGCTGTTGAAGTCGGCCTTCTGCACGCCGTTCGCCTTCAGCCACACGCCTGCGGGCGAGCTTTCCTTGATCGAACCAGCCGGGCTGATGTGATCGGTCGTGACCGAGTCACCAAAAATGCCCAACGGACGCGCGCCCTTTACTTCAGGGATGCTGTCGGCCGGCGTCATCGAGAAGTCCTTGCCGAAGAACGGCGGCTCGGCGATGTACGTCGACTTCGGCCAGTCATAAACCTGACCCGCTTCGCCTTCGATCTTGCTCCACAAGTCGCCGGTCTTCGTGAGTTCGGCGTAGTTCTTGCGGAACGCATCGGCGTCGAGTGCGTACTTGAGCAGCGCGTTGACTTCTTCGCTCGTCGGCCAGATGTCGCCGAGGAAAATGTCCTTGCCGTTCTTGCCCTTGCCGACCGGTTCCGTCATCAAGTCGACCGTCATGTTCCCGGCGATGGCGTAAGCCACGACCAGCGGCGGCGATGCCAGGAAGTTCGCGCGGATGTTCGGGTGAATACGCGCTTCGAAGTTACGGTTACCGGACAGCACGGCGGCTGCCACGATGTCGTTCTTCGTGATCGCGTCGTTCAGTTCCGGCGTCAGGTCGCCTGCGTTACCAATACACGTCGTGCAGCCGTAAGCGGCCAGTGTGAAGCCAAGCTGGTCGAGGTACGTCAGCAGGTTGGTCTTGGTCAGGTACTCGGTGACGATCCGCGATCCCGGCGCCAGCGACGTCTTGATGTGCGGTGCCACGGTCAAGCCGGCTTCCACAGCCTTCTTCGCGAGCAAGCCAGCGGCAAGCAGCACGCTCGGATTCGACGTATTCGTGCACGACGTAATAGCGGCGATCAAAATGTCGCCGTTCTTCACATCGACCTTGTTCGTGGTCACGTATTGCTTGTTGAGATCGGCGGCTTTCTTGCCGAAACCGTTATCGCTGACAGCCTTCGAGAACAGTTCGGTGAAGTTCGATTTCACATTGCCGATTTCGATGCGGTCCTGCGGACGCTTCGGACCTGCCAGCGACGGCGCCACCGTGCCGAGGTCGAGCGTGACGGTCTTCGTGTAGTCGATGTCGCCGGCCTTCGGCACGCCGAACAGGTTTTGCGCCTTGAAATAAGCCTCGAACGCTTCGATTTCGGCTTCGGTACGACCCGTGCCCTTGAAGTAGTCGATGGTCTTTTCATCGACGGGGAAGAAGCCCATGGTTGCGCCGTATTCCGGGGCCATGTTGCCGATGGTCGCGCGATCCGGCAGCGACAGCGACTTCGTGCCTTCGCCGAAGAACTCGACGAACTTGCCGACAACCTTCTCTTTACGCAGCATTTCGGTAACCGTCAGCACCAGATCGGTTGCCGTCACGCCTTCGCGAATCTTGCCCTTCAGCTCGACGCCGACCACATCCGGCGTCAGGAAATACACCGGCTGGCCGAGCATGCCGGCTTCCGCTTCAATACCGCCCACGCCCCAGCCCACCACGCCGATACCATTGATCATCGTCGTGTGGCTGTCCGTGCCGACGAGCGTATCCGGGTAATACACGGTGTCGCCGTCGACCGTCTTCTTGTGCACGCCACGCGCCAGATATTCCAGGTTCACCTGGTGGACGATACCCACGCCCGGCGGCACGACCTTGAACGTATCGAAGGCTTGCATGCCCCACTTCATGAACTGGTAGCGCTCGTTATTGCGCTGGAATTCCAGCTTCATGTTCAGGTCGAGCGCGTCTTTCTGACGGAAGTAATCGATCTGCACCGAGTGATCGACCACCAGATCGACCGGCACGAGCGGCTCGATAGCCTTCGGGTCCTTGCCCGCGCGTTTCGCGACGCCACGCATCGCGGCGATGTCGGCGAGCAGCGGCACGCCGGTGAAATCCTGCAGCACGACGCGCGAGACGACGAACGGGATTTCATCGGTACGATCCGCGACCGGCTTCCAGTTCGCCAGTTGCTTGATGTGTTCTTCGCCGATCTTCTTGCCGTCGTAGTTGCGCAGCACCGATTCCAGCACGATGCGGATCGACACCGGCAGGCGTTCGATCTTGACGTTCAGCGCCTTTCCGAGTGCGGGCAACGAGTAGTACTTGCCTTTGCCGGAACCGCTGTCGAATTCCTTGAGCGTTTTGTGGAGATTGTGGGCCATGTTTTTTTTCCTTGGTTTAAACGAGGAAATACCTTCGAAACGTTAGATCTAAAAGCGGGTGAAGAATCCTGACTAAATCACGTACAAATCTACATATTCATTGACCGGCATTGCTTCGAGCGTTGCCTGATCCAGCGATACCGCGAGGATCGCCTCTTGCTGCTTGGCTGGGAAACGCCGTGCGAGATTGGTCCTGAACTTTTCGACCAGAAGGGGGATGCCGTCTTCCCGGCGACGCTTGTGTCCAATCGGATATTCGACGACCACCTCGTCGAATTTCGAGCCGTCATTAAACTCGACCGTCAGCGCGTTAGCGATCGAACGCTTCTCCGGATCGTGATAATCCTTCGTGAATTGCGGGTCTTCCACGCATTCCATCTTCGCGCGCAACGTGTCGATACGTTGATCCTTCGCTATGCCGTCTTCGTAATCCGAAGCGGTCAGGCGACCGTGGATCAACGGCACGGCGATCATGTATTGAATGCAGTGATCGCGATCGGCGGGGTTATCGAGCGGACCCTTTTTATCGATGATGCGAATCGCCGCTTCGTGCGTGCGGATCGTGATCTTCTTGATGTCTTCAACACGCTTACCCGTTTCCGCGAGCTTGGCGTGCAAGGTCATCGCCGCTTCCACCGCCGTTTGCGAATGGAATTCAGCCGGGAATGAGATCTTGAACAGTACGTTTTCCATTACGTACGAGCCGTATGGACGCTGGAACTTGAACGCGTTGCCCTTGAAGAGCACGTCGTAAAAACCCCATGTTTTAGCGGTCAGAACCGATGGATAACCCATCTCGCCGGTCTTCGCGATCAACGCGAGACGCACGGCGCGCGAGGTGGCATCGCCGGCGGCCCACGACTTGCGCGAGCCCGTATTCGGCGCATGCCGATACGTGCGCAGCGAATGACCATCCACAAAAGCCAACGAAACAGCATTGATCAACTCATCGCGCGTCAGGCCGATCATCTGACCGACCACTGCCGTTGAAGCCAGCTTCACCAATAAAACGTGATCAAGCCCAACCTTGTTAAACGAGTTTTCCAGCGCGATACAGCCTTGAATTTCATGCGCCTTGATCATCGCGATCAGGACGTCTTTCATCGACAGCGGCTTCTTGCCAGTAGCCACCGCGTTACGCGAAAGCCAGTCGGCTGTTGCCAGAATGCCACCGAGATTGTCCGACGGATGGCCCCATTCGGCAGCGAGCCATGTGTCGTTGAAGTCGAGCCAGCGGATCATCGCGCCAATGTTGAACGCAGCCTGAACCGGGTCGAGCTGGAAAGAGGTGCCGGGCACCTTGGCGCCGTTGGGGACAATCGTGCCGGGCACGATGGGTCCCATCAGCTTGGTGCAGGCAGGATAGGTCAGTGCTTCGAGTCCGCAGCCGAGCGTGTCGATCAGGCAGTTGCGCGCGGTGTCGAGCGCGAGCGTGCTGTCGACTTGAAAGTTGAGAACGTAGTCGACGATATCGACTAATACTCGATCCGGCTCGGGCCGGACGTTGGAAATCGGTGCGGACATCGAAAAACCTCTGGTAAAAACTTACTTGACGTTCTTGATCAGTGCGTTGGATTGCGTCGGAGCCGGCGTGCCTGCTGCAGCCATTTCATCCGTCTTGCATTCGTCGGCGAGACGCGACGAGTCCTTGTCCGAGAACAACATGGCCTTGCTCGGGATCACGACGAGGTCCATGCCCGTTGCTGCATCGTGGAAGCGGTCTGCGCCGGTCGTGGTGTTTTCACGCGGCAATTGATAGTCTTTCTTCGCCCAGTTCACGGTAATGACCTGGTCACGCTTCATGTCGCCTTTCAGGTAGAAGGCCAGGCCTTCATTGCACGACCATTTCGTCGAACCTTCCGGGATCGGGTCCACTTTTGCTGCCGCTTTAGCTTCCGTGGCGGGTTTACGCTTGATCAGGCGGCGTGCCGGCGCCGGGCGTTTTGCGACTGCCTTCTTGGCCGTGGTGGTGGTAGTGGTCGTCGTGGCGTCTGCGGCCAGCGCGCTCGTGGTGGCGAGCATGCCCGAGAGGGACAGGGCGCCGACAACGCTAGCGATCAGGAGTTTATTCATCAATGACAGCCTTTCTAAATTTCGTTTAAATGTTCAATCGGGGTCGTTGCAGCGCCAGTTCGCGGGGTGAAATGACCGGCTGCATTGGCCCGTTTTGCGAAAGCACGCGCGCCGATTCGGGCTATCCGGCGCACGCAGCGCGCTATTTTCGCTTATTTATAGATTGGAACTTCAGATTTTCGGGACCGGTG
This sequence comes from Caballeronia sp. dw_19, assembly GCF_018449515.1. GTDB lineage: Bacteria > Pseudomonadota > Gammaproteobacteria > Burkholderiales > Burkholderiaceae > Caballeronia. The sequence goes on along the minus strand of NZ_JAAVUQ010000023.1, from coordinate 104,321 downwards.
TAATTTGCGCTCGGCCGAATGATCTTGTTGTCGATACGTTGTTCAATGATGTGAGCGCTCCAGCCCGAAGTCCGCGAGATCACGAACAGCGGCGTGAACATGGCCGTGGGCACGCCCATCGCGTGATATGAAACGGCGCTGAACCAGTCCAGGTTCGGGAACATCTTCTTCGCGTCCCACATCGTTGTTTCCAGGCGCTCGGCGATGTCGTAGAGCTTCGTGTCGCCGGCTTCCTTAGCCAGTTTTTTCGCGATTTCCTTGATCACCTTGTTGCGCGGGTCTGAGATCGTGTACACCGGATGACCGAAGCCGATCACGACTTCCTTCGCTTCCACACGGCGACGGATATCGGCTTCCGCTTCATCGGGCGTCTGATAGCGCGATTGAATGTCGAATGCGGCTTCGTTCGCGCCGCCATGCTTCGGGCCTCGCAATGCGCCAATGCCGCCGGTAATGGCCGAGTACATGTCCGAACCCGTGCCGGCGATTACGCGACAGGTGAACGTCGATGCATTGAATTCATGCTCGGCATACAGGATCAACGACGCATGCATCGCATCGACCCACGACTTCGACGGCGAAACACCATGCAGCAAATGCAGGAAATGCCCACCGATGGAATCGTCATCGGTCTCGGTTTCAATGCGCCGGCCATTATGAGAATAGTGGTACCAGTACAGCAGAATCGAGCCGAGTGACGCCATCAGGCGGTCGGCAATATCCTTGGCGCCGGAGATGTTGTGGTCTTCCTTCTCGGGCAACACGGTGCCAAGCACGGAGACGCCGGTGCGCATCACGTCCATCGGATGGGCGGATGCGGGAATCCATTCCAGCGCGGCTTTCAGGTTCGCGGGCAACCCACGCAAACCCTTGAGCTTGGCCTTGTAGGTCTTGAGTTCAGCGACGGTCGGCAGCTTGCCATGCACGAGCAGATACGCGATCTCCTCGAACTCGGACGTCCCGGCAATATCGAGGATGTCATAGCCACGATAATGCAAGTCATTGCCCGTCTTGCCGACGGTGCACAGCGCGGTATTGCCGGCTGTCACGCCCGACAGCGCGACCGATTTCTTCGGTTTGAAGCCGCCGGTGGCGGGTGCTTCTTTCTCTAACGTATCGCTCATTCGACCCAGTCTCCTGATATGTAGAACGCGTTACTTGTCTTGTGAAAAAAGCGTCTCCGCGCCTTCGGGCAGCGCCTGTGCCGACGCTTTCGCGCGGCGCAGCACTGACCAGTAATATCGATAACTCGCACGATCGTGCAGCGTGTCCTGATACCGCGTCGGTCCCCACTGCGCGTTTTGCGCGGCGAGCAAAATCGCCGTGGCGGTCGCAATCTCATCTTGCCGCGGCAGGAAGGCATCGACGATCGGCCGGATCTGATCCGGGTGAATGCTCCACATGCGCGTGTAGCCAAACTCGTTCCGGGCGCGCTGGGCGTCGCCCGCGACCACGCTCATATCGCGCACTTCGGTGGAGACGTTATGCGACGCCACCTTGCCATGCGCGTGGCAAGCCGCCGCGATCTCGAGTTTCGCGCGCCGCACGAGCGGATGATCGAACTGGCCGGGCGAGCGCATCGCGGTGTCGGGGATCGCGCCGTTATGCGCCGACACAAAGTCCATCAGCCCGAAGCTCAGCGCTTCGACGCCCGGAAGCGCCGCGAGTTCGAAGACCTCGGCCAGCGCGCCATGCGTTTCGATCAGCAACTGGCACGGAATAGCGTGCTTGATCCCAAGCTCACACCGCGACGCTTCGATGAACGCAACCATCTCGACGGCATCGAAGACGCTGCGAATCTTGGGCAGCGTGATATAGGCGGGCGCTTTTTTGGCGGCGCGCAGGATGATGCGCACGTCGTCGCGCCACGCGCGGTTCTGGAAGTCGTGAATACGCACGCCGACGCGGCCGAAGCGGTCGTCCTCGCTGCCCAGAAACGACGCCACCAACTCGGCGTGCGACGCTTCCTGACCGACTTGCGCGCCGTCCTCGCAATCGAGCGTGACATCAAACACCGGGCCGAGTTGCGCCTGCAGGGCGAGCGATTTCCTGATCAGCTTTTCGCTTCCTGCATAGTGATCGCAAGGGGGCATCACGGCAGGTGGAACGTCGCCTTCAAACAGAACTTCGGCGGGGGTGAGAGCGCGCATCGTCGGCGTCGGGTTGCTTGTAAAGAGGGTGGAAACGGCGGATTCGGGTGGGTTCGGACGTTCTTCAAGGCGCCTTCAGACGCCAGATGCCAAACGCACTCGAATCAGCAGCGAGCGCCGGCCTTGTGGCCAGGCGCTCACGTGAAACTCGCGTGAAACTCGCGTGAAACGCAAAGACTGCCAGACCCGCTTACTTGCCCAGCAGATGCGCAACGCCTTCACGCTCTTCGAGCAATTCGTTCAGCGTGCCGGTCATTTTCTCGCGCGAGAACGCGTCGATTTCCAGGCCTTCAACACGCTTGTATTCGCCGTTTTCGCACGTCACGGGGACACCGTAGATGATGTCTTCCGGGATTTCATACGAACCATCAGACGGAATGCCCATGGTGACCCACTTGCCGTTCGTGCCCAGCACCCAGTCACGCACGTGGTCGATAGCCGCGTTGGCTGCCGACGCCGCCGACGACAAACCACGCGCTTCGATGATCGCCGCGCCGCGCTTGCCGACGGTCGGGATAAACGTGTTGCGGTTCCATTCGTCGTCACTGATCAGCTTGGTCAGCGACTCGCCTTCCACCGTAGCGAAACGGAAATCCGGGTACATGGTCGGCGAGTGATTGCCCCACACAGCCAGCTTTTCGATAGCAGCAACCGGCTTGCCCGACTTCGATGCCAGTTGCGACAGCGCGCGGTTGTGGTCCAGACGCAGCATGGCCGTGAAATTCTTCTTCGGCAGATCCGGCGCTGACTTCATCGCGATATACGCGTTCGTGTTGGCCGGGTTGCCGACCACGAGCACCTTGATGTCGCGGCTTGCCACTTCATTGAGCGCCTTGCCTTGCACCGTGAAGATTTCGGCGTTAGCGGACAGCAGGTCCTTGCGCTCCATGCCCTTCGAACGGGGACGGGCGCCGACCAGCAACGCGACGTCGGCGTCCTTGAACGCGACCTTCGGGTCGTCGGTGACGACCACGCCGGCCAGCAACGGGAACGCGCAGTCTTCCAGTTCCATGACAACGCCCTTGACGGCGCCTTGCGCCTGCGGCAGGTCGAGCAACTGAAGGATGACCGGCTGATCCTTGCCTAGCAGGTCGCCATTGGCGATGCGGAACAGCAGCGAGTAACCGATTTGACCTGCGGCGCCGGTGACGGCAACGCGCTTTGCGGACTTAGCCATTGAGAACACTCCTGAACGGTGCGTGAAACGCTAGGGGAAAACGCCATTTTAGGCGCGTTACGCGAAGCGTTGATGAAGCATGTGAATCGAACTGCGCGGGCCGCCCCGAAAATCCAATGGCGCCGCGCCTGAAGCGAGATTGTCATTGTCTTTCCGGTAGCATGCCGGCAATCGCAGCCCAACCCTCGTGCTGGGAATCTGGCTCTGCGAGCATGGGAATTTGCGCTGGATCCTGCTGGTTCAGCGCCGCGCAACACCTCATGCGTCGCGTTTTCGAGGGCGCGCGGGCGTTGCAAGAGCGGGGCACTGGCAGCGGCAGCGAACACGAAAGCCGTTCGGCTTGAGGCGGTGAGCGGCAGGGCGTTCTGGTGACCAGCGCTAGGCTGGCCGACGCACCGGGTGCGCCGCATGACACACGCAGCATCCCGCAAACCCTTGCTCGCCAAGGAGTGTAGGATTCGATCAAGGCAAAGTCAACCGTATCATATGTCTTATATAAGACATAGGAATGTCCGGGAAAACGCTAGACGCGGCTCGGCGCTTTATGATGAAATGCGCGCATGAATTCGAACCCAGCGAGCACCACGAACCTTCCGGGCGCAGCCGGCGCGACGGAAGTCGTGCCCGCTTCGTCGCCGACGTTCAGCCCGCTATACCAGCAGATCAAGGCCCTGATTACCCAAGGGCTTGAATCGGGCGAATGGAAGCCCGGCGAAATGATCCCCAGCGAAGTCGAACTCGCGGCCCGCTACAAGGTGAGCCAGGGGACGGTGCGCAAAGCCATTGACGAACTCGCCGCCGGCAACCTGCTCGTGCGCCGTCAGGGCAAGGGTACCTTTGTTGCAACGCACAACGAAGATCGCGTACAGTTCCGCTTTCTCCGGTTACTGCCGGAAGACGGCGACCTTCATCCCCACGTGAGCCGATTGCTGGAGTGCCGCCGTTTGCGCGCACCCGCCGAGATCGCTCGCCAACTGGACCTGAAGCCGGCCGACCCCGTCGTGTGTATCAAACGCTTGCTGCAATTCGACGGTGAAACCACCGTTCTGGACGAAATCTGGTTACCCGGCGCGGTTTTCCGCGGGCTGACGGCTGAGCGCCTGGCGGATTACAAAGGCCCGCTTTATGCAATGTTCGAAACGGAATTCGGCACGCGCATGATCCGGGCATCGGAGAAAATCAGGGCGGTGGGCGCGGACGGCACAGTCGCGGAATTGCTTGGCGTGGCCGTCGGGTCGCCGCTGTTGTCGGTCGAGCGGGTGTCGTACACGTATGGCGACCGGCCGGTGGAAGTGCGGCGCGGGTGGTATGTCACGAACGGCTATTACTATCAAAACGATTTGAGTTGAAACGGGACGTGGATGGCTTGGCGGCGAACCCAAGGGGCGCCTTAAAAGCCTTTCTCACGCGATCAGCAATAGCCTCTTGCGCGGCATTTCGCTGCAGCGCGATATAAAAAGGCGCTAAAATCGCGGACTAGTGTGATAACAAAGTTGGGGTCTAGCATGGCTGAAGCCGTAAAAAAACCAAGACCTGAGTACCGGAATATCGGAATTGCTCAGCTAGCAACCTACCGCTTGCCACTAGCGGGGAAGGTTTCAATTCTTCACCGTATCAGTGGTCTGCTTCTATTCGTATCGCTGCCGTTTCTGCTCTATCTGCTGGACCAAAGCCTGACGTCGGAGATTAGTTTCGACTCCTTCAAGGGCTTTCTCGCCAATCCCCTCGTCAAGATCGTCGTCCTCGTGCTTTCGTGGTCCTTCCTGTTCCACTTTTGCGCAGGCATCCGCTTCCTGCTGCTCGATACCCATCGCGCAGTGAGCAAGGAAGGCGGCAAGCAGACGTCCATCGTCGTCCTCACGGTGTCATCTCTGCTGACAATCGTCGTTGCGCTTAAACTCTTCGGAGCCTTCTGAGAATGGCAGCGAATAACAACAATCGAATCGGTCCCAAGCGCCTCGTCGTTGGCGCGCATTACGGCTTGCGCGACTGGCTGGCGCAACGCATTACCGCCGTCGTGATGGCCCTGTACACGCTGGTCCTGCTGTTCTGGTTTTTCGGTGCGCGTGATTTTTCGTACGACGGCTGGGCATCCATATTCGCCATGCAATGGATGAAGCTCGCGACGTTTGTCGCGCTGCTCTCGCTCTTCTATCACGCGTGGGTTGGCATCCGGGACATCTGGATGGACTACGTGAAGCCGGTCGGCTTGCGCCTGTTCCTGCAAGTGGCGACGATCCTCTGGCTGGTCGGCTGTATCGGCTACGCGGCACAGATTCTCTGGAGAGTGTAAAGAATGGCTGCAATTAAAACGTCCCTGCCGCGTCGCCGTTTCGACGTAGTTATCGTAGGCGCAGGTGGTTCCGGCATGCGCGCGTCACTGCAACTCGCTCGCGCGGGTCTGTCGGTCGCGGTGCTGTCGAAGGTGTTCCCGACGCGTTCGCACACCGTCGCGGCTCAAGGCGGTATTGGCGCGTCGCTCGGCAACATGAGCGAAGACAACTGGCATTACCACTTCTACGACACCATCAAGGGCTCCGACTGGCTCGGCGACCAGGATGCGATCGAATTCATGTGCCGCGAAGCGCCCGGCGCCGTCTACGAACTCGAACACATGGGCATGCCGTTCGACCGTAACGCCGACGGCACGATTTACCAGCGTCCGTTCGGCGGCCACACGGCGAACTACGGCGAAAAGCCGGTGCAGCGTGCATGCGCCGCCGCCGACCGTACCGGCCACGCGTTGCTGCACACGCTGTATCAGCAGAACGTCGCAGCCAAGACGCACTTCTTCGTTGAATGGATGGCGCTGGACCTGATCCGCGACGCCGACGGCGACGTGCTCGGCGTGACTGCCATGGAAATGGAAACGGGCGACGTCCACATTCTCGAAGGCAAGACCACGTTGTTCGCCACGGGCGGCGCGGGCCGGATCTTCGCGGCATCGACCAACGCGTTCATCAATACCGGCGACGGCCTCGGCATGGCGGCCCGCTCGGGCATCGCTTTGCAGGACATGGAATTCTGGCAATTCCACCCGACTGGCGTGGCCGGCGCGGGTGTGCTGATTACCGAAGGCGTACGCGGCGAAGGCGGCATCCTGCGCAATTCCGACGGCGAGCGCTTCATGGAACGCTATGCGCCGACGCTGAAGGATCTGGCGCCGCGCGACTTCGTTTCGCGTTCGATGGACCAGGAAATCAAGGAAGGCCGCGGCGTGGGTCCGAACAAAGACCACGTCTTGCTGGACCTGTCGCACATCGGCGCCGAGACCATCATGAAACGTCTCCCGTCGATCCGCGAGATCGCGATGAAATTCGCGAACGTGGACTGCATCAAGGAACCGATCCCGGTCGTGCCGACCATCCATTACCAGATGGGCGGCATTCCTACGAACATTCACGGCCAGGTCGTGGGTACGCTGAAGGGCGGCTACGAAGAGCCGGTCAACGGCTTCTACGCGGTCGGAGAATGTTCGTGCGTGTCGGTGCACGGCGCGAACCGCCTGGGCACGAACTCGCTGCTGGACTTGGTGGTGTTTGGCCGCGCGGCCGGCAACCACATCATCAAGCATGCGCTGGAAATGAAGGAACACAAGCCGTTGCCGGCCGATGCCGCCGACGCCGCGCTTGAACGCCTCGCCGTGCTGGAGAACTCGTCGTCGGGCGAATACACGCAATCGATCGCTAACGACATTCGCGCGACCATGCAGGCGCATGCCGGCGTGTTCCGCACGTCGAAGCTGTTGGCGGAAGGCGTGGACAAGATCAAGGAATTGTCCGAGCGCGTGAAGCACGTGCATTTGAAGGACAAGTCGAAGGTCTTCAACACCGCGAAGGTCGAAGCGCTGGAACTCGCGAACCTGATCGAAGTGGCGCGTGCGACCATGATTTCGGCTGAAGCGCGCAAGGAAAGCCGCGGTGCGCATGCGCAAAGCGACTTCGAAGTCCGCGACGACGAGAACTGGATGAAGCACACGCTGTGGTTCAGCGAAGGCGACAAGCTCGATTACAAGCCGGTGCACATGACGCCGCTGACGGTCGAATCGGTGCCGCCGAAAGCGCGTACCTTCTAAGGCAAGGAAATCGAAATGGCAAAGCGTACTTTTGAAATCTACCGCTACGATCCGGACAAGGACGCGGCGCCCCGCATGCAGACGTACGAGATCGAGATCGACTCGCACGAACGCATGTTGCTGGACGCGCTGCTGAAGCTGAAGTCCGTCGACGAAACGCTGTCGTTCCGCCGTTCGTGCCGTGAAGGCGTGTGCGGTTCGGACGCCATGAACATCAACGGCAAGAACGGTCTGGCCTGCTTGCAGAACATGAACGACCTGCCGCAGAAGATTGTGTTGCGTCCGCTGCCGGGCCTGCCTGTTGTGCGTGACCTGATTTGCGATTTCACGCAATTCTTTAACCAGTATCATTCGATCAAGCCGTATCTGATCAACGACACGCCGCCGCCGGAAAAAGAGCGTCTGCAAACGCCGGAAGAGCGCGACGAGCTCGACGGCCTGTACGAGTGCATCCTGTGTGCTAGCTGCTCGACTTCATGCCCGAGCTTTTGGTGGAACCCGGACAAGTTCGTAGGTCCGGCGGGCCTGTTGCAAGCCTATCGATTCATTGCGGACAGCCGTGACGAAGCGACGGGTGAACGTCTCGACAACCTGGAAGATCCGTACCGTCTGTTCCGTTGCCACACGATCATGAATTGCGTCGATGTGTGCCCGAAGGGACTGAATCCCACGAAGGCTATCGGCAAGATCAAAGAATTGATGGTGCGCCGCGCTGTCTGAGAAGGACTTGTGTCATGAATGACTCCGGGCATCAGTCCGACCCTCTACGCCGCGCACGCCTTCGCTGGCGCGCGCGGCGCGGTCTGCTGGAAAACGATCTGATCTTCGAGCGTTTTTTCAGCCGATATGAGCATGACCTCAGTGACGCGGACGTTGGTGTTTTGACGAAACTGCTGGAACTGGGCGACAACGACCTGATGGACTTGCTGCTGGCACGCAAGGAACCGGAAGGCGAACTGGCCTCGCCGGATATGAGCCGCGTGCTGGAGATGCTGCGCTCGGCCTGAGTTAGTCCACTGAGCCAGCCATGCGGCGCGTGCAAGAGTCGTGCGAATTATCGAAAACCTGTTTCCATACTTCGATTGAGGATGTGCTATGACCCCGTCAGATGTTAAAGCCACGCTATCGTTCAGCGACAACTCGCCGAGCGTTGAAATGCCGATCTACAAGGGCACCCTGGGCCCGGACGTAATCGACATCCGCAAGCTGTACGGCCAGACCGGCAAGTTCACGTACGATCCGGGCTTCATGTCGACGGCGGCGTGCAATTCCGCAATTACGTACATCGACGGCGATAAGGGTGAGTTGCTGTACCGCGGGTATCCGATTGAGGAACTCGCGGTCAAGGCGGACTTTCTCGAGACCTGCTACGCGCTGCTGCACGGCGATCTGCCGACGGTCGAGCAGAAGGCCGAGTTCGTTGAAACCGTCACGAAGCACACGATGGTTCACGAGCAGATGCATTTCTTCTATCGCGGTTTCCGTCGCGATGCACACCCGATGGCGGTGCTCGTGGCAGCCGTTGGTGCGCTGTCGGCGTTCTATCATGACTCACTGAATATCAACGACCCGCGTCACCGTGAAGTGTCGGCGATTCGCATGATCGCGAAGCTGCCCACGCTGGTGGCGATGGCGTACAAGTTCACGATCGGCCAGCCGTTCGTTTATCCGAAGAACGATTTGTCGTACAGCGCGAACTTCATGCACATGATGTTCTCGAACCCGTGCGAAGAGTACAAGGTCAATGATGTCCTCGTGCGTGCGCTGGATCGTATTTTGATCTTGCATGCGGATCACGAGCAAAATGCTTCTACGTCGACCGTGCGTTTGGCTGGGTCGTCGGGTGCGAATCCGTTTGCTTGTATTGCTGCTGGCATTGCTTGTTTGTGGGGCCCGGCGCATGGCGGTGCGAATGAAGCCGCGCTGAACATGCTGGAAGAAATCGGTTCCGTCGATAATATTCCTGAGTTCATCAAGCAGGTGAAGGACAAGAATTCGGGCGTGAAGCTGATGGGCTTCGGGCATCGCGTTTATAAGAACTACGATCCGCGCGCGAAGCTGATGCGTGAAACGTGCCATGAAGTGCTCGAAGAGCTGGGTCTGCATGATGACCCGTTGTTCAAGCTGGCAATGGCGCTGGAAAAGATCGCGCTGGAAGACGAGTATTTTGTGTCGCGTAAGCTGTATCCGAATGTTGATTTCTATTCGGGTATTGTGCAGCGTGCGCTGGGTATTCCGACAGCCATGTTTACGTGCGTGTTTGCAATGGCACGGACCGTGGGCTGGATTGCGCAGTGGAACGAAATGATCGCTGATCCGGAACAGAAGATTGGCCGTCCGCGTCAGTTGTTTATCGGCGATACGCCGCGCGAAGCGAAGGCGATTGATAAGCGGTAAGTTGTAGTGGTTGTTTGCGCAGGAAAGCCTGTTCGGGGCTGAAAACCGCACGGTATGAAATGGGTAAAGGAACGCGCCAACGGGTCGACCGTTGGCGCGTTTCGTATTGCGCTGTCGCAACCTTACGGCGCATAAATAAACTCCCACTGCTGGTAACTTCGCGCTGCTGAAAATGCCGTTTGATCCTTCGGAAACCCGGCTGCCTTAGCTGGTTTGCGACGCGACGCGCTGTGCACACCCATTACACCGCCGCCCGGAGCGGGAATCAGGATAAATGCTGCTCCTGTGACAGGATCTGGATAGAGCCTGCGCAGATACCGGCGTATTACCGGGTAGCGCGGGTCGCGCAGCAGATCGCTCACTTTCTCCGGATACGGCTTCCCACCGACGGGCGTGCTTTGCGAATACTGCCGAATAGCGTCCCGATATAGATTGCCGGTGTAGAGCAGTTCTGTCTCACGGTTGCGCTTGTCGGTCATCGCGACATTTTCAAGCAGCTTGCCGAGACCCAGCGTGATGAATAGCACCACCAATAGCGCCCAAAAATACGTGACACCCCGCTGTCGTGCCGAACTTGCGCGGTTCTTCACCACGAGTTGTATTCCGTGCCGTCGAGCGCCTTGCCGGGCGCGCCACTCTTCACATCGACAATAGTCTTGTCGTCTTCATCGACACCCGCCACTGGCGCCCAACTATCGGAGCGGTTGGTCACCGGATCAAGCGGCAGCGCGCGCAGATAGTGCCGTTCGGTTAGCGCTGACAGTTTTTCCGGGTACGTTCCCGTGTCGCTGTAATACTGATCGAGCGCCCGGCGCAGGACCGACAAATTTTCTTTCAAAGCCGCTTCCTTTGCACGGTCAGCTTGGTGAACGTAGCGCGGCGCAACTATTGACAGCAGCGTTGCCACGATCGCTAAGACGACCAGCAGTTCGATCAGCGTAAAGCCGCGGCTGCGCAGTTTCAGAGTCATCTTCTTCTCACCATTTCCGATAAGGGATTCCGTTAGTCCCCTTCCTGTCGTTTTGCGAATACACGTCGTACACGTCGCCGTCCTCTTGCGGATCGTCAGCTTCGCTGGAGTAGCTGCGTATTCCCCAACTGTCCTGGGCGGATTCAGACTGTGCTGGATTCATAGGATCGCGCGGCACGCGGCGAAGGAAGTAAATCTTTTTACCTTTCGGGTCGCGCTTATCCACAACACCTTTCGACAGTTCGTCCAAGGATGGTGGATAACCGGTCGAATCAGCGGAACGTGCAATCCTGCCCTCGTCACCTGCTTGTTTGTAGACATCAATCGCAGTCCGAATCTCTCGTAGAGCCTGTTTTAATTCACGCTCTTTCTCACGCTGTTCATGCATCTTGACAAACGGTGTCGCGACCGAAGCAATGATCGCAACCAAGGCAACAGTGACGATCATTTCGATCAACGTAAAACCGGAATGGAGCGACCTCTTCTTCATGTCACGGCGACACCAGAATCTGTTTTGGAAGCGCCACCGTGACGGCCAACTGCTCATGGTTTTCGTTCTCCACCTTCAGGTTCTGCAAGGACAGGTTGAGCGGTCCGTTCGTCGGGTGATCTGCCTGGAATGTGATCATTGCGAGAGAGCCGGTAGCCGCCGCTTTTCCGATCGTGATATGGAATCGGTTGCCATCCTGCTTCGCATCCACCTTCACACCCGTGCGCGGTTCAACCTTGAGCAGTTCAATCTCGGGTTGGTCCAACATGAGATCTAGTTCGGCTGTTTCAAAGCTCGGGCCATTGGCTAGCAGATTGACCGTAAAACTCGTCTTCGACGCAGCCTGAGACGGTACTGCCAAGTCAAACCGTACAGAGTTCGTTTTGCCCTGCGGGTTTGTCGGATCGGTTGCGACGTGCACGACTGAGGTTGACGCAATAGCGGCGGCGCTCAGTCCCGATGAGGGCGGCGGAGCGACCGGAGCAGGCAAGCTATCAGAATCACTGTATTGTGCGGCGGGCGTCAGACGCAGTGGGCGAGCTGACACTTGCTCGGCGGTCCCGCTTGGGAACGCCTGCGCATAGGAACCTGGTACTGCCAGCGAGCGCGTCACATGCGGCGTGATCAGCAAAACGATTTCAGAGCGCGCGTTGGTATCGTTGGTGTTGGAAAAGAGCCGCCCAAGTCCCGGAATTTTCCCTAGACCCGGAATGTGGGTACCGGATTCCTGGCTATCGGTCTTGATCAATCCAGCCAGAACCTGAGTCTCACCGTCACGCAGGCGCAGTACGGTATTCGCGTTCCGTGTGCCGATCTGATAGGCGAGCAGGCCAGTAGCCGATGAGCGGACTTCCTTGATGATGTTGCTGACTTCCAGCGAGACGTGCATTGTCACATCGTTGTCGATATGAATTTCAGGTTCCACTTCCAGCTTCAGGCCGACATCAAGATAGCTGATCGATTCGGTGATCGCATTTGAATTCTGATTCACGGTTGACGTGATGACGGGCACCTTATCGCCGATCATCACGCTGGCCTTCTCTCGATTGAGCACCCGAATGCGAGGGTTTGCCAAGGTGTGCGTACTACCGCTTGTCTGACGCAGGTTCAAGACAGCAAAAGGATCGGGAAAGGTCAACGGAAAACTGTTTTTGTTCAAGCCTTTCAGTTGATCGAGTGTCAGGCTGGCAGGGACGCCGGCCGGACCCACGAGGCTTGCGCTAACACTGGTCGGAAATTGGACGCCCAAGTTGAGCAAGTCGTTGGAATTTACCTCTAGGACTTCCACCTCGAGAATTACCTCCGGGCTCGCAATGTCGTATAGGTCGATCAGGCGAAGAATAGTGTCCTGTACTGATTCGGTGTCACGCACCACCAACATCTTCAGGCGCTCATCGACGTAAATTGACTTCGGCGCCACCACCGCGCGCAGCATTTCCTGAACTTTCTTGGGGTCTGCGCTGTTCAGGTAATAAGACCTCACGACCAGATCGTCATACCGCTTTCTTTTCTCGTCGTTCGCCGGATAAACGAGAACGGTGGTGTCGTTCAGTATCTTCTTGTCGAGCTGGGACGTCTGCAGGATCAGGTTCAGAGCGTCAGCGACCGTAGTGTTTCGTGCGTAGATTGTGGTTCGGAGATCGGGGCTGACGTCCTTATCCAGTACGAAACTGATGCCAGACGTCTGCGTCAGGATCGCGAGGACGGAGCGGATGTCGACGTCCTTTAGTTCCAGCGTTACTGGAGTCTGCAGGGACTGGTTTAGCGCCGGCAGCACCATTGCAGCGCGTGTGGACTGCGCGTCGATCTGCTGCAGCATCTGGCGCGCTTGGGTATGGCTGGGGTTTTCAGACAGGATGGCATTAAGCAATTGCCTGGCGGTGGCGGCATCGCTCTTGCCGATCGCTGCTCGCGCCTCGTCCAGTTCAGTCTTTTCGCGCTGCTCGCGCGCGATCAATCCAACACCACGCAATGCCTCGGTATTCTGAGGGTCATAATGCAGCACGTCCTGATACGCGGCTAGCGCTTCGTCGGCATGGTCGTCGTAGCGTGCTGCTGTAGCCTTTTGCATGATCGACTGCATTTCGCGATCACGCTGGGCGATGAACTTCATCCGGTACTGTTCCGGATTTTCTGCTGATGCCTGCTGCATTTTCCCCAAGCCTTCGCTAACCTTACCTTCCTTAATCAGTTTGTCTCCATCCCGCCAGTCGCTGTAGCCGGCACACCCACCGATACTGAATACGACTGCGCTGACGCACAGCGCTAGCGTCGGTCGTTGCACATGACTGACTGCGTGCGCGCAGAAACGTTGCTGCCAAAACCGCTCATTACTCATCCGTCTGCCTGTTAGTCGGCCTGTTGCCGTTGTTTGGTTGGGCTCGCGAGAAAACGGTGGCCGACCTGAGTCGGCGCAGCGCCAATCGGATGCGTTTCAGCGCTGCCGCCTGTCGCAATAAGCCGCGTTTCCCCGGTTTGCAAGTGATGAAGCGCGACATCGGTTGGCGTGATCGCCTGAATGCGCCAGATGCCGTTCAGCACTTCTCCGATGCTCAAGACGACCGGATCACCGTTCGATGCAAAAAAGACCTGTACCTTGCCGTCCTTGATCATCCGGCCCAGATAAACCACGTCGGGTTGCGTCATTGCGTCTGGAAGCGGAGGCAACGGCGGCGTAGAGCCCGTGACCGCGGTACTACCCGCGCCCGGAAGAGGGGGCATTCCTGAAGCTTGCTGAGCGGTCGGCTTGGGTGCCACGGGATCGGGCAGCACCGGACGACTCCACGGTCGGTCCTCTCGCTCAGAAATTTTCGAGGCTGCGGTCTCCCTTCCTGCAGTGGACGACGCCCTCGCAAGGGGAGGCAGAGGCAGTTCGACAGATTCAGGCCGGAGTAGCAAGAAGATCGAGCCCACCACTGTCGTCATCAATACCAACTGCACCGGTGTTGAAACAGTTAGCTTCACGAGGCTGCCTTTGGGAGCAGCCGGTAGTAAAGATTGAGGTCCAATTTTTGATCGAGCTTCGCGGCTCCATCTGCACTCTTCGTATATGCGAGACGCGCGACCGACAAGTTTGGAAACGCGTTTAGCGTCGTTCGCAAGAACGACTGTTGCTGCGCTTCGTCTCCTCTCACGTCCATGCGTAATGCGAGCTTCCTGATCGGCAGCGCGGGCAACTGTTCGTACCGGTAATCGATGCGCGTGATGACGACGCTGTTTTTGTCCGCCAGCGAGTTCAACGCACGAAGCTGTTCTACGTGCTCGTTGAATTCAGGCAGCGAGGCTACGAAATCATGCGCCAGATCGCGTGGTGTTAAGTCCCGCTTGGCCAAGCGGGGCTTTGCCTGTTCAAGGGCTATGTGCGGAGCCAGCCGCGATGTCATCTGTCGAGAATCCGCGTGTAGCGGATAATCGATTGCGCAGATCAACGTCACCCATAGCAGCACAAGCCCCACTGCAATGGTGTATTGCCACTCGAACCAGTCCAAGCCACATGCGATATACCAGGAGACTATTTGCCGAAGCTTTTTCCGGTTCACGGTCGTCCCCATTCGGCTATCAGCGAGAAGGAAACGCTGCGCCGCGAGGCTGTGGGCAGCCCCGGAATTATCGAACCGTTGACCTGTGGTAACCCTGTGTCGTCGTTTCTGGTCTGGCTGACGAGTTCCACCGAAGACCACGAGGGGTCGCTCTGCAGCGCCGCCATTAAGTCGAACACATCTTTCGGCTGATCTGCTACCCCGCTGATATGCACACGACGGATCGCGCCGGCGTCCGGCTCCAACGTGAGCAATTCAAGACCCGGTTTCGTTACATGCTGCAGACTGTTCAGTACATCGACCCATGGATAGCGCATTTCCGCAAATACCAGGTTGAGTGCGGCAGGTGCAGGAACAGAAACGGGATGCACGCGGGCTGCTGCACGGCGAGACGCTCCCTCAGCTTTCCCTATCATTTGTTCACGCTGCTGCAGCAGGTCATGCCGCCACCAGAGCGCATGAACGCAACCCAATAGCGCAACGACGCAGATTGCCGCCCACGATTGAGTCCACCAACGACGCTGGGCAAAATCCCAGTTCAGACGAGCCATTCAGAGCACCCCGCAAAGTGCGTACGCGAAGCGTGGGTCATCGCCGGAAATCGGGCCTTGCAGCGCCAATTCTTCTCCCGTTGGCGCAGTGATGTTCCGCGGCGGGAAAAGGTATGTAATGTCGCTCGGGATGACTGGCGACCGCTCTTCGGAGAAGGGCTGGACCGATACGGAAGTGAATTGCCCGCGGTCATAGCTCACGCGCAGCAGACGCTGTCCCTCAACGAGCGCAAGCACACCAGCATCGTTTTTCATTCGAGCGAAGAGACTGTCCCAGACCACACTTAACGCCGGTGTTATCCGTCGGGAGCGGCAGTGGTGGCGCGACGCAAATTCGTTAAGTTCGAAGAGCAATTCGGTCGGAATCAGTGCCGTCAGTCGCGGGCGACCGAACGCGAGGCGTGCGAATCGCAACTGGTATGCAGAAAACGAAATGTCGCTTCCGGAGAACTGTTGCGCGAACAGCGCAGCTGCCAGCGTGTGGCAAAACGGCCTGCTTGAGAGACGCTCATCCCACGGCAACAACAGATAACGGACATAGTCGATGCCAACGACCCATTCGATCACGCCCCGGATCGGATGCACGTTCAGCCATTCGGTCAAGGCGCCGAGGGCAGCCGTGACACCGTGGGTGTCATCGCAGTCCAGCGTGGCAACGGGCAAGATGGCCTTCATTCGTACCACTGGCCGGAATCGGCCTTTCACTACACAGACTGCCAATCCGCCCCGGCTGAGGTAAATCAGCAGACGCTCGGGACGGCTGAGTCTTGCACGGAGCGTGCGAATGCTTCGAGCGAGATGAGTCAGCAAACTATCCAGTAAAGGTGACACGATTAATCTCCTCCAGCGTGGTCTGCCCCAGCCGCACTGCATCCACGGCTTGTTCGCGCATAAAGCGCATACCGCGTTGGCGCGCCATTTCCTTTAGTTGACTTGCCGGGACCTGTTGCAGGATCGCATCGCGCAGGTCGTCGTCTAGCACGAGAACTTCCGCCAAGGCGCGCCGGCCGCGATAACCGCTGCCGCGACAATGCGCACAACCAGCACCTTTCATCAGATGGCCGTCCGCTAGCGATTCGCGCGTTACACGGGAATCCTGCAGGAGCGCGTCGTCTGGTGTGAACGGCGCTGAACAGTGAGTGCAGACAAGCCGTACGAGCCGTTGCGCCACCACGCCGTTAAGTGCGCTCACGAAGCTATATGGGTCAATCTGCATATGCCTGAAACGGCTCAGCACATCGAACACGTTGTTCGCGTGAACCGTGGTGTAGACCAGGTGACCGGTTAGAGCGGCCTGGATCGCAATCTCGGCCGTCTCTCGATCGCGGATCTCGCCTACCAGGATCCGATCGGGATCGTGTCGCAGAATCGAGCGAAGCCCGCGCGCGAACGTCAGCCCTTTTTTCTCATTCACCGGAATTTGCAAGATGTCTTCGAGTTGGTACTCAACTGGGTCCTCGATAGTGATGATCTTGTCGTCACCACGTTTAATCTCGGAAAGAGTTGCGTATAGCGTGGTCGTTTTGCCGGAGCCGGTCGGCCCAGTAACAAGCAGCATGCCGTACGGCTGATTCGCCAATCGCCGCATCACCTCGCTTGTCGTCGCATCAATACCTAACATGTCGAGATTCAGTTGCGCCATGTCGGTTGTCAGTGACTGTCGGTCCAGAATGCGTAATACGGCATCCTCACCGAACAGCCCGGGCATTATCGATACGCGGAAATCTACTTCGCGAGCCTGCAGCGATACCGAAAACCGTCCATCCTGTGGAACCCGCTTCTCACCAATATCCAACTCCGCCATCACTTTCAAACGTGAAACCACTTGCTCGGCCAGACCAGGATCCGGTAGCGCGCGTGCAGTGGAAATCACACCGTCGATCCGATATTTGATCGTCAGCCCGCGCAGGGAGTTTTCGAAATGGATGTCGGAGACACGGTTGCTGTGTGCGTCGTAGAGCGTCGAGTTCACCAGGCGCACTACTTGGCTTTCATCGCCGGCGATCGACGTGAGAGAAATCTCTTCGAAATTTAGTGTGTCTGTCTTCGTCCTGTCCAGCCGGATCAGTTGGGACAACGCCTCTTGATCATTGCCAAAGCGAGCGAGCAGCGCCTTGAGTTCGAGCGGATGAGCAAAAGCCAGATCGAAGTAACCCGGCAGTCGATAACTTGCGAGTGAAATCAGGGCGCTGTTCCATGGATCGTCGCAGACGAAGATCCGGCTGAGTTCTTCACTGCCAGTGTTATCTCCGTAGCTCGCGACACCGGTTAGAACAACGCAATTTTGCCGGAGACAGTCTGCGTAACTGAACACGGAGAAATCCGGCGTCGACGACTCCATCTGCGCAAGGCGTTGAACCGGCATGCCGCTTTCGCTCGTGGCGAATAGCAACATTTCGTCGGGTGTGAATTTTCCAAGCTTTTCCAGCACGGTCAGAATCGGCGCGCCATCGGCTAGCGCGAGTTCTTTCGCCTGCGCGATCAGTGAGGCATGCCGTGCGACGTCTGTAAGTGGCTTGCTATCCTGACCGATCACTGCAGACTCCCAGCCAGATCAAAAATAGGCAAATACAGTAGAACGACGATCGAGCCGATTCCCAATCCCATTATCAGCATCAGAACGGGCTCAATCAGGCGGGCGAACCGATCAACCCATTGCGTGATCTCACGCTCGTGAAACATTGCGGCCTGCTCCAGCATTCCCGCAATCTGGCCGTTACGCTCGCCAGCGCGCAATAGGCGCAGGGCAACCGAAGTCATCAGACTTTCGTGTTCCAGGCTCTCGCTCATCTTCTTGCCTTGCGCAATGCTCAACATTGACCGCGTAAGGCCGGCCTGGAGCGGGAGAGGTAATAGCTCACGCGTCATAGTGAGGGAGGGGAGCAGCGCAACGCCGCCTTGCAACAACATCCCTAGCGAACGATAGAAGCGGGCCAGTTGCATCAGCTTCAACATTGCGCCTATCCATGCGATGCGTCCGAGCAGTACGAGGCATCGCTGCTGCACTGCCGGGCGCATCGACAGTACGACGGTGGCCGCGAACGTGGTGGTCAGGCAGACGAGCGACGCTAGCGTATGGTCGCTGACAAACAGTCCGAAGCTGATCAGCCACTGCGACATCAGCGGTAGTTCCGCATGTGTCATTCCCTCGTACACATGTCCAAAGCGCGGCGCGAGAAACCAAAGTAGGAAAAAGGCGACAACCATTCCCGTGATCAGCAACATCACCGGGTACAGCGAGGCCGCAATGATTTTCTGCCGCACAAGACTTACCTGACCGTCGTATTGCAGATAGCGCTCGAGCGCCTGTGTCATCCCGCCCGTCTGCTCGCTTGCTGCCACCATGGCGACGAACAACGCGGAAAAGCAGTCAGGATGCGCGGCTAACGAAACTGAGAACGATTTTCCTTGCTGCATTAGGCGAATCAATTCGGACAGCACATAGTGCCCTTTCTCTTCCGCTGCTCCTGGCTGGTTTTGCCGCCGGCGCTCGTCTAGCGTTTCGAGTGCCTCGGTCAGAGCTAGCCCTGCGCGCAGCAACGCTAGGAGTTCATAGACGAACAGGGATAAGTCGAAACGGGCCCTCCGAAACATACGAGCAAATGACATATGTTGACGGGAGAACCCCGTCTTGCCAGCGCGGGCGGCGCAGACTTCCACTACCTGCACATCGGCTTGCCTTGCGCGCTGCGCGGCCTCTCGCTGAGCCTCATCTTCATTCAAAGCGAGCAGGTCGAACTGCTGTAGCTCACCGCGCGCGTTCAGGCCGAGCAACACATATTTTGTCACAGTGTGAATTGCTCACTTGAAGACGTCAGGGAAAAGGAGGTAGCTTAGTTATGGATGTCCGCGTTCTCATTGGTGCCTGTCGGCCTCTTGTCCGCACCGTACGACTCAATGTCGTAATCCGGATTGCGCTTCCCAGGATAGACGTAGTGGTACGGCATGCCCCACGGATCCAATGGCACAGCCTTGGTCAAATAGGGTCCGCTCCAGCCCGGGGTACCGTCGGCAGGCGGCGAAGAAAGCAAGGGCAATCCTTCTTGCGCGGATGGGTAGCGGCCGATGTCCAACCGCAGTTGATCAACTGCTTTGCTCAACACGCTGATTTGTGCCTTTGCCGTAGTCACCTTCGACTTGTCCACATTGGCAAACAGTCGTGGTCCGACGATTCCCGCGAGCAATCCGATGATCACCAGAACAACCAGCAGCTCGAGCAGGGTGAAGCCTTGTTGCTTTCCCATCTTTGAAATTTTCATAGTTTTACTATGTATTGGTCATTTTTTTTCCAGGCGCGCCACCGCCCGGCTGGTATTTCAAGATGGTCTGTAATCTGCTGTTTCGCGGGCAGTTGCGTGCGTTGAATACCGACCCCGCGACGCGACTGCGGTGAAATCCAATCGATGGGTCAGTGCAGTTTCACAAGCTGGAAAGTTAATGAGATAGATGAGCTGTACTACATAGATTGGTATGTGTCTTTCTTCAAGAGGATTTAAAGCATTGCACGTTATCGTTCCGGTTGGCAATATTTTTTGGCGTTTGTGACACTTTATATCTGTTGTTGTTGACGCAGTTCGGATTTCCAGTTGCTCGTGGAGTTATGCGTTGATCGGGTGTTAAGTAGTATGTAAGATTCGTTGGCATTCAGCGATACTGAGAGATTATGTCGAGGCGCTCTCAGGCAAGTAACGCGGCCCGGAACAGGTAAGGCATCACTGCATTAGTGGGACTATGGCTCGCCCCTTCAGCACGATGATCGTTACGACCAACAGAAATTAAAATAGGGGATTTTGAGATGTGGGTGAGAACAGGCGTATCGGAATGCAGGTCGGGCGAGCAGCCCGATGCTGTTCGCAGTCACACGATGCACAAGAGAATTCTGCAGACGGCGGGTCTTGTGGTGAGCGTGGCATTGCTAGCGCTTTCAACAGTGGCGTTTGCCGCGAGCAACGCTAACTACACCTATGACGCACTGGGACGGCTAACCAAGATCGCGTACAGCGACGGTGTCAAGACTACTACCGTCACCTATAGCTATGACACCGCCGGTAACCGCACCAGCGTTGTCACGAGCGCACCGTCGTAATCGGTGCCACGACTGCACCTGCCGGAAAATAAGCTTGACGGATCGGCAGCGCCGCTAGAAACCTTCTGCACGCTTTCGGCTTTACGCAGACTGGATTTCGGCATCTATTAATTCGTTAACCTAATTAGTAAATCTTCCCCTTCGAACCGGGGAGGGTGCACTGCGCGCGCAAATTCGGCAGCAGTGAACAGCACGCAAAAAACAACAATTTTCGAGGAGATTTCGATGCCCGATACCGCATCAATAGAGAATCGCGCGATCAGTCGCAGCGCTACTCGCATACGTAAATCAGTCCGTCCCGCTGTGATTAATACACTGCTAAGCCTGCTCACCCTGTTTGTGAGCACGGCTGAAGCGGGCAATGTTCAGTTCTCCAGCACCACGCCTGCTGTCGTTGACAACTCAGCTGCAGCGAATGCCGAGCAATCTGGGCCACAGCCGGTTATCCGCCGCGGTCGCGAGCCGTCCAAGCCGAAGTTGCTGCGAGCCGGCCCAACGGATTCGGTTCAGGAATTTGCTCCCCAGCCGAACAGCATTCGAGCAGTCATGCTACCGGTTACGGAAGCAGAAGCCATGGCGCACGATAGCCAGGTGGCGCGCGACCTGCCTGCGGGTATCAACCTTGGTGGCACGATAGAAACGCTCGCGAAGCTGGACACCAAGCGCACGCATTCAGCGGCTGATGATGTTCGCCTGCAAAAATTCGAACCACCGAAGCAAGGATTGCTTCGCAGTGGCGGCGTCACGGGTGCTAATGGCATTGTCAGCAACGACGCTCCGCCCGGCCCCGCTTCGATCGAAGAACTCGCCCGGGCGCTGCGCTACCACCCAGACCTGATTTATCAATATGTTCGGAATAATATTGAGATCGATCCCGTCCGGGGCATCCACAAAGGTGCGCTCGGCGCGTTGCTCGATAATCAGGGTAGTGCGTTCGATCAGGCACAACTGATGGTCTCGCTGCTGCGCACGTCTGGATACGACGCGCGTTTTGTTCGCGGCGTGATCAAGCTTAGCGCTCAGCAGTTTACTGATTGGTACGGTTTGCCGACCACGAATGTGTGCGCCGTACTGAACCTGATGGGCGAGACTCAAATCCCGGTGTACAGCATCAACGCACCGCAGGCGGGCACATGTCCCTCGTTGAATGCGCCAATGACCGACATCTCGATCGAGCACGTATGGGTTAAGGCAAATATTGGCGGCACTTGGTATACGTTCGACCCTAGCTATAAACCACATTCGGTAAAGTCCGCTGTGGACTTGAATGTCGCATCAGGTTACAACGCGGCAGCGTTTCTCAAGAACGCCACCTCGGGCGCGACCGTCACGCCTGATCTGGTGCGCGGTTTGAACCGGGCAGGTATTCGGACCGACTTGCAGACCGCCTCGACCAATCTCGCGACCTGGATCCGAAAAAATAAGCCGACTGCGACTATCAGTGACATCATTGGCGGCAAATCGATCACGCCTTTCTACGCCGGCACGCTTCGGCAGACGCAAAATCCGTTGCTTGATGCGAGTTGGAACACGCAAGAGTGGGTCGACATTCCTGTTGGCTTCAAACCAACCGTGCGCGTGGTTTATCAGGGCATCGATCAAACCTTCACGTCCGACGCAATTTACGGTAAGCGCCTGACGATTACATACAACGCGTCGAACCAACCGGTGCTTAAACTCGAGGGTCAGGCTGTAGGTGCACCTGGAAATCCGGTGGCGCCGGGCGCCGACAGCGTCATTAGCTTTGTCGTTTGGCATAACGGGTATGTCAACGGAAATGCTGATCATGCTTTTGACCAACACATCAAGGGTGGCGGCACGTACTTGGTAGTTAATGGTTGGGGGCCGACTGGTCGCGGACTGTCGCAAAATTATCTGAAAAATCTGGAAGATCTCCGTGCGGCCGGTAATGCTGAAACCAGCGAAGCAGTACTTGGCGCAAGCCTTGGTGTGTTGGGTGCGCAGTGGGTATCGCAGACGACAAACAGCGCCTCCATTACGGATCGCCTCGCGAATGCGTACACAATTCAACATCACCAGGTTGGCATTGCTGGCTATGAGCAGGGCCCGTACGTCGATCTTCCCAGCAACATAAGCTCAACGGTCCAGATGGCCGGTGATTGGACACTTGAAAAGGCTGTGTTCCAAAGCAACGGAATGCATTTGTCGATACTCGAGTCCACGGCGGTCAATCAAACCTCGGGCGTATCAGCAGTATCAACAGTTAAGCTGCTTGATTTGGCGATGAGCCAGGGACTGACTATCTACAATACCGGGGGCGGCCGTTACACGAATGTAATTCAGCCCGCGTTAGTCAACTGCCAGGCTCATCTCACCAACTTCCAAAACTATTTGAAACAGGGCTATCAGTTGTTGATCCCTGGTAACTGTCAGCTGGCCGAGAACACTTGGAAAGGCGTTGGGTATTTCGTTCTTGGTACGGCCGATACGCTCTTACTGGGTTCTACAATTAGTGGGGGGCTCTCGGGCGGTTTTTATACCAAGCCCGTTCCAGCGGCGGCTAATAACGTTTCCACAATCAACAATTCGCAGTCGCAACAAAAACAGACCAATGTGCCTGCGTCCTCGGAGTCGCTAACCAAAGACCCGATTGACATGGTGCACGGCAATTTTCTCTACGAGCATCAGGACATCAAAACCGGCTACGGTGATTGGCCGGATAGCCTGAAATTCCAGCGTCTTTACAGCAGTGGAATGAAGACTCAGAGTGGCGCATTAGGCAAAGGCTGGTCACACAACTATGACATTCGCTTTCGTACCGCGTCGGACGGCTTCATCGGGATGGGCGACCGGCTTGCAATCGATGCGGTGGGTACCATCATCGAGCACAAGGCAGCGCTAGATCTGCTAAATGATAGGACCGCTCCGGCGGAAAAGTTCCTCAGCGCGGTCATAGCGCAACGCTGGTTCGGTGACCAACTGGTCGACAACACGCGAATTGTGACACTCGGCTTGAACAGCGATGTTTTCGCGCGTTTACCGGATGGCAGCTTTAGTGCCCCGCCGGGTAAGGCCGTGCGTCTCGATGTGTCAGGCACCACAGCGCAATATGTAACGCTAGCCGGTACATCCTATTATTTTAATGGCGATAAGGTTGCCTATTACCTCCATTCGGATAACAGGCTAGTAAACTTTACTTGGAGTGGTGACCTGCTTACGCGAGTGGACAACAGTTCCGGCCGCAGCTTGACGTTTGCTTACGCGAACAATCGCTTACAAAGCGTCAGTAGTCCACAGCAGACTGTACGCTACACCTACGACTCAAAAGACAACTTGATCAGCGAGGCTGATCCCGACGGTTTTACAACGCGCTTTGAGTACGATCTGCCGGGGCGTATGACGAAGTTCTTCCAGCCAACCTTTCCTAATACCGCGGTCGCCACCAATGCCTATGACACGCTAGGCCGCGTACAGACGCAAGTGAGCGCTGCAGGTAACTTATCCAATTACTATTTCGCGGGTTATCGCAGCGAAGAAGTGGGGCCTGGCGGATCGACCCGTACCAACTATGTCGACAGTGAGGGCAACCTACTTCAGGTCAGTGATCCGGTCGGCAATTGGACAACCAAAGAATATGATGGGCAAAGCCGCCTTGTTCGTGAAACGCGTCCAGAGGGAAATCGCACCGAATACACGTACGACGATGCAACGTGCGTTAGTTCTACCAGCCAGCTCAAGGGGTGCACGCATAACGTCCTGACTATTTCCCGGTTTCCAAAGTCGGGCTCAGGTGATTCTGTCTTGACGCAGCGCTTCACGTACGACCCAATGTTCGGCAATGTCAAGACTGTTACTGATGCCAAGGGCCAGAGAAGTGAATTCTCGTACTTGCGATGGCTCCCGACATACGTGACGCGGTCTTTGACGGGCGCGCCGGCCGACCCGGCCACCAGCTTCTTCTATGAGTCCGTCCTGTCTACCGCGAAAGGTGGCCCCGCCTACTTAAGGCCGATACGGAGCGTCGAAAAAATCGATTCAACTCGGACTTCCACGACGACTACCAGCTACGCGGCGGACTACACACCCGCAACCATGGTCAAGGACGCGGACGGATTGGCGACCAAAACCGTCATGACCTTTGACAACGAAGGGCGACTGCTCACGAGCAAGCGTGATGGCGTTGCGACGGTCACAAACACCTACGACAAGCGCGGCAATGTGATACGCAGCAACGCAAACTTGCTCGGCGCCGACGAAGTTATCGGATACGACGCCGACAGCCGCGAGATCAGCCGTGGCGTGGCGGTTATCGGCGGAGCGATGGTGACATGCAAACGCTACAACGCGATGGGTGATGTGACGCGTGTCTGGGGACCTGGAAAAACCGCCGGTGTGAGCACGTGTCCCGTTGAACTCGCGCCGACGCCGTACAACGATACAACGTACGACGACCATCATCGTCCCTCCTTGGTGGTGCGCTTCATTGATGCGTCGGACGGCGGTAACCGCGTCACGAAGATGGAGTACAACGCGGACGATAGCGTGAAGAGCATCCGGAAGGCGGTGGGCACCGGGCTGGAGCAGAGCTACGTGAGTTACGTTTACAACCCGAACGGCACAATTGGGTTGACAACGGACGCGAAAGGCAACACGACGGTCAACCTGTACGATGGCCACGATCGGCTGTATCGCACGCACTATCCGCTGAACGGCCAGCCAGGCATGGGGGATGGGAACAACTACGAACAGTACACATGGGATGCGAACAGCAACCTCATTGCTTTGAGAAAGCGCGATGGCCAAACGATCACTCAAAGCTTCGATTCTCTAGACCGGCTGGTGACGCGCACGTTCCCTAGCGGGGTGGGTAATGTGCAGTTCAGCTATGACCTACGGGGCCTGAAGACAGCGTCGCAGTACGGCGACGGTAGCCATACCGTTACGAACAGCTACGACGGGCTAGGGCAGTTGACGCAGACGAGTGCTGCGGGTAGGACGCTGCGCTACAGTCATGATACGGCGGGCAATCTGACGGACATCGTTTGGCCTGATGGGTTTCACGTAGCGACTACTTACGATAGCTATCGTCGTCCAACGCAGATGCTGGAGAACGGCACGCAGAGCCTGGCGAAATACACCTACGACACGCTAAACCGCCGGACCTTGGTGGAGCTGGGCAACGGTACACGCACGGAGGCGGTGTATGACGGGTCGGGATGGCTTGTGAACCTGAACCACCGCTTCACGAGCAGCACTGAGGATTGGTTGGGAAGTTTTACACGGAACCAGCTTGGAGAGATCAAGCAGGCGAGCGTGACGAACAACCGGTACGGATGGACACCGGTGGCTGCGAGCACTGCTTACGCGTCGAACGCACTGAACCAGTACACGAGTGCAGCGGGAACGGCGGTGACATACGACGGTAACGGCAATTTGACGGGCGACGGATCGTGGACGTATAGCTACGATCCAGATAACCGGATGAAGACCGCAAGCCGCTCTGGCACGAGCGCAACGCTCGGATATGATCCAGAAGGCCGGTTGGTGCGGACCACGGTGAATGGTACGGACACGAACCTGATGTACGACGGGCAGAACCTGGCGGGTGAGTACAACAGCGCCGGCCAGCTGACGCGTAGTTATGTATTCGGTCCGGGAGTGGACGCGCCGCTGGTACAGTACGAGGGAGTCGGCACGACCGCAAAGAGCTGGCTGTACGCGAACCAGCAGGGCAGTATTGTGGCGCTGGCGAACGTAACGGGTGCGACGACGAGCAGCCAAGCGTACGGGCCGTTCGGGGAGACCCAGGGCACGCCGACCTCGCGTTTCGGATACACGGGGCAGCAGTACCTGGCGCCATTGGGGCTGTACTATTACAAGGCCCGGATGTACTCGCCTGCGTTGGGGAGGTTCCTGCAGACGGATCCGGTGGGGTACAAGGCTGACCTGAACTGGTATGCGTATGTGGGCAACAACCCGATTAATCTGACTGACCCGACGGGGCTGACGCCTTGTTCAGACAAAGCGTTGAAAGAGCAACAGGAAGAGCATGCTTTGCTCGCAAAGGAGCGCGCAGCGCTTGGTCAGTCGACGATCGCGAGCATGGCCGAAGACGGCAAGATCGGGGTGCCTGGACCAGGGGGCGGAGCACTTGGGCTTGGCTCAACCGGACGAACGGTTGCAAATAGCCTGAACGAGCAACTAGCGATGAAGCAAGCCATTTCTGATCCCGGAAAAGGATCCGTCGTTCCTCTGAAGAGCGGTATGACTGACGCACGTTGGCCTGGCTCTGAAGGGTGGGTGAAAATGACGCAAATGGTCAATGGCATTGAGGTGCATTACGTGAGAAATGTGACAACGGGAGCAGTTGATGATTTCAAATTCACTAAGTGAAAATCATGCGCGTAACCTGCAAAAGTAATAGTGGGCGAGACTTGACAGATATGTATCTTCGTCTTGGCTACACCACCGGGTCCGAATTCTCGGTTGTAGTCGACAAAGAATATGAAGTATTCGCTATGTCGTTGTGGTGCGGAGCAATTCAGGTTCTTTTGGCAGATGAATATCATTTGCCTAATTGGTTTCCACTGGAGATATTTGAGCTTTGTAATCTTAAATTACCAGGCGATTGGTTCTACGCGGCTAGTCTGCATAACACAGGGGGGCTGCAGTCTCTCTGGGGTTATGAGAGGCTGATTACTGATCCATCGCACTACGACGGCCTTTTAGAGCGCGATCCGGACGCGTTACGTCATTTTTACGAAGAAGAGGGTCGCTGGCGCGACAGCACGATAGTGTAAAAGATGAAGGGCCGCTGACGCGGCCCTTCGTTGTTTTAAGCGGCGGTGATGATGAGTTTGCCGTGCTCGACGGTGACGCGTACTTGCTGACCGGGGAGGAATCCGGCGTGTTCGATCCAGAGCCCGGAGAGCTTGATCCATGGGTAAAGCTTGGGCGGCTTGTTCAGGTGTGAAGGCCAGGCTTGATAGCGAAGAGACTGTTGAACCTTGACGGAGCGTTCAGGAAATCCAGCGGCTGCTTTATGATTGGCGTTAGCCATGGTCAACTCCTTCAGTGAGTTGGTTGTGGTCAGCGGGCCGTGAGTGTTGACGCACTCACGGCCCGCGCTTCGTTAACGGATCGGGCTCTGTTCCGGGGTCCGGTTATTCCATCTGCGTGCTTCGTACTTGAGGATCAAGCCCTCGAGTAGTTCGCGCACGACGTGCTTCTCTTCCTGTGAAAACTGATTGATGGCCTCGAACTGCAAGGTGAGATCGCTGTCGGGACCGCGCTCGTGTTCATCGAAGAGCAAGAAGTCGGCGGTGACATGGAGGGCCACGGCCATCTTCTTCAAGACTTCGGAGGACGGCAGAGCCTGGCCGCTCTCGTACTTCTTCCAACTGTTGACATGAACGCCGATGGCGTCGGCCATGACTTGTTGAGAAAAGCCGCGCTGCTTGCGCAGCTCGGTCAAGCGGGACGGGAAAGACATGGCTGGCGACCAAGAAAGTGCATAGACCATGATGCTATCCCCTGAAAATACACTTACCTGACTAAAGTACAGTATAGTAAACTTTATAAATCCACTCAAGTGGTCTTGACAGGTTTTTAGCCGAAGGACGATTCATGGCCCGTATTCCCGAAACTGAGCTTGAGCGCATGAAGGCCGAGGTGTCGGTTGAGCAGCTCGTGCGTGCGCACGGGATTGAGCTGGCGAAGTCGGGCCGTGATTGGCGCGGGCGCTGTCCGTTTCATGCTGACGGCACGCCCTCGCTGGTGGTGACGCCGTTGAAGAACCTGTGGCACTGTTTTGGGTGCGGGATCGGTGGTGGTCCGGTGGATTGGGTCATGAAGGCGAACGGGATCTCGTTTCGGCACGCGGTGGAGTTGCTGCGGGAGGGGATTCCTTCTTTAGCCGCTATTGGCCCGGTGCGCTCGACGGTGCGGGTGCTGGAGTCGCCGGTATCGGTGAGCGCGGATGACGCGGCGCTGCTCGACCAGGTGGTGGATTACTACCACCAGACGCTGAAGGGTTCACCCGAGGCGCTGGTGTATCTGGAGAAGCGCGGGATTGCGGGGGCAGTGGAGCACTTCAAATTGGGGTTTGCGAACCGGACGCTTGGGCTTCGTCTGCCGCTGAAGAACCGCGGTGCGGGCGATGCGATCCGCAGCCGCTTGCAGCAGATCGGCGTGATCCGCGAGAGCGGGCATGAACACCTGAACGGCAGCATCGTGTTCAACTGGCGTGACGAGGCGGGACACGTTGCGGGCTTGTACGGGCGCAAGATTGGCGACAACCTGCGCCCGGGGACGGCGTATCACCTGTACTTGGCCGGGCCACGCCGGGGCGTGTTCAACGCCGAGGGCTTGCGTGGTCAGAAGGAAGTGATCCTGTGTGAATCGGTGATCGATGCGCTGACGTTCTGGTGTGCGGGGTATCGGAACGTGACAGCCTCGTGGGGCGTGGAGGGGTTCACAGCGGATCATCTGGCGCTGATCCACGAGGTGGGGCTTGAGCGCGTGGTGATTGCGTATGACCGGGATGAAGCGGGTGATGCGGCAGCGGTGAAGCTGGCCGAACGGCTGACGGAAGAAGGGTTCGGGTGTTACCGGTTGCGGTTCCCGCACGGGCTGGATGCAAACGAATACGCGCTGAAGGTGAGCCCGGCGGTGAAAAGTTTAGGCGTGCTGATTCGCAGCGCCGAGTGGCTGGGAAATGGGGAGGGGCCGGTGCGTAGTGTGGCGTCAGTGGCGGTGAAGCCAGGCGCTCGGGAAGTCCAGGCGTTACGCGGCAATGCTGTTGCTGTTGACGATGATGAGGCCGCGACGGCTGCTGCTGCGCCTGCGCCGGCTCCTCTCTTAGCGGCTAAATTAGCGGCTAAAGAAGAGCCGGAACCCGAGGCAGTGCAAGCCGAAGTGACGCAAGCTGACGTGGCACAAGCCGAAGCGCCGGAGATCGCAACGGTTGCGGCCAGCGTTGCGCCTGCCGCGCCGGCACTTGCTCTCGAATGCGTGGTGAGTGACGCGGAGATCGTGTTCACATTGGGCGCGGTGCGGTATCGGGTGCGCGGGTTTGACGCGAAGGCTGCTGGCCTCTTGAAAGTGAACGTGCTGGCCAGTTGCCACGAATGGTTCCACGTCGACACGTTTGATCTGTATCACGCGAAAGCGCGGGCGAATTACGTGGCGCGAGCGGCGGCTGAATTGCGGCTAAAGGAAGAGACGGTGAAGGCCGATCTCGGGCGCATGTTGCTGAAGCTGGAGATGTTGCAGGGGGCGGCTGCTGCGCCCGCGACCGGCGTGCAGATGAGCGCGGCCGACGAGCGCGCAGCGCTGGAGCTGCTGCGCGAACCGGATTTGCTCGGGCGGATTCTGGCGGACTTCGCGGCGTGCGGGGTGGTGGGCGAGGAGACGAACAAGATCGTGGGGTATCTGGCGGCTGTGTCCAGAAAACTGGATGCGCCGCTGGCGGTGGTGATCCAGAGCTCGAGCGCGGCGGGCAAGAGTTCATTAATGGACGCGGTGCTGGCGTTCGTGCCGGAGGAGGAGCGGATCAAGTACTCGGCGATGACCGGGCAGAGCCTCTTCTACATGGGCGAGACGAACCTGAAGCACAAGGTGCTGGCGATCTGCGAGGAGGAGGGCGCGAGCCGCGCGGCGTATGCGCTCAAGCTCTTGCAAAGCGATGGTGAGCTGACGATCGCGAGCACGGGCAAGGATGCGCAGACGGGCAACTTGGTCACGCAGGAATACCGGGTGGAAGGGCCGGTGTCGATCATGCTGACGACGACCGCCATCGAGATCGATGAAGAGCTCTTGAATCGGTGTCTGATCCTGACGGTGGACGAAGGGCGCGAGCAGACCGAGGCGATTCACCGGCTGCAACGGCAGAAGAGAACGCTCGGCGGCTTGAAGCTGAAGACGCAGAAGGAACAGATTCTGGCGTTACACCGTAACGCGCAGCGGTTGTTAAAACCGTTGGCGGTGGTGAACCCGTTTGCCGATCAGTTGACGTTCCTGTCGGACAAGACGCGCATGCGGCGTGATCATGAAAAGTACTTAACCCTGATCGACACGATCGCGCTGCTGCACCAGCACCAGCGGGAGGTCAAAACGGTGCGGCACGCGGGGGCGGAGCTCGCGTATATCGAGGTGACGGTCGGCGATATCGCGAGCGCGAATGCGCTGGTGCATGAGGTCTTGGGGCGAAGTCTGGACGAGTTGCCGCCGGTGACGCGGCGGGTGCTGGAACAGATTGTGTGCGCGGTAAAACTGAAGCCGTTGCCGCGCGAGTCGGTGCGGTTCAGCCGGCGGGAGGTGCGCGAGTGGACGGGCGCGAGCGATACGCAAGCGAAGCTGCACCTGTCGCGCCTGGCCGAGCTTGAATACATGCTGATTCACCGAGCGCCGCGCGGTCAGGGCTTCGAATATGAACTGGTGTATGACGGCGATAGCAGCGCGGCGGCTCACCTGTCGGGGCTCATCGACATAGAACAATGGCAGTACGACGCGCAGCGGTCGGGGGTCAACGCCGAGCGGTCGGCCCCTGGTCGGGATGCAGTTGGCCCAAGGTCGGCGGGTGGACGGGATGGTCAAAACGCCGCCGAGGCAGACAGCGTAAAGCTGAGCGCCGATCAGTCGATGAATGGCGCCGACACACACTTCAGAGAGAATAAAAATCTGGCGTCGTAAGTCCTGCGTCGTCCCCCAAGGGGACTTCCTCCGGGGCGTACACGCAAGGACCGATGTGACGGCGCGCGTGAAACAGCGGTTGCGCAAACAGCGCGAAGGCGGTTGGCGCACGCAGGAGAAGCCGACGAATGCGCTGATGGCGTATGTGCATCTGTACGTGGATTGGCTGGCGATGACCGGCTGCACGCCGGCGACACAGCGCACACGCCAGCGGGGGCTGGAGCAGTTCGTGAAGTGGTTCGATACGCGGGGCTTGAGCCAGCCCGAAGAGATCACGCGGGCGGTGCTGGAGACGTGGCAGCGGCATCTTTATTTGCATCGAAAGACGGACGGTCACGCGTTGGCGATCCGCACCCAGCATACGTTGCTGGTGGCGGTAAAGGGGCTGTGCCGGTGGCTCGCCCGGCAGCGATACGTGCAGTACAACGCGGGCTCGGAACTGGTGCTGCCGAGAAAGCCTCACGCGTTGCCCAAGGTGGTGCTGTCGGTGGCGCAGGTCGAGGCGCTGATGGGGCAGCCGGATCTGGAGTCGGTGACGGGCATGCGCGATCGCGCGCTCCTGGAGGTGCTGTACAGCACGGGGATGCGCCGGATGGAGATCGCGCAGTTGCAGTTGGGCGATATCGACCTGGATACGCGCACGATTGCGATCCGGCAGGGCAAAGGCCGGCGTGACCGGTTCGTGCCGATCGGCGAGCGTGCGTGCGCGTGGGTTGAGCGTTATCTGCTCGATGAACGCACGGCGCTGGTGGTGCATACGGAGCAATGGACGCTGTTCCTGACGGACTACGGGACGGCGTTCACGCTGGGACAACTGAGCGCGATCGTGACGCGGTACATGCGCCGTGCGGGAATCGATAAAGGCTCGTGCCACGCGCTGCGCCATGCGTGCGCGACGCACATGCTGGATAACGGCGCGGACGTGCGGTTCATCCAGATGCTGCTGGGGCACGCGGATCTGACGAGCACGCAGATTTACACGCATGTGTCGATTGGCAAGCTTCGGGAGATTCATGCGGCGACGCACCCGGCGGGGCTGGATGCCGCTTCTCTCTTAGCTGCTATTGAGGCGGAAGCGGACGATGACGATGGCGACGAAGTGAATGACGAGGAATCAACGACGATGTCAGAATGAAGAAAGCAAGCAGAGGTCAATCGTTGCACCAAGGAGATTAAAAGTGATTGAGTGGCTGGGATTGCTGTACACGGCTGGGAAGGATTTGAAGGAGTATCTCGTTTTTAGTGAAGAACAAAAGCAAGTCGACAATGAGTGGCTTGAGAAATCAGGTCTCAAGGCAGAAATGGATGCCAAAGATATAAAACTAGCCTGGAGCCAACCCGACCGGATCGCTTCTCGACAAACCGATGGATGGGAGGTCGTCTACGAGGTTGACAAGATCAAACGGATTCGGCGAAAGCTGGTGCGATATGACGGAACGGTCCTCATTAAAAAGCAAGAAAAATGACCGACGCAACGTCACCAACGATGCCGGATGAACGAAGAGTCAACGACGTATCCAGGTGAACGAATCAAGGCGCACAGGCATCGTGTGCGGGCCTGTCGGCCCGAAGGCTGAGTAACAAGCGGTCCAGCGGCCTTGCGGCCGGGGAACGAGGCCGGGGGTAAATTGGCCTGGCGGCCAATTGAACATAACGCTTGGAAATTAGCGCTGGGCGCCGGGTAGGTGCGCGTTGCGCCCTGTCCCGTCGCCCATCGCTAATTTGCGTTATGTCTGGCGCCCCCGGCCGGGTCACGCGCGTGCGCGCTTGAAGAGATCAGGGCCGCGTGGCGGCCGGCGTGGAATACGCAACACCAAGTCATGCAAGGCGCTTCACGCAGGACATAACAGGGGCCGCGTCGCGGCCAGGAAAGGGAATGAGCCCGGCCCGCCCGGGCCGTCTGCTGCGCTCGGGCTTCGGCCGCAAGCGGCCTCTCGCTCCGTGCTCGCAGCCCTCCCCCCGTCCGCCCCCAAGGGGCTCCCCAATCAGCCGTTACTGCGTAACGGAAAACCCACCGATACGAAGCATCAAAAGCTACGGCGTTGTTCATGCGGTGCAAGCCTAAAACCCGTCTTGCACCGCATGAACCAGCGTCGAGAACCGATGGCCGTCAAGGCCAAGCCCTGCGGGCGCTACGCGGCCTTGACGGGGTCGGCGCTGGCGGGTTCGTTGAGCGGTCGCGGGAGTTGTTCAGCGTACCGGTGTGCGGCGGCCGAATCCCCAACCCAGTCTGAAAAAAACCCGTTACGGCGTAATGAAAAACCAGCCCTCACGTTAGCCGTTTGGCTAGTTACGTGGGGACGCACGAACCGATATCGTTACTGGGTAACGGACAACACAGGAGCAGTGATGGCAATGAGCAGTGCGCAGCGGCAAGCGGCGTTTAGAGAGCGGCATCTGAAAGACGAGAACGGCCAAGGCGAGCGGCTAAGCCTGGTGATCGACCTGCACGCGAAGCGCGCGCTTGAGCGTGTGGCGGCTTGTTACGGGCTCACGCAGCGGGCGATGCTGGAACGGCTGCTGACGCAGGCCGAAGAGGTGGCGCTTGCTCGGGCGGGCAAATCGAGCGGCGGCCAGGCCGACTATTACGATGGACGGCTCAGATTGGATATCTGAAGCGTTACGCGGTAACGCTGGCGACGTCTGCGTTACCGCGTAACGATCCGAATGTTGAACTTGTTTCGAGATGCGAAGTAATGGAAACTCGCGTCTGGAAAAATTCCCCTTCTAACGGGACGTGATAGGCGGGAAACCTTGCTAGGTAAGGGATTGCTGTCCGTGCGAGGGGAGTGTGCGTCAAGGCAAACAGATTTGGGGCTGTACTATTACAAGGCCCGGATGTATTCGCCTGCGTTGGGGAGGTTTCTGCAGACGGATCCGGTGGGGTACAAGGATGACCTGAACTGGTATGCGTATGTAGGCAACAATCCGGTGAACTTTAGTGATCCGGACGGATTGGCTGCTTGTACGAAGCTCGATCCGTTCGGGCAGGGCGCTGGCAAGAGCAATGCAATTACGCCTGTATATCCGGAGGCTGCTTTAGTCCCGGCATTGAGAATAGCGCAAGCTATTTACAACGCGATCGGCGTGGCGGGAGGTCCGGAGGCAGCGGGTGCATCGACTGGCCGGGTAGACGTTACCATCGGGCGTAGCACTCCAAATGCGTCAGTCGACCTCACCCGTGCTCAGTTTGAAAGTAATCTGTTGAGCAATGGATTCTCCGCGAGCTCGAAGGGCGGTGCAAAGGATGTTACGTTATATACAAAGGGGGACGTGCAGTACACGGTGCGGAATGAAGCCACGTCCACAGGAGGACCTTCTGCCGACTTTTTGGTGGGCGGGGACTTAGTTAGCAAAATTCGCTTGAAGTGACTACCTATGACTTATATAGATGATGCCGCCATGTACGAACGAATATCGACTCAAGCGAGTTCGCTAAAGCATTGGCAGGTCGATAGAAAAAATTCACAAGCATCACTTCATTATTTCGAATGGAGTGAGTTTCTGGTGAAGGGATTCTGGCCGTATATCGTTGAACTCAGTCGACTTAGCGAGGACGAGACCGTCTATTTTTATGATATAGAGCAAGGAGAAAGTACCGAATTTGAGAAAAAATTCGGTGTATTTCCCTTGATTCAATTGGATATCAGCATGACAGCGAGGGAGTATATTGAGGCACTCCATGAAGCGCCCAGTAAAGATGCGGGTCCCGTGTTTGCGCTGTCGACTACTAATGCTTATCTTCTCTTTCCCGCATCTATGAAGTGGCATGTTCACGGCGAATATTCAATTGAGCTCGCGGAGTTGGCGACGACGGTCGGTTTGCCTCAATCGCCTGAGTTCCCGCACGACTTCTGGGAACCATCGGAAGCTATGCGGCGATTTAGTTTGTTAAAGTGATTGCACGATAGGGATACTTGTTTTGGAGTGCC
This sequence comes from Caballeronia sp. dw_19, assembly GCF_018449515.1. Taxonomy (GTDB): domain Bacteria; phylum Pseudomonadota; class Gammaproteobacteria; order Burkholderiales; family Burkholderiaceae; genus Caballeronia. Next base: position 69,301 of record NZ_JAAVUQ010000023.1, on the reverse strand, counting down.
CTGCCTAGTTCTGTAGCATAAAGCTGCTTGAAACAGACGCTGGCGCGGATATTAGGTCTCGTCAATGATGGTGTGAAAATGAAGGGCCGCGTCAAGCGGCCCTTCATTGTTTTAATCGGCGGTAATGATGAGTTTGCCGTGTTCAACGGGAAACACCTACTTGCTGACGTCCCGACCACATCTACGATTGGCGACGATACGTGTCCACACGGCAGTGAATTTGTAGCACCGTTGGGGCTGTACTATTACAAGGCCCGGATGTATTCGCCTGCGTTGGGGAGGTTTCTGCAGACGGATCCGGTGGGGTACAAGGATGATCTGAACCTGTATGCCTACGTTGGCAACAACCCGATCAACTTCAGTGATCCGACGGGGCTGACGGCTTGTGCAGACAAGGCCGCTGCAGAACAGCAGCAACTGCGGGCAGCACAGGAGAAGGAGCGTGCAGCGATTGGCCAGTCGTCTGCAGCCGCTATGGCGGCCGCCGGCAAGATTGGAGTGCCAGCGAACGCTTTGGCTGCGGGTGCGGCAGGTGCAATGAGTGGAGTGCAGTCCGCAACGGCAAAGAGCTTCTTTGAGGGAACACAATATTCGCCCAAGGTTCTTGCGCAGGCTTCGTCAGGCGACTATCACGCTTTTCCTCAGTCGGTCGGTGCTTTCTCAGGAGAGGGAACTGTTAAATCGATCGTGGGTGGCGACGGCGTCACACGCTCCCAGTTGACGATTCCAGGCGAATACAATGGAAAAACTGGAGTCTTTGAATACATCCGCGACGCGGCGGGCGCCATAAATCACCGACTATTCGTTCCAAACTAAACGATGCCAATATCTAAAATCCTTGAGCTGTATGCGCGAAGCGGACGCAGCCTAATTGCCAAAGGTTTGAATGAGGCTGCGCTTCCGCTAGCAGATGCACATGTAGCGCTTGAGTTATTCAATGAGCAGCGATGGCGTGTTTTAGGTGGTGATGTGTATCGGATGACCAAAGATGGTGAATTCGAATTGACCTACGAAGACTGGTTCTACGATGGAGAAAGCGTGGAGCAAAGCATTGGCCTAGCTTATGAAGTCGTGAACCGGCTTGCAGGGCAGCCGGTCTACATCGTGTTTGTCGTTAATGCTTCATGAATCGACCGAAGAAAGCGCTGACGTAAATTAGATCTAGGAGATGATGAAAAATGAAGGGCCGCGTGAGCGGCCCTTTGTTGTTTTAAGCGGCGGTGATGATGAGTTTGCCGTGCTCGACGGTGACGCGTACTTGCTGACCGGGGAGGAATCCGGCGTGTTCGATCCAGAGCCCGGAGAGCTTGATCCATGGGTAAAGCTTGGGCGGCTTGTTCAGGTGTGAAGGCCAGGCTTGATAGCGAAGAGACTGTTGAACCTTGACGGAGCGTTCAGGAAATCCAGCGGCTGCTTTATGATTGGCGTTAGCCATGGTCAACTCCTTCAGTGAGTTGGTTGTGGTCAGCGGGCCGTGAGTGTTGACGCACTCACGGCCCGCGCTTCGTTAACGGATCGGGCTCTGTTCCGGGGTCCGGTTATTCCATCTGCGTGCTTCGTACTTGAGGATCAAGCCCTCGAGTAGTTCGCGCACGACGTGCTTCTCTTCCTGTGAAAACTGATTGATGGCCTCGAACTGCAAGGTGAGATCGCTGTCGGGACCGCGCTCGTGTTCATCGAAGAGCAAGAAGTCGGCGGTGACATGGAGGGCCACGGCCATCTTCTTCAAGACTTCGGAGGACGGCAGAGCCTGGCCGCTCTCGTACTTCTTCCAACTGTTGACATGAACGCCGATGGCGTCGGCCATGACTTGTTGAGAAAAGCCGCGCTGCTTGCGCAGCTCGGTCAAGCGGGACGGGAAAGACATGGCTGGCGACCAAGAAAGTGCATAGACCATGATGCTATCCCCTGAAAATACACTTACCTGACTAAAGTACAGTATAGTAAACTTTATAAATCCACTCAAGTGGTCTTGACAGGTTTTTAGCCGAAGGACGATTCATGGCCCGTATTCCCGAAACTGAGCTTGAGCGCATGAAGGCCGAGGTGTCGGTTGAGCAGCTCGTGCGTGCGCACGGGATTGAGCTGGCGAAGTCGGGCCGTGATTGGCGCGGGCGCTGTCCGTTTCATGCTGACGGCACGCCCTCGCTGGTGGTGACGCCGTTGAAGAACCTGTGGCACTGTTTTGGGTGCGGGATCGGTGGTGGTCCGGTGGATTGGGTCATGAAGGCGAACGGGATCTCGTTTCGGCACGCGGTGGAGTTGCTGCGGGAGGGGATTCCTTCTTTAGCCGCTATTGGCCCGGTGCGCTCGACGGTGCGGGTGCTGGAGTCGCCGGTATCGGTGAGCGCGGATGACGCGGCGCTGCTCGACCAGGTGGTGGATTACTACCACCAGACGCTGAAGGGTTCACCCGAGGCGCTGGTGTATCTGGAGAAGCGCGGGATTGCGGGGGCAGTGGAGCACTTCAAATTGGGGTTTGCGAACCGGACGCTTGGGCTTCGTCTGCCGCTGAAGAACCGCGGTGCGGGCGATGCGATCCGCAGCCGCTTGCAGCAGATCGGCGTGATCCGCGAGAGCGGGCATGAACACCTGAACGGCAGCATCGTGTTCAACTGGCGTGACGAGGCGGGACACGTTGCGGGCTTGTACGGGCGCAAGATTGGCGACAACCTGCGCCCGGGGACGGCGTATCACCTGTACTTGGCCGGGCCACGCCGGGGCGTGTTCAACGCCGAGGGCTTGCGTGGTCAGAAGGAAGTGATCCTGTGTGAATCGGTGATCGATGCGCTGACGTTCTGGTGTGCGGGGTATCGGAACGTGACAGCCTCGTGGGGCGTGGAGGGGTTCACAGCGGATCATCTGGCGCTGATCCACGAGGTGGGGCTTGAGCGCGTGGTGATTGCGTATGACCGGGATGAAGCGGGTGATGCGGCAGCGGTGAAGCTGGCCGAACGGCTGACGGAAGAAGGGTTCGGGTGTTACCGGTTGCGGTTCCCGCACGGGCTGGATGCAAACGAATACGCGCTGAAGGTGAGCCCGGCGGTGAAAAGTTTAGGCGTGCTGATTCGCAGCGCCGAGTGGCTGGGAAATGGGGAGGGGCCGGTGCGTAGTGTGGCGTCAGTGGCGGTGAAGCCAGGCGCTCGGGAAGTCCAGGCGTTACGCGGCAATGCTGTTGCTGTTGACGATGATGAGGCCGCGACGGCTGCTGCTGCGCCTGCGCCGGCTCCTCTCTTAGCGGCTAAATTAGCGGCTAAAGAAGAGCCGGAACCCGAGGCAGTGCAAGCCGAAGTGACGCAAGCTGACGTGGCACAAGCCGAAGCGCCGGAGATCGCAACGGTTGCGGCCAGCGTTGCGCCTGCCGCGCCGGCACTTGCTCTCGAATGCGTGGTGAGTGACGCGGAGATCGTGTTCACATTGGGCGCGGTGCGGTATCGGGTGCGCGGGTTTGACGCGAAGGCTGCTGGCCTCTTGAAAGTGAACGTGCTGGCCAGTTGCCACGAATGGTTCCACGTCGACACGTTTGATCTGTATCACGCGAAAGCGCGGGCGAATTACGTGGCGCGAGCGGCGGCTGAATTGCGGCTAAAGGAAGAGACGGTGAAGGCCGATCTCGGGCGCATGTTGCTGAAGCTGGAGATGTTGCAGGGGGCGGCTGCTGCGCCCGCGACCGGCGTGCAGATGAGCGCGGCCGACGAGCGCGCAGCGCTGGAGCTGCTGCGCGAACCGGATTTGCTCGGGCGGATTCTGGCGGACTTCGCGGCGTGCGGGGTGGTGGGCGAGGAGACGAACAAGATCGTGGGGTATCTGGCGGCTGTGTCCAGAAAACTGGATGCGCCGCTGGCGGTGGTGATCCAGAGCTCGAGCGCGGCGGGCAAGAGTTCATTAATGGACGCGGTGCTGGCGTTCGTGCCGGAGGAGGAGCGGATCAAGTACTCGGCGATGACCGGGCAGAGCCTCTTCTACATGGGCGAGACGAACCTGAAGCACAAGGTGCTGGCGATCTGCGAGGAGGAGGGCGCGAGCCGCGCGGCGTATGCGCTCAAGCTCTTGCAAAGCGATGGTGAGCTGACGATCGCGAGCACGGGCAAGGATGCGCAGACGGGCAACTTGGTCACGCAGGAATACCGGGTGGAAGGGCCGGTGTCGATCATGCTGACGACGACCGCCATCGAGATCGATGAAGAGCTCTTGAATCGGTGTCTGATCCTGACGGTGGACGAAGGGCGCGAGCAGACCGAGGCGATTCACCGGCTGCAACGGCAGAAGAGAACGCTCGGCGGCTTGAAGCTGAAGACGCAGAAGGAACAGATTCTGGCGTTACACCGTAACGCGCAGCGGTTGTTAAAACCGTTGGCGGTGGTGAACCCGTTTGCCGATCAGTTGACGTTCCTGTCGGACAAGACGCGCATGCGGCGTGATCATGAAAAGTACTTAACCCTGATCGACACGATCGCGCTGCTGCACCAGCACCAGCGGGAGGTCAAAACGGTGCGGCACGCGGGGGCGGAGCTCGCGTATATCGAGGTGACGGTCGGCGATATCGCGAGCGCGAATGCGCTGGTGCATGAGGTCTTGGGGCGAAGTCTGGACGAGTTGCCGCCGGTGACGCGGCGGGTGCTGGAACAGATTGTGTGCGCGGTAAAACTGAAGCCGTTGCCGCGCGAGTCGGTGCGGTTCAGCCGGCGGGAGGTGCGCGAGTGGACGGGCGCGAGCGATACGCAAGCGAAGCTGCACCTGTCGCGCCTGGCCGAGCTTGAATACATGCTGATTCACCGAGCGCCGCGCGGTCAGGGCTTCGAATATGAACTGGTGTATGACGGCGATAGCAGCGCGGCGGCTCACCTGTCGGGGCTCATCGACATAGAACAATGGCAGTACGACGCGCAGCGGTCGGGGGTCAACGCCGAGCGGTCGGCCCCTGGTCGGGATGCAGTTGGCCCAAGGTCGGCGGGTGGACGGGATGGTCAAAACGCCGCCGAGGCAGACAGCGTAAAGCTGAGCGCCGATCAGTCGATGAATGGCGCCGACACACACTTCAGAGAGAATAAAAATCTGGCGTCGTAAGTCCTGCGTCGTCCCCCAAGGGGACTTCCTCCGGGGCGTACACGCAAGGACCGATGTGACGGCGCGCGTGAAACAGCGGTTGCGCAAACAGCGCGAAGGCGGTTGGCGCACGCAGGAGAAGCCGACGAATGCGCTGATGGCGTATGTGCATCTGTACGTGGATTGGCTGGCGATGACCGGCTGCACGCCGGCGACACAGCGCACACGCCAGCGGGGGCTGGAGCAGTTCGTGAAGTGGTTCGATACGCGGGGCTTGAGCCAGCCCGAAGAGATCACGCGGGCGGTGCTGGAGACGTGGCAGCGGCATCTTTATTTGCATCGAAAGACGGACGGTCACGCGTTGGCGATCCGCACCCAGCATACGTTGCTGGTGGCGGTAAAGGGGCTGTGCCGGTGGCTCGCCCGGCAGCGATACGTGCAGTACAACGCGGGCTCGGAACTGGTGCTGCCGAGAAAGCCTCACGCGTTGCCCAAGGTGGTGCTGTCGGTGGCGCAGGTCGAGGCGCTGATGGGGCAGCCGGATCTGGAGTCGGTGACGGGCATGCGCGATCGCGCGCTCCTGGAGGTGCTGTACAGCACGGGGATGCGCCGGATGGAGATCGCGCAGTTGCAGTTGGGCGATATCGACCTGGATACGCGCACGATTGCGATCCGGCAGGGCAAAGGCCGGCGTGACCGGTTCGTGCCGATCGGCGAGCGTGCGTGCGCGTGGGTTGAGCGTTATCTGCTCGATGAACGCACGGCGCTGGTGGTGCATACGGAGCAATGGACGCTGTTCCTGACGGACTACGGGACGGCGTTCACGCTGGGACAACTGAGCGCGATCGTGACGCGGTACATGCGCCGTGCGGGAATCGATAAAGGCTCGTGCCACGCGCTGCGCCATGCGTGCGCGACGCACATGCTGGATAACGGCGCGGACGTGCGGTTCATCCAGATGCTGCTGGGGCACGCGGATCTGACGAGCACGCAGATTTACACGCATGTGTCGATTGGCAAGCTTCGGGAGATTCATGCGGCGACGCACCCGGCGGGGCTGGATGCCGCTTCTCTCTTAGCTGCTATTGAGGCGGAAGCGGACGATGACGATGGCGACGAAGTGAATGACGAGGAATCAACGACGATGTCAGAATGAAGAAAGCAAGCAGAGGTCAATCGTTGCACCAAGGAGATTAAAAGTGATTGAGTGGCTGGGATTGCTGTACACGGCTGGGAAGGATTTGAAGGAGTATCTCGTTTTTAGTGAAGAACAAAAGCAAGTCGACAATGAGTGGCTTGAGAAATCAGGTCTCAAGGCAGAAATGGATGCCAAAGATATAAAACTAGCCTGGAGCCAACCCGACCGGATCGCTTCTCGACAAACCGATGGATGGGAGGTCGTCTACGAGGTTGACAAGATCAAACGGATTCGGCGAAAGCTGGTGCGATATGACGGAACGGTCCTCATTAAAAAGCAAGAAAAATGACCGACGCAACGTCACCAACGATGCCGGATGAACGAAGAGTCAACGACGTATCCAGGTGAACGAATCAAGGCGCACAGGCATCGTGTGCGGGCCTGTCGGCCCGAAGGCTGAGTAACAAGCGGTCCAGCGGCCTTGCGGCCGGGGAACGAGGCCGGGGGTAAATTGGCCTGGCGGCCAATTGAACATAACGCTTGGAAATTAGCGCTGGGCGCCGGGTAGGTGCGCGTTGCGCCCTGTCCCGTCGCCCATCGCTAATTTGCGTTATGTCTGGCGCCCCCGGCCGGGTCACGCGCGTGCGCGCTTGAAGAGATCAGGGCCGCGTGGCGGCCGGCGTGGAATACGCAACACCAAGTCATGCAAGGCGCTTCACGCAGGACATAACAGGGGCCGCGTCGCGGCCAGGAAAGGGAATGAGCCCGGCCCGCCCGGGCCGTCTGCTGCGCTCGGGCTTCGGCCGCAAGCGGCCTCTCGCTCCGTGCTCGCAGCCCTCCCCCCGTCCGCCCCCAAGGGGCTCCCCAATCAGCCGTTACTGCGTAACGGAAAACCCACCGATACGAAGCATCAAAAGCTACGGCGTTGTTCATGCGGTGCAAGCCTAAAACCCGTCTTGCACCGCATGAACCAGCGTCGAGAACCGATGGCCGTCAAGGCCAAGCCCTGCGGGCGCTACGCGGCCTTGACGGGGTCGGCGCTGGCGGGTTCGTTGAGCGGTCGCGGGAGTTGTTCAGCGTACCGGTGTGCGGCGGCCGAATCCCCAACCCAGTCTGAAAAAAACCCGTTACGGCGTAATGAAAAACCAGCCCTCACGTTAGCCGTTTGGCTAGTTACGTGGGGACGCACGAACCGATATCGTTACTGGGTAACGGACAACACAGGAGCAGTGATGGCAATGAGCAGTGCGCAGCGGCAAGCGGCGTTTAGAGAGCGGCATCTGAAAGACGAGAACGGCCAAGGCGAGCGGCTAAGCCTGGTGATCGACCTGCACGCGAAGCGCGCGCTTGAGCGTGTGGCGGCTTGTTACGGGCTCACGCAGCGGGCGATGCTGGAACGGCTGCTGACGCAGGCCGAAGAGGTGGCGCTTGCTCGGGCGGGCAAATCGAGCGGCGGCCAGGCCGACTATTACGATGGACGGCTCAGATTGGATATCTGAAGCGTTACGCGGTAACGCTGGCGACGTCTGCGTTACCGCGTAACGATCCGAATGTTGAACTTGTTTCGAGATGCGAAGTAATGGAAACTCGCGTCTGGAAAAATTCCCCTTCTAACGGGACGTGATAGGCGGGAAACCTTGCTAGGTAAGGGATTGCTGTCCGTGCGAGGGGAGTGTGCGTCAAGGCAAACAGATTTGGGGCTGTACTATTACAAGGCCCGGATGTATTCGCCTGCGTTGGGGAGGTTTCTGCAGACGGATCCGGTGGGGTACGAAGGATGATCTGAATCTGTATGCGTATGTGAAGAACAATCCGGTGAACTTCACGGATCCGACGGGGATGACTGCGTTGGAAGGTTTCGCCAACGCGAAGGCGTTTACATACACTCCGGGGTACATCGGTCCGGGCGTTCAGGTTGCGGTTGTACCGCTGTTGCCGTTTCTGGCTCTCGGATTGGCCGCAAATGAAATTGCAAATAGCGACGTGCCAATGATTGGTGGGATGCTTGGCAAGGGAGTAGCAGCGGCTGCGGAAGCAATGCCCCTAATCAAGGCTGGCGCTGCTGGCGGCGCAACAGCAGGTAAAGCTTTTCCGCAGGCCGTTAAGGATGCCGCAAAAGCTGAGAATCCACTTTCAATTTGCGTATACTGCCGGGCAGAGGGGACTGCAACTCAGGTTGATCACGCGATTCCAAAGGCCAGAGGTGGAAATGCAACGCTTGAAAACGCTCAAATGGCTTGTCCGCATTGCAACCCTTCAAAAGGCGCGCGCGACTTTCCTGTTAATCCGCCCCCGGGGTATCGTGGTGGATGGCCCCCTTCACACTGGTAAAAACACATGAAGTATGAAACTGGAGAGTACGAAGCGGTTCACCAAACGCCGGTTTGGCGTGATCGTGCAGATTTTGTATTTGCTGCTCACCTTGGAATCAAGGACGGGAAGAACGAGTGGGAGCAACTGTGGGGCCAGAAGACCGGGACCTACAAATTTATCCTGTGCTGCATTCCGTTTTTTGTTCATGACGTGGCCCTAGGTGACGAGGTGGAAACCGACTCTGACTTTGTCCTTCAGCGGGTTGTTCATTGTTCCGGGCAAACCACCTATAGAGTATGGTTTGGTGCGAAGGATAAGGCGGCGCAAGAAGCACTAGTGCGGGAGATAGAAGCTATGAAACCTCTAATGGAATGGTCTTCAGAGAATTTGCTTGCACTTAGCATATCTGGTGACGCTGAAGCGCAGAGCATCGCCAATTATTTACAGGCCGGCGAAGAGAAAGGTTTGCTCCAGTATGAGACAGGGAGGACTGCTCATCCATGAGTGCTCCGCGATTCAGTCAACTTAGTTTCAACAGTCGCGGTTGAGTCAAAGGACGAGCAGGCAAAGCCTAAGCGACTAGCAGGGAATTCTGTTGCATTGACGAAGGGCCGATTCGGCCCTTCGTTGCTTTAAGCGGCGATGGTGATGAAACTGTGTTGCAGTTGGGGCTGTACTATTACAAGGCCCAGATGTACTCGCCGACGCTGGGGAGGTTCTTGCAAACGGACCCGGTGGGATACGCGGATGATCTGAACTGGTATGCGTATGCGGGTAATAACCCGGTCAACTTCAGCGATCCGACAGGGTTAGCGGCCTGCTCTGAAAAGTCGGCACTTACGGATATGGCACTGGGTGGACCGCCAAAACTTGACAGCAGCGGTTGCATTTCGACAGGTGGGCCAAGTGTTTGCTTAGGGGTGGCAAGTGTTAAAGAAGTTAGCAGTGCTTTGGCTGGCGCTGTCAACTCAGTCGCTCGGGCAGTATCTGGTCCGGTATATGCCACCACAAAAGAGGCGACTGCTGCTGCGGAGGCGCTTGGATATAGCAAAACCTCAGCAGTGGTAAATGGTCAAGCCGTTTATCAAAAGGGAAACAACTTTATCACCAGAGATATTGACGGACATAATGGAGGAGCTTGGAAGATGGCCGATTCTGTTAAAAATTTGACGTCCAAAGATACGCGCTTAGGAACATTTAGTACCGACTTGACCCGTATAGGAAACTAATGTGAAAACCGACAATCCGGAATCTCCTGAATGGATTTATCGAGGAAAATCGATTCGTGGGCTAATTCAAGAGCTTCAAACTTTTGAGGATCTAGATCTAGAGGTGAAAATTTCAATCGATGATGGCAATACTCGAAAACCTATTAGCTTAGTCGTAAGATCTGATGGGCAATGCCTATTAAAGTTCTGCGGTGATTGACAACCGCTTGTCGATGAGAAAATGAATGCCTGGGGCCGCTGACGCGGCCCCAGGCATTTCAGCTGTGGTTGTCGAAAGCATCAATTTGGGGCTGTACTATTACAAGGCCCGGATGTACTCGCCGGTGCTGGGGAGGTTCTTGCAGACGGATCCGGTGGGGTACAAGGCTGCCCTGAACTGGTATGCGTACGTGAAGAACAACCCGGTCAACTTCAGCGATCCGATGGGGCTGATTGCGGCGAAAACCCAAACGGGAAGTAATTTTAATACCAATATAGCGGCGGCTCCGGCCACGAATCTGAATGCACCGGCGATCAGCATGCCGGCCAGTCAGATGGGCGATGCGACTCAAGTCGCTGGCGTGAAGAACGGCGACACTATGGGGAACAATGCCCGTGAGAATAGGCAGGCCCAAGACGTTGCCGTGCAGCTTCGTTTAAGCATTCCACAAGCCGATGAATTGCACCGTGCGATTACTAAGCAGGGATATGACTATCAAGAGATACTTAGGATTGGAAGGGAAATAGCTGGTAAATAGTGGAGTTAATAAAATGCTAAACGTAGAAGATATTTTTGCTCCGGTGATTGGGGAAATCGCTTTCTCAATTACGCAGACTCACGGAAGTTGTTTTTTTATCGAGTTTGGAAGTCCTCACTTGAGAATTCGTGAACCCAGTGATCCGAGGCCCGACGCAACAGACAGAGTGGCAATCAACCTTCGCAGGCGTCGAGTGTATGTTGTTGGGACGTGGTCGCTTCTTGTCCAAGATTGCAATTGGGCGCTGACAAACGAGCAAAAATCTGTCTGTCAGGCGGATACGCCGGAGGATATGGAGAAGCTGTTTCGAGGTGTCGAAGGACAATATCTCGTATCTGCACGCGTCGTCGAGGCGACGAAAACATGCACGCTGGAATTTGATCTTGGCGGAAGTTTGAAATTGTGGCCACGAATCGATAGGGATCCTGATCTCAATCCTAATGAACATCAATGGCATCTCAGTTATAAGGATGGATCATCGGCTGGTTATACAAACGATGGCTCAATCGCGATTGAGTCAGCTACTGATTCTGACAAAACCTAAGCGATTGCGAAGGGATACCGTTGCATGAACGAAGGGCCGCTGACGCGGCCCTTCGTTGTTTTAAGCGGCTGTGATGATGAGTTTGCCGTGTTCGACGGTGATGCGCACTTGCTGACCGGGGAGGAATCCGGCGTGTTCGATCCAGAGCCCGGAGAGCTTGATCCAGGGATACAGCTTCGGCGGCTTGTTCAGGTGTGAAGGCCAGGCTTGGCGAAGAGACTGCTGAACCTTGACGGAGCGTTCAGGAAATCCAGCGCCTGCTTTATGATTGGCGTTAGCCATGGTCAACTCCTTGAGTGAGTTGGTGGTGGTCAGCGGGCGGTGAGTGTTCTAGTACTCATCGCCCGCGCTTCTTTACGGCTTTCTACATCTGCTACGTGAGCGGCCTATCGCCGGCGGTTCATGACCTTCTGAACCTGCGTCTTCCTGTTGGGGCTGTACTATTACAAGGCCCGGATGTACTCGCCTGCGTTGGGTAGGTTCTTACAGACCGATCCGGTTGGAACCGCTGACGATCTGAACCTGTATGGGTACGTGAAGAACAATCCGATTACGCTCAATGCAGGAATAGGACTCGGTGTGAGCTGAGCAGCAGGGAAACGGAGACCGGTCGTACTACTTGTGCCCGGGGCAAACGCGAAGAACGGCTCAGGCTGCATATTTGCGAGACGTTACCGTAGTAACACCGGTTAATACGCAGCAGCTCAAGGCGTAACTTGTTTCGAGATACAAAGTAGTGCAAACTTTCGTTTTGAAAGACTCGCGCCTTGGCGAAACGCGGTAATAGACCTCGGAGACAAATTGTTTCGATTTCAATGCGCTACATGCGATAAATGGCACGTGGGCGAGCCGAGTCTTACCTTCGCCGTGCCGGACTACTTGTCGGGAATTCCCCAGGATCGGCATAAGTCGCGCGTCCGCTGCTCGGAAGATCTCTGTGCGGTCGATGACGAATTCTTTTTCGCACGTGTGAGCCTTGAGATACCAATTATCGGTGCCAGCGCGCCATTTCTCTGGGGCATCTGGGTGACCCTGAGCAGGCGCAGCTTTGACGACTACACCGAGCGATTCGAACGGCGTGAGGCCGGAGGCCCGTACTTCAGTTGGCTTGCGAATGAGCTTCCCGGCTACCCGCCGCTAGCCGGACAGCAGTCGCGCATTTTCGCTCGGGCAGGAGGGCTCAGGCCTTTGGTTGAACTCGAAGAATCGGATCATCCGCTGTCTTTGGACTTTCACAAAGGGATGTCGGCGGAGCGTGCTGGAGCTATTTTCCAGATGATCCTCCATCGGACCGACCGGGCTCATTGAAGCCTAGATCTGAAAGCGAACACAGCGGTATGGCCAACTGAATAAGCGCGCCTGGTGGGCCTTTGTGGGCTTTACTGGCTGTCTGGTTGGTCGAGGTATGTCTTCAGAAAGGCATCGTCGGGATCGCCGAAGGACTCCAATGCTGCTCATTGCGCCAGGAACCGCCTTCGATCATCGGCGTTGGAGCGCGAGGTGCTCTTTCCTAATGGAACCTTCGCATGCAAGTGGCCTGCTGGCGAAACAAGTGCGGGCAGTCGTTAACTAATCATAAAACAAATGACAGCGAAAAATTATCTACTCATTATGGCTGTTTTTCTTTGCCAAGCATGTACAACGTTATCGGATAAAAACGCGGTACTGGATTACGCGCCGGGGACCTTAGTTGATGCTAATGCGCAATATAGGTTGGGACTGGATTACGAAGCCGGCAAGGGCGTGCCGCAAGATATGCAGCAAAGCAGAATCTGGGTCGAGCGCGCAGCGCTACAAAGGCTGGCAAAAGCTCAGTATGCGCTGGCGTCTATTTATCTGACGGGACATACGTTGGACGATGATCGTGTTGCCTTAAAATGGTTTCAAATTTCCACCGATCAAGGATATTCTCAGGCTCAAACTCATTTCGGTTGGGAAAGCGATCACGTGGAAAAAATTCCAAATGATATTAAAGTGGAAATAGTAAAAAATTATCAATTGGCGGCGCAACAGGGCGATGCCAAGGCTCAGTATGCGTTAGCGTGGCTTTATAAAGAATGGGTCGGGAATTTTGAGCAAGCACTTTATTGGTTTCAGCGTTCTGCTGACCAAGGGCACATGGCCGCAGAAAATAGATTGGGTATATTTTCTCAGCAGTTCAATAAATTTGATGAAGCGTTGTACTGGTATCGAAAATCTGCCGCGCAGGAATATGACGCAGCAGAGGGGAATCTCGCAATTATGTATTGGAATGGGCAAGGTGTTCAACAAAATAAAGAAGAGGCCCTCCGTCGATATCATAAGGCTGCAAATCAAAAATACCCGGTGGCACAGTACAATCTTGCCACCATCTATTGGAGCGACGGCGAATATAAAGATACCGTGCGAGCGTTGGATTGGTTCCGCTTAGCGGCGGACCAGGGATACGCACCGGCGCAAGCCTACCTTGGCGATATCTACGCTCAAGGCCTCGGCGGGGTGCCGCAGGATACCGAACAGGGGCTACGCTGGCTGAAGTTGGCAATTGATCAGAATTCCGATGTTGCCGAAAGCATACTGTCGCGGATGTACGCCAATGGAATTGGTGTGACGCCCGATCTGGGTATCGCATTTCAGTGGGCGCATCGCTCGGCCATCCGGGGGAATCTCCAAGCGCAATATGATGTTGGCAGAGCATATGCGTTAGGGCTTGGTGTTCCCGCAGATAAGCAGCAAGCCGCCAGTTGGTTTCGTTTATCAGCAGATCAAGGATATCCCGGCGCGCAATATTTTCTCGGCTTGTTGTACTTCAGCGGTGAGGGTGTACCGCAAGACAAACCGAAGGCCCTAGCCTTGATGCGGTTAGCCGCGGAGCAGGGGACTCTATCGCAATTCTTTGAACCGGGAGCGCCGGAAAACATGGTGGCCCTCATTTATCTAACTGGGGACGGGGCGCCCAAAAACGGGCCCGAAGCAGTGAAGTGGTTCACGCTGGCAGCGGGGCTTGGAAACACGTCAGCGCAACAATATCTAGGTGATATCTATCGATTGGGTGAAGCTGTTCCTCAGGACATGCAACAGTCGTTTCATTGGTACAAGCTGGCGGCCGATGCTGGAAACGCTGAGGCACAAGTGAGCGTAGCGCAGCTCTATATAGATGGATCCGGCGTGACGCAAGATTATCAGCAGGCGTTAAAGTGGGTTCAGCTAGCTGCCGATCAAGGTTTGGCTCTAGCACATACAAAGTTGGGCTGGATGTATATGAATGGGTACGGAGTTGCACAGAATTACCGAGAAGCCCTGAAATGGGAAACATCTGCCGCGCAGAAGGGCGATCCTGCGGGACAGTTTAATCTTGCATTACTTTATCTCCGCGGCCAGGGCATTAAAGTTGATAAGCAAGAGGCTCTCAAGTGGTTACAACTATCCGCGGGGCAAGGATACGAGGCGGCGAAAACTGCACTGACAGAGCTATAGCAGAGCGTTCAGACTGCCGTGTTCACGTACGTGTTTGTGATGGCGCGTACGGGGCTGGACTGCACAGTGGAACGAAAATGATAGCTGTTTTGGAGCAGAAGATAGGCCGTCCGCGTCAGTTGGTCATCGGCGAAACGCCGCGCCAGGCGAAGGCGATCGACAAGCAGTAGTTTGCATTGAGTAGGGGTTTGAAGGAAGCCCCGGCGCGTATTTGCCGGGGCTTTTGCATCCACGATGCCTGATTGTTTCTCCGCCTACCATTCGTCCTTCGCGCTTGCCCCCAACCCCACCTGCCCAAGCCAAAACTCGCGCAAACACGAGCAATATCAACATGCGACTTGTGTAGTAATGCCAAGATATCCAGGCTTACTGACCCTGCGGGCTTGCCCGCAAACCGCACGAGGAGCTACCGATGTTTCCAGAATTTCGCGATCTGATTTCCACGCTCAAGACGGAAGACGCCCACTTCGCTCGATTGTTTCAGCGTCACAACGAACTGGATCATGAGATCAAGAACATGGAGGGTGGGCCGCTACCCGCGGACGGTCGGACTATCGAAACGCTCAAGAAGGAAAAGCTGCTTCTGAAGGACAAGCTCTATGTCGTCTTGAAGAAGGCCGCGACGCCGGCTTAAGCAGGCAGCGCCTCGTTTAACCCTGAGAGGCGGGGCGCCTAGTTATAAGGAAGAGACTTTGACATCACAGCACGAAAAATCCGACGCTCGCCATTCAGCCGTGCGAAGCGTCGCTCGCGGCGACGTCCTGGAGACCGGCACTCCGCGCGCCGCACAGCTCGATGAAACCGGCCGTGCCGTTCAGGCGGCCAACGAGCAAATCTCAAGCACTTTGCAGCACGTATTGTCGACGGGTGCCGCGCAGGACCCGGGCACGCTGATGGACACCATCAAGACATTGATGAGCGGCCTCTCCCCCGATGAAACCACCGCCCTTCGCAGCGTCATGCTCGAGGGTGATCCGGCGCTTTGGCATGCTCGCGCTTCACGGCATCCCGACGACGAACTGTCACGTGACTGGCGCGGCGGCGGGTATCCATATCGGAACCTGATGTCGCGCCATGCGTACGAGAAGCAGAAGTATGCGCTGCAGGTCGAATTGCTGAAATTGCAGGCGTGGGTACGGGAAACCGGCCAGCGTCTGGTGATCCTGTTCGAAGGGCGAGATGCTGCCGGCAAGGGCGGCGCCATCAAGCGCTTTATGGAGCACATGAATCCGCGCGGTGCGCGCGTCGTCGCGCTCGAAAAGCCGACCGAATCCGAGCGCGGCCAATGGTATTTCCAGCGTTACGTGCAACACCTGCCGACATCGGGCGAAATCGTGCTGTTCGATCGCTCCTGGTACAACCGGGCGGGCGTTGAGCGGGTCATGGGGTTTTGTTCGGAACATGAATATAACGACTTCATGCAGCAGGTTCCCGAGTTCGAGCGGCAACTCGTTCGAAGCGGCATGCATGTTGTCAAGTTCTGGTTTTCGGTGAGCCAGGAAGAACAGCGCCGGCGCTTCAAGGAGCGCGAGATTCATCCGCTCAAGCAATGGAAACTCAGTCCGGTGGATCTCGCCTCGCTGGATAAGTGGAACGAATACACGGACGCCAAGGAAGCGATGTTCGCGCAAACGGATACCGCGGATTCCCCATGGGCGGTGGTTCGCTCGGACTGCAAGAAGCGGGCGCGGCTCAACGCAATGCGCCATATCTTGCATAAGCTGCCGTATGCGAACCGGGACGTTCGCGCAATTGGGACGGTCGATCCGTTGATCGTGGGGCGGGCTTTGTAGGCTGGTGTTTGACGGGTTGTTGATACATTCAACGGGTGTAGGTGCAGTCAGCGCTTACACCCATTTTTATGTCCGAAAGTTTGTTCCCTGGGCAAGGTTTCTACACCACGTCACTGAGAACTCGGATATGACGGATCAAGACGAAATAAAGCAACACGAATGGCGAGCGATGGACCCGGTTTTCATCGCAGGCCGCGACCATCCGGCCCATATCCTGCTGCCCATCGAAGAGTTTCCATGGGGCACCGACGCTTCCGACGCGAGCATTGTCGAGCGGTTAGCTGCTCCAGACACTGCGAATATCGAATTCAAGGCGCCGCAATCAGGCCGTTTATTCCACCCAGCTGATTTCTCCTGATTTGCTTCCTTAACAGGCCGGCCGCGCGGCTAAACGGCTGATTCTTTTCTGCATTCCGGTTGAACGGCCCATCCCGGTACTCCCCATACAGGTAGCCCTACTACCACCCTAACTCACTGTTTTATATCGGTTTTTTCTTGGTTCACTAGCGCAATGCGCCGTCCTGCGTGGCATAATCATCAAACCAAAAAACACCCCCGCAGTCACAACACCTGAAAAGACCATGGCCCAGACTCTGTACGACAAGTTGTGGAATTCGCATGTGATCCACACCGAGGAAGACGGCACGTCCATCCTCTACATCGACCGTCATTTGCTCCACGAAGTGACCAGCCCGCAAGCGTTCGAGGGTCTGAAACTGGCCGAACGGCCGGTGTGGCGGATCAGCGCGAACCTGGCGGTGTCCGACCACAACGTGCCCACCACCGACCGTTCGCACGGCATCGCGGACCCGATCTCGAAGCTGCAAGTCGACACGCTCGACAACAACTGCGACGCGTACGGCATCACGCAGTTCAAGATGAACGACTTGCGCCAAGGCATCGTGCATATCATCGGGCCGGAACAGGGCGCTACGCTGCCGGGAATGACAATAGTCTGTGGCGACTCGCATACCTCCACGCACGGCGCGTTCGGCGCGCTGGCGCATGGCATCGGTACGTCGGAAGTCGAGCACGTGCTCGCCACGCAAACGCTGCTGCAAAAGAAGAGCAAGAACTTGCTCGTCAAGGTCGAAGGACCGCTGCCGCGCGGCTGTACCGCGAAGGACATCGTGCTGGCGATCATCGGCAAGATCGGCACGGCGGGCGGCAATGGCTATGCCATCGAGTTTGGCGGCTCGACCATCCGGGCGTTGTCCATGGAAGGCCGCATGACGGTCTGCAACATGGCGATCGAAGCGGGCGCGCGGGCAGGCATGGTTGCCGTCGACGAAACCACGATCAACTACCTGAAAGATCGCCCGTACTCGCCGCACGGCGCGGAATTCGAGCAGGCGGCAACCTATTGGCGCACGTTCACGTCCGATCCGGGCGCGAAGTTTGACCGCGTCGTCGAGCTGAATGCGGCTGAAATCGTGCCGCAAGTGACGTGGGGCACGTCGCCGGAAATGGTGACGTCCATCGACGGTCGCGTGCCGGATCCCGAGCGCGAAAAGGACCCGGTCAAGCGCGACGCAATCGAACGCGCGCTGAAGTACATGGCGCTCGAACCGAACACGCCGATGCAATCGATCAAGCCGGACAAGATTTTCATCGGCTCGTGCACGAATGCGCGGATCGAGGACTTGCGTGCCGCAGCGTATGTGGTGAAAACACTCGGCCGCCGCGTGGCACCGAACATCCGTCTGGCGATGGTCGTGCCGGGTTCCGGCCTCGTGAAGGCGCAGGCGGAACGCGAAGGGCTCGACAAGGTATTCCTCGACGCCGGTTTCCAGTGGCGCGAACCCGGCTGCTCAATGTGCCTCGCGATGAACGCCGACCGCCTGGAACCGGGCGAGCGCTGCGCATCCACATCGAATCGCAACTTCGAAGGGCGTCAGGGCGCAGGCGGCCGCACGCATCTGGTGAGTCCGGCAATGGCGGCGGCAGCGGCTATTGAAGGCCATTTCGTCGATATCCGCGAACTGGCATGAAGCGCGTCTTTACTCTGCTGGCGTTGATCGCGGTCGTCGCCACTGCTGCGGGCTGCAATACGGTCCACGGCTTTGGCGAGGATCTGCATCACCTCGGCAACTCGATCAGCAACGCGGCCGACAAGTAAGCGGCTCCAAAGAACGGTCAAGCTAACCAAACCGCAAACCGGTGACGGATCATGGAAAAATTCACAGTACATAGCGGGCTCGTGGCGCCGCTGGATCGCGATAACGTCGACACGGACGCGATCATTCCGAAGCAGTTCCTGAAGTCGATCAAGCGCACGGGTTTCGGCCCGAACGCCTTCGACGAATGGCGTTATCTCGATGTCGGCCAGCCGGGCCAGGACAACTCGAACCGGCCGCTGAATCCGGATTTCGTGCTGAACCAGCCGCGCTACAAGGGTGCGTCGATCCTGCTGACGCGCAAGAATTTCGGCTGCGGCAGCTCGCGCGAGCACGCGCCGTGGGCGCTCGACCAGTACGGTTTCCGCGCAATCATCGCGCCGAGTTTCGCCGATATCTTCTTCAACAATTGCTTCAAGAACGGGCTGCTGCCAATCGTCCTGACCGAAAGCCAGGTCGACAAGCTGTTCAACGAAACCTACGCGTTTAATGGGTTCAAGCTGACGGTCGATCTGGAACGGCAGGTTGTGCTGACCGGCGACGGCACGGAATACCCGTTCGAAGTCCCGGGTTTCCGCAAGTTCTGCCTGCTCAACGGTTTCGACGACATCGCGCTGACGCTGCGCCATGCCGACAAGATCCGTCAGTTCGAAAACGAGCGTCTCGTGAAGCAGCCGTGGCTGAATAACCGCCTCGTCGGGTAAGTACGAGCGAGCATAAACGCGTACGAATCAACAAAGAAAAGGAAACACCATGAAGATTGCAGTGCTGCCCGGCGATGGCATCGGTCCGGAGATCATCAAGGAAGCCGTCAAGGTCCTGAACGCGCTCGACGAAAAGTTCGAGCTCGAAGAAGCGCCGGTCGGCGGCGCGGGTTACGAGGCGAACGGCCATCCGCTGCCGGAAGCGACGCTCGCGCTGGCGAAAGCATCGGATGCAATCCTGTTTGGCGCCGTGGGCGACTGGAAATACGATTCGCTCGAACGCGCGCTGCGTCCGGAGCAAGCCATCCTGGGTCTGCGCAAGCATCTGCAATTGTTCGCGAACTTCCGTCCGGCCATTTGTTATCCGCAATTGACGGCGGCTTCGTCGCTGAAGTCGGAGATCGTGGCGGGGCTGGATATCCTGATCATCCGCGAACTGAACGGCGATATCTATTTCGGCCAGCCGCGCGGCGTGCGTTCATCGCCGGATGGGTTGTTCGAAGGCGCGAAGGAAGGCTTCGACACCATGCGTTATTCCGAGCCGGAAGTACGCCGCATTGCACATGTGGCGTTTCAGGCCGCGCAAAAGCGCGCGAAGAAGCTGACGAGCGTCGATAAAGCCAACGTCCTTGAAACGTCGCAATTCTGGCGCGACGTGATGATCGATGTATCGAAGGAATATGCGGATGTCGAGCTGTCGCATATGTACGTGGACAACGCGGCCATGCAACTGGTGAAGGCGCCGAAGGCGTTCGACGTGGTGGTGACCGGCAACATGTTCGGCGACATTCTCTCCGACGAAGCCGCCATGCTGACGGGTTCCATCGGCATGCTGCCGTCCGCCTCGCTCGATAAAAACAACAAGGGCCTGTACGAGCCGTCGCATGGTTCGGCGCCGGATATCGCGGGCAAGGGCGTGGCGAATCCGCTGGCGACCATCCTCTCGGCCGCCATGATGCTGCGCTACTCGCTCGGTAAGCCCGAGCAGGCTGACCGGATCGAAACGGCGGTGAAGAAGGTGCTCGCGCAGGGTCTGCGTACGGGGGATATCGCGACACCGGACGGCCGTACGGTCGGCACGCAGGAAATGGGCGATGCGGTTGTCGCGGCGCTTTAAGCTTTAATACTGGTAACGCGCTTTTTCATCGGATGGTTTGGCGAAAAATTCCGATGGAAAAGCGTCTCGCGGCGGACGTTTTTGCCGGATGCCGCCGATCGCGATATTTCATCTCGATTCGTCGCTTTTAGCGCACGAACCACGTCAAAAGGCGTGGAACGCTCGCGCGGAGGGACGAATATGCGGGTTATCGTGTAGACTCTTTTGTTATGGCGAAGATCTCTTCAATCTCTCCGGACTCGATTTCATGCGGCGGCTTTAGCTCAGGCGCCCGCGCGACTCGTCTCGCCATTACGCTTTTGAACACGCTGCCGGGTACGGTTGCGCTGTCCAAACGCATTACGAAAACCATTTCCCTCAAAACGATCACGTTCCGCTGATCGCCTGTCGTGCCCGCTCATCTTCCCCGCGCGGTCACGTCGGCGGAGGGTTTGGCCCAAGCGGGGAAATGTCCACAAAAAAGGTTAGTCATGAACGTAGGTCTCGTTGGTTGGCGCGGCATGGTCGGCAGCGTCCTGATGCAACGCATGCAGCAGGAAGGCGATTTCGACCTGATCGAACCGGTGTTTTTCAGCACCAGCAATGCGGGCGGCAATGCGCCGTCGTTCGCGAAAAACGAGACGAAACTCAAGGATGCAACAAGCATCGACGACCTGAAAAAGTGCGACGTAATCATTACGTGCCAGGGCGGCGATTACACCAACGAGGTATTCCCGAAGCTGCGCGCGGCCGGCTGGAAGGGTTACTGGATCGACGCGGCCTCGTCGCTGCGCATGAAGGACGACGCGGTCATCATTCTCGACCCGGTGAACCTGAGCGTCATCAAGGATTCGCTTGTCAAGGGCGGCCGGAATTTCATCGGCGGGAACTGC
Organism: Caballeronia sp. dw_19; assembly: GCF_018449515.1. Classification (GTDB taxonomy): domain Bacteria; phylum Pseudomonadota; class Gammaproteobacteria; order Burkholderiales; family Burkholderiaceae; genus Caballeronia. The sequence continues at coordinate 48,235 of NZ_JAAVUQ010000023.1, read as the reverse complement.
ACGGTCAGCCTGATGCTGATGGCGCTCGGCGGTTTGTTTAATCAGAACCTGGTCGAATGGACGACCGCCATGACGTATCAGGCGGCTTCCGGCGCGGGCGCGCAGAACATGCGCGAACTCTTGCAGCAAATGGGCGTGCTGTACGGCGCGGCCAAGGAAGATCTGGCGGACCCGTCGTCGGCTATTCTGGATATCGACAAGCGCGTGCAGGCTGCCATGTCCAGCGATCGTATGCCTATCGATAACTTCGGCGTGCCGCTGGCCGGCTCGCTGATTCCGTGGATCGACAAGGATCTCGGCAACGGCATGTCGAAGGAAGAGTGGAAGGGCGGCGCGGAAACCAACAAGATTTTGGGGTTGCCCGCCATGGGCGAGCCGGGTTCGGTTCCTGTGGACGGCCTGTGCGTGCGGATCGGCGCAATGCGCTGCCACTCGCAGGCGCTGACCATCAAGCTCAGGAAGGACGTGCCGCTGGACGAGTTGCACGGCATTTTGGCATCGGCGAACGACTGGGTGAAGGTTGTCCCGAACGAACGCGAAGCGTCGATGCGCGATTTGTCGCCGGCGGTGGTCACGGGCTCGCTGACGGTGCCGGTCGGCCGCTTGCGTAAGCTCGCCATGGGCGGCGAGTATCTGTCGGCGTTCACGGTCGGTGACCAGTTGCTGTGGGGCGCGGCCGAACCGCTGCGCAGGATGCTGCGCATCCTGCTGGACAAGTAAAGTAAACTACGCGCCACGACGCGCAGCAGTTCACCAGAGCGTCGCGCTTGCGCGGCGCTTTTTCGTTGTGCGGCTGAATGGTTGCTGGCTCGCGCGGCTCAGTTGCCGGTATTGCTCAATCGGTCTGCGGCCAGTTTTTGGATATTGCCCCGTTTTGTTGGTTTCTTGTTCGCTGTCCACTCGCCTGGAGTATCAATGATCGTTCGTCCGAGCCGGCCGCTTCATTCACCGCTTCGCTTCCTCAGCCGCTCGCGGCGCGCGGCGCTGATCGCGGCAAGCGTCGCGAGTGTGCTGCTCGGAACGTTCGTTTCCTCCGATGCCACCGCCCAGGCCAGCAGCGCGTCAGCCGTTTCGGAGGCTTCTGCGCCGGTGTCGGCGTCGGCACCTGTGGCACCTGTGGCACTTGTCACGCAGTACAGCGTGAAACCGGGGCAATCGCTCAGCGATATCGCCTCCCAGATCACCGGCTCGAACGACCGCGCCACGCGCGAGAAGATGTCGCGCGCGCTCTTCGATGCGAATCCCAACGCGTTCATGGGCCATGACCCAAGCCGGTTGAAACTCGGATCGGTATTGAACGTGCCGGCGGTTGAGGATGCGGGAGTGGCTGCCGCCGCGTCTGAGGCTTCTGAGGCTTCTGCGCCTGTGGCGGCATCGTCGCCGGTAGCCGAGGCTAGCGGGTCCGTAGGGGCTGCGGCACCGGTCGAGGGGACATCGAATGCTGCCGGTGCAGTGAGCGGAGCCGCGATGGCAGCGAGCGGCGCGGTCACTGCGGTTGCGCCGAACGCGGCGAGCGAGCCGAACGCGGCGTTGCCGACATCGGAAGCTCAACCTGCGGCGAGCGCCAGCGAGGCTGCGAACGCGAGTGCAAGCGAAGTGGCGCCCGCATCGGAAGCGGCTCCGGCGTTGAGCGCATCGAGCACACCTGCGGCGACTGTCGCGCCGGTGAGCGCACCATCAGCGACAGGTTCTACAGCTATATCGGCGAACGGGCCGATTGGTTGGCTTGTCGGGGCAGTCGCGGTGATCGGCTTGCTGCTGCTCGTTATGCGAAGCGGTAAACGACGCCGTGCTGCAAGCGCCGCCGCTGCGTTGACTGCCGCTGAGCGCGCGCCGCAAGCGCCGCCGGTGGTATCCAAGGCGCCTGAGATAACCGCTGTGCCCCCTCACGATGGATCGACGAGCCACGCGCAAGCTTCCACGGGCGCTGCCGATCTCGACGGTGCATCGGTTCAGCGCGCTCAAGGTGAGCTGAACGTGGTGGCTGCGAGCATGGAAAACTACGATGCTGCGCAGTCCTTCGATACGCCAACCGAGGACAAGCCGTTTCCTCCGGCCGAGAGCAATGCAATAGACGACGATGCCGACGGCGCGCAAGTAACGCTGGGCGAGAGCCGTGCGCAGGATGCCGCACCGGCCCGCGACACGGAGACCAAACGCGCGCCGTTCATGCCCGACGCGCCCGCAGCGCTGCATCGCGATTTCACGCCGCCGCGCCCGGGTGCGATCGAGGCGGCATTGGCGGCGGAACGGGCAGCGGCGGATCGCGCCGAAGCATTGCGCGCAGAAATGGAGGCTCGGGAACATGAGCTTCGCGAGGCGGCTGCGTTAGAACAGGCGACGCGAGAGGCCGTGGCGCAGGAAGCTGCGGCGCGTGAGCTTGAGGCGCAAGAGGCGACAGCGCGTGAGTTGGCAGCGCAAGAAGCTGCAGCACGTGAAGCCGCAGCCCACGAAGCTGCGATGCGTGAAACGGAAGCCCATGAAGTTGCGGCTCGTGAAGCAGCAGCGCGTGAAACGGAAGCTCGTGAAGCCGCAGCCCGCGAAGCTGCCGCTCTCGAGGCGCAAGCCCGTGAAACACAAGCCCGCGAAACCGCCGCTCAAGAAGCAGCGACGCGCGCATCCGCCGCGCACGAAAGCGGAGAACACGTGGCATCGGCCCAGTCGGCGATCGCACCCCAATCTGCAACGAACCAGCGAGACGATGCGGAAGACGCGTCCGCCTACGACGACGAACCGTCGCCGGCTTCGCGTTTCCCGCAGCCCAAATTTCCGCAAGAGGCTATCGAAGCCCTGAGCGCGCTCGATTTCGGTTTGCCGCCGCGTCAGGAGGCGCCCGCACCCTCGGACGTCCAGCCACCGGCGCCCGCGGCCTTCGCCGAATCCACAGCGCAAAACGAGGCCCCCTTGGCTCCCGCGCCCGCCACACCCCAGCCTATCGCCGACCCGGCCGTCTTCGATCGTCAGAACGCGCAGCATAGTCACCCTGAATCAGCCACGACCCCGCCATCCGCGAGCGAGCAAATCGAATCCGGCACGGCTGGCGCTGCATCGGTGGCGGGCCTTGGCGCATCGCGTTTTGGTCCGTTGAGCCTCGATTTCGATTACAACACGCCCGCGAGCCAGAGCGAGCCGCTACCGGCCTTTACGCCCGAACAAATCTCGACGATAGCCCGCAACAAGCTCGAACTGGCCGTCGAATACATTGAACTCGGCGATTTATCCGGCGCGCGCACGTTGCTGCAGGAAGTGATCGAATCGAACGATCCGGCTACGCGCCAACCGGCCGTCACGCTGTTATCGACGCTGGCGCCGCTGTCCTGAGATGCCTGTGAAACGCATTGCATTAGGCATCCAGTACGACGGTTCGGCGTTCAGCGGCTGGCAGACCCAATCGGACGTCGAGACCGTTCAGGACGTTCTCGAACGCGCGTTGGGAAAGTTCACGCAGACGCGCGTGCAGACGGTCGTCGCGGGGCGCACGGATACCGGCGTTCACGCGCTCGGCCAGGTCGTGCATTTCGATACCGAACTCGAGCGCACCGACTTCGCCTGGGTGCGCGGCACGAACGCGTTCTTGCCGCAGAGCGTCGCGGTGCAGTGGGCGCGTCCAATGCCCGATGACTTCCACGCCCGTTTCGGCGCCTATGAACGCACGTATTACTACGCACTCTACGTCCACCCCGTGCGCTCGCCGATGACCACCGGCCACGCCGGATGGTGCTACGCGCCGCTCGATGCCAACGCGATGCGCGAAGCCGCCGCCAGCCTGATCGGCAAGCACGATTTCACCGCGTTCCGCTCGTCCGAATGCCAGGCAAAGACGCCGGTGAAATACCTGCATCAGATTGATATCGTGGAACAGGGCGATTTCATCCACTTTCGCTTTCGGGCGAATGCGTTCTTGCACCACATGGTGCGCAACCTGATGGGATGTTTCGTCGCAATCGGCCGCGGCAAGCATCCCGCGTCATGGATGGCGGAATTGCTGGCAGCGCGCGACCGCAAACGCGCTGCGCCCACGTTCATGCCCGACGGCCTGTATTTGGCCGAGGTCGGCTATCCTGAGAACTTCGCGGTGCCTGCGCCACGCCTGGGAAGCTATCCGTGGAGCGCGGTCTGGCAGGACAACAAGAACGAGACAAAAGCATGAGTAACGGAATGAGCAGCGATTTGCGTCGGACGAGAATCAAGCTGTGCGGTTTGTCGAAGACGGAAGATGTCGATACCGCCGTCGCACTCGGCGCCGATGCCGTGGGTTTTGTGTTCTATCCGCCCAGCCCCCGTTCGGTCAGCGTGGGGCAGGCGGTTGAGCTGGCGGAGCACGTGCCGCCGCTCGTTTCGGCGGTTGGTTTGTTCGTCAACGCCACGCCGGAATGGATTCGCGAGGTGACATCGAATGTGAGGTTGTCATTGCTGCAATTCCACGGCGATGAAACCCCGGCCCAATGCGCAGCGCTCGCTGAAGTAGCCGGCTTGCCGTGGTGGCGCGCTGTGCGGGTAGGGCCTGATGCCACTGCACGCGATTTGGTAGAATCATCTCTTAATTATTCAGCAGCCAGCGGTTTGCTCCTCGACACCTTCGTCGACGGCTACGGTGGCGGTGGAAAGGTATTCGATTGGTCACTTATCCCAACAGATCTCGGGCATCGGGCCGTTTTGAGTGGTGGGTTGAACGCGCAAAACGTCCTTGACGCCATCCGGCGCGTGCGCCCTTACGCAGTCGATGTCTCCAGCGGCATCGAAGTAGCGGGGGCGAAGGGCGTGAAAGATCACGCCCGAATGGCGGCGTTTGTACGCGCGGTGCGCGAAGCAGACGCTGGATGATCAAGATGGGAAACGACGTGGGCAAGCGCAACGCTGCCACGTATCGAGAGAGTGACACATGTACAACTTACCAGACGATCGGGGCCATTTCGGCCCATATGGCGGCACATTCGTATCCGAAACGCTGATTCACGCACTCGATGAACTCCGCGATGCCTACGCGGAATGCAGCAAGGATCCGGCGTTTATCGCGGAATACGAATACGAGCTGAAGCACTATGTCGGCCGTCCGTCGCCGATTTATCACGCCAAACGCTGGAGCAACATGCTCGGCGGCGCGCAAATCTTCCTCAAGCGCGAAGACCTGAATCACACCGGCGCGCACAAAGTTAACAACGTAATCGGCCAGGCGTTGCTCGCGCGCAAGATGGGCAAGCCGCGCGTGATCGCGGAAACCGGTGCGGGACAGCATGGCGTCGCCACGGCGACCATCGCCGCGCGGTTCGGCATGGAATGCGTGGTCTACATGGGCTCGGAAGACGTGCGGCGCCAGGCGGCGAACGTGTACCGCATGAAGTTGCTCGGCGCGACCGTTGTGCCGGTCGAATCCGGCTCCAAAACGCTGAAAGACGCGCTCAATGAAGCCATGCGCGACTGGGTGACGAACGTGGAGAACACGTTCTATATCATCGGTACGGTGGCGGGGCCGCATCCTTACCCCATGATGGTGCGCGACTTCCAGCGGGTGATCGGCGATGAATGCAAGGTCCAGATGCCCGAAATGACCGGGCGTCAGCCGGACGCGGTGATCGCGTGCGTTGGCGGTGGATCGAATGCGATGGGCATCTTTTATCCGTATATCGACGATAAAGACGTGAAGCTGATCGGCGTGGAAGCGGCCGGCGATGGCATTAACACCGGGCGTCACGCGGCGTCGCTGATCGGCGGAAGTCCAGGCGTTCTGCACGGCAACCGCACGTATCTTCTGCAGGACGAAAACGGCCAGATCATCGAGACACATTCGGTTTCAGCGGGGCTGGATTATCCCGGCGTCGGACCGGAACACGCGTGGTTGAAGGATGCAGGCCGCGCTGAGTACGTGGGTATTACCGACGAAGAAGCGCTGAAGGGTTTCCACGATTGCTGCCGGATCGAAGGGATCATTCCGGCGCTGGAATCGAGCCATGCGCTCGCTTACGCCGCGAAGCTCGCGCCCACGTTGCCGAAAGACAAGCTTCTGCTGGTCAATCTGTCGGGCCGTGGCGACAAGGACATGCATACGGTCGCCGAGCGCACCGGCATCACGTTCTGAGCCCGCAACCGATGCGCGATGAAATCGATCATGCAAGTGCGCACGGCGCCGCCGGTGCTGCCGGTGGCGACGTCCACGGCGGCACTGACCGCGGTATCCACCTGCATCATCGCGATTTCCTGACCGATGCAGCGAACCTCCCGGACGGCTCGATCGACCTGATCGTGGCCGATCCGCCGTATGGCCTGGGCAAGGATTACGGCAATGACTCGGACATGCGTTCCGGCGATGCCTTCCTCGACTGGACCTACGGCTGGCTTGATCTGGCCATTCCGAAGCTCAAGCCAAGCGGTTCGCTTTATATTTTTTGCACGTGGCAATATGCGCCGGAGATCTTCGTGTTCCTCAAGCGCCGCCTTACGATGGTCAACGAAATCGTGTGGGACCGGCGCGTGCCGAGCATGGGTGGGACGGTGCGCAGATATACGTCAGTGCACGACAACATCGGTTATTTCGCGGTATCGAAGGATTACTTCTTCGATCTCGATCCCATCCGCATCCCCTACGACGCAGTGACGAAGAAGGCGCGTTCGCGCAAATTGTTCGAAGGCAGCAAGTGGCTGGAGCTGGGTTACAACCCGAAGGACGTCTGGTCGGTGTCGCGGTTGCACAGGCAACACGCCGAGCGCGTCGACCATCCGACGCAAAAGCCGCTTGAGATTATCGAGCGTATGGTCCTGGCGAGTTGTCCGCGTGGCGGGCGCGTGCTCGATCCGTTCATGGGCAGCGGCACGACCGCGGTTGCCTGTGCGCGACACGGGCGCGAGTTCGTCGGCTACGAGATCAACGCCGACTATCACGCGATTGCTGAAAAGCGCGTCGCGGAGACGGGTTCCGTCGGAGTCCGGGTTGAACCGAAATCCGAGACCACGGACACTGCCGTCGACCAAGCGAGCGCCGCCTAAGCTGCTGTTAAGTCACTGCTAAAAAACACTAAAAGGCGCAAATTTCGCGCAAAGAGATTAACTCATGTCCCGTATCAAGAGCACATTTGCGGCGTTGGCCGAGCAGGGCAAGAAAGGTCTGATCCCGTTCATCACGGCCGGCGATCCGAACCCCGAGCAAACTGTTGAATTCATGCACGCGCTCGCCAAGGGCGGCGCGGACGTCATCGAACTGGGCGTGCCTTTTTCCGATCCGATGGCCGATGGTCCCGTGATCCAACGCTCGTCAGAACGCGCGTTGGCCAAGGGCGTTTCGCTGAAACACGTCCTCGCCGACGTGAAGCGCTTCCGCGAGACCAACACCGCGACGCCGGTGGTCCTGATGGGCTACGCGAATCCGATCGAGCGCATGGGCACGGAAGCCTTCGCCAAAGCGGCGAAGGAAGCGGGCGTGGATGGCGTTCTGGTCGTCGATTACCCGCCGGAAGAGTCGGTGGAATTCAGTGCATCGATGCGCGCTGCGGGTATCGATCCGATCTTCCTGCTCGCGCCCACATCAACCGATGACCGTATTGCCGCAGTCGGCAAAGTGGCGAGCGGATATGTCTATTACGTGTCGCTGAAAGGCGTGACCGGTTCGGCAAATCTGGACGTGGTCAGCATCGCGAGTAAAATCCCGGCCATCAAGGCGCATGTCGCGTTGCCGGTGGGGGTGGGTTTCGGCATCCGCGACGCTGCGTCGGCGAGGCTGGTGGCCGATGTATCGGATGCCGTGGTGATTGGCAGCCGTCTCGTGCAATTGCTTGAAGAAGCGCCGCCGGAGAAGGCGGCGGAGATGCTGACGAGTTTTATCGCCGAAATTCGCTCTGCGCTCGATTCTGCAAAATAACCCGTTATTGCGGCCCAAAAGGGTTCAAACCCGCTCCAAATGGGCCGCAAAACACGTGAAACAGGAAGGACATACGATGAGCTGGCTCGACAAACTGTTACCGCCGAAGATCAAGCAAACCGATCCGAAAAGCCGCAAGGGCATTCCGGAAGGGCTGTGGATCAAGTGTCCGTCGTGTGAGGCGGTGCTGTACCGCAATGACGTCGAGGCGAATCTGCATGTCTGCCCGAAGTGCAGCCATCACATGCGGATTGGCGCGCGCGAACGGCTCGACGGTTTGCTCGATCCGGAAGGCCGTTACGAAATCGGCCAGGAAATCCTGCCGGTCGATGCGCTGAAGTTCAAGGATAGCCGGAAGTACCCGGACCGCCTGAAAGAGGCGATGGAAGATACGGACGAGACCGATGCCATGGTCGTCATGGGCGGCGCCATCCACACTATTCCGGTCGTGACTGCGTGCTTCGAGTTCTCGTTCATGGGCGGCTCGATGGGCTCGGTGGTCGGTGAACGTTTTGCCCGCGGCGCGCGCAACGCGCTGGAGCAGCGCACGCCGTTCATCTGTTTTACGGCGTCGGGCGGCGCGCGGATGCAGGAAAGCCTGCTCTCGCTGATGCAGATGGCGAAAACCACGGCCATGCTCACGAAGCTGGCCGAAGCCAAGCTGCCATTCATCTCCGTTCTCACCGATCCGACCATGGGTGGCGTGTCCGCCAGTTTTGCGTTTTTGGGCGATGTGGTGATTGCTGAACCGAAGGCGCTGATTGGTTTTGCGGGCCCGCGCGTGATCGAGCAGACCGTGCGCGAGAAGCTGCCGGAAGGTTTTCAGCGTTCGGAATTCCTGATCCAGAAGGGCGCAATCGACATGATTGTGGATCGCCGGAAGATGCGCGAAGAAATCGCGCGCCTGATTGCACTGCTGACGCTACAGCCTGCTGACGCTGTAGCCTGAGGGTTTTCGTTCGCACTCGGGGTTTGGGTTTTGGGGTGTTTTTGGGGTTGGTCGTTGGGATGCTAGGTTTTGGGGTTAGTGGTCGGGGTCAGTGCCGGGTTGGTGCTTTCAGTGTTAGCGGTCTGCGTGAGTCGGATTTTCTCTTTATCACTATTAGCCACTGTGCGTGGCGGCACGTCATTTCTTTGTCCAAAGCGACAAAGAAACGAAGCAAAGAAAGCGCTTTAACCGCTCTACCCTAAGTGTCCACAGCGTGCAGTTTCTATTCATAGGTGCCCCAAAAGCACGGTGCTCGCCAGAACCACGGATGTTTGAACCCCTCCTTCTCGCGAATCCTGACACGAACACGCTTCGCCCCGTACGCTCTCGGGCAAGCACGAATTGCCCAGGAAGCGGTACGGCCTCACGCGTTCTGCATGCTTCGTTTCTTGGTGGGTTGGCTGCTTGGTCGGCTCGCTTATCTCGTGGGTCACAGCTTGATCCGTAACAGCTCGACGTCACGCGTATTTACTGCCTCGGTCTTTGGTGAGTTGGCTACGCGGTCTACACCGTTATTTTCGTCGGTTATGGCCTTACGCATTGTTGGGGCTTCGTTTCTTGGCGGGTTGGCGACGTGGTTCGAGGCGCGTACAAATCCGGAGGGAGGTCGTCCGCGGATAGCGCGGGGTGTCCCTTGGGCAGGTTCAATCACTGGTGGCGAAGCGTGTGGGTATCGGTGTTCGGAGAAGGAGGGTTTCACACATCCTTCGCTCTGGCGAGCACCGTGCTTTTGGGGCACCTATGAATGAAAACTGCACGCTGTGGACACTTAGGGTAGCGTGGTTGAAAGCGTTTTCTTTGCTTCGTTTCTTTGTCGCTTTGGACAAAGAAATGACGTGCCGCCACGCACAGTGGCTAATAGTGATAAAGAGAAAATCCGACTCTCGCAGACCACTAACACTGAAAGCACCAACCCGGCATAGACCCCGACCACTAACCCAGAACCGACCACCCCGGCATAAACCCCGGCCACTAACCCCGGGCCCCCCAGCATCGACCCCGCCCACCAACGCCAAAAGCACCACCGAGCACCAACCCAGCACCACCGAGCACCAACCCCTACTCACGATCATCCATGGCGACTTCATCGTTCACCTTCCCCACCCTCGACGAGTGGCTGACTCACCTGGAATCGGCACATCCGGTCGGCATCGACATGGGTCTGGCACGCATCAGCCAAGTACGCAACGCACTAGGACTAACGTTCAAATGCCCCGTGATCACGGTCGGCGGAACGAACGGCAAGGGTTCGACCTGCGCGATTATCGAAACCATCCTGGTTCGCGCGGGATATCGCGTGGGCTGCCATACATCGCCGCACCTGCTCGACTTCAATGAGCGCGCCCGGATCAATGGCGTCGACGCCACAAACGACGAGCTGCTCGAGCATTTCGAAGCGGTCGAACAGGCGCGCATGAGCTTGGCCGAACCGGTTTCGCTGACCTATTTCGAATTCACCACCCTGGCGATCATGCGGCTGTTCGCATCGCGTGAACTGGACGCTGTGATTCTCGAAGTAGGGTTGGGCGGGCGCCTGGACGCCGTCAATATCATCGATACCGATTGCGCGATCATCACCAGCATCGATATCGACCATACGGAATATCTCGGCGACACACGCGAGAAAATCGGCTTCGAGAAAGCCGGGATTTTCCGCCCGAATACGCCCGCCATTTGCGGCGATCCCTCGCCGCCGCAGTCGTTGATCGACCACGCGAAGGCTATCGGTGCGGATCTGTGGCTGGTCGGCCGCGATTTCCGCTACGAAGCGCAAGGCGGCAACGAGCGCCAGCAGTGGAGTTATATCGGCCGGACGCAGCGGCGCTCAGCGCTTGCTTACCCGGCTTTGCGCGGTGCGAATCAACTGATCAATACATCGGCGGCGCTGGCCGCGCTCGAATCGCTGCGCGAGCGCATTCCCGTGTCTGCGCAGGATATCCGGCTGGGACTCGCGAACGTCGAGTTGCCGGGACGTTTCCAGGTCGTGCCGGGCAAGCCGCAAGTGATCCTCGATGTCGCTCACAATCCCCACGCCGCCGCCGTTTTAGCTCAGAATCTCGGCAACATGGGCTTTTTTCCCTACACCTACGCAATCTTCGGCGCGATGGGCGACAAGGACATCGCCGGGGTCGTCGAGCATTTGAAGGGTGAGATCGATCACTGGAACGTGACGGCCCTGCCGACCCCGCGCGGCGCCTCCGCTGCCATGCTGGAAGGCGTTTTACGCGATGCCGGCGTCAACGACAGTGGCGACAGCAGCGTTACACAATTCAACAGTCCGGCCGACGCTTTTCAAGATGCGTTAAAGCGAGCGTCCGAAAATGATAGAATTTTGGTTTTCGGCAGTTTCCATACGGTGGCCGGTGTAATGGCTTACCGTAAATCGCAGCGTCATTGAACGGACGGCCGGCCAGCCTCTCGCACAAGCCAACCATGTCCTTTTTCTCGTTCGGCAAGAAAGACGACGCGCCCTCGGGTCGCGACGCATACTCCGACTCCCCGCGCGGCTCGCGTCAGACCGTGCGTACCGAACGCCGGACGCGCCGCAGCGACCGTCCTGAAGCCGACGCAATGATGCTCGACCCCACCCTGCCCGAAAAGCAGCGTGCGCGGCGGCGTCTGGTCGGCGCGCTCGCGCTGGTCGCGGCGGCGGTGATCATCCTGCCAATGGTGCTGGATTCACATCCGAAGCCTGTCACCGACGACATCTCCATCGATATCCCTGCACGCCCGGCTGCACCTTTGCCCAAGACGAGTCATAACGACGCGACGGATGCCGGGGCGGTTGATTCGTCAGCGGATACGCAAGCCGGCGTCGCGCCGGACGGTCCTGCCGCGGCTCCGGACAATGCAGCGGCGGTGGCTTCAAAGCCCGGCTCAAAACCTGATTCGAAGCAAGCCTCTAAGGCAGTAGAAACGCAAGCTCAGGCCAAGGCCGCCGCGCCGCAGCCCGAAGCGAAGCCAGTGGCGCCGCCGGCAGTAACAGCCGCCAAGCCGCCCGCGGAAGCGCCTGCGGCCACAGCAGCAACCCCGAAACCGAACACGCCGGCCTCCCCGGCGGGAAGCCGTTTTGTGGTCCAGATCGGTACTTTCGACGATGACACCGCAGCCCAGGGCTGGGTGACCAAGTTGAAGGCGGCGGGAGTGCCCGCATATATCGAACATCGGAAACAGGCTGACGGCACCACTCGCACGCTGTTGCGTGCCGGACCGTTCGCCGACCGGGCGGCTGCATCGGCGGCGCTGGTCAAGGTGCGGCAAGCCGGACTGGGCAGCGGCAGCGGTGGCAGCAATAACGCGTCGGCGAACTAGCTGTAGATGTTTACGAGTTTCGACTACGCGGTGATGGCCGTGATCGGCCTCTCCGCGCTGCGCGGCATGTGGCGCGGCCTGCTGGCCGAAGTGTTCGGCCTGATCGGCTGGATCGCAGCACTGTTGATCGCGGGGCGGTTTGTCGGGGCGGTCGTGCCGTACATTCCGGCGCACTGGCCGGGCGGGGCGCTGACGCAGTGGCTGATTGCATTTTTGCTGATTGTCGCGGGTGTGCTGGTGGTATCGAGCGTGGCTGGCGCGTTGTTGACGCGCGTGACCGAAGTGGTCGGGCTGCGCGGTATCGACCGGTCGCTTGGACTTTTGTTCGGCCTCGTGAGAGGGGCCATTCTGGTAGTGATCCTGGTCGCCCTCGCGGGCTTGACCGAACTGCCGCAACACGATTTCTGGCGTAACGCGTTGTTCCGGCCCGCGGCCGAACAGGGCGTGCGAGAACTGAAACCGCTGCTTCCCGATACGCTCGCCGCGTACCTGCGCACCACGCCGGACGGCTCGCAAGATCCGCCCGCCACGCCTGCGCAATGACGTCCTGGCCCGCTACCCGAGAATCCCGCGACGGCTCGGCGCAATACCCTGCAGTCTTTGTCCCCCCGTCAGGGGCTGTCTGCATTCGTTGCACCGATACGCCTTTTGGACCCGTTTCGACTCTTTGAAGGACCATGCCATGTGCGGCATCGTAGGCGTAGTTTCCCAGACTCCCGTTAATCAGTTGATTTATGACAGCTTGCTGCTGCTGCAGCATCGCGGGCAGGACGCGGCTGGCATTGCGACGGCTGACGGCAATAACTTCCACATGCATAAGGCCAATGGCATGGTGCGCGACGTGTTCCGCACGCGCAACATGCGCAGCCTGCCGGGTAATGTCGGCATTGGCCAGGTGCGGTATCCGACAGCCGGAAATGCGGCGAGCGAGGAAGAAGCCCAGCCGTTCTACGTGAACGCGCCGTTCGGCATCATCCTCGCCCATAACGGCAACCTGACCAACTGGCCGCAGTTGAAGGAAGAGATGTTCCGGATCGATCGCCGGCATATCAATACCGCGTCGGACACCGAAGTCCTGCTCAACGTCTTCGCCCATGAATTGCAGTTGTCCAGCTCCGGCCTGGAACTCGATCCGGCCGCGCTGTTCAAGGCGGTGAGCGGTGTGCATCGGCGGGTGAAGGGTTCGTACGCCATCGTTTCGCTGATCGCGGGTTACGGCCTTGTGGCTTTCCGTGATCCGTTCGGTATCCGTCCGCTGGTGCTCGGCAAGCAGGAAACCGCGACGGGCGTGGAATGGATGGTGGCGTCGGAATCGGTGGCGGTTGAAGGTATCGGCTTCGAGTTCGTGCGTGATGTAGAGCCGGGCGAAGCCATTTTCATCGATAACGACGGCAACCTGCACAGCCAGCAATGTGCCGAGAACCCGAGCCTGAACCCCTGCATCTTCGAACTCGTGTATCTCGCGCGTCCCGATTCGTGTCTCGACGGCGTGCCGGTCTACAACGCGCGCCTGCGCATGGGCGATTACCTCGCCGAGAAGATCAAGCGCGTGCTGCCGGACGTGCCTATTGACGTGGTCATGCCGATTCCCGATTCATCGCGTCCCGCCGCCATGCAAGTGGCCGCGAAACTGGGCGTGGAATATCGCGAAGGTTTCTTCAAGAATCGCTACGTTGGCCGCACCTTCATCATGCCGGGACAGGCTGTGCGCAAGAAGTCGGTGCGCCAGAAACTCAACGCGATGGCAATCGAGTTCAAGGGCAAGAACGTGCTGATCGTCGATGACTCCATCGTGCGCGGTACGACATCGCATGAAATCGTGCAGATGGCGCGCGATGCAGGCGCCGCCAAGGTGATCTTCGCGTCTGCTGCGCCGCCGGTGAAGTTCCCGAACGTGTATGGCATCGACATGCCCACGCGCGGTGAACTGGTCGCACATGGCCGTTCGGACGAGGAAGTGGCGCGCATGATTGGCGCGGATCATCTGGTGTATCAGGATGTGGCCGATCTGAAGCAAGCCATTCGCGACATCAATCCGGCGCTGCGTGAATTCGACGCGTCGTGCTTCGATGGCAACTACATCACTGGTGACATTGACTCGGCGTATCTGGATCGGCTGGAGAAGGCGCGTCTTGCGCCGCAAGCGCAGTCGGATCGCGATGCCGCGAGTGACGCGATGGAAGGCGACGTATCGCGTTCGCAGTTGCACTTGCAGTTGTCGGTGGAGTGACGAGTTTGACTCCGGCGCGCGATAAGCGCGTGACAGTCGTGATAGGATTGGGTTTGCGTCGATTTGAGATCAGCTTGCGGACGCGGGTTTTGATGAACGGGCTAGACGTTTAGCTTGAGTCGGAACCCGAAACAGCTAAAGCGAACCGGTGGCGAATCTGGACCACGCACCGGCGACGCTACAGGCTTTTCCGCACCGGGCCCGCTCATGCTGACGCAGAAGCGGGCTTTTTTGCGTCCCGGTTTTTTGGCCGGGCTAATGAATAGATGGAATAGATGGGAATGGAAAACACGAACATGGACGAAAACCTCAACTTCGATACGCTCGCCGTTCGCGCTGGAACGCTGCGCAGTGAGTTCAATGAGCATTCGGAAGCGATTTTCCTGACATCGAGCTTTGTGTTCGAGAGCGCCGCGCATGCGGCGGAGAGCTTCAAGAATTCCGAAGAGGCGTACACGTATTCGCGCTTCACGAACCCGACGGTTGCGATGTTCCAGAACCGGCTGGCGGCGCTTGAAGGTGGCGAGGCGTGCATGGCGACGGCGTCGGGCATGGCTGCGATCATGTCGGTGGTGATGTGCTCGATGCAGCAAGGGGACCATCTGGTCAGTTCGAAGAGTTTGTTCGGATCGACGATCGGGATGTTCTCGCAGATCTTCACGAAGTTCGGGATCACGACCACGTTCGTCGATGCTACCAATCTCGATGAATGGCGAGCTGCCGTGCGTCCTGAGACGAAGATGTTTTTCCTGGAGACGCCGTCGAATCCGCTGACCGAGATTGCGGATATTGAGGCGATCGGGAAGATTTCGAAGGAAGTGGGTGCGTTGTTTGTCGTCGATAACTGTTTCTGTAGTCCGGCGCTGCAGCAGCCGCTGAAGCTTGGCGCTGATGTCGTCATGCATTCGGCGACCAAGTTCCTTGATGGTCAGGGGCGCGTGCTGGGCGGCGCGTTGGTTGGGTCGAAGCAGTTCATCATGGAGAAGGTGTTTCCGTTCGTGCGGAGTGCTGGGCCGACGCTGTCCGCGTTTAATGCGTGGGTGTTGTTGAAGGGGATGGAGACGCTGTCGTTGCGAGTGGAGAAGCAGTCGGCGAATGCACTGGAAATCGCGCGTTGGCTGGAGACCCATCCGGCGATCGAGCGCGTGTTTTATCCGGGGCTCGAGTCGCATCCGCAATATGCCATTGCAAAGAAGCAGCAGAAGGCGGGCGGGGCGATTGTGTCGTTCGAGTTGAAGGGCGAGACGCGTGAAGAACAGCGTGCGAATGCTTGGCGGGTGATTGATGCCACCAGGATCTGTTCGATTACCGGCAATCTCGGGGATACGCGTACGACCATTACTCATCCGTCGACGACCACGCATGGGCGGTTGACGCCGGAGGTGCGGGAAGCAGCGGGGATTCGCGAAGGGTTGATCCGGCTGGCGGTGGGGCTGGAAAATGCCGGGGATATCAGAGGGGATTTGGCGCGCGGTTTAAATAGCCAGTAATTTTCGTTCGCACTCGATTGGACGGGGGGGGTAGTGGTCGGGGGTCTATGCTGGGGTGGGCGGTTCTGGGTTAGTGGTCGGGGTCTACGCCGGGTTGGTGCTTTCGGCCGTGGTGGTCTGCGAGAGTCGGATTTTCTCTTTATCACTATTAGCCACTGTGCGTGGCGGCACGTCATTTCTTTGTCCAAAGCGACAAAGAAACGAAGCAAAGAAAGCGCTTTAACCGCTCTACCCTAAGTGTCCACAGCGTGCAGTTTTGATTCATAGGTGCCCCAAAAGCACGGTGCTCGCCAGAGCGGAGGATGTGTGAACCCCTCCTTCTCCGAACACGGATACCCACACGCTTCGCCACCAGTGATTGAACCTGCCCAAGGAGCACCCCGCGCTATCCGCGGACGACCTCCCTCCAAATATGTACGCGACGGACCACGTCGCTAACCCATCGAGAAACGGGCCGCGCGGATGCATCGGGCCGTAGCTGGCGAAAAGAATCGTGCATGCCGCGCAATAGCCCACTAAACATGAAGCCGTAAGTATGCGTTTGGCCGTGTAGTCCACCAAAAAAACAGCGCACGCTTGGCCAACGCTCCAAGAAACGTGGCAGCGAATACGCGTGAGGCCGTGGGGTTCCTGGGCGCCTCGTGCTTGCCCGAGAGCGTACGGGGCGAAGCGTGTTCGTGTCAGGATTCGCGAGAAGGAGGGGTTCACGCATCCTCCGCTCTGGCGAGCACCGTGCTTTTGGGGCACCTATGAATGAAAACTGCACGCTGTGGACACTTAGGGTAGAGCGGTTAAAGCGCTTTCTTTGCTTCGTTTCTTTGTCGCTTTGGACAAAGAAATGACGTGCCGCCACGCACAGTGGCTAACAGTGATAAAGAGAAAATCCGACTCTCGCAGACCACCACGGCCGAAAGCACCACCCCGGCACTGACCCCGACCGCTAGCCCTAGAACCTGGCACCCCGGCACACACGTCAACCCCGCCCCCAGAACCCCGCCCGCCCAATCGAGTGCGAACGGAATACCCGCCTGAATCTTTAAACCTCGAGCAATTCCACTTCAAATACCAGCGTCGCATTCGGCGGAATCACCCCACCGGCGCCGCGCACGCCATAACCGAGTTGCGGCGGAATGGTCAACTTGCGCTTACCACCTACCTTCATCCCCTGCACACCTTCATCCCATCCCTTAATGACCATGCCGCCGCCGAGTACAAATGCGAACGGATCATTACGGTCGTGGCTGGAATCGAACTTCTGGCCGTCCGTGAGCCAGCCCGTGTAATGCACGCTCACCGACTTGCCGGCAACAGCTTCAGCGCCTTCGCCTTCCGTCAAATCTTCATACTTGAGCCCTGAGTCGGTCGTCACGATCGCCATGTAACACTCCTTGTAAAGGCCGGCACCGCCGGCGGGATCTAAAACCGGTATTGTAGGGCTTTCGGGTGGCATCGTTACATCCGGCGAAGCACGCACGAGGTTTGCTGCACGACCTGGCCAATATCTCGCAAATGGGAGAGGAGGGGCGGCCAGCCCCAAACGGAAAGCCCGGAAGCACTCTCCTATAATGGCTGGTCATCTCGATAACACCGGGCAAGATACTCGCATTCATCAACGCTCAAGGATTTCCCATCGTGACAACGTCTTTCTCCGGCACGGTCGACACGGGGCGCGTTCCCCGTCCTGAAGCGCCGGTCGCGGGCACGGACGGCGTGCTCGTGCTGGATACCGCGCAGCGCTGTCTGTCAGCCGATACCGTCTTTGCACATCTGTTCGATCTCGACGCGAGCTCAATCGAAGGGCGTGCTCTCGCCGATACCGCCTTACCCAAACCCCTGATCGCCGTGCTCGCCGAAGCTGCCGACGCCGCTCTTGCCGCCGGCAGCGTGCGGCGTGCGAAGGTACGCATCGATGAGGGCGAGACCACGCTGTCAAGATTGCGTTCGTTCGCCATCCTCGCGCTGCCCGGCAGCATCGGCCGGGCCGATACCGTGTCGTTGATCGTTTCGCCGTGCAGCCCTGGAATACCAACGGAAACCAAGCCCGGACAAGCCGATGAGCGCACCGCGCATCTGCGTGCCGAAGCAGCGTTGTTCATGCGCGATCACGTGCTCGGGCTTGTGTCGCATGATCTGCGCGGTCCCTTGAACGCCATCCACAGCTGGGGCTACGTGCTGGAGCGCAAAGTCGATACCGCCGATGCCCCCGCCCAACGCGCGCTCACCGGGATTCGCTCCGGCGTGGAGCAGCAGGTGAAGCTGATCGAGCAATTCATCGATACCACCCGCGCCGAGACCAAAACACTGGCGCTCGACCGCGAGCCGCTCGCGCTGCGGCACCTGATGGACGAGAGCGCAGCCCAGGCTCGCGCGAGTCTGGCGAGCGCGCGGCACGTCACGCTGCACGTCGAATCCGCGTTGGTCGAAGAGCAGATCAGCGCCGACGGCGAACGTCTCGCCCAGGCGCTCTGGCTGATGCTTGCGTTCGCCGCCGAGGCAAGTGCGGCGGGATCGAAGGTGGTGTTGAACGGCCTGGTGGAAGGCGGTGCGTTCAGCGCGGTCGCCACATTCACCGCATCGCAGAAAGCGCTTTTGGATCCTGACGTTCCCCACGTGCTTGAGGCGTTTGCCCGCAATCAGGCAACGTTGCCACGGGAAGCCGCGCGGATCGCGTGGGTGCTCGCCCTGTGCAAACGTGTGGCTGAAGCGCACGGCGGCACGTTCGAACACGACGATCTCACCGATGGCGCCGCCGTTGCGCTCAGGTTTCGCGTGCCGTTGAGCGCCACCTGATTTAACTTTCGGTCAGCTTGCACCTCTATACTGGCGGTTTCATTTTGTGGAGCAGGTTGCTTTGAATCAGGTTGTCGCGCTAATTGGTGCCTTGTTACTCGTCGCGTTGAACGGGTTTTTCGTCGCGGCCGAGTTCGGACTCGTCAAACTGCGCGCCACGCGCGTTCAGGCAATCGCACGGTCGAACGGTTTGCCCGGCCGCTTGCTGGCCAAGGTCCATGGCAAGCTCGACGCGTATTTGTCGGCGTGTCAGCTCGGCATTACGCTTGCGTCGCTCGGGCTTGGCTGGCTGGGCGAACCGGCATTCGCCGAATTGCTGCACCCGTTGTTCGCGCTTGCGGGTATCGAATCGGTCAAGCTGATCGACGCCGTCTCGCTGTTCTTCGCGTTCTCCTGCATTTCGTTCCTGCATATCGTGGTGGGTGAGCTCGCGCCGAAATCGTGGGCAATCCGGCGCGCGGAACAGGTCGGCCTGTGGGTCGCCATGCCGCTCTACGGTTTCTATTGGGCAATGTATCCGTTCATCTGGGTGCTGAATTCGAGCGCGAATTTCGTGTTGCGGTTGTTCGGGCTCGGAACGGGACATGGCGACGACGCTCACTATTCCACCGACGAACTCAAGTTGATCCTGCGTGGCCGGCGCCTGAGCGGGGCATCGACGGCTACGCTGCCAGACACAATCGGGACTGCCGGGTCTGCCTATAACGCGGATGAATGGAACACCATCGCCCATTCGCTCGATTTCAGCCGCATGACGGTTTCGGACCTGATGCGTCCGAACCACGAGATGGTCGGCCTGCGCAACGACCTGCCCATGCGCGACAACATGCAGGTGATCGCGCGCCACCGTTTCAGCCGCTATCCCCTTTTCGCCGATGCCTCCGGCGAACACGTGCTCGGCATGATTCACCTAAAGGACCTGCTGCTCGCACGTAATGGCGCCGGGCGCGGCCTGCTGCAAGGCCTGACGCGGCAGGACACGTTGCAGGACGAACTGGCCAAGCATGTGCGGCCGGTGCAATACGTGGCGGGGAATCTATCGGCGCTTGAACTGTTCCGCCGGTTTCGCAAGGGCGCGCCGCACTTTGCACTGGTCGGGCGCAAGGGGCAAAAACCAATAGGCTTTCTGACGCTGGATAACCTGCTGGGTGCGCTCGTCGGCCAGATTCACGATGAGTTCCGTCAAGGCGACGCGGACTGGTCGCGCATGGACGATGGCACGCTGATGGGCAAGGGCAGCTTGCCGGTGGTGTCTCTTGAACGGGCGCTGGGGATTGATATCGACGAGGGGCAGGCGGAGTCGGTCGGCGGACTCGTGATCAATGCGCTAGGCGACCTGCCGAGCGAAGGGCAACGGATCGGGTTCGATCGCTTCGATATCGTGGTGAAGAAGATGAACGGGCCGCGGATCGTACTTGTGCGCGTGTATCCGCATGAAGAGGTGGCGCAGGAAGCGGAGTGACTTTCACCCCGCTCGGGCGCCATGAGCCCTCAGTCACATTAAACTCTCGGCACCCCTTCTTCCATCAGCAACGCGACCGGCATCGACGCCAGCGCGTCACGCATGAATAAACGCTGGCCATCCGACTTCGGCGCGTTCGGGCTCAGCCAGTCGAACAACGCACGTGAAGCCAGCGCTTCTGGCAACAGGATTGCTGTATCGCCCCAATGCGCAGCATCCACCAGCGGCAGGCCGGTATTGTTCTCAGCCAGCAGCGAGTCGGCCAGCCTTGTCGCGATCACCACCGCGTACGCGCTGCCCGCATGCCGCGCAAACGCAATCACGCTGTCCGCATGCGCGCCTTCCACCTTCAGCGGAACATAAGCACCCTTCTCGAATAGCGAATGCGCATGCGTCCGCAACGCCAGCGCGCGCCGCACAATACCCAGCTTCACCCGGCCATCGCGCCAGTTCTTCAATTGCTCCGATGGCGCCCCTTCAGCCTCGCCTTCGCTCAACCACGCACGCCGTTGCTCGAAGTCGACTGGCCGCCGGTTATCGGGATCGACGAGACTGAAATCCCATAGTTCGGTCCCCTGATAAAGATCCGGCACGCCCGGCGATGTCAGCCGCAACAACGTTTGCTGAAAACTATTGATCGCGCCGGTCCGCGCGACACGTTCGACGAACGCCGGCAACTCGCCGAGAAAACCATCGCGGCGCTGCGGCGCGAGGATATCGAAGAGAAAATCGCGACATGCATTCTCGTACGCCTCATCGGGCGCGAACCAGCTCGTGCGTAACTTGGCTTCACGCAGCGCCTTCAACTGCCACGCGCTCACACGTTCGGCGAGTTCTTTCACGCCGTCCTGGTCGTCGGGAGAGAGCGTCGGCGGCCAGCAGCCGACCAGCGTCTGATACAACATGGCTTCGGCGGCGGCGCCCGGCGCCCAGTCGTGTTCATCGCCGTTCAGCGCTCGCCGATGCGGCGTGTTCAACGTCGACCAGCTTCGCAACGTCGCGGCCCATTCATCGGGAATCTCGCTCAATCCCGCGATCCGCGCGCGCACGTCTTCGCCGCGCTTGTGATCGTGCGTCGCGGTGTTGAGCATCGCGTTCGGGAAGCGCTTTGCGCGTTCGAGATTGCCCGCGTGGAACGCGTCGACCGACAACGAGAACTCGCCCGGATCGGCACCCACTTCGTTGCGCGAGATCAGCCGGCCGTATCGATAACAGGCGGTGTCTTCAATCGCCTTGGCGGCCACTGGCGAAGTTAGTTGGGAGAACAGAGTTTGTGCGTTGCGTCGATGTGAACCGCTGGAGTTCGAGCCGGCGCTGTTCGCTTGCAGATTCTGGTTAGGTACGCTAGCGGACTGACGATCGCGATCCCGATCCCGGCCGCGATCGAGCAAGCGCTCGCGTTCACGCGGTTTCTCTTCGACCGCATCCTCACCGCCCGGACCGCCGAGCCACTGCGCAACCTGATCAAGGATGACGAAATCGGCGGGCGCCAGCGCGGCTTTGGCGCCTTGATATGCCTGCGAGAAAAAGCGTTCATCTTCCTCGCTGCGCTGACCACCGACGGGATAGATCCGGTACACCGGAAAGTGCACCACGAGTTCAGCCGCGACCCGGCGCAACGATGAATATGTGAAGTCGCGGGTGACGGGGGTATCGCGGGCAATGCGATGCAACGCTCGCGCCACGCGGTCGAGTTCGGCGGACAAGTTCTCCGACAGTATCTTGCGCCGCGCGGCTTCGGCTTCGACGCCAAAGTCCGCCGGACGTCCAGACAATTCGGCCCAGCTTTTTGCCAGTGGTTCGGCGCCGCGCGGGTCGTGCAGCAACGCGCCGACGTCGTTCATGAAGTCGTATCCGGTGGTGCCGTCGATGCGCCAGTCGTCACGCACGGGTTCGCCGCGCGCGAGGATTTTCTCGACGACGAAATACGTGCGGTCCTGCTTCAGATTCTCCGGCCGATGTTCCGCGAGTTCTTCAAGCCGGCCACGCAAGCGCTGGCAATATTCACGCGGTTCGGCGAGGCCATCGACGTGATCGATTCGCACGCCGTCGATCAGCCCTTCTGTAAACAACCGGAAAATCAGCGCATGCGATGCCTCGAATACTTCGGGGCGCTCGACGCGCATGCCGCCGAGCGTGCTGACGTCGAAGAAACGCCGCCAGTTCACTTCGTCGGCGGCGGTGCGCCACCAGGCGAGCCGGTAATGCTGACGTTCCAGCAGCCGATGCAAACGGTCGCGGCCAGCGGGGTTATCGCCGGAATGGGCTTGTACGGCAGTGTCTATAGCTCGCTTACCCTCGGCCGTTGCCGCGTACTCTTTCAAAGCCGCCCGCGCTTCGTCGGCGCGCGGCTGGTCGCCCGGTTGCGTGGACAGCCCCGTGAAGCGCTCCGCCATCTCGGGCGCGTAGTCCTGCAACACCGACGTGTAGTCGAGCGGACTCACTGGAAACGTGTGTGCGTAGTACTCGATCTTGAAGCGGCCCTGGTCTGCGTCGAAAACGAGCTTGATCTTGCCGCCCTGCAGTTCCTCGCCATACGCCGCGCCCAGGAACGGGGCGAGCACTTTGCCGCGCAGCGCGGGATCGGGCGAATGCCAGTCGATGTCGAAATAGCGCGCATGCGCCGCGTGGCGTCCCCATTCCAGGATGTCCATCCACCAGAGGTTTTCCGACCCGCCCACGCCCATGTGATTCGGCACCACGTCCACGATCACCCCCATCTCGTGGGCGCGCAGCTTGTCGACGAAACGCCTCAAGCCTTCTTCACCGCCGAGTTCCGGATTGACGCGAGTGTAGTCCACCGTGTCGTAGCCGTGCGTCGAGCCGCTGGTCGCGGTCGTGATCGGCGATAAATACGCGTGGCTGATTCCGAGCGCAGCCATGTAGTCGACCTGGCGGGCGGCGTCGTCGAAGGTGAAATCCTTGTGTAGCTGCAGCCGGAGCGTGGAGCGTGGAACGGTCATGGTCTCAGTCGGTGGGTGAAGCGTTATGCGTGGCCGCCTTCGTCTGGGCGGATTTTTGCCGGGCCTGATCGACAGCGAGCAGGCGGTCGACGAACGAATCGTCATCGAAGAGTTCGGATACGGGTACAGCCAGCCGCCGGCGCCAGTTCGGATGCTCGTCGATGGAACCGGGCAGGTTCGGCATCTCGGCGAGCGCGAGCAGGTCTTCCAGCGGGTAGATCGCAAGCGGCGCGGGCGTCGACGCCACGAACGCGAGCGCTTCGTCTACGGGTGCGGTTTGCGGGGAAATATCGGCGGCCACGGAGACATCGGGCGCAGCGACACCGGCTTCCTGAAACGCAGACCACAGCAATTTACGATCCTCGCCTCGCTCCACTTGGGCGATTTCGACAGGATCTTGCCCGTCCGCTCGCGCGGCCGTCTGCCCGATCTTCGCGCGCCACACAATGTCCTCGCCGATCCACCAGCCGGTGACCGTCGGCAGGTCGTGGGTGGTGGTGGTTGCGGCCACGTCGTGATCCCAGTCGGCCGGCGCCTTGAAGCCCGGGCCTTTTTCCGCGCGTTCAAACCAGAGCACGCGGATGCCGAGCAGGCCGTGTTCCTGCAAGCGTTCGCGGAAGCCGGGCGGAACCGTGCCGAGATCCTCGCCGATCACGATGGCTTTATGCCGCCACGATTCGAGCGCGATCAGCCGCAACAGGTCGTCGAGCGGATAACGTAGGTACGCGCCGTTCTTCGCACTTTCGCCGTCGGGCACGAGCCAGAGACGCCGCAAGCCGAGAATGTGATCGATACGAATGCCGCCCGCAAGCGTGAACGCGGCACGCAGCATATCGATGAACGCTGAAAAGCCCTGCGTGCGCATGGCGCGCGGGGAAAACGTGGTGAGGCCCCATGACTGCCCGGCCTGGTTGAACAGGTCGGGCGGCGCGCCGACTGACACGCCTTGCAGCATTTCATCCCGATACGACCACGCGTGGCTGCCCGCGCTGTCGCACCCGACGGCCAGATCGGCTATCAAGCCGATCGCCATGCCCGAGTCGCGTGCGACGTGCTGGGCATGCGACAAGCCCTTGGCCGCGAGCCATTGCGCGAAGAGGAAAAAATCGACTTCGTCTTTATGCGCGGCGGCGAATTCCGCGACGGCCGCGCTACGCGGATCGCTTAGTTCACCGGCCCAGTTGCGCCAGTGGCCTTCGTTGGCTTCCTTCAATTGCGTTGCCTGCAGCGCCTCGAAGCGCGCGTGATCTTCCAGCGCGCGTCCGCCGCGTTTCACGAAGCGGGCGAAATCCTTGTGCAACGTGTCGTTTTCGTGAGCACTGGGTTGCGCGTTGAACTGCGCGAACAACGCGCGCAGCACGGCCAGTTTTGCCGTCACCACGCGCGGCCAGTCGATTAGCTGCAGCGCTTCGAGTTCGGCAAATTCATCGGCGACACCGGCGGTTTTTATCGCCGCTTGTGCCGCTTCCACGCCCAGCACCGCTGCCGGATCAATGTGCGCGATGTTCAGAAACAGCCGCGATGAAGGCGAGTACGGGCTGAATTTATTCGGCTCTGCGCTGAACATCGCGTGCATCGGGCTGATCGCGATTGCGTGGCTGCCGCGCTGCGCGCTTTCTGACGCAAGCGTCACGAGCGCGGAGAAGTCGCCCACACCGCCGTCGCCCACGCGCCGCAAACCGTAAACCTGCGCGGCCATGCCCCACATCGGCGGGGTAGCCTGCATGCTGGGCTGGAGCGCGTGCCAGGCATCGTCGACGGTGTAACAGCGTGGCGGCGCCACCGCGAGCGTCGTGCGCTGCTCATTGATCACCAGCGTGTGATAGCCCGGCTCGGAGATCGGCGAGAGCAATGCGGTGGCCCCTTTCGGCGACGTAAACCGCCCGTCGATGACCGCGCCGCTTTCCAGTTCGATCCGGTACCGCGCGCCGGATTTCACGGCGGCCATCGGCAGAGCAATGGCGCGATCGATCTCCGCGGTCATCAACGGCGGCAACTTGCGCCCGGACAATTCCGCATCGAGCGTCGCTGCGCTCTGCTTGAGTTGCGTGAGATTGTCACAGGGCAGGCCGAGGCGTTCCAGCAGCACTTTCAGCGTCTCTTCCGGCACGCGCTGGATCTGCTTGTGCGCGTCCCGCCACTCGACCTCGAAACCGGCCTTAGTCGCGAGTGCTTCGATAGCGCTGGGGGTTTTATCCGGCGTAGCCGGGGTATTGAGGGTCGTGCTCACGAGGTTTTCCCCGAAGCTTTGACGCGGCGTGCGTCATGATTGAATGCGGCATCGGCGAAATCGCCCGTCAGCCACGCGATAAAAGTCTCTGCACCCAGCTCGCCGCGGTCCGCCGCGTCGCGGGCCCGAGCCGGCGTTTCGAATACGACCTTGCCCGGCGGATGGCCGGTAAGCGGCACGGTTTGCTTGCCCAGATTGAGCGCGACGGAATAGGTGCTGCCGTCGCCGAGCCGCCAGTTCGCCAGCACGGCTTTCTCTCCGATCACCTTGGCGCCCAGCGCCTTTGCATTCCTCAGATGTGGCATCAGCAGCTTCGTGCGCACGGCCAGCGCGGAGCGATAGAAGTGCAGCCAGTCGTTGTGATCGGCGGGTTGCTTGCTTTCATCGGGCGACGACATTTTGAACGTCTCGATGGCGTTGGGATCGGGAATCTGGGCGCGGCGTTTTTCGTCGGTGAAAGCGGAGAACTTCGCAAATTCCTTACGACGCCCTTCACGCACGGCATCGGCGAGTTCGTCGTGATAGTCGGTGAAAAACAGGAATGGCTGCGTGGAACCGTACTGCTCTTCCATGAACAGCATCGGGATTTGCGGTGTGAGAAGCATCAGGCCGGTTGCGGCGTAGAGCGAGTCTTCGCTGCACAACGAGCGCAAGCGCTCGCCCATTGCACGGTTGCCGACCTGATCGTGGTTCTGTAAAAACATCACGAAAGCCGTGGGCGGCAAGCCAGCGCTCGGTTCGCCGCGCGGCCGGCCGTCGTGGATGGGCGAGGGCTCGCCTTGATACACGAAACCCTCGCTCAGCACGCGCGCGAGCTTCTGGATTGGCTGGTCGCTGTAGGCGCTGTAATAACTCTCGTCCTCGCCGGTTAGCAGGACGTGGAGCGTGTTGTGTGAGTCGTCGCTCCATTGCGCGTTGAAATGCGATTCGAGCAGGTTCGATGTGTTGTGCTCGTTCTCAAGCACCAGATGCACATATCGGCCCGGTTCCACGGACGAACGCACGCGGTCCGACAGTTCGCGCAACCATTCGTCGTCGTTGATGGCGTGGACGGCGTCGAGGCGCAGGCCATCGAAACGATATTCCTTGAGCCAGTACAGCGCGTTGTCGAAGAAAAAGTCGCGCACTTGCGGACGTTCGAAATCGATCGCCGGACCCCACGGCGTATTCACGCCTTCGCGAAAGAACGGCTTGGCGTAGGCGCTCAGATAGTTGCCGTCCGGTCCGAAGTGGTTATAGACCACGTCGAGGAAGACCATCAGGCCGAAGCCATGCGCGGTGTCGATGAGTGTCTTCAGTTCGTCAGGCGTACCGTAGGCCGAATCGGGTGCGTAGGGCAGCACGCCGTCGTAACCCCAATTGCGGCTGCCGCTGAAGTCGTTGAGCGGCATCAGTTCAATGGCCGTCACGCCGAGATGCGCGAACTCCTTCAGGCGGCGCGTCACACCGGCATAACCGCCCAGCGCGCCCACGTGCACTTCGTAAAGTACGGTTTCTTCCCACGGCCGGCCGTGCCAGTTCGTGTTTTCCCAGCGATACGCACGCGGATCGATGACTTCGCTCGGGCCATGAACGTCGTCGGGCTGGAAACGGGAGGCCGGATCGGGCACCGCCAGATCCGCATTGATCCGATACCGGTAACGCGTGCCCGCGCCGCCTACGGCCAGCGCTTCGAACCAGCCGTCGGCGGTTGGGGTCATGTCGATGAGCGTGGCGGCCGCACTCTTTTCATTAGGGGAGAGCTCCAGTTGCACAGCCGTAAGCGACGGCGCCCAGAAACGATAACGCGTATGTCCGGCATCGGTGAGATGAGCGCCGAAGGACAGGCAATAGGCATGGTGACGCTTGTGCGGATCGATCGGGGTTTCGGACATGATGTGTGTGGCCTTCAGTGCGCTTGGTCAGTTACTTGGCTTGGAGCCTGCCCGGCGTTTTGCATGACTTTTGCATGACATCTGCGAACCGTCTTCGAGCCGTTCAATTTTCCTCCTTTGCGGGTGGCCCGTGCTCGGGCACTGGCGTCTTCCAGGGTTCCGCTGTCCGTCGCGGTCCGATTGTGCCCGGGTCCGGCGGCAACGCCGTCAAGAGCCGCGGCCCCTCGTGGGCGCCGGCCATCCAGACGGCCTGCCAGTCGGCGTCCCCGGTCGGCTGCGCGAGCAGCACGGCCACGCTGTGAGCCTGTACCTCCAGTTCCCCGCCGATCAGCGGGCACTGCGGCGCGTCGGGCACAGCGCTATCCATGAGCACGTTCCATTCCAAGTGCGGCGCTGGAGCGGAGAAGCTCAGCGCCTCCGACGATCCGTTCATCATGATCAGGATGACATCGACTTCCCCGTTCAGGCCGGGCCCCGCGCGACGCAGCGTCAGCGCGCGTCCTTCGGGGTCCTGCCACGCGTCGATAGTCAGCGCCGAGCCGCGTTCGTCGAACCAGCTGACGTCGTAGAGGCCCGGCAGCACTTCACGATCGCCGTGGAGAAAGCGCATTTCCCGCAACAGCGGGTAGTTTTTGCGCAGCGCGATGACGCGGGCGACGAAGTCCGTCATCGTGCGGCCGGCGGGCGAATCCGCTTGGCGCCAGTCGATCCACGAGATCTCGTTGTCCTGGCAATACGCGTTGTTGTTGCCGCGTTGCGTGCGGCCGAATTCGTCGCCGGCGAGCAGCATGGGCGTGCCGAGCGACAGCAGGTTCGTCGCGATCAGCGCGCGTGCCACGCGGCCGCGGGTTTCGAGGATAGCGGGGTCATCGGTCGGGCCTTCCTCGCCCCAGTTCGAGCTGCAGTTTTCGTTGTGGCCGTCGTTGTTGCCTTCCTGGTTCGCTTCGTTGTGTTTCTGCTCGTAGGACGTCACGTCCGCGACCGTGAAACCGTCGTGCGAGGCGACAAAATTCACCGATGCCCAGGGCTTGCGCATACGCCGATGAAACAGCTCGGCGGAGCCGGTCAGACGCGCGGCGAGATCGGGCCGCACCCCGGCGTCGCCGCGCCAGAAGCGGCGTATGCCGTCGCGGAATTTATCGTTCCATTCGGCGAATCCTGGCGGGTGGTTGCCGACCTGATAACCGTCCGGGCCGATATCCCAGGGTTCGGAAATCATCTTGCGCGTGTTGAGGATCGGGTCCTGGCGGATGGCGTCGAAGAAACCGGAGCCCGGGTCGAAACCATGGCCTTCGCGGCCTAGCGTCACGCCGAGATCGAACCGGAAGCCATCGATATTGAAGGCCGTTGCCCAGTAGCGCAACGAGTCCATGACCATTTGCAGCACGCGTGGATGCGACAGGTTCACCGTATTGCCGCAACCGGTTTCGTTGATATAGAGCCGTTCGTCGCCGGGGATCAGGCGGTAGTAGCTGGCGTTGTCGAGGCCGCGCCATGACACGGTCGGCCCGAGTTCGTTGCCTTCGCATGTGTGGTTGTAGACCACGTCGAGAATCACTTCGATGCCCGCCGCGTGGAGCCGGCGCACGGCGATGCGCATCTCGTTCAGCCGGTTGGTCGACAGGTATGACGGTTCGGGCGCGAAGAACCCTGCCGTGTTGTAGCCCCAGTAATTCTTGAGACCGCGTTCGACGAGGAAGCGATCGTTGAGGAACGCGTGTACGGGGAGGAATTCGACGGCGGTTATGCCGAGCTTTTGCAAGTGTTCGATGAACCACGGCGACGACAGCGCCGCGAACGAGCCGCGTTCGTGCTGGCGGATGTCCTGGCGCAGCATGGAGGTTCCGCGCACGTGTGTTTCGTAGATGACGGTTTCGCCCCAGGGGACGTTCGGACGCGTGTCGCGGGACCAGTCGAAGGCGTCGTCGGTGACGACGCATTTGGGGGTGGCGGGGGCTGAATCGCGTCGATCCATCGACAGGTCGAGCCGGTTCGAGTGCACGCGATAGCCGAACAGTGCGTCGGACCAGCGCCATTGGCCGACGAGTTTTTTCGCGTAGGGGTCGAGGAGCAGTTTGTGGGGATTGAAGCGATGGCCGTGGTGCGGCTGATAAGGGCCGTGGGCACGGAAACCGTAGACCGTGCCGGGGTGTGCGCCGGGGAGGTAGCCGTGCCAGATTTCATCGGTGCATTCCGGCAGTTCGAAGCGGGCGAGCTCCTTGCGGCCGGTGGTATCGAAGAGACAGACTTCGATTTTTTGTGCGTTCGCTGAGAACACTGCAAAGTTGACGCCTAAACCGTCCCAGTTGGCTCCGAGCGGGTAAGCCGCGCCCGGGAGTAACTTGTCGGGAAATGAATTAGCCATGGGGTTTCCGTTCGCACTCGGGTTTTTGGTGGTTTGGTTGGTTGGTGGTTCGGGGGTGGTCGGGGTGGTGTTGGGGCGCTAGGTTCCAGGGTTAGCGGTCGGAGTTGATGTCAGGGTGCCAGGTTCCCGCGTTAGCGGTCGGGGTCAGTGCCGGGTTGGTGCTTTCAGCGTTAGCGGTCGGAGTCAGTGCCGGGTTGCTGCTTTCAGCGTTAGCGGTCTGCATGAGTCGGATTTTCTCTTTATCACTGTTAGCCACTGTGCGTGGCGGCACGTCATTTCTTTGTCCAAAGCGACAAAGAAACGAAGCAAAGAAAACGCTTTCAAACCGCGCTACCCTAAGTGTCCACAGCGTGCAGTTTTCATTCATAGGTGCCCCAAAAGCACGGTGCTCGCCAGAGCGAAGGATGTGTGAAACCCTCCTTCTCCGAACACGGATACCCACACGCTTCGCCACCAGTGATTGAACCTGCCCAAGGGGCACCCCGCGCTATCCGCGGACGACCACCACCAAATGTGTAAGTGCCTCGAACCACGTAGCCAACCCGCCAAGAAATAAAGTCGCCAAAATACGTAGGTCCGTAAGCGACTAAAACCACCGCGCATATCAAGCAAACACACTAAAAAAGTGACGCAAAAACTAGGCAGATGGTCGTGCGGTCCACTAAGAATAGACTCGCAGATCACTTACCGAAGACCATCGGCTAACCGATCAAAAAACGAGGCCGCAAAGGCATCCTAGGCGTAGCTCAAGAAAATAAGTGCGCAAACCAAGTGGCAAATCTACTAAGAAACGGAGCAGCAAATACGCGTGAGGCCGGCCGCGCTGATTCGTGGGCAAATCGTGCTTGCCCGAGAGCGTTGGGGGCGAAGCGTGTTCGTGTCAGGATTCGCGAGAAGGAGGGGTTCAAGCATCGGTGGTTCTGGCGAGCACCGTGCTTTTGGGGCACCCATGAATGAAAACTGCACGCTGTGGACACTTAGGGTAGAGCGGTTAAAGCGTTTTCTTTGCTTCGTTTCTTTGTCGCTTTGGACAAAGAAATGACGTGCCGCCACGCACAGTGGCTAATAGTGATAAAGAGAAAATCCAACTCTCGCAGACCACTAACACTGAAAGCACCAACCCGGCATTGACTCAGACCGCTAACCCTGGAACCTGGCACCCCGGCACTGACTCAGACCGCTAACCCTGGAACCTGGCACCCCGGCACTGACTCAGACCGCTAACCCTGGAACCTGGCACCCCGGCATCAACCCCGACTGCTAACCCCTTAAAGCACACCCGTCCAACCTCACCCCCACCCTCTAACTCGCCCCACAACCATAAACCGCCCCACCAAACCCCAACCCGAGTGCGAACGAAAAATCCTCGACCAAGTGCGAACGAAACCCCCCTGTTAATCGGCCCTCAAAACGATGGTCGCCAACGGCGGTAAAGTCAGAGCAGCCGACCACTCCCGCCCATGACTCGAAACATTCTCGGCGTGAATCACGCCCCCATTCCCCATATTCGATCCGCCATACACCGACGCATCCGAATTCACAATCTCACTCCACTTCCCACCCCTCGGCAACCCCACCCGATATCCCAGCCGCGGCACCGGCGTCATATTCGAAATCACCACGCACTCACGACCCTCACCATCCGTGCGCCGGAACGCAAACACACTATTGGCCGCGTCATCGCCGATCAACCAGTCAAACCCGTGTGGATCGCTATCAAGCTTGTACAGCGCCGGCTCCTCGCCATACACCCGGTTCAAATCGCGAACGAGCTTCTGCAAGCCACCATGAAACGCATCGTCAAGCAAATGCCAGTGCGGCGATGCATCGTGATTGAACTCGCCAAACTGACCAAACTCACCGCCCATGAACAACAACTTCTTGCCCGGATGCGTCCACATGAATCCCAGATACGCACGCAGATTCGCAAACTTCTGCCAATGATCGCCCGGCATCTTCCCAATCAACGAACCCTTTCCATGAACCACCTCATCATGTGAAAGCGGCAACACAAATCGCTCGGAATACGCATACACCATCCCAAACGTAAACATGTTGTGGTGGTACTTCCGATTGACCGGATCCTCTTCCATGTAGTGCAACGTGTCATGCATCCAGCCCATGTTCCACTTGAAATCGAAACCAAGCCCACCGTGCTCAAGCGATGCCGTCACACCCGGCCACGCTGTCGACTCCTCAGCAATCGTAATCGCACCAGGAATCTGGCGGACTTCGTGGTTAAGGCGCTTGAGAAATGCTATCGACTCCAGATTCTCGCGGCCGCCATACATGTTCGGCACCCACTCGCCCGCCTTGCGCGAATAGTCCCGATACAACATGGAAGCCACCGCGTCCACGCGCAATCCATCGACGTGGTAACGCTTCAACCAGGCCAACCCCGACGCCACGAGGAACGCGCTAACCTCGTTACGGCCGAGGTTATAAATCATCGTGTTCCAGTCCTGGTGGTAGCCCTCTCGCGGGTCCGCATGCTCGTAAAGCGGCGTGCCATCGAACTCGATCAACCCATGCGCGTCGTTCGGGAAATGCGCGGGAACCCAGTCGAGAATGATCCCCAGCTCGGCCTCATGCGCGCGGTTCACGAACTCAGCGAATTGCTCCGGCGTCCCAAACCGCGCCGACGGCGCAAACTGCCCCAACGGCTGATATCCCCACGACCCGCCAAACGGATGCTCCGCAATCGGCATGAACTCCAGATGCGTGAACCCCATGCTCTTCGCGTACGGAATCAGGCGCTCGGCAAGCTCATGCCAGTTCAACCCGCGATTGCCTTCCTCCGGCACCCGCAGCCACGATTCCGCGTGCACCTCGTACACGGAAATCGGCGCGTTCACGGTCTGCCTCGGTCCGCGTGAGTTCATCCACTCACTGTCGGTCCACGCGTATCCATCGATAGCCTCGGCATCCGCCACCACCGAAGCCGTCGCCGGCGGCAACTCGCTCTGCATCGCGCACGGATCGGCCTTCAGCGGCAACGTGTGGCCTTCGCGCGTGACAATCTCGTACTTGTAGCGCGTGCCCGCACCGAGTCCCGGCACGAACAGTTCCCAGACGCCGGCACTGTGGCGCAGGCGCATGGGATGCCGGCGGCCGTCCCACGAGTTGAAGTCGCCCACCACCGAGACGCGCCGCGCATTCGGCGCCCATACCGCAAAGCGCACACCGGCCACGCCGCCATGCACGACCGGCCGCGAGCCCAGACATTCCATCACCGCGTACGGGTCCCCGCCGGAAATGCGGTTCAACGCTTCATCGTTTAATACGGGGCCGAACGAATAGGTATCGGCGACTTCCTGTGGCGTGCCGTGCCAATCGATATTGAGCCGATACGCCTGCATCTCGTCGATAAACCCAATAAACAACCCCGCCGGATGAACCTGCGTCAGCGTGCCAAGCGGCTTGCTGCTGTCGCGATCGAGCACCTGCACACCGCTTGCACCGGGCAACAGCACGCGGACCACGGGGCCGGCGTCGGTCTGATGAAGCCCAAGCTTCGAAAACGGATCGGGATGGCGAGCTTCGACGAGCGCGTCGATATCGAGCGGATGCAGACCTTCGGTCAGCAGTTTTTCGTCTGTGCGCTTATTCATGTTCGGTTCCATCAGATGTGTCCTTGAGTGCGGCGTCCACAGGTCGCGTGCCAGGGGCAGCCGGCGCGCCCGTATCGCCAAGCAGGCGGCTCGCGAGCGACGCGAGGCCACGCAACGGCAAGCCGATCCACGTCGGACGGTTCGCCGCTTCGTAGCGGATTTCGTAGGCTGCCTTCTCGATCAGGAAAAGATCGAGCAGAGCGGCGAAGGTGGCTGCGTCGCCGGCAATCGGCTGCGGTGAAGTCTCTACCGCCGCGTGATATTCGAGCAGGAAACCTTCCTCGCCATGACCGCGCAGGCGCTCGAACAGCGCACGCCTGCGATCGGCGGTCGCTTGTGGCGCGTTGCCGGTCGTCGGTTGCGCAGCGGCACTGGCATACGACAAGGAACGCAATAAACCGGCCACATCCCGCAACGGACTCGATTTCTTGCGGCGCTCTTCCAGCGGCCGCGCAGGTTCGCCCTCGAAGTCGATCAGGAACGCGTCGCCTTGCGCCATCAGCACCTGACCCAGATGGAAGTCACCGTGAATGCGGATGCGCAGCGCATCGGCGTTTTCAGGCACGAGCTTTTGCACGGCCGCGAGCAGCAAATCACGGCGATCGAGCAGGCTCTGCGCCATCTCGCGGTCGTGCTCGCTGAACTCCAGAAGCTTCGATGCGAGGATATCGAGCGCAGTGACAAGCAGCGTGTGCGTGCCGTCGTTCCAGCCACGCACGTCCTTCTTCGATGCCTTCTCCGGCGCAAAAGCGGGGTCATCCGAAGGTTGAGCGAGCGCAACATGCAGTTCGCCCAGCCGCCGTCCGATGATCCCCGTGACCTTCCGATACCCCTCGATCCCGAGCATTTCCTTCTCGCGGTCCATCGAGTGGTCGCCGGTATCCACGGCCAGCGCGAGTTCATCCACGGTGCGGCGCAGGTAATCGAGCACGTAGTTCCACGCATCGCCCTGGTTGTCGATAAACCCTTGCAAGATGCACAGCGTATGCGGCACGCCTTCCGGGTCCACCCGCACCACTTCGCCGAACAGCGGTCCCGTATTCTGGTAACCGAGCTTCGTCAGGTGCCGGCTCATTTCGGCTTCCGGATGAATCCCGCCGACAAGCCGGCGCACGAGTTTCAGTACGATCTGATCGCCGATCACGAGCGAGCTGTTGCTCTGCTCCGCCGCCAGCCAGCGAATTTCCGGCGGTGGTTCTCCAGGCTTGAAATTGGCGGCAAGCGCGTCGAGCCGTTCGGTGGGAATAAAGCGGATCTCGCTCTTCTGCACCGTGGGAATGACCGCCCGCTGCAAGAGCTTTTTCAGCACGCCGTAGGTGAAGTTCGGGACGGCGAAGGCGTCCGTGATATGGCCGATATTACGAACCTGGCGCACACGGGCGAGCGCGAGCTGCATATAGAGGGGCGAAGTCGTTTCGGTGCCCCATGCAATGGTGAGCGGCAGCACGTAGCGTTCGACGTGATCGCCGACATCGGCTTCGATCTCCGTGAACGCAAAACCCGCTTCCGGAATGGTCGTCAATGCCGCCAGACGCACGCCTATCAGCTTCTTGTCCTTCGATGCAAACCAGCGCCGCTTGCTCAAATAAGACGGCAGCACTTCCGACTCCAGCAAGCGCACGTTTTCCGGTGTCGGGCCGGTCTGGCCGGCGCGGATCACCATTGTCACGAATTCGGGCAATTGCTCGGACGGCGCCTGGCTCCATGCCGGACGCTGATTGCCCGGACATAGCTGGAACCACAGGAAACCGTAGGGCGGGAAGGTCAGCAAATACGTGAGCTGCCCGATCGGCGGGAACGCGGAATCCGCGGTCATTTCCAGCGGCACCGACCCGGCGTACTCGGACAAATCGAGTTCCACGGCCTGCGGCGCCCGCGACAGATTCGCCACGCACAGGATCGGTGGTTCACCCTCGACCTCACGCAGATACGCAAGGATCTTGCGGTTGTTCGGACGCAGGAAACGGATCGAGCCTCGGCCAAACGCCTGTTTCCCGCGACGCACCGTGAGCATCTTGCGGGTCCAGTTGAGCAGTGAGTGCGGGTCTCGGCTTTGCGATTCCACATTGACGGCGTCATACCCGTAGAGCGAACCCATCACGGGCGGAAGCACAAGTTGCTCAGGATCGGCGCGCGAAAACCCGCCGTTTCTATCCGATGACCACTGCATCGGCGTACGCACGCCATCGCGATCGCCCAAGTGAATGTTGTCGCCCATGCCGAGTTCGTCGCCGTAATAGATCACGGGCGTGCCCGGCATGGACAGCAGCAGCGAATTGATCAGTTC
The DNA here is from genome assembly GCF_018449515.1 of Caballeronia sp. dw_19. Lineage (GTDB taxonomy): Bacteria > Pseudomonadota > Gammaproteobacteria > Burkholderiales > Burkholderiaceae > Caballeronia. Next base: position 12,784 of record NZ_JAAVUQ010000023.1, on the reverse strand, counting down.
AATCCGGCGCCGGTCGCGTTCCATCAACGGCGCGAGACGGCGGCGAATGCCGAGATTCAGACGCGCGCGCCGATCGCTCGCATACGTGTTCCACAAATAATCGCGCTCGGAATCGGTCACCATTTCCAGCGTGAGTTCGTCGTGATTGCGCAGGAAAATGGCCCACTGGTTGGTCGGCGCGAGATCCGGCGTTTGCCGCATGATGTCCGTGATCGGGAAGCGGTCCTCGCTCGCAATCGACATATAGATGCGCGGCATCAGCGGGAAATGGAAAGCCATGTGGCATTCATCTTCGTCGCCGAAATATTCCTTCACGTCTTCCGGCCATTGGTTCGCTTCGGCCAGTAACATCCGGTTCGGATATTCCGCGTCGATAGTCGCGCGGATCTTCTTCAAAATCGCGTGTGTTTCCGGCAGGTTTTCGTTGTTCGTGCCTTCGCGTTCGACGAGATACGGCACGGCATCCAGCCGCAAGCCGTCGATCCCCATGTCGAGCCAGAAGCGCATCACCTGCAGCACTTCCTTGAGCACGGCGGGGTTATCGAAATTCAGGTCCGGCTGGTGGTTGAAAAAGCGGTGCCAGTAATACTGGCCGGCGACGGGATCATGGGTCCAGTTGGACGGCTCCGAGTCGATGAAAATAATCCGCGTGTCTTCGTACTTCTTGTCGGTGTCTGACCAGACATAGTAGTTGCGATGATTCGAGCCCGGCTTCGCGAGGCGCGCGCGCTGGAACCACGGGTGCTGGTCGGACGTGTGATTGATAACGAGTTCGGTGATCACGCGAATGCCACGCGCGTGCGCTTCCTGGATGAAACGCTTCACGTCGGCGAGCGTGCCGTAATCGGGATGCACGTTGCGGTAATCGGCGATGTCGTAACCATCGTCACGTCGTGGCGACGGATAGAACGGCAGCAGCCAGATCGTATCGACGCCGAGTTCGGAGATGTAGTCGAGCTTCGCCAGCAGGCCGGGGAAATCGCCAATGCCGTCGTTGTTCGCATCGAAGAAGGACTTGATGTGGATCTGATAGATGATCGCGTCTTTGTACCAGAGCGGATCGTTGCTGAGAGTCGAATTCTTGTTACGCTTCACGTGTCGCTCCTTGAGCCGCGACGGTGGTTTGTCCCGGCTGTATGAGTTGTTCTGTGCCACGTCGGCGAGTGCCGTCGTGATGATGACTGTCAGGTGACGCTCAGAGGGGAGTCGGCGCCCGCGGCAAACCCCACGTCGGCGCGATTCTCCAGATCGCGAACGGCCGCGTGTTCGGGTCGAGGCGGATATGCTGCTTTTTGCCGCGCCATTCGAAACGTTCGCCCGTCATCTGGTCCTCCACGGCCAGTGCGTCCCATTCCTGCACGCCCCAATTATTCAACGTCTGCCACGGCAATTCCACGTCCGCGCCCTGTTCGTTGAACGGATCGAGATTGATTGCGACCAGCACGATGTTGTCGCGCGCCGCATTCGCTTTCTCGAAGAACAGGATGTTGTCGTTGTGAGCGGGAAGGAAGTTGACGCCGAGATGTGAATGCAGCGCCGGATTCGCCTTTCTGATCCGGTTCAGCGCCGTGATTTCCCCGACGATATTCCCCGGCCGGTTCCAGTCCCAGGCCCGGATCTGATACTTCTCCGAATCGAGATATTCTTCGCTGTTCGGCAGCGCGGCGGCTTCGCAGAGTTCGAACCCGCTATACACGCCCCATAGCCCCGACAGCGTCGCAGCGAGCGCGGCGCGGATCACAAAACCGGCGCGGCCTGAGCGTTGCAGGAAACGCGGGTTGATATCGGGCGTATTGACGAAGAAGTTCGGGCGGAAATAATCCTTCGCGCCCGTCTGCGTCAGGTCATGCATGTATTCCAGGAAATCTTGCTTCGACTCGCGCCACGTAAAGTACGTGTACGACTGCGAGAAACCGAGCTTGGCGAGCCGGTTCATCACGCGTGGACGTGTGAACGCTTCGGCGAGGAACATGGCGTCCGGGTGACGCGAGCGCACGTCGCCGATCACCCATTCCCAGAACGGCATGGGTTTCGTGTGCGGATTGTCGACGCGGAAAATCTTCACGCCTGCCGCGATCCAGAACAGGAACACGTCGCGCAACGCGAGCCAGAGTTCCGGCTTCGCGTCCTGCGCGTAGAAGTCCGGATTCACGATGTCCTGATACTTCTTCGGCGGATTTTCCGCATAACGCAGCGTGCCGTCGGGGCGCCACGCGAACCACGTGGGATGCTCCTTCAGCCACGGATGATCCGGCGCACACTGCACGGCGAAATCGAGTGCAATCTCCAGACCGTGGGCGCGCGCGGCTTCCAGCATCTGCTTGAAGTCGTCCAGGTTGCCGAGTTCCGGATGCACGGCGTCGTGGCCGCCTTCCTTGCCGCCGATAGCGTACGGGCTGCCCACATCGCCGGGTAGGGCCGTCAGTGTATTGTTCTTGCCCTTGCGGTTCGCCACGCCAATGGGGTTGATCGGCGGGAAGTACAGCACGTCGAAGCCCATCTCGCGGATGCGCGGCATCTTGCCGATTACATCGACAAACGTGCCGTGACGATTTTCGTCGTCGCTCATGGAGCGCGGGAAGATTTCGTACCAGCTTGCAAAGCGCGCGGCGGCGCGTTCGGCGTCTATCCGATACGTCACCGGATCGCGCGACAGGAATGGCCGGTGCCGCGCCGCCTCGATCGCCAGCGCCGTTTCCGGCGCGAGCGCCAACGTGAGCCGGGTGTCTGCATCGGCCTTGGCGAACTGCTTGACGATCCGTTCCAGCGGTTCCGTCTGCACGCCTTCCGCGGTTTTCACTTCGGCCAGGATCAACGCGAACAAATGGCGCGCTTCCTCGAGTTCGAGTTCAACCGTCTGTTCGGCCTTCAGCTTCTTCTGCATGTGATCGATCAGCGAAGCGAAGTCGTCGCGCCACGCGATCACGGTGAATTCATGACGGCCTAAGCGGTCCAGCGGAATGTGCGTCGTCCACAGATCGTTGCCGAGCGGCAGGACCGGCACCATTGGCGCTTCGTGCCAGTCGGTTTCATCGGCGGCGCGCCATTGCACGGCGGCCGCGATCTTGTCGTGGCCTTCCGCGAAAATCGCCGCCGTGATTTCAACCGCTTCGCCTACGATCCGCTTCGCCGGAAAGCGCCCGTGATCGACCGACGGCGTCACGCTTTCGATCGCCACCCGCGGCGCCACCAACGCCTCGTTCACCGACTTCTTGTCAGCTGCCTTGGCGCCGCGCTTGACCTGGGGTTGCGCCAGCAGGATGGGCGGCTCGGCCGCGCCGCGCAGCAGTCGCACTTCGCCAGGTTGCAGCAAGAAAGGCTCGAGCGGCAGCGGCGTTTCCGTCGTGTCCTCGTCAATTGCCCGAAACCGCGTGAAGTTGCCCGGTGCGCCGTCCAGCAAATGACGGGTATCGACATAAACCGGCGTGGTGAGGTCCGGGTTCAGCACGATCAGCGCCGCCTCGGCCGCGACCCGCAGGTCCGGGCCGCTGCCGCGCAGAATGGCAGCGTAAGGCGTGCCCGCGCCGGTCAGCGCGCGCAGTTCGCCCGTGCTCGCCAGCGCCGCGGAGTTCCGTTGCAACGCGTTGGCGTGCGCCACTTCCGCCGATACGTTAAAGCGCGCGCCTTCTCTGGCGCGCCGGAATTCTTCGGCGCTGCCGTGGTTGTAGGTGAGCGGCTGCGTGACGCCGTATTCGAAGCCCATGGGCACGAGCAGGCCGGTGCCTATGCCCGCCGCCGTGTACAACGCGCGCCGGTAGGCACGTTCTACCAGCGACGAGTCGCCGGTATCAGGCAGATCGTGGAGCAGGCGCGAGCCGTAGGGCTCTTCCGGAAACGCAATGGGCGGCGCGATGCGAAACAGCGCGGCGTGTTCATCGAAGAGCCAGTTGCTCTGGAAATCCCACCATCGCGACGATGAAAACACCGAGTCGAAACCGGCATCGGCGAGAGTGGCGAGGTCCTGACGGCTGATGCCGACGGTCCATGCCAGCCATTTCGTTTGCGGATGACGTTCGCGAACGGCCGCACCGAGCCTGCGCCACACGTGCGCCGGCACCTTGTGCGGCGCCTCGAAGCGAAAGCCGCCAATGCCGGCATCGGCCAGCAGCATCAGCTCGCGCGCCCACCATTCGGTGAGCGCCTGGGCCGCTTCGCCATCAGCGAAATTCGCATGCGCCGCGCTTTCTTCGTGCGGCGCGTGACGCGGATCGAGCCGGGCTTCAGCCGCTTCGAACGGATGGAACCAGTGCCGGTTGTCTCGGAACAAGCCGCCTTCAGCGCTCACCTGGTCGAGGGTGATATCGACCAGCAAGGTCAGGCCGTGCTTGCCCGCCTGACTTGCAAGCAGACGCAGGCCTTCGCTCGCGGGTGCATCGGATTCGAATACAGAATGGAGTTTGTGATGATCGGCCACGGCCTGTCGATGGCCGTTGCTGCCTGGCTGGAACGGCGCGCCGATCAGGACGTGATCGAAGCCCAGCGCGGCGGCATGTTCGAATTGTGCGGACCACTCGCGCAATGGTCCGACGAGAAGCGGATCGATGAAATAGATTCTTGGTGCGTATGCTTGAAGCATGTGATGGTGTTCCATCGGTCGTCTTTTCCAGTTCGTCCTGCTATGGCGTGGATGCGGGAAAACGCGATCGCGCTCAACCAGGCAATAAACCAAACCGCAAGAACGGCTACGGCAGACGAGCCTCAGACAGTCTTCAAAGCACCAATTCCGGGGTGACGAGTGCGGTGCGTATCGACTATCAACGTCAGGTCATCAGGCGATACGCCGTTCGGTGCGGCGCCAGGGTCGCTTGAGGGACACAGCACGTAGCGTGCCGCGCCTCTTTCGCGTTTCCTGGGGTATGTCGGAGCCTGAGCGTAGCCAATGGTTCGCGACCAGCATGCGGGTTCAGGTCAGACGACATGCGTTCGCAGCGCACTGCAATCCAGTGCGCTGCGAACGGCCAACCCTGTAACCGTACCATCGAAAAGGGGTGTGTGGAACGTCAGGCGCTGCGTGCGACGAATTGCGCCAATTGTGCCTGTTGCGCTTCACGACGCTCGGCCTCGGCCACCGCCATGACCGGTACTGCCCGAACCCTGCCCGGCACACGGCGCGTGCGCAACGGTGCTTTGGCGGGACGCATATCGGTGAGACTCGCGTATAACTGGACATACTTCGCTACCGCCTGGTCCCAGCCGTAATCGCGCGCCATCGCGTTGCGTTGAAGCGCGCGCCATTGTTGCGGCCGCATGAAGGCGTCGATGGCGCGCGTGGCGGCGACGATCACGTCCTGGACACGGTCGCCATCGAAGAGGAAGCCGGTCGCCGGGCGCGCGGACGTTGCGCCCTCGAAGCCGCCAACGGGAGATGCCTGGAAACCCGTCTGATGCCCCGCAGAGTCGGCTGCGTCGGCAGCATCCACGATCGTATCCGCCAGCCCGCCCACGCGCGATGCCACGGGCAACGTGCCATAACGCATGGCGTAGATTTGCGTGAGGCCGCAAGGCTCGAAGCGGCTGCCATGCAGCAGGATGTCAGCACCGGCATGCAGCACGTGCGCGCGGCGCTCGTCGTAACCTATATAGACACCCACCCGATCCGGCCAGGTCTGCGCCAGCCGCTGGAACGCGGCTTCTATATATGCTTCGCCTTTGCCGAGCACGGCAATCTGCAAACGCGGATAGTGTTCCAGCAGCGCGGGAATGGCTTGCACGGCGACATCGGCCATTTTTTGCGATGTCATCCGGCTGCCGAGCGCGATCACCGGCGCGAAGGGGTCGGTGGGAAGGCCGAACATCTGCTGCAACTCGCGCTTGCAGGCGTGCTTGCCGCGCATATCGTCGAAACAATAATGGCGGGCGATTTGCGGATCGGTCCTCGGGTCCCAGGTATCTACATCGATACCGTTGATGATCCCCGACAGCTTGCCGGCGCAACTTTGCAGCACGCCTTCCATCAGGTGGCCAAAGCGCGGCGTGAGGATTTCGCGAGCATACGTTTCGCTGACGGTAGCAACGTGGTCGGCATGGACAATGCCGGCTTTCATCAGACTCAATGCACCATAAAATTCGATGCTCGCAGGTTCGGTCAACGCGGGCACGAGCCATTTGGCAGGCACGCCGAGCGCTGCACCAAGCGAGAGCGAATAGTTGCCCTGGAACGCCAGATTGTGGATCGTGAAAACGCTTTTTGCGTGCACGCCGGCTTGCTTCATCAAGAGCGGTGTGAGTCCAGAATGCCAGTCATGCGCGTGCACGATATCCGGCTTCTTGAACCCTCGAACGCCTTCGGCAATCTTCACCGCCGCCGCCGATAACGACGCGAAACGAATCGCGTTGTCTTCGTAGTCGCGTCCTTTCGCGTCTTGATAGAGGCCTTCGCGTGCGTACAAATGATCCATGCGCAGCAGGATCACGGGCACGCCGGTTTCTGGCATGCGACCACGATACAGCGCGCCGTCCCCGCCGGGGAGCCCCGTCACCGAAGCCACCTTCTGTAATCCCTCGACCATCTGCAGCGCTTTCGGATAGGCCGGCATGAGTATCGCGGCATCAACTCCGGCTTCACGCAACGCAACGGCGTACGCGCTGACCATGTCACCCAGTCCGCCGGTTTTGGCTAGCGGCACAGCCTCGGAAGCGACAAGCAAGACGTTCAAGGACAAAGCTGACTCCTGGCGTTTGATGGATGAAAAGCGATGGGATGCGCTTGGGGCCAGAAGAATCTGCGGCGCATGCGTCCGGTGCTTTTATCGGAGGGAAGAGAGGGTGCGGGATAGCTAGAGCAAGGCGTGTGCCATGTTCTTAAGAATCTGCTGAAACCGGGGAAAAGAGACGGGCTCTGATAAGCCCTGAGGTCGACGTCAGGCGGACCTGGGAAGCCGTGTAAAAAAGCACGCGCTGCGGGCGGCGTTTTTACACGGAGAGTTCGGGAATCGTTATACGAAAGACGGGGCTGGCGGTGCGCTTATCCATCGAGATGCAAGAATTGTCAGCCCTCCAGATTAATTTATCCGAGCCGGAAATTACGCCCGAAGGCGCTCAGTCGTGACGGCAATATTTGCTTCTCAGATCAGATCAAATCAGCTCAAGGCCCAAGTAAGCTGGCCGCCGTGTTGACACATAATCCGATCACCGCGGCGTTGAAGAAGAACGATAAGACGGATTGCGCGAGCGCCGCTCGCCGGACTTCATTGGAGCAGAGCACGACATCCGAAGTCTGCGACGCCACCGCGATCGTGAATGAGAAATAGAGGAAGTCCCAATAGTCCGGCTTGAGATGGGCATCCGGGAATCTCAGCGATGTCTCGTCGCCCTCTGACTGATAGTAGTGACGTGCGTAGTGGAGTGTGAAGATGGTCGGGATGAGGAACCACGCGCCCAGCATTGTGAATGCAGTTAGCAGATAGTGGAGCACCGCGCCGCGCAAGCCCAGGTTCTTGGCCATGGCCAACTCGAACACAATGGCGATGAGGCTTGCTATAGCGGCCAGGCTGATGATGAGCAGCACCATGCCTGCATTCTCATCCTCGCGTTCGGCGAGCTTCTGCACTTTGTCTTGACGCGCAAGCGCCATCTGAATCCAGATAAGCACGAGATACAGCCATACGGCACTGTCCCATCCAATGAGGCCGCGCACGATCGGCTTGAAGTCATGTGGAACCAAAAGCGCCACGATCACACCAATCACGAGTGCAATGACTGCCCGCGGGCGATAGCGAAGTACTTGGGGAACGAGATTCATTTTTTATAGCGGTCTGGTTATGGCGGGTTATGGCGTTAAGCTGGCACGCAACGGTATCGGGCAAGACACAGCAAGATGCGGTGCTTCACGGTCCTAAAGTGCCGCGATTATTGCCCGTGCGCCTTTCAATTGCCAGCGGCCAACGGCTGGTTGTTATCCGCTTCATCGTGCATGCTTCCGCCGCCGCAAGGCGCGCCTTAAAAAAACTGATCGGGGGATATCGACAGGTGCAATCGATCATCGCCTCTCTGAACAAGGCGAATTGGGACTTCACACCATGACACAACTCGACCACCCCATGGCGCGCGCACAGTCGGCCACACGCCGGCGTTTTGTTCTCGGCGCGTGTGCGTCAGCAGCCGCGCTCGCGTTCACTTCTGCGGGTTTCGGTTTCCCAACATTCTTCACCCGGGCTTTCGCCGATACCCCGCCTGCAGGTATCGACGGTTTCCTGTTGCTCTCGCGCAAACTGACCGGCCGCACCACGTTCGATCCCGCGCTGGCGCAGCGCGTGTATGACGCGCTGTCGAAGTCGGACAGCGAGTTTGTGGGCAACGTGAGCGCCCTGAACGTGTGGCTCGCGGCGCATGGCGGCGTGCCGTCGGATACGGTGACGCAGGCGCTCAAGGCGGATACACCCAAGCTCGCCGGCACGGTCACCGCGATCATGCGGGCGTGGTATCTCGGTCTTGTCGGCGATGCGCCGCGCGTGAGCGTGGTCGCCTATGAGCGCGCGCTGATGTTCGATCCGGTCAACGACGTGCTGACCATTCCGTCGTATTGCCGCGACGTGCCGTTCTACTGGGCGCAGAAGCCGCCTGGCGCGGCGTGAACCCAACGCATCGAACGTATCAAGAACGCATCAAGCCGGCACGCTGCCTGACGACACCTGCCTGACAACATAATTGACAGCAGGATTGTTGGCACGCTCGACAGCGCGACCGAAGCAAATAAAAATCTACCCTCACAGGACAACAACAAATGGCAAATTCGAATTCGGCCGATGTGGTGGTCGTCGGATCGGGGGTTGCGGGCGGACTCGTTGCGCATCAACTCGCGACCGCGGGCGCATCCGTGATCCTGCTCGAAGCCGGGCCGCGTATTCCGCGCTGGCAGATCGTCGAGAACTTTCGTAACTCGCCGGCCAAAGCCGACTTCGCTACGCCGTATCCGTCGACACCTTACGCGCCGCATCCCGAGTATTCGCCCGAGAATAACTATCTGATCCAGAAGGGCGAGTATCCGTACGCGTCGCAATACTTGCGGCTCGTGGGCGGGACGACCTGGCACTGGGCCGCCGCTGCGTGGCGCTTGCTACCAGCCGATTTCAAGCTGAGGACGCTCTATGGCGTAGGTCGTGACTGGCCGATCCCATACGAAACCCTTGAGCCCTGGTACTTCGCCGCCGAAGTGCAGCTTGGCGTGTCCGGTCCGGGCAATAACGTTGATCTTGGTTCGCCGCGTTCCAAACCGTATCCAATGGACATGCTGCCGCTGTCCTACATGGACCAGCGTTTCTCCGATGTCCTCAACGCGCAGTCTTATCACGTCGTGCCGGAACCGGTCGCGCGCAACAGCCGCCCGTACGATGCCCGTCCAACCTGCTGCGGCAATAACAACTGCATGCCGATCTGCCCGATCGCCGCCATGTACAACGGCATCACGCATGCGGAGAAAGCCGAGCGAGCCGGCGCGAAGCTGATCGCGCAAGCGGTCGTCTACAAGATCGAGAGCGACGACAAAGGCCTGATCACCGCTGTCCATTACAAGGACCCGAATGGCAACAGCACGCGTGTCACCGGCAAGCTCTTCGTGCTCGCGGCTAATGGAATCGAAACGCCGAAGCTGATGTTGCAGTCGGTATCCGACAGATTCAAGAACGGCATTGGCAACAGTTCGGATCAGGTCGGCCGCAACCTGATGGACCACCCGGGCACCGGCGTGACCTTCCTTGCCAACGAACCCGTGTGGCCGGGACGCGGGCCGATGGAAATGAGCTCGGTCGTGAACTTCCGTGACGGCGCTTTCCGCTCGGAATACTCGGCGAAGAAGCTGCATTTGTCGAATGGCGTCCCTACCATGTCGGTCACGGCGGACCTGATCGCCCGAGGCGTGACCGGAGCGGAACTGGACCGCCAGATCCGCGACCGCGTCGCGCGCACGATGAACATCAACAGCTTCCACGAGCATCTGGCCGAGCCGCAGAACCGGGTGGTGCCCTCGTCGGATCGCAAGGATTCGCTCGGCATCCCGCAGCCCGAGATCTATTACTCGATCAACGACTACGTGAAGAAAAGCGCGGCGGACACACGCGTCCAATATGCGCGGATTGCGGAGTTGTTCGGCGGCACGGAGATCACCTTCGACGATAAATTCGCTCCGAACAACCACATCATGGGGACGACCGTCATGGGCGCGGACCCGAAGGATTCCGTCGTCGATTCCGAATGCCGCACGCATGATCACGCGAACCTCTTCATTGCCGGCAGCGCGGTGATGCCGACGGCGGCATCGGTGAATTGCACGCTGACGTTGTCCGCGTTGTCGCTGCGTCTCGCCGACAAGCTGAAGAAAGAACTTTGATTGCGCGCCGACGGAGATCCACGATGAAGAACCCCAAACCTCGCGACGCGAAGACCTTCAATAACCTTAGCATTGGCAAGCTTGGCAAGCGCCTGGGCGGCGCGCTCGCCGTTCTTGCGCTTGCCGTCACGGGCGTGAGTTTCCACACGCTGATTCAGTCGGCGCACGCGCAGACTGCCGCGACTGAGCCCACGGTCGTGCAGCGCGACACGCTGGCCGGCGCGGCGCTGATCAAGCGCGGCGAATATCTGGCGCGCGCGGGCGATTGCGTGGCCTGCCATACCGCCGACAAAGGCCGTCCGTTCGCGGGCGGTTTGCCGATCAGCACGCCGTTCGGGACTATCTATACGCCGAATATCACGAGCGATCCGGATACCGGCATTGGCCGCTGGAGCGACGCCGACTTCCTGCGCGCGATGCATGAAGGGATTGGCAAAAGCGGTGAGCGCTTGTACCCGGCGTTCCCTTACGCCGAATATACGAAGGTCACGGGCTCGGACGTCCTCGCGATCCGTGCCTATCTGAATACCCTTGTGCCGATCCACTACACGCCTCCACGCAATGCGCTGTCGTTTCCGTTCAACCAGCGCTGGCTGATGGTGTTCTGGAACATGTTCAATTTCAAGGAAGGGCGTTTCGTGCCCGACCCGCAGCAGAGCGCGGAATGGAATCGGGGCGCTTATCTGGTTGGCGGACTCGCGCATTGCGAGGAATGCCATACGCCTCGCAATGTGATGCAGGGCCTGAAGACGAGCGAGCGCTTCAGCGGCGCCGAGTTGTCCGGCTGGCATGCGTTCAACGTCACGCCTGACAAGACTGCGGGCATCGGCGGATGGACCGACGACGAGCTGACACAATATCTTGCGACCGGTGTGGCGCATGGCCGGGCGAATGCGGCTGGCCCGATGGCGGATGTGGTGCAGAACAGTACGCAGTACATGACGTCTGAGGATCTGCGTTCGATCGTGGTGTACTTGCGCTCGGTGCCGGCGCAGAGCGGCGGCGACATCCATCCGCGTGATTCCTTTGGCAAGCCGACCAGCGCGGACGTCACGGCAATGCGCGGAACGGCGATCAGCGGGGTGAATGGCGCGCAATTGTTTATCGCCAACTGTGCGACCTGTCATAGCTGGACGGGCGAGGGTCGGGGCGGCAGCGCGCCGGGGGCATATCCATCGCTGATTCATAACGGCGTGGTAGGGGCATCGGCGGTTAACAATCTGACAATGGTCATATTGCACGGCGTGAGTCGTCAGACGAAAGACGCTACCGCTTTCATGCCCGCATTCGCGGATGAACTCAGCGATGAACAGATTGCCGCCATCAGCAATTATGTGACGAAGACATTTGGCAATCCGCAATCGACGACGTCCGCCGATCAGGTCGCCAAACTCCGTTCGACACCGCAATAAATACGGTGTGATTCAGCTTGGCGCGGCAATTATTGCCGCGCCAAGCTGATCGTGTTGCGCATTGATGGCGGTCGTTCCAGAATGTGGAGGGATGCGTTGTTGGAAAGCGAGTTGGCGCGCATAACTGTGCGTTTTGGAAGATTAAGATTACTGCCATGACTGCCTCTACTTACCCTGTCGTTTGCTGGCATCCGGCGAACAAAGTTGGCCGTGACCTTGTGGTTGGCGATTTGCACGGTTGCGTCGATGCCCTGCGTTATTTGCTTAGCGAAATTGCTTTCGATGGTTCGCGTGATCGCCTGTTTTCCGTGGGCGACCTGGTCGATCGCGGGAGCGATTCGCTTGGCGGCATCGACTTGCTCGATAAGCCCTGGTTTTACCCTGTGCTTGGCAATCACGAAGACGCGTTGTGCGCGGTTGCTGCGGGCAAGATGCAGCGCCACATGTGGTATTCGATCGGCGGCGCGTGGGCGGCGAACCTGACGGATGAGCAACTGAAGGGGATTGCGACGAAGTTGGCGAGTGTTCCTTTGGTGCGAATTGTCGGCGATGGTCCGACGCGGTTCAACGTGCTGCATGCGGAATTTTTTGGCAGCGACGCTGATCTGGAAGTGGCGTATTTTCCTGACGATGTGCGCCAGCAGTTGTTGTGGGGGAGGTCGCTTGCGCTGGGGACGGGGAAGGCTGCCTGGCAGCGGGGGTTATCGCCGACTTATTGTGGGCATACGCCGATGAAGGCGATCAAGCAGATCGGGTCGCAGATTTTTATCGACACAGGCGCTTATACCGATGACGGACGCCTCACTATTGTCGAGGTGGGTACCGATCAGCGCTGGTCGGTCAAGCAGGGTTGGGCTAGTGCGGAAGGGGCTAGGGAGTTGGCATTACCGTAGGGGGGTCGTTCGCACTCGGGTTTGGGTTGGTGGGGTTTGGGGTTAGTTGGTCGGAGTTTATGCCGGGGTGCCTGGTTCCGGGGTGCCTGGTTCCGGGGTTAGCGGTTCTGGGTCTGTGCCGGGGTGGTCGGTTCTGGGGTTAGCGGTCGGGGTCA